>NZ_CP064908.1:1200000-2400000 GCF_015841355.1 Synechococcus sp. CBW1107
CGTCAGCCGGCCCTCCAGGGCGTGCTGCGCCTGGGCCTTGGCCAGGGCGCTGATCAGCTCCATGGCACCGACGTACTGGACGCTGTGACCGAGACGCACCGCCTCCCGGCCCAGCGCCACCGCCAGGTGGGTCTTGCCCACACCCGGCGGCCCGAGCAGCAGCAGGGTGTCGCCGTTGGCCACCCAGCGGCAGGTGGCCAACTCACGGATCTGGGCCGGGTCGATCGACGGCTGGGCCTCGAAATCGAACGCTTCCAGCGTGCGCACATAGGGGAAGCGCGCCAGCCGCAGCGCCATCTCCATCCGCAGCTGGTCTTTGCGTGCCACCTCGGCCGCGCACAGCCAGGCCAGGGCCTCGCGCAGGTTCATCTCCCGCCTTGCCGCTTCCTCCAGCAGCGCATCGAGGCGGTCGCGGATTGCTGGGAGCCGTAGGCGGGTGAGCATTGCCTCCAGCTCCTCGGTCGGTACCGGTGGTATCGCCGCTGTGGATCGGTTGCGTGGGTTGGTGGGACTCATGCCGCCACCTCCCCGATCAGCTCGGCATAAACCGCCAGAGGCCGGGCCAGTTCAGAGCTGCGGACCGGGCGCTGCTCCTGATCACGTCTTGCGTTGCCATCCCGCAGCGATCGCTCCGCCTCGCGCTGCTGCCGTTGCGGCAGCAGGCCCTCCCAATGGCCGTCGATCACCTGGCGGCTGCGGCTACCGGGCCGCTGGCGCCTGTGCTCAGCGACGATCCGGCCGCCGTGGCGGATCAGTACCTGTTGATCGCGCACCAGCACGCTCACCCGCTGACGGATCAGCGCCTGCGGCGCCGAGTACCAGTTCGCCTCCACCTCCACGCAGCAGTCGCTGTGCACGATCCGCACCAGCTCCCGCTCCGCCAGGAACGACGGCTTGGCCTCCAGCGGCTGCAACGCCTGGGCTTCTGCCCGCACAAACCGGTCCAGCGGCGCCTCGCCGGTGGTGCCGTGCACCCGCAGGTCGGCCACCTCGCGGGTCCAGCGCACCAGATGGGCCTCAAACTCCGCCCAGCTGCTGAACTCCCGCCCAGCGATGGCGTTCCTCTTGACGTACGCCACCCCACGCTCGTCCTTGCCTTTGGTTCTGGCCCGGTACGGCCGACAGGCACGGGGCTTGAACCCCCAGTAACGGGCGAACTCCTCCAGCCGCTCGGCAAAAACCAGGATGTTGCGCTCGGGATCGTGCTGGCTCACCAGCGCACGGGCGTTATCCACCAGCACCTCCTGCGGTACCCCGCCCCAGTGGCGGAAACCCTCCTCCAGGGCCTGGAGCCAGTGGTCCTGCTTCTCGCTGCGGAATGCCCGCACCAGCAGCCGGCGCGAGTACCCCAGGGTGAGCACCGCCAGGTGCACCCGCACCCGCTCGCCGCCAATGCTCACCAGGCACTGGCCAAAGTCTGCCTGCAGTTGCCGGCCCGGCGGGGTCTCAAACCGCACCGTCGCCAGGGCCGCGTTGCGCAGCTCCCGCCGCCACGGCTCCACGGCACGCTCCACTGTCCGCAGGCTCACCTCGATTCCCTTCTCACTGGCCAGCTCCTGCCGCACCACATCGGCATTGCCGCGGTGGGCCATAAACCGCTGCCGCAGCCACTCCCGTTGGCCATCGAGAACCGTGTTGCGGCAGGGCTTCCCGTAGGGCTGCCAGCCACCCTGCCGCAGGTACTTGCGCACCGTCTCCGGTGAACAGCCCAGTTCTTTAGCAATCCGCCTCCGGCCCCAACCTGCTGCCGATAGCCGTCGCATCGCCTCCACGTCCTGAGGGGTCTGCACAGCTGTCTCCAGAACCATCGGCTCCAGAGATGGCGCCCCTGCGCTGCCCTTGTCGTCCTGCCTGGCTCGCTCCACGGGGTGGACCAGTTTTCGTGTCGCCTCCGGACCAGTTTTCGCTGTCGCCTGACAGCGGCTGCCTCCTCGTCGTTTGGTCATGTACAGCGCAATCTGTTGAGCGGTGAGGGGAGCAGGCATGGCCCGGTGCCCTGCGCATGGCAACCGGATTCAGCGCAGCCCCTCTGGAGCGGTCAACCTGTTTGGCGCGACCCCTCAACCAGATTGTCGTCGGACAGGAACGCAACCGCTGACTACCCCGCTATCTCGGGATCTATAACGGCCACAGGTGCCACATGACTATCGGTGGCCTCAGCCCTCAGCTGTGCGTCCAGCGACTACTGATCGCTGAATGACCTGGTGAGAAAACACAACTAGAAGCGGGCACTCTGAGCTCACAGGTTTTGTCCAGCGGCGTCTTGACGAAGCGGCGTCCCAGCAAGTGGTGTAACTCAGGAGGATCAGCCCCGGCGTAGCCGGGGCTGACGGCTCACCTCCCTCAGATTTCAGCTGTGGCAATGGGTGGGCCGGTCTGTGACCCTGTTCGGAGAACTACCACCAAACCGAACACAGACCATGACCCTCACCCATAGTGGCGCCTCCGAGCTGAGCCAGCTCATGGAGGGCACCACCGCTGGCGCCCTGATCCCAGAGATCGTGCGCCGGGGTTTCCAGGACCTGCTGGAAGCCGAGGTTTCTGCCCTCACGGGCGCTCAACTCCATGAGCGCTGCCCCGATCAGCGCTCCACCCATCGCAACGGCTACCGGGAGCGGCTGCTCACCACCCAGGTGGGCGACCTCAGCCTGGCCATTCCCAGGTTGCGGCAGGGCAGCTTCTTTCCCAGCTGGCTGGAGCCACGCCGCCGGGTGGACAAGGCGCTCTACGCCGTGGTGATGGAGGCCTACACCGGCGGGATCTCCACCCGCAAGGTCGACGCCCTGGTGGAGGCGCTGGGCGGGGCCAGCGGCATCTCCAAATCGGAGGTGAGCCGCATCTGCCAGGGGCTCGATGAGCAGGTGAAAGCCTTTCTGGGCCGGCCGCTTGACCATGCCCGCTTTCCCTACGTCTACCTCGACGCCACCTACCTCCACGGCCGCCTGGGCCGAAATATGCAGGTGGTGTCGCGGGCGGTGGTGGTGGCGATCGGCATCAATGCCCTCGGCTACCGCGAAGTTCTCGGCATTGCCGTGGGCGACAGCGAGGCGGAGGGCTTCTGGCGTCAGTTCCTGGGCTCACTCAAGGAGCGTGGCCTCGACGGCACCCGCCTGGTGATCTCGGATGCCCACCTGGGCCTGACGGCAGCGATCAAGCGGATGTTCCAGGGCAGTAGCTGGCAGAGGTGCCGGGTGCACTTCCTGCGCAACCTGCTGAGCCATGTGCCCAAGGCCGGCCAGGACATGGTGGCCGCTGCCATGAAAGCGGTGTTCGTGATCCAGGCTCCAGATCAGGTGCGCGCCCACTGGCAGCGGGTCACCGAGATGCTGCGCAAGCAGTTCCCCGGCGCCGTGCCCGTGATGGAAGCCGCCCGGGACGACGTGCTGGCCTTCCTGCACTTCCCCCAGGAGCACTGGCGCAAGGTCTGGAGCACCAACCCGCTCGAGCGCCTCAACAAGGAGATCAAACGCCGCACCAACGTGGTCGGCATCTTCCCCAATGATCCAGCGATCGTGCGCCTGGTGGGCAGCCAGCTGCTGGAGCAGCAGGAGGAATGGCAGCTGGAGCGTCGCCGCTTCTTCTCTGAGGCCACCATGGCCAAGATCCCAGAGCCAGAAGAGCCCTTGGAGCTCACCGATGCAGATCCGAACGCCCAGCCGGCTGCAACCATCAGCTGAAGCGCACCAGCTTCTACCTCGATCTACACAGAACACATCGATCGCTGAGTTGCCAATTCAGCGATCAGGGTTCATAATGGATCAATGGAGCTGCGCAATCAGCTTCCAAGCAGTCATCCCCTGACTGCTCCTGTTCACCCTCCGGAGAGGGTCACAGGACCTCCTGAGTTACACCACTCGGAGGGGCGCTACCTCTTGACGATCAACTAGTCATGTCGCCGGCAAGGTCAACCTTCAACTTTATACCGGCAGCGTGCCTTTCTCAGGAGGCCCGACGACGAAGGGATCCAAACGCCACCCTCACTGGCTTTGCTGGCGAGCCAATGGAGGCACGGAACTGCGGAGGGTCAGTTTCTTCTAGCTCCTCTCTCGGCTTCAGAGGCGACAGCATCACCGAGCAATTCTCTGGGTCAAGCCTGCAGCCAAAGGGCAGATGGAATTCATCAGTTGAATGCACACCATTCTACTGATGAAAGAACACCATTCTACTGTTTTCGTAAAAATGTTCGTCCATGAACTGTTGCAGAAATCAGGGCTTGCCCCTTTCCATGCCAGCTTAACGGCCCTCAACACCTCAAAATAGTTGTGGCGGCATGGTTATGCCTGTTTCAGGAGACCCTAGGATCCCAGACAGGGCTTCCATCTCGGAGGGCACCACTCTATTGCACGCAGGCCAGGCAACTCCTTATCCTGACTTCAAAAGAGCCCCAACGGCATCACGTACGTGATAGCGAGGACGCCTTTTTACCTCCTTGTAGACGCGACCAAGGTATTCGCCGATTAAGCCGATAGCAAGCAACTGGACACCACCTATTGTGGTGACAACCACCATCAAGGAAGGCCAGCCCTGAATAGTTCCTCCCCGGACATAGTCAGCAATAATTAGAATAATAGTAATGCAAGAGGCTGCCGACATAATCACTCCTAGATATGCAATATACCTGAGAGGCTTGTAACTAAGGGAGATTATGCCATCAACAGCAAGTGACAATGATTTACGGAAGGGATACTTGGAGCTACCCGATTGTCGGATTTTACGATCATAGTATACACGTTCCGTTTTATAGCCTAATTGTGGAATCAGTCCTCGGAGGAATAACGAGTTTTCCGTATATCTAAGCAATTCAGCAAGAGCCCTGCAAGACATCATCCTAAAATCAGCATGACCGGGAATAATCTCAACTCCCATGAAGACCATAAAGGAATAAAAGAAATTTGCAAAGAAGCGTTTCGTTGCAGAATCAGTGCTTCTATCAGCTCGAACACCATAGACAATGTCAAATCCCTGCCGATAAAGCAACAACATATCCCTGCAAGTTCTGATATCATCCTGAAGATCGGCATCGATTGAGATGGATACATCAGCCAAGTCAACCACTACTGACAGGCCCGCCAATAGGGCAGCTTGATGCCCCTTGTTACGTGACAGCCGAAGCCCATTAACCCGTGGATCTTGATCTATCCAAAACTGGATCCCCTTCCAAGTGGCGTCTATACTGCCATCATCCACAAGAAGAATGCCGGATCCGTCCCGCGCCGCCAAATCACTCAAATTGAGTTGATCCAGCTCAGATAGCAGAGCATTGACTGTTTGACCAAGTACCTCCTCCTCATTGTAACAAGGCACAACAAATAAAACAGTGGGGACAGGGCGTAGTTTCATGGCAAAGAGAGTTGGCTAGAACCGAATATCAGTTCTCAAGGGAACCGAGCAACCGCAGAGAGATCTTTTTGGTAGTCATACGGTAAACTTACTGCAGTCAGCCAGGAAAGGCAAATGCAACAACAACGTCCTCAACTAGCTGACTGCTGATGATGCCTTGGTTTGGCTTTGGCGAAATCAGACGCTTCTTGCTGGGTGGCTCGCTGAATACAATCATAGGTTCAGCTTCCATAGCTGTACTGCAAATGATTAGCAACAATTTATTGGTTTCCAATGTGGGTGGATATATAATTGGTAGCATTTCAGGCTACGCAATCCATTCAACATATACATTCAAGACCCCCAGGTCCAAGAGCACAGCAAAAAACTATGCCCTAATCATCGGCATCAGTTATTTTGTAAATTTGGGCGCACTTTATAGTGCCTATGCCATGACCGGCAAGGCCCTGTTATCTCAGGCGATTGCCATGGGCGCTTATATCACGGTTAGCTTTTTATTGCAGGCGCGATTCGCATTTCCGGTTAATCTTAGAAAAAGTCCCAAGCCATAACAGAATTTTCGAGCACTAGATCCAAGATCAAGCCATAAGCTTATCCCTCAAGATGGACTCCAGGCCAGCCAGATCCTCATCGGTGATCTTGGTCTGCATCGGGCAATGCTTGGGGCCACACATCGAGCAGAATTCGGCCTGTTTGTAGATGTCAGCGGGCAGGGTTTCGTCGTGGTACTCGCGGGCGCGTTCGGGATCAAGGGAGAGCTCGAACTGCCTGTTCCAGTCGAAGGCGTAGCGGGCGCGGCTGAGTTCGTCGTCGCGGTCACGCGCACCCGGGCGGTGGCGGGCGATGTCGGCGGCGTGGGCCGCGATCTTGTAGGCGATCAGGCCTTCACGCACATCTTCAGCGTTGGGCAGCCCCAGGTGCTCCTTCGGTGTCACGTAGCAGAGCATGGCTGTGCCGTGCCAGCCGGCCAGCGCCGCGCCGATGGCACTGGTGATGTGGTCGTAGCCGGGGGCGATATCCGTGACAAGCGGGCCCAGCACATAGAAGGGCGCCTCGCTGCACTCCTCCATCTGCTTTTTCACGTTGAACTCGATCTGGTCCATTGGCACGTGGCCCGGACCCTCCACCATCACCTGGATGTCGTGCTCCCAGGCGCGGCGGGTGAGCTGGCCGAGGGTCTTGAGTTCGGCCAGCTGGGCGGCATCCGACGCATCGTGCTGACAGCCCGGACGCAGCGAATCGCCCAGGGAGAAGCTGCAGTCGTAGCGCTTGAAGATCTCGATGATGTCGTCGAAGCGCGTGAACAGCGGGTTCTGGCGGTGGTGATGCAGCATCCACTGGGCCAGGATTCCGCCGCCGCGGCTGACGATGCCCGTGAGGCGTCCCTTCACCAGCGGCAGGTGCTCGATCAGCAGGCCGGCATGGATCGTCTGGTAGTCGACCCCCTGCTGGCAGTGCTTCTCGATGATGTGCAGGAAGTCGTCTTCGTCGAGCTTCTCGATCGAGCCGTACACGCTCTCGAGCGCCTGATACACAGGGACGGTGCCGATCGGCACCGTGGAGGCGTTGATGATCGCCGTGCGCACCTCATCGAGGTTGACACCGCCGGTGGAGAGGTCCATCACCGTGTCGGCGCCGTACTTCACAGCCAGACGCAGCTTGGCCACCTCTTCCTCCAGATCCGAGGCATTGGGGGAGGCGCCGATGTTGGCGTTCACCTTGCAGCGGCTGGCGATGCCGATCGCCATCGGCTCCAGGTTGGGGTGGTTGATGTTGGCGGGGATGATCATGCGGCCCCGGGCCACCTCCTCCATCACCAGCGATTCGGGCAGATTCTCCTTCTTGGCCACATAGGCCATCTCTTCGGTGATCAAACCCTGGCGGGCGTAGTGCATCTGCGACACGTTGGCGTCGCCGCGTCGCTTCTCAATCCAGGCGCTGCGCATGATCGACTCGAGAAAGGGGGCGTTCGGACCGGGGGCCGCTGGGAGGCGAGGGCACAACTCCGGATCCGGGCGCCACCGGGACCGATCGGACCGCGGTTGCTTTCGGGACACTTCCCTGCGCCGGCATGACCCGGATCAGGTTCGGAGGGTGTGATCTCAGCCGGGGCCAGTGGCGGTCTTCCGGATGGAAACACGCACGGGCCAGGCACCCCTAGTGACGACCAAAACCTAGCAAGCCTGGCCAGAAACGGACTCTCAGCTCTGAAGACCATTGAGGGCCGCCGCCACCACCCGATGGTCCGGGTCCTGCTGCAGGCCGATCAGCCTCTGCCGTGCCGACTCGGCGATCTCGACCAGGTCCGCGCTGGCACCGGACTCCCGGACGATCCGGCCGAGAATCTCGGCACCGCCCACCCGCACGCTGCCATCGGCATCGGCGATGGCCATCTGGGCCAGTTCCAGCAGCACCTGGGGCTCGATCCCCGGCTGCTCCGCCAGGGCCGAGAGGATGCTGCAGCGCACCAGCCACTGGTCGTCGCCAGTGAACGACCGGCGCAGCAGCGGCCAGGCCCTCTCCACCCCGTAACTGGCCAGGGCGTTGGCGGCCTCGGCGCGCACGTTGGCATCCTCATCGCCGCTGAGGGCCGCCGCCAGCGCCTCCCAGCCGGCCTCGCTGCGCTTCACCCCAAGGCCCGCGCAGCTGATCGAGCGGACGATGAACGGCTCCTGCTCCAGGCCCAGGAGCAGCAGGGGCACGGCCTGCTCCGCCTCCAGCCGGCGCAGCCCCACCAGGGCCGGCAGGGCGCGGGATGGATCACCCGAGACGATGGCCTGGCGAATCTCCTCGGGGTTCAGGCCAGCCGGGCTGGCGGAATCTGGATCGGCCATGACCTGGACTCGGTGTTGGGTGACTTCACCCTCCCACGCCGTTCGTACGATCGCTGCCGGGGGCCTGTGCCGGTGTCGCCTCCTGCAGCGCCTCCAGCAGGGTCCGGCGCCGCCGGGCCCGGCTCACCCCACTGCTCACCAGCAGCCCGGTCCCGATCAGCAGGGCCGGCACCGCCTCGAGCCGCTGGTTGCCTCGGCGGGAGGCCATGCTCACCAGTGCCAGCAGGATCAGCAGCGGGGCCGAGAGGGCCAGCGCCATCCTCAGGGCTGGACGGGACCGGCTCAAGCCTGGCGCTCCATCCAGAGCAGCAGGCTGAGGGTGAGCACCTGGACACCCACCGCCAGAGACCCCTCATCGGGATTGAAGGCGCCGTTGTGCAGGGCTGCGCAGCCCCTGGCCCCCGCCACCCCCAGCCGGAACATCGAGCCCGGCGCGGCGCTGAGCAGTTGGGCGAAGTCCTCGGCCCCCAGAGACGGTTGATCCAGGCGCAGCACCTGCTGGGGGCCCAGCAGGGCCTGGGCGGCTTCCTCGACGATGTCGGTGAGAGCAGGGTCGTTGTGCACCGGCGGCGAAATGCAGCGATAACGCACGCGGGCCTCGCCCCCGTATCCCCGGCAGATGGCGTGGACGGTGTCCTCGATCCAGGCCGGCAGCTCGGCGTGCACGGTGGTGTCCAGGCAGCGGACGGTGCCCAGCAGGCGCACGTGATCGGCGATCACGTTGAAGGCCTTCCCCCCCTCGATCCGGCCGAAGCTCACCACCACCGGGTGCAGAGCATCCAGCCGGCGGCTGATCGCTTCCTGCAGGCCGCTGACCACCCGGGCCGCGATCCAGATCGCATCCGTCGACTGGTGGGGCCGTGCCCCATGGCCCCCTTCCCCCAGCACCTCCACCTCCAGCTCACCGGCAGCGGCGGTGAGGCTGCCGCTGCGCACGCCGATCGTTCCCACCTCAAGGCTGGGGAACACATGCAGCCCGAACAGGGCCTGCACACCCTCCATGGCCCCATCGGCCAGCATCCAGGCCGCCCCCTGGGCGGTTTCCTCCGCCGGTTGGAACAGCAGCCGCACCCTCGCGCTCAGTTGTCCGGCCAGGGGAGCGAGCAACCGCGCCACGCCCAGGCCCACGGCGGTGTGGAGATCATGCCCGCAGGCATGCATCAACCCCTGCTGGCTGGAGGCGAAGGCCAGGCCGGTACGTTCCTCCACCGGCAGAGCATCCATGTCGACCCGCACGGCGACCAGCGGCGCCTCCACAGGTCCCAGCTCGCCCACCACACCGGTGCGGCCGACCCCTTCGCTCACCTGCCAGCCGAGCAGCCGCAGTTCACCGGCCACCAGGGCCGCCGTCTGGTGTTCGGCACCGCTCAGCTCGGGGTGGGCATGGATGTGGCGGCGCAGACCGATCAGCTCGGGGGTGGCCTGCTCCAGAGCCCTGGCCAGATCCAGCCTCTGCCACAGATCCGCCGCTGTACCGCTGGATCGGGGTGGGGCGGCAGAACTCATCGCTGGACCAACTGGAGAAAATTCTCGAGAGCCTGAACCGGGCCAGGGGGCCAGCGTCGGATCTCCAGCAACCATTCTGGCTGGCGGTAGCGGGGATCCAGTCCCGAGGCCGCCGCCCAGTTGCTTTCCGCTTCACCGACGGCGCCCCGTTGCCAGAGCAGAGCCGTCAGGGCCGCCCGTGCGTCAGCGAACAGGGGGTAGCGGCGCACCAGCTTGCGCAGGTCCCGCTCCGCCTCGGCGGGCTCCCCGAGCTGAAAGGCGGCCAGGGCTGCGCTCGAGCGGGCCATGGCAAAGCCCGGCCGGGCCGCCGCCGCCGCCTCGAAGCAGTCTCTGGCCTGATCCCAATGGCCAAGGGAACCCTGCACATTGCCGAGGTTGTAGAGAGCTGACGCCTCGTCAGGATCCCGCTCGAGAATCCAGTGGTAATCGGCGGCGGCCCGGTCCCACTGGCCCAGGGCCTCTTCGGCGGTGCCGCGGTTGAGGTGGGGATCGGGGTTGAGGGGATCGAGCGCCATCGCCCGCTCCTGATCCGCGATCGCCTGCTCGGCCCGCCCCAGAGCCAGCTGCACATTGCCATGGTTGCTCCAGGCGGCGGCATCGTCGGGAGCCTGCTCGAGCACCTGATCCCAGAGGGGCAGGGCATCACCGAAGCGGCCCTCGCGGCTGGCCGCGAGGGCCTTCTCGAACAACTGCGGCAACGGCTGGGAGCGCTGCGGCGTTGCAGGCGGCGCCGGTGCAGCGGGGCTGGCCCAGAGCGGTCCTGGAGCCGGCAGCAGCAGAGCCAGCCCCAGGCCGGCCGCCAGCAGGGCCCTGCCCATGGCCCGCAGGCCTGTCACGGTCCTGAGCAGGAGCTGCCGACACCAGCCAGCCATCAGGCGGCCTCCGGCCAGCCCAGATGGCGCCGAGCCGCCTCGGTGGCCACGCGCCCCCGGGGGGTGCGTTGCAGGAAGCCGAGCTGGAGCAGAAACGGCTCCACAACGGTTTCCAGGGTGATCGGGTCTTCGCCGAGACCGGCGGCCAGGGTGTCGAGGCCGACGGGACCACCGCCATAGCCACTGAGCAGCAACTCCAGAAGACGGCGATCGCTGGCATCGAGGCCGCGGGCATCCACCCGGTGCAGGCTGAGGGCCTCGGCCACCAGGGCCGGCCCGATGCGCGCTTCCCCCTGAACACTGGCCACATCGCGCACCCGCCGCAGCAGGCGGTTGGCGATCCTGGGCGTGCCGCGGCAGCGGCGGGCCACCTCGATGGCCGCCTCGGCCTCCAGCACCAGACCGATCAGCCCGGCGGCCCGCTCGACGATCGCCCGCAGGTCCTCGACGGTGTAGAACTCCAGCCGCTGGATCAGCCCGAAGCGGTCGCGCAGCGGTGAACTGAGGGCACCGGCCCGCGTGGTGGCGCCCACCAGGGTGAAGGGGGCGAGCGGCACCGCCCGGGTGCGGGCCGTGGTGCCCCTGCCCACGGTGAGATCGAGGCGGAAGTCCTCCATCGCCGGATAGAGCAGTTCCTCGGCCACACGGTTCAGCCGGTGAATCTCATCGATGAACAGCACCTCGTTCGGGCGCAGGTTCACCAGCAGACCGATGATGTCGCGCGGGCGCTCCAGGGCCGGTGCGCTGGTGATGCGGCAGCGCACCCCCAGTTCCTCGGCCAGCACCAGGGCCATGGTGGTCTTGCCCAGGCCGGGGGGGCCGTAGAGCAACACGTGATCGAGGGCTTCGGCCCGCTGGCGCGTGGCCTCCACGGCGATGCCCAGCACCTGCTTGAGCTCGCTCTGGCCGATGTAATCACTCAGGCGGCGCGGCCGCAGCCCGTCCTCCCGGTTGGGCAGTGGGGCTTCCTCTTCGGCCGTCAGCGGATCCTGGCTGGGACCGGTTGACCGCTGGCGCGGATCCAGCAGCCGTGGGGGCGGCTGGGCGCCGGATCCGGCTGCGGAGGAGACAATCGCCATGGCCCCGAGAGTAGGCAGGCCAGGCCGTGGATAGGGTCAGCTCAGCAGAGGGGAGGTCGATGGCCAAAGGCGCGGGCAAGAAAGCGGCCAGGGCGGCACGGGATGCCTCCAACCGGTTGCTGGCCGACAACCGCTTCGCACGTCATCAATACGAGATCCTCGAAACGCTGGAAACCGGCATCGAGCTGGTGGGCACCGAAGTGAAGTCGATCCGGGCAGGCAAGGCCAACCTGCGCGACGGCTTCGCCCTGATCCGCCATGGTGAACTGCAGCTGCACAACGTGCACATCTCGCCCCACAGCCACGCGGGCGCCTATTTCAACCACGAGCCTCTGCGCACCCGCAAGCTGCTGGCCCACCGCCGCGAGATCGACAAACTGCGGGTGGCTCTCGACCAGAAGGGCCTCACCCTGGTGCCCCTGAACCTGCACCTCAAGGGCTCCTGGATCAAGCTCACCCTGGGGCTGGCCAAGGGCCGCAAGCTGCACGACAAACGTCAGGAGGAGCGCCGCAAGGATGCCGACCGGGAGGTGCGCTCCGCCCTGGCCCGCCTCTAGCCATACAGTCCCAGCAGTTGCGGGGCACTGGGATGTCGGCACTGACGCGCTGTCTTCAGGAAGAAGCGGCCGCCATCGCCGCCGCCTCCGGGCGTCTCGATGCCGGGCAGGTGGACGCGGCCCTGGTGCTGCTCGACCGCTGCGCCGACCAGCGCGCCAAGCTGGTGATCACCGGGGTGGGCAAGAGCGGCATCGTGGCGCGCAAGATCGCCGCCACCTTCTCCTCGATCGGGCTGATGGCCCTCTACCTCAACCCCCTCGACGCTCTGCACGGGGATCTCGGGGTGGTGGCCCCCGAGGATGTGGTTCTGCTGCTCTCCAACAGCGGCGAGACCCAGGAGCTCCTGGAGATCCTCCCCCACCTGCGCCGCCGCGGCACCGGCCGCATCGCCTTGGTGGGCCGGGTGGCCTCCAGCCTGGCCCGGGGCTGTGAGGTGGTGCTGGACGGCTCCGTCGACCGGGAAGTGTGCCCCCTCAACCTGGCGCCCACCGCCAGCACCGCAGTGGCGATGGCGATCGGCGATGCCCTGGCGGCGGTGTGGATGGAGCGACGAGGGATCTCACCGGCGGATTTCGCCCTGAACCATCCCGCCGGAGCCCTGGGCAAGCAGCTCACCCTCACGGTGGGGGATCTGATGGTGCCCACCGCCCGGCTCCATCCCCTCGAGGAGTGCGCGAGCCTCAGCGAGGTGATCGCCGGGCTCACCGGCGGTGGGGTGGGGGCCTGCTGGGTGCGCCGGGCCGACAACGACTGCCTGCTGGCCGGGCTGATCACTGACGGCGACCTGCGCCGGGCCCTGGAGCAGCATGCGCCCACCACATGGGGTGAGCTGCGGGCCACCGATCTGATGACCGTCGATCCGATCACCGTGGCGGCCGACCTGCTGGCGGTGGAGGCCCTGGAGCGGATGGAGCGCAACCGTCGCAAGCCGATCGGTGTGCTGCCGGTGCTGGGTGAGGGGGGGCCGATGCTGGGGCTGCTGCGGCTTCACGATCTGGTGCAGGCGGGCCTGACCCCTTCCGCCGGTTGAGCGCTCAGGCGGGGGCGTCCGCCGCGATGGCGCGGGCCTGCTCCAGCTGCTCGGCGGTGTCCACCGAGAGGAAATCGCCTTCCACGGGGAAGGTCCCCACCGGGATGCCGGCCTCGATCAGCCGCAGCTGCTCGAGCTTTTCGATCTGCTCCAGCGGCGAGGCGGGCAGACCACTCCAGCGCGCCAGCACATCGGCCCGGTAGCCATAGATCCCCACATGACCCCAGTAGGGCGCGTGCTCGGACCAGTCGGCGGGCTCGACGCCGCGCACGTGGGGCAGGGCCGACCGGGAGAAGTAGAGGGCGCGGCCGTCCGCCGCCAGCAGCGTCTTGACCACATTCGGGTTGTGCACCTTCTCCGCCCCCATCCGGTACACCGGGGTGAGCACGGAAGGGGCCGGCATGGTGCTGGCAAAGGCCTCAGCCATGGCATCGATCACGGCCGGATCGATGAACGGCTGATCCCCCTGGACGTTGATGATGACCGTGCGGGCGGGATCCAACGGGGCAGCGCCCGGTCCGGCGACGGCGACGGCGGCCTGGGCCATGAGCGCGTCCACCACGGAAGCGAGCCGGTCGCTGCCGGAGCTGCAGGAGGCCGCCGTCATCAGCACGGGGAAGCCCCAGGCGTCCGCTTCCCGGCGCAGCAGGTCGCTGTCGGTGCAGAGCACCACCGCTGCAGCCCGCCGCGAACTCCGGCAGCACTCCAGAACCCGCCGCAGCATCGGCTGTCCGCCGATGTCGGCCATCACCTTGTTGGGCAGACGGGACGACTCGAGCCGGGCGGGCACCGCCACCAGGGAGGTCCAGGGGGCCGCTGCCTCCTGCTGCAGGTCCGCCTCGTTCACCGCTGGTGCCGGCCGCTGATGCGGAGCCTATCGCCAGGCCGCCGTGAGCTCCCGGGCCTGGTGCACCAGCTGCTCCACCTGCCAAGTCGGCGCTGCGGCCCGCTCGCCCGAGGCCACGGACCGGTAGAGATCGGCCACCCTCCAGGCTTCGCTGGCGGGGTCCTCGCCATGGCGCGGAATCAGGTGCACATGCAGATGTCGGGCCCCTTCCCCGAAGGCGATGGCGTACACCCTCCCGCAGCCGGTGAGGATGCGCACCAGAGCGCTGCAGCGCTGCAGCATCGGACCGAAGGCCACGGCCTCGTCCGGCTGGAAGTCGATCGGGCCACCGAGATGGCGGCGGGCATCCAGCAGCAACCAGCCCGCCAGGGGGGCCGGCCGGGGGTGATGGCGCAGCAGCCAGGGCCCGAGGCGAAGGATTTCGTCGCGGGCCAGCGCCTCCTCATCGCCATGAAGGCGACAGATCCCGCAGGGGGCCTGGCCGCTTGGCGGACCGGAGCCCTCCTGCGAAGCTGCGCTCAGCTGCGGATCGCTCATCACTGCCGTTCCTCCCGGTTCCGTGCCCGTGGTGCTCAGCGTGGCGTACCACAGCCTCGAGGCCCTACAGCAGCTGGGGGCCGATCTGGCCCGCCAGAGCCTGCACCCCTTCCGCTGGCTGGTGGTGGACAACAGCCCGGAGTCGGCACCGCTGCGGGCCAGCGACCTCAGCGGCGGCGGCGGCCTCCCGCTGGATCTGGTGGCGGGTCGTGAAGGGGATGGCTTCGGGGCGGGCTGCAACCGGGGCTTCGAGCACCTTTCCCGCCAGGGCTGGGGGGGCTGGATCTGGCTGCTCAATCCCGACACCGCCCTGCCAGCCGGAGATGAACTGGAACGACTGAGCCTGGCCCTGGCACAGCTGCCGCCGCGAGCCCTGCTGGGCACCGCCGTGCGCAGCGGAAGTGGCGAGCTCGAGCCCAGCGGTGGCTGGATCGATCCCGGCCTCGACTTCCGTCGCCGCCGGGTGGGTGAGGCCGTCGCTGCCGGCCAAGGCGGCGGCACCGTGCAGCTCGACTGGCTGAGCGGCTGCAGCCTGGTGATCCGGCCAAGCGCCCACATCCCATCGGCCCGCTTCGATCCGGCCTTCCCCCTCTATTACGAGGACATGGACCTCTGCCTGCGGCTGTCGGCGACTGGCGCCCCGGTGCTGTGGTGGCCCGCGCTGGCGGTGACCCACCAGCGCGGCGCGGGCAGCCACACCCCCAGCGAGCGGCGCCAGCGGCTCTCAACGCTGAGCTACCTGCGCTTCCTGCGCCGCCACAGGCCCGGCTGGGTACTCGCCCTGCGCAGCCTGCGGTTGCTGGTCATGACGCTGCTGCGGCTGCCGAGGCGGCCGAAACGCAGCTGGGCGACGCTGGTGGCGATGGTGGAAGCCATGGCTTCCTTCCCCAGCCACGATGCGGTGGAGTCCCCAGGGCGATGACTGCGGCGATCCCCCTGGCCCTGTTCAACGGCAGTTATCTCGGCGTCCGGCCCACCGGCATCGGTGTGGTGGCCAGGGAGCTGGCGGCGGCCCTGGATCCGGCCCTCGTGCCGCTGCTGGATCCCTGCGGCGGTGACCGGCCCGGCAGCCTGGCCATCCCCGCCAACCTCTCGCCCGAGCACGGCCGCGCCGGCCACCTGCGCCGGCTGCTCTGGACCCAGCGGGAGCTCCCGAAACTGCTCCGCCGCAGCGGGGCGCCGCTGCTGCTCTCGCCCCTGCCGGAAGCCCCCCTGGGGCGGGGGGTGCGCTCCGTGGTGCTCGCCCATGACCTGCTGCCCCTGCGCTATCCGCAGCTCACCCCACTGCTGGCGTACCACCTGGCCTATGTGCCCCTGGTGCTGCACAGGGCGGTCCGGGTGCTCTGCAACTCCGAAGCCACCGCCCGGGAGGTGCACCAGCGACTGGGGGTTCCCGCCAAACGGCTGGTGCCGATCCGGCTGGGATTCAGCCCGGGCCTGCTGCGGCCCCTGGGGCTGGAACGGCAGCCGTTTTTTCTGGTGCTCGGCCGCCACGACCCCCACAAGAACCTGGAGCGGGTGCTGCGGGCCTTCGCGGGGCTGCGCGACCGCGACCACCGTCTGGCCCTGGTGGGCCCCCAGGATCCCCGCTACACGCCACGCCTGCGGCGCCTGGCCAGCGAGCTGGGCATCGCCGGCCGCTGCGACTGGCACCACTGGGTGAGCGACCAGGAGCGGCTGAACTTGCTCAACCGCTGCCGCGGACTGGTGATGGCCAGCCTCTGGGAGGGTTTCGGGCTGCCGGCCCTGGAGGGGATGGCCTGCGGCGCCCCCGTGATCGCCGCTGAGGCCGGGGCCCTGCCGGAGGTGGTGGGGGAGGCTGCCCTGCGGGTGGATCCACGCTCGGTCGCAGCAATCTGCGCGGCCATGGACGAGCTGATTCACTCCACCTGGCTAGAGAAAAAACTGTCGGACGTCGGACCGATCAGGGCGCAACGTTTCAGTTGGCAAGAAACTGGAGTACAGGTCGAAGCCGTGCTCCAGTCGTTGCTGTGAAGACATAAATCCTGCAAGGCAACTGTGGCAATCACAAGGTCAATTCAGGGACCATCACCTCGACCCAATAACCGGGTTGATTCGAAGTGTTTCATCGTAACAATCGCCTAAACTCACAGCTTTTTGACTTGGATCCCAGAAACTGAACCAGCCCCTAGAAGAGCTTCCCTACCCGCGAGACCTGACCAGGAGAAGCCCCATGAAACGCAAACGCCACACACCCGAGCAGATCATCCGCAAGCTGCGCACCGCCGAGGAGCTGCTCAATCAGGGCCAGACTGTTGCCGAGATCCTCAGAACTTTGGAGGTGTCCGCACCCACGTATCACCACTGGCAGCAGCTGTACCGATGAATAATGGTCCTGAGTTCATCGCCTATGCACTGCAGAAGTGGTGCACAGGAAAAGGAAAAGGTATTGGCATTGCAGCATCTGATCGAGTACAACACGTACAGATCACATTGGTCACTCCACAGGCGTACGCCCATGGAAATCATCCAGCAATGGAGCGCTGAAATTCGTCACTACCCCCCCATGGAGCGGTAGCCGTTGAGGGTGGATGGCCTGCTGATGAAAGTGACCCAGCCCCGATCAATCGTTCTATGATCATTTTTACATAAAGCCCCTGCACACTTGCAGCCGCTGCTGAAGCAGCTTCCTGTCCTGCGAGGATCCCATTCCAAGAGCTGGCCCCTTCCGCTCTCTGAAGGTCCGGAGCTCCTGCCAGGAGCTTCTCCGCCCGATGACCACTGCGATGATTCCCGTGCTGTGTCGATGGCTTCTGTCAGTGACGACCCTTCTATTGCTTTCCGGTTGCGGAGGGAGGCAACAGTTGGCACCACGGGAACTTGCCCTACGCTTCACCATCGGAGCCAAGACCCCGGTCACCCACTACGACCTGATGGGAGAACGGCCAATTTCCTTCACGGTTGATGAAGAGACGCTCAGCTGCCGGGGCAATGCAGGCTTCTCCCAATTTGTGCCGGAGGCACCAGTTGAGATCCGTGATGAACGGGGAACCCTCATTGGCAAGGCGGAGCTGGGCCCGGGCAGAGTCACGCTGACCTCGCCGGATCAGGAGGGCAGGAATCGCTATCAAGCCTGCACGTTCGAGCAGAGAATTCCCCTCAATGGGCCGGCACGCATTTATAGCATTCGAATTTCGGGGGAGAGGTTCGTGCGCCGCGAACACATCTCGACGCTGCTGCGCACAAACGGGGAAATTCGCTACTTCACAGACTAAGCCTCTTCCCGAACCAGAAGCGTGGAGCAGAAAGGAGCCGCAAGAAAAGTACCGAACAATATCATTAATACTGGCACCTTTATCATACCCAGCTCCACCATGTTGAACAAGAAAAGATAGAATACAATAGCGCTGCCGCTGAATAGCAGCAAAAGGGATGGCGATCGATCCGCCTTGGACATGTTCTTGATCACACGCCACAGAATCCAGCTCATGGCCGGTAGCAGGAAAAGGGTTCCTACCAGACCAGTCTCGGCCCAGATCTGCAAGATCAGATTATGGGCGTGGCTGAGGCTTCTGCCTACTGCCTCTGCCGGGCACATCCCCCTCATGACACTGCCGTATCCCACTCCATAGATGAAGCGGTTGTTACCAGTAAAGGGAAGGCCCAGGTAACAGGAATACACCCTGATCCGGCTGGCGTCATTCTCCAGGTTCTCCTCCCCGTACATCTGATAAAGCCCAGCGGACAGCATCGGATCAGGGGAAGACATAATCAGTACCGACAGCCCAACGGCAAGCGCCAAAAGGAGTAAGCCACCAGCGATTATGATTTTTTTATGCCGTAAAAGAGGGTTACTGCTTCTCACCGCTTCCATCGGCCTGCGGCACCAGAGCAGCAGAGCGCTCAGCAAGAGCGCCACCAACAGCATCGCAATTCCGGCCCTGGAATCGGCCGCTCTTAACAACAGCAGACTGGCGCCCAGGGAACCAGTGAACAGCAACCTTGTCCACAAGTTTCGACTGGCCGCCAGGCTGGTTCCACCACAGAGCACCGCGAGACCTGCCAGCAGGGCTGTCTGGTTTTTGGTCAGTGCCAGAGCGTGATATTCGATCCCAAAACGGACAAAATCAAACACAACCTGGAAGTTGCCGATGACACCGATCAGAATCCCCACGGCCACTGCCCCCATCGTGCGCAACCACCAGCCTCGCCTCTGGCCGTAGCCACAGAGAAAGGCCGCAACGATCAACACCATATCCATATGGGAGGAGGGAATCGTGCCCTCATCCAGCACCACTTGACGCACGTTGAGCATCAGCATCCCCAGGACAGCCAGGGACCAGGGTCGTGAGGATGCATGCCCCACTAGGACCAAAAACATCCACAACAATCCACAGGCGGAGCTTGGCTGCAGGTTCTCCGTGACGAACAGCAGAGCGATGGCCAGGCACAACAGGATGGCCTGACCTACTCCGGAGATCCCTCTCAGGCTTAGGGATGGCATACGGAGAAAATCTGAAACACCCTGCCGGCCGCCCGCACCGATCGAAGGGCGGGCCTTCATTCCAGCCCTTCGATCGGTGCCAGGTGGGGATCGAGAATCTTCGGACCCATCCCTTCAAACTTTACGGCGATCGAGATCTTCTCACCCGAACCGAAGCGATGGGTCACGATGCCTTCACCGAAGCTGTCGTGCCGCAACCGGTCTCCCACGGACCAGTCCCTGGTATGGCCCCGTCGCCGCTTGGTAGTAGCCGGATCGCCTCTGGATCCCCCAGAGGCCACCTGGAGGTTGTCTTCACGATCCACTCGGGTCAGTCTTTCTAGCCGCTGGTCCCGCCGCAGGGCCGCACCACCACTACGCGGGATGTCCCCCTGGATCAGGTCATCCGGCAGTTCCGAGAGAAACACCGAGGGCAACGCCGGCTCGCGCATGCCCCCCCACAGACGCCTCTCGCAGGCGTGGGTCAGGAATAGCCGCTCCTTGGCCCGGGTCATCCCCACGTAACAGAGCCGACGCTCCTCCTCAAGGGAGGAGGGGTCGTCGAGGGAGCGGTAACTGGGGAAGAGACCCTGCTCCATTCCCACCAGGAACACCACAGGAAACTCCAGGCCCTTGCTTGCGTGGAGAGTCATCAGGATGACACGGTCAGCGGCGGTGTCCTTGTCATCGGCATCGCTAGAAAGGGCCGCTGAAGCCAGGAACCCTTCCAGGCTTGCCTCCTCATTCTCCTCCTGGAACTGTAGTGCCGCATTCACCAACTCCTGCAGGTTGCGCCTGCGCTCTTCGGCCTCATCGTCGGCCTCTGCGATCAGTTCGGCCACATAGCCGCTCTGCTCCATCACCCTTTGCACCATTTCAGAGGGCGAGGCGTCCTGGACTCGCCGCCGCAAATCGTGAATCAGTTCGCTGAATTGCAACAGACCCCGGGCGGAGCGGCCCGCCAGGGAACGTACCGCCTCCTGATCGCTGACCACCTCCCAGAGGGGCACCCCCAGCTGGTTGGCGACATCGGTGAGCCGTTCCAGGGTGGTCTTGCCGATGCCTCGCCGCGGCACATTGAGCACCCGCAGCAAGCTGACATTGTCGGCCGGATTCACCAGCAGTCGCAGGTAGCCCAGGATGTCCTTGATCTCCCGCCGGTCGTAGAAACGCAGCCCCCCCACCACCAGGTAGGGGATCCCCCAGCGCACCAGCGCTTCCTCCAGCGCCCGCGACTGGGCATTTGTGCGATAGAGCACCGCCATGTCTCCCCAGCGCAAATCCGGGTGGGCCGCCTCCAGCGTGCGCATCCGATGCACCACCGCCTCGGCCTCGGCGATCTCGTCGTCGCAGCGGGTGAGCCTGATCGGTTCCCCCTCGCCGCGGGTGGGCCGCAGGATCTTGTCGATCCGTTCTCGGTTGTTGGCGATCAGGGCGTTGGCCGCCTCCAGGATGGTGGCGGTTGAGCGGTAGTTCTCCTCCAGCTTCACCATGGTGGCGGTGCTGTCGGCGCCGGCCCCATCGCCGAAGTCGTCCTGGAAGCCCATCAAGATGGTGAAGTCGGCCGCCCGGAAGCTGTAGATGCTTTGATCGGCGTCCCCCACCACGAACACCGAGCGGCCGCTCCAATTCTCGAACGTCTCGGGATCCTGACCATCGGTGACCAGCAGCTTGATCAGTTCGTACTGGGTGCGGTTGGTATCCTGGTATTCATCCACCAGCACGTGGCGGAAACGGCGGTGCCAGTAGGCGCGCACCTGCTCGTTCTGGCGCAGCAGCTGGACGGGTAGCAGCAGCAGATCGTCGAAATCGAGGGAGTTGTTGGCAGCCAGGGCGCGGCGGTAGAGGCGGTAGGCCTCGGCGATCTTGCGGTCCCGCATCCCCTGGGCCTGGGCCTCCAGCTGCTCCGGCAGCCAGCCCTGGTTCTTGGCGTTGCTGATCGCCCAGCGCACCTTCTTCGGTTCGAAGCGCTTGGGATCCAGCTGCATCTCCTTGGTCACGATCTCCTTAACCAAGGATTGGGCGTCCCCCTCGTCATAGATAGAGAACTGGCGCGTCCAGATGAGACCCTCGGGATCCCTGAACTTGTCGACGTCGAAACGCAGCAGGCGGGAGAAAAGGGCGTGGAAGGTGCCGATCCAGAGATCCTTGATCACCTCCTGGTAGACGCGGGCCCGCAGCTGGCGCTGCTGCAATGCCGGCAGAGTGCTCCAGGGCTGGCAGAACTGGCTCTGGGCCAGGCGTTCGGCTAGCAGCACCTCCAGCCGCTCCTTCATGCCCCGGGCCGCCTTGTTGGTAAAGGTCACCGCCAGCAGCTCGGCTGGATCCACACCGTGGTGACCGATCAAATGGGCGATGCGATGGGTGAGGGCCCGGGTCTTGCCGCTTCCGGCACCCGCCACCACCAGCAGGGGGCCAGTGTGATGATCCACTGCCCGGCGCTGGGCTTCATTGAGGCCGGAGAGAAAACCATTCGAACCGTTGGCACTGGACCCGAGGGCCCTGAAGCCGTTGGCACTTGGACCGTCGGAGGATGGGTTGTTGCTGGCCATGCCACCCAGACTAAAGGGCGGTCACGGTGCAAAAACGCCTGGGGAGCCTGAACGCAGCCCCGTCCCCACTCCGATGACAGGGAAACGAACGGTCGGTTACTCTATTAACCATTTTAATTAAAATCAAGCTGAGGTTCGCCAAGTGACCGATAAGCCGGATCACAATCGTCCGAGTTGCGTAGATAGATGGCTTCGGAAGTTCGGGGCCGAACGGGAAGAGCTTCTGCTGGTTGGCGTCAGCCTGACGACAGCCCTGCTCACCCTGGCGACCTTGCCGGGGCATTATGCCTCGTTCCGGCATCTGGATGTAAGACACAATCATCGATTATTGAATTCAGTCCGCGCCTGGACTGATTATGGGTTCTGGAACCTGGGAGGCTTTCTGAACTTCGAGTACGACTACACAGGCCCGCCGCAAGAAAATCTTTTACTATACAAGTCCCACGTCTCCCTTTATGCTCTCCCCCACTATTTTGCCTATTCCCTGGCAGGCGAGCGCGGTTACTGGTTGGTCGTCGGCTGGATACCGGTTCTCTCGGCCCTGGTTATAGCCCTCTCGCTTGCGGTGATCGCTTTTTGCTCTACTGCCAGTCTTGTTGCTGACTCGGTGCCTGGGAGAAGATTTCGCGGTACCCCGTGGGTCGCGGGGGCCGCGGCGTTCTCGATCGCCTTCACCAGTGAGCCGATCTGGAGCATGGCCTGGGACACCTTTGATGGATCCCTCTCGATCCTCCTGCTGATCGTCTCTGGCGCAATCGCCATCGGGAGAGGGAATCGGCCCCTTTGGAATGGGCTGTCCACGTCCTTCCTGCTGCTTTCCGCCCTAGTCTGCGGCCGCTTCGGCATCTTACTCGCCATCGTCTTGATGGTGGTGAAACTGACCACCTCAGGACGACGACTGAGGCCTGGGAAGAAGGGCATGAGCCTCGCGGCGGAGGAGCAGCCCTGGCTTCGATGGCCGGTGATCACAGCAACGCTCCTCCTCGGAGCCGTTCATTACCTGAGAGTGTTCGTCTACGAAAAATTTCTGGGCTTTGCGCTGCACGGCCAAAACCCCTGGTATCGCCTCGGGTTCACCCATCTGTTCAAGGAACAAGGTCAGGCAGATATAGACTATCAAACTCCACTTAGCGCCTTCACCTTTCTATGGCGCCAGTCGGAGGAAGCCATAGGCCTGCTTCCACCATATATGAACAGCTACCACTTTCTGATCTGGACATTTGCCGTGCTGAGCTTTGCTTTTCTGGCCTCAAGAAAACGATATTTTCCAGAAAAGTCCTATTGGGAGGTCTTTCTGCTTCTGCCGCTGATCTGGTCGCTGCTTCTCAATCAGTCAACAGCAGAACATCCAGATCTCACAGCAATATTCTGGCTGCCAGCCTACGTACTTGGCCTGTCATCTGCCCTGTCATGGCTCTACCGTTTTCTATGCCACAGATTACGAAAGGCTGCTGCTCTGTGGTGGACTGCAAGTTGCCTCTACCTGCTTTTTCTCTGGCAGATTCAGTATTTCCTGCGTGCTTATCCCCAGCTCCATTGAGCGATGGAGTGCAGCGCTCCCTGAGGTGGGTGCCTTTATAGACAGTTCTGGCCCCTGTCATCATTAACTCCATACGGAAGAAACATGATCCAATCTCAGAGTAATTCTCATGGAGAATTCTGCGCCTCCCAGCACGGTGTGGGGCCTTACATGGCAATACATCCATAGAAACCGGGCCAGGCTGATCTCGGGCTCCCATCCATCGCTGTCGGCACGTACATACACCTCCTCGTATTGACCGTGCGCCACAGCCGTTCCACCTACGGATATCGTCGTAGCAGCGCATCCTTCCGGACCAGCTGATCCCGATCCCCTAAGCCTGCAGCCTGGCAACGAAGTCAGCGGAGGTGAACTGCCCGGATTCAAGGGATTGATCCAACACCCCTTCCGTTTAGGGTTGACCAGCGATGACGAGCCAACCCCAAAGACAGATGGAGCTGCGGGCTCAACGCGGCTTGATGCGTTCGCCGGGTAGGCCACCCGTTGAGCTGCGTCAGCAATGCGTTCTGTTCTGGCTTGCCATCGCTGCAGGCTGATCCAGCAGTGGTGCCGCAGATAGAGCCGGAGTACCACAACCCAACGGCACACAATGGTTCCGAAACGCCGGCGGTCTGCCACTACTCGATCTCGGTCAGCTATCGGGTCGCTTCTGGTGCTTGGAAGAGAGGGAGGAGATCGCCATTCTCCACGCTCAGAAACTGGGTGTACGGGCTATTGGCAGGGCACTGGGCCGAGCTCCATCCACCATCAACAGAGAACGTCGCCGGAATGCCTCAAAGCGGACAAGCGACCTGGGGTTCCGCCGATTTCGTGGACACCGATCAAGGGTTCACGCGAGTGAGTGTTGGAGAAATGATGAACCCCTGCTCACAGTCGATCGTGCTGAGGTAACCGATCGTTGAATGGCGGCGCTCGCGGTTGTAATAGCCCTCGATCCAGAAGGCCAGATCGCGCTGCAGCTGCTGGGCTGAGATCAAGGCTTCTCGATTGTCATCGAGGTCGAGTTCCAGTGTGAGGGTGGAGAAAAAGCTTTCCACCACCGCGTTGTCCCAGCAGCAGCCCTTGGTGGACATGCTGCAGCCAATCTTGTGGCTCTCCAGAAGCTGGCGGTAGTCAGTCGCCCGGTACTGGCTGCCTTGGTCCGTATGGAGGAGAAGCTGCTCGGGCTCCACCCGTCGGTGGCCGAGGGCCCGGTTGAGCGCCTCGATCACCAGGGTGGCATCCATCCGGTGATCCAGCGTCCAGCCAACGACGCGACGACTGAACAGATCGATCCAGATGGCCAGGTACCGCCAGCCCTCGTTGGTGCGGATGTCAGTGATGTCACCCGCCCAGCGGAGGTTCGGCACTGGGGGCTGGAAGTCCTGCTGCAGCAGGTTCGCCACCACCCCACAGGCCCCGCGACTGGCCTTGGCGCAGGGCCTGAACGCCTTGTGGGTTCTGGCCCTCAGCTCCGCTCGTCGCATGAGCCGAGCGACTCGATGGCGGCCGATCTGCCGGCCTGATGAACGGAGCTCCTGGTGAACCCGGGGGGAGCCGTAGAAGCCGCGGTGCTGCTCAAACACCGCCACGATCTCAGCGGTGATCACGGCGTTCTCGGCCGCCCGCTTTCCCGGCGCTTCCTGCCGCTGCCGCCAGGTGTTGTAGCCGCTGCGGGCCACCCCCAGCTGCCGGCACAGCCAGGAGACAGAGTAACACGCGGCCAGCTGGTCGATCAGGCGAAACCTCTCGGCGGCAGCTGCTCCTTGGCAAAGTGCGCTGCCGCCAGCCTGAAAAAATCCTTCTCCCTCCTCAGCTCGCGGTTCTCTTTGCGGAGCCGGTTGAGCTCGGCGCGCTCCTCGCTGGTGAGCAGGCCCTGATCTTTCGAGCCCGGCTGGCCGCAATCAATGCGGGCTTGCCGCACCCAGCGGGCCAGGCTGCAGCGGCGTCCCAGCAAGTGGTGTAACTCAGGAGGATCAGCCCCGGCGTAGCCGGGGCTGACGGCTCACCTCCCTCAGATTTCAGCTGTGGCAATGGGTGGGCCGGTCTGTGACCCTGTTCGGAGAACTACCACCAAACCGAACACAGACCATGACCCTCACCCATAGTGGCGCCTCAGAGCTGAGCCAGCTCATGGAGGGCACCACCGCTGGCGCCCTGATCCCAGAGATCGTGCGCCGGGGTTTCCAGGACCTGCTGGAAGCCGAGGTTTCTGCCCTCACGGGCGCTCAACTCCATGAGCGCTGCCCCGATCAGCGCTCCACCCATCGCAACGGCTACCGGGAGCGGCTGCTCACCACCCAGGTGGGCGACCTCAGCCTGGCCATTCCCAGGTTGCGGCAGGGCAGCTTCTTTCCCAGCTGGCTGGAGCCACGCCGCCGGGTGGACAAGGCGCTCTACGCCGTGGTGATGGAGGCCTACACCGGCGGGATCTCCACCCGCAAGGTCGACGCCCTGGTGGAGGCGCTGGGCGGGGCCAGCGGCATCTCCAAATCGGAGGTGAGCCGCATCTGCCAGGGGCTCGATGAGCAGGTGAAAGCCTTTCTGGGCCGGCCGCTTGACCATGCCCGCTTTCCCTACGTCTACCTCGACGCCACCTACCTCCACGGCCGCCTGGGCCGAAATATGCAGGTGGTGTCGCGGGCGGTGGTGGTGGCGATCGGCATCAATGCCCTCGGCTACCGCGAAGTTCTCGGCATTGCCGTGGGCGACAGCGAGGCGGAGGGCTTCTGGCGTCAGTTCCTGGGCTCACTCAAGGAGCGTGGCCTCGACGGCACCCGCCTGGTGATCTCGGATGCCCACCTGGGCCTGACGGCAGCGATCAAGCGGATGTTCCAGGGCAGTAGCTGGCAGAGGTGCCGGGTGCACTTCCTGCGCAACCTGCTGAGCCATGTGCCCAAGGCCGGCCAGGACATGGTGGCCGCTGCCATGAAAGCGGTGTTCGTGATCCAGGCTCCAGATCAGGTGCGCGCCCACTGGCAGCGGGTCACCGAGATGCTGCGCAAGCAGTTCCCCGGCGCCGTGCCCGTGATGGAAGCCGCCCGGGACGACGTGCTGGCCTTCCTGCACTTCCCCCAGGAGCACTGGCGCAAGGTCTGGAGCACCAACCCGCTCGAGCGCCTCAACAAGGAGATCAAACGCCGCACCAACGTGGTCGGCATCTTCCCCAATGATCCAGCGATCGTGCGCCTGGTGGGCAGCCAGCTGCTGGAGCAGCAGGAGGAATGGCAGCTGGAGCGTCGCCGCTTCTTCTCTGAGGCCACCATGGCCAAGATCCCAGAGCCAGAAGAGCCCTTGGAGCTCACCGATGCAGATCCGAACGCCCAGCCGGCTGCAACCATCAGCTGAAGCGCACCAGCTTCTACCTCGATCTACACAGAACACATCGATCGCTGAGTTGCCAATTCAGCGATCAGGGTTCATAATGGATCAATGGAGCTGCGCAATCAGCTTCCAAGCAGTCATCCCCTGACTGCTCCTGTTCACCCTCCGGAGAGGGTCACAGGACCTCCTGAGTTACACCACTCGGAGGGGCGCTACCCAGGCTGCTGGAGGGAAGGCCAAGGCGCTGAGCGACGGTGTTGCAGGAAAGGCCCTCCTGCAGGCAGAACTCCACGGCCTCCGCCTTCTGCTGCGCCGTGAACCGGCGCCGTGATCTGGTGGGGTTGGTCATCGATGGACAGTCTGGTGGTCATGGCGTGACCCTTATCGACTTGTCCACGAAATCGGGGGAACCCTAGTTCGGCGGGATCATGCGCTCGCGGATCGCTTCCCCCACAGCGGCGTCACAGGTCCGAGTGGACATAGTCGTCGCTTGTCCCCCAGGTGGATGGATCAGGCCGAGCGGACTTCTTTGCTGACACTTGTGGTCCTATCAAGCCGCTTTAGGACTTGTCAAGCAGGCTACAAACTGTTGCCATTGAGATTATCGACTGATCGCGACCAGAAGAAAAGCGTTGACCTCACTTGCATCGTTTACTGCAACGGACGACTTCAAGGCGTAGCCCTTGAAATTAATACTTAGACCTTTGGAATTGACAACATTATCCAAGGCTGCATGGCCCTGGGATGATGGCTGATAGAGACTACCATAGCCTATTATCTCCATACTTGGAGAAAGCAACGCGACAAGACTCGCGCGGCCATCTTGGGTCGGACAGACCAAGAATCCCTCTACTGACACAAAGCGCTTCTCGGCGTCACCGATCTCGCGATGTTCGAAGCGCTTGATACGGCAGGGCTTCGCAGGTGGTGCAACAGTGTACTGTTGGCCCAGGTTCTCATTCAATTGGCGGTAGGGCAGCCTGCCGGGCAGTCCAGTTCGATGCCGAATCGCATCACGGCCCGAGTCAAGAATTTTACGGCCATCTCCATAGGGATAGATCGTATCAATCTGATCTTTGTCATGTACACCCAGCACAACGGCCAGCAGAGCGACCTCCCGTTCAAACAGTCGTGCGTTGAACGGCCGAAGTGCCTTGAACTGTTCGCGGGCCATCAGAACCAGAAGCAGGATTCCCGCCGCTAAGCTGGTGATTTTGCGGCGGCGGGATAGGATCTCGCATCGTGGCAGTACAAGCAGAGCAAAGGCTACCCAGGCCATCAACGAAGACGGGAGGTAGCGACTGGAGAGCGATTGCTCCACGCCGAAAAGAAGTCGGCCACTCGCCGCTCCGGCAGCACCGATCACCACAAACAACAAGAAGAACAGCAGAGCCAGATCGAGGGAATGGAGAGAAGGGCGGCGGACGGCTTGCCAGAAAACTAACAATGAGGTGATCACCAAGAACAGGCTGGCCACAATTGCCATGACGAAGCCTATGCTGCCTCCATCAACTAGATGGTAAATGGGGCTACCAAGGTAAAGAAGAACATAGGAAATGAGCGGCAAGAAGTTTGCGGAGATCTCGGCAAGGAATCCGCCGCTTCCAGATGAAATCGAATAGCCATAGAAGAACACAACTGCAGACATGACTGCATTGATCGTCAAGAGAGCCACATATCCCTTCGGCTTCCGGGAAACAAGCGCATAGACGGCCACTAAAGGCAGGGTTAGTACCCCGTTGGCCATTGTACCAATCGCTAACCAGCCCAGGACAATCGCCGCAAGAATCAAGCGATTCGGCCGGGACGATCGCACAGTTGAATGCAACAGCAACAAGCATGCGAGGGTCAACAGGAGCACCAGAAAGAAATGGATGTTCAAGCCCCAAGCAATGGCTTCATATTGCATCCACTGGAATAGCCAGGCAGCAATGAGCATCTTCAGGGAAAACAAACCATAGACGGAGATCTTCCCTGCCAATTTCTCGTTGAGAATTTTCCAAAAGAGGTAGACGCTAAGAGCAACTACCCCAAAATTCATCACGATTAGCAAACGGCTGGCTCCTGAAAAAAATCTATAATCTGCCCAGATCAGCAGCCTTGTCAGAACAATGCGGTGTTCATTGTGCTGCTTCCACAAGGCGGCCACTCCGCCGCCATCCATCATGAACCGCAAAGCTGCATCCCAGTCATCGAAGTAAGGGATGGGGGAATAGCGAAGAGCCGTTCCGATGACCGAAAGTGTCAGGAAAAATCCAGCAATTAATACAGCTGCAGCAGCCAGCCACCAGCCAGGAACATCTGACTGGTGGTTGGCTGCTCGTCCCCGAGATGGCCTGTGCTTGGACAGAAGGGTCTTTGGCATTAGGAAAGAACTCGGGAAACGACCCTGCCGGGACATTATTGGGGCACTGGTAAAGCTGAGAGGTGGGTGCCTGTTACTGGACAGACATGTCCCCTGACATCGTTAACCCTTGATGGGAGGAAAAGGGTTAAGCATCATTGTACATTTTATTGGGAGTTCTGCCCCAACTGAGCTGTGGGGACCAGCATTGCGACACTTCCACAGGAAGCGGGTCAGTCTGATTCAAGCGTCCAAGAGGGAGTGACTGAGCAACAAGGCAATCCTTCGCTGTCTTAAGCGTTTCATTGCTTGTGAGGTGTTCCGTAGCCTCAGGGTCCGTCCTCCACTGAGAACTGCAGCCGACTGAACTGAGATCAACGGAAAGCCAGCCCAGGCCCTGAGCCTGCCGCGCGAGCTCACCAAGGCCGCAAAGAGCCACTGACAGTGCTTGAAGCTTATAGAAGCATCCTTTGTCAACCGCAACAACCTGTGGAACACCACAGCCACCTCTCGACTAGTTACAGCCACAGGTTGTGAGAATGCAACGTCTCCGTGCGCAGAAACTTGAGGCCGTCTGACCATTACAAACAACAGACTCCATCATGGCTATGAGATGGTGCCCCTCACGGGCCCGATCGGCAACTGCCGCGATCAAGGGCCGACGCGTTAGCACCCGCCAGGCAATCCCAAAGATGACAAAACCACCAGGTTCACGGTTGCGGTGCAGCCAGTTCGCCACCCTGATGGTTTCAGATTATGACTTCAACACCCCGAGTGGACATCTTCACTGATAGGACACAGCGCAAGCCCTTCTGGAATATTGAACCATCCACGCATCTTATCAAGCCTTGACAAATCTGCAACCTTGTCGAACAAGGAAGTAAAATTTACATGCTCGGCTTGAGCATCAACTGGAGCTGATCGTGGGTCCTGTCAATGCGCCAAAGCGCCTGCTTTATTTTCTGAAAGCTGGATCCGGAGCCAGGATTCGCCGAGTTCTCGCACCAGTTGGTCGTTGGCTTTCACGGGAGGAACGACGAGAACTCAATGCTCTTGCTGCCTATTCCGGATTGGTCCATCAAGCATTCCATGTCGAGCCGTTCAAGCCTTGGGTCTGTCCGGCTGTCATGGTTGAGTCAAAATGGGAACAAGCCTCCATTTTGCGGCCCACAGAATCACCTGCGCGTCGCGAATTTGACAACGCCGTTCATCATTACGGTCACGATATTATATTGAAGCGCGCCGCGAATCTACCACTCGTTGGCAAGCCTCTACCTTTCATGCTTGAGCATGGAGTCAACTATAGTGAAGAGTCATCGTTCGAAGAACCACAACACTGGGTGAGAGCTTACATTTGCATGGGCCCCAGTCGCGCGGCCAGGCTTCGCTACCGGTTCGGCGTAAATGGGATTGCGGTTGGACCTTACATTAATTATGCCAAGCCAGTACTAGAGCCAGGTAAACTCGCTGCCTTGAAACAAAGCCTGGGCAAGGTGCTGCTAGTGGTCCCCGTCCACAGCGTTAACCAAGTGAAGCGTGACTGGTCAACCACTGAGATGATCAAGCTCGTCACTGATCACTGTAAGTCCGCCAACATCGACACTGTGATCTGGCAATGCTACTGGAAGGACCCCCCGCCAGCAGATCTACCATTGGAATGGGTTCTCGCCTGCAACGGGCATACGTCAAATCCATGGTTTCTGGATTGTCAGAGAACTCTGCTGGAACTCTCTGATGAGATGGTGACACCCACACTGGGCAGCCATCTTGGCTATGCCCTAGCTCTAAACAAGAGTATTCTGATGGCCAGACTGGAGATCCAGCAGGACCTTAGCGCAACCAGTTCAATATGGCAGCATCGCTATTCTCATGAATGGATAATGCGAGAGCAACTAATGACTGAACTAGGCATCAAGCCTCACGATGATCAACTCCAGCCGCTTGATGGCGCAGCGGCCAAGCGCTACTTGAATCCATACTTTGGCTTTGATCGGCATAAGCAGACAGATTGTCTCGCAAAATGCCTACACGGCAACTATATTGAATGACTACAGATCTTATTCGTCCTGAAGGAATTAGTATCGTAACAGTTTCAATGAACAGGACGAACCACTTACTTGACTCCGCCGCTCGCGTCAGCCTTTGGCATCGGCACCGGGAGCACCTGATCGTGGACTGGGGAAGCCAGATTCCCATTGATCGCCACAGCCTTCCAGCAGATCCGAGAGTCCGATTGCTACGAGTCGAAGGGGAAGCAGAATGGCAACTGACAAGAGCCTACAACTTTGCCATTAGCCAAAGCAGCTTTGAAACGATCCTAAAACTTGATGCAGATTGCTGGATAGACGACTTAGAATATAATCCTTTGCCGCTACAGCAAAGAAGCTATTGCCGCACGATCGGCGGCGGCGGGCTCAATGGGGTCTTCATGATCACTAGATCTAATTTTTTTTCTGTGGGGGGATTCAACGAATACCTTAAGGGATATGGTTATGACGATAAAGACTTGTTTTTGCGCTTAGATCAACTAATGGTTGGCACTGCCATACCTAAAGGTATTTTCTGCACCATTGATCACGGCGATCTTGAAAGAGTGTCAGCCGATACTATCCAAACAGTCGGAGAACGCTCATGCAAGCCTCATTCTAATGTTGGCACTTTACTTGAACTGATCGCACGGATGGAGGAAACTAAAGCGATCAATCGATACCTAGCTGAGCGGCTGGAGTGGTCGATTGATTCTCCATCAACAATCTATCGGCTATTGGGGCGGAATCAGTGGCAGGCAGAGAAGGGCTCCATACCAGTTCCTAGTGCAGAAGTGCAACATGAAGCCAGAGTTTTAGGTAACCGCATCTATTTGTCAATACTTCTTGGTGTGCATGAACGCTTATTAGATATGATGATACCAGCCTCCTCATTACAGCAAATCCGAAACTGGATGCCCCTGTCCAAGGGGATAGCCTGGGTACGAATCTCAACTCTTTTTTTCGGAATCAGGGTGGCCCTGTGGATCAAGAAGGTATTGATGAGAATGTGATCGCTCACAAAAATTCTCTTGGCAGTGGTGGGTGTCGATCTGCGGTCTGGACCACGCCCACACACAAGAGACGGACGACCCAATAAATTGGCAATATACTTGGCCTGAAGCAAATTGCAACCACCCCACGGAATAATTAAGTCCTCTTGATGTCAAACAACAAGAAATTTAATAGCCAGACCATAGGATACCTAGCGAGGCTCCTGCGTTTTTTACCCAAAAAGCGATACAAGGCATTATTGATTCTTGCTCCATTATCGATTATGCCCGGCATTCTCGATCTTCTTACCATTGCAGTTGTCTCCCGATTAGCTGGTGCATTGATTGGCATCAAACTGCTTGATTTTATTCCAGGAGTCAAAGTCTTTGGCGGCAGCATGGCGGAGCAGAGTCTCTGGCTGATCAGCATTTTCATTGCATTGGCCTGGTCGGCCTCCGCACTACGGCTAATCCTTCAGTACACACAACAACGGCTGACGGCCCTGATCTGGAGGGATTTTTCTGATCAGATTCACCACAATATTCTCTACCAGCCTTATTCTTATCACCTTCTACGTAGTACTTCTGGGCTGACGTCCTTGATAATCGGAAATGTCAAGGCTGTGTCCAATGGAGTCATAAACCCTATTCTACGAATCGCAAGTAGTAGTGTTTCTATCGTTTTGCTATCTTTTGGAATTGTCTTCGTAGGTCGCTGGCTATCGGTGATAATGATTACACTCCTTGTGATTGCCTATCTTGGCCTCTCTCTTTTTCTAACTCCCTATCTTCGTCATGCTTCCAAGCAAGTGGTAAGGGAAGACGCGAGGTCCACTCATGCCCTAATGGAGTCATTGGCATCTATTCGCGACATTCAACTTGCGAATGCTGAGCCATTCTTTCAGAATAGCTTTGTTGCCTCGGGGGAAAGGGCTCAGCGTTATGCATGGATTTCAGCATTGATTCCTATCATCCCAAGGCAGCTGATTGAGCCCCTGGGAATAACGATGATTTTTCTCTTCGGAGCTGTTCCTTACCTTGCCAACGGAAATATTGAAGATATACGAAAAATCATTCCACTTCTTGCCGGCTTGGCAATCGCAGCCCAGAAACTCACTCCACCACTCCAGGATTTGTTTTCTTCGATTACCTTGCTGAGAGGTAGCCTCCCGAAGATTGCAAAGACAGTTGAATTGCTGGAGTTGTCCAAACCCAGACTGACATTGATTGACGTCGGTGTGCCTTCACCAGAATCAGTATTCCCAAGGCACTCAATCAGGCTAAAAAATGCTTGGTATCGATATCCACGTACTGAAAACTTTGTAGTACGTGGAGTTAATCTTTCCATTCCCGTTGGATCGAGGGTGGCCCTCGTAGGAGCCACGGGAAGTGGAAAATCGACAGTGGCTCATCTCTTGCTCGGTTTACTCGATCCAGATATAGGCTCCTTTGAGCTCGACGGAATACCTTTAGATGAAACTACCAAACCTGCTTGGCAAGCATGCTGCGCTCAGGTACCTCAACATATTCAGCTGCTGGATGCCAGTGTTCAATCGAATGTCGCTTTCGGAATCGATCCGGAAAGAATTGACTTCTCCCGTCTTTGGGAAGCCTTGCAAGCTGCCCAGCTGGCTGATGTGGTTGCAGAACTACCCTATGGTCTTTTAACTCCTATAGGAGAAAATGGGATGAAGCTATCCGGTGGTCAACGCCAAAGACTAGCGTTGGCAAGATCTTTTTATCGAAATTCTAAGTTTCTTCTTTTGGATGAAGCCACAAGCTCTCTCGACAACCGAACTGAATCTGATGTAATTAATGCCTTTGAAATGATTGGTAGACGATGTACAACAGTAGTAATCGCCCATAGATTGAGCACTATTGTTCGCTGTGACAGAATATATGAGCTGCATAACGGATTGATCAAAGCATCAGGAACCTATGAGGAGCTTAGGGATAACTCAGATTCATTCCGTGACTTATCAAAACTTGAAATAGGTTAAGTGGCCATGCGGAAAAGTCAAGGAAAGACTTAGCATTTTACTTGGGGCGATAACTTCATTGTCAATGAAGCAAAAGAAAGGCCGAGCAGTGATTGAATGAAGGAGACCTTGCCCCAGCCGCCCTCAATAAGCAGGAATAAAAAACAATATAAAGACAGTGTCAACGACGCCAGGACTGCCGGATGTGAAGAGTAGGGTATTTGATTACAGGCAAGTCGTATGAGCAGAAAGCCAATAATACAGATCATAAGCAAGGCAGGAAACCCATTATCCGCCGCAACTTGGGCGAACACATTGTGAGCATGAGTTGTGCCCTTAATCAAGCCAATATCTTTGCAGATTCCTTGGCTTGCTCGAGTAAATCCAAGCCCATATATAAAGCTATTATTACCATTAAATAATGCTCCAAAGTAGCATTTTAATAAGTGCAATCGATGCATATCGTTAACCATGTTTTCCCTGTTTGAATAGATTGCAGTCAGCATGGCTGCCAGTGCTGAGAGGGCAAGTACAATAACAACTATATATGCGGAATATCTCCCAAATATATTCTTTGCTTTATTCAGCAAGCTATTCAGCCTGTTATTAAAATCTACTGAGCGAGATCGCATACAGGCAAATAAAACGACAGCAATAGATATGACTGGCAAGCCAATTGCAGCTCTTGATTGGGTGTTTAATACGAGGATAGAGCTCAATAAAGTGGAAAGTGTCCAGAGAATGATGACTGATACTCTTCTTGCACGTGCGCGAACTGAATAGACTTCACACAGAAGAAAACTACTGCTGATGGTGAGGCAGCCTCCAAACAGGAACGCAGTTTGATTGATTGAAAGCGCTGCGGCTTGAAAAGATTCTTCAGACTGACTGATCAGAAATAAATGCAGAGCGACTATCCCCGCTAAGGGCATAGCTAAAGCATAGAATGTAAAAAAGTAAGTCCACAGACTAGCCGCCATTTTATAGAATGCCGAAAATGCAATCACGATCATAATATAGTCTGAAAGCGTAATCTCCCAGCCAAGATATCGTTCGTCGCTATGGAGATAGATTCTCATCGATAGCAGCAGGAGACAGAGATAAGCAATGAGAATGGGCTCTTTCCTGCCGTTCTTGACAAGTAAAATGGAGATCCCTATCACTAGTGGAATCAGTTCATGATTAAAGTCGAGAAAGGAAGGAAATAGCGTAAGAATTCCGGAGACTATAATCAGTGAGATCCCTAAAATGTCAACGATCGACAATTTTGGGGATGATTTCAATGTGTTTAATGGATAGGTCACGATTTCAGATCAGTCAAGGCAGCCATGTGGAGGTTTTCCTTGTTGGGGAGAGTATAAGCTATCAATCATGGGCTTGGAAGAAGTTATGAGGCCGACTTCCCGGCTGTTTAGATGTGTTTTCATTGCGGGAGGAAGAAGGAGGCGAATCACCAGTATTCGAGATAATCCGCATTCCGCCAGTGGTCGGTAAGGCTGAAAACACGGGCTGATCAAAGACCATGGTTAAGGAAGCCATTAACAAGCCGATCAGAGACTGGAGGAAGGTGGTCTTGCTCCATCCCCCATCCACCTGCAAAAACAAAAAGCAGTAGATAGCAGACGTTAGGGAGGCAAGCTCTGTTGGACTGGAGAGCCTGTTGACAAGTCTCCAAGCCATTCTTGCAAGCAGTAAAGATACTATAATAAGACATATCATGGCAAAGAATCCATTATCAGCCGCAACCTGGGCGAACATATTGTTGCTATGTATTCCACTTGGGAAAGCTCCTTCACCGCATAGCCACGTGCTGGTATTAGTAAATCCCAGTCCATAAATGAAGCGATTTTGATTGGTGAACATAGAGCCGAAGAAGCATTTTAGCAAGTTTAGCCTACTGAGTATATTGCTTAGGTTTTCCTGACTTGAGTATGCTTCAGAAATGAATGACCATGAAGCCACTCCAATAGCACTTAAAGTTATCAGCATAAACCCAGTCTTTATGCGCACCACCTGACGGCCTGACGAATAATGATGTATCAACGCATCGACAGACTGGCTTAGGCTTGGGAGTGCGTCGACCAACACCACGGCAACCACCGAGATAATCGCTAGGACAAGACCAGCCCACGAATGGGTTTGAACCATCAGAAAGCAATTGAGGAGGCTTATTGAAAACCAGGCGATGACGATCACCAGTTTTTGCATTCCCGAGCGTCGCTGGCTGAGCGCATTCCATAGAAAACTCAGGCTAATCGTTAGGCAGGTGCCAATTATCAAGGCTGATTGCTGAGTCGAAAGTTCGCCAAAAGCGAAGCTTCCTCCAAGTCTTTCTCCTCCATGGAGAATAAGCACAGAAATGCATGCTATCGGTACAAATGCAGAGAATGCAGAAAAGAACAGCCTCCACATCGATGCCTTAACCCTAAATGCAGCAACGAATGAAGTCAGAACCAAGACATAGTCGTTGAGCGTCGTTTCCCGGGGAAAGTAGCGCGCGTCTGTATGTAGGTAGATTCTGAGGCTCATCACAAGCAAGAACATGAAGCCAATACTCAATGGCGTCCTCCCGCTGGATTTGATTAACAGCAGGATCAGCCCCGCCATCAAAGTCAGCATCTCCATCTGATTGATCAGGAAGGAGTCAAGAGCTGTTGCGACTCCTGCAAACACAATCAGAATAAATCCAACGGCTTCGCTGGACAGGCAACAAGGCGATCTGGACAGAAGATGCACCAGATTAAACTTATTGGCGTTACCATGGGTCTTAGATTTGCTCATGCTTGTTTGACTCTTGACTACTTAATAGCATTCTCCAGGCTGAGCAATAGTGGTCAACACTATGCGGACCACCCATGCAGTCCCCCCAGATCTGCTGAAAGACGCTGAGCTCCGGCGGGATATCATCCAGATTGCGGCTTGCCGACTCAAAATGAAGCCATTGGCTGCCTGGCACCAGAACGGTGCGCTGGCCGAGGCTAGCAGCCCTAAGGCAGAAATCGACATCTCCATAGTTAATCGGGAAGCGATCACAGAATCCACCCAACCTTTCCCACAGGGAGCTGCGGCACATGGTGACGGCCGCAGTGACGGCATTGAATGTACGTTGCCCCCGCAAGGTTCCCCAAGGGAGTGCCTCGGGGCGCGATCCGGCCCAGGCGTGCCGAGGAGCAAGATTGTCGATGGCAGTACCCGCATGTTGAACCCTCCCATCGGGATAAAGAAGCAAAGCTCCGGCAACGCCGATATCGGGCTTTGTCAAGGCCTGAATCAACAGCTCAACTCCTTTGACTGCGAGTAACTCGGTATCGTCATTCAATTGAAGCAGGAGCTCGCCGTGGGCCTCGGCAGCGGCCTTGTTTATGCGTTTCGTGTAGTCATAGGGACCGCCATCGCGAAGATGCTTCCAGCTCTTTTCTCCCAACTGGCTCTCAACTAAAAATCTAAGCTCCTCAAGCAAGGATTCTGTTAACTCACCACCATCAATCAGGACGATTTCAAGCCGACGATAATGGCTTCGTTCCAGCAGCGTTCGCAAGCAATGACGCACCAGAATCTCAGCCCCCCCCGGCGCGATCACCTTGCTGAATCCGGCTGTCGGGAGAAGCACGCTGACAAGCGGCTGCCAGGCCCCAACTGTCGCTGAGGCCGACTGGGTTGGCGATGCAACACTGATGCAAGCCTCAGGAGCCCGCAGCAACGGTAGGGGGACGTGAGCATGGCCCCCGTGGGCATGAGACAGTTGCTGCAGAGCTTCTCGCCATGCAGGAGCGTGCTCCGGCCGCGGCAGTTTATCCAAGTGCTGGTGCAATCGCCCATGCACCAGCACTGGCCCCTCCCCGATGCCCGTTTCGGCATCGAATACGGAATCCCAGAGAGGCTTCTGGCGCCAACACCACGAGCCGTTTACTCTGATCCAATCATCGCAGGTGACGGACGCCGCACCAGTGCGCACCATTCGAGCGGCCATCCTGCGGAGCAGGCGCCTCTCAAGACCTGGCGAAAGCTGCCATCGTGGAGGCATCAGGAGGCTTGATGCGGCCAAAACATCCTGCACTTGTTGCGGAGAAGCTCGGCAACCTGGTTGGCAGTCGAGCAAAGCGATCCTGAGACGATCGGCCCAAGGGGCATTGCGATGCTTCTCCAGTCGGGGAACAAGGCGCTCGGCCGCCACCCTCAATAGGCCATCTGGATCCCCCCGCAACAGCGCCACAAAGAGAAGAAGGGCTTTTCTCACCTTCCGCTCCAACTTCCGCCAGCCCTTGACGGGTGTGGCTCTCATCGGCTCCAACCCCGCTTCAGCTGGCCCAGAAGTCTGCCGGGCAAGCTGCGGCGAATGGCCTGCAATCGCCGACTCAGCCGATCCATCGACTCAACCCGATCGAGCAACGGCCGTTGGGCCATCAGACCGCTGCCGAGGAAGCGCTGGGGCCGGGTATCGATCTCCACCCCGGCTTTGGCGAGCCAGCCGAGCAGCGATTGGGTGCTGACCAACTGCTGACGCAACCATTCAGCTTGCTTGAAGGAGAGCTGAATCAGGGCGTCAGGCTGTTGCTGCATGAACCAGCTAGAGAAACCTGCCACGGAGCAGAGAGGAATGGGGAGGCTCTCGTCCTCCAGCAGCAGCGAGGGGCGATTCAACCGTTCCGGGGTGACCACCACCACCGGACGACCTCGGGCGATCGCCTCCAGATGGCCCGTCCCGATGTGGCCGGGAGCGATCACCAGTCGGCAGCTCGCTAACAAGGCAGGCAAGGACAGGATCTCCGGGCAGGTCCGCAATCCCTGGGCGACCGCATCACCAGAGCCGCCAGGCTCAAGTGGTGGCTTGCGGGCCAGCTGCAGCGGAATTCCGTGGGCAGCCAACTCTGTCGCAATGCGGTCAAAGGCGCCCCAGTAGGCCTCTGTATCGGCGAACGGCACAAGCGACTGCTGTTGGAGAGGGTAATGGAGCCAGCCCACCGAACCATCCAACGCCTGGGGGATCGGTCCTTCCAACTCCACGGCATCTAATAGATGGGCGCGAACCGGATCAAGCATCACGACCGCGGCGGCCGGGGTGTGGGGCTGATCACGGCTCGAGCGCCGTTGCCCCCTCAGCGGGACCAACCGTGCATCACCCGGCCGAAGGTGCCGCTGAAATCGCCCGGTTGACTGGAAGGGCAGCACCTCAGCGGTGTGATGCAAGACAGCGTGGGGCACGGCCTTCTGGCGGGCAAGGATGACCAATCGCTCCACCGCCCGACTATTTTCTTCCGGCACCAAGATCAGCCGGGGCGGCTCCAGAGCCCAGTGTTCGGCCAGGGATCGATCGAGCCGAAGACGTCGTTCAGCCAGGTGCTGCGCCTCCTGCACCAGCGGGTGCCAATCGCCAAGGGCTGCCAACCAGGCCTCTGGGCCGGCCTCCGCCCCAGAGGGCGGGGGGCAGGGGCACTGCGGCGGCGAGTGCCTCGGACAATCGTCTAGGTCTTCGTGACATCGGTAAGTGGGTGTGCCTGCAAAGAGATCGGGCAAGGGTGCGGCCGGCTCTGCCTCAAACAGACGGACTGACAATCCGGCAGCCTCAAGTGCCAGCAGAGTTAGCTCCGGATGGCGCAGTTTGCCGGTCGCTAGCCAGACTCCTGACCCACTCAGGCGGCCTCTCCAGTCAGCGGATCGTGGCTGTGAGGGGCCTGAACCGACCAATCCGATCGGATCAAGAACCTCTAAGTAATCTATTTTTGTGCAGCGGGCCTCTAGTCCCGCGGCTAGGGCCAGCAGGGGAAGATCACCTAGCTGGCCGAATCGAGGGGGTCGGAACGCCCTGCCGACTGGAATGCAGACGGCTTCGGCCTGGGCCAGTTGTCCGATCCAGGCTGGCAGCAGGGCCAGGGTGAGCAAAGCTGGAGCCGCAAGGTCGCCACAGAGGAGTTCTTCCAAAGTTGAAGCGGCGGGGGCCCCATGCTCTGGTGCCCCGACCATCGCCAAGGCCCGGCTCCAGGCTTGCAGGTGTTCCTGAAACTCACGCCAAGGGCCTTCACCGCAAGGTCCTAGCCAGCGCACACCCGCTTCGAGCTGGCGACGCTCTAGCTCTGCCCAGGCCTTTAACGAACCGCAGAATACGCAAGAATCATCGACTTTTTGGCGACTCGCCTGACTCCACCAATGGACCGCCTCGGGATCAAGAAGGATCAGCGCCTTCATCCCCAGAGCTGCATGGCTTCATCCCGCGCCGAGAACCATTCGGCCGCCAAGTGTCCGCCCATGGTGCGCTGCTCCCGGAACCAGGGCCCCCCCAGGGTCCAGTGCAGCAGGATTGGACCTCCTTCGTCCACGCCGGCCATTGGGGCGGGCTGCACACCTACCAGATGGTTCCAACGGTCGGGGAGGGCACCGATCTCATGGTCACCGGCCAGCCAGTGGAAGCGATGCAGCTCCAGGCCGCTGGCGCTGTTCACGTACTCGGGAGTGAGCGCCCGACAGCGGCCGCAGTTGAGCAGCATCAGGGAGCTCCAGTTCTTCTTCGGGTAAGCACTCTGCACCTCACCCAGGAATTTCACGGTTTCCGCTGGCACGTGCTGATGCTGCACGCACATTAGAGCGTAGTCGTCATTGCGCTCGGCCCAAAGCTCGGCGATATCTCCGCGGCAAAGCATGTCGCAGTCCATGAAGACGGCCCAACCCTGATTGTCCATCAGATGGGGCACCAGGAAGCGGGTGAAGGAGAAGGCCGTGCTTTGCTTCGGATCTCGCTTCCGGCGGTAGAGACCCTGGCGCTCCAGCTGGGGAGTCACCAAGAGGGTGATCGCCAGCGGTGCGCTGCTGTGCTGGTAGAGGCTATCGATCAACACGTTGGCGGCGGCCCGCTCACGCGGGTCGTAGCCGATGAATATCGGGATCGGGGCCGGACCATCCCAGCTCGATCGCGTCAACGGGCTGGGATGGGCGGCAAATGAGGAGGGTGGTTCCATTTGGGCCGATCACACCGGACGTCACGAGGCAATTACAGTAAGGCCAAAGCTTCGATCAGTCGACACACACTCAGCCTTGTGTGATGAGAGTGATGACCAGGGGCTTCAACGAGCATTTCAATCGACGAAGCGGCTGCTGAAGGACAAGAATTTATTGGTAAGAACGTCACGCAGGCAACTGGAGTTGTTGCACAGGAGCACAAAACTCCTTGAGCTGCCTATTTGGCATCCCAACCGTCATGAAGGAGTTTCATAGTCTGCGAAGACATCCTTGCCTTGATGAGACTGTCTTTGTCGCCTCCTCAGATACTTAAACTTCAGCCCTCTGGCCGCACCGGCAGAGGCACCTAATTCCAGCTTGAAATTTTACCAGAAACTTGATTAGGTGTGTCATGCCACCGGCTGTTCCGGTTGACAAAGGATGCTCCTGTGGGCTGTAAGTGCCCTGCCAGTGGCTTTTTGCTGCGTTGGTGAGGTCGCGCGGCCGGCTCTGGGCTACCCAGGTGCCTGGGCTTTCCGTGGATTTCAGTTCCGGCGGCGGCAGTGACGTGGACTGGCTTTTCTGGCCAGGGCCCATCGTTAACCTCTGAGGCGGGTTGGGGTTCCCCCGATTTTGAGGACAAGTCGATAAGGGTCACGCCATGACCACCAGACTGTCCATCGATGACGAACCCCCCCCACCAGAACCAGGCGCCGGATCACGGCGCAGCAGAAGGCGGTGGCCGCTGGGTGCGCCAGACCCGCATTGATCACGGACTGGCTGGTTCCAAGGACAAGGACCTGCTCACCACAGCAGAGCGGGAGGAACTCAACCGGCTGCGGAAGGAGAACTGGGAGCTGAGGAGGGAGAAGGACTGTTTCTGGCTGGCGGCAGCGCGCTTTGTACAAGAGCTGCTGCCGCCTAGAGGTTTCTCCCGCTCGATGCTCTCACAGGTCGTCACTCCGACTCCTGGCTGTGCCAGCAGCAGGGTGTTGCCCCGGGTGGTTTCTATGCCTGCCGCCACTGCGAAACGACCACGACCGATACTGGAAGACGGATTTCAGCATGGGCGACTCTTCGTTGGAAAATGCCGCCGCTGACTCCCTGGCCCCCCACAGTTGCACGATTGCTTACAGCGAACCACTTCGTCGCCTGCTGCGCCAAGTGGTGGACCTGGCGGCCCCCCTGCGGGTGGCACTTGTGGGGGGAGCGGTACGCGACTTGCTACTGCACCGACCCCACAATGATCCCCGACTCGGCTTGCCCGATCTGGATCTGATAGTGGAGGAGAGCACGCCGGGAGTGCGGGCGCCAGCTGCCCATCGCGTCGCCATCACACTTAGGCAGCAGCTGGGGAAGGCGGTGAGCCTGTTTCATCTGCACGACGCCTTCGGCACCGCCGAGCTCGAAGTCAACGGCATCCTGCTGGATATCGCCACTGCCCGCCAGGAACATTACCCGGAACCTGGCAGCCATCCTGTGGTGCAGTTCGGGTCGCTCGAGGACGATCTATCCCGCCGGGATCTGTCGATCAATGCAATGGCCATGGTGCTGGATCCCCGGGAGAACAACACAGCCCATCTACTCGATCCCTTCGATGGCCGAAGCGATCTCGCCAGGCATCAGCTGCGCTTCCTGCATGCAGACAGCCTGCGGGACGATCCAACCAGGATCGTGCGAGCCGCTCGCTACGGTGCTCGGCTCGGCATGGATTTGAGCAAAGCCAGTTTGATTCAGGTGCACACCACCCTTGCGGACTGGCCCTGGCAGATCAAGTCCCGTGGGTCCTTGCCGGGGCTCGGGACGCGTCTGCGCAGCGAACTTGAGCTTCTGCTGGGCCGGGAGCCCTGGGAGAAGGCTCTGATGCTTCTGCAGCAATGGGGCTCGCTGGTGCTTCTCGACCCCGGGCTGCAACACGATCGGCACTGGCTGCGACGGCTCCGACGAGCTCAGCGCCTGGCCGCTCGCCTCGAACGACCGCCATGGCCCCAGGAGGAGTGGTTGCTGCTCGCCCTGCTGGCCCGCCTCGACGACCCCCTGACACTCGCCAAGAGGCTGCAGTTGGCTGGACGCTGTCATCGCCTGCTCACTGAGCTGCTACGGCTGCGGGGGTGGGTGTGCCAGACAGCAACCGAGCCGGAGTGGAGCCCCTCAAGGCTGAGCCAGGCCCTCGAACGACAGGGATTCAGCCCGGAGGGGGTCACTCTCCTGCTGGCGGCCTACTCGGGTTTGGAGTTCCCACCTCGCTTGCGGCGGGGACTGCTGCGCTGGCTGTTGCACTGGAGGACGCTCCGGGCCGAACCGACCGCTGACGACCTGATCGCTGCCGGGGAGCGGCCTGGTCCAGGACTCGGTATGCGCCTCAGGCAGCTAAGGGCCGAGCGACTGGATAGGCAACGCTGGTGACGGGGCAGCCTATTGAAAAAGAACGATCAATTGGCTCAGCTATTGCCATCCCGCCATCCCCGTTTCGCCAACGGCTGCCATAGGCCGCGTGCACGAAGAATCGCTTCCGCCAGCAGACGCACGGCCCCATCGCCGCCAGCTCGTGCCAGCACCCAGTCAGCCTGGCGCTTCAGGGGTACTACCGCATCAGCAGGGCAGAACAGCAAACCCACCACAGACCGCACGGCCAGATCGTTGAGATCATCCCCGAAATAGGCGGTTTGGGCAGGGGTGACCCCCAGAGAGCGCTGCAGCTCGACTAGAGCCGCTGGCTTGTCTTTGACAGAGGTGAGGCAGTGGCGGATCTGCAAGGAACTGGCACGCTGTTCGGTGGCGCCACCCTTACCACCACTGAGCAGGGCGACCTCAATTCCCGCCTGCTGGAGCAGACGGATCCCCAGACCGTCACGCACATCGAAGCGCTTGATCACTTCACCCCTCTCATTGGTCCACAGCCCGCCATCGGTGAGCACCCCATCGACATCGAGCACCAGCAATTCAAGATCAGCGAACCTGGAGCGACACCACCACGGGCAGATCCAGTTCCATTGCCCGAGCCACGACCTGATTCCCTGCTGACGGACTATCACAGCGTGCTGGGAGCCTCACCCTGGGCGACCAATGGAGCCCGGATGGCCATCAACTGTTCCAGGAGTGCTTCTAGGCGGGACAGCGGCACCATGTTCGGACCATCACTGAGGGCCTTCTCAGGATCGGGATGCACTTCCATGAACAGGCCGTCCACGCCGACCGCCACCGCTGCCCGTGCGAGCGGTGCCACAAATTCCCGCTGGCCGCCACTGCTGCTTCCACGACCGCCCGGCTGCTGCACCGAGTGGGTGGCATCAAAGATCACAGGACAGCCCAGGGCCTGCAATTGGGGCAAGCTGCGGAAATCCACCACCAAGGTGTTGTAGCCGAAGCTGGATCCCCGTTCCGTCAACCAGAGGTTGTCGGCCCCGGCGGCCCTCATCTTGTTCACCACCTCGGCCATGTCCCAGGGCGCCAAGAACTGACCCTTCTTGATGTTGATCGTCTTGTCGGTGCCACGGACGGCCTCGGCGGCCGCCAGCAGCAGGTCAGTCTGTCGGCAGAGGAAGGCAGGAATCTGAAGCACATCCGCCACCGCCGCCACCGGCATCGCCTGCCGACTTTCATGGATGTCGGTGAGTACCTGCAGGCCGAATCGACGCTTCACCTCAGCCAGCACAGCCAGACCCTCCTCCAGCCCTGGGCCGCGGAACGAACCACCGGAACTGCGGTTTGCCTTGTCGAAGCTGGCTTTAAACACATAGGTGATGCCCAGCCGCTGAGTGATCCCCTTCACCCGTTCGGCGATCTCCATAACCAAGTCGCGGCTTTCGATCACGCATGGGCCGGCTATCAAAGTGAAGCTCATGAAGGGATTGAGCGGCGGGCAGGCAGGGCGAAGATCCCTTGCATACAAACGATACGCAGGCCCCAGCAACAAGAAATCGATCAGGTCAGCAGCCGGCGTCTCACGCGCCCCAGTCGTTGTCGCCAGCGCAACTGCCAGAGCCGGGGAGACCTCAGCGCCTCCGAAACTGGAGAGCTGTCGCCTGGGCTGTGGCTCCTCTGCAGCCGATCCCAGTGGCCATCAATCGCCACCAGGGCTCTCTGCCAGCGCTCCTGCAGGTTGGCTTCGGAGCTCTCGGACAGCCGGGAGGTCAGTTGGGCGGGGTCGGCACGCCAAGAGGACGGATCGGCCACCGCCGCTTCAATTCGCTCTAGATCGGATGCCATAGTGCCGCAGCCGATCTGGTGGCCCACCAACCCGGGATCGAGCAGATCGGCCAAGGCGTGATTGAAACTGCTGAACACCACGCAACCGCATGCCATGGCCTCAAGGGGGGGCAGACCAAAGCCTTCGCTCACGCCACGACCCCGCCAGTAATCGGCAGAGTCGTAAATGTAAACCTTGGCTTGATTGAAAAGGCCCACCAGGTCATCGACCCAGCCCTGCTGCACCCGCACACTCAGGCCCCGTCCTCGCAGCACGGGCACCAGCTGGTGCAGGACATAGGCACTGGTTTTCCGTGCCTGCACCAAGACATCGATTTCACGTTCCAGTCCCTGATCCCTCCACTGGGGCTGCAGGGCATTGGGCACCAGGAACAGGGGGTTTCGGGGGGCCCGGTCTCCCCAGTAGCCCAATGTGTTGCGGCTCACGGCCAGCACCGGCACCCCTTGGGGGAGATCAAAGCCATAACCGCTGCTGTGGGCGTGATAAGCGACGGGCCGACCCCGCAGGCGTCGCAGGAGGCGAGGAACATCAAAGCCCCAGCTGACGATCCAAAGAGCCATTCCCGGAGCCGATTCATCACGCAACAGATCGTCCAGAAATGGACGACCGGCTTCCCGTTGACGGTATGTCACCAGTTCGGTGGGCCTAAGCCCGGCTGTGAGCCTGATCGTCTGGAGCTCAACCTGCAGACCCCCGCAGCGGTACTTCCCAGCGGTTCCGGGCAGCAGAAATCGGAGCGGTCGCACTGGTATTGAGCTGTCGATGAATCAGTCTGACCCAGCCGGGCCGTAGCTCAGGCCGCGACGGCTTCGGTGCTGCCGGTGCGCTGACGGCGGGTGAGGAAGCCGAAGAGCACCTTGCCGATGGCCGCCACCAGATTGCCTTCCAGCTCCTGGAACATGACCATATTCAGGTGGAAGGCATGATTGGCCTCCGCCACGATGCGATCGGCCATGGCCTGATCGATCGGCAGCTGATCCAGACTGGCGCGGTAGTTCGCCTTGAAGGCCTTCTCGTCGGGAATGGCGTCGAATTCGTAGAAGCGAAGACCATCGTGGTCACCCAGATTCATGGCCTTCTGGGCGATGTTCTTGAGGATCTGACCGCCGGAGAGATCACCGATGTAGCGGGTGTAGTGATGACCCACCAGCAGCTCGGGAGATTCGGCCGCCACCTGGTGGATGCGGGCCAGGTAGGCCTCGGCGCCTGGGGTGGGGGACACCTGCTGACGCCAGTCGGAGCCGAAGTAGAAGGACAGGTCGGCCTCCAGGGCTGCGCGGCGGTTGAGGGCGTCGCTGGCGATCGGACCGACGACGGGGTGGGTCTTGAGCTTGCCGATCTCCTCCTCCATCGCGCTGTAGACGAAATAGAGGTCGGCCACCAGCTTGCGGTAGCTGATCTTGTCGACCACTCCCTTGAGGAAGCAGGTCACGAAGCCGGTGTTCTCGGCCATCGTGTGCGCTTTCTTGGTGCCTTCGCGCAATTGGAACGCCAGGTCGACAGACATCTCAGCCGGGGTGCTGTTTGTACGGAACAGTCAAGGTAGGGCTGATATGCGGTGGCAGGACCAAGTTGGTTGCGAAGGTTTAAGCGGCCTGGTCCTGCCGATCCGGATCGCGGGCCAGCAGCGTGAACAGCTCACGGCAGACCTGCTGCAGCTTCTCGACCACATCGGGCCTGGGCAGGTTGGGGCCGCTGGGGCACCAGTCGCCCACCGTGGCCAGCCGCCACTGTTCCCCCTGGAACGTCATGCCGCTGAGCACGACGCCCAGCAGCCGTGGCGGCCCCTGGGCGGGCGCGGGTGCGGCGGCGAGCCGCAGCTGCATCAGCAGGCTGCGGCATTGCAGGCGCGGGCTCCAGCCCGGGAAATGGAAGGCCAGATCCACCGACTCCTCCTCTTCGAAGCGACGGGTCACCGGGTCGTCACGCCAGGGGGTGAGGTTGGCCCTGGCATCCGGGAAATGACGCCGGAACAGGCCGGCCGCGGAGGCGATGGCCTGGGCCATCTCCGGACTGCGGGCCAGGTCTGCCGCATTCATGGCGTTTCCCCTGAGCAGACGTGCGGGTCGGGCTGAACTTAGGCTCCCCCAACCGAACCATGCTGCAGCGTGCCGACGGCCACTGCGAGACATGGTCGGGGGATGACCACGGGTTTCCCCGGTTCGTCCTGAATCACGTCGCACGATCTGCCGCCGATGGCGTCCACCCCAGCTCCCGCCTACGACCAGCTGACCGCCCCCAGCAGCGGCACAGCCATCCGCTTCGAGAACGGGTTGCCGGTGGTGCCGTCGGATCCGATCATTCCCTTCATCCGCGGCGACGGCACGGGCGTGGACATCTGGCCCGCCACCCAGCGGGTGCTGGACGCGGCGGTGGCCAGGGCCTACGGCGGCGAGCGCCGCATCGAGTGGTTCAAGGTCTACGCCGGAGATGAGGCCTGCGATCTCTACGGCACCTATCAGTACCTGCCCCAGGACACCCTGACCGCCATCGAGCAGTACGGCGTGGCGATCAAGGGGCCGCTGACCACGCCGATCGGCGGAGGGATCCGTTCGCTCAACGTGGCCCTGCGCCAGATCTTCGACCTCTACTGCTGTGTGCGCCCCTGCCGCTACTACACCGGTACCCCCAGCCCCCACAAGCGTCCCGAGGACCTCGACGTGGTGGTCTACCGGGAGAACACCGAAGACATCTACATGGGGATCGAGTGGGAGGCCACCGATCCGGTGTGCGTCGACCTGATCGCCCACCTCAACGACGTGGTGATCCCCGCCAACGGCAAGCTGGGCCAGCGCCGCATCCCCGAGGGCTCCGGCATCGGCATCAAGCCGGTGAGCAAAGCCGGCACCCAGCGCCACGTCCGCAAGGCGATCCAGCACGCCATGAAGCTCGATGGCGCCAAGCGCCACGTGACCCTGGTGCACAAGGGCAACATCATGAAATTCACGGAGGGGGCCTTCCGAGACTGGGGCTATGAGCTGGCCACCAGCGAATTCCGCGATGTCTGTGTGACCGAGCGGGAGAGCTGGATCCTCGACAACCTCGACCGCAATCACGGCCTCAGCGTCGAAGACAACGCCCGCCTGATCGAGCCCGGCTACGACAGCCTCACGCCCGAGAAAAAGGCGGCTGTGGACCGGGAGGTGAAGGAGGTGCTGGCCGCCATCGGTGAGAGCCACGGTTACGGCAAGTGGAAATCGATGGTGCTGATCGACGACCGCATCGCCGACAGCATCTTCCAGCAGATCCAGACCCGCCCCCAGGAGTATTCGGTGCTCTGCACCCTCAATCTCAACGGCGACTACATCTCCGATGCCGCCGCCGCCGTGGTGGGCGGCCTGGGCATGGCGCCGGGAGCCAACATCGGCGATCACGCGGCGATCTTCGAAGCCACCCATGGCACCGCGCCCAAGCATGCGGGCCTCGACCGGATCAACCCGGGATCGGTGATCCTCTCGGGCGTGATGATGCTCGAGTTCATGGGCTGGCAGGAAGCTGCCGATCTGATCACCCGCGGCATCAGCGCCGCGATCGTCAATGGCCAGGTGACCTACGACCTCGCCAGACTGATGGAACCCCGGGTCGAGCCTGTGAGCTGCTCCGGCTTCGCCGAGGCGGTGATCGGCCACTTCGATCTCTGAGCACCGGCTCCAGCGCCCCGGCCCCCAGCGATGACCGTCACCCAGCCCGACCATCCCTTCCTGCGGACGGCCAGTGCGCTCGCCACCGACCCCTGCATCCACTGCGGGTTCTGCCTGCCGAGCTGCGCCAGCTACCGGGTGCTGGGCACGGAGATGGATTCGCCGCGCGGGCGGATCCACATGCTCAAGGCGATCGATCGCGGTGAACTGAGCCTCGACGCCACCGTGGCGGGCCATTTCGACAGCTGCCTCGGCTGCCTGGCCTGCGTCTCGGCCTGCCCCTCGGGAGTCCGCTACGACGAGCTGATCGCCGCCACCAGGCCCAGGCTGAATGCACCGGAGCTGCGCAGTCCCTGGCAGCGCAGTTTCCGGGCTCTGCTGTATCAGCTCCTGCCCTACCCCGCGCGCCTGCGGGCGCTGCTGCAGCCCCTGCGGCTCTACGCCGGCACTCCCCTTCAGGCGCTCGCCCGCCGCAGCGGCCTCACCCGGCTGCTCGGCCCTCAGCTGGAGGCGATGGAGCGGCTGCTGCCGCCCCTGCAGCCGGAGGCCTTCCAGGACGAGGCTCCGGTGGTCGTTCCCGCCCGGGGCCGGCGGCGCCACCGGGTGGGGCTGGTCACGGGCTGTGTGCAGCGCCTGTTCGATCCGGCGGTGAACCGTGCCGCGACCGAGCTGCTCAGCGCCAACGGCATCGAGGTGGTGATCCCACCCGGGCAGAACTGCTGTGGCGCCATGACCCATCACCAGGGGGAGCTGGAGCGGACCCGCGCCCTGAGCCAGGATCTGCTGGACCGCTTCGAGTCCGTGATCGGCGAGGGCCGGCCGGCGGGCCCAGAACCCCTGGAGGCGGTGCTGGTGGCGGCCTCCGGCTGCGGGCACACCCTCAAGCAGCTCGACACGATCCTGGCGGAGGAGCCGGACTGGGCCGCCCGGGGCAGTGCCTTCGCCGCCCAGGTGGCCGACATCCAGGAGTTCCTGCACCGGGTGGGACTGAGCCCCGAGTTCGTGGCTCAGCTCCGGCCCCTGCGCCACAACGATGGCAGTCCCGCCAGCGCCGATCGCCCGCTGCGCCTGGCCTACCACGATGCCTGTCACATGCTCCACGGCCAGGGGCTGAGCCAGCAGCCGCGGCAGCTGCTGCGCCAGATCCCCCACGTGCGGATCGTGGAGGCGGTGGAAGCGGGCGTGTGCTGCGGCAGCGCCGGCATCTACAACCTGGTGCAGCCCGAGGAAGCCGCCGAGCTGGGCCGGATCAAGGCCGCCGATCTCAGCAGCAGCGGCGCCGATCTGGCCGTGAGCGCGAACATCGGCTGCAGCCTGCAGATCCGCCAGCACATGGAGGCCACCGCTCGGCCGATCCCCGTGGCCCATCCGGTGGAGCTGCTGATGCGCAGCGCCAGCGGCGGCTGAACCTCCTGCTCAGAGTCTGCCCCCCTCCGGCTCCATCAACCGCCAGGCCTGGTGGAGGGTGTCCGCCGCCCCGAGATTGCCGGGGAAGGTGAGCAGGGGCAGCTGCGGGAAGCGGGGGTGGTCGGCCGGCAGGCGCAGCAGCGAGAGGCCCGGCAGCAGCTGACCCTCCAGCCTCACCGCGGCCAGGGCGAGGCCATCCCGCAGGAGCGTCTGGCTGGTGGTGCCGCCCTTGCTGATCAGATAGGCCAGCTCCGGTGGCAGCCGGACGGCGATCCGGGCCATCAGGCCCGCGAGCGCCAGAGACAGCTGCTGACGTTCCTGAATGTCGCGGCAGGACCTCTCCCCCCGGCTGGTGAACAGAACCGGCGTGCGGCCGGCGCTCCAGGCGCGCCGTAACGGCTCCAGCAGCTCGGCCTGGAGCGGTTGGAGGGCCTCGGCGGCCACGGACTCCATCTCAGCAGAGGCCAACGGGAACGGCAGGCTCCCGGGCGCAGGCCGCAGCTGACGCAGCGCCTCCAGCACGCGATCCACCGGCAGCTCCACACCGGCACAGGCGGGCTCGGCCAGCAGGTGCTGCAGTTGCTGATCGCTCAGGGGAACATGGGAGCCCACCAGGACCGCGCCCGGGGCCGTGCCGCGGCGCAGCCGGGCCAGCCCCGCGGGTGGCAGGGGCTGGGGCGGCAGGGCGGCCAGAGCCTGTAGCAGGCTGGCCGCCGACTGGACGAGCAGCCGCCTGAGCGGCAGCACCACCCGGATCGCCCGTGCCAGGGCCTCGAGCTGCCCGGGCCGCTGAGCATCCACCACCACGACGGGGTTGCCGCGCAGGGCCAGCAACCGCTCCACCAGGGCCTGGTGGCCTTCCGGCTCCAGCTCCGCCAGGGTGATCCGCTGCACCGCCTCGGCCCGGCGCTGACCACCGCTCTTGTGCTCCACCCAGGCGGGCAGATGGCTGGTGGGGTAGCCGAAGCGTGCATCGGCGGCGAAGGCCGAGCGGTGCACCGGCTCGCCATGGAGCAGGTGAACCCCCTCCACCGTGGTGCGCCCTCCCTCCAGAAAGGCCGGCACCAGCAAGGTGGCATCGAAGGGGCCGAGTTCCGCCGCGATCCGATCGATCTCCAGGGGGAAATGGCCGCGCAGGGTGGAATCCCCACGGCTCACCATCAGCCAGGACCCCGGACCACCGCTGCCAGGGGCGTCGCCGGGGGCCTCCCCCAGGACCGCCCGCAGGGCCCGGCAGATGTCGTCCACCCGCCTGGCCGCCTGCCGGGGCTCGAGCGAGCGGGTGTCACTGAGCAGAAACAGCAGGGGGGATGGGTCGTTCAGGGCCTGCGTCAGGGTGGCCGGATCCCAGCGCAGTAGCAGCGGACAGCCATGCACGGACTGGGATCCGGTGGGGTCGTCATCCAGGACGATGATCTTCAAGCCGGCGGACGCGGGGGAAGGCCATGGAGCCATGGCACCATCGTGCCGTGATCACCCCTGATCCCCACGATCTGGCCGATCTCGTGCGTGACCTGCACGCGGACGGCACGCCCTGGCTTCCCGCCGGCAGTGGCAGCCGCCTGCACTGGGGGCCGCCGGTGCCTGACACCGACCTGGTGGTGAGCACCCGGAGCATGAACCGGATCCTCGATCACGCCGTCGGGGACTTCACGGTGACGGTGGAGGCGGGCACCCCGCTGCGGGAGCTGCAGGAGGCCCTCCACCGGGAGAACCAGTGGCTCACGGTCGACTGGCCCTGGGGCAGCGATGCCGACGGGACTGGTGCGGGGACGGTGGGGGGACTGGTGGCCCGTGGCCTGGCCGGTGGCCTGCGCCAGCGCTATCTGGGTGTGCGCGACCAGTTGATCGGCATCGGCCTGCTGCGCGCCGATGGGGTCGCCGCACGGGCGGGGGGCAAGGTGGTCAAGAACGTGGCCGGCTACGACCTGATGCGGCTGTTCACCGGCAGCTGGGGCTCGCTCGGACTGATCACGGAGGTGACGCTGCGCACCAGCCCCCAGCCGCCGGAGCGGCGGGGCCTGCTGCTGCAGGGGGAGCTCGAGCCCCTCGATCAGTTGCGCCGCTGGCTGCTGCGATCCAGCCTCACCCCCGAACTGATCGATTGGTGGAGCCCGCCCCTGGCCGCCCTGGCGGGCGCCGAGCCGCAGCCGGCGCTGCTGCTGGGGCTGGCCAGCGTCAGCGAGGCCGCCCTGCGGGCCCAGTGCCAGGAAATCCGCGGGCAGGCCGAAGGCCTGGGCCTGCGCAGTCAGCCCCTCGATCCGGAGCGGCTCGAGGCCCTGCGGGCCGTGGCCCTCGGCCGGCCCGAGCCCGGCGGCTGGCTGCTGCGCCTGGGAGTGCTGCCGGCCCGCTCGAGCTCCCTGCTGGCCGAGCGGGCGCTGCGGGATCTGCCGGTGGTCCTGGGGGCCGGCAGCGGCCTGGGCGACTGCTGGGCGCCGGCGCAGCTGCCGGCCTACCGGGTGGAGGAGCTGCGGCGCTGCTGCGTGTCCCGCGGGGGGGTGCTCACGGTGCTGCAGCAGCCAGCGGGCTGCCAGGTGCCGGCGTGGGACGACGTCCCGTCACGGGCGCTGATCGAGACGGTGAAGGCCCAGTTCGACCCCAAACAGCAGCTGGCCCGCGGGCGGCTGCCGGGGGTGCGCGATCGGCCTCTGCCCTGATCAGCACAGGGGCATCAGGCACGACTCCGGGATCGAGAGGATCAGGGGGCCGCTGCCTGAGGCCAGTCGCCGCCAGGCACCGGCCGCCATCTCCACCTGCAGGGCCTCAGCGGCGGCGGGCGTCTGCCCCACGGGTCGCACGTAGACCGACACGCTCCAGGCACTCTCGTTGACCTCGACGACACGGCAGGGCCAGGCATTGGCTTCCGCGGGCTCGACCGGATCGCCGGCGGCGCGCAACTCCAGGTGATTGGCGCGCAGACCCATGTGGGTGGTGCCAGTGTTCCAGGGCCGCCCGCGCCGCAGCGCCACGCCCCAGGCAGGCGCCCACAGATCTCCGGAACCGCGACGCTCCACCCGGGTGATGTTCTTGCAACCGGTGAGGCGGGCCGCCGCCAGCGTCCCGGGCTGCTGAAACACCTGCTGGCGAGGTCCATGGCCGATCAGCCGGCCGTCATCGATCAGCAGCAGGTCGTCGGCCATGCGGTAGGCCTCGTCGATGTCGTGAGTGACCAGCAGGAAGGGCACGCCCGTGCGCTGGAGCTGCTCGATCATCTGCTGCTGCAACTGGCGGCGCCGGTAGGCGTCCTGGGAGGAGAGGGGCTCATCGAGCAGCAGCAGCTCCGGCTCGATCACCAGGGCGCGGGCCAGGGCCACCCGCTGCTGCTGCCCGCCCGAGAGCTGGTGTGGGAAGCGGCTGGCAAGCGCAGCCAGGCCCATCACCTCCAGCTGGGCCTGCACCAGGGCCCGTCGCTGGCGCCGCTCCCTCCGGGCCAGCCCGAAGGCCACGTTCTCCTCCACGCTCAGATGGGGGAAGAGCGCGTGGTGCTGCACCACCATGGCGATGCGACGCCGTTGCAAGGGTGTGTCGTGGCCCGTGTCGCTGTCGTGGAGCAGCCGGCCATTGAGACGGATGTGGCCCCGGTCCGGATGCTCCAGCCCGGCCAGAGCGCGCAGCAACAGGCTTTTACCCGCCCCTGAGGCCCCGAGGATCGCCAGGCGCGGGCAGCTGGTGCTGAAGCGCATCTGCAACTGGAATCCGGACCGATGAAGGTCAAGGTCCACCTCGAGGAGGAAGGGAGCCGGGCCGCTGGCCCTGTCGGCAGCCACCACGCCGGCAGCCACCGGGGACGGGGGCTCCTCCAGCGCCCGGGACCGGCTCGGCCGGCCGAGCCGCAGGCTCTGGAAGCCCTGCACCAGCAGCAGGCAGAGTCCATTGAGGATCAGCACCAGCACGGTCCAGAACCAGGCCAGGGCGCGATCACCGCCATCGACGGCCGCATAGATCGCCAGGGGAAGGGTCTGGGTGCGGCCGGGGATGTTGCCCGCCAGCATCAGCGTGGTGCCGAATTCACCCAGGGCCCGCGCGTAGGCGAGGCTGATCCCCGCCAGCAGGCCCGGCATCACCAGCGGCAGGGTGACGGTCCGCAGCACCCGCCCGGGTCCTGCCCCGAGGCTGAGGGCCACCGCCTCCAGCGAGGGATCCATCTGATCGAAGGCCGCCAGGAGGGTGCGGTAGAGCAGAGGGAAGGCCACCACCGCCGAGCTGAGCACCGTGGCCGGCCAGTGGAAGACCAGCTCCACCCCCAGACGAGCCAGTCCAGCACCCACAGGCCCATAGGGCCCCAGCAGCTGCAGCAGCAGAAAGCCCAGCACCGTGGGTGGCAGCACCAGAGGCGAGAGCAGCAGCAGATCGGCGCCGGCGCGGCGCGAACCCTGCCAGCGGCTCACCTGCCGGGCCGCCAACAATCCCAGGGGCACCACCAGCAGCACCGCCAGGGCGGCACTGCGCAGGGAGAGCCAGAGTGGCGAGAGATCGGTGAGGCCTGCGCTCACGGCTGGGAGGAGGGCGCAGGACCCCCGAAACCATGGTGAAGGAAGGATTCGCGTGCGGCTGAGTGCGCCAGGGACCGCAGGTAGGCCTCGGCCGCGGCGGAGTCGCGGCTGGTCTTGAGCACGGCACCCACGTAACGGATCGGATCATGGCTGCCGGCAGGTGCCACGGCAGTGATGCGCAGCTCCTCGCGCGCCTGGGCTTCGGTGCGATACACGAAACCAGCGTCCACATGGCCCTCGGCCACGGCCTGGGCCACGGCACGAACAGAGCCCAGGGGCACAAGCTTGGGCGCGACCGCGGCGCTGAGCCCCAGGGACGCCAGCACCTGGCGGGCGTAATCGCCGGCTGGGACAGTGGAATCACCGATCGCGATCGTGCGCAGCCCAGGCTGCGCCAGGCCTTCGAAGCTGAGGGTTCGCCGCGATGAACGAGAGGGCACCACCAGCACCAGCTCGTTGCTGAACAACTCACGGCGACTGCCAGGCAGCAGCCGGCCAGCGCTCTCGAGGGCATCCAGCTGACGCTGACCGGCTGAGAGGAACACATCCACCGGCGCCCCCTGCAGGATCTGCTGCTGGAGGGCGCCCGAGGAGGCGAAGTGAAACTGCACAGCCGGGCCGACTCGCCGGCTACGTGGTTCAACCCCAGCGACCTCCTGGAGGGGATCAGCCAGACTCACCGCTGCCGCCACCAGCAGGGGCCTCGGGGAGGGCGCCAGGCTGCAGGCCGCAGCGAGCCCGCCCAGTGCCCCCAGCACCGCCACGATCCACCACCGCTCTCGACGTGTCATCGATCAGCTGAACCGACCAGGCATCACGCCTCTCGCTTCACATCGGGCCTCAGAACGGCCATGTTGTCAGCCTTGCCGAGTGGAACACCAAGCGATCGATTCCATCAGGCCTCTGGTGGTGGACGTGGCCGGGATGGAGGGGCGTCACCTGTCCTGACGGAGGGAGGCCAAATCCCTGGTTTCGGGATTTTGCAAAAGGCATCTCAGCTGCCGCGATACGTGGAGCACGAAAAAGAGATTCATCACACGCGAGCACTGCAATAACCATCCGTCTTCTTCACGCCAAAGATCATCCAGGTTCTCGAGAAGAAAGTCTTGGTTTCCTGGCCCTTGAACTACGCCCCAGCCCCCCCCTGGATGAACCGATCGATTTGTTCCTGGTGCCAGCGAGTGGCGTTCGCCTCCTGGATCCATCCATGGCATCATGATCGATGTCACTTCCTGGATCAGCGGTGCAAGTGCACGATCAATCAGGCTTTCCTGTCGTGATCTCCACTTCAATCTCCAGGGCTGATCAGAAAGCACTCCGCCGCCGACCTCATGGCCCGAGCCGCTGAACGCCGATCGTCCCAGGTCTGGCCCGCGATCACCGCACCATTCCATTGGTCCGGGATCAGCCTTGGCTCTGCATCGTCTGCCTGGTTTCAACGTCGCGTGGCATCACAACGTTCATTCCAGCCCATCGACGTGCAGCAGGCAGCACTCTTCAAGCGCTTCGGCTCGATGACCGCGACCCGAAGGATCATCAAAAGCAAATAAATCTCCTGGCCTGAACATTCGAGTTTCAACGGCGTTTTCCGGCCCTACGGAAACCTGAAAAACGCCCTCCACCATGTACAGGAAGTCCAAGCTGGGCGCATTATGCCATTCCCATGCCCATCCTTTGTCCATTCTCATAAACGACAACCTCCCCGGCGGCAATGGATCCGTCCCAAAAAATTCCGGGGCATCATCTCCTTCCACCAAAGGCTTCTCCTCCAGGACATCTTCGACAAACCGAGAGAAACCAAGAGATCGGTCTGAACGAATATATGTAATCTTATGGGGCTGGCCAATTCGTTTCACGAGAACCTCCATCTCAAAGTTGATTGCCTGTGCCACACCCATGCGCGCAAGAGCAATGGGCAGCATTGTGATCTGATGCAATGACCGAGGCCTGATTGCCTTGATCCGAGCGTGAACAGCGTGGACCACCGTGCTGTCACTCCGAAGATGCCGATGTATCTCCTGCTTCAACCATGAATCCGGCCGACTGCTTTGTCAACTCTTTCGCCTGGATGGCCAATGGTTTGTTAACACCTGCCAGCCCATCTCGCGCAGTGGTGGCTCTGTCGAACATGGGCCATGATCTCCTCCACCTGGGCGTGAGCCTTCCCACACGCGCAGCCTGGAGAGCAGGCAGTTCCATCAGCGATGAGCTGGCGGCCATGCTCTCGGCGGAGACCATCCGCCGGCCGTTCATCACGCCGCGCGCCTGACAAAGGACATCAGGAAGGCCATGGAGTCGACCTTGCCCAGCGGGACCCCGAGCGCTCGAAGGATGGCGTAGGTGGTGGTGAGGTGAAAATAGAAACTGGGGATCAGAACATCACTCACCTGGAACCGCACCGGTGTTTCGCAGTAGAGGCCGGAACCCAGCTCGGTTTCTGCAGGGCGGCGCCCATGTCGGGGAGGGCCTTCTCACCAAGGCGCAGGATGCGCTCCAGAACCGCGAGCCGCGTCTCGAAGATGCGGCGGAACTCATCCGTGTCCCGACTGTCCCGCCTGGTCATGGGGGCGACTCCAGTCCGATCTCCGCTCGGAACAGGCGCAGTCCCACCAGCTCACCCTTGATGCCCTGGTCGTAGCGGCTCACGAAGGTGTCGTGGCTCCAGCCCGGCGGAACGTCCCGCAGCAGCGGCGCCACGTAGGGATGCAGGACGGCGGCCTCTCCCTGCAGGGTGTGGGCCGGGTAGATCCGCAGTTCCCCGCGGCACACGCGCAGCAGCTCGGCGAGGGCCCGTTGGTGCCACTCCAGTCCCAGACCGGGTTCATCCATCAGGCCTCCGTCACGGACTGGGGCATAGGCAAAGAGGAGGCTGCCGCTGAGCGCCAGATCGAAGCGGCCATCAGCGAAGGGCAGCGCCGGCAGGCCGGCGGCCACATAGCCGCCTGGGTGGGTCCGGCGGTCCTGCTGAAACTGGCGAAAGGCCTCCAGCTTGGCCTCGAAATAACCGGCGCGGTCGAAGTCGTCGCGGATGTTGCTCTCAGCCGGGAGCTGCGACGACACGGCACTGATGTCAGCTCGGGTTCGGGCATCCAGCTCGTCCGGAGAGAGCGCGTAGCTGGGATCCACGGCGGTGGGGTGAGCACCGAGAGCGCGAAGCACGCTGGAGAGCGAACCTGGTCCGCCCGGGCAATCCAACACCCTCAGGCCCGCCAGGTGCCGGGGCTCCAGGGCAAACATCTCCAGCAGCTCCTCACCGGTGCGCCCGAACGAGAGGATTCGATCAAAGCGCATGGGCCGGGGGCGCAGAGCTTGCAAGCTGCGTGTTCATCCTGCTCCAGGTGCGGCTCAGCGTGCAGGGGCACTGACCGGCTCCGTGGCCTGCTGACGCAATGAACTCACCACACCACTGCGCTTGAGGGCGCTGATCGCCAGATCGATCCGCTCGGCAGTGGCCTGAGGCAGGCCAGATGCGAAGGCGAACGCCTGGGATTCCGGGCGGATTCCCTGCAGGGCCAGGCTGGGCAGCGCGCCATTCAACTCTGAGTGTGTCAGCAGATAGCTCAGCTGCAGGTTGTCGCCCAGCAAGGCATCGACGCGACCGGAGACGAGCAGATCGAACCCCGAACGGATGCTGGCCATAGGCAGGATCGAGACCTTCGGGCCTGTGGTGCCGGCGTTGAGTTCCTTCAGCAGGGCTTCACTCACGGTGCCGCTGCGCACCCCCACCCGCAGACCGCGCAGATCGGACTCGGAACGGATCCGTCCCGCGGCGGTGCCCTGCACCTCCCGTGCCACGTTCACGGTGAGATAGCCCACCAGAAGCGAAGCCGAGACAATCCGCACCAGATAGGCCACCAGCACGATGGCATTGCCGCGGGTGGTGATCACGAGGGTGTTGCTGCCCGGCCCGGTCGCCAGCACCTGGAACACCTTTCCGAATGTGCGGACGCGCCCGTGGCTCAGGGTCTCGGGCTGCCGGGAGTAATGCTCCACGGCCCAGGTGAGCAGGGCAAGCAGCGCGATCACCAGCAGGTAGCCACCCAGCAGCTGCAGCAGCGTGGGCGTCAGCAGCGCCGCCAGGAAGGAGCGCCCGAGATCCAGCCGGCTCTGCAGCACCATCACGGCCAGCCCGTCCTCCTGGAAGGGGAGGCTGAAGCGGTAACGCGCCAGCCGGTCCGGGGAGACGTTGATGCAGCCCACCGCCACATCCAGCCGGCCCGTCCGGGTGGCTTCCAGCATCTCCTGAACGGATGGCCACTCCGTGACCACATAAGGAAGTCCCTCGCGGGTGGCGATCCGGTTCCAGAGTTCGATGGACAGCCCCTGCCAGTCACCGGCGTCCCGGTAGCTGCACGGCGGTGCGCCATCCACGACGCCCACCCGCAGCACGGGTTCCGATGCTGCAGCCACCTCGGCGCCAGCCAGCGCCAGAAGCAGGGCGGTGCCCCAACTCACCAGCACAGCTCTGATGCGCCCTTCGAGGGGAAGGGCTCGGTGTCGTGCCATGGCGGCATTCTGGCTGAGCCGCATGGAAGGGCCTCTGCCAATCCGGAGACCGGCAAACCCAGTCAGGCCCTGAAGAGTCGAGCTGAAGGCTGCGTCGTGCTCACAAAGGCGTCCTGGAGACCGCCGAGGTGGATAGCGGACGGCATGGGCCTGAGGCTGCTCAGCCCTGGTTCGCGGCGATGAGACGTGTGTGAGAGACCGTGGTGACCATCAGCCAGGCCAGAACGGGACGGATGAGAAGCCCGATCCAGAGGGCACCGTCGATTTGATCCACCGAGGCCCGCCCTTGAGGGATGGCCTCGGTGCTGACACCCGCTCCGACACCCGTCAACTCAATCAGCGTGCTGCCCAGGACGGTGAGCGCACCCAGAAGGACGACCGCGGCCGGAAGTTTGCGCTTAGCGGCGATGGGAACTGGCGGCATCAATACCTGCCTTTGAGGCCAGAATGGATGCTCAGAGTGGCCATGAGTTAGTGCATCGCCACAGAGGGCGGAGCACTAACTTCTGCAACACAGTTGTCAGGCCTGATGACCCCACCAGCTCTCATAGGAACTGGACCACTGATGGGGGGTCACGTGAAGTGGAAGCATCCGTGCAGGCTGAAGTCGTCCGAGTCTCTTGGAACAAGAGCGCGGAATTCACCTTGCCTGGGGCACACCACATCCGAGAAAGCCCTACTACACAGGACCCCCCAACAAAATAGACAACTCCACCGTGGTGTAACACTGATTTCACGCTATGAAGGAGGCTCTGCAGAGCCAGCCTGACCCGAGAATGCTGGAAACAGTGCCTGCATGTCCAGCGGGATCGGGGTGGGCCTACCCGTGGCTAATTCAACAAACACAAATAGCGTTTCGCCCTTGGCGATGACTTTGCCATCTGTCTTGCGAAAAAATTCATATTTTCTGATTCCGCGTGCATGCCTATATTCAGCAATCCATGTACTCACTTCGATTTCATCTCCCGCAAAAGCAGGAGCAAGATATTCAATCCGACTCTCACGCGCAAACCAGCCTCTGTTCTCGGGCATTCGATACTCGACGATTGACTCGGGATGCCGAATCGCCGCATCTTGCATCCATTGCAAATAGACAACATTGTTGACGTGTCCATAGCCGTCAATGGCGCTGTCCGGGACAATGATTGTATAAGCAAAGATGGGAGGATACGGCATCGGGCGACTCCACTCCTAAGTTGAATATGATTGTTTAGCAGAGAACCACCCAACGCTGGCGCCCAGACACTTGGCCGACCGATACCGACATAGTTTCATCACAATATTTCTCGCGCCAATGGCATCTTCTTGACTGAATATCCCACCAGAAACGATGCTGCCACCGCCAAAGGAGCCACCAAGACAAACTTAACAGTCAAGCCTATGTTAATCCCTCTCAAAGCCAGCGCCAGAAATACAATGACTGGCGCATGCACAATATAAGTTGCGTAGGCTGCTTCAGACATCGCCACACTCAATACACCCTGATTGTTGAATCGATTGCGAAAATAGATCAGCAGAGTTACCACCACAGCCAAACAGACTAACTCTTCCCAAACCGAATAAGCCAACGATTGCCATTGCCAACCTCCGAGGAACGGATCAAGATTCCCTTGCAGAGCGCCTCCCGCCAGGAAAATGATCGGAAAGGTGATGATCAAGCCAATCGTGACCCACTTCCAGATTCGGCCCTGCCTGTCGGTTAGCTCGCTGAACCAGTTGCGATGATACGCGGTAATACCTAAAATATACAGTGCGATGTACTGAGGGAAGTGGGCGAGCTGGACATGCAATGGCTCGAGCCACCACCCCACTGGCAACCAGATTCGCACCACAAAAGTAATGAGTCCCAGCCCCATCGCGAACAGTGCAATTTCCCCATTGCCTGGGACTCTACCCTTAACTTGCACGGGCACGCATGGGCTGATACGACGCCATAGAACATACAGAATTGTAAAAATCAACAAGGCTTCGATAAACCATGTTGGCCCCACACCAAGGCTACGCAGGTAGCCTTCTTGCAATGCTTGCCAGAAACTTCCTTCAAAGCCATAAAAGACAGAAAGCGTACACTCAAGCAACGGATTGAGCAACAAAGCATAAACGAGCAATGGGATCCCCAGTCTCTTAAGGCGATCGATCAGAAAAAGCCCCACTCCCTTTCGATCCAATGAGGCGGGACTGAAGTGGCTTGACAGCATGAAGAACAACCCCATAAAGAACGCCTGATTGAGCGTGATGAAGAGTGTCAGGACCATGGAGGTAACTGCTCCGAGTTGACCCTCCTCGCTGTAATACCAGTCTCCCGGCGCTCCATAACTGCTTGAGAGGTGGTGCAGGATCACTAGAATGGCGAGCAGGATGCGCAGGTTATCTATATAAAGCAATCTTGACGTACTGTCGCTGGATACACTATCTATTTGGCCGACCATAACAGGAGACCCCCTACGCCTAGGCACTATAGTTGACCTAGGGGTGAGTAGCAGCGCTACAGATATGTGTACAATATAGTATCATGACCACCTAGACAGCCCGAGGGTTAATACAAGTATTTCTGATCCTAACTTCTGGATTTTGATGCTAGAGAGTGACCTTAACTGTCAAGGTCCTGCAACATGGATTTCCAGATGTCACTTGCTAGACAAGCGGTGCATGCACACGATTAACCTGCCGGGATTCTTGAGCTCACCAGCCCTTGCTCTTGATCCGATCAGAAAGAACTACGCCCCCGTCATCGTTGGTGCGCTAGAGGGAGTTGCTGATCCGTATGGCCGGCGACGACGACAGGCGGAATTCCCAAGAAGGGCACCGGACACCAAAGACCCAGGACTGACCCGCGCTTTGCTCTGAATGGCAACGCTCCACAACCCACGCTAACAAAGGCCAAAGTGAACAGCAGAAAGACCATGACATAGACAATCTCGCCATCCCGAGCGCTAGCCGTGAGAGCCAAGCTTAGAGAGAAGAGCATTGCAGCTGCATCAATCATATAAAAGAAGCAGGTGAACGCTTTAAGCGTTCTCTTCATTCGGCCTCCACCAAAATACCTTTAACTGATTCTTACATAGACCGAAGCCCAATCCGCATGAGTCGCTCAACAATCTCTCCAAGCCAATGATCAATGGTTGCAGCAGGCAATCCTGTGAGGTGCCTGGCTGGATCGGACATGAGGACTGGATCAGGCCTGGGGATCCACGCCCCCCTCTGCCAGGAAAGATGACGCCTCTCCATCCCGTCCACTTCAACCACCAGGAGGCCTGATGGAACCGACCGATGCTTTCTTCAAGCGAAGCCGTCAAGGCTGATGTCCGCCGGCGCAGGGATAGGGTGATCGATCGAGAGGAAGGGCCCTGCAGGCTCTGGTTTTCGTCTCCCCAGGCTGGGGAGGGACCAGGGGCGCCCGCCTGTCAGTGGTTGGCGGCCAGCACCCTGCGGATTGGTGACGCTGGCGCGGTGGGTCTGCAGGTCTGGGTGGAACGCTCAGGCCTGGAGTGAGAGCCGCTGCGGAATGCCGGGTTCGATGCCGGCCTCATCGAAGACCAGCTTGAGCCGCCACCGGTATTCGCGGGCCACACCCCACTGCTTGAGGGGCTGGGTCTTGATCCAGAGCTTGAGGCGCACGCCGCTCTGATCGAGCTGCTCCACCCCCAGCAGCTGGGGCTCCTCCAGGATCAGGGCACTCCACTCCGGATCGGCGGCCAGCTCCGTGGCCACCGCCTGCATCAGCGCGGAGGCCCTGGCCAGATCGCTGCGCCAGGCGATGTCCACCTCGAAGTTCACCCGGGCCCAGTCCTTGCTGCGGTTCTCACACTCGCGGATGGCGCCGTTGGGCAGGCTGATCAGTTCACCGCCGCCACCACGCAGCTGGGTGTAGAGAAGGTTCATGCTTTCCACCAGGCCGGCATGGCCGTTGGCGGCGATCGAATCGCCGACGGCATAGAGGTCGGCGCTGAGGATCCGCACGCCGCCGATCAGATCTTCCACCAGCCCCCGGGCCAGGAAACCCACGGCCACCGCCACGATGCCTGCCCCGGCCAGGATCTCGGGGGTGAGGCCGAACAGCAGCAGGGTGAGATAGAGACCAAGCAGGGTGGTGCCGACCCCGATGGTGCCCTTGATCACCCCGAGATTGGTGCCCAGGCGCTGCTGGGGACGCCGCGAGTTGGGCTCCGCCAGCTGCGCCTGCTCCGCCCACTGGTTGAGGCGGCGCGCGAGGCTCCAGCTGAGCAGGCCCTCCAGCACGATCATCACCAGCCAGATCACCGGAATCCAGGCCGACTGGCGCAGCAGGGCCAGGGCGAGCAGGCGGCTGCCGGGCAACACGAACAGGGCCAGGATCACGGCCATCACCACCACGGCGATCCGCAGCACCCGGATCAGCTTGATGGTGAGCGACTGGTGGCGCTGGACGCGCTCCAGCTGCTGCACCTGCCGGAGAGCCTGGCCATCAGCGGCTTCAACTATGGCCTCCTCACCTGGCAGGGCCTTGTCCTCCTCGACGGTCGAGCGGCTCTGTTGGAGCTCGATCAGCTCCCGCCCCAGCGCCAGCACCCGCTGGCGGCGCCGACGCACGGCCGGGCTGCACACCAGCACACCGGCCGCGCCGAAGGCGGCGGCCAGAGCCACCATGGTCGCCCGGGCCCAGGGGAAGCGCCGGTCGAAGCTGGCTCCCCAGAGCGCTTCGCTCAGGGTGCGCTCCAGGATCCCCTCCCAGCGCTGCGCCAGGGCCTCGGTGTCCAGGCCATTGGTGATGCTGTCAGGCTCGGTGAGGGTGATCAGCGTCACCAGCGGGGTGTTGTTCGCCTCATCGGCCGGCAGCACGATCACCGGGCTGTTGTTCTTGGTGGCGATCGCCAGCGATGGCGTGAGCGGGTGACGGGGTTTCTGCTGGCGGTCGAGCCACAGACCGGCGCCGAGGCTCGGCGGGGGCGTCGGGGCGCTGCGCACGGAGGCCTCCAGCTGGCTGGCCAGTTCCCGCAGGCTGGTGGCCACGGCCGTGGAGCGGGCCTCCACCCGGGCGGCGCTGTCCTGGGCGCTGGCCCCATCCGCGCCCCCCACGGCCAGGCGGATGCGCGGCTCGCCAGGTCCGAGCGGGATGTGAGGACTCACCACCACGCTGCACCAGAAGCGGCCGCAGGGACGGGCCCGGTCGAGATCCCACCAGTGCTTGCGGGCCGACAGCCCCGCCTCCGCACTGGAGTCCGTCCCGCCCCCGGCAGCCCATCCAAAGCCGGACGCCGGGTTGACGAGCACGAGCATCAGGGCCATCACGGCCATGGCGAGCCTGCGAGGCCAGAGCCCCAGGGGCCAGCCGGCTGAACGTCGCTGCCGTGGTGTCCCCATCCCCATGCCGTGCTCAGCTCTCCACAGGTGTAGCGGGGGGGAACCGCCAAAGGCCCTCCAGCACCTCCGCTCGGGGGAGATAGAGCCTCACGGTGTCGTTCCAGCCTGGAGCGATGTGCCGCCAGTTCGGCTGGCTGGAGCTGGCGCCGAACACAATCTGGACCGCGGCGTCGGGTTCGGGCTGGGGCGTGAGGTTGTTGAGGGAATAGCCGCCATGGGGATTGGCTTCGAAATAGCCCTCGGCGTTGTACACACTGATCGACCAGAACCCGTCCACCGGCACATCGGCCACCCGCAGCCGGTGGGGGGTGGTGCCGTCGTTGTGCTCGGGTGTCACGTTGATGAACAGCACAGCCCGTTCACTGCCGCCCCCCCCAGCCCCAGGATGGCCCGGCGCAGCGCTCCCAGGCTCTGCTGGTCCCAGTCCGGCAGCACCAGGTTGCCGGGGCTGCTCTGCTTCACCCGCACAGCGTCCTGCAGGGCGTGGGCCGCGACCACATCCGCTGGATCACCGGGATTCACCAGCGTGCGGATGTTCACGCGCAGGTAGCGGCTGCCCACCGACTCCTGGGTGAGGCGATAGCTGGCAGGCCGGGCCTCATCGGCCACGATGAAGTGATCCTCGTTGATGATCCGGATCGACTGGAAGCGCTCGCCCCGCTCCGGCAGCGTGAGGGTCACGGGCATGCTCAGATCGAACACGCCGTAGGACTAAAGGGTGTCGCGGTTGGCCGAAGGCACCGCTGGCGTCCCGCTGGCGCAGGTAGCTGTCGGTCTCGGCGCGCACGAAGGTGTCGATGGTCACCTGGATCGGCCGGCTGTCCTGGTTGGTGCTCATCGAGGCGTGAGGAGCGCTGGCGTGGGGGCATCCTTACCGATGGGTGTCGCGAACGATCCGTGTCACGCAGTTTGGCGATCCCCAACGCCCGGGCTGGTGCTGGGCACTGTGCCGCCCTCTCCGGGTTCCTCAATCAGGGCCGTGACCATCACCCCGTAAGGCTGATGCGTGTGGCCTGGACCGACTTGGCGGGCAGGGCGACACGGAGGTCGCCTGGGACCATGGACTCCACCCGCGCAGCTGGACCAGGGCATCATCAGCACCTCCACCTGCCCCATGGGCTTCCGCTGTGTGGTGCGGGTCTGAGCTGTGGCGGAACGGAACGTTCTCCGGTGACCTGGTTGAAGCTGGGAGCAAACTTTCCAGTTCACCGGCGGAGCGCAGCGACGTTCGCTGGAACCGGTTGTTAGCGATCTCCCCATTCGGCATCTGACGAGCGGTACGGGCAGGGTTTCATCCGATGGGGTTTCGCCACTCCTTCGATCGTCCCAGATACAGTCTTCCAAATTGGAAATTGTCAAAGCTGACTCCGAACAGCCACGGCTGCGAGCGACCTTCATTACCCGAGTAGATCGCGCATGTCGGCTCCATCTGCGCAGGACTTCAAGTCGAAATCGATGTTTGCTGGGACAAGTTGGTCATTGGCGTCTCGACTCGGGAGCACGTACGTGATCGACCCGTGAGACGCGACCAGCGCCACCAAGCTCGTGCGGTGCGGTTCGATGTCGACTTGTACAACGCCGTCATACAGCTGCTGGTCGACGCGATCGCTGCCTGGGACGAACGTGAGGCCGCGCACACCGTCTATCCGTAGCAGGCGGCGCGCCGCCTCGCGCATCAGCGGTTGCACAGCCTCTAGGAGCGCCAGGCGCTGCGCCGGACCCAGCGCCGCAACCGGATCGAAACCGGCGCCGCGCACTTCGATGCCCTGAAGCGCTATGGGGTTGACCGGATGGCCTGGTCCGCCCAGGGGCAGCGGGGGTTCGAGTGACAGTTTCAGGTACTTATCCCGATCGTCAAACAGCACGTGCAAGAAGTCGTTCTCGAGGCTGAAAAAGCTGAGCCGCCCGAGCTCGCTTACCGAGCCGAAGCCGATGTGCGCGATCGAGTGGACAGCGAAGCGCAGCTCGAGGGTTGCTGGTTTGCCGAGCATCACCCCCAAGCACAAGCGTATGTCGGGCCAGCACGTCAACAGGTAGGAACGCTCCGCGCTCTCGAGGTACGAGCGTGGGGCGACGTGCACCTGGGGCGACGACGCAGCCCAAGCGTGCGCGGTGAACGGTCCTTGCAATTGGCCTTGGTTTGGAACAGCTCCCGCGATGACCGTAAGCGCATCCTGTGCGTGTTCCGCGTCGTAATCGACCGCATAGCGGTTGCCAAGCCACAGCGCGTAGATGTTGGCGTTGAGCAGATTCTGCGAAATCCCATACCCTAAACGTGGTGTTTCGCCCGCCGCAAGCCTACGTTGCAATGCCTCAGAGACGTATCCTCGCAAGTCCGGATCAACTTGCGTTACCACATGCGCGAAGCCTGTGAAGGGATAGGAGATGCCCGTCAGTGTGCTCGCCGCTAGCCGCTGTTCAGTGCGTCCGTCGGCTGCGTATTGCAAGAGTTCGTGTCGGGGCACGCCTTCTTCGGCGAGCACGTCGCCGACAACCGGGATGCCGATCGATACGTCAACTTGCGCATCAAACGGTAATGGCAGGCGGAAGTGCGGGAAGCGCTGCATGGCCTGCTCGAGCCCGTCGACGACGCCCTCCTCGAGTACGGCTCGCACCTGATTTTCGAAGGCCTCGATGGCAAAGTTCGCAATCGTGTCGAAAAGCTGATGGACACCGCTCGGAATCTGTGAATTCACCGACACCGTGACGTCCCCGTCGAGCGACGCTCGGTCCGCATCGAGAAAAAGTCCCCCCGGGTTGCTACGCCGATCCGGCGCAACGCTTGAGCGCAAGCGGGGTTGATCGATTGTCAGTCGCAGCTCGCTCGTGTCCCAAACCAGGTAGGTGACGACCGCGAGCAGCGCGGCTCCACCTAACACCGTCGCCACCGGGGCGTTCGCGATGAGTAGGGACAGGGTGAGCCACCCCAGCGGGCCGAGCCCCATGAGGAGCATGATCAGCGGTCCGACCACGAGCGGACCGACGATGGCTAGTGCCACCAACGTGCCGGCCGCTGTGGCCCAGAAGTGAACACCCGGCCAGCGCTCCATCGTGAGCGTCGCCTCGAAACGCCGCAGCGCGAACTCGAACTCGATCATTGGACGATTGGCGTTGCCGTCAATGAGAGTGATCCGCAGCCCGCTCAACAGATCCCGATTCGCAGCGAACTCGGCGCGCAGCGACTCCAGCTGTAGACGCACGTGTATGAGGTCAAAGGAGGGGCTCGGCCAGATCGACTCACCGAAATCGCCGTTGATCGTTTCCTGTAGCGTGGAGATGCGTTGTGAGAGCACCTCTTCGCGCACCCGCGCACGCGACGTCGGATCCAACTCCTCGAAGCGCCTGTTCCTCGCGATGTTCGCGTTGGCTGCTACGGCGGCAATTTCGTTCTCGATCGCAGCGGGGAGTATGACCGGGTTTTCCTGACCGCCCAGGGGCAGAGGGTTTGGGAGCGACAGCAGTTCTTTCGCCAGCGACTCCGCCATGCGATCGAGCAGCCCTCTGCCGCCACCCAGGCCGTCGGCGCTGGTAGGCGGCTCGCGCAGGAAGCAGAAGAGTCCATCGCCCGCCTCAAAATCGGCGTTCGGCGGCGTGTTATCCGAGAAGCGCTCTAACTGGTCAAGCCAGTCGATTTCGAAGCGCACCGCTCTGTTCTCTGGATCGGTCGGGTCGACGCGTGCGCCGCTCGCCACGTCGAGCCGCGAGCCGATCGCGTTCAGGATCGCTTGAATCGCGTCGAGGAGCGATTGGCGGATCTCGAACGAGGCGCTCGCATGCAGCGTCTGGGGTTGGCACTGCGGTAGGAAGGGCTCGCTTTGGATCTCTGGCTTGCGGTCAAAGACTCCCGGCCCATAGGTGGCCATTGTCTGAGCGTGCACGTAGGCCCTATTGGCCGCATGCGCTGTCCCGCGCGCCCGAGTCGTATGGCGGGCACGGCGGGAGTACTTGCCGAGCGTGACCCAACCCGCATCCTGCTTCTCAGCCTTCGCGCGCAGGTCCCGAAACCCCTTGGGGATCGCGAACACGCTCGGCGGGACGTCGCCGATGGACCGGATCGTCACGCGGTGGCGCGCGAGACATGCTCGCCGGACGCCCTTCGCATCGGCGGCCCACATCTCGACGCACACAGGCACTCCCTCCTCCACAAGCTCGTCGAGCGGCAATCCAACAGCCACCAAGAGCTCGAGCCCCGGCAGGCAGGAATGAAGAACGGCTTCGGCAACCTCGCGCGATATCGGCTTGTCCGCGCCGAGCTCGATGCGCAGATCGAGGGAAAGCGCACCGCGCACGGACAGCGTGATCTCGCCTGGCTTTCTGTCGACGCGCCAATCCAATGTGAGCTTGCGCGTCGAGCACAGAATCGGCGTCGCGGGCAACTGCTCGTTCCCGAAGTGCAGGAAACTCCCGTCCTTCAGGTCGAGGTAAACGGCGCCATGGTCGGAGTGTTCGAGCACACGGCTCGGCGAGGCTTTCTCGACGCTCTCGTTTGATCGGTAACCACCTGCCGAGTGGATGCGCACACGACGCTGCACCGACGACGCGCGCGCTTCGGGCAATCCGGGGAAGGCGTTGCCGAACGAAGTTTGCATCGCCGCGAGTTCGAATGTCGAGTCGAGCTCGAACACGACCCCGCTTGCCGCGCTCTTCGGCGCCTGCCACGGCCTCGTGGGTTTCGACGCGAGCAACTTACGAACCTCCTCCGTCGCTGCTCGATGCAGACCTTCGGGGGTAGCGAACTTCATGTCTCACATAGCGCCCTCTTCAAGGAAGATAGCCAATGATTCAGACTGGCAAAGATCTTTGAAAATTCTTAATTTCTACAGCATGTCGCTAACATTAAACATGATCATTACCCAACCGGTGCAGCTGGATGGACATCCGATCGATGGAAGGGTTAGGCATCGGCGTGCCGAGATCGATGTACCTGTTCATTGGGCTTCAACGTTAACCAGTTGATCGACCGACTTCCATTCCGAGGCGCCAACAAGGCAGTACGTTCCCGTGACCGTTGTTGTTCGGTAAGAGGAGTTGGGCTTGCCGGTTGCGACTGCCTTGATCGTGGCGCATTGATCTGACAGCTTGGTCGATATGGCTATCACGTTCGGAATGTGCACGTATGGCAACTCGGACCTGTCCTGGCTATCGGACGCCTGGAAGCCAAGTGCTGACGAGATGCTTATGACGACGCTGTTCTGCCCGGCTTCCGGAAAGCCAATTTTGGCGAGCTTTGCAAGGAGAGATAATCGTGTGGAATTCTCTAATCTTGGGGTCAGCAGCGTCACAGCCTTGACTTGAAACGAGACAAGGACTGCAAAGCAGACCAAAGCACTGTTGAAGAATCGCGTGGTCATTTTGATGCGATGTCTAACAATATCTTGACGGGTCCGATATCCACGCCCTGTCCAGCCCCTATGGCCGCAGAAGAACCCTAAGCCCCCAAGCTCATGGCTGAAATCGATTCCAGCATAGGGCCTTTTTGGAATTGTCCCATCTCTCAACGGACCTTAGGCGGGTCCACGAACCGAATGTTTGTTTTGCTACAAAAGATCTGCTGGACTCAGCACACCACAGGGGCCGCGATTCAGCACATGCGTATAGATCATCGTCGTCTTCACGTCACGGTGACCCAGCAACTCCTGAATGGTTCGAATGTCGTGACCACGCTCCAGCAGGTGGGTGGCAAACGAATGCCGAAAGGTGTGACACCTGGCCTGCTTATTGATTCCTGCTTTCAGGATTGCTCGTTTCACGGCCTTCTGGATCAGGGAAGGGTCGATGTGGTGCCTGCCTTCGGTTCGTTCCTTCTGATCACTCCAGCGGTGAGCCTGCAGAAACACCCATTGTCAGGCCCACTCTGAAGCAGCGGTCGGATACTTGCGTCCCAGTGCCATGGGCAACATCACCCGTCCCCACCCGGCCGCCAGATCCGCCCGGTATATCTCCTGCACGCCCAGCAGATGGGCCTGCATAGGCTCCACCAGACTGGTTGGAAACACAGTGACCCGGTCCTTGTCACCCTTGCCGCTGCGAACGGTCAGCTGCCGAGTCTGACAGTCCACATCCTTGATCCATAGCCGCAAGGCTTCCATCAGCCGAAGACCACTGCCATACAGCAACTGCGCCACGAGCTGCTCGACACCTTCGAGCTGACTCAGCACCACCTTCACCTCAGCCACCGCGGGCACCACCGGTAATCGCTTGGGCTGCCGGGCGCGAACCACTCCCTCCAGGTTCCCCACATCTCCGCCCAGCACCGTCCGGTAGAGAAACAGCAAGGCCGACAGCGCCTGGATCTGCGTTCAACGCAGATCCACCCTCAGAGTTCCCCGCCCTGTCCCTCTCGCACCCGCGCCAGCGTGACCTCCAGCTGCCGGCGCCATTCGCCCGCAGAGAAGGCATGCCAGCGGCCATGGCCGGGGAACAGCCAGCGCACGTCCAGATCCAGCAACCGCTCCACTGAGCGCAGCTGCTCGTCCCAGTTCCACCAGCAGACCCGCCGGGAGGCCACCACCCCCGGCGGGTCCACCCCCCACCAGAGATGGTCGCCGCTGAACAGCACCTGATCGGCAAACAGCACCGCCACGCAGCCGGCCGTGTGTCCCGGCACCGGAATCACCAGCAGATCGTCATCGAGCCGCTGGCGTTCCGTGCCCTCGAAGCGGTGCTCCGCCTGCGGCGCCGCCGATGCATCGGCGCTGTGGATCCAGCGCGCGGCGCCGAACCGCTGGGCCCAGGCCTGGTGGTCGGCCACGTCGTCGCGGTGACTCAGCAGGATCCGGTTCACGCCGCCCAGGGCCTCGATCCGGCGGGCCAGGGCCGCACTCCAGCGCGGGGAATCGATCAGCACGTTGTCGGGGCGGCCATCGGCTCGCCGTCGCGTGATCAGCCAGCTGCTGGCCCCGAAGCTCTTGCGCGACGCCCAGCCGCAGTAATGCACCTCCCCCTGCGGCAGGCTCGCCACCAAAGACGGGAAGCCATCGGCTGGAGTGTGCGCCAGCAGCTCCCGGCTGGTGCCGATCGCGGCCACCGGACAGGCCTGCAGCGCCAGCAGGGCCGCGCGGGTCTCCTCCTCCCCGTCCGGCTGCGCCCAGACGTGCGAGCTGCTGCCGGTTGGAGCGAAGTGGGCCGGATCGAACTGCCAACAGGTGCCGCAGTCGATGCAGCTGCGATCCACATAGAAGGGACCATCCACATTGACGGCCAGACGCTCAGCTGCTCGGGCCATGACCGTGAGCCAACAACATCCCCAGCCTGAATCACTCCTGCCTGCCGATGGCGGTGGGTAGGCCGTCGAGGCTGCGGGCATTCCTGCTCGACCAGTACCGCCGCAGACCGTCCTCGCCCTGTTTCCGGGCCCAGCGGCTCAGATCCTGGCGCTTTTCGAGGAAGGCGTAGCGCGGCACCGCCATGCCGCAGGAGGTCTGCACCAGCTCGATCGCCACGTCAAACAGCTGCCGCGCCCCCGGCAGCGGCGGGAACAACGCCGCCAGCTCCTCCCATGCCGCGTCGCCCCGCTGCACCTCCCGGGCGCTGCCGTACACCCGCAGGATCTGCGGCTTGCCTTCAAAGGCGCAGAACATCAGCGTCAGGCGCGGCTGGCGCTGCACGTGGGCGGCGGTCTCGTTGCCGCTGCCGGTGAGGTTCAGCCACACGAGCCGCTGCGACCCCAGAACCCGCAGCGCATCCATCCCCTTCGGCGACACGTTCACGTGTCCTTCGGCCAGGGCCGTACCCACGACGAACATCTTCTGAGCCTCGATGAAGGCGATGTGCTCCTCGTTCAGAGCGGCAAAGCGCTGACCCATGCCGGCAGGGTGTTCAGAATGACGATCCTGCCGTCTCCAGCGACGCCATGCGCCCGAACACGGGGCTGGCGGGTGGCCAGACCCTTCCCCATCACGATCCGCCCATGACCTCCACCTCTTCGGCGATCACCACCCAGCTGGGCCAGCAGGGCCTGGGACACCAGCCCTGGTGGGTGGAGCAGTGGATGGAGCTGATCAACTCCTACCGCTACAAGAAACGGCTCGAGCGCGCCTGGTCCTATGTGCGCGAGGGCAACGTGCTCTCGATCCGCTTCGAGGGGCGGCGGGTGCATGCCCGCGTGCAGGGCACGGAGGAGGAGCCCTACAAGGTGAAGCTCTGGCTGGATGTGCTCAGTGACGACGACTGGGGCTACGTACTCGAGGCCCTCGGCCAGAAGGCCCGCTGGTCGGCCCAGCTGCTGGCCGGGGTGATGCCCCAGGACATCGAGCGCGCTTTCGCCGCCAGCGGCCGCCGCCTGTTCCCCTTCAAGCTTCAGGAGGTGCGCAGCGAGTGCAGCTGCCCCGACAAGGCCAATCCCTGCAAGCACGTCAGCGCCGTCTACTACCTGATGGGCGATCGCTTCAGCGAAGACCCCTTCGTGCTCTTCCAGCTGCGGGGCCGCTCCAGGACCCAGTTGCTCGCCGACCTGGCCAAGCGCCGACGGAAACAGCTGGCCGCAGCCGGAGGCGGCAAGCGCCGGGCCGCCGTTCATGTGCCTCACCCCGTCCATCCAGCCGTGAGCGACCCGAGCCGCTGGTGGTCGTACGCCTCAGCTCTGGATCCGGATCTGGTGGTGATCACTCCGGCCATGGAGGGGGAGAGCGGGCTCGATGAAGCCGGTGAGCTGCCCCTGGCCCACGAACCCCTCTTCCCCGAGGCCAACCGTCTCTTCCTGGGCCTGCTGAAGGCCCAGGCCAGCCGGGTGAGTCAGCAGGCCCTGGCCCAGGCCATGGGTGGCAGCAATGGCGATGCCGCTGCCTGAGCCGGAGGCCGGCTCACTCCCCGCCGAGGCTCCCTGGCTCACGCCGGCCGCCATCGAGCGGGCCACCTGGCTGCTGGCCTCCCACCAGCAGGCCTTCGGCCGGCCCCTGATCGCCTCCGCCACAGCAGCGACCCCCACACCGGCTTCTGCTGAAGCCCGCCAGCGGGCCCAGGAGCTGTTCGCGGCAGCCGCCGTGGTGCTCGCCCACGACGGCAGCGCCGACCGGCCTGATCACGACCCCCGCCTGATCTACGCCAACCGCTCGGCCCTGACGCTCTGGCGCCGCCCCTGGGCGGAGATGGTGGGCCTGCCCTCCCGTCTCACGGCCGAGCCCGCCGAGCGGCCAGGCCGGGCCCGACTGCTGGCCAGCGCCCGGGCCCGGGAGGCGATCAGCGGCTACACCGGCATCCGCATCGACAGCCACGGCCGCCGCTTCGTGATCCAGGGAGCCCGCCTCTGGACCCTGCGCGACAGCGACGGCCGCGACCGCGGCCAGGCCGCCGCCTTCTCCAGCTGGTGGTGGCTGCCGTCATCGCCCCTGGCGGTTCTCCCTCCAGCTCTGGTGTAGAGACCGGCTCAGGCGGGTAGACCGAACCGGGATGGACGGTTTACGCCCTCCTCGATCTCATTGAGTTCGGCCAGATTCACTGCACGGGTGATCCGGAACCACCCGGATTCTCATTGATGAAGGACACCACCATGCTGACCCTGCGCCATTCCCCCTTCGATCTGCTCGAGCGTCTGGAGCAACAGGTCAATCAGGCCGAGCGTGTACCAGCCGCTGAAGTACATGAAACTGATCAGGCCTATGTCGTCGTACTGGAACTGCCCGGCGTTGACAAGAACTCGATCGAAGTGAAGGCCACCGACCGCTCCCTGCTGATCAGCGCGGAGCGTCGCTCCCAGACCACCAGCGACAACAACGAGGCCAAGGACGCCGGCCCCATCCACAGCGAATTCCGCTATGGCACCTGGAGCCGCAGCTTCCGTTTTCCCGCCGGCCTGCAGCGGGAGGCCATCGAAGCCCGGTACCGCGATGGCCTGCTCACCGTCACGGCCCCCAAGGCCCAGACCCACAGCACCGTTGTCGTCAAAGTGGAGGACTGAACACACTGGAGAACTGAGCAAACGCCCGAGGCGTTGAACGAGACAAGAGGGTTCCTGCCCCGGCCTCAGTGCCGGGGCTTTTTTCATGTCTCACTCCGTGTCGCCTTGGGCGAAACGTCTGTAAAGGGCCTCAAGGAGCTGGTTGCTGCTGTACGGCAGCGCCAACCAAGGACGTCGGGGAGTGGTCCAGGGAGCTGAGAGGAGCCATCGTCGGAACACACCGTGGGGTGAACATACGATCGCTTTGATGGCAAGAGTCAGCAGACCCTCATGCATCAGAAGGACTGCACTGAGTGATCAAGTGCCGTCAGAGGCGGCACTTCTGCATACCCCCCTCTTCGCCGTCCCCAGCATGCCGGGGGTCCTGTGCCAATCAGGATGCGCGGCGCTCAATCCGGTTGTTGCGGCACAGTCAGCCTCACAGTCGAGCGACGGCGCCATTCGGAGGTTGGTCTGCCTGGATGGGACTGGCCTCAACAATGGAGACCCCGGCGCCCGTGTCGATCGCTCGGGTCATCGCCAAGCCACATTGGCTGAAGAGTTGTGAATAGTCGGGCAGCGTCCGCTGACGCCCGCCGATCGCCAGCATGGCGATGTCCAGAGTCCTGGGCCAGTTCGGCCCAGGATCGTCCGGCAGAATGGCCTCGATGAGAAGGACTTTCGAGTGTTCGTGAGCAGCGCGACGCACCGACGTCAAAATCGTCTTTGAAGCCGTGTCATCCCAGTCGTGAATGACTTCCATCAGCAGGTAGGCATCGCCGGCTGGCAACACGTCGTTGAAGAAGTCGCCTGGTTGCAGCCTCAGGCGATCGGATGCCATCCCCGCCGCTTGCTCAATGACGTGGGATTGGTCAAACAGGATGCCAGAGGCCTGTTGTGCCTCAGAGAGCACGGACTGGAGCAGATGGCCTCGACCGCCACCGACATCGACGATTGTAGAGAAGATCGAAAAATCATACGCCGTGATTACACCCTGAATTTGCCCATGAGCTTTGCTGGTCATGGCTTCATCAAAGATGCGGCTGTCGTCAGGATGTGCAGCGAGGTAACCCCAGATTCCACCGGGCAACACCTTGTCCGCGCATGGCTGGCCGCTTCGAATGGAATATTCCAGCTGACCGACAGAAGCCCAGAAGGCAGGCAATCCGAACATCCGCACGAGCGAACGCATGGATTGGGGATGATCGCTACGGAGCATGAGCGACTCGGGAGTATGCACGACACATCCCCCTCGGAACTCGAATACACCATTGGCGGAGAGAATCCGAAGCGCTCGATCAAGGGCCGCTGGATCTGAGCCGGTCGCCTGGGCGAGGGCAGAAACGGGCTGGGGCGTGTTGTCCAGGGCGTCTGCGACACCAAGGTTGGCGACGGCATGGAGACAACGCGGTAAATAATGACCGGCAGCCAACTGGAGCAAGGTTTCAACTGGATTGTCCGCCATGATCAGAATTCCCTCAAATCGCTGTGTGCTTCATCCGCCGTCAACACCCACTCCAGCTGGGTCCGGAACGCCGAAACGTTCTCAAACCATGGGATTCATGCGTCCGATGAGTGACTGCCAGGGCAACCTCAGCCCTGGCCCTGAATCCAGGAGGGCGATGATCCTGCAGTCAAGGCTGATCGTTCAAGGTCTCGCCGGCCCTTACCTGCCAATCCATCAGACTGGCAGGTGAGGGCTTCGCCACTGATTTGGTCGTCAGCCTGACGGCGGGCCCGCCGTCATCAGCTCTGGATCAGTTTCCGGTTGGCATTGGTATTTTGATGCCCTCGTTCGCGAGCATTCCCCGCACATGCTGGAAGCGTTCGTACTGGGTGAGCGTAATCGGGCCGGAATACCCCTCGCCTTGCATCTTGCGTGGAGGGTATTGAACATAGGTTTTCATCAGGTCTTTGATGGTTTCGCCAATGGTGACCATCACCCAGGTGCGTTCCGTATAATTATTCATAAAAATATCATAGCGTTCCTGCGGATCTTGCCACAGGTCAAACAATTGAGGAACGATCGCGACATAACTCTCTGCCCCCTTCCAGCCCAGGTTGGAGTCTACGGCAAGACCTCCGGTGGTTCCGCCATCGTCGCCCCGCAGGTTAAACACAGCCTTGTAGTTGTTGACCCGCACTGCGCCTGGGGTCAGCTCATTCTCGGTGAAGTAGAACCAGGATTTTCGCTCACACTTGCCGGCGCCGAACAGCACCGGAGACATGTCATAGCTGTCAAAGATGATCGGTTGCCCCTCGCGATCATTGCTGGGCAGTGGAACTCCGGCTAGGGCAGCAAACGTTGCCATCAGATCAAGACCGCCCAGGATATCGTGGTTCTTCACGCCTGCCGCGATCTTTCCTGGCCACCAGGCAATGGCGGGGACGCGGTTGCCTCCCTCGCGGACAGTTCCCTTGGTGCCCCGGAATGGCGTATAGCCGGCGTCAGGATAAACGTCCTGCCAGGCTCCATTATCGGTCGTCCAGAAGACAAGCGTCTCCTCTTCCAGGCCCAGGGCCCGCACTTTGTCCATGATGGCCCCGATGCGGGCATCCAGCTCGACAATCGAATCCGCGTACTTGCTCTTGGAAGGAGATTGGTGAATGTAGTCAGGGTGCGGAAGGTTGGGCTGGTGCACCTTCATGAAGTTGACGCTGAGAAAGAAGGGCTGATCGTCCTTGGCGGCCACTTCGAGGAACTCAATCGCTGCTTTCTCGACATAGCCATCGAAAAAGGGAATTCCGACCACGCCTTGTTCCGGAGTGTCGACGTACTGGCCGTTGATCTTGAAGTCTTCCTTGGCCTCCTCTCCTGCCTTGCCAGAAAGCGAACCTTTGGTCACTTTCTGGAACATGGCCCTGAGCTCTGGATCCATATCGGGGAACCAGGTGGGATCAGCATAGGTATAGGCATTGAGGTGGTAAAGGCCAACATACTTCATCTCGTCATAGCCTTGTGCATTGGGTAGTGCATAATCGTCCTCGCCCAGGTGCCATTTACCCGTAAAAAAGGTGCGGTAGTCAGCCTGTTTCAACACGGAGGCCAGAGTCCACTCTGCGGCTGGCAAGCCGCCTCCCTGCCCCTGAAACGCCACGGTGGTCATGCCGCTGCGGTTGGGAATGCGTCCTGTCAACATTGCCGCCCGTCCCGGGGTGCAACTCGGTTGGGCATAAAAGGAAAAGAAGGTCATGCCTTCCGCCGCCAATCGATCGAAGTTTGGGGTTGGCATTCCCCTCCCTTCACCGCCGCCGTAGGGGCCAAGATCGCCATAGCCTGTGTCGTCCGTCACAAGCAGAATAATGTTTGGCTTTTTATTCGGCATGGGTTACCTTCTCCCTGAAGTGCTGATTGGCTAGCAGGTGTACTCTGCTGATCGGCAATGGCGAATCTCTACAACGCTCTCCTGTTGAGCCATGGCCTCCGGATCGTCTGAGAGGCAAGACTGTCCCTGGATTGCAGGGTAAACAGAAGATCTGCATTCTAAGGTCTTTTTGCCGGTTCTCTGCGCACGATGGCATTTCTTGACTTTCGCTTGCCGGCAAGGATAATGAAACAAGGGTGCCGATAGCTACAAGGACCAAGGCGTCTATCTCCGTCTCGTATAGCAGCTACCGAAAAGACGTGCATTTTTTCGATAGCATCTGTCTCATTTCCCCCAGCATTCGGATCAGTCCTCCGAGCCATCCAGTGATCGGCCGGGGAGCTGAGGAGATCCTGCGCACCCACCAGCCAGGGGGGCTCCCGCCTCCCGCCGTCTCAAGCCCCCGTTGGCTCTGGATGGATCTGGACGAGATGGATGAGACAGGCGACTCCGTCGCTTCAACGGAGTCGGCCTCAAGAGAGCGAACCCCGCCCCGGCTGCCAGGCCAGGGCGGGGATTGCTCGTGATCCGCACCTCACGGCCGCGTCACTCCGTGTCGTCGTGGGCGAAGCGGCTGTAAAGGAAATCCAGCGCCTGGTTGCGCATGTCGTAGTAGATCGGATCCTCCATGATCTCCTCGCGGTTGCGCGGCCGTGGGAAGTTGATGTCCATGATTTCGCCGATCCTGGCGGCGGGACCATTGGTCATCATCACCAGGCGATCAGCCAGGAACAGCGCTTCGTCGATGTCATGGGTGATCATCAGCACGGTGCACTTCTGGGTGTTCCAGATTGTCAGCAGCTCCTCCTGCAGTTCCTCCTTGGTGATGGCATCGAGGGCCCCGAAGGGTTCATCGAGGATCAGCACCTCCGGCCGGATCGCCAGGGCCCGGGCGATCGCCACCCGCTGCTTCATGCCACCGGAGAGCTGCAGGATCTTTTTCTCGGCCGCTTCGGTGAGCCCCACCATGGCGAGGTGCTCGCGGGTGATCTCCTTCTTCTCACGGGCCGGCAGATCCGGCTTGACCGAATCAATCGCCAGGTACACATTCTCGTAGGCGGTGAACCAGGGCAGCAGCGCATAGCCCTGGAACACCACCATGCGGTCGGGGCCGGGCTTGGTGATCGGAGTGCCGTGCAGCACCACCTGACCATCACTGGGGGTGGCGAAGCCCGAGACCATGTTCAGCAGGGTTGATTTACCGCAACCGGAGTGGCCGATCACGCACATGAACTCCCCCTCGTTCACCGCCAGGTCGATGCCGTCCAGCACCGTGTAGGGGCCAGTGGCGGTGGGGTACACCTTGCTGACGTTCTCGAAGCGCAGAAAGGCGTCGCTGAACGGGGACACAAGCCCCGCCTGGACGGGTTGAAGCAACGTGGACATCATGGATCTCGCTGAAGAACTCGAAGGAAGACAGAAACCTGGAGCAGGACCAGACTCCGGATCGCGTGGAAGCCCGGGGCTGGCCTCCTCTCAATCGCGCCGGGGTGGCGCCAGGGGGATCTCGGCAATGCTGAAATCGCGTTTGATCGTCTGGCTGTTGAGGTAGCCGATCGGGTCTTCGGCGTTGAAGGACTGGCCGTCGAACAGCTCGATGCCCTGGCGCTGATAACTGACCACCTCGAGGCCCAGCTCACGGGCGGCGGTGCTGAACACCCCCACCTGGCAGACGCGCTCGAGGATCTCCACCCAGTTGCGCGGCAGGGGGATCTCACCCCAGCGGGCCATCTGGGTCATCATCCAGAGGTGTTCGGTGCGGCTGGGGCGGTTCAGTCCCTCCCCGAAGAACAGGTGGTGCGGCACCGCCCTCTCGCTCTCCGGTCCGCCCCGGTCCACGTCGGCGCTGGCCTCGCTGAAGCGGATCATCTCCGGCTTGATGCCGAGGTAGCGGCGGTCGCTGAGCAGCTCGCTCAGCTCGGCCCAGTGGGCCGGATCGGCGCAGTAGCGGCAGGCCTCCAGCAGCGCCTTGGTGAGGGCGATGTTGGTGTTGGGATAGGCGATCGCCCAGTCTTCGCGCAGCCCCAGCACCTTGCCGGGATGGCCGGGCCAGATCGCCAGATCGCCAGCCACTGCGATGCCGTGGCCGTCGCGGATGGCCCGGTCGAGCCAGGGGGCACCCACGCAGTAGCCGTCGATGCTGCCGTCCTTGAGGTCGGCGAGCATCTGGGCCGGCGGCAGGGCCTGCAGGTGCACGTCCCTGTCGGGGTCGATGCCGTTGGCCGCCAGCCAGTAGCGCAGCAGCAGGTTGTGCATCGAGGCCTCGTGCACGATCCCCATCGTGTGGGGCTCGCGCTCGTGGCTCTTGAGATAGGCGCGGTAGTCCTCCACGGTGCGCACCCCCTGCTCCGCCAGGCGGCGGCCCAGGGTGATGCCGTTGCCGTTGCGGCTGAGGGTGAGCGGCGTCACGATCGGCAGGGGCGTGCCGCCGTGGCCGCCGGCCGTCATCCAGGTGGGCATCCCCGCCGGCATCAGCGAGGCGTCGAGAGTGCCGTCCACCAGCCCGTCGACGATGCCGCGCCAGCTGGTTTCGCGGATCAGGCTCACCTCATCGAGGCCGTGCTTGGCGAAGAGCCCGTGGGCTTCCGCCACGGCCAGGGGGGCGCTGGCGGCCAGGGGCAGGAAGCCCAGATCCAGGTTCACCTTTTCCAGCCCATGGCGGGCCACCACGGCATGGGGCCGGGCCCGCCACTGCTTCACCCGCTTCTGGCGATTGAGGAAGTAGATGATCTCCGAGCGCAGGCTGTAGTAGCTGGGATGGTGCACCACCTCCAGGCGGGCCCGTGGGCGGGGGATGTCCACCTCGAGGATGCCGCCGATCCTGGAGCCGGGGCCGTTGGTGAGCATCACGATGCGGTCGGAGAGCAGCACCGCCTCGTCCACGTCGTGGGTCACCATCACCGCGGTGAGCTCGTGCTCATTGCAGATCTGCATCAGCTTCTCCTGCAGATTGCCCCGGGTGAGCGCGTCGAGCGCCCCGAAGGGTTCATCCAGCAGCAGCAGCTTGGGCCGGATCGCCAGGGCCCGGGCGATCGCCACCCGCTGGCGCATGCCCCCGGAGAGCTGCAGGGGCAATTTTGAGGCCGCAGGGCCGAGGCCCACCATGTCGATGTGCTCCTGTACGAGGGTATCGCGCTCGCTGGAGCTGATCCTGCCCATCACCTCATCCACCGCCAGGGCGATGTTCTCCCGCACCGTGAGCCAGGGCAGCAGCGAATAGTTCTGGAACACCACCATCTTGTCGGGGCCCGGGCGCTTGATGGCTTCGCCGTCGAGCAGCACCGTGCCCTCGGTCGGCAGATCCAGGCCGGCGATCATGTTCAGCAGGGTGCTCTTGCCGCACCCGGAGTGGCCGATCAGGGAGATGAATTCCCCCTTGCGGATCTCCAGATCAATCCCCTTGAGGGCAAGGTAGGTTCCGCCACCCTGCAACGGAAAGCTTTTCTCGACTGTGAGGGCATCAACCAGTACCGTCATCGTTCAGACCTCAATCGGAGCTCGAGTTTGGTAGGTGAAAAGAAGACCATCACTGGCCCGGGGTGAGGCGGCTCTGCAGCCAGGCCATGCCACGATCCAGCAGCAGACCGACGGCGCCGATCCAGATCACAGCCAGCACGATGTCGCTGACATAGTTCTGCTGATAGGCATCCCAGATGAAGAAGCCGATGCCGACGATGCCGGACATGACGATCTCAGCGGCGATGATCGCCAGCCAGGCCAGGCCGATCGAGATGCGCAGACCGGTGAAGATGTAGGGGAGAGCTGAGGGCAGCAGCACCTTGGTGAAGAAACGACCTTTCGACATCTGCAGCACCAGGGCCACGTTGCGGTAGTCCTGGGGGATCTGGCGGACCCCCTCGGCCGTGTTGATGAGGATCGGCCAGACCGCCGTGATGAAGATCACGAAGATCGCCGCCGGCTGATTCTTCTGGAAGATCACCAGGGCGATCGGAACCCAGGCCAGAGGCGCCACCATGCGCAGGAACTGGAAGAGGGGGTCGAGAGCCCTGTTCAGCGCCGGGCTCAGTCCCACCGTGATGCCTGCTGAGATACCCACCAATGCGGCCAGGACGTACCCCTGGGCCACGCGTCCCAGACTGGCCATGGTCTGCCAGAACAGTCCCTTGTCGAGGCCACCCCGGTCGTAGAAGGGATAAAGCAGCAGTTCGCGCGTGCGCTCGTCGGTCCAGAGGCTGAGGGGTCCCGGCAGGCGGGTGAGATTCAGGCTGGCGCTGAGTTGCCAGGCCAGCAGAAATCCGCCGATCCCCAGGAGGGGGTAAAGCCAGGTGCTGCGGTTGAGCATCAGCCAGCGGATGGGATTCATCGTGGATCCAGAGCGTGGCTGGGGAACGGAAACCATGACGCGGTCGTCCTGATGAGGAAGAGATGGATGGGACAGGCACGGCCGGGGCCCGGAAGGCCCTCGGCCATGAAGGGCCCCCGGTGCGGGTCCATGTGCCGGGGGCCTTGGAGAGAACTCAGCGCTTGATCTTCAGGCTGTCGAGGTAGGCCTGCGGGTTCTCAGGATCGAAGACGATGCCATCGAAGAAGGTCTCCTTGCCGCGGGAGGATCCAGTGGGGATGTCCCCGGCGGGAAGGCCCAGCTCGGTGGCGGCCTGACGCCAGAGGTCCTCCCGGTTCACCTTGTCGACCAGCGACTTGGCCTGGTCGATCGTGTCGAGCTTGCCGGGGTGGAACTTCCAGCGCAGCGACTCCACCAGGAACCAGAGACTCAGGCTCTTGTAGGGGTAGGAAATCACGCCCCGGTCGCTGGCCCAGTAGAGCGGCCCCAGCTTGGGATCGGTGGAGGGCTTGAGATCGGCACCCAGCTTGTAGTCGGCCTTGAGCGCGGGCACCAGCACCGAGACGGGAGTGTTGAAGTACTGGCGGGAACTGAGTATTTTCGCCAGTGCTTCCTTGTTCTCGGCCTTGTCGGCCCACTGCTGGGCCTCCATCAGACCCTTGATCAGAGCCACGGCCGCCTTCGGATGCTTGTCCACCCAGTCAGCGCGCACACCCAGGAATTCCTCAGGATGCACGGGCCAGATCTCGGCGGTGAGTGCCGCTGTATAGCCGATGTTGTCGGTCACGATCCGGAAGGGCCAGGGATCGCCCGTGCTGAAGGCCTCCATCGTGCCGTTGCGCATCCCCTGCAACGTCTCCGTGGAGGGCACGGTCAGCAGCTCGATGTCCTTGTCGGGATCGATGCCGCCGGCCCCGAGCCAGTAGCGGATCCAGAGGTCCTGGTTGGCATTGGGGTAGGTGTGGGCGGCCCGGAACTTACGGCCTTCGGTCTTGGGGAAGCCGAGGATCGTGGGGGCAGCGGGGGTGAGGTCCACCCGCAGATTGGCCTTCTTCAGGGAGTTCGAAACGGCGATGGCATTGCCCTGGCTGCTCAGCTGAGCCAGGACGTACATCGGCACCTTGTTGCCGTTGGTGATGATGCCTTCCGTGATCAGATGAGGCATGGGCAGCTGCCACTGACCGCCGTCGATACCACCACCGGCTGAGCCGATCACCACGTTGTCGCGAGCGGCGGGCCAGCTGGCCTGCTTGGCCAGCTTCACCTCGAGGCCGTGCTTGGCGAAGAACCCCTTCTCCACCCCCGCCACCAGCGCAGCAGCTTCCAGGATGGGGACATAGCCGAGGGTGATGGACTTGGTCTCGAGACCTGCATCAGCCACGGGGGCCGTGCCGGCAGCGGGTCCTGAGCTTTTCTCGGGTGGATTGCCACAGGCATTCAGCATCAGGGTGCCGGCCAGGGTGGCGCTGAGAACGGAAAGAAACTTGCGACGATTGAGCATGGTCAGGAAGGCAGGAGAAAGTGAAGGACGACACGGTGTGTCATCCAAGGAGGGCGGGATTCCGAGTGAAGAAAAGATCAGGCGGGCAGTCGGATTAGGACGTGGAGACAGAAATCCGAGCGCTTAATCGAGGGTCCTCAGGGATGGAACATGGGTCACCGTTGCGGCGGTTGCGAGACCTTAATCGCAAGTCTTGACCAGTGGACGTTCGGGCCTGGCAGAATTACGTATGCCAGCGATAAGTCCAGGCAATCAGTCGCACGAATCCACCGAATACAGGCACATCCAGTGCCCCAGAATTGGCCTCACCTTTCTTTAAGGTAGTGGCCTCAAATCCGGGCTCCAGCCCGGTGCACCACCCCCAGGAATGGAGTTTTACCGCGGCCGTGCAGCGGCACTGGCCACCATGCATGGCAAGGAGAGGGCGATCGCCCGCCCGTTCCGCAGCCTGCTCCAGCTGGATCTGGAGCGGCCCGTGGGGCTCGACACGGATCGGCTCGGCAGCTTCGACGGGCGGCAGCCGCGGCTGGACGGAGCAGAGGCGATCTGCCGCCACAAGGCCCTACTGGGCATGGAGTGGCTGGATCTGCCGCTCGGCCTGGCCAGTGAGGGCAGCTTCGGCCCCCACCCGGCTCTGCCCATCCTGGCGGCCGGCCTGGAGGTGATGGTGTTCCTGGATCAGGAACGTGGCCTGGAGATCTGGGAGCGACTGGTCGCCCGCCGCACCAATTTCGACCACCGCTGTGCCGCTGAGCTGGCGGAGCTGGAGGGCTGGCCTCAACGGGTGGGCTTCCCCGCCCACGGCCTGATCGTGCGCCCCGATCAACCCTGGCCTGGCGCCGACGATCTGCTCTTCAAGGATCTGCAGGATCATCATCAGCTGGCTGAGGCGATCGGCGCAGCCGCAGCCGGCTCGAGCAATGGCCGGGCTTTGGTGGAGACCGACATGCGCGCCCACCGCAACCCCACCCGCATGGCCTGCCTGCGCACCCTGGCCACCAGGCTGGCCAGACGGATCTCCACCCCCTGCCTTGCCTGCGGCGCTCCGGGCTGGGGGGGGGTGGAGCTGGTGCCTGGCCTTCCCTGCGGCTGGTGCGGCAGGCCCACATCCCTGGCGCGCGCCGAGCGCTTCGGCTGCGTCAGCTGCTCCCACACCGAGGAGCGCCCCCGTCCCGATGGATGGGCCGAGGCCGATCCGCAGCACTGTCCGCTGTGTAACCCCTGATCGTCACCGCTGCGTGCGTGGAACCCGCGCCGCCGCTAGGACGACCTGAAACGAAAAATCCCGACCATGTGCAGGCACACAGCCGGGATAGAAAACAGATCAGATCAGAACTTGTGATCGCGCAGGGCTTCCACCTGGTAGATATAGGTGATGATCGAGTAGTCCGCGTAAAACTTGGCTGCAATCTCGTTGGTAATCTTGTCGGCCAGCTCGCGGGTGCCAGTGAGCACCTCGATTTTTACATTGGAGAGAGTATGCGAGACGATTGGATCTCCCGTGGAGCGCACATTGCGGCTGCCTTCCCCTCCAGCTGCATTCACAGTGTACCCGGTGGCACCTGCCGCCTTGATCAGCTTGATGAGTTTCTTGGAGAGGATTTCCTCCCCAACGATCACCAGCTTCCAGACCTGTTGGCTCATGACTTTAAGTTGCGATTGGTTTTAATTTGAAAGAAGCCTAACCACCGATCATCTGAGCAATCCCAATGAACAGAGGGATGCAGATGGCGATCGCCACCGGAGTGCCGATGGCCGTGGAGGCGCCGATATAGGCGGAGGGATTCGCCGAGGGAATGCCAGCGCGAAGGGTCGGCGGGCCGGAGATATCCGAGCTCGACGCGGCGATCACCGCCAGCACGACAGCGCCACCGATGCTGAAGCCCGTGATCTTGTGAATGACAAGGCCGAGACCGAATGCCAGAAAGCCATGCAGGATGGGTGCGAAGAAAGCATAGATGGCAAACCACTGGGCAACCTTGCGCAGCTCATTCATGCGCTGGGCGGCCTCCATCCCCATGATGATCATCAGAATCGACAGGAAGCCGCGGAACAGAGGATTGAAGAAGCTCTCATAGACGGGCTCTGGCTTGGTGAGAATGCCAAGGGCCACACCCAGAAGCAGCGACGTGACGGCGGAGCTCTGCACGCTTTCCTTGATGATCGACCAGATCTCGACTTTCTCGGCAGCCTTACCGGTCGTCTTGCTGAGGTAGACGCTGGCCACCACGATCGCTGTCACCAGGGCCGGGATGTCCATGAAGGGATACAGGGCTGCCGTCCAGGCCTCATAGGGGATCTTGGCGGTATCCAGCTGCGGCAGAACAGCGGCCAGAGTGGAGCCACTCACCGCGCCGAACAGGCCACCTGTGGCCACAGCGTCAGGCACGTTGATGCCTGGAAGTTTCCCCAGGGTGTAACGACCGATGAACACGATCACAATGCCAAGCGCCACAGCCGCGAGTGCCGGAAGGAAAATCTCGGCGGGGTTGGAATTGCGAATGGCGATGCCACCGGTCAATCCGATCTTGAGCAGCAGGAAGAAGGTGATGAACCTGTAGATCGAATCTGGAATGGCCAGCTGGCTGCCGAATGAGGCGACGACCATGCCTCCGATCAGGAAGCCAAGTGTTGGAGACTGAAGCTGCTTGATGAAAAGTGTGATGAATTCGGTCAAGTCAGATCCTCTGATGTTTTGATGATTTAGGACATTGGGTGAGATGGAGACATGGGACGAAAAATGTCCCATGTTTACAACCAGATTGATGGGCCTCAGCCCGCGTCAGCCAGCGGGCCGGCAGGCGCCGGATCCGCTGTCATCGCCATAGGCAGGAACGAAGCCACCTGCCGTGATTGAAATGCCCGGGAAGAGCCCAGGACTGCGAAACGTCGGCTGCAGTCAGACGTCGTGATGTTCTCTACCCTGGTGGGTGGTGAACATGAGGGTCTCAGGCGGATGGGCCTGGCCTCACGCTTAATCCTGATCTGTGCCGGGAAAGTTCAAACGAGCCGTCCCGTTGGCGGCGCCTGTTCAGTCAAGTGTCATGGGTGCTTGGCCGAAATGGGAAGGGAGGTGATTGATGGTCATGCCAGTCGCCGGAAACTGGGCAGAGTGCCAAGGCAGTTCGCGACTGGGCTGGGGCTGGAGGACCGAATTCCCTGAGGATTCAAGAGCCCTCAGAGGTGTGACATGGCTGGCGAATAAATTAAGTTCGGGAGACGTTAATTCCATCCCTGTGGCACTGGGCGCCTTGTTAAGCAAAGAGTTCATATCCAACGGATAAGCGTGGATTATCTGACGGCACAGTGATCGACGCATGGAAGGCGAAGCCGCAATGCCTGCCCAAGCCGTGCCTATGGCGGCCATCAGAAGGCCGAATCGGCCTGGGCCCTCCCGGGCACCTCAGGAAACAAGGAAATCCCGACGGCGTTTCTAGAGTCGACGTCCCCGCAGACGCCGTCGATGACTGTCGCCACCGCTGCACCCCCGCGCCTCTCCCTGCAGTGCGAGGCGATCGGGCCCGACACCACCACGATCCGCTCCCTCGACTGGGACCGCAGCCGCTTCGACATCGAGTTCGGCCTGCGCAACGGCACCACGTACAACGCCTTCCTGGTGCGCGGTGAGCGCACCGCCCTGATCGACACCAGCCATCTCAAGTTCGCGGGCACCTGGCTGCCCCTGCTTGAGGAGCAGATCGATCCGCTGGCGATCGATCACCTGATCGTGTCCCACACCGAGCCGGATCACAGCGGCCTGATCGGCCACCTGCTGGAGCGCAACCCCGAGATCGAGATCGTGGCCTCCAAGGTGGCGATCCAGTTCCTGGCCGATCAGGTGCACCGTCCCTTCCGCAGCCGTGCCGTCAAGAGCGGCGAGGAACTCGACCTGGGCACTAACCCAACCAGCGGCGTGCAGCACCGCTTCGAATTCCTGAGTGCCCCCAACCTGCACTGGCCCGACACGATCTTCTCCTTCGATCACGGCACCGGCATCCTGTACACGTGTGATGCCTTCGGTCTGCACTACTGCGGCGACGACATCTACGACGTGGATCCCGGCGCCATCGCCCCCGATTTCCGCTTCTACTACGACTGTCTGATGGGGCCCAACGCCCGCAGCGTGCTGCAGGCCCTCAAGCGCATGGACGCCCTGCCGCCGATCCGGATGATCGCCACCGGCCACGGCCCGCTGCTGCGCGATCACCTGGGCCTCTGGACCGGCGACTACCGCGACTGGAGCAGCCAGCGCAGCGCCGGCGAAACCTATGCCGCGGTCTGCTACGTGAGCCAGTACGGCTTCTGTGACCGGCTCAGCCAGGCGATCGCCCGCGGCATCGGCAAGGCCGAAGCCCAGGTGCAGCTGGTGGATCTGCGCGCCACCGACGCCCAGGAACTGGCGGCCCTGGTGGGCGAAGCCAGCGCCGTGGTGGTGCCCACCTGGCCGGCCAAGACCGACCCGGACCTGCAGCAGTCGATCGGCACCCTGCTCGCCGCCCTCAAACCCAAGCAATGGGTGGCGGTCTACGACGCCTACGGCGGCAACGACCAGCCGATCGACAGCGTCGCCACCCAGCTGCGCAGCCTTGGGCAGAAATCAGCCTTCGAGCCGCTGCGCATCCGCCAGGTTCCTGACGGCAACGATTACCAGCGCTGCGAGGAGGCCGGCACCGACCTGGGCCAGCTGCTCACCCGCGCCCGCACGATCGCCGCGATGAAATCGCTCGATGGCGACCTCGACAAGGCCCTCGGCCGCCTCAGCGGCGGGCTCTACATCGTCACCGCCCGCCAGGGGGAGCGCAGCAGCGCCATGGTGGCCAGCTGGGTGAGCCAGGCGAGCTTCGATCCTCCGGGGATCTCGATCGCCGTGGCCAAGGACCGGGCCATCGAGGCCCTGATGCAGGTGGGTGACCGCTTCGTGCTCAACATCCTGCGCGAGGACAACCACCAGGAGCTGCTGCGGCACTTCCTCAAACGCTTCCCGCCGGGTGCCGACCGTTTCGCCGGGGTCTCCACCCTCGATGGGGTCTCGGCAGGCGGTCCTGTGCTGGGCGATGCCCTGGCTTTCCTGGGTTGCCGGGTGGCCCAGCGCATGGAGGGACCCGACCACTGGATCATCTACGCCGAGGTGGAGGAGGGCACCGTGGCCGACAGTGAGGCCACCACCGCCGTGCACCACCGCAAGGTGGGCAACCACTACTGATGGCCTCCTCCTCCCCCGCCGCGCGCCCCTCCGCCGCAGCGGGCACAGACCGGCATGTGATCGTGCTGCCGATCGAGCCGGGACTGATCTGCCTGCGGGGCCTCAGCCCCAAGCGTCTGCGCTTCGAGGTGGAATACGGCCTGGAGCGGGGCACCACCGCCAATGCATTTCTCTTCGAGGCCGGCAGCAGGACAGGTGGCGCCCCGATCCCCCCGGTGCTGGTGCATCCGCCGGGGGCCTCCTTCGCGCAGCCTTTCCTGCAGCAGCTGGCGGAGCTGGTCCCGGCCGACGCGGCGCTGAAGGTGGTGGTCGGCCACCTCAACCCGAACCGGGTGGCGCTGCTGCGGGAGCTGGCGCTGCGCTGGCCGGCCCTGATGCTCGTGGCCTCCAACGCCGGCGCCAGGCTGCTGGAGGAACTCTGGAGCCAGCGCAAACCCGCCGCCAGCGATGCGGAGGCTGAGCCCCCACTGCCGCCGCTGCCGCCGATCGATGTGATCAAGCAGGAAGTGAGCCGGGAGCTGGCGAACGGCTACCGGCTCACCCTGATCCCCACCCCCACACCCCGCTGGCCCAGTGCCCTGGTGGCCTTCGAGGAGCGCACCGGCCTGCTGATGAGCGGCAAGTTCTTCGCCGCCCACCTCTGCAGCGAGAGCTGGGCCGAGGCCAACCGCGACAGCACGGAGGAGGATCGCCGCTACTTCTACGACTGCCTGATGGCGCCGATGGCCCGCCAGGTGGAAACGGTGGTCGACCGCCTCGATGAGCTGGCGATCCGAACGATCGCGCCGGGCCACGGTCCGGCGATCAGCGAAAGCTGGCGCAGTCTGCTGGCCGATTACCGCCGCTGGGGTGAAAGCCAGGAGAAGGCCCAGCTCTCGGTGGCCCTGCTCTATGCCAGCGCCTACGGCAACACCGCCGCCATCGCTGACGCCCTGGCCCAGGGGGTGGCGCGCACAGGGGTCCGGGTCGAGAGCCTGAACTGCGAATTCGCGCCCCCCGAGCAGCTCCTGCAGACGATCCGCGGCTGCGACGCGCTGATGATCGGCTCCCCCACCCTCGGGGGCCATGCCCCCACGCCGATCGTTTCGGCCCTGGGCACCCTGCTGGCGGAAGGCGACCGCGAGAAACCGGTGGGCGTGTTCGGCAGCTTCGGCTGGAGTGGCGAGGCCATCGATCTGCTCGAGAGCAAGCTGCGCGACGGCGGCTTCCGCTTCGCCTTCGAGCCGATCCGGATCAAATTCAGCCCCGATGGCGCCACCCTCAAACGGCTGGAGGAAACCGGCACGGCCCTGGGACGAGACCTGCAGCAGCGTCAGAAGCGCCAGAAGCGGGTGGCCGGCGGTGGCCTGAACGAAAGCCGCAGCAACCCGGCGGTGCTGGCGCTCGGGCGCGTGGTGGGCTCCCTCTGTGTCCTGACCACACGCAAGGGGGAGGGAGCGAGCGCCCTGTCGGGGGCGATGGTGGCCAGCTGGGTCAGCCAGGCCAGCTTCAGCCCACCGGGCCTCACGGTGGCGGTGGCCAGGGACCGCGCCGTCGAGGCGCTGCTGCACGTGGGCGATGTGTTTGTCCTCAACGTGCTGGCCGCCGGACGGGAAAGCGGACCGATGAAGCAGTTCCTGCAACCCTTTCCCCCCGGTGCCGACCGTTTCGCGGGGCTGGAGCTGGAGAGCAGTCCGGGAGGCCAGCCAGTGCTGCCGGAGGCCCTGGCCTGGCTCGAGGCCCGGGTGAGCCAGCGGATGGAGTGCGGGGACCACTGGCTGATCTACGCCGTCGTGAGCCAGGGCGCCGTGCTGGATCCCACAGGCACCACGGCGGTGCACAAGCGGCGCAGCGGCGCCAACTACTGATCCAGCTAACTCATACTCAGTCCGACTTAGTGCTAGGGTCTGGGGAGACCGGCCAACCCGCTCCTCTGTGTCCATGGATCTCTCCAACCCCCTCACCAGCGCCAACCTTGAAGCCGCCTTCGGCGGCGAGAGCATGGCCAACCGCAAATACCTCTTCTTCGCCGATCTGGCCAAGAAGCTCGGCCATGCGGAGCTGACCCGGCTCTTCCGCGACACCGCCAACCAGGAGACCGAGCACGCCTTCGCCCACTTCCGCCTGCTCCATCCCGAGCTGGTGGTCGACGATCCCGCCAGCCTCTCGGACGAGCAGAAGCGGGCGGTGCTCGCCCGCTGCCTGGAACTGGCGATCGAAGGCGAAACCTACGAGTACACCACCATGTATCCGGAGTTCGCCGCCGCGGCCCGCGCCGAACGCGATGCCACGGCCGAAGCCGAATTCAACGAGCAGATCGCCGAATCGGAAGACCATGCCGGAGTCTTCCGCAAGGCCGCCAGCAACTTCGGCTTCCTCACCCCCATCGAGCACCACCATGCCGACCGCTACGGCATCGCCCTGAAGGCCCTCTCCGGTGAGGGCAAGGCCGGTGAGGCCAGCCAGCCGCTGCCCGGCCTCTGGATCTGCAAGGTCTGCTCGATGATCTACGACCCCGCCATCGGCGATCCCGACTCCGGCATCGCCGCCGGCACCCCCTTCGAAGCCATCCCCGACGACTGGGAATGCCCGATCTGCGGGGTCCGCAAGGCCAGCTTCGAGCCCTACCGCGAACCTGAGCTGCTGGCGGCCTGATCCCTGTCCTGACTCGATCGCCGGCTGCCCCCGAGCGCCGGCCTCATCTCCGACACCCGCACGTTTCCCCGATGGCCGACCTGTTCACTCCCCTGCGGCTCGGCCCCCTGGAGCTGCCCAACCGGGTGCTGATGGCCCCCCTCACCCGTTCACGGGCCGAGGCGGGCCATGTGCCGGGCCCGCTGATGGCTGAGTACTACGCCCAGCGGGCTTCGGCGGGACTGATCATCGCCGAGGCCACGATGGTGATGGAGGGGGAGTCGTCGTTCATCCGTGAACCGGGCATCCACTCCCAGGCCCAGATCGACGGCTGGACGCTCACCACCGACGCGGTGCATGCGGCGGGAGGCCGCATCGTGCTGCAGCTCTGGCACGGGGGACGGGCCTGCCACCCGCTCCTCAACGGAGGCCGGCAGCCGGTGGCCCCCAGCCCGATCGCCATCAGCGGCGATGAGATCCACACCCCAGAGGGCAAGAAGCCCTACGTGGTGCCGCGGGAGCTGGCCGACGCGGAGCTGCCCGCCATCGTGGCCGGGTTCCGCCAGGCGGCCCGCAACGCCATCGCCGCTGGTTTCGACGGTGTGGAGGTGCACGGCGCCAACGGCTATCTGCTCGATGAATTCCTGCGCGACGGGAGCAACCGCCGCGCTGGCCCCTATGGCGGTCCGATCGAGAACCGGGCCCGCCTGGTGCTCGAGGTGATCGAGGCGGTGCGCCAGGAGGCGGAGCTGGTGGGACTGCGGATCTCGCCGCTCAACAGCTACAACGCCATGGTCGATTCCGATCCGGTCGGCCTCAGCCGCTGGCTGGCGGAGCGGCTCAATGGCTGCGGTCTGGAGTACCTCCATGTGATGCGCGGCGATCTCCTCGGCCAGCAGCATGGGGATGTGCTCGCGCCGGTGCGCGAACACTTCAACGGCACCCTGATCGCCAACATGGGGTACGACGGCAGCGAGGCCAGCGCAGCCATCGCCGCCGGCACCATCGACGCGGTGGCCTTCGGCACGGCCTTCCTGGCCAACCCCGATCTGCCCGAGCGTCTGCGGCGTGGGGCCCCGCTCAACAGCCCCGACCCCGCCACCTTCTACACCCCGGGCCCCGCCGGATACACCGACTACCCCGCCCTGCCATGACCACCACCCCACGCACCGCAACCCTGCTGCGCCCGGCGGCCGAGCGCTTCCACGGCCGGCTCGACTGGCTCGAGAGCTGGCACACCTTCAGCTTCGGCCACCACTACGACCCGGCCTGGATGGGCTACGGCCCCCTGCGGGTGATCAACGAGGACACCATCGCCCCGCACCGTGGCTTCGGGATGCATCCCCACAGCGACATGGAGATCATCACGGTGATGGTGGAGGGGGAACTCAGCCATCGCGATTCGATGGGCCATGGCGCCGTGCTGAGGGCGGGGGAGGTGCAGCGCATGAGCGCCGGCACCGGGGTGGTCCACAGCGAGATCAATGAATCGGGACGCCCCTGCCGGCTGCTGCAGATCTGGATCGAGCCCAGCAGCCGGGGCATCAAGCCGGCCTATGAGCAGAAGGCCTTCCACTTCGGCGACGACTGGACCCTGGTGCTCGATCCCCAGGAGACCCAGGGGGCCATGGCGATCCACCGGCCGGTGCGGCTGTGGCGGGCCCGGCCCGGCGAAGGCGTCAGCCTGGAGCTGCCCCTGATGGCCGGGCGCCAGGCCTGGCTGCAGCTGATCGATGGTGCCGTGGAACTCAACGGCCCGGATGGCAGCCGGCTCCTGGAGGCCGGTGATGGCCTCGGCTTCCTGGCCAGGGGATCAGGGGCGCTCACGGCCAGGGCTGCCGGCACCGATCTGCTGCTGTTCGAGCTGGCATGAACGGGCCGGACGCCCACGATCTGCTGCACTTCTGGTTCGAGGAGTGCCGGCCGGTCCAGTGGTTCCGCAAGGATCCAGGCTTCGATCAGCAGGTGCGCGAGCGCTTCGGGGCGCTCGGCGAGCGGGCCCTGGCCGGGGAGCTGCGACCGTGGGCCGACGATCCCGACTCAGCACTGGCGCTGGTGCTGTTGCTCGATCAGCTGCCCAGACAGCTCTGGCGCGGGACGCCCGAGGCGTTCTCCGGGGATGCCGCGGCCTTGGAGCTGAGCCTACGGGCCCTCGCCATGGGCTGGATCGAAGCCGAACCCAGGCGCGAGCGGCGCCAGTTCTGGCTGATGCCCCTGATGCACAGCGAGGACCTGGCGATCCAGGACCAGGGGCTGGAGCTGTTCGAGCGCTTCTGTGATGCCGAAACCACGGCGTTTGCCCGCCGCCACCGGGATGTGATCGCCCGCTTCGGGCGCTTCCCGCACCGCAACGAGGTCCTTGGGCGCAGCTCCAGCGCCGGTGAACTGGCGTTTCTGAAGCAGCCAGGCTCCCGCTTCTGACGACGGGAACGGCAATTCATGACAAATCATGACCGTTTTTCGGAAAGGCAGCCTGTGATGCTGCGCCTGATCAGCCCTGCCCCTGCAATGGATTCCGACGTTCCATCGCGCGCCTGGTCATGGCGACCCACGATCCCTACGCCCCTGCCCTGCGTGTGGTCCCCGATCTGGAACCCAAGCGCTGGATCGTTCGCTACCGCGGCTTCGTGCTGATGCCCCAGGCCGATCTCACCTGGCTGGTGCGGCCTGAGCGCAGCCCGATGCCGGTGCTGCCGTTCCGCACCCCCGCCAGCTCTCTGGCTGACGTGAAGGCCCTGGTCGACTGGCGTCTCACCCGGGCTGCCTGAGCCGGACAGCAGACCTGGCCCCTGAGGAGCTCAGGCCGCCTGGGGCGGCGTGGGGGTGGGGCCGCCGGCTGCCTGGAACGTCAGCACGACAGTGGCCCAACGCTCCGGGCGCTCGCTGCGACGGCGCTTGGCCTGACGCACTCCGAAGGGGACCCGCAGCACATTGGTGCCCTCTTCGCGGAAGATCTCTCCCCGGTCGTGGGAATGGACAAGGGCGGAGGGCACCGCCGGCAGGGACGGACCCGGCCTGGTCGTCGACCCCGGCTGACTGGCCGCCTGGGCATCGGCCCTCACCAGGCGACGAATGGCCGCAGGACCGGAAGTGTCGTCGTTGTTGCCGTTCATGGATGGGTCGGCGTGGCCAATGGGCGGGTCGGAAGGAGCAGCGGAACCGGAACTTCCGGGCGCATTTCTCACAGATCAACGAAAAGAAGCAACCCCTGGATTCAAAAGAAAACCTGTGGATTGATCAACTTGGCGGGATCTTAACGCCCATGGCCAGCCAGGGCTGGTGCCGTGGCTACCCCTTCCGGGACCGCCCCCAGGGGCACCGCCGCCAGCTCCTCCACCGATGGGCAGGTGCAGACCAGATTCCTGTCGCCGTAGGCGTTGTCGATGCGGGCCACCGCCGGCCAGAACTTGGTGGCGTGCTGGCCCTCCCCGGCGGGGAAAGCGGCCTGCTGCCGGCTGTAGGGACGGCCCCAGTCATCGGCCGTGACGGCCGCCAGGGTGTGGGGCGCACGCTTGAGCGGGTTGTCGAGGGGGTCCACCTGGCCGGCCTCGATCGCCGCCGTTTCGGCCCTGATCGCGATCAGGGCCTCGCAGAACCGATCGATCTCCGCGAGCGATTCGCTCTCGGTGGGCTCCACCATCACCGTGCCGGCCACGGGCCAGCTCACGGTGGGGGCATGGAAGCCGTAGTCCATCAGACGCTTGGCCAGGTCATCCACCTCCAGACCGGCACTGCGCTTGAGCGGTCGCAGATCGAGGATGCATTCATGGGCCACCCGACCGCCCGGTCCCCGGAAGAGCACGGGGTAATGGGGCTCAAGGCGCTCGGCGATCACGTTGGCCGCCAGCAGGGCCATGGAGCTCGCCTGGCGCAGACCCGCGCCCCCCATCATGCGGATGTACATCCAGCTGATCGGCAGGATGCCGGCGCTGCCCCAGCGGGCCGCCGCCACCGCGCCGATGCCCTGGGCCTGACCGGGCAGGAAGGGCACCAGGTGAGCGGCCACCCCGATGGGCCCCACCCCGGGGCCACCACCGCCGTGGGGGATGCAGAAGGTCTTGTGCAGGTTGAGGTGGCAGACATCGGCGCCGTAGAGGCCCGGCTTGGCCAGGCCCACCTGGGCGTTGAGGTTGGCCCCGTCGAGATAGACCTGGCCGCCATGGCGGTGGATCACGTCGCAGAGACGGCGGATGCCGGGCTCGAACACCCCGTGGGTGGACGGGTAGGTGACCATCACCGCCGCCAGGGAGGCGGCATGGGTCTGGGCCTTGGCCTCCAGATCCACCAGGTCGATGTTGCCCTTGTCGTCACAGGCCACAGGCACCACCCGCAGGCCCGCCATCACCGCGCTGGCCGGGTTGGTGCCATGGGCGCTGGTGGGGATCAGACAGACATCGCGGTGATCGTCGCCGCGGCTGCGGTGCCAGGCGCGGATCACCAGCAGGCCCGCGTATTCCCCCTGGGAGCCGGCATTGGGCTGCAACGACACGCCAGCGAAACCGGTGATCACCGCCAGCCAGCTCTCCAGATCAGCGATCAGACGGGCATATCCCCTGGCCTGGGAGGGCGGCACCAGGGGGTGCAGGTCGGCGAACTCGGCCCAGCTCACCGGCGCCAGCTCGGCGGCAGCGTTGAGCTTCATCGTGCAGCTCCCCAGGGGGATCATCCCGTGCACCAGGGAGAGGTCGCGGGACGCCAGGCGCTGGATGTAGCGCAGGAGCTCGGACTCGCTGCGGTAGCGCTGGAAGACGTCCTGCCGCAGCCAGGGGCCCTGGCGCAGGGGCAGGCCCGCCAGCAGCTCCTGATCAGCGGGCAGCTCGGCCAGCAGGGCGGCGGCCGAAGGGGCTTCGGCAGAGGCGGCGGCGGCGAACAGCGCCAGCAGCTGGTCGATCTCGGCCTCATCGCTGCGCTCATCGAGGCTGAGGGCCACCCCCTCCAGCACCCCGACCGGGGACATGAGCGGCCTGAGGTTGAAGCCGGCGGCCTCCGCCCGCTCCAGCAGCGCGGCGGCTTCGGCCGTGAGCACGCTGAGGGTGCCGAAGGCCGGGCCGGCATCGAACTGGAAGCCGAGGCGAGCGAGCCCCAGGGCCAGGGCGGCACGCAGGCGCAGCACCCGCCGGGCGATGGCGCTGAGCCCCTCGGGCCCGTGGTGCACGGCATAGAAACCGGCCATCACCGCCAGCAGCACCTGGGCGGTGCAGATGTTGCTGGTGGCCTTGTCGCGGCGGATGTGCTGCTCGCGCGTCTGCAGAGCCAGGCGCAGGGCCGGCCGGCCCTCGGCATCGAGGGAGCGGCCCACCAGACGGCCGGGGATCTGGCGCTTGTGGGCCTCGGTGGTGGCGAAGAAGGCGGCGTGGGGTCCACCGAAGCCCAGGGGCACCCCGAACCGCTGGCTGCTGCCGATGGCGATGTCGGCGCCGAGGGCACCCACGGGCTCCAGCAGCACCTGGGCGAGGGGATCGATCGCGACGGTGACCATGGCGCCGGCCTCGTGAGCCGCCGCGATCACCGCCGTGGGATCGAGGAGACGACCACGGCTGCCGGGCAGTTGCAGCAGCACACCGAAGACATCGGAGCCGAAGAGCTGATCGCCAGCAGCGGCCGCGCTGCTGCTGGCTGAAGAAACCGTGGCTGGATCGAAGGTCTCGATCAGAATCCCCAGGGGCTCGGCCCGGGTGCGCAGCACCTCCAGGGTCTGGGGAAACACCTGCTCATCCACGAGGAAGCGGCGGGCCTCGCCGCGGCGGCAGGCACCGGCACTGAGCGACATCGCCTCGGCCGCCGCCGTGGCCTCGTCCAGAAGCGAGGCGTTGGCGATCGGCAGGGCTGTGAGCTCGCTGATCAGGGTCTGGAAATTGAGCAGGGCCTCCAGCCGCCCCTGGGCGATCTCCGCCTGGTAAGGGGTGTAGGCGGTGTACCAGCAGGGGTTCTCCAGCACATGGCGCTGGATCAGGGCCGGGGTGGCGGTGCCGTAATACCCCAGGCCGATCAGGCTGCGACGCACCTGGTTGAGGGAAGCGATCCGGCGCAGTTCCGCCAGGGCCTGGGCCTCCCCGACGCCCTCGGGCAGATCCTGCTCGGCGGCGCTGGCTGGAATCAGGATGTCAGCGGGAACGACTTCCGCCACGAAGCCCTCCAGATCGGTGCAGCCCACGCGCTCGAGCATCCGGGCCTGCTCGGCGGCGGATGGGCCCAGATGGCGTTGCAGAAAAGGAGATGGACCCCGGGGGGCGCCGGCCACGGCGCTGTCGCTGCTGCTCTCGACGCTCACGCCACCCGGTCCGGCTTAGCGCAGGATCCTAGGGACTTCGCCCCGGCAGACCAGCCTTCAGGAGCCCGCCAGCTTGGCGCGGTAGCTGTCGGGCTCCAGCAGATCGTCGAGCTGGGTGGGATCGCTGGGGCGCAGCAGCAGCAACCAACCCTCCCCATAGGGATCGTTCTGCAGTTCCTCGGGGCTGGAGAGCACCGCCTCGTTGCGCAGCTCCACGGTGCCGCTGATCGGGGCGTACATCTCCTCGACGGCCTTGACCGATTCCACCGTGCCGAAACTGCTGCCGCGCTCCAGCTGAGTGCCGGTTTCGGGCAGTTCCACGAAGACGATGTCGCCGAGCTGGTCGACGGCGAAGGCACTCACCCCCACCCTCACCAGCTCCCCCTCCGGGCGCACGTATTCATGGCTGTCGGCGTAGCGGCAGTCGTCGGGGACCTGGAGGGCCATCGCGGACCGGAAGACGGTTGGGTCCAGTGTGGCTCCCGGGGGGCCGGCGCGCTCAGGAGCACCCTCCGGGGCCCAGCGCCGCCAGGGCCCGCTCCAGCGCCAGGGCCACGTGGCTGCGGTGGGTGCCGCCCTGGGTGAACAGCACGTAGGGCTCGCGCAGGGGGCCATCGGCCGAGAACTCGCTGGTGCTGCCGTCGATGAAGCTGCCGCCGGCCATCACCAGCTCACTGGCGTAGCCGGGCATCGGCGCCGGCACCGGATCGAGATAGCTCCCCACCGGCGAGCACGACTGGAAGGCCCGGCACACACGGATCAGGGGCTCGGGGGCACCGAAGCGCACCGCCTGGATCAGATCGCTGCGCTGCTCCCCCACCCGGGGCTGAACGGCAAAGCCCAGATCGCTGAAGACCGCGGCGGTGAGTTCAGCGCCGATCAGGGCTTCCGACACCATCTGGGGCGCCAGGAACAGCCCCTGGAACAGCAGGCGATAGAGATCGAAACCGGTGCCGCCCTCGCTGCCGATGCCGGGTGCCGTGAGCCGGCAGCAGGCCTGCTCCACCAGCTCGGCGCGGCCGGCCACGTAGCCGCCGGTGGGAGCGATGGTGCCGCCGAGGTTCTTGATCAGCGAGCCGGCGATCAGATCGGCTCCCACCGCCGTCGGCTCGAGGCCCTCGACGAACTCTCCGTAGCAGTTGTCGACGAAGCGGATGCAGCCCGGACGGAGGGCCTCCACCCGCTCGCAGAGACGGGCGATCGACTCCACGCTCAGGGAGGGCCGCCAGCTGTAGCCGCAGCTGCGCTGAATCAGCACCATGCGCGTGGGCGGCGCCAGGGCCGACGCCAGGCCGTCCTCATCCACCGCGCCGGCGACCGTGAGCGGCAGCTCGTCGTAATGGATGCCGAAGTCGGCCAGGGAGCCCTGACCATGGCCACGCAGACCGATCACCTCCTCGAGGGTGTCGTAAGGGCGGCCGGTGAGGGCGAGCAGGCGATCACCGGGGCGCAACACACCGAACAGGGCGGCGGCGATGGCATGGGTGCCGCTGACGAACTGCAGGCGCACGGCAGCGGCTTCGGCTCCGAGCACCCGCGCGAAAACCCGATCGAGCGCCTCCCGGCCCAGATCGCCATGGCCGTAACCGCTGACGGAGGCGAAGTGGTGGGTGCCGAGCCGCTCGGCGGCAAAGGCGTCAAGCACCCGCGCCAGGGCCGGCTGGACGGCCGCGGTGCGGACCGCCGCCAGCGGAGCGATCCGCTCGGCGGCGGCGGCCACCCGATCCCGGGCCCAGCCGCTGTGGGCTCCCGCGCTCATTGCCGCTGTCGTCATGGCCTGAAACCGGCTCGCGGCGCCATGCTGCCTGGGGGCTTCCTCCACGCCGCTAGATTTCACGGCGATGCATCGGCTACATATCCGCCGACATCCCAGGCCAGGGTCACACCTCAGCCTGATGGGTTCCCTGCAACGGGATCGCCCGCCGCAGGGGAGATGACGGACTCAAGCCTGCGCCACCATCGCGAGAGTTCATTTGGTTGCCGCTTCAGATCCAGCATCCGCCTTGCCCCAGATCGGGTCTGCGGGTCAGGCCCTGCGGGGCCACGCCGCCGAGCATCAGGACGCCGCCATCCGCGCGTCGGTGAGCGGGCGCCGTCAGCCTCTGCCCCCCAGCCAGCGCAAGTACAAGTTCGGCACCACCAGCTTCATGCTGGCGATCCACGTGGGTGCCGTCTTCGCCCTGCTGCCCCGCTTCTGGAGCTGGCAGGGGGTGCTGGTGCTGGCGGCCCTCTACTGGACCACGGTGCTGGGTGTGACCCTGGGGCTGCACCGCCTGTTGGCCCACCGGAGCTTCGTGGCGCCGAAATGGCTCGAGCGCTCCCTGGTGCTGATGGGCAGCCTGGCCTGCCAGAGCGGACCGATCGAGTGGGTGGGTCTGCACCGCCACCATCACAAGTATTCCGACCAGCCCAATGACCACCACGATGCCGGCCGCGGCCTCTGGTGGAGTCACAGCGACTGGATGCTCCACGACATTCCGGCGGTGCGCCAGATGGGTCGCTTCACCGGCGATCTCCAGCGTGATCCCCTCTACCGCTGGCTCGACCGCTGGTTTCTGCTGCTGCAGGTGCCCCTGGGTGCCGCACTCTGGTGGTACGGCGAGCGGGCCGGCGTGCCCGGCGGCGGGCTGGGTCTGGTGCTCTGGGGCATCCCTCTGCGGCTGGCGATCGTCTATCACGTCACCTGGCTGGTGAACAGCGCCACCCACGCCTTCGGCTACCGCAACTTCGACAGCCCCGACCTCTCGCGCAACTGCTGGTGGGTGGCGATCCTCTCCTTCGGCGAGGGCTGGCACAACAACCACCACGCCCACCCCGCCAGCGCGCGCCACGGCCTGCGCTGGTTCGAGTTCGACATCACCTGGCAGCACATCAAGGTGCTGCGCGCCCTGGGTCTGGCCAAACGGATCCGGGTGGCCCATGTGGGTCAGCCGCTGCCCTCGGCCACCAGCTCCTGACGGATCGCTTCGGCCAGATCCTCCCGGCCCGTCTGCTGCTGCAGGCGGGCTTTGTGGCGCAGCACCTCCAGAAAGCGGTCGGCGCTGATCTCCTGCTCGGCGGCCACCCCCAGCCCCACCAGGGTGCGGTGCAGGTCCATCAGCTCGGCATCGAGCTCGGCGGCGCTGTAATCACGCTGGCCGCTCATCACCGCCGCGAAGCGCTCCCGGCGCTGGGTCTTGGCCACCGGGTAGGCCGCCAGCACCTGGTCGCGGCAGAGCCGCCAGGGCCGCCCGGCGCAGAGCAACTCGGCCAGGGCGAAACTGAGGCCTGCCGCTTCGTCCTCGGCAATGCGCAGATCGAAGGCCCGTGGCGGTGGCACCAGGCCCACAAAGATCTCCAGCAGATCGCCGGGTCCCAGGGGCACTCCGTCGTCGCTGAGCAGGGGCAGGGCCCCCTGACCCAGGGCCTCGATCAGGTCGGGGTGGCCGGCCAGGGGGGTCCCGTGGGCATCGGCGCCGGCCGCCAGCCACTGGTTGATGCAGCCAAGAGCCAGGAACACCTCAGGGCCGGGAGAGGCGAGCTTGCGGTTGCGCAGCATCGACACCTGGGAGGCGTGGATCCGACCCAGGTCGAGCACCTCCGCCAGGCCGGGCAGCACCCGGTGAGACCAGCCGTTGCGCTCATGCCAGGCTCTGATCAGATACGAAAAAGCTTCACGCCCTGATTCGATTTCTACCTGATATCCCAACTGATCTGGATTCGTACTGCTACCATTCTAAAAGACCGATCAGGACCAAGCCCGCATGACCGCCACCGTTCGGCGACCCTCCCCCCCTTCAATCCGCGCCGTCCCTGCCGCGAGGCCCGCAGCCACCCGCCCCTCCGGTGTCGCCAGCCTCGCTCCCGCCGCGCTCTCCCTCTCCAGAGCCGAGGCTCTGCACCGCCCGCGACGCGGCGAACCCACGCCCTCGGCGCCCAGGGGCACCCGCTGGGCCACCATCGGCTTCATGGCCGTGGTCCACGTGCTGGCGCTGGTCGCCCTGCTGCCCCAGTTCTGGAGCGTGCCGGCCGTCACCAGCATGCTGGTGCTCTACTGGATCACCGGCTGCCTCGGGGTCACCCTCGGCTATCACCGCCTGCTGGCCCACCGGGCCCTGCGGGTGCCCCAGTGGCTGGAGCGCTTCTTCGCCACCTGCGGCGCCCTGAGCTGCCAGCACGGTCCGATCGACTGGGCCGGGCTGCACCGCCACCACCACAAGTTCTCCGACACCGACGCCGACCACCACAACAGCCACAAGGGCTTCTGGTGGAGCCACATGGGCTGGATGTTCGAGGAGATTCCGGCCATGGCCGCCGTGCCCCGCCTCACCGGTGATCTGCAGCGCGACCCCTACTACCGCTGGCTCAACACCAATTTCCTGCTCCTGCAGATCCCTGTCGGCCTCCTGCTGTTCTGGATCGGCACCGTCACCGGGGCCGGCGGCTGGGCTCTGGTGCTGTGGGGAATCCCCCTCCGCCTGGTGGTGCTGTACCACTGCACCTGGCTGGTGAACTCCGCCACCCACTGCTGGGGCAGCGTGTCCCACGCCAGCGGCGACGAGTCACGCAACAACCCCTGGGTGGCGGCCCTCACCTTCGGCGAGGGCTGGCACAACAACCACCACGCCTTCCCCCATTCAGCCCGCCACGGCTTCGGCGCCCGCCAGTTCGACCTCACCTGGCAGCACATCCGTCTGCTGCGAGCCCTGGGCCTGGCCACCCAGGTGCGCCTGCCCGCCGCCGCCGGCAAGGCAATCCAACCGGTGATCTAGGATCGCTGATCGCTTCAGGATGCGGGCCGTCACGCCGGCGGTCCCTGCCCGATCCCTTGTTCCCGCCGTTCTGTTTCCATGGCCAAGCGCGTCTCCGTCGTCCTCAGCGAGGACGTTTACAGCCTCGGCAAACAGGGGGACCTGGTGGAGGTGGCTCCCGGTTACGCCCGTAACTTCCTGCTGCCCCAGAGCAAGGCCGTTGCCGTCACGGCCGCCGTGCTGCGCCAGGTGGAGCACCGCCGCGCCAAGGAGGCCGAGCGCCAGGCAGCCCTGAAACAGGAGGCCGAGGCCTTCCGCACAGCCCTGACCACGATCGGCCGCTTCACCGTCAAGAAACAGACCGGTGGCGACGACGTGCTGTTCGGCACCGTCACCAACGGCGATGTGGCCGAAGCGATCGAAGCCGCCACCAAGAAGGAACTCGACCGCCGCGACATCTCCGTTCCCGAGATCCACCGCACCGGCTCCTACAAGGTGCAGGTGAAACTGCATCCCGAGGTCACCGCGGAAATCAACCTGGAAGTCGTCAGCCACTGAGCTGGCGCCCGTTCAGGACGTCCGTGTCCGCGCCGGTCCCCTGCGGGCCGGCGTTTTCTTTTGGCGGCCGCACGCACCGCCGCACTCCCAGCCTGGACCTAGCCTCAGCCGATGGTGAGTGTTCCCCTGCCGGCCCCTGAGGGCGGCCCCGAGTGGGGCCCCGCTGGCGCGCATGGCGACACGGCGCCACCCGCCGCCGCCCTGACACCGTCCTTTCGGCGCCGCGGCCGGGACCAGGACGAGGCCCGCTTCGAGGCCCTGCCCGATCAGGTTCCCCCTCAGAACCTGGAGGCGGAGGAAGCGGTTCTCGGCGGCATCCTGCTCGATCCCGATGCCCTCGGGCGCATCGCCGATGTGCTGCGGCCGGAGGCCTTCTACCTCGGCGCCCACCGGGAGATCTACCGCACGGCCCTGATGCTGCACGGCCAGGGCAAACCCACCGACCTCACGGCCATGGCCGCCTGGCTGGCCGACACCGGACAGCTGGAGAAAGTGGGCGGCAGCAACCGGCTGGTGGAGCTGGTGGAGCGCACCCTCAGCACCGCCTCGATCGACCAGGTGGCCCGCCTGGTGATGGACAAGTACCTGCGGCGGCAGCTGATCCGCTCCGGCAACGAGGTGATCAAGCTCGGCTTCGATCAGGCCAAGCCCATGGAGCAGGTGCTGGATGAAGCCGAGCAGCAGATCTTCGCGATCAGCCAGGAAAAGCCCTCCGTGGGGCTCACCCCCACCGCCGAGATCCTCACCAGCACCTTCAACGAGATCGAGAGCCGCTCGCTCGGCACCTCGGTGGCGGGCATCCCGGTCAACTTCTACGACCTCGACGCCATCACCCAGGGACTGCAACGCAGCGATCTGATCATCGTGGCCGGCCGGCCGGCGATGGGGAAGACCTCGATCGTGCTCAACATCGCCAAGAACGTGGCCCAGATCCACCAGCTGCCGGTGTGCGTGTTCTCCCTGGAGATGAGCAAGGAGCAGCTCACCTACCGGCTGCTGTCGATGGAGGTGGGCATCGAGAGCGGCCGGCTGCGCACCGGCCGGCTGCAGCAGGAGGAATGGCCGCTGCTGGGCCAGGGCATCAACACCCTCGGCCAGCTGCCCCTGTTCATCGACGACAAACCCAACGCCGGGGTGCTCGAGATGCGCTCCCTCTGCCGCCGGCTGATGGCCGAGCAGGGCAAGGAACTGGGCCTGATCGTGATCGATTACCTCCAGCTGATGGAGGGCTCCACCCCCGACAACCGGGTGCAGGAGCTGTCGCGGATCACGCGGGGGCTCAAGGGCATGGCGCGGGAACTGAACGTGCCGGTGATGGCCCTCTCCCAGCTCAGCCGCGGCGTGGAGAGCCGCACCAACAAGCGGCCGATGCTCAGCGATCTGCGCGAATCGGGCTCGATCGAGCAGGACGCCGACCTGGTGCTGATGATCTACCGCGACGAGTACTACAACCCGGAGACGGCCGATCGCGGCATCACCGAGGTGATCGTGACCAAGCACCGCAACGGTCCCGTGGGCACGGTGAAGCTGCTGTTCGAACCCCAGTTCACCCGCTTCCGGAACCTGGCTGCCCCCTGACCCTCGCCCGCCCGCACCGGCATCAACATGGGGGCCGATTCCCCTGCCGACCGATGAGCGAGCCTCCAACCAGCCACTCCGGCCATCCCGGCGCAGGGGGCAATGGCCCAGGCGGGCTTTCGCCGGCAGCCATGGGCTGGGTGCTGGCCCTGCGCTGGCCCGTCGCCCTGGTGGCCGCCGTGGGGATCGGGGCGACCTCCCTGGGCCGGATTCTGCAGGAGCCGATCAAGATCGAACTGGTGTCGAAGAGTCCCTTGCCGGTGTCAGCCCAGGTGGATGTGGACTCCTTTGACAACCCCCTGGTGATCGACAGCATCAACAGCCCCATCCGCACCGCTCCCATCAGGACGATTCCGATCACCGCGACGGTGACGATGGCGGAACCGATCGGGCTGGCCGACTCGCCCCTGAAGGTGAACGTGCCGGAGCTGAGCCGGGGGATCGGCGTCGCCGTCCAGGGTCCCGTTGACGCCAGGGTCACCACACCGGTCACAGCCCAGGTCAGCGGCGCGGTGAACGCCCAGGTGACGGGCGATGTGGGAGCCACGGTGCAGGGCCAGGTGGACGCCACGGTGATGAACAAACTGGATCACACCCGCGTCCGGATCGGGTTCTGACCCGTGGCTCAGCCTCCGGTGAAGGCGCGGAACAACGCTGGTTGCGGCCGTTCGGCGCCCCTAACGTTGTGGCAGATGCTGGACCGCCATGGCCAGGTCCCGGAGCGGGCACAGTCCCTCCCTGGTCCTCACCCGCGCCGCCGCAGCAGGACTGGCTGGCCTGGGGATGGTCACGGCGGCCGCTGGGCTGCGCGCCGATGACGTGATCGGCACACCGGGCGACGGCGGCATCATCACCGTGCGGCCGAGCAACAGCATCGTGAGCCGGCAGCGGCTGGGTCAGTTCGTGGGCATCTCCGGCGCCAACAGCGGCGCCAAGGGGCTCTCGCTCAACCGCGTGGTGATCCCCCCGGGCGGCAGCGCCGCAGCCCATCGTCATCTGGGGTCGGAGTCGGCGATCTACCTGGTGCAGGGCACCGTGCGCACCCGCTATGGCGAGCGCCTGGAGCATGCGGTCGTGAACCGGGCCGGTGATTTTCTGTTCATCCCGGCCGGGGTCCCCCACCAACCCACCAACCTCAGCAGCAGCGAGGCGGCTGTGGCGATCGTGGCCCGCAACGATCCGGATGAGCAGGAGCATGTGGAGCTGATCGACGCGGTGACGCCGGCAGCGCCGTCCGCTCCCTCGCCCTGATGCCAGGAGCAGCCGCGCACAAGCCCGGTGCGTTCATGGGAAGACCGCTCAGGGCGACCCCTCCAACCTCGTCACCCACACCCCCACGCTGAGGGTCGCCCCGCGCGGCCCAACGAACGAACCCGCCACGGGAGGTACGGCCTCGGGGTGGCGAGCCACGGCCACGGCCATGTGGTGAGGTCCCGCGAGGCCGCCGGTGGTGGGATCGAAACCCTTCCAGCCCGCTCCGGGCAGGTACACCTCTGCCCAGGCGTGGGTGGAGCCGGTGGCTGCGGCCGCGGCCGGATCATGGAGATAGCCGCTCACGAAGCGGGCGGCGAGGCCCAGCTGGCGGACCGCCTCCATGAACAGGGTGGCGAAGTCGCGGCAGGAGCCTGAGCCAACCGCCAGGGTTTGCTCCGCCGTCTGCACGCCCGGTTCCTCGCGGCGCTGATAGCGCAGGCTGGAGTGGATCTGAGCGCTGATCCGCTCCAGCAGCCCGTAGGTTTCGATCCCCTCGCCAGGCTTGAGAAGATCCGCCACCCAGCCCGCCAGCCGTGGAGACGAGCCGGCCCCGGGCTGCCGGCGGTAGGGGGCCAGCAACGGCTGGTCGTCGTCGCTGTAGCGGAAGGGAAACCGCACCGCCTCCTCATCCACCAGGAAATCCAGGGGGGCCTGGTGGTACTGCTGGACCACCAGTTCGCTCTCGATCAGCAGCTGAGCCGCGGGCTCGCTGAAGCTGGCGATCGCCACCGAATTGTCCTCCGCGTCGCGGTGCCAGCGCAGCCTGGCCGGCGGTGTGATGAGCAGGCGCGAGGATTCGATCCGCAGTTCGTGGCCCTCCCGCGGCCTGAGCCGCAGTGCATGGGCGTCAAGCCGGACGAGCGCCCCGAAGCTGTAGGTGGTGAGGTGCAGGATCCGGAAGCGCTGCATGGCCGTGGTTGTTCAGGGCAGTGAGGGGTCCCTAGGCTGGGGGTTGACGCCGCTGATGGGACAACCAGTCCATGCCGATCGCACAGATCGACACCGAAACAGTGATCCGTTCACTCGGTGATCACTCTTTCTTGTTCTACGGACTTGTTTTCTTCGGCATCATTCTGGCCCGCTACTTTCTGCTGGCCGGTGGATCCTGGTGGTGGCTGTATGCCCGCTCAGCCCCCCCGGATCCCGGATCAGCCCCCCCCGGGGCCAGTGACATCCGTGCCGACATCCGCCTGTCCGTGCTCTCGGCGGCCGTGTTCGCCCTGGCCACCGCCAGCGTGCTCACCCTCCAGAGCCATGGGCTCACGCGCCTCTACGCCAGGCCCGACACCTACGGCTGGTGGTACCTGGCGCTGAGCTATGCCGCTGTGCTGATCCTGCAGGACGGCCTCTACTACGCCACCCATCGCTTCTTTCACCACCGCTGGCTTTACCGCTGGTGCCACCACGGTCACCACCGCACACGCCAGCCCACCCCATGGACCTCCTTCGCCTTCGATCCCCCCGAAGCCGTGGCTCAGGCCCTGGTGCTGGTGCTCATGGTGATGCTGGTGCCCCTGCACCTGATCACCCTGATGGCGGTGCTGAGCACCATGACGGTGTGGGCGATCGTGAATCACCTCGGCCTTGATCATCTCCCCAGCGGCTTCCCCCACCACTGGCTGGGCCGCTGGGTGATCGGACCTGCCCACCATTCCCTGCATCATCGCCACCCGGGTGTGCACTTCGGGCTCTATTTCACGCTCTGGGACCGGATCGGCGGCACCGAAGATTCCAGCTACGCCGCCGCCGTCGAGCCACCCGACGATCTGAACGCCATACATTGACCTGATGGCCCTCAGCGCAGCCCCCAGCGAAACCTTCGAGCTGATCGTCGTCGGAGGCGGCCATGCCGGCTGCGAAGCAGCCCTCACCGCAGCACGGCTGGGGATCACCACAGCCCTGTTCAGCCTCAACCTCGATCGCATCGCCTGGCAGCCCTGCAATCCGGCGGTGGGTGGTCCGGCCAAGAGCCAGCTGGTGCATGAGGTGGATGCCCTCGGCGGCGTGATCGGCCGCCTCGCCGATGCCACCACCCTGCAGAAGCGGGTGCTCAACGCCAGCCGCGGCCCGGCCGTGTGGGCCCTGCGTGCCCAGACCGACAAGCGCCAGTACGCCCGCCAGATGCAGCAGCTGCTGCAGCACACCCCCAACCTCCACCTGCGCGAGGCGATGGTCACGGGGCTGGAGGTGGACCTGGAGGGCAGCGAGCCCAACCAAGCCGTTCATGGCGCCGTGGGCCGGGTCACCGGCGTGCGCACCTTCTTCGGCAGTGTCTATGCCGCCTCGGCCGTGATCCTCACCACCGGCACCTTCCTGGGGGGACAGATCTGGGTGGGCCAGCAGTCGATGAGCGCCGGCCGCGCCGGCGAGCAGGCCGCCGAAGGGCTCACCGAAGCCCTGCAGGCCCTCGGGTTCCACACCGACCGGCTCAAGACCGGCACTCCAGCCCGGGTGGATCGCCGCAGTGTGGCGCTCGATCAGCTCGAAGAACAACCCAGCGACGCTGAGGGCCGGTTCTTCTCCTTTGATCCGGCCGCCTGGGTGAGCGGAGAGCCGATGGCCTGCCATCTCACCCGCACCACCGCCGCCACCCACCAGCTGATCCGCGACAACCTTCACCTCACGCCCATCTACGGCGGCTTCATCGACAGCAAGGGCCCCCGCTACTGCCCCTCGATCGAGGACAAGATCGTGCGCTTCGCCGACAAGGACAGCCACCAGATCTTTCTGGAGCCGGAGGGCCGCGACACCCCCGAGCTCTACATCCAGGGCTTCTCCACCGGCCTGCCCGAGCGACTGCAGCTGGAACTGCTGCGCACCCTGCCTGGCCTCGAGCGCTGTGTGATGCTGCGGCCGGCCTATGCCGTGGAATACGACTACCTGCCGGCCACCCAGTGCCTGCCCTCGCTGATGACCAAGCGGGTGCACGGTCTGTTCAGCGCCGGCCAGCTCAACGGCACCACCGGCTACGAGGAGGCCGCGGCCCAGGGCCTGGTGGCCGGGCTCAACGCCGCCCGGCTGCTGCGCGGCCAGGAGCCGGTGCACTTTCCACGCGAGGGCAGCTACATCGGCACCCTGATCGATGACCTGGTGACGAAAGACCTGCGCGAGCCCTACCGGGTACTCACCAGCCGCAGCGAATACCGCCTGGTGCTGCGGGGAGACAACGCCGACCGCCGCCTCACACCCCTGGGCCGGGAGCTGGGGCTGATCGACGACCGCCGCTGGGGGTTGTTCGAGGCCAAGCAGGCCGCCATCGCCGCCGAGAAGCAACGCCTCGAGACGGTGCGGCTCAAAGCCAGCGACCCGGCGGCGCCGGAGGTCGAAGCCCGCTCGGGCGCGCCGATCAAGGGCTCGATCACCCTCGCCGATCTGCTGCGCCGCTCCGGCTTCCACAGCCGGGATCTGGTGGAGCTTGGCCTGGCCGATGCAGGCCTGACCCCTGGAGTGCGTGAGGGGGCGGAGATCGACCTCAAATACAGCGGCTACCTGGCCCGCCAGCAGCAGCAGATCGATCAGGTGCGCAGACAGGACCAGCGGCCGATCCCGGGCGGCATCGACTACTCCACCATCGCCACCCTTTCCAAGGAAGCCCGCGAGAAGCTCTCCGCCGTGCGGCCCCTCAACCTCGGGCAGGCCTCCCGCATCCCCGGGGTGAGCCCGGCGGATACCACCGCTCTGCTGCTGTGGCTTGAGCTGCGCCGCCGCCGCGAATCCAAGGAGAGGCGATTGCCCCGTCGGCAGGCCACCCCTAGTATCACCGGACTTCACTCTTGAGCCCAGCGGCCATGGGCGGTGATCCACGCCCCATCTCGTCCTCCCGCGCGTTCTGGGAGCTGAAGGCCGAGCAGGTCATGGACCGCGTCTTTTCCGCCGGCCTGCCAGCGCTGGGGATCCGCTCCGGCGACCTGCCGACCTTCGAGGGCTACAGCCGCGACCCGCACCAGCCTGAGCCCAGTCTCACCATGGACCCCGGCTGCGATCCCGCACCCATCGATGTGGTGGTGCACGATGCACCGCCGCGTCTGCGGCCCGCAGCCACGGCTGGCCGCCGGTCCGCCCCGCGGCCCCGCGGCTCCGCGGCCGCGGCTTCAGCAGGCGCGCACTCCAGGCAGCCACGCTCACTGCTGGCGTTGATGGCCCTCCTGTCGGTGCTGGGAGCCGGCAGCACCCTTCTGGTCTGGCGGGGATGGACCCAGGCGAGCATCGCCCTCCAACAGGAGCGCACGATTCAACTGCTCGAGCGCTTGCGCTCGGTGGGCCCCCTGGGGGCTGCCGAGCCCGGAGCCACGGCATCCGCCACACCCTTGGCTGCAGGCCAGGCAAGCGATGGCAGCGCCACAGGGCTGCCGCCTCCACCCCCGGAGGAAGCCTGGGTTCAGGACCTTGGCCCACTGGAATCCAGCTCCCGGGCCTCGGCCGCACAACCCTTGCGGGTGCCCGTCAGCGGCACGATCACCAGGGGGGCTCCCCCAGCCCCAGCCATGCCGGCGCCGGGAGGAGCCAGTGGCTCCGGTTCATCTGCGAATGGTGGCGGGCCTGCTCCGGGAACGGATGGGGGCTCCCCCGAGCTGGTGGGTGTGGTGCAGGTGCCTGGCCAGAGCGGCTCCGCCATCTTCCAGATGGGGGGCAGCTCCACCAGCGCATCGGTGGGGGAGGCGATCGGCTCCACCGGCTGGCGCCTGCGCTCAGCCAGCGGCAACTCGGTGGTGATCGAGCGCAATGGCCAGCAACAGCGGGTGAGCATCAGCGGAGGCTTCTGAAGTCCAGGGTTTCCGCCCGGTCCCGCTGCCGAGGAGTCGTCCCGGTGCGAGGCCTGCCCTCCTTAGCCTGAACGGCCTGAGTTGAGGCTGATGGCCGACTCCCTGCTCACCAGGCCATGGGTCTCCCCCACACCCCTCTGGGAAGCCCCGATCAGCGAGGTGCTCAGCGCCAGGGCTGGTGCCCAGCTCAGCGGTGCCTGGAAGCTGCTGCTCCTCGGTGATGGCAGTCCCACCCGCCATCTGCACCTGCTCACCGGCACACCGATCACGATCGATCTGATCGCGATGGGGCCTGAACCGGAGTCAGCGGGTTCGCTCACCCGGGCTGATGCCACCCAGGCCAGGCCCGCCGAGGTGGCGGAGCTGGTCCCGCCCCTGCTGCGGCGGCAGGTGTGGCTGCGCTGCAACGGCCAGGCCCTGGCCTGGGCTGAGAGCTGGTGGAATCAGGAGGAGGCCGAGACCTGTCTGCGCGACAGGCAGCAACCGATCTGGCTGAGCCTGACCAGTGAGCGGGCGGAACTGTTCCGGGAGGTGGATGGCCTGGCCCAGGTGAACGCCGACTGGCTGGAGCGGGAATTCGCCGCCAGGGGACCGTTCTGGAGCCGCCACTACCGCTTTTTCCGGCAGGGACGGGAACTCACGGTGATCCGGGAAGTGTTCTCACCGGCACTGGAGCGCTGGCTGGGAGCGAGCCAGCGCGACTCAGATCTCCATAAAGTTTTATGAAGTCACGGTGATCTGTGGCGGTTTCCACTTGACAACTTGCGCATCCGTGCAATGTGAACAGGATGGCGGCATCGGTTCCACCTGTTTGACGATGACCACCACCATTGGACCCCATGGAGGGCACCACCCAGCCGCGGAAACCGGCGATCAGTGGATCTCCCTCACCGACCTGGGCCGCTCCCTCGGCCTCTCCGCCGTGGGCTGCGGCCGCCTGCTGATTCAGGCGGGGCTGCGCCAGCTTGATGGCCGCCCCACCGAGCGGGCCTTGCACCTCGGCCTGGCACGGGCGAGCGGCCAGGGCCTCCACCGGGGTCGCGCAGTCCTCTGGCAGCAGGCCGGCTGTGCCGCCGCCCTGGCGGTCGACTGCCCACGGACAGCTCACCAGCCCACCCTGGTGGAGCAGTGGGCGGAACTGCTCTGGGCCCTGAAGCAGGGCTCCCCCTCGATCATCACCTCAGCCGAGCAGATGGCGGAGGATCTGCCCCTCGAGCTGGTGGGGGCCGTGAACCGTCAGTTGCAGGACAAGGGCTGGGACTTCCAGGTGAGCCATCATCCCTCCAGGCCCCAGCAGACAACGCCTCCCCATGGTCAGGGGGCCCCTGGCCGCAGCCGGGGGCACCTCAGCCACTGATCAGCCACTGGAATCCAGCCACTGAACGGAACATCCGGGTCCTGGGCCAGCTCAGCCCAGGCGCAGGGCTTCCGCCTGTTTGCGGGTTTTCTCCAGCAACTCGCTGAGCTGGGCCTCATCGGTGTGGCTCAGGCTGGTGCGCAGCAACTTGGCATGGGGCGCGAAGCTGCGCAGCCGCTCCACCACGCGATCGGGTGTGGCGTCGCGCACCAGCAGGCAGAGGGCCGCGCTGGCCTTGGGCAGGGTTTCACCCACCTCCCTCAGGAAGCCGTCGTTGATGCCCAGATCACTGAGCGCCCCGGAAGCAGCCCCCATGCCGGCTCCGACGGCGGCACCGAGCAGGGGATTGAGGAACAGCAGCCCCACCAGCGACCCCCAGAAACCGCCTCCCAGGGCGCCGGCGGCGGTGAGGTTGATGGCCTGGCGCAGGTGCACCTGGCCATCGGCATCGCGCTCCACCACCACGGCGTCTTCCAGGGAGATCAGATGCTCCTGCTGGATGGAGACCAGCTCCTTGCGCACGGCTTCAGCCTCTTCAACCTTGGGAAAACCCACCACGATCAGGTTGCTCATGGACGCTGCGGAGTGTCGGGACCGGCCATCAGGCTAGGCCGCCTCACTCCCGGCGAGGACGCCGGCTGGAGCGGGGCAGGGGTCGACTGCCAGGAGGGACGGAGCCCGTGGGATCCGGCTGCTGTCGTGGCGGCTCGAATGGCGCTGGCGGCGCCTGCGCGTCCGCTCGTGCAGGCTGAACGCCAGCCGGGCCGCGAGCGGGAGGCAGCAGGGGGGCCCCCCGGCGGGAGATGGCCTCCAGGGGGCGTCGGGTTCCTGCCACCGGACCCTGGGCCCTGGCCGCTGGCTGGGGTTGCGGCTGACGCTCGCTCCTGAGTTCCGACGGCATCAGGTCCGGTCGCTGCGGGGGCCTTCCGCGTTCTGGGGTCTCGGCCCGCTCCTGCCAGGGTTCCGGCCAGTCGTCGTCGCCTTCGAGGAACCAGTCGATGCTGTTCTCCACCCAGCGGCCCAGACCTTCCAGGCCCGGGCGCCCGCCGGCTCGGCGCTCGGCTCCACGGCCCTGTGTCCGCGAGCCCGGGCGAGCTCCGGCCACTCCATCCACCAGTTGCCGTCCCGCCGACATCCATTGATCCAGAGACCCGCCGGTGCGGCGGCGTCCCCGGCGGGGAGGATCACCCGAACCGTTCATGGCCCTCGCCTGTGCCATCGCAACCGATGTGATCCGACCTTAACGGCCCTTCATCGGCCGCCGGCCCGGCGCGGGCTCGGGCCCAGAAGCCCCAGCCGGTGGGCCCGCATCCAGCGTTCCCGACCCAGGCCCAGCAGGGCGATCACGACACCCCCTCCCTGCAGCATCCAGAGAAACAGATCCAAGGGCTCCGGCCGGTTGGCGGAACACTAGGCCGCACGGGCTTCGAACACCAGGGCACAGCTGGCATCCCAGCGTCCGCCATGCAGCCGCTCACAGCAGAGCCGGCAGGCCAGCCCCCGCACCCGGCGACGGTAGGCCGCGCTGACCCCGCAGCAGGGGCAGCGGGCGATCCAGGGAGCCGACTCCAGCGGCAGCGGGTAGTGGTGCCGCAGACTCACCGCGAACTCCCCCTGGGTGCCATTGATCCGGGCCATGGCGGCACGGAAGTGGGGGCCGTGCACCTCCCTGACCTGCAGCACCCGGTCGATCCAGGCGTGGATCATCTCGTGGCAGAGGGTGCCCAGGGTGGCGCTGATGGGCAGATGGGCCAGGACTGGCCGCGAGAGCACGATCTCGCAGAGGGCCGAGCCGTCACGCCGACGGCCGCGGCGGTAGAGACCGGCAGTGCGGCTCATCCGTCCATCGCTCCAGCGCAGATCCAGCAGGGGCCGGCCGCCCGGAGCCAGAGCTCCGCTGAAGTGCTCCCGGTCGAGGCGATGGAACAGGGGCAGCAGGGGCTCCAGAGGCATGCCGCCGACGGATGGGTCAACCGTTCGTCCAGTGTGAAGGGTTCGATCCCGGGGCGGCGGGGCCGTCGGTCAGACTCTGCAACCTGAACGTGCGCATGCAGACGATGGACTGGGGTCTGGCCCAAACGATCGGCACCAAGGCCTTGCTGGCCGGAGCTGGGGCTCTGCTCCTCTACTGGACCTACACGGCCGTGCGTCTGGTGATCAGCGCCCGCGGCATCAATCCGCTGCTCAAGCAGTTCTTCACGCAGGTGGCCTCGGGCCAGATCGACGGGGCCTACCTGCTCACCACCAAGAACTACCGCTCGCATGTGAACCGGCAGCAGTTCATCCGCTTCCTGGCCGGACTGCAGCTCAACAAGTACCGCAACCTCAAATCAGGCCGGCCCCGGCTGCAGGAGGGCCAGATCATCCTCACGGTGAAACTCAAGTCGGAAGCGAAGGATGAGCTGCCGCTCGACTTCACCTTCGTGAAGGTGGAGGACGCCTGGCGGGTGGACCGGATCCAGAAGCTGGCCGCGGCCTGAGCCGGAGGGCCTGCCTGCCATGCCTGGCAAGGACGCGGAGCGGAACCGGGCAGACGAGCTCCGCCGGCTGCTCAACCGCGCCGCCCACGCCTACTACGTGCTCGACGCCCCCGAGATGGAGGACGCGGTCTACGACCGTCTCTACCGGGAGCTGGAGCAGCTCGAGCGGCTCCACCCGGAGCTGATCACCCCCGACAGTCCCACCCAGCGGGTGGGCGGTGCGCCGGCGGATGGGTTCCAGGCGGTGCGGCACCGCATCGGTCTGTTCAGCCTCGAGAACGCCTTCTCGATCGAGGAGCTGGAGGCGTGGTACGCCCGGTTGCTCAGGGTGCTCGACCGCAGCGCCCCGCCCGGGGACGCCCCGCCGGCCCTGCCGATGGTGGGGGAGCTCAAGATCGACGGGAACGCCCTGGCCCTCAGCTACGCGCACGGCCTGCTGGTGCGGGCCGCCACCCGGGGCGACGGGGAATCCGGCGAGGAGATCACCGCCAACGTGCGCACGATCCAGAGCGTGCCGCTGCGCCTGCTGCTGGAGGATCCACCGGAGTGGGTGGAGGTGCGCGGCGAGGCCCTGATCCCCGATGGCACCTTCGCGGCGATCAACGCGGAGCGCGCCGGCCGGGGCGAGCCCCTGTTCGCCAACCCCCGCAACGCCTGCGCCGGCACCCTGCGGCAGCTCGATCCCCAGGTGGTGGCGGCGCGGCGCCTCGATTTCTTCGCCTACACCCTGCACCTGCCGGACGACTGGCGGCCCGCTGCGGGCGGCGCCGATCCCGGGCGACCGCGCAGCCAGTGGGAGAGCCTGCGCTGGCTGGCGGCCGCCGGCTTCCGGGTCAACCCGAATGCGGCCCTCTGCCCCGATCTGACCGCCGTGGAGGCCTTCTTCGCCGCCTGGGAGCACAAGCGGCGTGACCTCCCCTATGCCACCGATGGCGTGGTGGTGAAGCTCGACGACCTGCGTCTGCAGGCCGACGCCGGCTTCACCCAGAAGGCTCCGCGCTGGGCGATCGCCCTCAAGTACGCCGCCGAGGAGGCCCCCAGCCGGCTGCTGCGCCTGGTGGCCCAGGTGGGCCGCACCGGGGTGGTCACCCCGGTGGCCGAGTTCGAGCCTGTGCCCCTGGCCGGCACCACGGTGAGCCGGGCCACCCTCCACAACGCCGACCGCCTGGCCGAGCTGGATCTCCGCGCCGGCGACACGATCGTGGTGCGCAAGGCCGGCGAGATCATCCCCGAGGTGGTGCGGGTGCTGAGCGAACTGCGGCCACCGGGAGCCGCGCCGCTGCAGCTGCCCGCCAGCTGTCCGGAGTGCGGCTCTCCGCTCGTGCGCGAGGACGGTGAGGCCGCCACCCGCTGCGTGAACAGCAGCTGCCCGGCGATCCTGCGCGGCGCCCTGCGCCACTGGGTCAGCAAGGCGGCCCTGGATGTGGATGGTGTGGGGGCCAAGCTGATCGAGCAGCTGGTCGACCGGGGGCTGGTGCGCTCGATCGCGGATCTCTACCGCCTCGACGCCGCCCTGCTCGCCAGCCTGGAACGGATGGGGGAGACCTCGGCGCAGAAGCTGGTGGCCGCCCTCGAAGCCTCCAGGAGCCAGCCGTGGCACCGGCAGCTCTATGGCCTGGGTATCCACCACGTGGGGGCTGTGAACGCCAAGGCCCTGGCGCGGGCGTTCCCTTCCGCCGACGCCCTGGGCGCGGCCGCGGCGGAGCGGCCGGAGGCGATCACGGCGGTGTTCGGCATCGGTGGGGAAATCGCCGAATCCCTGCGCCAGTGGTTCGCCACCCCGGCCAACCTCGCCCTGCTGGCGGAGCTGCAGGCGCTGGGGATTCCCCTGGCGGCCGCAGAACGTGAACCCGGTGGCGGAGCGGATGGTTCCGCCGCGGGTGGGGAGACACGTCTGAGCGGGCAGACCTTCGTGCTCACCGGCACCCTGCCCAGCCTCAGCCGCAGCCAGGCCCAGGCCCTGATCGAAGCGGCCGGGGGCAAGGTGAGCGGCTCGGTGAGCCGGAAGACCAGCTACGTGGTGGCCGGCAGCGATGCCGGCGGCAAGCTGACCAAGGCCGAGGCCCTCGGGGTGGCCGTGATCGACGAGGAGGGCCTGCGGATGCTGCTGGAGGGGGTCAGCTCCAGCTGTCCTCCTGAATCAGATTGATCTGGCCGCCTTCCACCAGGTAGGTGCCACCCTCCAGGTTGCCATCGGTCAGGCTGTGGGCCTGCACGGTGGAGAGGAAGACACTGCCCGGATCCTCCCCGTAGATGGAGGACACATCGATGATGCCGGACGACTCCCAGGTGCCGACCACGTCCGGACTGGAATCGGTCTGGCCGTACTCGGAGGGCACGGAACTGCGATCGATCTGGGCCCAGCGCCCGGTCTCCCCGGTGACCGGGTCCACCTGCCAGATGGAGGCTTCCTCGGGGCCGAACTGTCCGGGATCGGTGCCGTTGAGCGTCGACTTGTCTTCCTGAACGTACAGGTAGCCATCGCCGCTCCAGGCGATGTTGTCGGGGTTGCGGACTCCCGTGATGGCGTCATCCCCCAGCCGATCGGCATCAACCACGACCCGGAGGGTCGTGGTCCCGGTGGGGGCGAGCTGACCGTCTGGAGCGAAGGCGGCGCTGAAATCCATCGTGTAGACGTTGCCGTAATAGTCGCCGTTGTCCGTCTGACCGGAGTAGGCGCCGCCGGTGGTGTTGAAGGCCACCAGGGAGCCATCCGCGGGGTTCACATCACCGTCCTCGATTCTCAGGAACTGCATGGCTCCCAGGGTGTCGAGGGAGTAGTCGCGCTGCTCCTGGGCGGTGGGAGGTGCCAGGGGAGGCTCGCCCGTCGCCGGCTCCGGCCGGTAGTCGCCGGAGGCCACCTCCTCACCAGTGCCGACCAGCTGCCAGCCGCCGGAGACGGGAGTGCCGAGATCGACCCCGTTCAGTCCCGCCGGCGTGTTCTCGACCGACGAGGCCGTCCAGACATAGAGGGCCCCCTGATCGGAATCCAGGCCATTCCGCCGCAGGAAGTCGTCGCTGTCCGGCTCCTTGGTGCCGACCCAGAGATAGAGCGGGGAGCCGGCGGTCGGAGCGGCGGAGCCGTCATCGAACAGCAGCATGCCCACGGTGTCGGGGCTGCCGGTATCGACCAGCGTGGCCGACTCCCAGGCTCCCTTGCCCACCCCTTCCACTTCATACAGGGTCCCGTTGGCCTCATCGAGGGCATACATGGCGCCGCCACCGTTGGCCGAGGTCTCCTCACCGACCAGATAGATGCGGTCCTCGAAACCGATGCCTTCGCCGAAGCTGTCGGCCTCCACCAGGTTGGCCGAACAGAAGCGATCGAAACCGTTGGTGTCACCGCCCACGACCGTGTCGTAGGCCAGGCCGGCGGAGATCACCTCAGACTGATAGCCGTTGCTCGGGTCATCATCGATGTCCTTGTCGATGATCAGCTTGTTGATCCTGGCCCCCGTCACCGCCTCACCGTTCAGCAGGTAGGGGTAGCCCAGGCCGGCGCTGAACTCGCTGTTCACCAGCAGGGTGTAGGTGCCGTCACCGTTGTCGTAGGCCCCCATGCCGTCAAAGATGCCCGTGGGGGAATAGACGTTGCTGCCGGGCTCCGTGCCGTTGGTGAATTCGCCGGTGGTGATCAGGCTGGTGATGTCCAGCTCGGGGCCACCCTCCACGTCCTGGAGCATCGTGGGCTCGTAGCTTCCGGCGCTGCCGGGGCCCGGGGTCTCGATCAGGGCCTCGAGGTCGATGAAATCCAGGGTGTTGCTGACTTCGTTCGAGACCACCAGCAGGGTGCTGCCGGTGGGGCTGTCCTCGGCCGGCACCAGCAGCAGGCCCTCCGGAGAGATGCTCTCCTCCAGCACCGTGTGGGTGACGTAGACGGTGTTGGCGGGGTCGGTCACATCGAACACGGCCAGGCTGCTGGCGGTACCGCGTTCCATGCCGACGATGGCGTAGGAGCGGCCGTCGATCTCGGCCACCACCACCGATTCGGGCTCCACCCCCTTGTCGTCGCTGCGGGAATCGCTGTAAGTGCCCGAGGCCACGGCGATGGTCTGGAGGCTGTTGCCGCTGTCCCAGACGAGCTCGCCCGAAGTCGTGTCGAAGATGCTGACGCTGCGGCTGCCGAAGGTCGTGTTCGTCGTGGTGTCGCTCACTCCCACGTCGTCGACGATGGTCTTCACCCGAGGATTGCGCTCCTCATCCACGTACACCGCGTTGTCGTTGTCGGCATAGACGCGGGAGTCGCCTTCATTGGCGGTGATGAGATAGCTGCCGCCGCCGGTGTCGAACGCATCGACCCCGTCGGGCATGCGCAGGCCTTCGTAGTCCTGACCCAGCAGGGGCTGGAAGGTGCCGCTGGGCCGATCGGTGAGGTCCACGGCGATCCCGGAGTAGTCGAGGGTGCCGAGTCCGTAGACCCCTTCGATGGTTCTGGTGGTCAGATCGACCACGGCGATGCCGTTGTTCTCCTGCAGGGTCACGTAGGCCACGTCCCCCTCGATGGTCACGTACTCGGGCTCGATGTCCTGGGCCGCGGTCGTGCCGGCGGGTCCGCTGATGCGGACGTCGGGGGGGATCTCCACATCCTCGAAGCCCAGGTCGGTGTAGGCGTAGGAGGGCTGCAGCAGCAGGGGGACTCTGGTGTCGAGTTCCTCGGCGAATCGCGACTCCAGCAGCCGGTCGGTGAGCGGCCCGAGCAGATCGGCGGCGGCCGCGCTGAGCGGGTCGGGAAGAAGACCGGCGATCAGAGCGGTGATCTGCGGGTTGAGTTCGGTGGAGAGGTCGATGATGCCGATCGAGCCCTCGGGATCCACCGTGTAGGCGTCTGGATAGGTGGGGCCGTCCTCGTTGGCAGGCCCCTCCTCTCCCCAGTTGGGCTGGCCCTCGTTGGCGATCACCAGCTGGGAGCCGTCGTCGGTGAAGGCGATGCTGTCGGGCAGATAGCCGACGGGTTCGTCGTGCAGGAAGGTCAGGCTGCCATCGGGCTGCATCTCGTAGAACCGCACCACGCCTGGCGCCGGGGTGGTGTTGTAGTCGGCCGGTGAGAGGGCAACAGCAACCAGGTTCTCGTGGGTGGCCACCGACTGGGAGGTGTAGGGCTCCCCATCGACCTCGAGGGTGACCCGCTCGACCAGCTCGGGGTTGGAGGGATCGGTGGCATCAGTGACCTGCAGGGTGGAGCCCCCCCCGCTGGAGAGGATGAACAGGCTGTCTCCGAAGCTCACGTAGTCGGAGATCTCCGTCTGGAACTGCTCCTCGCCGGGATCCTCGCCCTCCGGCGTGAGATTCAGGTTGGCCAGCTCCGGGTCGCCAGGAGCCTCCGGCTCGCTGCCGGGAGCCGGTGTGTGGAACCGTTCGGCGATGCGCTGCGCCAGCGGTCTGGCCCACACAGGCAGGCCGGCTCCCCCCGGGACCACCTCATCGAACTGGGGAAAGAGAGCGGAGACCACGGTGGAGGAGGCGACCATTCCAGGAAGGAGACAGGGGACGCCGGAACTGTCCTGCGGGAGCGTCGGCTCCGTCGTTAAAGGGGCATTAGCAGGGTGTTAAGCGAGTGGCGCATGACGCCCGCGTCACCTGGCCGGCTGGCCAGGGCCACCGGCGGGGGTGATCCCGCGCACCGACAAGGGGTCGAGCCCGCGGCACGGCACCGTCTCAGCCCGGGTCCTGCCGCTCCAGCGCCCGCCGGGCCGCCCGGCCCGCCACCCAGATCGAGCCCGCGGTGGCAACCAGCCCCAGGATCCGCAGCGCCCAGGTGCCGGCGTCGGCCTCGCCGTTGAGCACGTCCCCGAAGTGGGCCACGTCACCGGCCAGCTCTCCGAGAGCACAGAACAGCACCGTGCCCGGCAGGATCGCGATCAGCCCGATCACGTAGTCGCGCAGGCTCACCTCGCTGAGGCCATAGGCCAGGTTGAGCAGGCTGAAGGGAAAAGCCGGCGAGAGACGCGTGAGCAGCACCAGCTTCAGGCCCTCCCGGCTCACGGCCCGCTCGATCGCCATCAGCCTCGGGAACGCCTGCAGCCGGCGGCGGGTCCAGCCGCGCCACCAGTGGCGACCCAGCAGAAAGGCGGCCATCGCCCCGAGGGACGCCCCCACGAACACGATCACGCTGGCCAGGACGGTGCCATAGAGCGCCCCGGCCAGCATCGAGGCCCACACGCCCGGCAGCAGCAACGTCACCCAGAGGGCATAGAGCGGCACGAAGGCCACCGCCCCGGCGGGGGAGCGCAGGGCCGGCAGCACCGGCTCGAGCCAGGAGGACAGATCCAGAACCGCAGGGCGGACAACGTCAACACTGGCAGGCAGGAGCCACACCGTGCGCGCTGATCGGTGTCATCAAGACCCAGATCATCGGGCTGGAACACGACCCTTCCCAGCAGGCGGCGTGGGCCATTTTGGGGCCGGTGACGTTGCCGCTCTCATGGATCAGGCCACGCGATTGGAACAGAAACACCATCCAGGAGCGGAGCACAGCACACCAGTGACACCTGCTGATGCCCCACAGACTGCTCCAGCTGATCCTGTTGGTCTTGGCCTCCATCCTGCACGTCATCATCTGGTCGAAGGGCAGTGATCATGTGCTCTCCGGTGACAGTCACGACATCTGACTGGAAGGACATCGACTCTTCGAGGGGATCAATCCCTATGCCCGAACCCTCAGCGGCGACATGCTGCACAATGACAACTACCCCACCTATTTTCCGCTTGCCTATCTGTTCACCGCAGCGCTGAGTCATCTGGGACTCAGCAGTTATGAATCGGTGCTGGCCGTGTGGCGGCCGCTCAGCCTTCTCTGCCATCTCGGCCTGGCCTGGATGATCCATCAGGCGTATGCCATCCGGCGTTCCGGCTGGGCTGGGGTGGTGGCGGCGGCCCTGCGGCCCCTGGTGCTCGGCATCGCCCTGCAGCGCCGAGACCACCTCCCTTCTCTCGTCGCCAGACCTTGTGATCGGCCTGAAAGCGCTGGCGTGGATCAGTCTGATACCCCTGCTGATCAGCCTTCCCTTCCTGCTGAGCAGCCCCTGGGGTTTCCTCGAGAGCATGGTCTTTTCCCTGACTCGCCTGCCCATGGGGCATCCTGAAACCGGTGAGGCGCCGATCCTGTTGTTTGGGATGCATGGCGTCCGGGTGGTGATGGCTGCCCTGATCATCGGAGCCTGGAGCCTGTACGCACGTGGACAGCTGGGCCTCTGACCCGCAGCGGGTTTCTGCCTGCTGGTGTTGACGCAGCTCAATGAGGTTGTGTTCACCCAGTACTACCTGTGGCTGCTGGTGGCGGTGCTGCTGGCCATGGCCGAAGCCCTGCCATCAGCCACCCCATCCCTGACCAGAGAACGTGCACTCGAGTGAATCGATCGCTCAACCCTGAGCAGGCTTCACCGAAGGACGATTGAGCACCAGCAGCAGCTCCACCTTCAGAGACCGGCGAACCATTCGTAGCCCTGGTCTTCCCAGGTGCCCCGGCGCACCCCCAGAGTCGCGACCACCCGCAGACCCGTGACCCACTTGCTGAGCTTGTAGCCCAGCTTGATCGGCGTGGCGAGGCGCAGGGGCGCTCCATGGGCCACCGGCAGCGGGGCCCCGTTCATGGCCGTGGCCAGCAGGGTCTGGGGATGGAGGGCCGAGGCCAGGTCCCAGGTTTCGAAGTACTGATCGGCCGACTCGATCTCCACGTAACCGCCCAGGGGCGAGAGGCCCGCCAGGGTGAGCACATCAGCCAGACGCACGCCCGACCAGGCCACGATCGCCGACCAGCCCTCCACACAGACATGGCGCATGATCACCCTGTGCTGCGGCAGGGCCCCGAGGGCAGCCAGATCAAGCCGGAGGGGCCGGCTCACCAGACCCTCCACCCGCAGGCGGTAGTGGAGGGGATCGAGGCGGGGGGTGCCGTTGAAGCTGTTGATCAGCAGGGCCTCCGGATCCACCTGATCGGGACGGAACTGCGGGACCGGGCCACGGCCCTGCAGCAGGGCCTCCAGGCGTTCGTTCAGGGGCTGGGTGGCCCCGCCCACCGCTTCGCTGAAGCCGTTGAGGGCGCAGCCGCCCAGCACCAGGCTGGAGCCCCCGGCCACGCCAAGACCCAGCAGCCGGCGGCGGTTCATGGGAGGAGAAGGGGGCATGTCGGGGCTCAAGACATCTCTCCTGGCACGGCTCAGGTCAGCATCGAACGGAGCAGCCGCAGGCCCCCGATCCGCCACGACAGCAGCACGTGGGCGATCACCAGCAGGACGATGGCCGGGATCGTGGCGAAGTGGCACACCCGCAGGGTCTGCCAGGCGGTGGCACTGAAGGTCTCCCCGAAGGCGAACAGGCCCGAGAGCCACCAGAACTGGGCGGGTTTGTACATCGCCAGGCCGGTGATCAGGCTGAAGCCCAGCAGGATCAGCATCAGCGTGTACACCAGCCGGTGACTGGCCAGCCGGCGCCTGGCCCCGTGGGCGCTGACCCTGAGGGTGTTCAGATCACCGGCCTCCGCCAGCCGCCGGCGTCGCCGAGCCAGCAGCAGGGCCATCCAGAGACCGAGGTTGAGGGCATAGAGCCCCATGAAGCCGAAGTGCCAGTCGCGGCCGCCGGCCAGCCAGCCACCAAGCGTGAACAGCTCCGGCACGGTGGCGCCCCCCCGGCCGCCGAAGACCGGATTGGCGTTGTAGATCTGCAGGCCGCTGCCGGCCATCACCAGCAGCACCAGCAGGTTGAAGGCATGGAAGGCCCGGGTCCACCAGGGGGCGTGGCGGATGGGGGCTGACGGCGGGGCCATGGCCTGGGACATGGGGGAGTGAGTTGTCGTGATCCGGGTACCGGCGAAGCCGGCGGATGGATGGGGGTGCCGGCGCCAGGATGGCGCCATGGAGAGCAGCGCCGTTCTCAGCCCCTGCGGCCGCTACCGCTACGCGCTCTGGCGGCGCTGGGACGAAACCCGGGGTGTGGTGATGATCATCGGTCTGAATCCGAGCACGGCCGATGGGGCCCGCGACGATCCCACCGTGCGGCGTTGCCTCACCTACGCCAGGGACTGGGGCTATGGCGGCCTCTGCCTGACCAACCTGTTCGCTCTTCGCGCCACCCATCCCGCGGTCCTGAAAACGGCCGCGGATCCCATCGGCCCCGAGAACGACCGGCACCTGCGGACCGCGGCCCGGCTGGCCGACCTGCGGGTCGCCGCCTGGGGCGTGAGCGGAGCCCACCTCGGGCGCGCCACCGCGGTGCTCTCCTGGCTGTCCGGCCTGCACTGCCTGCGCCTGAGCCGCGATGGCCACCCCATGCATCCGCTCTACCTGCCCCGCGGCCTGCGGCCGGAGCCCTGGCCGGCGTCGTTTTGTTGCTGAGGCCGTTCCTCAGACCGATGGTCGGCTGATACGCCCAGGGCTGTACCGCATGATCAGCCCACGTCTGCCCAGCCCTGCCATGGCCTCACGCCGCCCCGGCCTTCTCGCGGATTTCAAGGCCTTCATCAACAAGGGCAACGTGGTGGACCTGGCGGTGGCCGTGGTGATCGGCGGTGCCTTCGGCAAGATGGTGGATGCGGTGGTGAGCCTGGTGATGACCAGCCTGCTGGAGCCTGCGCTCAAGGCCGCCCAGGTGGAGTCGATCCAGGCCTGGCCCGCCGGGGCGGTGCTCGTGGCCCTGTTCAACTTCCTGGTGATCGCCTTGGTGGTGTTCCTGATCGTGCGGGCGATCGAGGCCACCAAGCGCAAGGAGGAGGCGGTGGCGCCCCCCAACACCCAGGCGCAGCTGGCCTCGGCGGTGACGCGGCTGGCCGAGGCGCTGGATCGCAAGGGGCTCTAAAGAAGCACTGGACAACAGCCCACGTCACCGATCACCACAAGGCGTTGATCGGGGCGTCGAGAGACTCAGAGCCACAGTCGTTCAGGTTCCCATGAATGCCCCACAACGCTCGACAAGCCAGGACTGGCCCGACATTCCCTATACCGAGTGGGAAGCAACGACCACAACCCTGCAGCTCTGGATGCAGATCATCGGCAAGATCCGCCTGGTTCAAACACCATGGACCAACCATTCCTGGCACGCACCGCTCTACCTGAGTACCCGTGGCCTCACCACCTCACCCATTCCCCATGGCGGTCGCCTGTTCGAGCTGATCTTCGACTTCATTGATCACCAGCTGGTGATTCAGACCAGTCTGGGGGAGAAGCGTCAGGTCGCCCTGGAGCCCCGCAGTGTGGCTGATTTCTATCGAGCGGTGATGGCTGAGCTGCACGCCCTGGGGCTTGATGTCGCGATCAGGACCACACCCTGCGAGATCGTGGACCCGATTCCGTTCGAGCGCGACACGCTTCATCACCACTACGACGCGGATGCCGCCTGCCGATTCTGGAGAGCCCTGCTGCAGGCCGACCGTGTCTTCAAGGAGTTCCGATCAAGGTTTCTGGGCAAGTGCAGCCCGGTTCATTTTTTCTGGGGAAGTTTCGATCTGGCGGTGACCCGCTTCTCTGGCCAGCTGGCGCCGGTGCACCCAGGTGGCATTCCCAACCTCCCGGACTGGGTGACCCGTGAGGCCTACTCCCATCAGGTGATCAGTGCCGGATTCTGGCCAGGGGGCGGCGGTGCGCAGGCAGCAAGCTTCTACTCGTATGCCTATCCAACCCCACCAGGATTCAGCGAGAGCGCCATCACCCCGGCTGAGGCCAGCTGGACTGCCACGCTCGGCGAATTTCTCCTCCCCTACGAGGCCGTTCGAGCAGCCCCATCACCCGATGAGGTGCTGCTGAGCTTCCTGCAGAGCACCTACGAGGCTGCCGCCCAAGGCCTGAACTGGGACCGTGACCAGCTGCAGAGGCAACCGATCTCCGCTTGGAGGGATGGAAACGGATCCCGGTGCTGAAGGGCCATCAGCCCAAACCCTTCAGCCTTCCCTGCGCCAGTGCCGCCTGGGCCTCAGCTTCGGCCAGGTTGACGCGGCACTCGGCCACCACCTCCGGCGGTGCCTTGCCGGCGAAGTTGGGGTTGGCCAGGCGACCGGCCAGGCCCTTGATCTCCTTCTCCGCCTTGGCCAGGTCCTTCTCCAGGCGGCCGCGCAAGGCGTCGAGATCGACCAGGCCCTCGATCGGCAGCAACACCTGCAGTTCACCGCTCACCGCCGCCAGGCAGCGCTCGCTGGCTGGCGCGGCAGAGGCGCCTGGATCTCGCACCTCCACCGACGCCGCTCGGGTGAGGGCGGTGATGTCGCCCGTGGCCTCGCGCAGCACCGCCGCCAGCTCCGGCCGGCTGGTGAGGAACACCACCGGCGCGCTCTGGGAGGGCTTGAGGCCGGCCACGGCCCGCAGGTTGCGCACCACCCGGATCGCTTCGATCAGCTCGGAGAACCGGGCCTCGAGGGCGTCATCGAGGGCCGCCTCGTTCAGCGCCGGCCAGGCCTGCAGGGCCAGGAAGGTTTCTTCCTGGGCGCCGGTGAGACCGTGCCAGAGCTCCTCACTCAGGTGGGGCATCAGTGGATGGAGCAGCACCAGCAGTTCGGCCAGCACCTTGGCAAGCACCTGCCGGGCCACCCGCTGATCGGCCAGGGCTTCGGGACTGAGGGTCTCGCCCGGGGTGTCGCCCTCGCTGGCGGGTCGGGGATTGAGCCGCCGCTTGAGCAGCTCGATCGTCCAGTCGCAGACCTCGTTCCAGGCGAACTCGTAGAGCCCCTTGGCGGCCTCGCCGAGGCCGTAGCTGCCATAGCGCTCGGCGGTTTCGCGGTTCACCCGGGCCAGGCGGGAGAGAATCCAGCGATCGGCCAGGGTCAGGCTCTCGGGATCGGGTTCCCCCAGGGAGGCGGGCGTTTCGCCGCCCAGGTTCATCAGGGCGAAGCGGGTGGCGTTCCAGAGCTTGTTGGCGAAGTTGCGCGCCGCCTCCACCGTGGCCGAGCTGCCGTCGGTGCGGTCGTAGTCGAGGCGGATGTCCTGGCCGGCGCCGGCCACCTCCCGCACCAGGGCGAAGCGCAGGGCATCGGCGCCGTAGCGCTCGATCAGCGGCAGAGGATCGATGCCGTTGCCCGCGGATTTGCTCATCTTGCGGTTGTTCTCATCCCGTACCAGGCCGTGGATCATCACGTCGCGGAAGGGGATCCAGGTGTCGCGGCCGCCCACCGGCACCTCGCCCTCCTGCAGGAAGGCGCCGGAGAGCATCGTCATCCGCGCCACCCAGAAGAAGATGATGTCGAAGCCGGTCACCAGCACGCTGGTGGGATACCAGGTGGCCAGGTCGGCGCTGGTCTCGTCGGGCCAGCCCAGGGTGGAGAAGGGCCAGAGGCCGCTGGAGAACCAGGTGTCGAGCACGTCGGGGTCCTGCTCCAGCTGCAGCTCCCGCCCCGCCGCCCGGCTGGCCTCCCCGTATTGCGCCTCCGCCTTGGCCTGGGCTTCGGCCCCGTCGCGCGCCACCACATAGGGGGTGGCATCAGAAATCACGCCGCCGGTCTCGCTCACCACAAACCAGGCGGGGATGCGGTGGCCCCACCAGAGCTGGCGGCTGATGCACCAGTCGCGGATGTCCGTGAGCCAGTCGCGGTAGACCTTCTCCCAGCGCTGGGGCACGAAGCGGGGCTCGCCCCTATCGAGGGCCTCGCGGCAGCGGGCGGCCAGGGGCTCGGCCCGGGCGAACCACTGGGTGGAGAGCAGCGGCTCCACCGGCACCTTGCCCCGATCCGAAAACGGCACGCTGTGGCGGTGCGGTTCCACCTTCACCAGGAAGCCTTCGGCCTCCATCGCGGCCACCACCGCCTTCCTGGCCTCGAAGCGATCCAGCCCGGCGAAGCGGCCGCTAGCGGCGTTCATGCTGCCGTCCTTCGCCATCACCGTGATCAGGGGCAGGCCATGGCGGGAACCGATGGCGAAGTCGTTGGGGTCGTGGGCGGGCGTGACCTTGACACAGCCGGTGCCGAAGGCGGGATCGACGTGCTCATCGGCCACGATCGGAATCTCTCGGCCCACCAGTGGCAGGGTGATCGTCTGGCCCACCAGGGCGGCGTAGCGGGGGTCGGTGGGGTGGACGGCCACGCCGGTGTCGCCCAGCAGGGTTTCGGGGCGGGTGGTGGCCACCACCAGGTGATCGGTGCCATCGGCGGCGGCACCGCCGCTGAGCGGATAGCGGAAGTGCCAGAGGTGCCCGTCGAGCTCCTTCATCTCCACCTCCAGATCGCTCACCGCCGATCCCGAGGCCGGGCACCAGTTCACCAGGTACTCGCCCCGGTAGATCAGCCCCTGCTCGTGCAGCCGCACGAAGGCCTCCACCACGGCTTTGTTGAGGCCGGGATCAAGGGTGAAGCGCTCCCGCTTCCAGTCCACCGAGTAACCCAGCCGCCGCAGCTGGCCGACGATCGTGCCGCCGCTCGCGGCCTTCCAGCTCCAGGCGCGCTCGAGGAAGGCGTCGCGGCCCAGGTCGTCCTTGCTGCCGCCCTCGGCCTTGATCTGCCTCTCCAGGATCGACTGCACCGCGATCGAGGCGTGGTCGGTGCCGGGCAGACACAACACATTTTTGCCCTGCAGCCGCTGGAAGCGCACGATCGTGTCGATCAGGGCCGTCTCGAAGCCGTGGCCCATGTGCAGGCTGCCGGTCACGTTCGGCGGCGGGATCACCACCGAGAACGGATCACCTGGCGCACTCGGATCGGGATGGAAGGCACCGGCTTCCTCCCAGGCGCCCTGCCAGCGGGCTTCGGTGCCGGCCGGGTCGTAGGTCTTGGGCAGGGCGGCCTCGGCCATGGAACACAGTGCGCCAGCGGTGACCCCATGGTCTCAAAGGGCGCCGATGGCTTCTGCAGACGTCAACGAGGTCGCTCGGTCTACCCAGACCCCGGGCAGAGCCTGATCAGCCGCAGCATGGCGTCATGGCCTGTCTGAGCCACTGCCGGAGAGTCAGCGCATTCCCTTCAGTCATCCGTTCAGAGGACAAGGCGCCCCCACGTAACCAACATTAAATCAATCGATCGCCATCACGTCAGCACAGTGTTCCACCGATGACCATCCGCTCGACAAAGATCCGCCATCCTGAGATGTCCATCAACGGCCACTGGAGCAGCCTCATCGCCGTTCACTCTCGCTGATGTTGTTCAACGACGCTTACCAGTTCGTTCGCTCAGACAGCTCACGCCGGATCAATGATCGTAAGGTCGAAGATCTCCTCGTGCCGATCATGTCGCTCACCAGACGCGGGCCACTCCAATGGCTGGTCAATCTCGTCTTCACTGCCTTGCTGATTGGGGCTCTGGACCTGAACTTCGGTCAACAGGCCGAGGGCGGGGCTCCTTTCTTCAATGACTCCGGATCACTGACTCTGCCCCCGGACAGCATCGAGGAATTGCAGGAGTCGATGCCGGAACTCGAGCTCTTTCCGCCTCAGGACCAATCCCAGGCCATGCCCCAACTCGGAGATCCGCTCGGATCTCCGGAGATTTGAAGGCAGCTCTCCCTCAGCGTTCTGATCGGCGTGGAGCGGATGAACCGAGCTCAGTTTCAGGTGGCGTTCTGCTTCTGGCTGAGGGTTGTGGCGCCATCGATCAGCCTTCCTCAAGATCCGGCCACAGCGGTCGCAAAGGACAGCTCGAACCCCGATGGCTCACCCTGGCCTGTCAGTAGTCCTTCCCAGCCTTGAATCGGGCCTGAAGAGCATCCTCCTCAGCCGTGTTGGAACCATCGGCAGCATCCAGCTGGATGTCGACCTTCCTCTCCAGGATCGACTGCACCGCGATCGAGGCGTGGTCGGCTGCCGGTCACCTTCGGCGGCGGGATCACCGCCGAGAACGGTTCAGCTGGCGCACTAGGAATGGAAGCAGGCGCGGCTGTGGCCTTGGCCAAGGGGGGGCAGAGGAAGATCTGCCCATGGCCGCAAAGGGGGTGGGCTCACCCTGCCTCCGCCTACCACAGTCCTTGGGAAGAGGATGGCGCCGGAGCAGAGGAGTCAGCCGGAGTGGGGTGGGAGGTAGACCTCCTGGCCGAAGACGTTCTGGACCACGAACAACAGCACGAAGCCGATCATGGCCGAGATCAGTGGCGTGGTGACCCAGCCGGAGGCGATCCCTCCAAGGACGCCCCAGCGAATCTGGCGGACCCCCTTGAGGCCCTGCAGCAGGCCGATGCCAAGCACTGAACCGATCACCGCCTGCGAACCCGACACCGGTAACAACGGAATCGTGGGCAGTCCAAGATTCGCCAGCAGGCTCTCCAACGCCGTGGAGGAGAAGAGGAACAGCACCAACGAATGGGACACCACCACCACGAAGGCAGCCAGGGGTGAGAGGGTCAGCAGGCTGTCACCCACGGTCAGCATCACGCGTCGTGAGTAGGTGTAGACACCCACAGCCACAGCGATGGAGCCGATCAGAAACAACTGCTCCACGGACGAAACATTGATGCTGCCAACGGCGAGATCACGGAATGGTGACGCTTCCACGAAGAAGCCCATCACGTTGCCGATGCCGTTGGCGCCGATGGCATAGGAACCGAAGATACCCGCCAGGACAAGGCCTGTGCGGGTGTTGCGATCGAGCGAGAGCAGGTGAGGCTGACTGAGGCGAATCCACTCCAGCAGCAGCTTGTACAGCACCATCGCGAAGATCGCCCCGAGCACGGGTGAGATCGCCCAGGTGGCCACGATCCGGCGCAGTGTGCCCAGGTCGGTGGGTGAGCCACTGAACAGGTTCCAGCCGATGATCGAACCCACCACCGCCTGACTGGTGGAGGCCGGCAGGCCCACCTTGCTCATCCAGGCCACCGTGACCGCAGCCGCCAGGGCAGCCGTGAAGGCGCCCGGCAGGGCGTTGATGGAGCCCAGCTGTCCAAGTCCCTCGGCGGCGCCGGCGCCACTGGTGACTGCGCCGATGATCACGAACGCGCTGCACAGGAAAGCGGCGGTGGAGAAGCGGATCATCCGTGTGGCCACGGCGGTGCCGAAGGCGTTGGACGCGTCATTCGCCCCCATCGACCAGCCCAGAAACAGGCCACTGGAGAGGAAAACCAGGGTGACGATCAGGGACACAGAGAAACCTCCAGCTCAGAGCGAACGCTTGATCGCAAAGATCGAGAGGTCATCGCCGATGTTCTCCGCCCTGTCGGCCATGGAGTCGATCATGGCCACGGCTTCCCGCAGCTGGGAACGCTGCTCAAAGCTGAGTTCGGTGGCGAAAATCCTGCGCTTCATCCGCCAGGCGAGCTTGTCGGTTTCATCTTCGAACACCCGCACTTCGTTGATGTGGTCACGCACAGCGACCGGTGCACGGAAGAACGTGCGGGCCGCCGCCACCACGGCCTGCACGCAGCGGATCGCCATGTCGGTGAGATCGGCAAAATCCTGGCCGAATTCCGGCAGGCCGCGCGGCTGAACGACCATCAACTCCTGGAAGTTGTCACCCATCTCATCGAGCAGCTCGAACAGGCTGCCGAGCAGGCGCAGCACGTCGCCGCGGGCATCGGGCAGCAGCATCTCGGCATAAAGCATCGTGACGATCGTGCGTCGCAGTTCACTGCAGCTGCGCTTGATCTCAATGATCTGATTCAGCTTCTCAAGGCAGATCTCCGGTTCCTCGTGGGCAGAGAGATAGGCTTTTATGCCCACCTCGACGATGATCACACCCTCGGAGATCTTGTCGAGAAACTCATCAATCAGCCCGACCAGAAACCTTGTTTTACCGAAAAGCGGCGGGGTTTCGCTGGACATTGGCTTCCCCCTCCACGCCTGCATTGCGTTGTGGAAGTATAGCTGCCATGGTTCACCGCCTTTCCGCCTGCTGCAGGTTCGTTGCAACCACAGCCTCCTGCAGGGCCACCGCCGCGTGACGCCGTACAAGCCAATTGCGCACCGGCCAGTTGCACGATGGCCGGAAAGTGCGGGCCGCGTCCAGAGAGGGCTGCAAGCTTCAGTGCGTCAGCTCCACTTCCGCGGGGAAGGGGGCGCTCGGTGCGGAGCGGAGGCACTCCTTCTCGTCTGGATCCAGGAAGCCATGGAAGATCCAGGCAGTGAGCAGGCGGCGGACTGGGGCTTCGGTTGAGGGCAAGCACGCGAACCGGGTGCCTCCCAAGGGAGGCCACCGCACGAACGCCACACCCCGGACGGCGCTGACGCCCGTGCTCAGGGAATCGCCACCGGAATCCGGGGCAGCGGGAAGCCTGCCTTGCCATGAACGTCACTGATCACACAGTTGGTGTCGACGTACATCTACAAGTAGTGGCTGGTGTGGGCAGGAGGGCGCACAGCCAGTTTCGGCCCTCGCTCGGTGAACTCCAGCACCTCCATGTCGGCGGAGTTATCGAGCTTGCCGTTGGCCACGATGTGGCTCACGTTGGCCGGCGAGGCAATGGAGGTCACGAACATGCCCACCTCCTCCACCGTGTCTTCCACGCCACCGCCTTCGATGTAATCCCCCCCGCTGATCGGCCGGAAGATCTGCAGGACCACCCCGGCGGCGAAGGTGCCCAAGGGCGGCGAAGCTGGCGATCTGGATGCCGAAGAAGCCGAGGATGTTGATGCAGGCAGCCGATCACCATCGCGTCAAGACTGCCGCGGTTAAGGGTGTGGCACAGCAGGCGCAGGGCGAGCTGGATCATCCAGCCGCCGACGATCCAGAGGGCGATCGCCCCCGCAAGCCTGAACAGGAAAGAACGATCACCCCAGCGAGCACGGAAAGGCGTAAGGCAACGGACCAGAACCAATGAGCAACATTCCAGATTGCCCTGATCCGCCGGAGCGGTCAGCCCTCGCTGCACTTTGAAAGGGTTGGATCACACACCCGAAAATGTCCGCCAGGCCAGGAGGCCACCTTGGCCGTCAGCCGCCGGCTGCTTCAGTAGTCCTTCCCGGCCTTGAATCGAGCCTGAAGCGCATCCTCCTCGGCCGTGCTGGAACCATCGCCAGCATCCAGGCGGATGTCCACCTGCCTGATGCGTCCCGTATAGCTGTAGGGGGGCCGATAGTCGTTGCACAAAGGGGATCCCGTATCCGCGCCCACGCCAAAGGTGTCGATCCCGAAGCGCCCCGCCACGGTGTGGGGAATCCGCTGACGCCCCACCTCCTGGCCGATGAGAGAAAGGTCCCCTTCACCCCCCTGGCCGACACCACCACCGTCGTAGTGGAACTTGAAGCACAGCGATGACGATCCTTCGGGCAAAGGCTGACCGGAGCGGATCACCGTCCGCTCCCGATCGAGCCAGTTGTAGTGATAGATGGGCGTGCCATCTTTGACGTAGAGCACAAAGCCCACCGACTGGCCCCCGATCGCCAGCAGCACGCCATCGCCGGGCCGCTCGATCTGGATCTCGATGCTGTGGGAGCGATTCTTCGTGTTCGGCGCCGCGGTCTCCGGCAGCCTGAGGGCACCCGAATAGTAGATGAAGTGGGTGCGGTTGGGGTCGGGCCCCTCCCGGCGGCGGCTTGGGAACGGCCAGGCGGGCCGCGCCACGATCATTGAGCGGATACACCCCGTAGGTTTCACATTCCTGATCGAAGATCCCCTGAAGCTCTGCCAGCTTCTCAGGATGGTCCATGGCGAGATCGTTGGCCTCGCTGAAATCTTCATCGAGATAATACAGCTCCCAGCGATCATTCTCCCAGTGCCCGGGGGCATAGTCCTGCCGCCAGGGGAAGGTGTGCTGGGCACAGGCGATCCAGCCATTGTCGTCAATGGCGCGGTTACTGAACACGTCGAAGTATTGCCGCTGCCGTACCGGACGTGCCTGGGCATCCCTGAACGATGACGCGATCGGCACACCATCCATCGGCTTCTGGGGGACCCATCCACCGTGCCTGGAGCCGGAATCCCGGCCACATCCAGGATGGTGGGCACGATGTCAATCAGATGGGTGAAGATGGGGCGAGTGGCCCCATGATCCTTGATCGTCTTCGGCCAGGAGACCACCATGGGATTGCGGGATCCGCCCAGGTGACTGGCCACCTGCTTCACCCATTGAAACGGTGCATTCCCAGCCCAGGCCCAGCCCAGGGGGTAGTGGGGCTAGGTATCAGAATTGCCGATGTCATCGATCCGCATGAGGGTCTCCTGGAGATCTGAGGGCACACCATTGAGGTTCATCACCTCATTGATCGTGCCCGTCAACCCGCCCTCGGAGCTGGCTCCGTTATCACCCACGATAGAGAAGATGAGGGTGTTCTCGGCATCGGGCAGTTCCTGGATGGCCTCCAGCAGCCGCCCGCACTCCTGATTGGTGAACGAGAGGTAGCCCGCATAGTTCTCCATGGAGCGGGCATAGAGTTTCTGCTCATCCTGCGTGAGGGACTCCCAGGCCGGGCACCACTCCGGCCTGGGAGTGTTCTCCGTTCCCGGAGGAACGAGGTGCCCGGCCAGGGGCACACCGCGCGCCAGCCCTCGTGATACAGCGAGCGATGGCCGAACATCTCGAAGTACTGGGTGCGGTGCAGGCTCGGCGCTCCGGCATCGTCGAAGCAACTGCGCAGGCTGAAACCTTCGATCGGGCTCTGGGTCACGCCCCGGATCGTGGCCGGCGGCTCGAAGCCGAGGGCATCGAGCACCGTGGGCAGCATGTCGATGGCGTGGGCGTACTGGCTGCGGATCTCGCCCCGGGCGGCGATGCCCTTCGGCCAGCTCACGATGAAGGGATCGCTGGTACCGCCCCGGTAGGTCTCGCGCTTCCAGCGGCGGAAGGGGGTGTTGCCGGCGTGGGTCCAGCCCCAGGGGTAGTGGTTGAAATGCTTCGGGCCGCCGATGTCATCGATGGCGGCCAGATTCTGCTCCAGGCTGTCAGGAACATTGTTGAAGAACTTGCCCTCGTTCACCGACCCGGTGGGCCCGCCCTCGGAGCTGGCGCCGTTGTCGGAGATCAGCATGATCAGGGTGTTGTCATATTCCCCCAGCTGCTTGAGAAAGGAGATCAGCTCGCCGATGTAATGGTCGGCGTGCTCGAGGAAGCCGGCGAACACCTCCATCATGCGGGCGTAGAGGCGCTTCTCCTCCGCCGAGAGGCTGTCCCAGTCCGGCACGTCGGGATCGTGGCGGGAGAGAACCGTGTGGGGCGGAATGAGGCCCAGTTCCTTCTGGCGGGCGAACACCTTCTGGCGGTAGGCCTCCCAGCCGTCATCAAACTGCCCCTTGTACTTGTCTGCCCACTCCTTCGGCACGTGGTGCGGTGCATGCATGGCACCGGGGGCGAAGTAGAGGAAGAAAGGTTTGTTGGGGGCCACCTGTTTGGCATCGGCGATCATCGCCTTGGCCTGCGTCACCAGATCCGGGGTGAGGTGGTAACCCTCCTCGGGGGTGGCGGGGGGCTCCACCTGGGTGTTGTCGCGCACCAGCTCGGGGTAGTACTGGTGGGTGTCACCCCCCAGGAAGCCGTAGAAGCGCTCGAACCCCCGGCCCAGGGGCCAGCGGTCGTAGGGGCCCGCGGCGGAGGTGGCCTCCGCCGGCGTGAGGTGCCACTTGCCCACGGCGTAGGTGTTGTACCCCTTCTGCAGCAGGATTTCCGAGAGGTAGCCGTTCGCGAACGGGATGTAGCCGTTGGAGCCGGGGTAGCCCATCGACCCTTCGGTGATGCAGGCCAGGCCGTTGGAATGGTGGTTGCGGCCGTTGATGATGCAGGAGCGCGACGGCGAGCACAGGGCCGTGGTGTGCATGTTGCTGAAGCGCAGCCCCTGGGCCGCCAGGGCATCGATGTTGGGGGTGGCGATCGGGCTGCCGTAGCAGCCGAGCTGGCCGTACCCCAGGTCGTCCATCACGATGACCAGCACATTGGGGCTGCCCTCCGGGGCTCGTATCGGCTCGGGCCAGGCCGGGGTGGACACATCGGCCGTGCGGCCGATCACTCCGGGGAAGGCCGAACCGGGCCGGTATGCCTTGGGCGCCATCAAAACCAGCTATGCAGTTCCCCCGCAAGGTATGCAGAGCCTTCGGACGGGGGCATGAGGCCTTGAACAACCCTCACATCCCTCGAACGGGGGATCCGGCGGAGTTCAGGCCTCAGCCTCAGCCTGCGGCCAGCCGCTGCAGGTAGTCCTCCTGCCGGCCGGCATTGATCCAGCCGGTGGCGATCGTCTTGGTGTGCTGGTGGCTCACCCGGCCCCGGTGGATGTGCGACACCCCCGCCGGGAAGATCAGCAGCTTGCCCCGCTCGGCCTCCTCGTGGTGGTCCTGCCAGTGGAACTCGGTGCCGCCATCGGGGAGGGTGTTGAGGTAGAGGATCCAGGCGAGCACGCGCCGGATCGGCTCGGTGGCCTCCTCGGTGGTGGTCCAGTCGCAGTGCCAGCTGCGGAATCCTTCTCCGGGCTGGTAGCGCTGCAGGTTGAAGATCGGGGTCACATGCAGCGCACGCTCCGGACACACCTCCAGCAGACGCGGACGCTCCTCGAGATAGCGCTGCAGACCGGCCGACACCCCCCGCAGGATCACCTCCGCCAGGCCGTGGGCTTCGGGATCGGAGCGGTCGATCGCCACCAGGCTGATGTCGGTGGAGACCTTGGCGGGTTGGGCGGGATCGTGGCCGAACGCCACGCCGGCACGCTGCAGATCAGTCCGCCGCTCATAGAACGCCAGGGCCGCGTCGGCCAGGGCGTCGTAACCGGGGCTTCGGTAGGTGCCGATCAGGCGCATCACGTGCCTCCCACTGCCGGTCACCGTAGGAACCCACAAATTCAGGCCGGCGCTGCCTCCCGCGCCCAGGGCATCGCCACCAGCCCATCGTGGCGCTGCCAGCTGTGGGGCTCGCTGAGCACATGCGCCGTCAGACCCACCTGCTCCAGGGCCGCGGCGAGGGTGGCCGGGACCAGCCCCCCTTCGCCGCCTGCGGGCTCCAGCGGCAGGGCCAGCACCCGGGGCTCGGCCGGATCGGCCATCAGCTTGAGGTTCACCTCCTCCAGCTCCCGCTCGAAGAACAGCCGCCGCATCCGGGCGGTGGTGCGGGGGCCGATCGCCACCGCGAACACCTCCAGTCCCTCGCGGCTGCCGTCGGCGCCGCAGTTGAGCGCCAGCCAGATCATCAGCTTCGCCCAGCTCTCGGTGGTCCACAGGGGCTGGAAGCTGACGCGGTGCTGCCGCACCAGCTCCCCCAGGGCGAAGTCGAACAGTCCGGCCTGGAGCGCCGTGGCCTGGGGTGTGCTGGCGCCGGAGCCGGCTGAGGTCACGGATGGAGCATGGCGGCTGCGATCCAGGCTGCCGCAACCGGGACCCTGATCAGGAGTTCCGCACAGGAACGGCGGCTGGCGGGCCTGAACCGTTGCAGGTGCGCCCTTGGGGGCAAACTGCAAGGGCTTGCACAGGACACGCCCATGGCCCTGGATCTCAACGACCCGGAGCTCGAGTTCTCCGATCTGGTCTACGCCTACCAGAGCTGGGTGATGGCGGTGATCAACGACGAGAAGCTCGGCGGTGAGGAGAGGCTGCTCACCGACGACATCGCCGAGGACGCACTCAATTCCATGCGCTTCCTGCCGGGCGAGGTGACCTCGGCGATCGAAACCTCCCTGGCTCGCGTCTACGACGTGGACCCCGACGAGCTGGCCGAGCTGCTCTTCCCCGGCGAGGACTGAGCCACACGTCCTGAGGTCGTAGCGCATACCGGTGGCCACCGACACCTACCTGCTCGGCACCGATCCCATCGAACTCGAGCGGCTGCGGCTTCAACACGAGCTCTGGCTGCCCGAGGCGCGGCAGGCCTGGCAACGGGCCGCGCTGAAACCAGGGGAGCGGGTGCTGGATCTGGGGGCTGGCCCGGGGTTCGTGGCCATGGAGCTGGCCCGGGAGGTGGGACCCGCGGGCCGTGTGCTGGGTCTGGAGCTGAGCGCGGCCTACGCCGAGGCGGCCCGCGCCGCCGCCGCGGGGCTGAGCCAGTTGGAGGTGCGGCAGCACGACCTCTGCCGGGATCCCTTTCCCCGGGAACCCTTCGACCTGGTCTGGTGCCGCTGGGTGGCGATGTTCCTTGGCGACCTCGACCCTCTGCTCGACGGGCTCGGCACGAACCTGGAACCGGGTGCCAGGGTGATCTTCCACGAGTACATCCACTGGAGCAGCTTCGGGTTGCATCCAGGCGCCCCGGCGGTGGCGAGCTTCGGCCGTGCCGCCAAGGCCAGCTTCCGCGCCGCCGGGGGTGATCCGGATGTGAACCGCCGCCTGCCTTCTCTGCTCAGCGAGCGGGGCTTCCATGTCGATGAGCTGCGGCCGCTCAGCGTGGTGGGACGGCTTGGCGACGGGGTGGCTCGCTGGTTGGAGCGATTCGTGACCGTCTACGGCCCCGAGCTGATCCGGCAGGGCCTGTGGACGGAGGCGGAAGCCGAGGGTGCCCAGACCGAGATGGTCCAGGCACGGCAGGATCCAGGTGCCTTCTGGGTGGGGCCCACGGTGATGGAAACCCGCGCGACACGATGACATTCCAGAGCCGCTGATCACACCGATGACCTGGACCATTGCCGACAGTCCTGATCAGAGCGGCCGCATCGCTCTCATCACCGGAGCCAACAGCGGGCTGGGACTGGAGTCGGCACGGGCCCTGGCCAGCCGTGGGGCCACGGTCGTGCTGGCCTGCCGTTCCCGCCGCCGCGGGGAGGAGGCCCGCGACGAGCTGCTGCCCGCAGCGGCGGCTGGAATGGAGGTGCTGGAACTGGATCTGGCCGATCTGGCCAGTGTGCGCGCCGGGGCGCAGTGGATGCGGGAGCACTACGGCCGCCTGGATCTGCTGATCAACAACGCCGGGGTGATGGCTCCGCCCCGGTGCCTCACCCGGGACGGCTTCGAACTGCAGTTCGGCACCAACCACCTGGGGCACTTCGCCCTGACCTCCGCCCTGCTGCCCCTGATGGAAGGACGACCCGACGCCCGGGTGGTGACCGTGACCTCAGGCGCCCAGTACTTCGGGCGGATCGCCTTCGACGACCTGCAGTCGGAGCGGCGCTACGACCGCTGGGCGGCCTACAGCCAGAGCAAACTGGCCAATGTGATGTTCGCCCTCGAACTGCAGCAGAGGCTGGAGGCGGCGGGCAGCACGGTGGCCTCCCTGGCAGCCCATCCGGGGCTGGCCCGCACCAACCTCCAGCCGGCGTCGGTGGCGGCCAACAGCTCCCGCCTCGAAGAGCTGGCCTACCGGCTGATGGACCCCCTCTTCCAGAGCGCCGCCATGGGGGCCCTTCCCCAGCTCCATGCCGCCACCGCCCCAACGGCGAAGGGCGGCGAACACTATGGGCCCGATCAATGGGGGGGGATGCGCGGATGGCCGACCCAGGTGCGGATCGCGCCGGCGGCGCGTGATGTGGCCCAGCGCCGTCGGCTGTGGGAGGTGAGTGAGCGGCTGGTGGGCCAGGCGGCGCGAGCAGAGGCCGCATGACCGACCGGTGGCCCAGCGGGCGACGCCACTGGCTGGGCGGTGGGATGGCACGGTCCCTGTCGGCCCTGGCCACCCTGCTGCTCTGCGGAGGCTGCCAGGGCTGGGGCGTACCCGACAGCCTCTTTCTGTACGTCGAGACCGATTCCACCAGAACTCCCCAGGTGGAACTGGGGGACAGCGAACAGCGGGCCCGCAAGCTGATCGATGAATTCCGTCAGGTGAACCCCGGCGTCAGCATCCACGTCCGTCACCTCCCCAGCGATGCCTTCCTGAGCTCCACCTCCTTCCGCGCCTCCAGGGGGCTGGGCCCCGACCTGATGGTCACCCGGGTGGTGACCGCCTTGCGCCTGCACCAACAGGGATTGAGTGAAGCAGTGACACTCGATCCCAAACGGCTTGAAGAGATCGAGCCCCGCTTTCTCGATGATTTTCGCGTCGGCAGCAAGCTGCTGGCCGTGCCGCTGCTGGCCCAGCCGGAGGTGGCTTGCTACAACCGCCGGAAGGTCCCCGCACCACCGCGCGATCTGACTGATCTGATCGCCCTGAGTGCCAAGGGACTGAGGGTCGGTCTGCCCCTGCGGCTGACCGACCTCTACTGGACCAGCAGCGGCATGGAGGCCAGCGGGGCTCTTGAGCGGCTGCTGAGGACACCCATCCCGACCGGCGGCACGCTGGTGATCAGCAGGACCGATCGCCAGGACCTGCTGCGCTGGCTGAGCTGGCTCAACAACGCCAACCTCCACCAGAACGTGGAGTTCTCGGAAGATGCGGTGGATCTGGTGCATCAGATGGAGCAGGGCAAGCTCGACTGGATCAGCTGCAACAGCCTCTGGCTGGAACGGCTCGGCAAGTCCATGGGCCCGTCTCTCGGGGTGTCGCAGCTGCCGGGCCGCCCCGGACAGCCGGCTCAGGGGCTCACCCGGCTGAAGGTCTGGAGTTTCGGGAGGCACTCCACACCACGGCAGCGGGAGCTGGCCAAGGAGTTCGTGCTCTTCACCCTCAATCGGCTCAACCAGAAGCGATTGATGCTGATGGCGCCGGGCAACCTGCCGGTGAACCGTGATGTGCTGATCCCCAGCAAGAGCTCAGCGGTGTTCGCGGCCCTGGCGGACAGCCTCGACCGGGCCCAGCTGTTGAGCTTCGCTGACCCTGATCGGACCGAAACCCGCCTGGCCTGGATCGATGCCATCCTCGAGCGCGCCATCGTGAACGCTGAGGCACCCTCCGACGTGATGGAGACCCTTCAGGCGGGTCCAGCCACTGCGCCTCCCTCCAGCAAGCCCTGAGCTCTGCCGTCCGCACGATCGCCGATGCGCCTCTTCCTCTACGAGATCTCCGGTTGGCTGGGCTACCTGGCCCGCCCCCAGGTGATGCTCCAGGTGATCAGCGGGGCTGTGCTGTATGTCATCTACGCCATCTGGATCAGGCCCCACCTGCTGGGTCGCGGCCACCGGCTGGAGTTCCTCGGCAGCCTGGGCCTGCTGCTGGGCCTGCGCCTCAACGCCCTGGTGCTGGGCTGGCTGGGACTTCCCAACGGCCTGGCCCATTACGTGGCCCAGCTGTTCAGCCTCTGGATCGTGCTGGCCCTGGTGAAGCTGGTGGCGCGGCGCTGGTTCACCGCCGCGAGCATCGAGCGCCTCTACCGCCAGCTGGTGCGTCCCCTGTTCGCACTGCTGGTGGTGGGATCCCTGATCAACCAGCTGGATTCCCTGATCGATGTGGGCCAGATCCCCCTGATCACCCTGTTCGGCGAACCACTCACCGCCAGTGGCATCGTCCTGATCCTGACCATCCCCTATTTCCTGGTGGTGATGTCGGAATATGCGGTGGTGGGACTGGGGGATGTACTCCAGCGGCTGCTGGGCTTCTCCAGCAGCACCCGTGTGGCGGTGGAGCTGGTGAGCCGCTATCTGGTGATCGCCGTGGGGTCGCTCTGGGTGCTCAGGCGCATCGGGCTGAACAGCACCGCGATCGCCGCCGTGGCCGGTGGGTTGTCGGTCGGTCTTGGCTTTGGCATCAAGGAGGTGTTCTCGAACTTCGTGAGCGGCCTCTGGCTGCTGTTCGAGGGTTCCGTGCGCCCTGGCGAGATCCTCTTCATCGATGGGGATCCCTGCGAGGTGCGCAGCCTTGGGCTGCGGGCGGCGGTGCTCTGGCGCGACCGCGACAACGCCGAGCTGGTGATTCCCAACCAGGACTTCTTCACCAAAACCACCACCACCTACACCGGCAGCGACCGTCTGCGCCGCAGTCAGGTGGAGGTGTCGGCCGCCTACCGCCATGACCCCGACACGGTGATCCAACGGCTGGAGGCGGTGGCCCGCTCCTCTCCACGGGTACTGCCGCAACCCCCGCCCAAGGCCCTGCTGCTGAGCTACGGCGACTCCGGCATCAACTACGCCGTGAGGTTCTGGATCGAGAATCCGATGAACAATGCCAGCATCAAGAGCGAGGTGAGCAGCGCCGTCTGGCACCGCTTCAGTGAAGAAGGAATCGAGATTCCCTTCCCGCAGCGGGTTGTGACGACGCTTCCGCAGAACCCTGATCCACAGGAACTTCTCTCAGGAACCCAGTCCTGATCCAGGACTGTGACCTGGGACATCAGGAGAGATGTGGGGACCCACGCCTGGGTGCCCGCCGTGACCCATGGCTCTCTATCAGCACCTTGAGGCGATCGCGAACGGGGCAGACGATCAGCTCATCCTGTGGCGCGAACCGTTCACCAAGGGCTCGCAACCGCCGAGCGCTCTCCACCACCCCTAGATCTGAAAGCCGAGGCTGGAGCCGAAGCCGAAGCGGTGCATCAGCGGCTTCCGGTCGCATGATCCAGGCAATCAACCGCGGCAACGACGGCCATGGCCAGACCGGCCAGGAACTCTGGCCAGCAGAGAGTAACAACGGCGACTTATTTTTTTGCAGCAGGCAGGGAATATGGAACTGATGCAATGCTACAAAGCAGATTAAAGAAATAGTTCGTTAAGCATCCCAAACTGAGGCAAATTTTTCAGTTAGCCTGATTGAAGCCACGCAGCCCAAGTCCACTAAGCCAAAACTTTAGCCATGCCATCCATCCCTGCAACGCTATCTGGCCAGGCATCCATCGCGAGGCTTCTCGGCCAACACACCCCCGCTGCCTGTAACTGCACAGACTGCGCACGGGGACTTGCTTCCCATGAGTCATTTCTGACTGATTTTCCCGAAGATCCTGAGATCTTGATGGACGACTTCCATCGCATGGGGCTGATCAGGCGCGAGGCCTATCCCATCGCTGAGATGATCAGTCAGGCCGAGCTTCGCGAAGTGCTCTTCTATCGGCATGCGTCACAGGGCAACCCAGAAAAGGAACAGCTCCTGCGTGCCTTGGCAAGGGAAGCCGGTGGCCTCGATCAAGCCTTCGCTGCTGCTTTCGGACCTCAGGCAGGAAGGTTTTTCTCCCGTGTGAGTACCAGCAGTCCGTTTGGACGACGCACTTTCATGAAGGGCCTGGCGGCAGGGGCAGCACTGGTCACCTTGGCCAACTGCGGTGTACGGGATGACAAGGAGACAGCAGGAGGAGCACCGATCGATGCCTCCAGCATCGAGAAGAAAGATCTGAAAGTGGGGTTCATCCCCATCACCTGTGCCACGCCGATCATCATGTCGGAACCCTTGGGCTTCTACACCAAGCAAGGCCTGAATGTGAAAGTGGTGAAGATGCCAAGCTGGGGAGCTGTGCGCGATTCAGCCATTGCCGGTGAGCTCGACGCCTATCACATGCTCGCTCCCATGCCGATCGCGATGACACTGGGGCTTGGATCCTCACCATTCAGTGTCAAGCTGGCAAGCATCGAGAACATCAACGGCCAAGCCATCACCGTCGCCAAACGCCACGCCGGGAAGGTCAAGGAAGCCAAGGACTTCAAAGGATTCGTGATCGGCGTTCCTTTCCCCTTCTCGATGCACAACCTTCTGTTGCGTTATTACCTTGCCAATGGTGGCATCAACCCCGATACCGACGTTCAGATACGCCCTGTTCCGCCACCGGACAGCATCGCTCAACTGATTGCCGGTGATCTCGACGCCATGCTGATGCCCGATCCATTCAACCAGCGAGCCGTCTACGAAGATGCGGGCTTCATCCATCTGCTCACCAAGGATCTCTGGGATGGCCATCCCTGCTGCGCCTTTGCGGCAGGAGAAACCTGGATCAAGGATCATCCACAGACATTCCGAGCTCTCAACAAATCCATCATCGAAGCCGCAAACTACGCCAGCAAGGCCGACAATCGCAAGGAAATCGCCTCAGCGATTTCAGGCCGGGCCTTCCTGAACCAGCCACCCGAAGTGGTTGAGGCCGTGCTGACCGGTAAATTCGAAAATGGGTTGGGGCAAACCTTGGATGTGCCCGATCGCATCGATTTCAAACCCTATCCCTGGCAGAGTTTTTCAAATTGGATTCAGAGCCAGTTGGTGCGGTGGGATCTCGGCAAGGCAGCCGCCATGATTAAGGCCGGTGATTTTGATCGCAACAGTGCTTCAATCTTTCTCACAACTGATGCACAGGAACTCGAGAAAAGCATGGGGCTGAATCCACCCACTGAAACCACCCGCACCGAGAAACTTGCCTTTGACACCTTCGACCCCCAAAGGCCAATGGAATACATCGAGGAACAGAGGAAGCGCGATGGCTTCTAATTCAACGACACATTTCCTATCCTCCTGCCTCCATGACGAAGTCGTCCCTGAGCAAACCGATGGGCCTCCTGGTTTCCATCGTCAGTGTCCTGATCGCCTTGGTCATCTGGCAGATCCTGGCCAAGCAAGGTCTGCTGGGCAAGAACTTCCCAGGCTCCCTCGAAACCCTCAAGGAACTGCAGTGGTGGCTCTCAGATCCTTTCTTCAACAATGGTCCCAATGACCTGGGGATCGGCACCAATCTGCTGATCAGTTTGCGCCGGGTGATGATCGGGTACACCTTGTCCATTCTGGTTGCCGTTCCACTCGGGTTGTTGATCGGGGTCTCCCGTCTGGCCAGCAGTTCCGCCAACCCCTTCATCCAGCTGCTCAAACCGGTTTCCCCGTTGGCCTGGCTACCGATCGGCCTTTTCGTCTTCAGAGATTCGGAACTGACGGGCATTTTCGTGATCTTCATCTCCAGCGTCTGGCCCACGCTGATCAGCACCGCTTTTGGCGTGCAAACCATCAACCCCGACTACCTTCGGGTTTCCCGTTCCCTCGGTGCCAGCCAGCTGCGCACGATCACCAAGGTCGTGCTACCGGCTGTGATGCCCAACATCCTGGCGGGCATGCGCATCTCGATGGGCATAGCCTGGCTGGTGATCGTGGCAGCAGAAATGCTGTTGGGCTCCGGCATTGGCTATTTCATCTGGAACGAGTGGAACAACCTGTCACTTCCCAACATCTTCGTCGCGATCATCGTGATTGGCCTCACCGGCATCCTGCTGGATCAACTGATCGGGGCTCTTCAAAAACGCTTTGATTATCAGGTCTGAATCCCAGCGGCCTGTCGAACCAGCCTTGTTCAACTTCATGTCAGCCACCAACGACTATCGCGAACCCCAACTCAGCATCGAGAACGTCAGCAAGATCTTCACATCCGAACCCGGACTGCTGAGATCGCTGAGCGGCCGCCGCGCCAGCGGTGGTTACATCGCCCTTGACGGCGTCAATCTCCGGATTGAAGAAAACACCTTCGTTTCCATCATCGGTCCATCGGGCTGCGGCAAATCGACCTTGCTCAACCTGATGGCCGGTCTGGATGAACCCAGCTCAGGACAGATCCTCCTTGACGGAGTTCGCATCCGGGGTCCAGGCCCCGATCGTGGGGTTGTCTTTCAGAACTATGTCTTGATGCCCTGGCTCACGGCCCTCGAAAACGTCATCTTTGCGATCGAAACCGCTCATCCCAGCACCAGCAAGGGCCAGGCCAAGGAGCAGGCACGCGAGTATCTGTCCATGGTGGATCTGGACAAGGCCATGGGCCGCTATCCCAGGGAGATGAGTGGCGGCATGAAGCAACGGGTGGCCATTGCCAGAGCCTTATCAATCAAGCCCAAGATCCTGCTGATGGATGAACCCTTCGGCGCCCTTGACGCCCTGACCCGCGGCTATCTCCAGGAGGAAGTTCTCCAGCTGTGGGAAAAGCACCGGGTCACGGTGGTCCTTGTAACCCACAGCATCGACGAAGCCCTGCTCCTCTCCGACCAGATCGTGTTGATGTCGAGCGGTCCGCGTGCCCAGATCAGCGATCTGATCGACCTACCGAGGATTCGCCCGAGGAAACGGAACATGATCGAAACCCACCCAGACTTCCTTGCCGTCAAACAGCGGCTGGAAGACCACTTGCTCAAGGAAACCAGGGCCATCGAAGAGAAGTAGCCTTCCAGCTGTCCTCCGGCCCAGCCAGCTGTTTCCGTCTCGTTTCGTTCAACCCTCCCCAACTCTTACTTTCAGCCATGAGCCCACTGACCCCTCTCAGCCACACCCTGTTGAGCGCCAAGCGCCGGAAAGGCATCAGCTTCGCCGAGCTGGAATCGCTCCTTAATCGCGATGAAGTATGGATTGCCAGCCTGCTCTACGGCCAGGCCACGGCCTCGCCGGAGGAAGCCCAGACGCTTCTGGCAGCCCTGGATCTCGATCGAAGCCTGGCCAGCGAACTCTGCACCCCTCCTGTGAAGGGCTGCCTCGACCCTGAGCTGCCCACCGATCCTCTCATCTATCGCTTCTATGAAATCATGCAGGTGTATGGCTTGCCGTTGAAAGATGTCATCCAGGAGAAATTCGGCGATGGCATCATGAGTGCCATCGATTTCACCCTGGAGGTTGATAAAGTGGAAAATCCAGCCGGCGACCGCGTCAAAGTCACCATGTGCGGCAAGTTTCTGCCTTATAAGAAGTGGTGACCTGAAACCCTCCGATCAGAGACCGAGTTCAGTGAGACCCGGGTGGTCTTGCGGCCTCGGTCCCTGCGGCCAGAGGAATTTGCGTTCCTCATCGGCAATCGGCACATCGTTGATGCTGGCCTCACGCCGCCTCATCAGACCCTGATCGCTGAACTCCCAGTTTTCGTTGCCATAGGCCCGATACCACTGGCCACTTTCATCATGCCACTCGTACTGAAAACGCACCGCAATACGGTTGTCGTGCCAGGCCCATACTTCCTTGATCAACCGATAGCCATTCTCCTTGGCCCACTTGCGCTGCAGAAACGCCACAATCTCCTGGCGTCCTCTGATGAATTCTGAGCGATTACGCCAGTAGCTGTCTTCCGTGTATGCCAGCGATACTCTGTGGGGGTCGCGGGAGTTCCAGGCATCCTCCGCCATCCTGACTTTCTGTATCGCTGTTTCTTGATTGAATGGCGGAACTGGAGGTTTTACAGTCTGATCTATCATGTTGGCTAAACTAGAAATTATATTGATGAATCCAGAGGTTTAACCGAACCTGCCGCCTCGCCGCGTATCAGGCGCTACCGAGCCAGGGGCACTCTCTGGCACAAGCGTCGATCGCAACACCAGGACGACAAGTTCCTCAGGATCTATCGTCACCCGAAGAGGAGCCTGTAACCGCCATCCTTCACGCTCTGCAGGTTCATTCAATCATGGTGAAACAACAAGCTTTTGGCTGTGGAATCCCCCTGATGCGTGAATGGACTTGTCCTGGACTGCCTGAGCAAATCACGTTGATATCCTCGACCTTGATCCTCGCCACGACGTCAGGCAAAGGGAATTGACCGACCCTCCTCTCATCGCACCGGACGATCTGAGGCTTCCGGTCAATGGCCAGGGCCATCTCCGGAGTCTCCGGGCAGCAAAACAGAACGCCATCAACAGCGCGGAAAGCGCGCATCAGGTTTGCCTTCAAAGGAGTCCCCCGGGTGGGACGCGGCGTCCGTGGCGCCCTGTCCGCCTGAAATTTGCACAGATCCCCATGGCTCATGGGGCGCTGATCCGCACCAGCTGATCGTCCGCGTAGCCCATGGCCGTCTGCAGCAGCTGGCACTCCTCCTCGTCGGCCCGGGTGCAGGCGAAGCCGTACCGCGCCCGTACCCGCTCGGAGGCCAGACGCAGGGCCTCCCTTCCCCGGCTGGCCAGCTCAGCCACCGCCAGGCTCTGGCCGGGCTGGAGGTAGTTCAGGATCACCGTGGAGGGTGAGTAAAGCACCGTGGTGCGGCCATCGGGCCACTCCACGGTCAGATGGACTTCGGGCATGGTGCCTGGGCCAGGGAGGACAGGAGCGGATCCTCCAGGACGCCGCCGACGCCGGTGGTAGGCGTCAGCACAGGGCCCCGAATCCGGTGAGTGTCTCATCTCGAGGCCAGAGCTGATGGCACTGCCCCGCCTGCCTCAGGCTGACGCCCCCGGCAACAGGCCCGAACTGACCGATGCAGCTCAGCTGCAGATCGGCGTACGGCGCCACGGCCGCCGCCAGGGCTCCGGCCCGCTCCGGACCTGCAGCCAGCAGATAGCCGTAGCTGGGAAAGCAGCACAGCCAGTCGTCCAGGCTGACCCCAGCTGGAGGGGTGATGGCATCGAGGTCGAGCTCCAGGCCGCAGCCCGCGGCTTCAGCGAACATCACGGCCGTGCCGATCAGCCCTCCCATGCTGATGTCCTTGGCCGCATGAACCGTCCCGGCTTCCGCCAGCTCCGCCATCAGGGCCAGATGGCGGCGCAGCAGCGCCGGCTCCGCCCGGGTGGCTGCATCCCAGAAGGGATAGGGGTGGTGGACATGGCCGCTGGTGTTGATCAGCAGATGGCAGTGGTCTCCCGGGCGGGCGAAACGGGCCGAGAGCACCGGACCTGCCACCACCCCCAGCACGGCCACCGAGAGGGCGTTGTAGGGACTGTGCAGGTTGGTGTGACCTCCCACCACAGGCACCTGGAACGTCTCGGAAGCCACGCGCAGGCCATCGAGGAGGAGATCGGCATGCCTGGCCTCTCCACTCCAGAGACTGTTGACCACCGCCAGGGGTCGCCCGCCCATGGCGGCGATGTCGCTGAGGTTCACCAGCACACCGCTCCAGCCCGCAAACCAGGGGTCCTGATCCACCAGATCGGGATGGAGTCCCTCGCAGGCCAGCAAGAGGGAGCCCGTGGCGGCGGGCAGGAGGGCCGCGTCATCGCCCAGGGCCGCCGCCAGGCCGAGGGCCGGGAACGGGAGATGGGGGAAATGGGCCGCGGGACGCTGGATGTCCGTCTTGCCGCGCCAGCCAGCCAGTTGTCGCAGCCGCGCGGCCAGGGCCTCCAGATCGGGCTCACTCATGCCGCCTGGCGTCGGGACCCCATGGGGGGTGCCTCCGGCCGCCGCTCACGGGAGGGGAGGTAGTAGTCGAGGTCGGCCTCCATCAGATGGTGGCTGACGCCGCGGATCTCCAGGGTCTCCACCGAACACCAGTGCAGGCGCCGGAAGAAGCGCACGTTCTGGATCTGCACCGTGGCCAGGAATCGCTTGCAGCCCCAGCCATGGGCCGTGGTGACGGCTTTCCAGATCAGACCCTTGCCGATCTGATTGTGGCGGCGGAACGCGGCAGCCACCCCCAGACGGCCGCCGTACCAGAGGCCGGGAGTGGTCTCGAGGATCCTCACCACCCCCACCACCGAGCCCGCGTTCTCTCCGCCGTGGGTCAGGGCGGCGATCGGGTAGGCGAGGTCATCGTTCGCATCGCGGTCGGTGGCCTCGAACAGGTGCTGTTCCTCGCAGAAGATGCGGCTGCGCAGGCTCCAGTAGCCCTCCAGCAGAGGTGAACCCTGGCGCAGCAGGTGAAAGGAGAACCGATCGGAGCAGGCCCCAGGAGAGAGCCGGAAATCGTCGGCGTCGACGCCGAGCCCCCAGCGAACCGAAGGCGTGTAGGCCGCCGGCGCGGAGCTGGGGCTGCGGCCGATCTCGTGGCTGGAGGGATCGATGAAGAACATCGCCGTGGGCTCAGGAAGGGCCGGCTGTGCCGGACTCGAACAGGGAGAGGGCGGAGCAGGCGCCGCACTTGGCGCACCCCGCCGTCATGGCGGTCGAAATCAGATCGGAGGCGGCCAGCAACCCACCCACCGCGGCGTAGACCTCGACCATGAAGTCGGTGCTCGGAGCGGGATGGTGCTCCAGTGGGGTTCCGGCGATCGGCACGAACGGGACCACGAAGGGATAGACGCCCAGGGCGATCAGGCGCTCGCTGCAGCTCACGATCGACTCAGCGCTGTCCCCGAGTCCGGCGAGCAGGTAGGTGGACACCTCTCCCCGGCCGAAGACGGCCACCGCCTGCTCGAAGGCCGCGAAGTAGCGCTCGAGACTGAGCTCGGCCTTGCCGGGAAGGATGCGCTGGCGCACGTCGGGCTCGACCACCTCGAGGTGCATGCCGAGGCTGTCGACGCCGGCGTCCTTCATGCGCTGGAACCAGACCGGGTCGTCGGGGGGCTCGCACTGGGCCTGGATCGGCAGGGGCACCCGCGCCTTGACGGCACGCGCCGTTTCCGCCATCAGACGGGCGCCGCGGTCGTCGGAGTTGGGGGTGCCGGTGGTCATCACCAACTGCTTCACGCCATCGAGCCGAACGGCCGCCTCCGCCACCTCGGCCACCTGCTGGGGGGTCTTGCGCGCCAGCGTGCGGCCGTCGTCGAGCGATTGCTCGATCGCGCAGAACTGGCAGGACTGGGCGCGGTCGCGGAAACGGATGCAGGTCTGCAGCAGGGTGGTGGCCAGCACATCACGGCCGTGCAGCAGCGCGATCGAGCGGTACGACGTGCCATCGGCGGTGCTCAGCCCGTAGAAGTGGGGCTCCGGCGGGGTGTCCACCAGCTGCGGGGAGCCGCTCCCATCGCGGTGGCTCAGCCAGACCTCGCCATCGTCGTGGCGCTCCAGGGCATAGGGCGAGCCCTGGGAGGCGGTGTTGTAGACGGGCACCATCACCGTGACGCCATCGACGCTGATGGCGCGGTGATCGGAGGGGCCGGCACCGCCACGACGACCGGGATTACCGCCAACAGCTGGCACCGCCACTCCATTCACCTGCAGTTCGGTGACCAGACGGCCCAGTGCTGCCGAAGGGCGCTCAGCCATGGGAGGCCACCTCCAGCGGGGGCAGCGCTGCTGCGACGAGGGACAGGTCCGCAGGGACATCAACAGGAGGCCCGGGGTGGTCCTCGATCAGACGGGCCGGGGTGCGGTCGATGCGCAGACCCAGCAGATCGGGGCGGCTGTAGTGGCCCACGCTGTCCATCATCCGCTTGCGTTTGGTGATCAGCGAGGGGTCGAGCTCGGCGATGGCCAGACCTTCGCCTTCGGGGAGCGGGCCGGCGAGATAACGGCCCTCGGGGCTGATCACTGCGGTGTGGCAGCCGCCCTGGAGGGCCTTGTGCAGTGAGGCGTCCGGCGTGATCGTGTCCAGATCGGCGGGATCCAGCCAGGCCGTGGAGCTGATCACGAAACATCCCGCCTCCAGGGCGTGGTGACGCAGGCTGACGGCCGTCTGCTCGCTGAAGATCGGCCCCACCAATGAGCCGGGGAACTGGGCGCAGTGGATCTCCTCCCCCTGGGCCATCAGGCTGAAACGCGCCAGAGGGTTGTAGTGCTCCCAGCAGGCCAGGGCACCGACCCTGCCGAGGTCGGTGGGGACCACCGTCAGGCCGGACCCGTCGCCCTGGCCCCAGACCATCCGCTCGTGGTACGTGGGGGTGATCTTGCGGCGTTTGAGCAGCACCGTGCCGGTGTCGTCGATCAGCAACTGGGCGTTGTAGAGGCTTCCGCCATCGCGCTCGTTGATGCCCAGCAGCACGTGCATCCGATGCAACCGGGCCGCGTCCGCGATCCTGTCGATCGCCGGGCCTGGCACAACCACCGCCTGCTCATAGAGCCGCAGGTGCGAGCGGCCCATCAGCACGGGAGGCTCGATGAAGGAAAAGTAGGGGTAGTACGGGAGGAAGGTTTCCGGGAACACGATCAGCTGCACCGAGGCTGCAGCCGCTTCGGCCATGGCCTCCAGCACCCGCGCCACAGACCCCTCCAGGCTGTGAAGCACCGGACGGATCTGGGCGGCTGCAACGACGATCGGCGCCTCCATTCAGAGCGTCCAGGTATCGAGAATGAAGGCACCCTCCTTGCGATGCATCAGAATGATGTCGAGCACATCGAGTGGATTGACGGGGCGAATACCTGGAATCAAGGCACCCTCGCCATGGCCATAGAGGGCCTGAAGGGCAAAACGGCAGGCATACACCTTGCCTCCCTGATCCATGAACTTCTGAAGACGGGCATTGAAATTGAGATGACCGTCGAAGGCCGCATCCCCCAGCTTGGGGAACCCCCGCTGCACCCCGAGAGTGACACCGGGCCCATAGAGCAGGATCGAGGTCTCGAAGCCCTTGTTGATCAGGCGGCTGGCCTGCAGCAGGTTCACCAGACCGATCGAGCCTTCGAAGGCCACGGTGTGAAAGGTGACCAGCGCCTTCTCGCCCGGCTCGGCCTTGACATCAGGAAAAACCTTTTCCTCGTAATCAACGAGAAAATCTCCCGCCTGATGAGCGGGATGGGTGACCTCGGGCATCGATGAAGGGCCTGGCTAAAAAGCAACAACCAAGACCCTTGCACAGCTCATGTTGCGTTCTGTGTAGCCACTGCCACAGAATCACCAGGCCACCCGCAAGAGCGGGCCGTCACCCGCGATTCGTCACGATCGCTACCGTCAATCGATTCTCGATATCAGAGGATTTTGGATCATCCCAAGGGCGAACTCGTTCAAGGACGAGTTGCTTCAAAACGCTCAGGCCAATGTCGACGACACGCGACACCGCCATCACCAGCGTGAGGACCGAACCGTGACAGCCAGGACATTCAGCACGCGCCCGTGAATCCAAGCCAGCGGACCAGCCTCGTCACCAGCTCGGGGCCTCCCCCGTCGGACTCCGCCGTCCAGCGTGTGCCGGTGGTGGTGATCGGCGCCGGCCAGGCCGGCCTGTCGGTGGCCAGCTGCCTCCAGCAGCAGGGGTTGACCCCATTGGTGCTCGAGCGGCATCGGGTCGCCCACTCCTGGCAGCACCAGCGCTGGGATTCCTTCTGCCTGGTCACTCCCAACTGGCAATGCCGACTGCCGGAGTTCCCCTACGACGGCGACGATCCCGACGGGTTCATGGGGCGTGACGCCATCGTCGATTACCTGCGCCGCTTTGCCGCTCACGCCGCCGTGCCGGTGCGGGAGGGCATGGCCGTTGAACGCCTGCAACCCCTGGACAGCGGTGGCTACCGCCTGAGCACCAGCGATGGGCTGATCGAGGCCCCCCAGGTGGTGATCGCCACCGGCGCCTACCACCGCCCCCGGCGTCACCCGCTGGCAGCCCGTCTGCCGGCCGGGCTGCTCCAGCTCGATGCCCGCGACTACCGGCGCCCCGAGCAGCTGCCCGACGGGCCCGTCCTGGTGGTGGGCAGCGGCCAGTCGGGCTGCCAGATCGCCGAAGACCTCTTCCTGGCCGGCCGTCGTGTTCACCTCAGCGTGGGTTCGGCTCCCCGTTCACCCCGCCGTTATCGCGGCAAGGACGTGGTCGACTGGCTCGATCGCATGAGCTACTACGACACCCCGATTGAGCAGCACCCGGATCCCCGCTCGGTGCGTCGCAAGACCAATCACTACCTGACGGGCCGGGATGGAGGCCGGGAGATCGATCTGCGCCGACGTGCCCTCGAAGGGATGGTCCTGCATGGCCGGCTGGAGGAGATCAGCGCCAGCGGCTTCCGCTTCGCCCCCGATCTGGCCGCCAACCTGGATGGCGCCGACGCGGTCTATCGCCGCATCCGCGCCAGCATCGACACCTACATCGAATCCAACGGTCTCGACGCCCCTGAAGAGCCCGCCTACGAACCCTGCTGGCAGCCACCTCCGCTGGATCCACCGCTGGATCTCGGCGCTGAGCCCCTGGCAGCCGTGATCTGGTGCACGGGCTATCGCTCCGACTTCCGCTGGGTGGAGGTCCCCGTCTTCGATGGCGCCGGGGAGCCGGTCCACCAGCGCGGTGTGACACCGGCTGCTGGTCTTTACTTCCTCGGGCTGCCCTGGCTGCACACCTGGGGCTCGGGCCGCTTCTGCGGCATCAGCTCCGATGCGGTCTATCTGGCCGGCCTGATCCGCCGCCAGGCCGATCGTCGCGAGGCCAACCAGGAACGGTTGGAATGCACGGCGTTGCTGGGATCCTGAGGTCCGTGACCACGAGCCAACCGGCCATCAAGACGGCCTCCGCCGAGCTGATTCCCGCGGAACCCCTGCGCCGGCTCAACCAGCGCTCCGACGCCGCCGGCTGGCGGCAGCTGGCGGGCCATGGGGCGCTGATCCTGGCCAGCGGGCTGATCTGGGGCGACGCTGGCCTGTCCTGGGCACTGCGGCTGCCGGCCCTGCTGCTGCTGGGCTGGGGCCTGGCCTTCGCGTTCTGCGCCATGCACGAATGCGGCCACCGCACCGCGTTCGCCAGCCGCCGTCTCAACGATGCCGTGGCCTGGTGGGCCGGGGTGCTGAGCTTCTACAACGCCGACTTCTACCGCCGCTACCACCAGTGGCACCACCGCCACACCCACCAGCCGGGCATGGATCCGGAGCTGGAGGATCCGCCGCCCACCAGCCGCTGGACCTACCTACTGGAGTTGAGCGGACTGCCCTGGTGGATCGGCAAGCTGCGGGGCCACGCCGCCGGCCTGCGCGGCGACTTCAGCGGTCGCCCCTACATCCCCGCCGAGGCCGCCCCGGCGCTGCGCCGCTCGATCCGGCTCCAGTTCGCTGTGTATGCCGTGCTGGTGCTGCTGTCGCTGCCGGGCGCCAACGGCTTTCTGCTCTGGCAGTGGCTCCTGCCGCTGGCCCTGGGACAGCCGCTGCTGCGCTTCGTGCTGCTGGCGGAGCACGGCGGCTGCAGCACCGCCAACGATGTCCTGCGCAACACCCGCACCACCCGCACCCTGGCGCCGCTGCGCTGGCTGATGTGGAACATGCCCTTCCACGCCGAGCACCACCTGATGGCCTCGATTCCCTTCCATGCACTGCCGGCGGCCCACGGCTGGATCGCCGGGCGCCTGAAGCACAACGATCCGGGCTACCTGGCCGTGCACCGGGCGTTCCTGGCCGATCCGTCGACGCTGGCGCTGCGAGCGGCATGAGCGTGGCCGCGGCGATCCAGGGCCGCGATGCGGTGTTTGAGCTGGGTCCGCTTGCGCTCAGCTGTGGCCGGGTGATCGCCGACGCCCGCCTGGCCTACCGGGTGTTCGGTGAACTCAACGACGCGCGCTCCAACCTGGTGCTCTACCCCAGCTCCTACGGCGCCTGGCCCGAGGACATCGACTGGGTGGTGGGCCCGATCCTCGATCCAGCCCGTTTCTGCGTGCTGGTCGTGAGCCAGTTCGGCAACGGACGCTCCAGCAGCCCCAGCACCAGCGCCATGGGGCTGGCGGAGGACGGCTGGGTGATCAGCCATGCCGACAACGTGGCGGCCCAGAAGCGCCTGATCCGCGAGGTGTTCGGCGTGGACCGCCTCGCCCTGATCTACGGCTGGTCGATGGGGGCCCAGCAGGCCTACCACTGGGGGGCCCTGGAGCCCGACGCGGTGGCGCGGATCTGCTGCCTCTGCGGCACGGCCCGCACCACTCCCCACAACCGCCTGTTCCTGCTGAGCCTGCGCCAGGCCCTCACCGCCGATCCGGCCTGGGATGGGCGGCGCTTCACGGCCCACCCAGGGCAGGGGCTGCGCACCTTCGCGCTGATCTATGCCAGCTGGGCCGCCAGCCAGGCCTTCTACCGGGAGGGGCGCCACAGGGCCCTCGGCTTCGCCGATGTGGAGGAGTACGTGGAGCGCAGCTGGCTGCCCGCCTACCGCCGCCATGATCCCCACGATCTGCTGACGATGCTCGACACCTGGCTGGCCAATGATCTCGGAGCCGCCTTGGGGGTGGCGCTGGGGGATGGCCAGCCCCTGGAGCTGGCCGCGGCCCTGGGGCGGATCACGGCCCGCACCACCGTGATCGCCGGCTCCCACGACCTCTATTTCCCACCCGACGACTGCGCCGCCGAAGCCGCTCTCATCCCCGGCGCCCGCTTCGAGGTGCTGGAGTCGGTGCTCGGACATCGGGCCGGCAATCCCCGCGACGCTCCGGCCGAGCAGGCCCTGATCCGCGCCGCCCTCGAGCGCCTGCTGATGGAGTGATCCGCCGGGCCGCCCAAGCCGCCCCGATCCGACCGACCGCGCCCCACCGTTCCGCCCGCCCCCGCTGAGCCCATGACCGACCTGGCCCGCTACGCCGCCGACCACGGACTCCGCCATTTCCTCTTCTCCTTCTCGGATCTGTTCGGGGTGCAGCGCGCCAAGCTGGTGCCGGCGAGTGCCGTGAACCAGCTGGCCCGCGATGGCGCCGGCTTCGCGGGCTTCGCCGCCTGGCTGGCGATGACCCCGGCCGATCCCGATGTGCTCGGCCTGCCCGATCCCGCCAGCCTGGCGGTGCTGCCCTGGCAGCGCAGCGTGGCCTGGGTGGCCACCGATCTGCAGGTGGAGGGCCGGCCGCTGGAGCAGTCGCCGCGCTGGGTGCTTCGCCGCCAGCTGGAGAGGGCGGCGCAGCTGGGCTACAGCTTCCGGACGGGAGTGGAGGCGGAGTTCTTCCTGTTGCAGCCGGGCGGCACGGTGATCGCCGATGGCCGCGACACCCAGAGCAAACCCTGCTACGACCAGCTGGCCCTGATGCGCCAGTTCGAGCTGATCGGCGGTCTGCTCGAAGCGATGGAGGAGCTGGGCTGGGGGCCCTACCAGGCCGATCACGAGGATGCCAACGGCCAGTTCGAGATCAACTGGACCTTCGCTGATGCCCTGGTGACCGCCGACCGCCACGCCCTCTTCCGGGTGATGGCCCAGTCGATGGCGGAGCCGCTGGGCGCTCGGGTGAGCTTCGGGCCCAAGCCCTTCCCCCAGCTCACCGGCAGCGGCGCCCACCTGCACCAGTCCCTCTGGGACGCCTCGGGCCGCAACCTCTTCCATGACCCCCGCGGCGAGCTGGGTCTCTCACGGCTGGCCTATCACTTCCTGGGGGGTCTGCTGGAGCACGCCCCGGCCCTGTGCGCCATCACCAATCCCACCGCCGAGAGCTACGCCCGCCTGGGGGGCCAGACCACCAACTCCGGCGCCACCTGGTCACCGGGCTGGATCAGCTACGGCGGCAACAACCGCAGCCACATGGTGCGGATCCCCGACGACCAGCGTCTGGAGCTGCGCCTCGCCGACAGTGCCGCCAGCCCCTACCTGCTGCCGGCGGCGGTGCTGGCCGCCGGTCTCGACGGCCTCGAGCGGGAGCTCGACCCCGGCCCCCGCAACGACGCCAACCTCTACACCGACCCGCCGGCTCCCGGCAGCGCGACTCCGCTGCCCGCCAGCCTCGAGGAGGCCCTCAGCGCCTTCGCCGCCGACACGGTGCTGCGCGAAGCCCTGGGGGAGCCCTTCTGCCAGGCCTACGAAAGCCTCCGCGCCCGCCATTCCGCCTCGCTGTAGCGGGGGGTGATGTGCTGGGGGCAGTTCCAGTCGAATGAGGCCACACGGATCAACATCACCCTCTCGATCAGGGCGGCGTCGAGGTCGGCGGGTCGCACCAGCTCCATCAGGGCAGGTTCAACGTCGGCGGCGTCAAGGCTTTCGGCCTCGCCATCGATCTTGAGCCGGCGCCTGGCGGGGTAATCCATCAGGAACAGCGCCACCCAGGGATCCTTGCTCAGATGGCCCACCGTGAGCAGCTGGCGGTTGCCGCCGAAATCGGCGAAGGCCAGGGTGTGCGCATCGAGCAGGCGCAGGAACCCCACGGGGCCGCCCCGGTGCTGGATGTAGGGGGCGCCGTCCTCGGTGAGGCTGGCGATGTAGAAGCTGTCGCGCGCGGCGATGAAGGCCGCCTCCTTCGGGCCGAGCGGATCCGGTCCCGCGTCAGCCGGCACCGGCTGAGCACGGCCGTAGGCCCGCCGCTGCTCGGCAAGCACGGCGGGGGTGAGGTGACGCTGCAGGTAGTGCTCCGCCATCAGGCCTCCATGGCGTAGAAGCCATCGAGCGCTTCGACCCGCTCCAGCCAGGCGTTGACGTACTCAAAGGGGCCCAGATCGATCTGGCCGTCGGGGGCGAGATGGATGTAGGGGTACACGGCCACATCGGCGATGGTGGGACGGCCGAGCGCCAGCCAGGGCTGGGCGGCGAGATGCCCATCCAGCAGGCGCAGCACGGCCTCCGACTTCTGCCGGGCCCGCTCGATGTTGATGCTGCTCACCCCCAGCAGGTGATGGAGGCGGGCACGTTCGGGGCCCAGCTTGATCTCACCAGCGGAGAAGGCCAGCCAGCGCACCACCTCCGCGAGGCCGACGGCGTCAAGGGGCAGCCAGGCTTCACCGCCGTAGCGCCGGGCCAGGTACACCAGGATCGCGTGGGAGTCGGCGAGGGTGACCTCCCCATCCACCAGCACCGGCACCTGGGCGGCGGGGTTGAGAGCCAGGAAGGGTTCGCGTCTGTGCTCCCCCGCCATCAGGTCGACGCGGATCCAGCGGTACTCGAGCTGAAGCAGGTGAAGCAGGAGCCGGGGGCGGTAGCTGTTGCCGGAGATCTCGTGGCCGTGGAGGCTGATCATGCTGTAGACCGAACGGTCGATACACCACAACACTACAGACCGTTCGGTCTCGCATGGATTCCGGGGTCAGCTTCGTCACATCCACTGGCTCTAGCCCCACGGAGCGGAACCTGGCGCTGTTCGACTGGCTCGAGAGCTGGTTCCGCTCCCCCGGGTTCCATGGCTGCCTGTTCCTCAAGGCCTCCAGCAAGTACCCCCCTATCCGGGCGATCAGCAGCGCCCTGTCGGCCCACGCCTGAATCCCGAAGCTGCGTCTGCCAGGGGCGACGGTCAGGCGGAATCGAAGGTCTCCCTGAGCACCCCCGCCAGATCGCTGAGCAGCTGATCACTCCTGCCGACATAGGACGAGCCGTGCATAACGGCCAGGGCCTCCGGCCTGAGCTCAGCCAGGGCCTGCAGCACAGATTCCGTGTGCCTGGTGTACGGCATGTAGGACGCCAGGGGACCTTGCTGCATCTGCTCCATCCCCTGAAGTGTCGGCCCAATCAAGTCGGACGAGGTGACCGGAGCCCCATCCCCGAAGTGATGGAACAGATCAGAGCAGAACAGGGTCTTGTTGGTTTCCTCGAACAGCAGTCCGGCATCCCAGCCGTGCGGCAGGTGCGGGGAAGGGTAGAAGCGATAGCGATAGCGTCCGGTGCACAGCACATCGTCAGCCAGCATGCCGCGGGCAGGCCGGATGGAGAAGTCGTCAACACTCACGAGTTTGCCCACGAGGGTGCAGACGGGCTGGGCCTCGGGAGCCAGCTCCAGCCAACTGTTGAGACCACCGATCTCGTCGGACTCGAAATGACTCCAGGCGATGTACTGAAGCTTTGCGGGGTCCATCAAGGTGGCCACAGCATCCCGCAGGGCCGGGAACATCCCCTTCAAGCCAGCGTGGAACAGCAGCGGCTGCTCATCGCACACCAGAAAGTGATTGAACTGCATATCGAAGTCTGGAACATAGATCGAAAGCCTGAACAGGTCTGGGGCGATTTCCGTGATGGTGGTCATGGCTCAAGCAATGGCAATGAAGATGCGAAGATGACGCTAAAAAAAGCTGTGGACCCATCGCTGATAACAAGCCGATCCTGATCTTCAGGCCAGATCCATGATCAGCCCATGGCCGTTCAACGTGTTCAACAGGCATGGGACCATGACTGTGTTGGCCTGCAAGGTCTGATCCGGCTGCCACAGCAGCTGAGCCCATGGCAGCCGTCGTCCATGGTGGAGCGACGTTGCTCCGCTGCCAGAGGCAGCCCTCTGGTCATGTGTTTCTCGAGCACGTCCAGTTTCGCCGCGGCGGCGCTGTTGATTCCCCTGAGCGGGGTCGCCGTGGCCAGGTGCTGGCGCGGGCCGTCCGCCGACCTGCTGCCCCTGGCTCTCACCCCGGCGTTGTTCGGACTGCAGCAGGGACTCGAGGGGCTGGTGTGGCTCGGCCTCGATGCTGGGGGACTTGAGCCGATGACCCATCGGGCGGCACTGGCCTATCTGTTCTTCGCCCATGGCTTCTGGATGGCCTGGATCCCCTGGTGTGCCCTGAAGATCGGAGGCGGCTCGAGAGATGGCCGCCCCACTCGGCTGCTTCAGCTGGACCTGGTGCTGGGCCTGGTGCTGGGCCTGTGGCTCTGGTTGCCACTCCTGCTGGAGCCCGCCAGGGTGACGCCCACCGTGGTGCTCGGCAGCATCGACTACCACGCGCTGATCCCCTCCTACGGGCTGGTGAGCCATGGCTGGGGAACCCTGATCTACGGCCTGATCGTCACGATCCCCCTGCTGCTGACGCCTCTTCGCCGCCTGCGCTGGTTCGCGGGGGGGCTCATGGCGGCCTTCGTCTATTCCCAGGTGGCCTACACCCACGCCTTCACGTCGGTGTGGTGCTATTCCGCGGCCCTGCTCTCAGTCCTGCTGATCTGGGTGGTGGATGAACAGGTGGAACCCGGCCTCGCCGGTCCGCTGGGCCCCTGACAGTTGGTCCGGACTCTCCTCGTGGGATGGCGGACCGCCGCCTCAGACCACCTCCAGCACGCCCCGGACCATGTTCATGCCGCAGTGGAAGGGATACTCGCCGGGCTCCATCGGCGGCAGGTCCAGGCTGGTGCGGGCGTTCAGCGGCAGATCGAGGGTGCGGCGGAAGTCGGGGACGATCACCTGAGCGACGCAGCCGCTGGGATCGAGGCGGTGAAAGGTGAGGCGCAACGGGCGACCGGCCTTCAGCCTGATCCGGGATGGCCGATAGCCGCCATCGACGGTGATCGTGATCTCCTGCAGGCCGCGCTCCCCGTCGCTGGCGGCCACGGCATCGCCATGGTGGCCGAGAAACCACCAGAGCTGGGCGGCGATCAACGCCAGACCGCCGGCGGTCACCGCCAGTTTGAGCTCCAGGGGCTGGTCGATGGTGCGCCAGAGCGGTTCGCCGGTTCTCAGGGCGGAGACAACGAAGCTGGTCATCAGCTGGCGGCAACGGGAAGGGGGGTGGGCCGGAAGCGGCGCAGCCTCAGGGCATTGCTCACCACCGACACGGAGCTGAAGGCCATGGCGCCGCCGGCGATCATCGGGCTCAGCAGCCAGCCGGTCAGCGGGAACAGCAACCCGGCGGCAATGGGCAGGCCCGCCACGTTGTAAGCGAAGGCGAAGATCAGGTTCTGGCGGATGTTGGCCATGGTGTGGCGGCTGAGTTCAATCGCCGCCGGCACCCCGGCCAGATTGCCGGAGATCAGGGTGATGTCGCTGGCAGCGATCGCCACATCGGTGCCGGTGCCCATGGCCAGGCCCACATCGGCCGCCGCCAGGGCCGGGGCGTCGTTGATGCCATCGCCCACCATCGCCACCGGACCCTCCCCCTGGTCCTGCAACCGGCGGATCACGGCGGCCTTGTCGGCAGGACGCACCTCGGCGATCACCCGCTCGATCCCCAGCTGGGCGGCCACCACCTCGGCGGTGCGGTGGGCGTCACCGCTGAGCATCACCACCTGCAGGCCCAGGCGCCGCAGGGCGGCCACGGCGGCTGCCGCGCCGGGCTTGAGCGGATCGGCGATGCCGAAGCAGGCTTCGATCCGCCCGTTCACCGCCACCGCCGCCACGCTGCAGGCGGCCCCTTCGAGTCGAGCGGCCAGGGGCTCGAGTGAGGAGGTGTCGAAGCCGAGCTCGCTGAGCCAGCGGGGGGTGCCCACCAGCATGTCCAGGCCACCGGAGCTGCCCCTGACTCCCCGGCCCGCCACCGCCTCGAAGCCTTCCACGGCAGGCAGCTGCGGATCCTGGAGCTGGGGACGGACGTAGGCCACGATCGCCTCGGCCAGCGGATGCTCCGAGCGCTCCTCCAGGGCCGCCACGGCGGCCAGCAGGACCTGGGCCGGCAGCTGGGCAGCGCCGAGGCGCTCGAAATCGGTGACCTGCGGCTGGCCGCGGGTGAGGGTGCCGGTCTTGTCGAGGACGATGGTGCGTAGCCCGCCGGCGGTCTCGAGCGCCTCGGCGCTGCGGAAGATCAGCCCGTTCTCCGCCCCCTTGCCCGAGGCCACCATGATCGAGGTGGGGGTGGCCAGGCCGAGGGCGCAGGGGCAGGCGATCACCAGGACACTCACCAGGAAGAGCATCGCCAGCACCGGGTTGCCGCTGATCAGGAACCAGACCACGAAGGCCGCGATGGCCAGGGCGATCACCACCGGCACGAACCAGCCCACCACCTGATCGGCCAGCCGCTGCACCCTGGTGCGCGAGCTCTGGGCCTCGCGCACCAGGTCCACGATCTGGGCGAGCACGGTGTCGGCGCCGACACGGCTGACGCGGAAGGTGAAGCTGCCGCTGCGATTCATCGAAGCACCGATCACGTCGTCGCCGGGGCCCTTCTCCACCGGGGTCGGCTCGCCGGTGAGCATGGATTCCTCCACCCAGGAGCGGCCCTCCACCACCACCCCATCCACGGGCAGCTTCTCGCCTGGGCGCACCTGCACCAGATCGCCAACGACCACCAGGGCCACGGGGATCTCCTGCACGGCACCAGCGCGCAGCACCCGGGCCGTGGGGGGCTGCAACTGCAGCAGCCGCCGGATCGCCTCCGACGTCTGGCCGCGGGCGCGGGCCTCCAGCAGCCGGCCCAGCAGCACCAGGGTGAGGATCACCGCGGCGGACTCGTAATACACATCGGCCGGAAGGCCTTCGGCGATCAGCACCTGAGGGAACACGGTGGTGAACAGCGAGGTGAGCCAGGCAATGCCGGTGCCGGCGGCCACCAGGGTGTTCATGTCGGCGCTGTGCTGACGGAAGGCGGTCCAGGCACCGGTGAAGAAGTCACGACCACACCAGAACAGCACCGGCGTGGTGAGCAGCAGCTGGGTCCAGGGGCTGGTGAACCAGCCCGGCAGGAACGGCAGGGCATGGACCCCGAGCATGTGCGGCAGGCTGGCGAGCATCACCAGAGTGGTGAGCACAGCCGCCACACTCACCTTGCGGCGCAGGAGGGTGAGTTCCTCAGCCAGTTCCCGCTCCATCCCAGACGGCGATCCGGCCGGCTCATCGGTCTGGCAGCAGGAGGGGCCGGAGGATGGTGCATGCATCAGGAACCTGTCATCAGGGGCCGGGCCATCGCGATGGGCGATGAGTTCAACCTATGGGGTCCAGCCCACTGGAGGGTCAAGCCCCCGTCGCCGGGCCTTCGCCGGGGAGCGCCACCGGCTGGCCCGAATCTCCACCTCCGAAGGGGTCCCAACCGGAGCCGGTCTGGCCACCATGAAGGAAGACGATCGCGCCAGGACACCTCAGCAAATGGCCCATCCCCCCCATGCCTGCCGTCGCCCGCGCCCCCGGATCGCACGACTGGTCGCGGCAGGCTGCCTCCTCACCCTGCTGAGTCCGCTGACAGCGATGCCACCAGCCCTCAGCCAGGGCTGGGGTGGCCCGTGGGGTCCGGGGCGCATGGGGATGGGCTACTCGGATCAGCACTTCATCGTGCGCATGATTCCCCATCACGACGGGGCCATCGCCATGGCGGACCTGGCCCTCACCCAGGCACGCCGGCCTGAGATCAAGGCCCTGGCGCGCAGCATCAAGGACAGCCAGACGCAGGAGAACGCGCAGATGCGCGCCTGGTATCGCAAGTGGTACGGGCAGGACGTTCCCACCTGGGCACTGGGTGCCGGCTGGGGCTGGCAGGGAGGCATGGGCGGCCCGATGGGGATGGGTGGTGGTGGCCTGGGGATGCACGGCGGCACCAACCTGACCGCCCTGCGCCAGGCCGCCGACTTCGATCGCGCCTTCATCGAGCAGATGATTCCCCACCACCAGATGGGCGTGATGATGGCCTCGATGGCCCAGATCAATTCACAGCACCCCGAGCTGCGTGCGCTGCAGGAGTCGATGGTGCGGGTGCAGAGCGAGGAGATCCGCCAGATGGAGCAGTGGTACCGCAGCTGGTACTGAGCCGCCATGACCGCCCCGCTGGACACCCTGATCGCCGTTCACACCACCGTGGCGAACCACGACGATGCCAGGCACCTGGCGCGGGAGGTGATCACAGCCGGACTGGCGGCCTGCGCCCAGCTCGAGCCGATCGAGAGCGTCTACATCTGGAAGGGGGAGCTGGTGGAGGAACCGGAGTTCCGGATCACCTTCAAGACCACACGGCAGCATCTGCAGCCGCTGATGGAGATGGTCCGTGGGGCCCACCCCTACGAGATCCCCGCGATCACGGCCACTCCCCAGCAGGATCCCGATCCCGACTATCTGAGCTGGGTGATCGGGCAAACGAGACCCCGGGAGGGGAGAGGGCCGACGCCAGCGGATGCCGTCACTGACCGGCAGTCAACGCCGTAGCCAGGCTGGAGCGAGAGGCGACAGGATGGCAGCCTTGCCGCCTGCTCCTGCGCCGCGATGAACCCCAGCGCCCTCAGCTCCGGCCTACCGATGAGCGCGCCGCCGCCTCCCTGGGTGGATACGCGCACGCCGCTGGGCCGGCTGATCGCCGCGGTGCTGGCGGTGGAGCCCATGCGGCAGCTGCTCTTCCTCCAGGCCCGGCGGATGATGATCCGCACGGCTGAATCGCGGGGCATCCCCTGGCGGCGGCGCCGCGAGCAGCTGCGGCAGGCGGCCGAACCCCTGCTGGCCGCCAGCACGGATGCGGCCGTGGTGGCACCCCCGTACTACCGCGCCCGCTTCCACGCCTATGCGGAGGGAAACCTCTGCTGGGAGGCCGCCTGCGAAGCGGAGCAGGCCACCGATTCGGTGGCCCTGCGGGTGTGGAAGGAGGAGAAACAGCTCACCCCAGAGGCCGCCCAGCAGCGGATGCGCGACGGCATCTACGCCGCGATCGCACCCAGCCTGAGCGCCCCGGTGCGTGACGCCCTCGACATCGGCTGCTCCGTGGGGGTGGGCACCCTGGCCCTGGCCGACTGGCTCGAGCAGAACGGCCACCTCGGCGTGCGCGTGAGCGGACTCGATCTTTCCCCCCAGATGCTGGCCGTGGCGCGGGTGCGCGACGCCGCGGGCCGCATCACGGCCTGGCACCACAGCGCCGCCGAAGCCACGGGCCTGCCGGCGGCAGGTTTCGATCTGATCACCGCCCAGTTCCTCTGCCATGAGCTTCCCGGGCACGCCAGCCGGGCCGTGCTGCTGGAAGCCTCGCGGCTGTTGCGGCCTGGTGGCGTGCTGGCCCTGGTGGACCAGGATCCGGAAGCGGACGTGATCCGCGCCATGCCACCGGCCCTGGCCACCCTGCTCAAGGCCACCGAGCCCTACCTCGAGGATTACTTCCGTCTCGACCTGCCCGCCGCCCTGGCCGACACGGGCTTCACCGCCATCCGCCGGGTGGCCTCCGACCACCGCCACCGGGTGCTGGTGGCCACCCGCCCATGATCCGCGTGCGGCTGTTCGCCGGCCTGCGCGAGCAGGCCGGCTGGGGGGAGCGCACCATGCCCATCCCGGCGGACTCTCCAGCGCCCACCACCCCGGCGACCATCTGGCGGCAGCTGGGTCTGGGGGAGGTCCTCCCGCCCCAGGTGCGGGTCGCGGTGAACCAGGGCTTCGCTCCGGCGGATCAGGCCCTCGGTCCCGGGGATGAGGTGGCCTTCCTGCCCCCGATCAGTGGTGGCTGACCCCATGGGCGACCCTGATGGCTGAGCCCCACCTCGAGCTCGTGCTGCAGCTCCATCCTGCCTGCTTCGATCCCCTGGCCGCCCTCACGGACTGGCACAGCAGCCTCACGGCCGGAGGCACCGAGCCGCCCGCTGCTGAGGCCCATTTCATCGGCCGGGTGCGCGGCCGCACGGCCGATGGCACACGGCTCGAGGCCCTGGAGCTGGAGCACTACCCCGGCATGACCGAGGCCCAGATCCAGCGGCTCGCCGCCGCCATCGGCCACCGCCACGGGCTGCTGGCGGTGCGGGTCGACCACCGGGTGGGCCGGGTGCTGCCGGGCGAGGCGATCGTGCTGGTGGCCGTGGCCGCCGATCGCCGCGGCCCGGCCCAGCGGGGCGGCCAGGACCTGCTCGAAGCCCTCAAGCACGACGCCCCCTTCTGGAAGCGGGAGTGGAGCGGTGGCGTGGGCCGCTGGGTGCAGGGCAACACGGCGTTCTGAACGCATCGCCTGTGACGGCCTTCTGAGCCCGCCGCAGCCAGGGGATCCTGAGACCACCGTCGTCAGAAGATCGGCAGGCGCAGCAGCTGCGCCCACAGCTCCGTGCCGGCCGAAAGGGAGCCCAGATCCGCCGGGATCTCCAGCAGCAGGTCGGCCCCCTGCAGCGAACCGATGCGTGAAGAGGCCTGGCTGCCCTCCACCACCGCCAGCAGCTCCCCCTCGGGCCCCACCCGCAGACAGGCCCGGGCCAGCTCGGGCCGGCCGGCACCGCGCTTCAGCCCGGAAGCCAGGCGCACCTTCAGGCGCGGCAGCGGCTCCACCGGCGCGCCCTCCAGCCGCTGCAGCGCCGGCACCAGCAGCTGCAGCGCCGTGATCGCCGCCGCCACCGGATTGCCCGGCAATCCAAAAAAGGGTGTGCCCAGCAGGTCGCCGAAGGCGAAGGGCCGGCCGGGCTTGAGGAACAGCTTCCAGAAGGCCACCGATCCCAACTCCGCCAGCAGTGGCCTGATCCAGTCGCTGTCGCCTGCCGACACACCGCCGGTGCTCACCACCACATCGCAGCCGGCGGCCAGTCCCAGCAGAGCCCCGCGCAGGGCGGCGGGCTGATCGGCCACCACCCGCCGCTCGGCCACCACCACCCCCAGCCGCGCCAGCAGCGCCACCAGCAAGGTGCCGTTGCTCTCCCAGATCTGCCCTGGCCCGCGGGCACTGCCCGCGGGCACCAGTTCATCGCCGCTGATCAGCAGCCCCAGCCGAGGCCGCGGCCGCAACGCCAGCTCCGCCACGCCGCAGCTGGCCAGCCGGCCGAGGTCGGCGGGGCCCAGCCGCACACCAGCGCTTAGCAGCTCCTGGCCGGCGGCGGCCTCCTCATCGGCGGCGCGGATCCAGGGGTTCTCCCCGGCCGCGCGGATCAGGCGCAGGCGCCCCCCGTCGGCCTCCACCAGCTCCTGGGGCAGCACACGGGTGGCCCCCTTCGGCAGCGGCGCCCCGGTGAGGATGCGGATCGCCTCGCCCTCCGCCAGGGGACTGGGGTAAGGAGCGCCGGGGGCCGAGCGGCCCAGCAGGGGCCATGAGTGTCCCACCTGCGGGACACTCGGATCCGCCAGGGCGTAGCCGTCCATGATCGAGGCCCGGAAGCCCGGCACCGCCTCACGGGCGATCACCGGTTCGGCACACACCCGCCCCAGGGCCTGCTCCAGCGGCAGGGTCTCGCTGCCGGCCAGGGGCGTGAGGGCCGCGAGCACCTGGCGGCGGGCCTCCTCAAGGGGCAGGCCTTCGCGGGGGTAGGGCTCTGGCGAGGCGGTGCTGCTGCTCATCGGGGCTCCCGGCTCAGGAGGGCGCGGCGCCCGGATGCTGCCAGACGCCGTGACGTCCCCCCGTCTTGCTCAGCAGCCGCACCGGGCCGATGGTCATGGCCGGATCCGCGGATTTCACCATGTCGTAGAGGGTGAGCAGGCCCACCTGGACGGCGGTGAGCGCCTCCATCTCCACTCCCGTGGGCCCGGTGGTGCGGGCGGCGGCCTCGACGCGCAGACCACGGCCATCGGCGCTGGGCTCGATGCGCACCTCCAGGCCCGTGAGGCCGATGGGGTGGCAGAGGGGGATCAGCTCCCAGGTGCGCTTGGCGCCCTGGATCGCCCCCACCCGTGCCACCGCCAGCACATCCCCCTTGGGGGCCCGGCCTTCGAGCACCAGCGCCAGCACCTGCGGATCCATGGTGATGAACCCCTCGGCCACGGCGCGGCGGTCGCTGGCGGGGCGGTCGCCCACCTCCACCATGTGCACCTCACCGCTGGCGTTGAGGTGGCTGAGCCGGCCCGGGACGGATTCCATGCCGGCGATCATGGCGCTTCAGGCTCACTTCTTCATCATCGAATCCTTCTGCATCGCGTCGTTGACCCGGGATCCTTGCTTCAGGGGCGCCCAGGCCATGGTCGCGTTGAACTTCTGGCACCAGATCAGCACCGACTTCTGCTGGCTCAGATTGATCGAGGCGGGAATCACATAGCTCTGGGCTCCCTTGCTCGAGCGCAGGGGGGCCAGCACGGTGTAGCTGCCGGCCTTGAGTTCGTACTTGGGAGGCTTGCTCATGGCCAGGGGGGTGGCCGATGGGCTGAAGGCCACCTTCAGATCGGGGGCGCTGTCGTTGGTCCTGAAATCACTGCTGAGCACGAGCACCTGCCGGCCCGCCTCCTTCTTGATCATGAAGCTGCCACTCACCGGGGCTTCGGCCTTCTGGAACGTGCCGCCGAGGGCTCCCATCTCGGCGGCCTGGACCGCCAGCATGGTGGAGGCGCCCAGGGCCAGGGCGGCCACGCCGCGGGCAAAGGTGGACTTGGGGAACAACATGACGGTCTGGTGGGGGTGTGAGGACGGTGCCAGCCGACGTCCCAGCGGAAACCGTGCGGCACCCCTCCACTACCGGCGGGGCCAGCGAACGGATTGCCCATCCCGCCCCGCGATGACCAGGGCCCCTCTCAATCCGATCAGGCCTCTCGGCGGTACACCGCGTGTTCCAGCCTGTTCGGCTCTCCGTTGCGCGTGACCACCCCCGAGCCCGACGCCGCCGCACACCCCCAGGGACGTCTCCAGGACCACCGCCCGGCGGGCTACCCCGACCTGGCCGGCCTGTACGACGCCTGCGGCGCGCCGGTGTTCCGCCTGGCCCTGCGGCTCAGTCCGTCGCGTCAGGAGGCGGAGGACCTCTGCCATGACGTCTTCCTGCGCTACTGGCAGCAGGGCCGCTATGAGCCGAAGCGCGGACCCGTGCTGGCCTACCTGCTGATGATGACCCGCTCGATGGCGTTCAATCGCATCGAGCAGCGCCGCAACCGCTGGCAGCTGGTGCAACGCTGGTCGCACCAGCTGTTTCCCTCGGCCGTGCGCAGCCCCCAGGAAGCCGCCGAGGCCGATGACCTCTCCCAGCGGGTGCGCCTGGCCCTCGAGTCGATCCCCGCCAACCAGCGCCAGGTGCTGGAGATGGCCTACTACGAGGGCCTGAGCCAGTCGGCCATCGCCGAGCGGCTGCAACTGCCCCTCGGCACGGTGAAGACCCGCTCCCGCCAGGGTCTGATTCGCCTGCGCGACCAGCTGATCGACGACCGCCCGCAACCATGAGCCGCCACGACACCCATCCCCACGGAACCGGACCCGAAGCGGAAGCCGATCTCGACCTGCTGCTGGCGGGCCATGCTCTCGGTGACCTCGACGAGCCGGAGCGCCAGCAGCTGGCGGCGCTGCTGCAGCAGCAGCCCGAGCTGCGCCAGCGTCTCGATGAGTTCAGCACCACCCTCGAGCTGCTGCCTCTGGCCCTGCCCGCCGCCGTCGGCCCGCCACAGCACCTGCGCCAGCGCCTGCTGGATCAGCGGGCGCCACAGCGTGGGGTCGGCCCCTGGCTGCTGCCGGCGCTGATGGGCCTGGGCCTGCTGGTGCTGGGCACCCAGTTGCACCAGACCCGGCAGCAACTGGCCCGGGTGCAGCAGCAGGCCGGCTCCAGCGGCACACTCACTTCGGCGAGCCGCGAGTTGCCGCTCCAGGCGATCGGGGGCGAGGGCGGCGCCAGCGGCATGGTGCTGGTCACCGGCAATCCCACCCACAACATGCTGATGCTGGATGGTCTGCCGCCGCCGCCACCCAACACCACCTACCGTCTCTGGGCCCGTGTGAACGGGCGCGAGGTGGGCTGCGTTCCCTTCGTGCCCGACGGCAAGGGTCATGTGGCCATGCCGATCCCCATCTACCCCACCAGCGCCGCCAGCAGCGTGAGCGTGAGCATCGAATCGCTGGGGGCCCTGGGGGCCCAGCCCGCCGGACGGCGCGTTCTCACCAGCACGATCTGATGACCACCGAGACGTGGATCACCCCGAGGCCGACCGACCTGACGCCCTCCTCTCTGCGCACCACCGACGGCGGCCCGCCGGATCCGGCCATGGCCTTTCCGCCCCTGCGCCGCGGCCGCCTGGAGACCCTGCAGGTGAACCTCACCTACCGCTGCAATCAGACCTGCGTGCACTGCCACGTGAACGCCGGCCCGACCCGCAGCGAAAGCATGGCGGCCGCCACCGTGGCCCTGATCCCCGAGGTGCTGGCCGCCCGGGGTCTGCGTTGCCTCGACCTCACCGGTGGGGCACCGGAGCTGCACCCTCAGTTCCGGGAACTGGTGCGCCAGGCCCGCGCCCTGGGCGTGGACGTGATCGATCGCTGCAACCTCACGATCCTGCAGGAGCCGGGCCAGGAGGATCTGGCCGTCTTTCTCGCCGAACAGGGAGTCACCGTGGTGGCCTCGCTGCCCTGCTACCTCCAGGACAACGTGGAGCGCCAGCGGGGCTCCGGGGTGTTCCAGCGCAGCATCAGCGGCCTGCGCCAGCTCAACGCCCTCGGCTACGGCCAGCCCGGGTCGGGCCTGGAGCTGAACCTGGTGTACAACCCCCAGGGCGCGGCGCTGCCGCCGGAGCAGGGACCGCTGGAGGCCGACTACCGGAGGGTGCTGGCGGCCGATCACGGCGTGGTGTTCAACCGGCTCTATGCCCTGGCCAACATGCCGGTCCAGCGCTTCGCGGCGGTGCTGAGGGCCCAGGGGGAGCTGGAGGGCTACCTGGCGTTGCTGCGCCGCAGCCACCGCGACGACAACCTGACCCAGGTCATGTGCCGCCAGCTGATCAGCGTCGACTGGCAGGGCTCCCTCTACGACTGCGATTTCAACCAGCAGCTGGGGCTGGCCGCCGCTGGCGACCCTGCAGCCGTCGCTGAAGCCGGCGGTCGCCGGCGCTCCCACCTGCGCGATCTGCTGCGGCGCGACCCCGCCGGTGACCCGATCCAGGTGGGTGGGCACTGCTTCGGCTGCACCGCCGGCAGCGGCTCCAGCTGCGGCGGGGCCCTGGCCGCATGAGCGGGGATTCAGAGGCGCGCGGTCCGCTCGGCGCCAGCCGCGGGCGCCTGCTGCTTCTCCTGGCGGTGACGGCCCTGGTGACCCTGTTCTTCGTGCTGGATCTGCCCGATCGGCTCAGTCTCGAGAGCCTGCGCCACGCCCACGGCAGCCTGCTGGCCTGGCGCGAGCGGGCCCCCGTCACCGTGGCGGGTCTGTACGCCCTCGTCTATGTGCTGATCACGGGGCTCTCCCTGCCCGGGGCGGCGGTGATGACCCTGGCCGGCGGGGCGATCTTCGGGCTGGGACTCGGCACCCTGCTGGTGTCGTTCGCCTCCAGCGCCGGCGCCACCTTCGCCTTCCTGCTGGCGCGCACCCTGCTGCGGGAGCCGATGCTGAAGCGCTTCGGCCCCCGCCTGGCCCCGATCGAAGCTGGGCTGCGCCGCGATGGAGTGCTCTACCTCCTCAGCCTGCGGCTGGTGCCGGTGTTTCCCTTCTTCCTGGTGAACGTGGTGATGGGGCTGACCCCGATCCCCACCCTTTCCTTTTATGTCACCAGCCAGATCGGCATGCTGCCCGGCACCCTCGTGTATGTGAACGCCGGCACGCAGCTGGCCCAGCTGCGCAGCCTCGACGGCATCCTCACGCCGCCGCTGCTGCTGTCGCTGGCGCTGCTGGGGGCCTTCCCCTGGATCGCACGGCTGGCCCTGGAGCGCTGGAAGCTCTGGCGGCTCTACCGCCCCTGGACGAAGCCGGCCCGCTTCGATCGCAACCTGATCGTGATCGGTGCCGGTGCAGCGGGCCTGGTCACGGCCTACATCGCCGCCGCCGTGAAGGCGAAGGTGACCCTGATCGAAGCCGAGCGCATGGGCGGCGACTGCCTCAACACCGGCTGCGTCCCCAGCAAGGCCCTGATCGCCACGGCCCGGGCGGCGGCGCGCCTGCGCCAGGCCGATCGCTACGGCCTCGAACCCCACGAGCCCGTCGTGTCGCTGCCGCAGGTGCTGGAGCGGGTGTTCGCCAAGGTGGCGGCGGTGGCCCCCCATGACAGCGTCGAGCGCTACGAGGGATTGGGGGTGGAGGTGCTGCGCGGCCATGGCCGCCTGATCGATCCCTGGACGGTGGCGATCAGCGGAGGCGATGGCCGGGAGCAACGGCTCACGGCGCCGGCGATCGTGCTGGCCACGGGAGCCAGCCCGGCGCTGCCGGATCTGCCAGGGGCCGAGACGGTCGGTCTGCTCACCAGTGAAACGGTCTGGCAGGCCCTGAGGGATTGCCCCCTGGCCTCACCGCGGATCGTGGTGATGGGGGGTGGTCCGATCGGTTGTGAACTCTCCCAGGCTCTGGCCCGTCTGGGCGCACGGGTCACCCTGCTGCAGCGGGGCCCGCAGCTGCTCAGCCGCGAGGACCCCGACGCGGCCGCCCTGGTGCGCCAGGCCCTCGAGGCCGACGGCGTGCGGGTGCTCACCCAGTGCACGGTGCAGGGCTTCGAGCCCCGCCTGGCGGCGAAGGCGGTGCTGATCACCACCGGCGGCCCCGAGGCCTCCGAGCCCTCGGAGCTGCTCTGTGATCAGGTGCTCTGCGCCATCGGCCGCCGGGCACGCCTGGAGGGCTACGGCCTCGAGGAGCTGGGGATCCCCACGGGCCGCACCATCGACACCAACGCCTCCCTTCAGACGCTGTTTCCCAACATCTATGCCGCCGGTGATGTGGCCGGCCCCTGGCAGTTCACCCACACCGCCGCCCACCAGGCCTGGTACGCCGCCGTGAACGCCCTGTTCGGCCCCTTCCGCCGTTTCCGCGTCGACGGGCGGGTGATTCCCCGCACCACCTTCACCGATCCGGAGGTGGCGGGGGTGGGTCTGAGCGAACGGGAGGCCGCCCGCCAGGGGGTGGCGGTGGAGGTGACCCGCTTCCCCCTGCATGAGCTCGATCGGGCGATCGTGGAGAGCGCCGAAACCGGCTACGTGAAGGTGCTCACGCCTCCAGGCAGCGACCGCCTGCTGGGGGTGTGCATCGTGGGTGAGCAGGCCGGTGAACTGCTCGCCGAGTTCGTGCTGGCCATGCGCTGGCGCCTGGGACTCGGCAAGATCCTCTCCACCATCCACGCCTACCCCACCCTCTCGGAAGCCAACAAATACGCCGCCGGGGCCTGGAAACGGGCCCACGCCCCCCAGCGCGTCCTGGCGCTGCTGCAACGCTTCCACAGCTGGCGCCGGGGCCATTGACCCCAGCATCGACCCCCTCCGCCGCGTCCACTCCCGTATCGAGATGACCGCATCACCACCGAGCACGGGCGTTCGTGAAGCCGTGCAGACCTATTACGGCAGCACCCTGGCCAGCAGCGCCGACCTGCGCACCAGCGCCTGCTGCGACGCCAGCGCGGTGCCCGCCGCCCTCAGGCCCCTGCTGGGCCGCCTCCATCCCGAGGTGCTCGCCCGCTACTACGGCTGCGGCCTGGTCTGTCCGCCCCTGCTGGAGGGCGCACGGGTGCTGGATCTGGGCTGCGGCAGCGGCCGTGACGCCTATCTGCTGGCCCAGCTGGTGGGGCCCACAGGCGCTGTGGTGGGGGTCGACATGACGGCCGAGCAGCTGGCGGTGGCCGAAGCCCACCGCGCCTTTCACGCCGAGTGCTTCGGCTACGACAACGTGCGCTTTCTGGAGGGCTACATCGAGGACCTGGAGCAGCTCGACCTGGAGCCAGGCAGCTTCGATGTGGTGATCTCCAACTGCGTGGTGAATCTCTCCACCGACAAGCTGGCGGTCCTGCGCGGCGTGCGGCGGTTGCTCAGGCCGGGAGGGGAGTTCTACTTCGCCGATGTCTACGCCGACCGGCGGGTGCCCCAGGCCCTGCAGGCCGACCCGGTGCTCTACGGCGAGTGCCTCAGCGGTGCCCTCTACTGGAACGATTTCCTGCGTCTGGCCCGCCAGGCGGGCTTCGCCGATCCGCGCCTGGTGCACGATCGCCCTCTGGAGATCACCGACCCGGAACTGGCGGAGCGCACCGGTGAGCTGCGCTTCTTCTCCGCCACCTACCGGCTGTTCCGGATCGACGAGCTCGAGGATGCCTGTGAGGACCACGGCCAGGCCGTGATCTACAGGGGCACGATCCCCGGCCACCCCCACCGCCTCGACTTCGACAAGCACCACAGCCTGGACACGGGCCGGGTGTTTCCCGTCTGCGGCAACACCTTCCGGATGCTCCACCAGAGCCGGCTGGCGCCCCATCTCGACTTCATCGGCGCCGACTCCAGCGCCCACTTCGGCCTCTTCCCAGGCTGCGGCAGCGTGATGCCCTTCACAGCCGAAGTCCCCGCTGGTGTCAACGGCGCCACGCCAGCAGCGACAGGGTCCGCCTCCTGCTGTTGAGGGCCTCGCTGCTGGTGGTGGCTGGCCAGATCCGAGCGAGCAGAAGGGGAGCGACCCCAGGCCGGGGGCACAAGCCCCTCGATAGCCGGGAATCAGCGCCTGCAGGCAGGAGGCGGAGACTCCTCGGTCGGCTTCGGCTCTTGAGACCCCCCATGGGAAGGTAACGGCTCTGTCGCGGGTCGCCGCCATGGGCTGGACTCGCCCCTCCACGCGGTTCTGCATCTTCCTGACGCTGCTCAACGACCGTCTGGGGGAGAGCATCGTCTTTCCCCTGCTGCCATTCCTGCTGGCGAGTTTCACCAGTGGTGGACGCACCCTGGGGCTGCTGGCGGGCAGCTACGCCCTGGCCCAGTTCCTGTTCACCCCCCTGATCGGTGCCCTCAGCGACCGCTACGGGCGCAAGCCGGTGATTGCCGGCTGCGTGGCCGGCTCGGTGCTGGGCCTGGGCGGTTTTGCCCTGACCCTGGCCGTGCCCTGGCCGGCGGGCAGCTCCTGGCCCCTGCCGCTGCTCTTCGGCGCCCGGCTGATCGATGGGGTGAGCGGTGGGACGGCCGCCACCGCCGGCGCGGTGCTGGCCGACATCAGCCCTCCTGAGAAGCGGGCCAAGGCCTTCGGGCTGATCGGCGTGGCCTTCGGGCTGGGGTTCATCCTCGGGCCGGCCCTGGGGGGGCTGCTGGCGGGGGTGAGTGTGACCCTGCCACTGCTGCTGGCGGTGGCGGTGGCGGCCGTGAACCTGGTGCTGGTGCTCACGGTGCTGCCGGAAACCCATCCCCCGGCCGCGCGCCTGGCCCTGCCCCGCAAGCGGGAGCTCAATCCGCTCACCCAGCTGATGCGGGTGTTCCGCAACCCCCGGGTTCGACGGCTCAGCCTGGCCTTCTTTCTGTTCTTTCTGGGCTTCAACGGCTTCACGGCCGTGCTGGTGCTCTATTTCAAACAGGTGTTCGGCTGGGGGCCGGAGCTGGCGGCCATGGCCTTCCTGGTGGTGGGCGTGGTGGCCACGGTGGTGCAGGGCGGCCTGATCGGACCGCTGGTGCAACGTTTCGGCGAAGGGCGCCTCAGCCTGGCCGGCCTGGGGCTGGTGGTCGTGGGCTGCCTGCTGATTCCCCTGGCCACGGAGGCCACGGCTCTGCCGGTGGTGTTCACCGCCCTGCCCCTGCTGGCCTGCGGCACCGGACTGGTCACCCCCTGCCTGCGCAGCCAGGTGTCGCGCCGGCTGGATGACAGCGGCCAGGGAGCGGCCCTGGGCAGCCTGCAGGGCCTGCAGAGCCTGGGCAGTTTCATCGGCCCGCCCCTGGCTGGCCTGGCCTATGACCTGGTGGGCAGGACCAGCCCCTTCTGGACCGGCATCGCCCTGTTCCTGGTGGTGGCCCTGCTGGTGGCAGGAGGTGGCCCCCTCAGCAGCCCCTCGACAAGCAAGCCCGCGACAGTGCCCCCCGGCCCTTGATTGCTACCTTCCCCCCAAGAGCCCCAGCCATGGATCCGGTGATGAATGAACCCGTCGTGGCACCGGAGCTTTACATCAACCGGGAGCTGAGCTGGATCGCCTTCAACAGCCGCGTGCTGGCCCAGGCCCTCGAGCCCACCACGCCGTTGCTGGAGCAGGCGAAATTCAGCGCCATCTTCAGCAACAACCTCGATGAGTTCTTCATGGTCAGGGTGGCGTCCCTGAAGTCGCAGCTGGAGGCAGGCCTCTCCACCCTCAGCGACGACGGGCTCACCCCCAGGCAGCAGCTGGAGGCCATCCAGCAGAAACTGCGCCCGCTGCTGGAGCAGCAGCAGGCCCACTACCGCCATCACCTCAAGCAGGCGCTGTTCGATCAGGGTGTTCAGCTGATCGACTACCAACGCCTGAACAAACAGCAGAAGACCTGGGTCAACACCTACTTCCGAACGGCCATCTTTCCGGTGCTCACCCCCCTGGCGGTGGACCCGGCCCATCCCTTCCCGTTCATGAGCAACCTCAGCTTGAACGTGGCGGCGCTGATCCGCGATCCCGACACCGGACAGCAGCAGTTCGCCCGCGTGAAGGTGCCCACCAAGACCCTGCCGCGCTTCGTCGAGATTCCCACCGAGCTCTGCACCCGCGAGCCTTCTCCCGTGTACACCGTGGTGCCCCTTGAGCAGGTGGTGGCCTTCAACCTGCAACTGCTCTTCCCCGGGATGACGATCGAGGGGCATTACTTCTTCCGCATCACCCGCGACGCCGACCTGGAGCTGCGGGATCTGGAGGCCGACGACCTGATGGAGGCCCTGCAGGAGGGCCTGCGCAAACGCCGCCGCGGTGGTGAGGTGGTGCGGCTCGAGGTGGCCGACGAGATGCCGGAGGAAGTGGTGGATCTGCTGATGGAGGGCACCGATGTGGATTCGGCGGACCTCTACCGGATCAATGGTCCCCTCGGGCTTGACGACCTGATGCGCCTGCTGGCGATCCCCCTGCCCCAGCTCAAGGACAAGCCCCACCAGGGCCGCACCGCCCCGGCCCTGGCCAGGGCTCAGAAGAGCCGCCTGGGGGATGGCTCGATCAAGGCGGAGGAATTCGAAAGCATCTTCGCCGCGATCCGCCGCAGCGATGTGCTGCTCCACCACCCCTACGACCTCTTCTCCACCTCGGTGGAGGAGTTCATCAACCAGGCCGCCGACGACCCCTCGGTGCTCGCCATCAAGATGACCCTCTACCGCACCTCCAAGGATTCGCCGATCATCGCGGCGCTGATCCGTGCCGCCGAGAACGGCAAGCAGGTGATGGCCCTGGTGGAGCTCAAGGCGCGCTTCGATGAGGACAACAACATCCAGTGGGCCCGTCAGCTGGAGCACTCCGGCGTTCACGTGGTCTATGGCGTGCTGGGCCTCAAGACCCACACCAAGATCATGCTGGTGGTGCGCAAGGAGAAAGAGCGCCTGCGCAGCTACGTGCACATCGGCACCGGCAACTACAACTCCAAGACGTCCAGCCTCTACACCGACATCGGCCTGCTCTCGGCCGAGCCTGATCTGGGGCAGGATCTGGTGGAGCTGTTCAACTATCTCACCGGCTTCTCGAAACAACAGAGCTTCCGCAGTCTGCTGGTGGCGCCGGTCACCCTGCGCAAGGGAATGGAGGCCCTGATCCAGCGGGAAATCAGCCACGCCCGCGAGGGCAAGGGCGGACACATCCGCGCGAAGATGAATTCCCTGGTGGATCCAGCGATCATCGCTCTGCTCTATGAAGCCTCCCAGGCCGGGGTGGTGATCGAGCTGGTGATCCGCGGCATGTGCTGCCTGAGACCCGGGGTGCCTGGCGTGAGCGAAACGATCCAGGTGATCAGCATCATCGGCCGCTTTCTCGAGCACTCCCGGATGTTCTGGTTCGCCAACGCCGGCGAGCCTGAGATGTACATCGGCAGTGCCGATTGGATGCCACGCAACCTCGACCGACGTGTCGAAGCGGTGACGCCGATCAAGAATCCGCAGCTGCGCGGCCAGCTGGAGCGCCTCATGGACATCTACCAGAACGACAACTCCACCGCCTGGGACATGCAGAGCGACGGCAGCTTCATCCAGCGTCGGCCCGGCGGCGAGCCCCACTGCGCCCAGCTCGATCTGATCAAGCAATGGCGGACGGGCCTGACGGCCCAGGCCTGAGCGCTCGCGACTCCGACCTGGCCCTAGGTGTAAGCATCGCTACACCAGTTGGCCAATTGGCATCAGGGATAACTCAATGAAGAAAAGTAGCATTGCTCCTTTAGGGATTTTTCGGATTCCTGCTGCAGCCAACCACCTGACCCTGCTACATTCCGCGCACAACACTTTCGGAGGCTGGGGTGATGGGGACACCTTTGCAATCCACCCCTGCCACAGGCCTCGCTTCCAAGAAAGCGAAGCCAGCGGCACGGGCGGCTCAGCCCAAAACCGGAAGCGGTCGGCTCAGCGCCGATTCCATCGGTTGGTATCTCAGCAACATCGGCCGGGTTCCTCTGCTGACGGCATCTGAAGAGATTGAGCTGGCTCACCACGTGCAGACGATGAAGCGTCTGCTGGAATTACCCGACGCTTCCCTCAGCCCCCGCCAGCGTCATCAGATCCGCATGGGCGGCCGGGCCCGTGACCGCATGATGGCCGCCAACCTCAGGCTGGTGGTGAGCGTTGCCAAGAAGTATCAGAACCAGGGGCTTGAGCTGCTCGATCTCGTCCAGGAAGGGGCCATCGGTCTGGAGCGTGCCGTCGACAAGTTCGATCCCGCCATGGGCTACAAGTTCTCCACCTATGCCTACTGGTGGATACGCCAGGGTATGACCCGGGCCATCGACAACAGTGCCCGCACGATTCGCCTGCCCATCCATGTGAGTGAAAAACTCTCGAAGATGCGCCGCATCACCCGGGAGCTCTCGCACCGCTTCGGCCGCCAGCCCAACCGGCTGGAGCTGTCCCATGCCATGGGCATGGACATCAAGGATCTGGAGGATCTGATTTCCCAGAGCGCCCCCTGCGCCTCCCTCGACGCCCACGCCAGGGGCGAGGAAGATCGCAGCACGCTGGGCGAGCTGATCGCCGATCCGGCCAGCGCCGAGCCCATGGATCACATGGACCGCTCCATCCAGAAGGAGCACCTCGGCGCCTGGCTCTCCCAGCTCAATGAGCGGGAGCAGGAGATCCTCCAGCTGCGCTTCGGACTCGAAGGCAAGGAACCTCTCACCCTCGCCGAGATCGGCCGCAAGATCAACGTCTCACGCGAGCGTGTGCGCCAGCTCGAAGCCAAGGCGATCATGAAACTCAGGCTGATGAGCAATCTCCAGCAGGCCGCCTGAGCCGGGGCTGCTGGCAGGCTGGGTCCCGCCTGCTGGGAGTCAACCCGTGATGGGGGTGGCTTTGGTCTCGCTCTGGCTGGCCGCTGTGCTGGGCCTGGCCCTGTGGACGCGCCGGCGCTGGACCGATCAGCCCGAGTGGAGTCGCAAGGTGCTGCACATCGGCACAGGACCGGTCGTGCTGATCGCCTGGGCCACCGGGATCGATCGCTCGATCGCCCTGCCGGTGGCGGCCCTGGTCACCCTGCTGGCGGCCCTGAACCACCGCCTCCGCGTGCTGCCGGCCATCGAGGACGTGGGGCGCCACAGCTATGGAACAGTGGCCTATGGCGCCGCCATCACCGTGTTGCTGGTGCTGTTCTGGCCGGCGCAGCCGCGGGCCATGGTGGCGGGGGTGCTGGTGATGGCCCTGGGAGATGGCCTCGCCGGGCTTCTGGGACCCTGGATCCCCTCGCCGAGCTGGTTGATCCTGGGGCAGCGCAAATCGGTGGTGGGCACCACAGCCATGGCCGGCATGGCCCTGATGGTGCTGCTGCTGCTGCGCCAACTGGGGGGGTCCGGCGGCCCCAGCCCAGTCGCCCTGGTGCTGATCAGCCTGGCGGCCACCCTGCTGGAGCAGGTCGCCGTGCTCGGGCTGGACAACCTCAGCGTTCCCGTGGCGACGGGCCTGCTCTGGAGCTGGCTGTCGCTCAGGCCCTGAGCATCCCCTCGCAGCGATGCTGCCAGTCGGTGGGAGTACCGAGGCCTGCCACCACCAGACGATCGCTGGGCTCGGCCTTGAGACGCAGCTGCCACTGGCGGATCACTTCGGCCCGATCCATCCAGGCCTGCAGCACCGTGGTCTCGATTCTCTCGGGATCCCAGCCCCGCTGACGGGCTGAACCCAGGGCCCAGCTGAGGAGATCATCGAGCTGAAACGGTCGAAAGCCTGCGAAAACGGGCCCTGTGAGCTCTTTGGAATGGCCACTCTGCTCGAGATAGAACAGCTGGAGAGGTTCGCTCAAGCCGCAGAACTGGAGGAGATAAGACATGGCATGAACTCCTGATGCATCACAGGATGCCTCAAGGAACAGCAACTTAGTGGGCCTTCCCGAATCAACTGTTCAACAGGAACATCCCGTTGCAAAGCATGATTCTGGCAGTCTCACTCTGGGAGTGCCAGAGCTAATCCAATCAGACCGGAGCCAGGTTGGCGGACTGGGCTTCAGCCACCGCTTCGGCCAGCCCCTCCAGCACCGTGCGCGTGGTCTCCAGGTCGATGCAGGCATCGGTGATGCTCTGGCCGTAGGCGAGCTGGCTCAGGTCAGCCGGGATCTTCTGATTGCCGGCCACCAGATGACTTTCGATCATCACCCCCATCACATGGCGTGAGCCGGCACGCACCTGGCCGGCCACCTCGGCGAGCACCTCTCCCTGGCGCCGGTAGTCCTTGTTGGAATTGCCGTGACTGCAGTCGACCATCAGCCTGGCCGGGAGACCCTCCTTCCGCAAGGCAAGGGCTGCCTGCTCAATGGCCTCCGGGTGGTAGTTGGTGCCTCCCTTGCCGCCGCGCAGCACCAGATGGCCATCGGGGTTGCCGGTGGTGGAGACGATCGCGGCATGGCCCAGCTGGCTGATGCCGAGGAAATGGTGGGGCTTGGAGGCGGCCTGCATGGCATGAATGGCCGTGACGGCACTGCCATCGGTGCCGTTCTTGAAGCCGATCGGCATCGACAGGCCCGAGGCCATCTCCCGGTGGGTCTGGCTTTCGGTGGTGCGTGCCCCGATCGCTGTCCAGCCGATCAGATCGGCGATGTACTGGGGCACCACCGGATCGAGCAGCTCGGTGGCCGCAGGCAGCCCCATCTCGGCCAGGTGCACCAGCAGGCCCCGCGCCAGGCGCAGACCGGTGTTGATGTCGTAGCTGCCGTCGAGGTGGGGATCGTTGATCAGGCCCTTCCAGCCCACGGTGGTGCGGGGCTTTTCGAAATACACCCGCATCACCACCTCCAGCTGGTCGCGGTGGCGTTCACGCACCTCGGCGATGGCGTCGGCGTAGGCCCGGGCGGCCTTCACGTCATGCACCGAACAGGGACCGACGATCACCAGGAGGCGGGAATCCTGCCCGTGCAGGATCTCCTTGATCCTCTCGCGGGCATCGAGCACTGTGCGGGCCGCCCTCTGGCTCAGGGGCAGTTCGCGATGGAGAACGGCCGGTGCCACCAGCGGCCGTGTCTCCACGATGTGGAGGTCGGAGGTGGTCAGCATGCCAGGAGCGGTCGTGAACCGTGGGCGAATCTCCCACCCTAGAGACTCCCTTCGCGGCATCTTTGGCAGCGACGGTGACTGAGGAGGGGCCCTCGGCCGGAAACAATGGGATTACCTCCCTCGTTTCGCCATGCCCTCTTCAGAGAGTGTCACCGACCTGCTGGTCAGCTACCGCCAGGCGGAGACCGAGAGGGCGGCCCTGGGTGTGCCGCCCCTCCCCCTGACCGCCCAGGAGGTTCAGGCCCTCACCCAGCTGCTGGAGCAGCCTCCCGCCGGTGAGGAGGCCTTCCTCCTCCATCTGCTCAGTGAACGCATCCCACCGGGAGTGGATGAAGCCGCCTACGTCAAGGCCAGCTGGTTGAGTGCCATCGCCCAGGGGCTGAGCGCGAGCCCGCTGGTGAGCGCGATCGAGGCCACCCGGCTGCTGGCCACCATGATCGGCGGCTACAACGTCGGCGCCCTGATCAGCCTTCTGGGCCACGACGATGCCACCATCGCCGCCGAGGCGGCCAGCGGCCTCAGCCGCACCCTGCTCGTCTACGACTCCTTCCACGACGTGCTGGACCTGGCGTCCAGCAACCCCTGGGCCAAGCAGGTGGTGGAGTCCTGGGCCGCCGCCGAATGGTTCACCGCCAAACCCACGCTGCCCGCCGACATCACCGTCACGGTGTTCAAGGTGGAGGGTGAAACCAACACCGACGACCTCTCCCCCGCCACTCACGCCACCACCCGCCCCGACATCCCTCTGCACGCCATGGCGATGCTGGAGACACGCATGCCTGGCGGCCTGGAGCTGATCAAGCAGCTTCAGGCCAAGGGTCACCCCGTCGCCTACGTGGGCGATGTGGTGGGCACCGGCAGCTCACGCAAGTCGGCGATCAACTCCGTGCTCTGGCACACAGGCACCGACATCCCCCATGTCCCGAACAAACGCGGCGGCGGCGTGATCCTGGGGGGCAAGATCGCGCCGATCTTCTTCAACACCGCCGAAGATTCCGGCGCCCTGCCGATCGAGTGCGATGTCTCGGCGCTGAACTCGGGTGATGTGATCACGATCCGCCCCTACGCAGGCACCATCGAGCGGGCCGCCGGCGAAGCCGGCGCGGGTGAGGTGGTGGCCCGGTTCGAGCTCAAGCCCAGCACCATCGCCGATGAAGTGCGCGCCGGAGGCCGCATCCCCCTGCTGATCGGCCGCTCGCTGACCGACAAGGTGCGGGCCCAGCTGGGTCTGGCTCCCTCGGAGCTGTTCATCCGTCCCGCGGCCCCGGCCGACACCGGCAAGGGCTTCACCCTGGCCCAGAAGATGGTGGGCAAGGCCTGCGGCCTGCCGGGCGTGCGGCCCGGCACCAGCTGCGAGCCGCTGATGACCACCGTGGGCTCCCAGGACACCACCGGGCCGATGACCCGCGATGAGATGAAGGAGCTGGCCTGCCTCGGCTTCTCCGCCGATCTGGTGCTGCAGAGCTTCTGTCACACAGCCGCCTACCCCAAGCCGGTGGATCTGAAAACCCATGCCGAGCTGCCCGATTTCTTCAGCTCGAGGGGCGGTGTGGCCCTGCGCCCCGGCGACGGCATCATCCACAGCTGGCTGAACCGCATGCTCCTGCCCGACACCGTGGGCACCGGCGGTGACAGCCACACCCGCTTCCCTCTCGGCATCTCCTTCCCAGCTGGCTCGGGCCTGGTGGCCTTCGCCGCCGCCATCGGCGCCATGCCGCTCGACATGCCGGAATCGGTGCTGGTGCGCTTCTCCGGTTCGCTCCAGCCCGGCGTCACCCTGCGCGACGTGGTCAACGCCATCCCCTGGGTGGCGATCCAGAAGGGCCTTCTCACCGTGGCGAAGGCGGGCAAGATCAACGTGTTCTCGGGCCGGATCATGGAGATCGAGGGGCTCCCCGATCTCAAGCTGGAGCAGGCATTCGAGCTGACGGACGCAACCGCCGAGCGCTCCTGTGCCGGCTGCACGATCAAGCTCTCGGAAGCCACCGTGGCCGAATACCTGCGCAGCAACGTGGCGCTGCTCAGGAACATGATCGCCCGCGGCTATCACGATGAGCGCACGATGGCCCGGCGCATCCAGGCGATGGAGGCCTGGCTGGCCGATCCCCAGCTGATGAGCGCGGATGCCGACGCCGAGTACGCCGAAATCCTCGAGATCAACCTCGACGAACTGACGGAACCGGTGCTGGCCTGCCCCAACGATCCCGACAACGTCAAGCTGCTCTCGGAGGTGGCCGGGGACCGGATCGATGAGGTGTTCATCGGCTCCTGCATGACCAACATCGGCCACTACCGCGCCGCCGCCACCGTGCTGGATGGGGCGGGCACCAGCCAGGCCAGGCTCTGGGTCTGCCCTCCCACCCGCATGGACGATGAGGTGCTGCGCGCCGAGGGCTACACCGCCAAGTTCGAAGCCGCCGGGGCCCGCATGGAACTTCCCGGCTGCTCACTCTGCATGGGCAACCAGGCCCGCGTCGATGACAACACCACGGTGTTCTCCACCAGCACCCGCAACTTCAACAACCGCCTGGGCAATGGTGCCCAGGTGTACCTGGGCAGCGCCGAGCTGGCGGCGGTCTGCGCTCTGCTGGGTCACATCCCCACCCCGGCCGAGTATCTGGAGATCGCCGCGGCCAGGATCGATCCCCTCTCCGATCAGCTCTACCGCTACCTCAACTTCGATCAGATCGAGGGATTCGAAGACCAGGGCCGGGTGGTGAGCAGCGAAGAGGAGGCCCGGGTGCTGGCGGAGGTCTGACCCTGAGCACGGAGCGCCACGCCCCCACCCGGGTCCAACCCCAGAAGGCGCGACTGACCACCTCCAGCATCCGGCGGATGCTGGAGGAGCACTGGCTCAAGGTGATCCTGGCGCTGGTGGTCACCGGGCTGGGGGCCGCCACAGCGGCTCTGCTGTTCAAGCTGGGGCTCGATGGGCTGGGGCGCCTGCGTCTGCGCATGCTCGCGCTCGGCCCCGACTGGCTGCTGCTGCCGGCCATCAGTGGCGGCGGCGGCCTGATCGCCGGTCTTCTGGTGCAGATCGGGGCACCTGCGGCCCAGGGGTCGGGGGTCCCCCAGGTGATGCAGTTCCTGCGCGGGCGGCCGATCCCGATGGGCTTCGAGGTGGCCGCGGTGAAGCTGGTGGCGGGGATCGTGGCCATCGGCAGCGGCTTTCCGCTCGGCCCCTCCGGCCCCTCGATCCAGATGGGCAGTTCCGTGGGCTGGATGATGGCCCGCCTGCTCAAGGCACCCAACGCCTTTCGGCGCATGATCGTGGCCGCCGGCGGCGGCGCGGGGATCGCGGCGGTGTTCAACGCGCCGATCGGCGGCTTCCTTTACACCCTCGAGGAGCTGCTGCAGGGGGCACGACCCGTGGTGATGCTGCTGGTGCTGGTCACCACCTTCTGGGCCGACACCTGGGCCGATCTGCTCGGCCTTGCCGGGCTGGGGATGCACAGCGCCGGCTGGAATCTGGGCCGGGGGTTCGTCCTGGAGCGGCAGGTCACCACCTATGTGGAGGTGTTGCCACTGGACCTGCTGGTGCTGTTCGTGGTCGGGGCCCTGGTGGCGGCGGGGGCCGAGACCTACTGCCGCTTCGTGGTCAGGCTGCACAACTGGCGACGCCAGCTGGGCATCCCCCTGGCCGGGGCCATGGCCGCGGCCGGGGTGGTGCTCGGTGTCGTCGACGCCCTGCTGCCCGCCGATTTCATCAACCGTGCGGGCATCCGCCAGGCCGTGGCGGAGGGTGACATCGACATCAGCAAAGCCCTGGCCATCGTCCTGGTGCTCTTTCTGAGCACTGGTCTGGCCGCGGCCGCAGGCACTCCCGGCGGGCTGTTCGCGCCGATGCTCACCCTCGGAGGGGCCCTGGGCCTGGCGGCGGCCGGGATGATGGAGCAGATGGGGATCAGTGCCCCGAACACCACGATCTTCGCCGGCATGGCGGCCTTCATGACCGCCTGCACGCGCACGCCGATGACGGCCACCTTCCTGACCTTCGCCCTCACCAAGGAGCTGCTGCTGCTCAAACCGGTACTGGTGGCCAGCCTGGGCAGCCTCGTGGTGGCCCGGCTGCTGCATCGCCAGTCGATCTTCCAGCGGCTGATCCCACCCGACCCCCCCCGCAGTGCCAGCGGCCAGGGGGTCGGCGGGCTGCCGGTGCTGTCGGTGCCGCTGAGGCCGCGGCAGCTCTGAGGCGGGGGAAGTCGGAACCGGCCCTTTTGTAGCTGAGGTTACAAAATGCCGCGCCGTCGGACGCTGCCGTATCCGCTGCATACCTTGAGGGCCGTCTGCTCCTCAACCATGAACGCCACACGTCTCTGGAGCCGCTCCGCCTGGGGTGGAGTGATCCTGGCCTCGCTCCTGCTCAGCAGCTGCCAGGGCGCCAAGGAGGGCATGAAGCAGGCCGGTGACGGCATGGGGGATGCGGCCAGGCAGGCAGCCGGTGATGCCGCCAGAACAGCCGTGTCCCCCGCAGTGGCTCCCCTGATGGACATCCTCAGCAAGGGCGAGAGCCAGATCAAGGCCGGCGACATGCAGGCCGCCGTGGCCACGATGGGTGGATTCGAAGGGGTCTTCAGGAAAGTGGGGCCTCTGATCCAGCCCCTGGCGGGCGACAAGTGGCCCGCCATCGAGGCCGCCGCCCAACAGGTGATCAGCACCTTCGGCGGCGCCACACCTCCCACCGCCGAGAGCGGCAGTGGGGCCATCACCACGCTGATGGGCCTGCTGAAGGGGCTCAAGACCACCTGAGCGACGACCAGTCCCCGGGGGTGACAGCCTGGAGGTCACTGCGCCGATGACCCTTCTCTGGACCAGGAAACCCTGCTGTTCGAACCGGCCCAGCCGGCGGCCCATGCGCTGCGCACCGTGCTGGCTTTCCCCAGCACCTACTCGGTGGGTATCACCAGCCTCGGCTTTCAGGTGGTCTGGGCGACCCTGGCGCGGCGATCCGACCTGGATGTGCGGCGACTGTTCACCGACCGTGGCGACCCCCCCCACCGCCACTGCGACCTGTTCGGGCTTTCCCTCAGCTGGGAACTGGATGGGCCGGTGCTGCTGGACCTGCTGGAGCAGCAGCGCATTCCGCTCTGGAGCCGGGACCGGGGAGAAGACGATCCGATCGTTTTCGGGGGCGGGCCGGTGCTCACCGCCAACCCCGAGCCCCTGGCCCCCTTCTTCGATGCCGTCCTGCTGGGTGACGGCGAACAGTTGCTGCCTGACTTCGTGGAGGCGGTGATCGCCCACCGGCAGGCCCCCAGAGCCGAGCGTCTGCGCGCCCTGGCCCGGGTCCCGGGTGTGTACGTGCCGGCGCTCTACTCCCCGCGCTACGACTCCGAGGGCCGCCTGCTGGCAATCGAGCCCACGGAGACCGGCATCCCGGCGATCGTGGCCAAGCAGACCTGGCGGAGCAATACCCTCAGCCACTCCACGGTGATCACCCCCGAAGCGGCCTGGCCCTCGATCCACATGGTCGAGGTGGTACGCAGCTGCCCCGAACTCTGCCGCTTCTGCCTGGCCAGCTACCTCACCCTGCCGTTCCGCACACCATCACTGGACGATGGTCTGATCCCCGCTGTGGAAGCGGGTCTGGGCGCCACCCGCCGGCTGGGATTGCTGGGGGCCTCGGTGACCCAGCACCCCCAGTTCGACGACCTGCTGAGCTGGCTCGACCAGGACCGCTTCGAGGACACCCGGGTGAGTGTCAGTTCGGTGCGGGCCGCCACGGTCACCCCGCAGCTGGGGCGGATCCTGGCCCGGCGGGGAAGCAAATCGCTGACGATCGCCATCGAAAGTGGCAGCGAGCGGCTGCGCCGGGTGGTGAACAAAAAACTCAGCCGCGAGGAGATTTTCGCCGCCGCCCGCTACGCGAAGGAGGGCGGGCTCAGCGGCCTGAAGCTCTATGGCATGGCCGGCCTCCCCACGGAGGACGACGAGGACATCGAAGCCACAGCCGATCTGCTGCTGGCGCTGAAGAAGGCCACCCCAGGACTGCGCCTGAGCCTGGGGGTGAGCAGCTTCGTGCCGAAGGCCCACACGCCCTTCCAGTGGGAGCCGGTGCGACCGGAGGCGGAGAAGCGCCTGAAACGGCTGGCACGCCGCCTGCAGCCCAAGGGCATTGAACTGCGACCCGAGAGCTACGGCTGGAGCGTGATCCAGGCCCTGCTCTCGCGCAGTGACAGGCGCCTGGCACCGGTGATCGCGGCTGTGCGCGGCCGCCACGGCAGCCAGGGGGGGTGGAAGACCGCCTACCGCAGCGTCTGCGAGCAGCCTCAGGGAAACCTGCCGCCACCCCCGCCCTGGCAGGACGCGATCCATGACCTGTGGGAGCCGGAGCGGGTGCTTCCCTGGGAGCACCTGGAGGGGCCCCTGCCCAAGGCCACCCTGGCGCGTCACCGGCAGGAGGCCCTGGCGATCGACGGGGTCAGGCCCGCCGCCGAGGCTCCAGGCTGAGGGAAGAGGCGCGCAGACCGCAGAGCAGCACCCAGCCGGCGATGTTGATACGGCTGTCGTAGAGGGGAATATCGGTGGCGTGGAGCGCCATCAGCACCAGGAAGGCCGCCCACCAGGCGCGCTCGAACAACGCGCCGCTGGCCATCCCGCGGCGGGCCGCCTGAATCTGCAGGGCCAGAACCAGGCCCACGAGCAGCACCGCCACAAGAGCCCCATGGCTGACCGCCAGGTCGATCGGCAGATTATGGGGATGCCCATGCCAGATGCCGGCGGTGCGCAGCGGGTAGATCACACTGAAGGCGGCGGCGCCCCAGCCCAGCCAGGGTCGTTCCGCCACCAGCTGCAGGGCCACCCCCCACTGGTTGACCCGGGTGATGGCCAGAGGCCGGCGGCCGGCGAACTCCAGATCACTCAGCCGCTCCCAGATCACTCCGGGAACCAGGGCACGGGCGGGCTGCTGCAGCACCGGGGGCACCCCAGGCAGGCTGGCCAGCCCCACGGGCAGCAGCACCAGCAGCAGCAGGGGCAGGAGCCAGATCCAGCGGGCCGGACCCGCCACCAGGGGAAGCGCCAGCACCAGGGCCCCCCAGGCATTGCGGGAGTCGGTGAGGGCCATGGCGGCCACCAGGCCCACGGTGATCAGCAGCGCCGGCAGGCCCTTCCGCCACGACTGGCGGCCCTGCAGCAGGGCGGCCAGGGCAAAGGGCCAGACCAGGGCCAGCCAGGCTCCGGCGATGTTGGCGTAGTCGAACAGGCCGGCCAGGCGCCCGGGCGGGTTGCCGCCGGCCTTGAGGTGCCAGATGATCGCACCCCCCAGGATCTGAAATGGCCCGCTCCAGCCCCAGAAGAGCTGCCCCAGGCCGGTGACGATCACCGGTACGGTGCCGACCACCAGCCAGAGAGCCACCCGGCGGCGGGCCGGGGCTGAGGCCAGGTAGGGCTGGAACCCCCAGAAGGCCCAGAAGAACGGCAGCCAGTTGGCCAGACCCACCCAGGCCAGCCAGCCGCTGGAGGCGGTGAAACAGCCCAGCACCATCAGGGCCGACACCAGCAGCAGCATCTGGTTGACCCGATCACGCCACCAGGGCAGTCGCTGGCGGCAGCCCAGGATCAGGGCCACCAGCAGGAGGATCCCGGCCAGCAGGGCCGAACTGGCAAGCAGCAGCAGGCCCAGCTGAAAACACCGCCAACCCAGGGGCGAGGCGCCCTCGGGCCTCGTCGCATCAAGGCGCTGCAGCCACTCCTGCCTCACGAGAACACGGCGGTACGACCCCGGTAGACCATCACCTGACGGCGCAGATGCAGACGCAGAGCCCTGGCCAGGGCCAGCCGCTCCATGTCCCGACCCTTGCGGATCAGGTCCTCGACGTCATCCCGGTGGCTGACCGGCACGGTGGCCTGCTCGATGATCGGTCCGCCGTCGAGATCCTCGGTCACGTAGTGCGCCGTGGCCCCGATCAGCTTCACGCCCCGCTCCCAGGCCCGGTGATAGGGCTGAGCGCCCTTGAAGGCCGGCAGGAAGGAATGGTGGATGTTGATCACCATGGGGAAACGGGACAGAAATTCGGGGCTGAGCACCTGCATGTACTTGGCGAGCACCACCAGCTCGATGCCGTGCTCGTCGAGGAGCTGCAGCTGCACCCGCTCAGCCTCCTGCTTTGAGGCGGGCTGCACCGGCAGATGAACGAAACGTGCGCCGAAATCCTCGGCCAGGGCCTGGAGATCAGGGTGATTGGAGATCACCAGCGGCACCTGCATCGGCAACTCCCCGGCGCGCGTTCGCCAGAGCAGATCCACCAGGCAGTGATCCTGCTTGCTCACGAAGATCGCCACCCGCGCAGCGGTGTCGGAGAAATGGAGCTGGCCCACACCACCGAGCCGCTCCGCCAGAGCCGTCACCGCCGGCGCCATCGCCTCCCGTGGCAGTCCGAAACCTTCCAGTTGCCATTCGATCCGGCTGAGGAACAGCCCCGCGCCGGCATCGGTGTGGTGATCGGCATGGCGGATGTTGCCGCCGTTGGCCGCCACCCAGCCCGAGAGCTCACTGACCAGACCGGGACGGTCGGGGCAGATCAGCTGCAGAATCGCTGTGGGCACGCTCATCGGCACCGCGGGGCCTGTCTCGAGGGGCATTGTGCCCGTCGCTCCCCAGACCAGTCGCCAGAAGGGCAGACGGCCACACTGGAGCAACGTACAGTCGCGCCTGACTTTGGTGCTCGCCATGGCCGCTCAGCTGGTTTCCACCCTTCGTCATTCGCTGAGGCGGCTGGCCCTTGTGGCCCTCGCCGTCGTTCTCAGCTTCGGATTGGTGGCCTGCGATGGCGGCCAGGCCAAGAAGCCCCCGAGCATCAGCCCCGCCGACATGGCGATCATCCAGAGGCAGGCCGAGGGATTCCTCGCCGCCAAGGACCGTCTTCCCGAGCTGGCGTCACTGGTGAACGAGAAGAACTGGGTGTTCACGCGCAACCTGATTCACGGCCCGATGCAGGAAGTGGGCCGCGAAATGCTCTACATCAACCAGCGCCTTCTTCCCGCCGACCGCGCCGGGGCCACGGCCCTGGCCAACCAGCTCAAGAGCGCCCTCGCCGAGCTCGATGAGGCCGCCCGTCTCCAGGACGGTGAACGGCTGCGCAAGAGCTACATCAAGGTGGCCAGCGGCTTCGGCGCCTACGCCGAGGTCCTCCCCGCTGCCGCCCTGCCCAGCGGCTCCGAGGCCTGAGCCCCACCACCTCGGCAGCGGAGAACCCCGCCGATCCCCACTCCATTGTGGTGATCGGGGCAGGCATCGTGGCCCTGGCCACGGCCTGGCTCCTCCAGTGCCGCGGCCATCGGGTGCGGCTGATCGCCCCGGACGCCGACGGGCCGGATCTCCAGGAATGCCGCAGCGGCAGTGCCGCGGCTCTGGGCGTGCTGATGGCCCAGGTGTTCCGGCGCAGCAGGGGCCGCGCCTGGCGCCTGCGTCAGACCTCCCTGAGCCTCTGGACTCAGTGGTGCCAGGAGCTGAACGGGCGTGGCTGCCCCGTCCCCTTCCAGGCGGGCCTGCTGCTGGTGCCGCGGGACGAGGGCGAGGCCGAGCGGCTGCGGCTGCTGCTGATGGAACGCCAGGCTCTCGGCCTGCCCCTGAGCTGGTGGGAGCCATCCCGGTTGCAGGAGCTGGGTCTGGGCGACAACGGGAGACGCACGGGCGGCCTCCATTCCGCCGAGGACGGACAGCTGAATCCCCTGGTCGCCATGGATGCCTTTCGCCGTGATGGCCTGCGGCGGGGGCTGGAGCTGTTCAGCGACCGGGTGGTGGAGCTGGAGCGGCGGCCGGCAGGCTGGAGGGTGCATGGCCACTCAGCCGCGCAGGCCATGGAGACCGAGTGGGTGGTGGTCGCTGCAGGCCTGGCCAGCGAAGGACTGCTGGCCCCCCTGGGGCATCAGCGACCACTCCAGCCTGTCCTGGGCCAGTGCCTGGAGCTGGCCGTCACCCCACCGGCCCGCTGGCCCTGCCCTGTGGTGTGGCAGGGCCTCAACCTGGTGCCCCAGCCCAGCGGAAAGCTCTGGCTGGGGGCGACCCTGGAGCCTGGAGATCTTGCCGACCCGGGGCTCCTCGAGCCGATGCGGCAGCTGGCCGATGAGGCCCTGGGCGGCGGGCTGAGGGAGGCGGTGGTGATCCGCCGCTGGCAGGGACTGCGGGCCAGACCCATCGGCCGACCGGCCCCGCTGCTGGAGCAACTGGAGCCAGGACTGCTGCTGCTGTGCGGTCACCACCGCAATGGTGTCCTGCTGGCGCCCGCCTCAGCCCAGTGGGCCGTGGATCAGATCGAAGGTTCCCTTACCTGTCGTTAACGAACTGGGGGAGATGGCTGGATAGCGTCACCGGGTGACTGCAGGCCCGAAGAGTTTTCTCCCCACCATGAAACGACGTCAGCCCAATTCCCTCGCCAAGGTCGGTACGGCCCTGGGTCTCAGCCTCAGCCTGGCCCTCTCCGCCTGCGGAAGTGGCGGCGGCGGTGGCGGTGTCACCGGCAGCCTCAATGGAGCCGGTGCCTCCTTCCCGGCTTCGATCTATCAGCGCTGGTTCCAGGATCTGGCCAGCGAGGGCATCAACGTCAACTACCAGTCGGTGGGTTCAGGAGCTGGCGTGCGTCAGTTCGTGGCCGGCACCATCGATTTCGGAGCCTCCGACGCGCCGATGAAGGACAAGGACATCGCCAAGGTCGAGCGAGGCGTGGTTCAGGTGCCGATGACGGCGGGTGCCATCGCCGTGGCCTACAACCTGCCGGGCTGTGATCTCAAGCTCAGCCAGGAGCAGGTGGTGGGAGTGTTTCTCGGCAAGATCAAGAACTACAAGGATCTGGGCTGCGCCGACAAGCCGATCACCGTGGTGCACCGCTCGGACGGCTCCGGCACCACCTACAACTTCACCAACAGCCTGGCGGCTTTCAGCGACGAGTGGAAGAACGGACCCGGGGCGGCCAAGTCGGTGGCCTGGCCCACGGGTGTGGGTGCCAAGGGCAATGAAGGCATCGCCGCCACCTTGAAACAGACACCCGGCGGCATCGGCTACGTGGAAACCGCCTATGTGCAGGGTGAACTGCAGGCAGCGGCCGTGCAGAACAAGAGCGGCGACATGCTCAAACCCACGAACGAAACGGCCAGTGCTGCTCTGGGATCGATCGACATCGGAGCGGACCTGGTGGGCAGCGATCCCAATCCTGCCTCCGGCTATCCAATCGTGACCTTCACCTGGATCCTGCTTTACAAGACCGGCAACGGTGACAAGACCGCGCTGCTCCAGAAGGTGTTCGAGCACACCCTCTCGCCCAAGGCCCAATCACTGGCCCCCGAACTGGGCTATGTGAGCCTGCCCCCCGAAGTGGTGGCCCGGGCCAAGGAAGCCGTGGCCAGCATCGGCAAGTAATCCCCGCCAGTCGTTCTGCTCCTGGACCCAGGACAGGTTCTGGATCCAGGAGCAGAACAACCCCCTCCTTGCAGTGCAAGGAGGGGGTCCTGGTTGAGGCCTTGGTCGACGATCGAGGCGGGCGACTGGAGGAGCCACCCGGCCACGATCACGACCCGTTCACTTGCTCTCGGTGAATTCGGCGTCGATCACATCATCGGCACCGGGGGCACCGGATGACGTGGCACCGGCGGCACCATTGCCACCAGGTTCAGCACCGGAGGCGCCGGCCTCAGCTCCGGCCTGCTGATACACCGAGGCTCCCACCTCGTAGAGCTCCTTCTGAAGATCCTCGAAGCGGGTCTTCATCGCGTCGTAGTCCTCCTTGTCGACGGCGTCCTGGAGCTGCTTGCGCTTCTCCTCCATCTTCGCCTTGACCTCCGCACTGACCTTGTCGCCGAGGTCGGTGAGCTGTTTCTCGGACTGATAGATGAGGGTTTCGGCCTGGTTCTTCAGGTCGATGCGTTCGCGCTTCTCCTTGTCGGCCGCGGAATTGGCCTCGGCATCCTTGACCATCTTCTCCACCTCGGTCTCACTGAGGGTGGACGCCCCGGTGATCGAGATGCTCTGCTCCTTGCCGCTGCCCTTGTCCTTGGCGGTGACGCTGAGGATGCCGTTGGCGTCGATGTCGAAGGTGACTTCGATCTGAGGGACGCCGCGGGGGGCCGGCGGGATGCCGTCGAGCCGGAAGGTGCCCAGGCTCTTGTTGTCGGAGGCGAGTTCGCGCTCACCCTGGAGCACGTGGATCTCCACGTTGGTCTGGCCATCCACCGCGGTGGAGTAGACCTCGGCCTTCTTGGTGGGGATGGTGGTGTTGCGGGTGATCATCTTGGTCATCACGCCGCCAAGGGTTTCCACACCCAGCGACAGCGGGGTGACATCCAGCAGCAGGATGTCCTTGACTTCGCCGGCCAGCACACCGCCCTGAATGGCGGCCCCCACGGCCACCACCTCGTCAGGGTTCACCGTCTGGTTGGGCTCCTTGCCGGTGACGCGCTTGACCAGTTCAAGCACCGCGGGGATGCGGGTGGAACCGCCCACCATCACCACCTCATCGAGCTCGCTGCTGGAGAGCTTGGCGTCCTTGAGGGCCTGCTCCACCGGTACGCGGCAGCGGTCGATGAGCTTGGAGGCCAACTCCTCGAACTTCGCCCGGGTGAGGGTGAGATCGAGGTGCTTGGGACCCTCCGGAGTGGCGGTGATGAACGGCAGGTTGATCTCGCTCTGGGTGGCGCTGGAGAGCTCGATCTTGGCCTTCTCGGCGGCCTCGGTGAGGCGCTGCAGGGCCTGCTTGTCCTGGCGCAGATCGATGCCTTCGTTGGCCTTGAACGTATCGGCCAGATGATCGACGATCACCTTGTCGAAGTCGTCGCCGCCCAGGTGGGTGTCACCACTGGTGGAGAGCACCTCGAAGACGCCGTCGCCCACCTCGAGAACCGAAACGTCGAAGGTGCCGCCGCCCAGGTCGAAGACCAGGATGCGCTCGTTGCTCTTGCGATCGAGGCCATAGGCCAGCGCCGCCGCCGTGGGCTCGTTGATGATGCGCAGCACCTCGAGGCCCGCGATCTTGCCGGCATCCTTGGTGGCCTGGCGCTGGGAATCGTTGAAGTACGCCGGAACGGTGATCACCGCCTGGGTGACGGTTTCACCCAGGTACTTGCCGGCGTCGTCGGCCAGTTTGCGCAGCACCTGGGCCGACACTTCCTCGGGGGCGAACTGCTTGTTCAGCACCGGGCACTTCACCTTGACATTGGCGCCCGACTTTTCGACCCCATAGCTCACTTCCTTCGATTCCTCGTTCACCTCATCGACGCGACGGCCGATGAACCGCTTCACTGAGTAGAACGTGTTCTCCGGGTTCATCACCGCCTGGCGCTTGGCGATCTGACCCACCAGCTGATCCTGGTTCTTGGTGTAGGCCACCACCGATGGTGTGGTCCGGAACCCTTCCGCGTTGGCGATCACGGTGGGCTTGCCGCCCTCCATCACCGCCACGCAGCTGTTCGTCGTGCCCAGGTCAATGCCGACAACCTTGCCCATGGGTTCTCACCTCCTCTGAATTGAATGTTCTGTCCCATGCATCTTCATCAGTGGGGGCCACCGCAGGCGAGGTGTGGTTTCCGAACAGTGGGCGGGCGGGCGGCGTCCAGACCCGTACATTTCGCTGCCGGCATCGCCCCGGACCCCAGCCGCCATGTCCTCTGAGATCTCCGCCCACACCGCGCTCGTGGCCGTTCTCGGCGATCCGGTTCGCCACTCCCTGTCGCCGGCCATGCACAACGCCGCTCTGCGGGAGCTCGGTCTCGACTGGGTCTATCTGGCTCTGCCGGTGCAGGCCACGGATCTGGCGGTGGTGCTGAGAGGTCTGGAGGCCGTCGACTGCCGCGGACTGAACGTGACGCTGCCCCACAAGCGGGCGGTGGCGGAACTGGCGGCGGAGCTGACTCCCCTGGCCCGGCGGGTCGGGGCCGTGAACACCCTGGTGCGACGCGAGGGCGGCGGCTGGCTGGGCACCAACACCGATGTGGAGGGATTCCTCGCGCCGCTGCGGGCCGGCACCGGCGCGGCAGCGGGTTCGGCACCGGACCTGGCGGGCGGGCGGGCTGTGGTGCTGGGCTGCGGCGGCAGCGCCCGGGCTGTGGTGGCGGCCCTGGCGGAGCTGGGGCTGAAGCGGATTCAGCTGGCCGGTCGGCGGCCCGAAGCCCTGGCGGCGTTCCTGGAGGAGTGCGGGTCTTGGACCCCGCAGCTGAGTGGAGTGGCCTGGCCGGCGGCGGCCATTGAGCGCGGTGATCTGCTCAGGGCGCTGGCCGAGGCCGATCTGGTGGTCAACACCACGCCGGTGGGCATGGGAACCAGCTCCAGTGCCTGCCCCCTGGATGCGGCTGAGCTCGACGCCCTGCGCGCGGGCAGCCTGGTCTACGACCTGATTTACACCCCCCGGCCAAGCCGCCTGCTGCTGGAGGCCCGTCAGCGGGGCTGCGGTGTGCTCGATGGCCTGGAGATGCTGGTGCAGCAGGGGGCCGCTGCCCTGCGGCTCTGGATCGGAGAAGGCGCCGTGTCCAGACCGCTGCCACTGGCCGCGATGCGCCAGGCCGCGCTCGATCAGCTGGGCAGCCCCTGACACCGGCCCCCGGAGATCCCCCCCTAGCCTGGGTGGACTGAAGCCGACACATCCCGCATCCATGGAAGGCCCCCCGCTCTGGCAACGGCTCCTGGCCGTGCTGGCCTATCTGCTGCCCTGGAGTGACGGGGTGCCGTTCGGCGAGGCCCTGTTCGGCCTGGTGCCGGCGCTGCAGTGGCTGGTGCTGCCGGCCCTGCCGCTGATGGCCCTGCAGCAGCAGATCCCCTTCGGGGGGTTTCTGCTCTTCCTGGTGCTGTTCCTGGCGGTGGTGCGCAATGCCCGGGTGCCCTACTTCATCCGCTTCAACGTGCTGCAGGCGATCCTGATCGACATCGTGCTGATCCTGCTCTCGCTGGCCTTCAGCGTTCTGCTGCGCCCGCTGGGGGCCGGCTTCGCCTTGCGCACCCTCAGCAACACCGTGTTTCTGGGCACGCTGCTGCTGGTGGTGTTCTCGGTGGTGCAGAGCATCCGTGGCCGTGAACCCGACATCCCCACGGTCTCGGAAGCGGTGCGCATGCAGCTCTACTGATCCCGCCGGAGGGAGAGCCTGGGAGGGAGGAGACCGGCAGGTAGGCTGATCGATCCGTTGCTGGCAGCGTTCTGCCGCCGGCCTCCCACGAGCCCATCACGGAGCCTCAGCCCCCATGTCGCAGAAGCCTTACTACGAAACCATGTACATCCTTCGTCCGGACATCCCGGAGGAAGAGGTGGAAACCCATGTGGCCAAGTACCGCGACCTGCTCACCGAAGCAGGCGCTGAAGTGCTCGATTGCCAGATGCGCGGCAAGCGCCGCCTGGCCTACACGATCGCCAAGCACCGCGAAGGCATCTACGTCCAGCTCAACCACGATGGTGACGGCCAGCAGGTGGCCCTTCTGGAGCGCGCCATGCGGCTCAGCGAGGACGTGATCCGCTACCTCACGGTCAAGCAGGACGGTCCGCTGCCCACCCCCCGCAGCGCTCCTGCGGCCACTGAACCGGTTGCAGCCGAAGCCTGAGCCAGCACGGATCGACGAATCCCGCTCAACCTGGGGATGATGGGTCTGCCTCTCATCCCTGGCCAGCTTCATGGCTACAGACCTCCCCAGGCCAGGAGTGACACCACCGGTGCCGATTCCGGCCGAACTGCGCAGCCCCGAGCCAGAGTCAGAGCCGCTGGACGACCGGCTGAGACGTGAGCTGCGGGAGACGACCCTCGAGCTGGAGGTCACAAAGGCCCAGCTGTCGACCTGCCAGCAGGACCTGGAGCGGGCGCGACGCCATCTGGCCGATCTCGAGGAACTGATCAGGGATCTGCCGCAGATTTTCGAGCGCAAATTTCATCAGCGCCTGCAGCCCCTGCTCGATCAGCAACAGCTGCTGGCCCAGGACAATCATGCCCTCCGGGAGCAGGCAAGACGCCTGCTGCCTCCAGCACCGCCACCTCCCCCACCAGCCCCTGAGATCGAGCCCACGCCAGCGCCCGACTCAAGCCAGCAGGATGTGCTGGCGCCTTTGAGGGCCCTGCGGCAGCGCTGGCTCAGACGTTGAGGTTGAGGCGTTGACCCGGGACCCCCGCCGCAACTGCCGGCCGCGAGAGGCTGGTGGGGCTTCAGGCCCGGCGCCGGCTGGCCGCCCAGAGGCGAGTGGGCATCCCCCACACGTAGATGAATCCCTCGGCGGCCCGGTGATCGAAGCGATCGTCGCTGCCATAGGTGGCCATGGCGGGCACGTAAAGGCTGTCGCTGCTGCTGGCACGACCGATCACCACGGCATTGCCCTTGTGCAGACGCAGGCGGACCACGCCATTGACCGTGGCCTGGGTGCAGTCCAGGAAGCCATCGAGGGCCTGCTTGAGAGGGCCGAACCAGAGTCCCTGATAGACCAGGTCAGCCCAGCTGGATTCGATCTGGCGCTTGTAGCGCATCACATCGGCGGCCAGGGTGAGGCTCTCCAGCTCCTGGTGAGCTCGAATCAGCAGCAGCAGGCCAGGCGTTTCATAGATCTCCCTTGACTTGATCCCCACCACTCTGTTCTCGATGATGTCGAGGCGGCCGAAACCATGGAGGCCGGCCAGCTCATTGGCGCGGCGGATCACAGCGACCGGATCGAGACTCTCTCCATCGATCGCCACCGGGTTGCCCTGCTCGAAGGCGATCTCCACCACCTGGGGCTCATCCGGGGTGTCGCGGATCGAGCGGGTCATCGCGAACACCTCTTCGGGAGGCTCGACCATCGGATCCTCCAGCGGACCCGCCTCGATGCTGCGGCCCAGCAGGTTGAGATCGATCGAATAGGGGTTCTTCTTGCTCACCGGCGCCGGGATGCCGCAACGCTCGCCATAGGCAATCGTTTCCTCACGGCTCATGGCCCATTCCCTCGCCGGAGTGAGCACCTTCAGATCGGGAGCCAGGGCACCGATCGCCACATCGAAACGCACCTGATCATTGCCTTTGCCCGTGCAGCCATGGGCCACGGCATCGGCGCCCTGCTCCCGCGCCACCTCCACCAGCCGGCGGGCGATCAGGGGGCGGGCCAGGGCTGTGGAGAGGGGATAGCGACCCTCGTAGAGGGCATTGGCACGGATGGCGGGGAAGGCGAACTCGCGGATGAAGGGATCGATCAGATCCCCCACGATCGACTGGCTGGCACCGGAGTCGAGCGCCTTCTGGCGGATCGGCTCCAACTCATCGCCCTGGCCGAGGTCGGCGGCGAAGGTGATCACCTCCTCGACTCCCCATTCCTGTTTGAGGTAGGGAATGCAGACACTGGTGTCGACCCCGCCGGAGTAGGCGAGCACCACCCGCTTTGCCCTGGCGCCCTGCTCCTGTGCCATCCCCTCAGTCCTGTGCGTTCGAGCTGTTGCAGGATTGTCCCTCGTCACCGTCACCGGAGCGTCCCGCGGCGGCGGTGGTCACCCGGTCCCAGCGGCTGGCGATCCAGACCCCCATCAGCAGCGGTGGAATCAGCACCAGCCCCCACACCTGCCAGGGAACAACGGCCAGGGGTTCGGGCCAGCGCTGGCCGGCCGACACCAGCAGGGCACTGATCAGCAGAGCCAGGCTCCAGCCCAGGATCAGCGAAGGGAGTTTACCGTCGGCCAAGGAGATGGTTCGGGGTGCTGGCCTATGGTGGTCGATCGGCGTCCAACGGTTGCACGCTTCACAGGCTTTCCATGAGCACCCTCGACAGCATCAACCCCTCCCTCACCCGCTACCGGCGGGATGAGCCGGCGCCGGTGCTGCCCTTGCGGGATGAGCCCGATCTGCTCAGCTGGCTGGAGAGCAGCGGCCGGCTGGTGGCCGATGAGGAAACCGCCGCTCCGGATGTGAGCACGGTGGAAGAAGAGGAGCTCTCGGCTCTGATGGGCGAGAAGGAGGAGTACAACCAGGCCGATGAGCAGTCGGATGAAAACTGGGAAGATTGAGATCCTGACCTAAGGTCCGGCCGCATCGCCACAGCGCCACGGCGGCGCCCGGACTCTTGGCCCGAACAACCCCAATGCCGGCCCCAGGGGCCACCGCCGCTCCAGCCGATGGTCGGCTCAGTGCCCTGGGACTGACCCTGGGCCTGCTGATGGTCTGCATGCTCTGCGACGGCCTCAGCGGCGCTCCCCAGCTCACGCCGCCCCTGCTGGTGGCCGCCCTGGTGAGCTGGGCGCTCTGCCACTGGGGGGTGCCCCGGCTGCGGGCCCTGAAACTCGGCCAGGTGATCCGGGAGGAGGGCCCCCAGGCTCACCACGGCAAGGCCGGAACGCCCACCATGGGCGGCCTGCTGGCGGTGCCGGCAGGGGTGATCGTGGGCGGACTGGTCTCCCCCGGCGACGACCGGCTGCTGGCAGTGGCGGCAGTCACCCTGGCCTACCTGGCCATTGGCGGTGTCGACGACTGGCGCAGCCTCACCCGCCAGACCAACACCGGCCTGACACCCCGCGGCAAGCTGCTGCTGCAGGCTCTGGCGGCGGCCCTGTTCCTGGCCTGGGCTCAGTGGAACCTCTGGATCCACACCGATGTCTCCCTGGCCCTGGGCTGGGTGCTGCCCCTCGGTCTGCTGATCCTGCCCGTGGGGTTGTTCGTGTTCCTGGCGGAGAGCAACGCCACCAACCTCACCGACGGCCTCGATGGCCTGGCCGCCGGTTGCGGCGCCATCGTCTTCACCGGCTTCGGCGCTCAGCTGATGCTGCGGGGGTCCCTGGGGGATCCGGCCATGGCTGGCTTCTGCGCCGCCATGGCCGGGGCCTGGCTGGGGTTCCTTGCCCACAACCGCCACCCGGCCCGGGTGTTCATGGGCGATACAGGCTCGCTGGCCATGGGGGCGGCCCTGAGCGCGGTGGCCCTGCTCAGCGACAGTCTCTGGCCGCTGCTGCTGATGGGAGGCGTGTTTCTGGCGGAATCGCTCTCGGTGATCCTGCAGGTGTGGGTGTTCAAGGCCACCAAGGGGCCCGATGGCCAGGGCCGCCGCCTCTTCCGCATGGCACCTCTGCATCACCATTTCGAACTGGGGGGCCTGCCCGAGCTCAAGGTGGTTGTGCGCTTCTGGGGGGCAAGCGCGCTGCTGGTGCTCCTGGGATTGCTGTTGTTGCCCTGAGCGGATCGGCAGCAGACTTGAGAGGTGAAAGAAGAAACGGGAGTCTGAAATGGCCTACTTCACCTGGAAGGAACAGGGTCTGACCGCCGATTGCGCCAGCCTCGAGGCCATGGCGGCCCGCTTCGAGGAGGCGGCGGCGCTGATGCGGCGCATGGCCGCTGAGGGCTTCAGCCTGGAGCGGCACAGCGACGGGCAGCACATCACCCATCCCGATGCGGGTGTGTTCGAGGCCTACGGGTTCATCAGCGAGGAGCCGCCGGTGCGCCAGCTCGATCTGATCCCGGGAACCTGAGCGGTTCCCCTGCCGTCAGCGGCGCAGGTAACCCACCACCCAGACGGCCACGAACCCCAGCGAGGAGAGCACCAGATAGATCAGGGCCCACTTCTGGAACGTGGCGATGTCCTGGCCGAACACCAGGCCGGACTGGGCATCACCGGCGGTGGAGAAGGCGAACAGGAGGCTCAGCACGGTGGTCGGGCGCGGACGCCTTCTCTAGCAGGCATGGCCAGGCTCCAGCCGGCTTGGCCGGGGGCGAGGATCGGGGACGATTGCCACGAGTCCCATGGCCGCCGCCCCGTTCCCGCGAACCCTGATGCTGCTGGGCAGCGGTGAACTGGGCAAGGAGGTGGCCATCGCCGCCCAGCGGCTGGGCTGCCGGGTCATCGCCGTCGACCGCTATGCCGGTGCTCCGGCGATGCAGGTGGCCGATCTGGCTGAGGTGATCACCATGTCCGACCCGGAGGCTCTCAAGACAGTCGTGAGGCGCCACCGCCCCGATCTGGTCATCCCGGAAATCGAGGCCCTGGCCGTGGATGCCCTGGCGGAGATCGAAGCGGAAGGGATCACGGTGATTCCCACGGCCCGGGCCACAGCCGTGACCATGAACCGCGACAGGATCCGGGACCTGGCCGCCGGCACGCTCGGCCTGCGCACGGCCCGCTTCGCCTACGCCGGGAGTGCCGAGGAGCTGGCCGCGGTGGCGGCTCCCCTGGGCTGGCCCGTGGTGGTCAAGCCGGTGATGAGCTCCTCCGGCAAGGGCCAGAGCGTGGTGCGCTCGGAGGACGGCCTGGCCGCCGCCTGGCAGGCGGCTCTGGACGGGGCCCGGGGCGCCGGCGCCCGGGTGATCGTGGAGGAGTTCCTGTCCTTCGAGCTGGAGATCACCCTGCTCACGGTCCGGCCCTGGTCCGGCCCCACCCTCTTCTGCCCGCCGATCGGCCATGTGCAGGAGCGCGGCGACTACCAGTGCAGCTGGCAGCCGGCCGCCCTCGGCGAAGCACAGCTGGCGTCCGCCCAGGCCATGGCCCTGGCCGTCACCGACGAGCTGGGGGGCGCCGGGCTGTTCGGGGTGGAGTTCTTCCTGTGCGGCGAGCCGGGCCGGGAGGAGGTGGTCTTCTCCGAGCTCTCCCCCCGTCCCCACGACACTGGCCTCGTCACCCTGATGGGGCAGAACCTGAGCGAATTCGAGCTGCATCTGCGGGCGGTGCTGGGCCTGCCGATCCCCGCCATCCGCTCCAGCTCTGCCGCCGCCAGCCGGGTGATTCTGGCGGATCAGACCCTCGACGCCGTTGCTTACACCGGAGTGGCCGAGGCCCTGACAGAACCTGACACCCAGGTGCTGCTGTTCGGCAAACCCAGTGCCCGCCCCAATCGCCGCATGGGGGTGGCCCTGGCCAGCGGGGTGGACGTGGCTGAGGCACGGGCACGGGCTGATCGTGCCGCCGGTCAGATCACAGTGGTGGCGCCAGGCTGAGCAGCGCGGCCCCTGGCCTTCAGCCGTGTTCGGTTATATGGTGCGCCGGTCAGGACTCCCCATGGCTCAGTCCCAGCGTCACCACAACCGACCAGCCACCGGCAAGGTCGACGCTGCCAATCAGGCTGAGCGCGCGGCAGCGACGGTCGTTGCCCTCAGCCGCCGCCAGGGGCGCAGCGAACCCAGGCCCCTCGGTCTGCTGGGTCGTGCCCTGCGTCCAGCCGTTCTGGTGGCCTTCGCGAGCGGCATCGGCCTGGGCTATGGCCTGTCAGGCCCACTGCCACGGCTGATCGGTCCCGCCCTGGCGGCCCTGACCCATACGGCTCCGACACTGGGCAAGCTGGTGCCCGCGCTCCCCATCGCGCAGCACCGCATCTTGATCCTGGGCTCCGACCAGATCAGCGGCAGCACCGACGTGATGGTGGTCGTCGACATCCACGACGGCACCACCAAGCTCACCCAGGTGCCTCGGGACACGTTCATCGAATCGAGTCGCTTCGGTGTGCTCAAGGCCAACGCCCTCTACGCCTCCGGAGGGGTGGAGGCGGTCAAGGAGGAGCTCACGGCTCTGCTGGCCACCCCGGTGGACCGTTATCTGCTGGTGAATCTGGATGCGGTTCAGAACCTTGCCGAGGCCCTTGGGGGTGTCGAGGTGGATGTGCCCAAGCGCATGTACTACACCGACAGCCGCCAGGGGCTCTACATCGATCTCTACCCCGGCATACAGCTACTCAAGGGCAAGGACCTGGAGGGCTTCCTGCGCTTCCGCAACGACGAACTGGGAGACATTGGCCGGATGGAACGCCAGAAGCTGGTCTTCCGCGAAGTGTTCCGCAAACTGGCCCAGCCCAGCACCGTGACCCGTCTGCCGGAGCTGCTCCGGATCGCCGGCAACGACATCAGCACCGATCTCTCACCCCTGGAGCTGGGGAATCTGATCAGCAAGCTGGGTGGCACCAACCTCAGCACCGATCGGCTGGCAGGTCGCCTGTACTGGCACGACGACCTGAGCTACTGGATGCCGGATCTGAACACGAAGCATGCCGCCTCCGTGGAGGCTGAGCCCGGCGAACCGGAATCCAGCCCCTGAGGCTTCGGTGTCCGTTTCAGGGAGACCCCAGCTGAGCCGAGGTGATCCCCACCAAGGGCATGCCGGCGTCACCCCAACCGTTGGCAGGCAGCAGCTCGGGTGCGCCCGGGCCGGGTTGTACCGCGGCGCCGGCGGCGAAGCCTCCGTTGGTCCAGGCCAGCAGCAACCCACGAAGGGCACCTCCACCTTCGGCCAGGGGGGACCCCAGGTTGAAGTGATCGCCACCGCGCACCAGCACGAGACGATGGCCGCCCCCGCCACGGCTGGCCTCGCGGCGCATCGGCCGGATCGCTTCCGGATCCGGTGGCACCACCCAGTCGCGGGTGCCACTCACCAGCAGCACGCGGGCGTTCATGCCCTGTCCCGCACCTGTGTCGAAGAGCAGCGACATCGGCGGACTGACGGCCACACCCACCTTGACGCGGGGATCGGCCAGGGCCGCCTGATCGGCGGCACCGAGGAAGCTGCACTGCAGCACCCAGCTGAGGTTGCGCTCCGGGTCCAGCACCTCGTCGCAGCGCGTCTTGAGCTGGCTGTCGCTGGGCCTGGCTCCCGCCAGCTGCAGCACGGTGGTGGCCCCCCACGACTGGCCGAGCACCGCCACGAACGTGGTGTTCAACGTTGTGGGCAGGCCGGCGAGACCCGCCGCGGCCCCGTCAATCACGGCTGAGACATCCAGGGGCCGCAGACGCAGCTCATCCGCCCCCGGCGGAGGCACCTTGCCGGAGAGCATGGCCTGCTGCTGACCCTGATCACTGCCCGGGTGGTAGGGCAACAGCACCGTGTAGCCGTGGCTGGCCAGGTGGCTGGCCCAGCCCTCGAAGCTCTCCGGTGCATCCCAGAGCCCATGGGAGATCACCACCAGCCGGCCGCTCGCCCCTCTGGCGGGGCTGATCTGCACCACCTGCAGCGGCTTGGGCCGATGGGGGGCCGGCAGGGTGATCAGCTTTCGTTCCACCGTCAGAGGTCCGGGCTGACTGAGGGCCGGATCAACACTCGCCGGAGTTCGCCCAGCGATCAGTCGATCGGCCGGTTCCTGCTGATTGGCAAGCCGCCGGACCACGAACAGGGCCCGGCCCAGGTCCACCGAGGCGGTGGTGCCCGGCAGGGCCTTCATCACGCTCAGCATGGTCAGGGGGCCCTGGGCGGCTGCCTTGTCCAGCGCCCTGGAGAGATCCCTGCTCTCAAGCTGGGCCGGCAGGCCATCGATGCCCCCCAGGGCGGAGACCAGGAGCAGCGCCTGGTTGAGCATGGGCGAACCTTCGGCCTCGTTCACCACCGCAGGCACCTGCAGCGGCAGCGGGGCATTGAACAGGCCCACCAGCCTGCGACCGATGAGCCCGTTGGTGGCCTGATCCAGTTCAGCCAGATCGCTGTTGCCGGTGAGCAGTCGATCGGTGTTGCTGAGCTCCTCGAGATTCACGCTGAAGCTGGTCTTGAGTAAGGGCAAGAGCAGCTCCACCCGCTCCAGCGCGCTGGCAGGACTTTGCAGGAACGGGACCGAACCCAACAGCCCGGCGAGGGTGAGCAACAGAGGAGCTGCCGGAGCGAAACGAAGCGCGCGCAAGTGATGGCACCCGAGGATCTCCATGATCTCTCCTCAGCGCCTGTCTGTGCTGCGGTCCGTCAGGACTCGATGGCCACAGGCGGATGCTGGGCGAGCACCTGTTTGAGATACCGGCCCGTGTGACTGGTGGGGTGCTCAGCCACCTGCTCCGGAGTGCCGGCCACCACGATTTCACCTCCCTTGTTGCCTCCTTCGGGCCCCAGGTCGATCAACCAGTCGGCACAGCGGATCACATCGAGGTTGTGCTCGATCACCACGATCGAATTGCCCTTGTCCACCAGGCGCTGCATCACGTCCATGAGTTTGTGAACGTCGTAGAAGCTCAGGCCCGTGGTGGGCTCATCGATCAGGTAGAGGGTCTTGCCGGTGGCGCGCTTGGAGAGCTCGGTGGCCAGCTTCACCCGCTGGGCCTCACCCCCGGAGAGGGTGGGGGCCGGCTGGCCGAGCTTGATGTAGCCCAGGCCCACATCCACCAGGGTGCGCAGACGGTCCGCGGCCTGGGGGATGGCCGAGAACACCTCGGCGGCCTGTTCCACCGTCATCTGCAGAACGTCGGCGATGGTGAAGCCCTTGTACGCCACCTGCAGGGTTTCGCGGTTGTAGCGGGCTCCCTTGCAGACATCGCACTGCACGTAGACGTCGGGGAGGAAGTTCATCTCGATCACGTTCACCCCCTGGCCGCTGCAGGCCTCGCAGCGCCCGCCCTTGACGTTGAAGCTGAACTGACCCACCTGATAGCCGCGGGCCTTGGCCTCCACGGTGGCGGCGAACACCTGGCGGATCGGATCGAAGGCGCCGGTGTAGGTGGCCGGGTTGGAGCGGGGGGTCCGGCCGATCGGGCTCTGGTCGATCACGATCACCTTGTCGACCGACTGGATGCCGCGCAACTCGTCGAGGCCGGAGGGGAAGGGGACCCGAAGGCCGAGTTTGTGCTCGAGAGCGGGATGCAACAGCTCGTTGATCAGGGTGCTCTTGCCACTGCCGCTCACCCCGGTGACGGCCACGAGCCGACCCAGGGGAAGATCGACATCGAGACCCTGAAGGTTGTTGCGGCGACAGTTGACCAGGGTGAGTTTGCGGCTGCCGGCCGAGCGCCGCTCAGCCGGAGTGGGAATGGAGAGACGGCCGCTGAGATAGGCGCCGGTGAGCGACTCCTCGGCCTCGAGCAGGTTCTGCAGAGACCCCTCGGCCACGATGTGCCCGCCGTGCACACCGGCACCGGGTCCGATGTCGACGAGATGATCCGCGGCGCGGATCGTGTCCTCGTCGTGTTCAACCACGATCAGGGTGTTGCCCAGATCCCGCAGCTTGAAGAGGGTGTTGAGCAGGCGGTCGTTGTCGCGCTGGTGCAGACCGATGCTGGGCTCATCAAGCACGTAGAGCACGCCGGTGAGACCCGCCCCGATCTGGGTGGCCAGGCGGATGCGCTGGGCCTCACCTCCGGAGAGGGTCATGGCCGGCCGATCGAGGCTGAGGTAGTCAAGGCCCACATCCAGCAGGAACTTGAGGCGCATGCGGATCTCCCGCAGCACCAGGTCGCCGATCTGGATCTGGCGCGGCGTGAGCAGAGGCTTGGCCCCCTCGGCCACACCCATCAGAGCCTCGATCCGCTCGAGGGTGTCGGCCACACTCACGCCTGTGAGTTCATGGATGGCGTAGGGACCGACCCGCACCGCCAGAGCCTCGGGCCTCAGACGGAGCCCATGGCAGGTGCCACAGGGCACCATTTCGAGGTACTGCTCCAGCTTCTGGCGCACCGATTCACCGCTGGCGTCGCGCAGCTGGCGCTCCAGGATCGGCAGGATCCCCTCGAACGGCCGCAGGTACGCCTGGCTCTTGCTGTAGCGGCTGTCGGCCTGGATCGGGATCGGCTCCTCGCTGCCATGGAGCACCACCTGACGCTGCTCATCGGTGAGCTGATTCCAGGGCGTCTTGATCTCGAAGCCGAAGGCCTCGCCCACGCTGTAGAGCAGGGAGAAGTAGTAGCTGTTGTCCTTCTCGCTCCAGGGAGCGATCGCCGCGTACACCGGCAGGGAAGGATCGGGCACCACCCGCTCCAGGGTGAACTGGCGCAGATGGCCGATGCCGTGGCAGTCGGGGCAGGCGCCATAAGGGCTGTTGAAGGAGAACAGCCTCGGGGAGAGCTCCTCCATCACGGCGCCATGCACCGGGCAGGCGAAATTTTCGGAATAGAGGCGCTCCCGCTCCACCCCCTCCGGCAGCTCCTCGCCGGCCTTGGGCACCACTTCAACCAGGGCCAGGCCATCGCCGCGCTTGAGGCAGGTGCGCAGGGAATCGGTGAGCCGCTCGTTGATCCCCTCCCGGGCCACCAGACGGTCCACCACCACTTCGATGTTGTGGGCGTGGTTCTTGTCAAGCTCGATGTTGTCGGAGAGTTCCCTCACCTCGCCGTTGATGCGCACCCGGGCGAATCCCTCGGCCACCAGGCCGGAGAGGAGCTTGGTGTGGGTGCCCTTCTTGCCGCGCACCACCGGTGCCAGCAACTGGTAACGGGTGCCCTCCGGCAGGGTGGCGATCCGGTCGACCATCTCGTCGATGCTCTCCGGCCGGATCGAGCGGCTGCACTGGGGGCAGTGGGGCTCGCCGGCCCGGCCGAACAGCAGCCGCAGATAGTCCTGGATCTCGGTGACCGTGCCGACGGTGGAGCGGGGGTTGTGACTGGTGGACTTCTGGTCGATCGAGATGGCCGGCGACAGCCCTTCGATCGCGTCGACGTCGGGCTTGTCCACCTGGCCGAGAAACTGGCGTGCATAGGCAGAGAGGCTCTCCACGTAGCGGCGCTGACCCTCGGCGAAGATCGTGTCGAAGGCCAGGGAACTCTTGCCGCTGCCGCTCACGCCGGTGAACACCACCAGCCTGTTGCGCGGCAGGGTGAGATCGATGTTGCGGAGATTGTGCTGCCGTGCTCCGCGCACCCGGATGACGTCCTCGAGGCTGCCGCCGTTGAGCACGGTGCTGGGATCAAGCCCAGGGGAGGCGGCCAGCCCGGGCATGGCCTCGGGGCCTCCTCCATTCGTGGCGGAGCTCTTGGATCCGGAGACGGATCTGGCGCGGGGCATTCAGCGACCCTGACAGCCTGGAGTCTACGGGCTGCTCCTGCGGCTCATGAGGCTCCCTGCTGCAGCAGGCTGGCCACGTAACTGCGGGTTTCACCGGAATCGCCTCCGGCGAGCTCGGCCAGTTCCCGCTCCCTCTCTCCGCTGTCCTGCAGAGCAGTCACCCCTGTCCGGGTGCGGCCCGCGTCGACCTGCTTGCTCACGCGGAAGTGGTGCTGGGCCATGGCGGCCACCAGGGGCTGGTGGGTGACACAGAACACCTGGCGCTGCTCGGCAAGGCGACGCAGCAGGGCGGCGATGGCCCCGCTGACCCTGCCGCTGACGCCGCTGTCGATTTCATCGAACAGCAGGGTGACATGGGGATCGGCCGCCGCCAGGCAGGTTTTCAGAGCCAGCAGGAAGCGGCTCATCTCCCCGCCGGAGGCCACCTCCTGCAGGGGGGCCAGTGGCTGACCGGGGTTGGCCGAGAACAGGAATCCAATCGCATCGGCCCCATCGTCACCGGGCGGGGCCGGTTCGATCGAGACCGAGAAGCGCACGTGGGCCAGCCCCAGTGGCCTCAGGGTGTCCATCAACTGCCGCTCCAGGGCGGTGGCGGCGACACGGCGTCGCTGGCTGAGCCGTGCGCAGGCCTGATCACGCCGGAAGCGACTGCTCTCCTCCTGCTGCTCCAACTGACGCAGCGAGGCCTCGACCCCGGTGGCATCGAACTGGCGGCGGAGATCATCCCGTAGAGCGATCAGGGCCCCGAGGTCCTGGCCGTGGCGCCGCTCCAGGGCCCTGAGCTGGGCCATCCGCTCCTGCAGTCCCGAAAGGGTTTCAGGATCACTCTCCAGGCCAGCGCCATAACGATCCAGCCCCGAGGCCAGCTCCTGCAGCAGCAGGACCGCCTCGGTACAGCGCTCCAGCCAGGGCCGCAGGCCCGCATCGTACCCCTGCAGATGCTGCAGCTCCTGCTCGATGGCGGCGAGGTGATCGAGCACCGACGGGGCACCCTCCAGACCCTCCACCAGCCGCCCGCTCACCGTCGTCACCCCCTCCTGCAAGCGGACTGCGTGGGCCAGCCGGTCCTGCTCCCCCTGCAGGCGCTGGCGCTCCTGGGGGTCGTCGAGCTGCGCCGCCTCCAGATCCTCCAGCAGCTGCAGTCGTCGTTGCCGATCGAACTGCTGACGCTCCTGCTCGGCTCTGGCGGTGTCCAGGGCCGCAGCCGCATCCTTCCAGGCCCGCACGGCCGTGCGGGCCGCCAGCAGAGCCTCGGCGATCGGTTCCCCACCGAAGCGATCCAGCCAGCGCCGCTGCTGCCCCGGACGCCCCAGCTGCTGGGTCTGCCCCTGAACGGTGAGCTCCAGCAGCAGAGGGCGCAGCTCCAGCAACTGGGCGCGGTTGACGATCACTCCATTGATGCGGCCACGGCTGCTGATGCGGTCCTCCTGCTGGCGCCACTCCCGGCTGATGATCAGATCGGAGTCCAGCGGCTCAAGGTCCTGCTGGATCAGCCATGACCGCACCGGCTCCGAAAAGGAGAAACCGGCTTCGATGCACGCCCGTTCACAGCCCGGGCGCAGCAGCCGCAGGCCCTCACCCCCCTGGGCTCCGCCGAGCAGGGCATCGAGGGCATCGAGGAGGAGAGATTTGCCCGCGCCGGTCTCCCCGGTGAGAACGGTGAACCCGGGCCTGAAACTGAGATCCAGAGCATCGATCAGGGCGATGTTCTCCAGACGCAGACCCGTGAGCACGCCGGCCTCCGGTGAGTGCCCAGACCGTAGCGGCGGTTGCTTTCGTTTAGAAGAGAAACAGTCGAACTCCTCCCTGATGGTCCTCTCGGATCAGGCCACGATCACCGGGGACACGATCGCCGAACGCACCAGCAGCGCCGAGGAACTCAGCGACTTCATCGAAGCCGCCGGTCTGTTGAGCTACGACCCGCAGACCATCTCGCGGATCTACTCCGGCCACCCCCGTCGGCTGCTGCGCCGTCTCTGGCAGACCCTCGTGCCCATCAGCCTGTTTCTGATCGGCGTGGGCTTCGACAAGTTGCTCGGGACGCTCAGCAACGAAAAACGGGCACGGGAGCGGGCACGGGAATGTGCCGAACTTCTGGCGGCCCTTGGACCCGCCTTCATCAAGGCCGGCCAGGCCCTCTCCACCCGGCCGGACATCATCCCGCCGGTGCTGCTGGAGGAACTGGCCCAGCTGCAGGACCAGCTGCCGGGCTTCGACAGCTCCCTGGCGATGGCCTGCATCGAGGAAGACCTCGGCGCACCGGTGAACAGCCTGTTCCGCCAGCTGGACCGTGAGCCCATCTCGGCAGCCTCCCTGGGCCAGGTGCACCGGGGGGTCCTGCTCAGCGGCGAGGCCGTGGCGGTGAAGGTGCAACGTCCCGGGCTGCGCGAGCAGATCACCCTCGACCTTTACATCGTGCGCCAGATCGCCGCCTGGCTGAACAGGAACGTGCGCCTGATCCGCAGTGATCTGGTGGCCCTGATCGATGAGCTCGGCAAGCGCGTCTTCGAGGAGATGGATTACCTCAACGAAGCCAGCAATGCCGAACATTTCGCACGACTCCATCAGCACAATCCCCGGATTGCCGTGCCGCGCATCTATCGCGAAGTCACCAGCCGCCGGGTTCTCACGATGGAGTGGATCGACGGGGTGAAGCTCACCAACCTGGAGGCCGTGCGTGCCCTGGGCATCAATCCAGACGACATGGTGCAGGTGGGGGTGAACTGCAGTCTGCAACAGTTGCTGGAGCATGGCTTTTTCCATGCCGACCCCCACCCGGGCAACCTGCTGGCCCTCCCTGACGGCCGTTTGGCCTATCTCGACTTCGGCATGATGAGCGAAGTGAGCCGCGAATCGAGAACAGGCCTGATCCAAGCTGTCGTTCACCTGGTGAACCGCAACTTCAGCTCGCTCTCGCGTGATTTCGTCAATCTCGGATTCCTCGGGGAAGAGGTGAATCTCGAACCGATCGTTCCGGCCTTCGAGAATGTCTTCGGCCAGGCCTTGGAGATGGGTGTCAGCCGCATGGATTTCAAAGCCGTCACGGACGATCTCTCCGGAGTGATGTACAGGTTTCCGTTCCAGGTGCCGCCCTACTACGCCCTGATCATCCGCTCGCTGGTGACGCTGGAGGGCATCGCCCTGAGCGTGGACCCCGACTTCAAGATCCTCGGTGCCGCCTACCCCTACTTCGCCCGGCGGCTGATGGAGGATCCCGATCCGGCCCTGCGCAGCAGCCTGCGCGAGATGCTCTTCGACGGCGATGACTTCCGTTGGCAGCGGCTCGAGAATCTGATCAGCAGCGCCTCGCTTCAGGACCAGCTGGATCTGGAGGGACTGCTCGATCAGGTGATCGATTTCCTCTTCTCCCCCAAGGGCGGCCTGCTGCGCCAGCAGCTGGTGGATGCCCTAGTGGACAGGGTGGACGCGATCAGCTGGCAGGCCTTCCGCCGGCTGGGTCGGCGCCTGCCTCGCCGCCTGCAACCGCCCGGACTGCGCAGCCCCCTGCTCGAGAGTGAGGAGGACGCCCTGCTCAGCCTCGAGCCGGTGCAGCAACTGCTGACGATCCTGCGTGAGCTGCCCGGCTTCGAACCTCGGTTGCTGCTGCGTCGGCTGCCCCGGCTCCTGGGGGAACCCGATCTGCGCCGCATGGGCGTGCAGCTGGCCCAGGGTCTGGCGGAGCGAAGCGTGGTACGTCTTCTGCGCGACGTGCTGGTGGCCCCCGAGCTGCGCCAGAGCGCTGTTCTCAGTGCCACGGGCAGCTCTTAGAGTTGATTGATCACCAGGATTTCAGCTCTTGGCTCGTCCGCCCAAACTCCTGGCCGTCCTGCTGGGGCTCTCGCTGAGTGCGGCAGCGCCAGGACTGCCTGTTCATGCTGCCGAACAGGTGGTGTTCGTGAGCGGAGCCTTCCGGCGCTCGATTCCGGTGGCCGACCTGGAACACCTGGCCCAGACGGGTGAGGCCCGCGGGCTGCTGAGGGATGTGCTCCACTTCAGCCGGCAGGATCCGGCCTCGGTGTCCAAGCTGCTCAATCAACAACTTTCTCTGCCGCTGGTACTCACCAGCCGGCTGCTCTCGACGCGGATCGGCGAGGCACTGCTCCAGCGGCTGGCGGGGATCTTCGCTCCTCTGAGGGCGCCGCAGATGGGTGTCCAGGCCATCCGTGGCGCCCTGATCACCGGACTGGCCAACGGCAACGGCAGCCTCACGGCCACCGGGTTCCTGCAGGCCTATCCGGCCCAGGAGCTGGCGGTGAACATCCCGGCCCTGCTGGGTGTCATCGGCAAGGCGAGCTCGATTTCCGATCTTGTGCGCTTCTTCTCCGAATCCCCCCTCGACGGGCTGCGCGGCGATGGAGCCGTGAAGCCAGGCAGCGGCGATCAGTCCAAGACCGGCTCCAAGACGGACTCCACGTCAGAGTCCTCCCCCGCGGCACCGGTACCGGCCCCCTGAGGCCCGACGCAAACCTCCTGAACCGCTGGTGGGGACTTGGCGCGTAGATTCGTCTCAGCCTGACCGCCTGCCGACGTGCCCCTGCTTTCAGCTCTTCGGCGACTGGGCCAGCAGCCAACGATGCAGGACTGGCCGGGGCTGATCGAGGCGTACCGCCGCTGGCTGCCGGTGAGTGAGGCCACACCGGTGATCACCCTGCGGGAAGGCGCGACTCCCCTGATCCCGGCGCCGGCCGTGGCGGCACGCCTGGGCCGCGGCATCAAGGTGTTTCTCAAATACGACGGCCTCAATCCCACCGGCAGCTTCAAGGACCGGGGGATGACCATGGCGGTGAGCAAGGCGCGGGAAGCCGGCGCCGAGGCGGTGATCTGCGCCAGCACCGGCAACACCAGTGCCGCCGCCGCGGCTTATGCCCGCCGCGGTGGCATGCGTGCCTTCGTCCTGATCCCTGATGGCTATGTGGCCCAGGGCAAGCTGGCCCAGGCCCTGGTGTACGGCGCTGAGGTGCTGGCGGTGAAGGGGAACTTCGATCGTGCCCTGGCCATCGTGCGCGAGGTGGCCGATGCCTACCCGGTCACACTGGTCAATTCCCTCAACCCTTACCGCCTGCAGGGGCAGAAGACCGCCGCCTTCGAAGTGGTGGATGCCCTCGGTGACGCCCCCGACTGGCTCTGCATCCCCATGGGCAACGCCGGCAACATCAGTGCCTACTGGATGGGCTTCCAGGAGTACCGGCAGGCCGGCCTCAGCCGACGTCTTCCCCGGATGATGGGGTTCCAGGCCAGTGGCTCCGCGCCGTTGGTGCTGGGTCACACGGTGGATCAACCCGACACGATCGCCACCGCGATCCGGATCGGCAATCCCGCCAACCGTGAGAAGGCCCTCGCCGTGCGTGAGCAGAGTGGAGGCAGCTTCCACGCCGTCACCGACCAGGACATTCTCGAGGCCTACCAATTGCTCGGCCGGGAGGAAGGTGTGTTCTGCGAACCGGCCAGCGCTGCCTCGGTGGCCGGTCTGCTGCAGCAGGCGGAGCAGGTGCCCGCAGGAGCCACGGTGGTCTGCGTGCTGACCGGCAATGGCCTGAAGGATCCCAACACCGCCATCGACAACTGCGATGGGGCCTTCCATGCCGGCCTGGCCCCTGAGGTGGATGTGGTGGCCAAGGTGATGGGCTTCTGAGCCCGGAACGCTGAACCCAGCAGCCAAAAGCCCCAGGCCGGAATTCCGGCCTGGGGCTTTTGGCTGGGGTGTCAGTGGGCAAAGCGTCCATGGGAAAAGGGGGCCCGGCCTGGGGAGAACTGGGGCAGAGAGAACACCCCCTGAGACGCCAGGGTTTTCCCCAGATCCGGGAAAGAGTGGAAAACCTTGAATTCGGTCGTCTTTCGAGCACGCATTCCTCAGCTCTGATTCAAAGAAATCCAGTCCTGAGCTGGAATAGAGACGTTTTCCTCTTTTTCCCCAGCCCCTACGACTACGGATTGAATTTCTTCTTTTTTTCAATCAATCCAAAACCAGTGAAAGGTGGGGGAAAGCTCGGGGGAATCGGGCTCGGGGCCGGCTTGTTCTCGTTGCGCTTCTGACAGCGGTGTGGAAGCGTGGTGGGGCCCTTAGGGGTGTGTCCTTTCCGGAGTTGTGTCGCGATGAAGCTGGTCTGCTCTCAGGCGGAACTGAGCGCCAGCCTTCAGCTGGTCAGCCGTGCCGTGGCTTCACGTCCCACCCACCCGGTGCTGGCCAACGTGCTGCTCACCGCCGATGCCGGCACCGGTCGGCTCAGCCTCACCGGCTTCGATCTCAGCCTCGGGATCCAGACCAGCCTGCCGGCGTCGGTGGAGAGCAGTGGCACCATCACCCTGCCCTCGCGCCTCTTCGGGGAAATCGTGTCGCGACTGTCCAGCGACAGCCCGATCAGCCTGAGCTGTGAGGAAGGGCAGGAGCAGGTGGAGCTCACCAGCCGCTCCGGCAGCTACCAGATGCGCGGTCTCTCCGCCGAGGACTTTCCCGATCTTCCTCTCGTTCAGACCGGCACTCCTCTGCGCCTGCAACCGGAGGCCCTGGTGAAGGGGTTGCGGGCCACCCTGTTTGCCAGCAGCGGCGATGAGGCCAAGCAGTTGCTCACCGGCGTTCACCTGGGCCTGGCCGACCAGGATCTGGAATGCGCGGCCACGGACGGGCATCGTCTCTCGGTGCTCCGCCTCGAGAAGGCCTTCTCCGGCGCCGAGGACGGCAGCGAACCTTTCGCGGTCACGGTGCCGGCCCGCTCTCTGCGTGAACTGGAGCGGTTGCTCTCTGCCTGCAGCAGTGACGACCCGGTGAGCCTCTACTGCGATCGCGGGCAGGTGGTGTTCCTCTGGGCCGACCAGGTGCTCACCAGCCGGAGCCTCGATGGCACTTACCCCAATTACCGGCAGCTGATCCCCGATCGCTTCAGCCGAACCCTTGATCTGGATCGCCGCGGCTTGATCCAGGCCCTCGAGCGGGTGGCGGTGCTGGCCGACCAGCACAACAATGTCGTGAAGCTCAGCAGTGATCCTGGCAGCGGCCAGTTGCACATCAGTGCCGATGCTCAGGACGTGGGCAGCGGCTCCGAAGACCTGCCGGCGGTGATCAGCGGTGATCCGATCGAGATCGCCTTCAACGTCCGCTACCTGCTCGATGGGCTCAAGGCGATGACCCCCGAGCGGGTGGAGCTGCGCTGCAATGCCCCCACGACTCCGGCGGTGCTCACCTCCGCGCAGGATCCCACCTTCACCTACCTGGTGATGCCCGTTCAGATCCGCAGCTGAGGCCGTGACCCTCCCCGAGCAACTGCTGCTCAGCGACCTGCTCCGGCGCCGGGTGCGCTGCAATCAGGGGATCGACCATGGTGCTGGTCTGCAGGGCTGGATGCACCCTCCCGTGCACCGCCTGCTGGGCTGGGTGAGCAAGCCTTCGGCCTTCGGTCCCCGCCGCCTGGTGTGGCGGCTCAATCAGCTGCGCGGGCTCACCGACCAGGAGGCTCTCGTGCAGGGAGATCCCGCGGACACCGACCCGGCCACCCTCGAGCGCTTGCCCACCCTCTTCGAAGCTGCCCTGCTCGGGGGCGGCAACCAACTGCTGGGTGTGATTGCCGACGCCAACGTGGAGTTGCGCAGCGGTCGCATCCTCGACTATCTGGTGGCCCGCAGCGATCCGCGTCTGCCCGGCAGCAGCCGTTGGCTGCTGTCGCCCGATCGCATCGTCGATCAGCAGCCCGGGCAGGTGATGACCACTCTGCAGGGCCTGGACGATCTGCCCCTGGCCCGCGCCAGCGTGCGTCAGGAGTTGCTGCGGCGCTCCCGCCGCTGGCGGGAGCAGTTCGAGGAGGTGGGGGGACGCTTCGAGGAGCGGCTGGAGGGTTGGCTGGAGGAGCCGCCCTGGCAGGAGCCTGATCCTCTCGAGCCCGAAGTCCGCCTGGAGGACCGGCCCCTCAGTCGGCTTGACGAGCGGGAGGACTGGGATGACCCGGAGGGCTGGGGGGAACCCGTGCGTGAGGATTCGGCACCGCGACAGCGCCGGGCCGCGCGACACCGGTCACAGTCCCACGATGCCGATCCGCTCGATCCGGACGATCCATGGATCTGAACCCGATCTGCCGCCGGTCGCGGCCACGGGTTCGGCCACACTGGAATCCTGATGAGTCCCCGCTGTGGTTGCCATACCCTCCTTCCCGGTCGCCGAGGCCCTGCGCCAGGAGGGCCTCAGCCAGGCCGACTACGACGAGATCTGCCGCCGCCTCGGCCGCGCTCCCAACCGCGCCGAGCTGGGCATGTTCGGGGTGATGTGGTCGGAGCATTGCTGTTACCGCAACTCCAGGCCATTGCTCCAGGGCTTCCCCACCAGTGGGCCGCGCATTCTGGTGGGTCCCGGTGAGAACGCCGGTGTGGTGGACCTGGGTGAGGGCCAACGGCTCGCCTTCAAGATCGAGAGCCACAACCATCCCTCCGCCGTCGAGCCGTTCCAGGGGGCGGCCACCGGGGTGGGTGGCATCCTGCGCGACATCTTCACGATGGGGGCCCGGCCGATTGCCCTGCTCAACGCCCTGCGCTTCGGGCCGCTCGAGGACGAGCGCAACGTCGGCCTGATGGAGGGCGTGGTGGCCGGCATCGCCCACTACGGCAACTGTGTGGGGGTGCCCACGGTGGGGGGTGAGGTGGCTTTCGACCCCAGCTATTCCGGCAACCCCCTCGTGAACGCCATGGCCCTGGGGCTGATGGAAACCGAGGAGATCGTCTGCTCCGGGGCTGTGGGGGTGGGACATCCTGTGGTGTACGTGGGCAGCACCACCGGCCGCGACGGCATGGGCGGCGCCAGCTTTGCTTCTGCCGAGCTGAGTGCCGCATCACTGGATGACCGCCCGGCGGTGCAGGTGGGCGATCCCTTTCTGGAAAAGGGGCTGATCGAGGCCTGCCTGGAGGCGTTCCAGAGTGGCGATGTGCTTGCCGCCCAGGACATGGGGGCGGCTGGCCTCACCTGCAGCTGTTCGGAGATGGCCGCCAAAGGGGGTCTGGGCATCGAGCTCGATCTCGACCGGGTGCCGGCACGGGAGAGCGGCATGAGCGCCTACGACTTCCTGCTCAGCGAGTCGCAGGAGCGGATGCTGTTCGTGGTCAAACCCGGCCGGGAGGAGGCGCTGATGGAGCGCTTCACCCGCTGGGGCCTTCAGGCGGCTGTGGTGGGCCGTGTGCTGGCCGACAACGTGGTGCGGGTGCTTCAGGGAGGCCTGGTGGCGGCGGAGGTTCCCGCCAGCGCCCTCGCCGATGACACCCCGATCAACCACCACGAGCTGATCAGTGAGCCTCCGGCTGCCATCCAGGCCCACTGGCGCTGGAGCGAGACCGACCTTCCCGCCGCCACCGCCGAGGGCATCACACCGGCCGGCGGTCCTCTGGCGGGTGAGTCCCTGGGGTGGGGTGCCGTGCTGCTCCGCCTGCTCGATGACCCCACCATCGCCAGCAAACGCTGGGTCTATCGCCAGTACGACCACCAGGTGCAGGCCAACACGGTGATGCCTCCGGGCGGCGCCGATGCGGCCGTGGTGCGCCTGCGGCCCCAGCGGGGTGAGGGCGCCATGGAGGCCGCCAGGCGCGGCGTCGCTGCCACTGTCGACTGTCCCAACCGCTGGGTGGCCCTGGATCCGGAGCGGGGGGCGGCGGCGGCGGTGGCCGAAGCGGCCCGCAACCTCAGCTGCGTGGGGGCTGAACCCCTGGCGGTCACCGACAACCTCAACTTCCCTTCCCCGGAGACCCCCACCGGCTACTGGCAGCTGGCCATGGCCTGCCGCGGTCTGTCGGAGGCCTGCCGGGCACTGAACACTCCCGTCACCGGCGGCAACGTTTCGCTGTACAACGAAACCCGGCGGCCCGATGGCAGCCTGCAGCCGATCCATCCCACCCCCGTGGTGGGGATGGTGGGACTCGTGCACGACCTCGATCACGTCACGGGCCTGGCCTGGCAGGCTGAGGGTGCCCAGATCTGGCTGCTGGGGGTTCCCCTGGCGGACAGCGACGTCGATGGGCGGCTGGCTCTGGCCGCCTCCAGCTATCTGGAGAGTGTCCATGGTCTGGCCACGGGCCGGCCCCCGCTGACCGACCTGACGCTGGAGCGGGCGGTGCAGGGCCTGCTGCGCCAGGCGATCACGGCGGGCCTGGTGGCCTCCGCCCACGATCTCAGCGACGGTGGTCTCGCGGTGGCGGCCGCCGAAGCCTGCATCGCCTCAGGGTTCGGTGCCGTTCTGGAGCTTCCCGCCGATGCGGGCCGCCTGGATCGCCTGCTCTTCGCCGAAGGGGGTGCCCGGGTGCTGGTGTCGCTCCGACCTTCTCAGGAGCAGGCCTGGCAGGACCTGCTGGCGGCGCGGCAGGCTGATGGACCGCCAGTGCTGGCGACGCAGGTCGGTCGGGTGGCTGAAGCCGGCGCAGCCCTGATTATCGAGCAGAACGGCACCGTCCTCCTGTCTCTGCAGGTGGAGGAGCTGAGCGCAAGCTATGAGAACGCACTGCCGCGCCGACTGGCCGCGGCTGGCTGAGGCACAATGCAAAGGTAAAAGAAAGGTGAACGGGCCTGTGGCAAGCGCGCACCCCACGCCGGAACGGCCCGACCGGATGGAAGAGGCCTGTGGGGTCTTTGCCGTGTATGCCCCTGGCCAGCAGGTGGCCAACCTCACCTATTTCGGCCTCTACGCCCTGCAGCACCGGGGCCAGGAGTCGGCTGGCATCGCTGTATTCAACGGCGACAAGGTGCGGCTGCACAAGGACATGGGCCTGGTGAGCCAGGTGTTTGATCAGGACGTGCTCGAGCGCATGCCCGGTGATCTGGCTGTGGGCCACAACCGCTATTCCACCACCGGCAGCAGCCGGGTCTGCAATGCGCAGCCCGTGGTGCTGATGACCCGACTCGGCCCGTTCGCCCTGGCCCACAACGGCAACCTGGTCAATGTCGAGGATCTGCGCCAGTCGGTGCAGGCCAGTGAGATCCAGTTCACGTCCACCACCGACTCGGAGCTGATCGCCTTCGCTCTCCAGCACGCCGTCGATGGAGGACTGGGCTGGGAGGAGGCGATCCGTGATGCGGCGGGCCGCTGCCGCGGCGCCTTCAGCCTGGCGATCGGTACCCCCGATGGGCTGTTCGCCCTGCGCGACGGCCATGGGGTGCGCCCCCTGGTGTTCGGCCACCTCGGCGACAAGCACCAGGGCCAGTGGGTCGTGAGTAGTGAGACCTGCGGACTCGACATCATCGGTGCCGCCTACGACGGTGACGTGGGACCCGGTGAACTGATCCGCTTCAGTGCCGGGGACCCGCTGCCGGCCCGTCAGCGCTGGTGCGATGAGCCCACCAAGCTCTGCGTGTTCGAGATGATCTACTTCGCCCGGCCCGACAGTCGCTTCTTCGGCGAATCCCTCTACAGCTACCGCCACCGCATCGGTGAGGTGCTGGCTCGGGAAACGGCGGTGGAGGCCGACATCGTGATCGGCGTTCCCGATTCCGGCATTCCCGCCGCCATCGGGTTCTCCAAGGCCAGCGGCATTCCCTTCGCGGATGGCCTGATCAAGAACCGGTACGTGGGCCGCACCTTCATTCAACCCACCCAGGCGATGCGGGAGGCGGGCATCCGCGTCAAGCTCAACCCCCTGCCGGATGTGCTCTCCGGCAAACGTGTGGTGGTGATCGACGATTCGATCGTGCGGGGCACCACCAGCCGCAAGCTGGTGCTCGCTCTGCGTGAGGCCGGTGCCACCGAGGTGCACATGCGGATCAGTTCACCGCCCGTCACCCACCCCTGCTTCTACGGCATCGACACCGACAACCAGGATCAGCTGATTGCTGCTCGCCTCAATCTCCAGGAGATCACCGATCACCTCCAGGTTGATTCCCTGGCCTATCTCAGCCAGGAGGGCATGCTTGAAGCGGCCCACGACAACGCCTCTCACTTCTGCACCGCCTGCTTCGATGGCAACTACCCGATCGACATGGACGAGTCCGTGCGGTCCAGCAAGTTGATGCTCGAGCCCACGGGCCTGGCAGCCCGTGTCTGACTCGAGCTTCTCAGCTGAGCAAGGGCACCAGCTCCAGCACGGTTTCATCGGCTGAACAGGGCCAGAGCGGTTCGGCCGGGCCTTCCTCGGCCGTGCTGCGCTGCAGGTCGGACACCACCAGACGCGCGCTGCGACCCGAGGAGAACCTCAGGGCCACGATGGATGAGCGTCCTGCCTGAAGATCGGCCAGTTCATCCTCCCGCTGGCGGAAGCGCAGGCCGATCTGACCCAGGTCGCCACGCTCGCAGCGGCGCAGGCTCTCCACCTGAAGCCGCTTCAGCTGGCTGTGGCGGCTGACCAGCAGCACGTCGGTCCCCGGATCGACGCAGGCCGCCCCCACCACGCTTTCGCCTGGCAGCAGGCGCAACAGCATCGGACCCTGCGCGGCCTTGCCCATCAGCGGGAGGGTGTCGTCATTCACCGCCAGTCTGAGCAGGCGGCCAGTGGTGCTGGCCACCACCAGGTCCTGACCGTCCGTGCAGGGCACGACCCGGCGAAGCTGCACGCCGTCCCTGAGCTTCAGCACGGTGGCGGCCCGGCCGGAGAGTTCGCTGAACGCCTCGATCGGCAGCCGTTTGAAGCGGCCATCGCTGCTGAGCAGACCCAGGGTTCCCGTGGGCTTCTGCGGCAGGGGCAGCACCTCCACGATCGGATCGCCCAGCAGGCTCTCGGGCAGGAACTTCTCCAGGGAACCGGGCTGCTGGGCGGCGAATTCCCAGCGCAGCATGGCCACCCGGCCACTGGCGCTGAAGGCCAGCAGGGAGGGCTTGTCGGCCACCGGCAGGATCAGACGGGCCGGGGCCGGATGGTCCCCAAGCGGTGCCGCTTCATCGAGGTGCAGCCGCCCCAGCACCTGGGGGGCCACGATCCGCACCACCCCATCGGCCTGAATCAGCAGCCGCCCATCTCCGGGCAGGGACTCGAGGGCCTGCTGGCGTTGCAGTTCGGTGTTGGGCCGCACTGCGGCCGCCCGTTGGGCCACCAGATCGTCACCGCCGGCCACCAGCCTGGTGCGGCGGGGAGTGGAGTAGCGCTTCCTGAGGGCCTTGAGTTCGCTCACCATGGCATCGAGCAGGGCCGGTCGATCGTCGAGCAGGTGACGCAGCCGTTCCCGTTCCTCCAGCAGCTCCGCGGACTCCTTGCGCAGTCCGTCCTGCTCCAGACTCGTGAGCCTGCGCAGCGGCATGGCCAGCACGGCATCGGCCTGGCGTTCACTCAGGTCGAAGTGCACCTGCAGGCTGGCTCTGGCACTGGCGGCATCCGTGGACCCCTGGATCCTCTCGATCACCTCCGGCAGGGCTTCGAGGGCACGGATCAGCCCTTCCACCACTTCGAGCCGGTCCTCGGTGCGTCGTAGGGAATGGCTGGTGCGGCGGATCAGGGTGTGTTCCCGGTACTCCAGGAACTGGTTGAGCATCTGGCGCAGGCTTAGCTGCTGGGGCTGCCCGTTCACCAGGGCGAGCAGGATGGCGCCGAAATTGCTCTGCAGAGAGGTGCGCCGTTGCAGGTCGGTGAGCACCTTGGTGGCCTCGGCATCCCGGCGCAGCTCGATCACGACACGCATCCCTTCGCGGTCGCTCTCGTCGCGGATGTCGGCGATCCCGCCGATCTTGCCGTCGTTCACCTGCTCGGCGAGCTTCTCGATCCAGCCGGCCTTGCTCAGCTGATACGGCAACTCGGTGATCACCACGGCACTGCGGCGGTGCCGGCCCTTGCCGGGCTGGACTTCCTCGATGTGGGCGATGCCACGCATCGGGATGCTGCCGCGCCCGTGCAGGTAGGTGTCGCGCACGCCGCTGCCCACCAGCACCTCCCCTCCGGTGGGGAAGTCGGGCCCGGGCACCAGTTCGAGCAGTTTCTCGTCGCTCAGCTCAGGCTTGCGGATCAGAGCGATGAGGGCGTCGACCACCTCGCCCAGGTTGTGGGGGGGGATGCTGGTGGCCATGCCCACAGCGATACCCGAGCAGCCGTTGAGCAGCAGAAACGGCAGCTGGGCCGGCAGCACCGTGGGCTCCTGCTGGGAGCCATCGAAGTTGGAGGTGAAATCGACCGTGTCGCTTCCGATCTCATCCAGGAGCGCCTGGTGTGCGATCGGAGCCAGCCGGGTTTCGGTGTAGCGCATGGCCGCCGGCGGGTCGTCGTCGACCGAACCGAAGTTGCCGTGGCCATCCAGCAGCGGATGGCGGCTGGCGAAGGTCTGCACCTGGCGCACCAGAGCGTCGTAGACCGCCTGGTCGCCATGGGGGTGGTACTTCCCGAGCACATCACCCACCACCCGGGCACATTTGCGGTACGGACGGTCCGGGGTCAGCCCCAGTTCATGCATCGCGAACAGGATGCGGCGCTGCACGGGTTTGAGACCATCGCGCACATCGGGAAGGGCGCGGCCCACGATCACGCTCATCGCGTACTCGAGGTACGAGCGCTGCATCTCCTGATGCAGGGAGATGGGCTGGACGCGCTCCTCGGCCATCCGGTTCTGGGGTCTGAGGGCGGAAGGGGCTCAGCCTACAGATCCTCCCCGGAGAGGTTCCATCCTGCGTCCTGTCTCACTCCTCCCCGGAGTCCTCCCCGTCGCTGCTGCCGGTGGCGTTGGCATTGGCCCGGTCAGTGGCGGCCTTGATCGCCGGGTTCTCAAGCAGCACCCGGGTGCTGTCGCGCAGTCGCGGGCCCCAGAGCTGTTCCTTCTGGTAGGCCTCCAGCACATAGTTGGGTTCGATCGCCAGCGCCTGGCTGGCCATGTCCAGAGCTTCCTTCTGATCGCCCGGCCGGGCATTCAGCGCCGCGGCCAGGGCGAGCATGGGTTCGGCGGCCTTGGGGTTGATCTCCAGGGCCCGGCGCCAGCGCCGGATGGCGTCGTCCGTGCGGCCGATCTCGTAGAGCACCAGTCCCTGGTTGTTGATCGCCTCCCAGAAATCCTTGCGCAGGTTCGAGGCCCGCTCAAAGGACCCCAGGGCCGCCTGGGGATCGTTGAGCAGCAGGTGGGCATTGCCCAGGTCGAAATGGGCGCCGGGATTCTTGCTGTCGAGCTTCAGACCGGTTTGCAGCAGACCGATGGCCTGGCCGGGCTGACCGTCCCGCAGGGCCAGGGAGCCTTCCGCGAACCAGATGCCGGGGTTGCGCGGATCGAGCTGTTTGGCGCGCGCCAGGGACTGGCCGGCGGCCTTGATCTGATTGCTGCGCAGCTGCGCTTCCGCCAGCAGCACCCAGCCGCGGGGATCGTTGGGCAGCAGCTGCACCGTGAGGCCCGCCAGGCGAGCCGCGTCTTCGGCCTGTCCCAGCCGTAACAGGCGCGTGGCCGCCTGGGCGATGCCCAGCCCCGCCGCCTCCAGCTCCTCCCCCTTGGGGACGTACACGTAGGGAACGAGAGCCTGTGCGGGGGTGGCAGGCGCGATTGCCAGGGTCAGGGCCAGCGGAGCCGTCGCCAGAAAGTTGAACCAGCGCGGAGCCATGCCAGCCGTTCGATCCGGGAATCAGCCTAGGGGTCCGCTTCTGGTGTCCCAGGCTGGGCCGACCGCAGATTGCGCCGCCACATCCAGGGCTTGATCCGGCGCAGGGCGGAACCACGCAGCCGCTCATCCCAGTCGGCATCACTCCAGCCGAGGGCCTCCTCGGCGTGCAGAGTCAGCAACCAGTCCCTGGGCTGCAGGTCAGGATCCTCCGAACTGGGAAGCGGCTGCTGATTCCATGGGCACACGTCCTGGCAGATGTCGCAGCCAGCAACCCAGGGACCCATGGCCGCGGCCATGGCGGGCGGGAGGGTGTCGTCGCGGTTTTCGATCGTGTGATAGGCCAGGCAGCGGTTGGCATCCACCACAAAGGGCTCGCTGATGGCGCCGGTCGGGCAGGCCTCGATGCAGCGGCTGCAGCGTCCGCAGAGAGGTTCAGAGGGAGCATCTCCTGGGAGATCGGCGGTGGTGAGGAGGTGGCCGATCACCATCCACGACCCCCGGCGGGGGTGGATCAGGTTGCCGTTCTTGCCGATCCAGCCCAGACCCGCCTGCTCGGCCCAGGCCTTGTCCAGCAGGGGAGCGCTGTCGACGCAGGCCCGCCAGCTCAAGCCAGGGCACTGCTTCTCCAGCCAGCGCCCCAGGCGGCGCAGACGTCCATCGATCACCCGGTGATAGTCCCTGCCCCAGCCGTAGCGGGCGACGGCCAGGCTGCCCGGGGCCCGCTTGGCGGCCACGTGATAGTTCAGTCCCACCGCCAGCAGGCTGCGCACACCGGGCAGCAGGCTGCTGACCTGGCGGCGGCGCGGATCGTTCATCCAGGCCATACCGGCCTGGTGACCGGCCTCCAGCCAGCGCTCGAGCGCCGCCGTGCGCAGGGGGATCCGCCCATCGCCTGGCAAGGCGGCCAGGCCCACCGGTTCGAAGCCCAACGCCCTGGCCTGGGCCTTGAGCGCGATCGCCAGGTCCTGGAGGCGGTGCTCCGTGCCGGCCGGAGCGACCGGTTGCTGGGGATGGCCTGATCTCACCCGTACAGTTGCCCCTGATTGCCATCCTGCTGTGACCACTGCCCCAACCAGCCGTCTTGGCTATCTCCTGCGCTGGCTCGGCCTCACCCTCGTCGTGCTGCTGGGGCTGCAGCTGGCGGCGGTGCTTTCCGCCTGGAGCTGGCAGGAGGAGGCGTTCCGCCAGATGGTGATCGAGCGTCTGATCACCCAGTCGCCGATGGCGCTGGTGGGCCTGCTGCTGGCTCTGTTCGGCTCCCGCCTCGACCAGACCGACCCCCGCTCCCCCCTGCGTTGGCTGGTGGCCGCTCTGGCGGCCGTTCTTGCCATTGCCCTGGCGGTGTCGGTGCCGGTGGCGATCAGCGGCGATGGTGTGCTGACCGCCAAGACCGAGCAGACCCTGACCGCCCAGCGCAGTCAGCTGGAGATGGCCAAGCAGCAGAGCCAGAATCCGCAGGTGCTGGAACAACTGGTGCGCCAGGCTGAGCAGTCCGGGCAGGTGCCGCCCCAGGCCACCGAGGAACAGAAGCAACAGGCGGCCCGTGGTTTCATCGATCGCCAGCTGCAGCAGATGGAACAGCAGTTCAAGGAGGCCGAGCGGGCTCAGGGTCTGGCGGTGAATCAACGCCGCTATGCCGGCACCGGCTCGGCCGCCGTGCTGGCCGTGGCCTTCACCCTGCTGGCTCTGGCCGCGTTGCTCTGAAATCCCTCGGAACCATCCCGGACGCTGCTGCCCCCCCAGGCGGCTGGCTAGGTTGCTCACAGCAATCCGAACACCGGACAACCGGGACCATCCTTGGTGCAGACGAGCCCCAGACCTGATCAACCCTTGGGGACCCGGTTGCAGCAGGACCTCAAGAATGATCTGATCGCCGGTCTGCTGGTGGTCATTCCCCTGGCCACCACCATCTGGCTGGCGACCACGGTGAGCCGCTTCGTGCTCGCCTTTCTCACCTCGATTCCCAAGCAATTCAATCCTTTCAATACCCTCAATCCCCTCCTCCAGGAGTTGATCAACCTGGGGGTGGGGTTGCTGGTTCCTCTGTTGGGGATCCTGCTGATCGGTCTGATGGCCCGCAACATCGTCGGGCGCTGGCTGCTCGATTTCGGTGAGGGAACCCTCCAGCGAATTCCCCTCGCCGGTTCGGTCTACAAGACTCTCAAGCAATTGCTTGAAACGGTCTTCCGAGACAATTCCACCCGCTTCCGCCGGGTGGTCCTGGTGGAATATCCACGCAAGGGCCTGTTTGCCCTCGGGTTTGTCACCGGGGTTCTCGGCACTGCGATGCAGGGGGGCTTTGATCAACCGATGCTGAGTGTGTTCATTCCCACGGCTCCCAACCCCACCACCGGCTGGTACGCCGTGGTGCCTGAAACCGCGGTCCGCGATCTGGACCTCTCGGTGGAGGATGCCTTCCGCACGATCATCTCCGCTGGGATCGTCAGCCCCGATGATGAGCGTGAAACCCCGGCCAGCCGCAGCTTCTCCAGTCTTCTCGCCCAGCTGCGCGCCCCCGTTTTCTCCTCCGCCCCTCCCAACAAGCCCTGAACCGCGGTCTGCCCCCCTCGCCCCACCCGATGCCGAGTCGATCCATCTCCAGAGAACTGGCCCTGCTGATGCTGGGCCAGGTCAATGACCGCGTTCCGCCGGCCGATCTGCCGCTCGAGAGCCTGTTGCAGCAGGCTCTCGCCAGCCTGGCCCAGCATGTGCGCGACGCCCTGGACAACTCCGAGCTCGATCTGCAGCAGGCCCAGCAGCAGCTGCTCGACAGCGAACTGATCGATGGTGCCGATCAGATTTCCCGGGTTCGGGATCATCTGCAGCGGGGGCTGACCCATGCCGAGCAGGCCCTCAATCGGCTCTCGGCCAGCCTGGAGCTGCCGCGTCTGCTGATGCTCGCCGACCAGAGCGAGATCCGTGAGGGGGCGATCGCCCGCACCCGCGCTGTGCTTCAGGACCGGGATGCCCTGGATTCCCGTCTCGATGCCGTGATGGAAGGCTGGCGCCTCGGCCGCCTTCCCCGCATCGACCGCGACATCCTGCGGCTGGCGGCCGTGGATCTCCACACCTTCGGAACGCCGGCCCCGGTGGCCTGCAACGAGGCCGTGGAGCTGGCCAACCGCTACAGCGATGATCAGGGCCGCCGGATGATCAATGGGATCCTGCGTCGCCTCACCACCTCCGTCTCCTGAGCAAGCATGGTCTTCGACTGGTTCCGGCGGCGCACCACTTCCACCGAGCCTGAGGCTGAGCCCACGCCGGTCAAGCAGGCTGGCGAGGACATGGTCGCTGACCGTGCCTCCGGCCTGTCAGACGCGCCAGATCCAGCCGCCTCGGCCACTCAACCCGCAGCGGAGGCGGTGGTCCAGGCGCCAGCCACGCCAGCCGCTGTCGATCAGGATGCCCTGGACTGGGCCCGTCAGGCCTATGCCCGCCTCAAGGCCGAGCAGGAGCGCAGCCGGCCAGCCGCCGAAGACCAGGTCGCTGAACCAGAGCCTGAACCCGTTCCGGCCGCAACGCCTCAACCTGAACCCGTCGCCGCCGCTGAGCCGGAGAACTCCTCCGAGACCAGCCCTACTCCGGGGGATCCGACCACACCAGCCGCGTCAGCCACCACACCTGAGCCACCTCCAGCCCTGGAGCCTCCCGGTGCCGCCGGCCCCTCCCTGCTGGAGCTGGCTGCGGCCAGTCGGGCCGAGCGCCAGCGGACCGTGCTCGCTCCCGGCACCGACGAGTCGCGGCCGACGCCGGAACCCACGGCTGAGCCGCCGGTCTCCACGACTGAGGAGGCCGGCCCACAGCTGGGGTCCTTCGATGCCGAGTTCACCTGGTCCGCCGAGGTGCTCGCGGCCCAGGGCCGTCGCGCCGATCAGGTTTCCCTTGAGGAGATCGACTGGCTCAGCCGCCTGCGCCGCGGCCTGGAGAAGACCCGCCGCGGCCTGGTCACCCAACTGCTCGACAACCTCGGAGACGATCCCCTCACCCCGGAGGTGCTCGACGATCTGGAAACCACTCTGCTGCGCGCCGACGTGGGGGTACAGGCGACCGACCATGTCCTCGAGGCCCTGCGCAGGCGTCTGAACGAAGAGGTGGTCGAGCCGGAGGAGGGTCTCCGCTTTCTCAAGGAGCAGCTGCGCGGGCTGCTCGAGACGCCGATCGAAGCCAGCGGCGAGCGTCTGCTGGCCCCGCAGCGGGACCGACTCAATGTCTGGTTGCTGGTGGGGGTCAACGGTGTCGGCAAAACCACCACCCTGGGCAAGCTGGCCAATCTGGCGGTGCGCAGTGGCTACAGTTGCCTGATCGCCGCCGCCGACACCTTCCGCGCCGCCGCCGTGCAGCAGGTGAGCGTCTGGGGCGAGCGCAGCGGAGTGCCGGTGATCGCCAACCCCAGTGCCAATGCCGATCCGGCCGCCGTGGTCTACGACGCCATCGGCGCGGCCCGCTCCAGGGGCATCGAACTGGTTCTGGTGGACACGGCCGGCCGGCTGCAGACCAAGAACAACCTGATGGAGGAACTCAGCAAGGTGCGGCGCATCGTCGACAAGCTGGCCCCGGAAGCGGTGGTGGAATCCCTGCTGGTGCTTGATGCCAGCCAGGGGCAGAACGGTCTGCGCCAGGCGATGGCCTTCGCCAGTGCCGCCGGTCTCACGGGGGTGGTGCTCACCAAGCTGGATGGCAGTGCCCGGGGTGGTGTGGCCCTGGCGGTGGCCTCCGAAGCCGGCCTGCCGATCCGTTTCATCGGCGCCGGCGAGGGCATCCGCGATCTGAGGCCCTTCAACAGCTTTGAGTTCGTCGAAGCCCTGCTCTCCAGCTGAGCCTCTTGAACCGGGGAATCCTGCTACCTTCGGCGCCTGCGGCCGCCTGTTACGAGCCGCACGCCGCCAGCCCGCGTGCCCCTGCCACCGCCCCGGCCCCATCAGGCCCTCACGGCATCGGCTTCCCTGCGGCAACTGCTCGACAGCCTCAGCCGGGAGCAACGGCGCAACCAGGAGCTGCTGGCCTCCCTCGGCTTCGCCCTGCGCAGCTTCACCAACCTGAACCGCTTCCTCGAGCTGGTTCCCCTGGTGTCGTCCCGCCTGGTGGGAGCTGAGGCCAGCCTGCTGGTGGTCTTCCACCCCGACGGGCGCCTCTGGCGGGAGCACACCCAGGCCAGTCCCGCCTCCCGCAGCGGCGAACTGGTGCGGCTGCTGGGGGAGCTGGATCTGCCCGCTGGCCTGGCTGAGGAGGAGGAGGTCTCCCAGCTCGATCTGCAGGTGCGCCGGCTGCTGGGGGAGGTGCAGCTGTTCGGCACCTCCGTGGTGGCCCGCAACCGGACCCGCGGACGCCTCTACGTCTTCGGCAGCGCCGAAGGTCTGACCTGGAGTGATGTCCACCGCCGCCACGTGCAGCTGGTGGCCGATCTCACGGGCGTGGCGATCGAAACCGAGCTGCTGCAGGAGGACCGCCGCCGTCATGAGCGCCTTGATCGTCAGCTCAACACCGGTGCCGAGATCCAGGCGCAGCTGCTTCCCGACCACTGTCCGGTGATTGAGGGAGTGGAGCTGGCCGCCCGCTGTCGGCCGGCCTTCGAGGTGGGGGGTGACTACTACGACTTCATCCCGACCCGGCCCCGGCTCAGCGGACGCCGTCGTGAAACCTCTCGCTGGGCCCTGGTGATGGGCGATGTGATGGGCAAGGGTGTCCCCGCCGGCCTGCTGATGACGCTGCTGCGGGGGATGCTGCGGGCCGAGGTGCTGAGCGGCCATGCCCCCGACCGGATCCTGCACGACCTCAACGAACTGGCCCAGGAGGACCTGGCCCATTCGCATCGCTTCGTCACGCTCTTCTACTCCGACTTCGATCCCCGCAGCCGCGTGCTCCGCTATGCCAACGCCGCCCACAATCCGCCCCTGCTCTGGCGGCACCAGCGCCACGGGGTGGAGCGGCTCGATGCTCCGGGACTGCTGATCGGCCTGCAACCGGAGGCCCAGTACGGCTGCGAGCGGGTGGTGCTGGAGCCCGGGGATGTGGTGCTCTATTACACCGATGGGGTCAGTGAAGCCCTCGGTCTCACGGGTGAGCGCTTCGAGGAGGAGCGCCTGCAGCGGCACCTGGGAGAAGCCTGCCGGGCCGGTAAGAGCGCCCAGGGTGTTCTCGATGCTCTGTTCGAACGGCTCGATCGTTTCGTGGGTGCTGACCGGCAGCTGAGCGACGATGCCTCGATGGTGGTGCTGAAGGTGCGTGAGGAGGTGATGCTCCCCACCCTGCCGGGTTGAGTGGGGTCCCAGGCTCGGATGCGAAGCTGACGCTTCGCGTCATGGTTCGGCTTCGATGGCGGCACAGGCTTCCCAACCGGCGCGATGGAGTGACCGTTTCGAGGAGGGGCTCCACCCGGCCATCGAGCGCTTCAATGCCTCGATCGGCTTCGACATCACTCTGCTGCAGCAGGACCTGGATGCCTCCGTCGCCCATGCCCGCATGCTCGGCCGCTGCGGAGTGATCAGCGTCGCTGAGGCGGATCAACTCATCGCGGCCCTCGAGACGGTGCGCACGGAGGCGGCCGAGGGACGGTTCCGCCCCGGGGTGGAGGCCGAGGACGTGCACTTCGCGGTGGAGCACCGCCTGATCGCCCTGATCGGCCCCCTGGGCAAGAAGCTGCACACCGGCCGCAGCCGCAATGACCAGGTCGGCACGGATCTGCGCCTCTGGCTGCGCCAGGCGATCGATGGTCTCGATGCCGGTCTGCGGCGCTTCCAGCAGGCCCTGCTCGACCAGGCGGAGACTCACCTGCACACCCTCATACCCGGCTACACGCACCTGCAGAGGGCCCAGCCCCTCTCTCTGGCCCACCACCTGCTGGCCTATGTGGAGATGGCCGAACGCGACCGGCAGCGTCTTGCCGATGTGCGCCGCCGGGTGAACATCTCACCTCTGGGGGCGGCCGCCCTGGCCGGCACACCGGTGCCGATCGACCGGCGGCTCACGGCCGTGGAACTGGGCTTCGAGGCGATCTATGCCAACAGCCTCGATGCGGTCAGCGACCGCGATTTCGCCGTGGAGTTCAGTGCTGCCGCCAGTCTGATCCTGGTCCACCTCAGCCGCCTCTCGGAGGAGGTGATTCTCTGGGCCAGTGAGGAGTTCGGCTTCGTGCGCCTCACTGACCGCTGCGCCACCGGCAGCAGCCTGATGCCCCAGAAGAAGAACCCCGACGTGCCCGAGCTGGTGCGTGGCAAGGCCGGCCGGGTGTTCGGGCACCTGATGGGGTTGCTGACGATGATCAAGGGGCTCCCCCTGGCCTACAACAAGGACTTCCAGGAGGACAAGGAGGCGCTCTTCGATGTGGTCCGCACCACCGCGGATTGCCTCGAGGCGATGGCGATCCTGATGGAGGAGGGCATCCGCTTCCGGCCCGAGCGGCTGGAGCAGGCCGTGGGGGCTGATTTCTCCAATGCCACCGATGTGGCCGACTACCTGGTGGCCCGTGGTGTTCCCTTTCGCGAGGCCTACCAGCTGGTGGGTGGTCTGGTGAAGACCTGCCTGGCCGAGGGCCTGCTGCTGCGGGATCTGTCCCTGGAGCGCTGGCGCCAGCTCCATCCCGCCTTCGAGGCGGACATCCATGCCGCGATCGAGCCCCGTCAGGTGGTGGCCGCCCGCCGCAGTGAGGGGGGCACGGGTTTCGAGCGGGTGGCCGAGCAGCTCAGGCACTGCCGCGAGCGGCTGGGGCCCGCGGTCCCAGCCGCCTAAAGGCCTTGCTGCTCCAGCTCCTGGGCGGTGGCCTCCAGCACCTCGGGGCCCGCGCTGCGCTCCCCCGCCCGCTCCCCCAGCCGGCGGCGCCAGTGCCGGGCCCCGGGCATCCCCTCCACCAGGTGCACGAGGTGGCGGGCGATCGGCCAGAGCCGATGGCCCGCCCCGCACCAGCGGCTGGCATGGGGAATCAGGCCCCGCACCACCGCTGAGGCCGAGACCGGCGGTCGCTCCCGGCAGCCGAACAGGTCCTGGTCGACCGTGGCCCAGCGCAGCGGATGGTCATAGGCGGCGCGCCCGACCATCACCCCGTCCACCTGATCCAGGTGCTCCTGGCAGTTCTCCAGGCTCAGCAGGCCGCCATTCAGTTCGATCGTGAGCAGGGGGCGGTCCCGCTTGAGCTGATGCACCAGGTCGTGGCGCAGGGGCGGAATCGTGCGGTTCTGCTTCGGATCCAGGCCATGGAGCCAGGCCTTGCGGGCATGCACGCTGAAGCGGCTGGCGCCGGCGCCGGCCACCCGGTCCACGAAGGCCAGCAGCAGGTCATAGCTGTCGTGATCATCGATGCCGATGCGGTGCTTGACCGTCACCGGCAGGGACGACGCGGTCGCCATCGCCTCCACGCAGCGGGCCACCCGGTCGGGGTCCGCCATCAGGCAGGCACCGAACCGACCCTGCTGCACCTTGGGGCTGGGGCAGCCCACGTTGAGGTTGATCTCGTCGTAGCCCCAGGCCGCCGCCAGTCGTGCGGATTCCGACAGGAGAGCCGGATCGTCGCCCCCCAGCTGGAGGGCCAGGGGATGTTCCTGGGGATCGAAGTCCAGCAGCGTGTCACGACGGCCGTGGTGCAGGGCCTGGGCCACCACCATCTCGGTGTAGAGCAGGGCACGGCGGCTGATCTGCCGCATCAGCACCCGGAAGTGCCGGTCGGTGCAGTCCATCATCGGCGCCACACTGAAGCGGTAGGCCCCGGCAACGGGTGTCGTCGCGTTGTCTCCCTGCCCCATTCGCCCATGCTGCCTGTCGACTGGTCCCTGGTGGTCGCCGGAGGCGGGCCCGCGGGCTACATGGCGGCCATCACGGCCGCCGAGCAGGGGCTGGCGGGAGTGCTGCTGCTGGAGGCCACACCCCAGCCGCTGGGCAAGGTGCTGATCAGCGGCGGTGGCCGCTGCAATGTCACCCATGCCTGCTGGGATCCCCTGGCCCTGGTGGGCCATTACCCCCGGGGGTCGAGGGCCCTGCGCGGGCCGTTCAGCCGCTTCGCACCCGGCGACTGCCTGGCCTGGTTTGCCGAGCGGGGACTGGAGCTGGTGGAGGAGCCCGACGGCCGCCTCTTTCCCCGCAGCAACCGCTCCAGCAGTGTGGTGGCCGTCCTGGAAGCGGCGGCTGCCGCCGCCGGGGTGACTGTCTGGAGGGGCGCCGCCCTGCGCCAGGTGGAGCCACGCGGGAGTGGTGGGTTCACGCTGCGGCTTCGCCTGTCACCGGGACTGGCCCCTGCTGGGGCTGCCAGCGACCTCGGTGCCGCCCGCCTGCTGCTGGCCACTGGTGGCCATCCCAGTGGCCGCCAGCTGGCGGGCCAGTTGGGCCATGACGTGGTGGCGCCGGTACCCTCCCTGTTCACCCTGGCCCTGGAGGCCAACCCCCTGGCCGCCCTGCGCGGGGTGGTGATGGATCCGGTGGGACTGGAGCTGCGGCTGCCCTCCGGTCGCTTTCGCGAGCGAGGACCCCTGCTGATCACCGGCTGGGGGGTGAGCGGTCCGGCCACCTTGAGACTCACCGCCTTTGCGGCCCGTGCGCTCAGGGACAGCGGCTACCGCGCCGAGCTGCGCATCGACTGGAGTGGCGGCTGCTCTGCCGCTGAGTTGGCGCAGCGCTTCCAGACCGCCCGCGCCGAGCAGGCCCGCCGCCAGTTGCTCAATGCTCGCCCCTGGCCCGAGCTCAGCCGCCGCCTCTGGATCCACCTGCTGGAGCGCCATGGGGTGACTCCCGACCAGCGTTGGGCTGATCTGCGCCGGCGCGATGAGGACAGCCTGCTGGGCGCCCTGCGCTCCAGCACCTACGCGGTGGGCGGCCGCGGCCCCTTCGGTGAGGAATTCGTCACGGCCGGCGGCGTCACCCTGGGGGAGGTGAACCTGGCCACGATGGAGAGCCGAAAGCATCCAGGCCTGTACTTCGCCGGCGAGCTGCTCGATGTGGATGGAGTCACCGGCGGCTTCAACTTCCAGCACTGCTGGACCAGTGGCTGGCTGGCCGGAGGTGCCATCGCCAGGGAGGCCCGCGAGGGACTTCCGGTGGCGATGGGCTCAGCGGATCTTGTCGAAGACCGAGAACATCGGTAGATACATGGCCACGAGAATCGCACCCACGATGATGCCGACGATCACGATCATGATGGGCTCCAGGAGTGAGGTCAGTGCTTTGACCGCCGCCTCCACCTCGTCTTCGTAGAAATCGGCGACCTTGGAGAGCATCGCATCCATCTCTCCGGTCTCTTCGCCAATGGCCAGCATGCTGAGAGCCATTTCCGGAAAGACGTTCTTGCGGGAGAGGGCCACGCTCACCGGAATGCCATCCTGTATCTCCACTCTGCAGTCCTCGATCGTATCGGCAAAGATTGAATTTCTTGAGGTGTCGCGAACGATCTCCAGGCTCATCAGAATCGGCACACCGGCTTTGCTCAGTGAGCTGAAAGTTCGGCAGAACTGAGCTGTTTCTGTTTTCTGAATCAGGTCACCGAACAGGGGAATCCTCAGGACGAAGCCGTCGACTCTCCGCTTGCCTAGGGGAGTGTTGTAGAACCCGACGAACAGCCATGCGGCCAGGATCAGAAAGGCGATCAGGAACAGGGAGAATGTCGAACGAAGCAGGGCACTCAGATTCACCATCATCTGGGTGAAGACAGGCAGCTCCGCACCTAGCTGCTCGAAGATATCGGGTATGCGTTCAGGGGTCGGGACGCCCCACCGCACGAATGCAAGCCTGATCGCTCACCGCTGAGCGATCAGAGACTCTTCCTTGTCCTTTCTTCTGCCTTCAGGGATCGCTCAGCAGTGACGGCATCACCCCATCGCGGTGATGGGCGATCCAGGCCTGCTCCAGGAACTCCCAGACATCCCGCCCCTGTTGCCTGAGGGTAGTGGTGACCGTGAGCAGGCGGCTCCGGCAGATCGCACCTTGGCGGGATTGGACTCCTTGACTGATCTTGCGCTGAATCACCGATTGGCGCAGGGCACGTTCTGCGGCGTTGTTGGTGGGCTCTATTCCCTCGTTCTCCAGGAAGGTCCACAACCCACCTGTCACCTTCTGGAGCTGCTGGCACGTGCGCACTGTGCTGGCCCAAGGCGTTCGCTCGCCGCGCTGGTAGCCGAGCTCTACTACCCGCTGCAGCGTGGTCTCAAAGGTCTGGCGGATCGGCCGGCAGCTTTGCTGCAAGGCGGGCCAGTCAATCTTTCCCTCCTTGTAGCGGTGCCAGTGGCCAAACAGCTGCTGCTGCAGGCCCAGCAGCTGGGCTCCGAATTCAGCGCTGGCGCCCGGGCGTTCGGCGATGGCCGTCAGGTCGCGGATCAGGTGCGCCCAGCACAGCTGGCGCTGCTTGGTGGGCAGGTGGTTGTAGGCCGAGAAGCGATCGCTCACCACAATCCCGCCAAAGGCGTTCCCCAGCAGCTCGATGGCAGCGGTCGTCGATCGACTCAGCCCTTGCACAAATACCGTCACCACGGCGGTGACCATGACCCACTGCCAGCCCCGCTTTCCAGTGGGATTGTTGCCGTCGGCATTGCCGGTGGGGGCGCCAGTTTCATCTACGTAGGCCACCGGCTGCACGCGGGCAAAAGCAAGGGCCTCCTGCATGGGCTGCTCCAGTGCTGCACTCAAGCGCTGGCGGACCCGTCCAATCGCGCCGCGGCTCATCTCCACTCCTACCAGCTGCTGGAGCAGGGCCTGGGTCTTGCTGAAACTCAACGGAAAGGCACTGCCCAGCAGGCCCACCAGTGCACTGAGCCTTGGGCCGTAGTGACTGGCCTCCACATCCGCCGGCAACGAGGCGCAGGTGCTGGTGGAACAGCAGGGGCAGACCAGGCGATGCAGCCGGTGCTCGATCACCAGCGGGGTAATCGGCGGGATCTCGATCACCTGATGGCGCAGGGGATCGAGATCCTCTCCCTGGAGCAAGGTGCCACAGCGGCGGCAGGCATCAGGGTGGTGATCCACCACCTGATCCACCCGCTCGATCGACAGCAGCTCTGGTCCGGATCCGGGATGGCCCTGCTGGCCGCCCCGCTTGCGGCCACTGCCCTTGCGCCGTTCTGGCGGCTTAAAACCCAGACCATCACTGGAGGGAGGTTTGGATGAGTTGCGAGAGCTGCGTCCGATCCGCTCACGCAGGTTTGCCAACTCGGTGGCCAAGGAGGTGAGTTGGCCGCGCAACAGCTCGATCTCCTGCTGCTGGGCGTTGATCAGCGCTCTGACGCTGGCGGGAGTTTCCAGCCAGTCGGCTTCTGGAATTCCAGCCGGATGTGCGGTCATCATAGGCGGGTCTCTACCTGAGATGCAACCGGAAATCAAGCTGTCGTCAAGGGTTCAGCAGGGCCGATGTTCGCCGCGAGCTGTCACGCCCCCTGAACGGATACGATATCGGCAAAGGTGGGAATCAGGAAAATCGTCATGCCGAGGAAGACGGCAATGGCGATCATCAGCACGATGACCGGATAGGCCAGAGCACCTTTGATCTGATTCTGGAGCTTGGCATTCTGCTCCAGCAACAGGGCCAGCCGTTTCAGGGTTTCATCGAGCACACCTCCGAGTTCGCCGGCTTCGACCATGGCGATGGTGATCCGATCGAAGACCTTGGGCCAGCGGCGCATGGCCACGCCCAGGCTCACCCCCTGACTCACATCGCTGGCGACGGCTTCGAGGGCCTGCCGGAACATCGGTTTCTTCTGCTGCTTGGCCACCAGGGTGAGGCCTCGCACGATCGGCACACCGGAATCCACCAGTGCCGAGAGCTTGCTGGCAAACAGCGCCTTCTCCCGGACATTGGGCCTGGCCTGGAACATCGTCCCCAGATCCCGGCTCAACAGACCGGAGCCGCCCTTCTCGCCACTCGCCAGCACCGAGCGTGTGGAGGAGATCGGCACCACCGAGGTCGCGGCGATGCCCCTTCGGCGCAGGTCCCGCTTGGCGCTGGCCAGGTCGGGAGCTTTGAGCTGGATCACCTTCTGCTGGCCCCGCTGGTTGGTGTAGGTGGCGGTGAAGACCGAAGCTGGGGCATCGGTTGCCGGGACCAGGGACTGGGCAAGGATGCCCCGCCGGCGCAGGTTGCGGCGGGCCGTGGGCAGATCCGAGGCCTCGACCCGCAGCTCCCGCTGGTCCCCCTGGGTGCTGGTGTACGTGGCCAGAAAGGCGGGCATGGTGATCGAATCAGAGGGAGTTGCCGAGCAGACGGTTCAGCTCATCCGGCTTGGTGGAGTGGGTGCGGGCTTCCTCCAGGGTGATGTCTCCCTGCCTGACCATGTCCGCCAGGGCTTTCTCCAGGGTCTGCATGCCCAGCTGTCCGCCGGTCTGAATCTGGGAATAGATCTGGGCTGTTTTCGCTTCGCGGATCAGATTGGCCAGGGCCGGTGTGTTGATCATGATCTCCTGAGCCATCACCCGGCCATAGTTGTGGTTGGAGGGTGAACTTCTCCGGCAGAGTGTCTGGGCGAAGATCGCCGCCAGGCTGCTGCTGAGCTGGGTGCGGATCTGGGCCTGCTGGCCCGCCGGGAACACATCCACCATGCGATCCACGGTCTGGGCGGCCGAACTGGTGTGCAGGGTGGCAAACACCAGGTGGCCGGTTTCGGCTGCGGTGATGGCCAGCTGGATCGTTTCCAGATCGCGCATTTCCCCCACCAGAATCACATCGGGATCCTCACGCAGCGCTGCTCTCAGAGCATTGCTGAAGCTTTTGGTGTCTTCATTGAGCTGGCGCTGATGGATCAGGCTCTTGTCATTGATGTAAGCAAACTCGATTGGATCTTCGATCGTGATGATGTGCTCGGCACGGCTGTGGTTGATGTGATCGAGCAGGGAGGCCAGAGTGGTGCTCTTGCCCGATCCTGTCGGACCCGTCACCAGAACAAGTCCCGAAGGCCTCTTGGTGATGTCCACCACCACCGGAGGCAGGCCGAGCTCCTGGGGAGTGGGGACCTTGCTGTTCAGGGCCCGCATGGACGCGGCGTAGGTGCCGCGCTGACTGAAGACATTGATGCGGAAGCGGGCCAGGCCGCGCAGGCCGTAGGAGCAATCGAGTTCCCAGGTCTGCTCCAGCTGCTTCCGCTGGGAGTTGGTGAGGATCGAGAAGATCATGCGGTTGCAGGATTCCTCGCTGAGTGCCTGCTCCCGCATCGGCCTGAGTTCCCCGTTGAAGCGTCCGTAGGGTTGCTGGCCGGCCGAGAGATGAAGGTCGCTGCCCTTCTGCTCGACCAGCTCTTCCATCAACTCCTCGATCTGGAGCTCCATCGGGACCATGCCGGGTTGATCCGGATTCTGAGTGCCGCTGAGACCGCCCGCAACACTCAGCGGCGCGGGGTCAGACAGTAAGGGCACTCCAGCCATTCATCCCTGAGTCCTGCCCCGCAGCCCTGGCAGGTCAGGGTGGTGAGGGCCTGGGCGCGCCGCTGGGATTCCAGTTCGGTGTCGGTGAGCAGCATCCGCTCCACCTCCTCGAGGGTGGTCTGGCCGTGGCGCACCAGTTCCAGGCCATAGACCAGCAGGGATTTCATGCCGGTCTCGATCGAAAGATTGCGGATCACGTCGGTGCTGGCGCCCTTGGCGATGGCACTGGCGAGGTTGTCGTTGATTCTCAGCACTTCGTAGACGCCGATGCGGCCCTTGTAGCCCCGTCCCTGGCAGACGGGACAGGTGCTGCCGTCGGCCCTGGGTCCCCGATTGGCTTTGTAGAAGGTGACCGACTGCTCCTGGCTGGCGAAGAGGCCGAAATGGCCCAGCTCTTCCTCCCCTGGGTGGTAGGGCACGCGGCACGACTCGCAGACCTTGCGCAGCAGCCGCTGGGAGACGATCCCGATCAGGGAGGCACTCACCATGAAGGGCTCCACGCCAATCTCATTGAGCCTGGCGATGGCACTGGGGGCGTCGTTGCAGTGCAGGGTCGTGAGCACCAGGTGGCCGGTCAGGGCTGCCTCGATGGCGGTCTTGGCCGTCTCTCCATCGCGGGTTTCCCCCACCAGCAGCACATCCGGGTCCTGCCGCATGAAGGCCCGCAGGGCGGTGCTGAAGTCGTAGCCCTTGTCGCGGTTCACCTGGGTCTGGGTGATGCCCTTGAGCATGTACTCGATGGGATCCTCGACGGTGGAGATGTTGATGCCGGGCTCGTTCCGTTCCGAGAGCAACGAATAGAGCGTGGTCGATTTGCCCGACCCGGTGGGCCCGGTCACCAGCACCATCCCGAAGGGCCTGGCGCCCATCGATCGCACGGTGCTCAGGGCGGCCGGCTCGGTGATCAGCCGCTCGAGGCCCAGACGGGTGCTGCTGCTGTCGAGCAGACGCAGCACCACCTTCTCCCCCCAGCGGCCTGGCAGGGTGCTCACCCTCAGTTCGATCGTGCGGCCGCGGAACATCCGGCGGATGCGGCCGTCCTGGGGCATCCGCCGTTCGGCGATGTCCAGCTCGGCCATGATCTTGAAGCGTGAGGTGACCGCCGGCGCCAGGCTTCTGGGCAGGTGTTCGACCGGATGCAGCACACCGTCCTGGCGAAAGCGGATCCGCAGCCCGTCCTCCTCCGGCTCCACGTGGATGTCGCTCGATTCCGACTCCATCGCCTGGATCAGGATGCGGTTCACCAGGCTCACCACCGGTGAGGCGTTGGAGGCTTTGAGGCTGGCCTCAAGATCCAGCTCCTGCTCCTCGGCAGCGGGCGCCTCCTCCAGGCGGTCCTCCAGGCTCAGACCCTCCAGCAGCGAGAGGCCGTTGGGCTGGGAGGTCAGGGCGGTGTCCTCGCTGGGGCGATGACGCCAGTCAGCCATCTTCTGCTGCAGCGCTTCGCTGATCTCCTCCTGCAGCCCCAGACGCAACTCCGGTGTGATGCCGTTGGCCAGCACCGCCTCCTCCAGCTGCCGGCGCTGCTGTGCCTGCCAGTGGCTGGGGATCGCGATATGGAGCCGCTCTCCCTGGCGCACCAGGGGCAGGGCCACCCACTCCCGCCAGTGCTGGGCGTCAATCCTGGGGCAGGCCTCAGCGGCCCGCGGATCGGCCAGCTGCAGGTCCGCAGGGAGCAGCAGTTTCTCACCGCTGAGCAGCTCGGCCTCCAGGCGCCGCTGCTGGAGCGTTTCGGCCGCAGGGACCGGGCGTGTCGCCAAGAGGGTCATGGCCGAGGCCGCAGGGATCAGGTGCGGGCTTCCGCCGCTTGTGGGAGGAGCCCGTCGACCAGCAACATGTTTAGGACCGATCGGCGTTGCAGTCAGCATGAGCGGCGAAGCCACTCCCTACCCACAGGATCCCTCCGCCTACCCGCAGGATCCCTCCGCCGGGGCGGAGTCCCTGAAACAGGACCTTGACCCGCTGGGGGGGGACTCTCCGGCCGACACCGGCTCAGCCGAGCCGGCCTCCAGTGATCCGCAGCCCACGGCAACGGGGGCCGCGGAGGAGGATGCCGAGTCTGTGACCCAGCGTCTGTCCGCGGAACTCGAGACCCTGCGGCGGGAGCATGAAACGCTGCGCGGTCAGTACATGCGCATCGCCGCCGACTTCGACAACTTCCGCAAACGCCAGAGCCGTGATCAGGAGGATCTGCGCGTGCAGATCGCCTGCTCCACCCTCAGCGAGATCCTGCCCGTGGTCGACAACTTCGACCGCGCCCGTCAGCAGCTTGATCCCCAGAGCGAGGAGGCCCTGAGCCTCCACCGCAGCTATCAGGGCCTTTACAAGCAGCTGGTGGATGCCTTCAAGCAGCTGGGGGTGACCCCGATGCGGGTGGAGGGTGAACCTTTCGATCCCAACCTGCACGAAGCGGTGCTGCGCGAGCCCAGTGACCTGGTGAGTGAGGACGTGGTGATCGAGGAACTCCAGCGCGGCTATCAGCTGAACGGGCGCGTGCTGCGCCATGCTCTGGTCAAAGTCTCGATGGGACCGGGTCCCGGGGCCTCGGAGGGGGTCGCGCCCCCGGCCCAGGACGGGGCAGCGGGTGGTGAGGAATCCAGCTGATGGCCGAGTACTACGACCTGCTTGGGGTTTCCCGCGACGCAGACGCCGACACCCTCAAGCGGGCCTACCGACGCCTGGCCCGCCAGTACCACCCCGACATCAACAAGGAGCCCGGCGCGGAGGAACGCTTCAAGGAGATCGGCCGGGCGTACGAGGTGCTCAGTGACCCCCAGTCACGGGCCCGCTACGACCAGTTCGGAGAAGCGGGTGTCTCCGGAGCCGGAGCCCCCGACATGGGCGACATGGGAGGGTTCGCCGACCTCTTCGAGACGTTCTTCAGCGGTTTCGGCGGTGCCTCCGCTGGCGCTGGAGCAGGTCCACGCCGTCGTGGGCCCCGCCAGGGGGACGACCTTCGCCTGGATCTCAGCATCAGCTTCAACGAGGCGGTCTTCGGCCAGGAGAAGGAGGTGCAGATCCGCCACCTGGAAACCTGCGCCACCTGCCAGGGCAGCGGCGCCAAGAGCGGCAGCGGTCCCACCACCTGCGGCACCTGCGGTGGTCAGGGTCAGGTGCGCCGGGCCACCCGCACCCCTTTTGGCAGCTTCACCCAGGTGGCCCCCTGTCCCACCTGTGAGGGAACCGGCCAGGTGATCGCCGACCCTTGCGGCGCCTGTGGCGGCCAGGGGGTCCAGCAGGTGCGCAAGAAGCTGCGGATCACGATTCCCGCCGGTGTCGACTCCGGCACCCGTCTGCGCGTGGCCGGCGAGGGCAATGCCGGCCAGCGTGGCGGCCCAGCGGGTGATCTCTACGTGTACCTGTTCGTTCAGGCCCACGACAAACTGCGCCGCGACGGCATCCACATCCACTCCGATGTGGCGGTGAACTATCTCCAGGCGATCCTCGGCGACACGATCGAGGTGGACACGGTGGATGGGCCAGCCACCCTGGAGATACCCGCGGGCACGCAACCCGGCACCACCCTCACCCTCACGGGCAAGGGCGTTCCCAAGCTGGGCAACCCGGTGGCGCGGGGCAACCACCACGTCACCGTGAAGGTGCAGCTGCCCACGAAGCTCAGCAGCCATGAGCGCGAGCTGCTCGAGCAGCTGGCCGGGCATCATTCCACCAAGGATCATCCCCACAAGAGCGGCCTGTTCGGCGGGCTGTTCGGTTAGCGCCATGGCCCGCCTGTGACCAGCAGCCCTCCCTCGGGGACTCCGCCCGCGGAACCCAGCCTGCGGCTCGATCTGCGCGGCACCCCCTGTCCCCTCAACTTCATCCGCAGCCGACTGGCACTCGAGACGATCGCGGCGGGTGAATGGCTGCTGCTCGATCTCGATGCCGGTGAACCCGAGTTGATGGTGGCCGAGGGCCTGCGCCAGGACGGACACCTGGTCGAGCGGGGATCCGGGACCATCCCCGAACCACAGGATTCGGCTGGCCGGGAGGGGGTCCGCCTGTGGATCCGCCGCCATGGGGACTGAGACCGAGGCCAGGCCTGTCGGGGGCAAGGCGATGGTCAGGGGCCTGGTCACCGCGATTCAGGCCAACTTCTGCCTGGTGAGCCTGGAGATCCCTGGCCCCGGTGGACTGGATCAGCTGCTCTGCACCCGGCGCAGCCGGCTGGGTCAGGCCGGTGCTCGCATCCACGTGGGCGATCGGGTGGGGCTGGAGGGCATCGACTGGCCTGCCGGTCGAGCCGCCGTGGGAGATCTGCTCCCGCGCACCAGCCTGCTGGGCCGCCCACCGGTGGCCAACTGTGACTTGATCGTGGTGGTCATCGCGATGGCCGATCCGGCCCCGGATCCGGAGCAACTCAGCCGTTTTCTGCTCACAGCCGAACACAGCGGTCAGCCGGTGCAGGTGGTCTTCTCCAAGGTGGATCTGGTCCCGCCCGATCAGCTCGACTGCTGGCGGCAACGGCTGAGGAGCTGGGGCTATGACCCGATCGCGGTCAGCACAGCCACCGGTGAGGGATTGGCCGTCCTCAGGGACCGGCTCGCCCGGCCCGGAATCGCCGTGGTCTGTGGTCCGTCCGGGGTGGGCAAGAGCAGCCTGCTCAATGCTCTGGTGCCTGCCCTGGCCCTGCGGGTCGGCAGCGTGTCGGGTCGGCTCAGGCGCGGACGCCACACCACCCGGCATGTGGAGCTCTTCCCCCTGGCCCCCGGGGCACTGATCGCCGACACCCCTGGCTTCAACCGGCCTGAGCTGCCCCGCGATCCCGCTGTTCTGCCGGCCCTGTTTCCGGAGATCGCCTCAGCCCTGCTGGAAGGGCCCTGCCGCTTCAGCAACTGCCAGCACCGAGGTGATCCCGGTTGCCGGGTGGGCACCACCTGGGAGCGCTACCCCTACTACGCCGAGGGCCTGGCGGAGTTGCTGCAGGCCAGCGCCGCAGCTCAGGAAACCCGCTCCCAGCGGCCCCCCAGCGGGTCTTCCCGTCGCCGTCAGCGTCAGCAGGCGCCTGATCTGGGCTGACGTGACGGAAAGCCAGGGCCACCGGGGGCCTCATCCCCCCAGACCGGGCAGGTTCAGGCCACCGGTGAGTTCCTCCATCCGCTCCTTCATCGTGCCGGTGGAGATGTCGTAGGCGGCTTTCAGGGCCTCGAGGGTGGCGGCTTCGGCGGCCTCGGTGCCATCAGCCAGCAGTTCGGGGGAGAGGCGCACCTTGAGCGGTTGCTGGTTGCCCGTCAGCCAGACGCTGGCCCGGCCATCGGCGCTGCTTCCTTCCAGTTCCATGGCGTCGAGCTCGTCCTGGAGCTTCTGGGCATCCTGCTGGATCTGCTGGGCCTTGCGGAAAGCTTCGGTCAGCTGTCCGAAGTTGGGGAGTCCGAAGCCGGCCATGCAGGAATCAAGAGCGCCGGTTCAGGCTACGGCCTCCCCTTCGACGCTCAGGCTCCTCGCCCGGCTGGCTGGCGCCGGGATCTGAAATCCCCCAGACGCTTCACCTCGGTTTGGAGCTCAAGGCCGTGGGCGCTGAAGACCCGCTGCTGGACCAGCTGGATCAGCTGGTCGATGTCATCGGCGCTGGCGCCGCCGGTGTTGACGATGAAGTTGGCGTGAATCGGCGAGACCATGGCTCCTCCGATCGCCAGCCCCTTGAGGCCGAGCTGCTCGATCAACTGACCGGCCTTACGGGGCTCGGGGTTGCGGAAGACGCTGCCGCAGCTGGGCTGCTGGTAGGGCTGGCTGCTGGTGCGGCTCGAGAGATTGGCGCTGGTGCGCCGGCTGATCTCAGCGGGATCATGGCCCGAGCTGAGGCGGAACCGGGCCGAGAGCACCAGCAGATGGTCCTGCTGCAGCCGGCTGTGGCGGTAGGCGAACTCCAGCTCGCTGGCCTGCAGCACGAAGGGGCCACCCTCGCCGTTGGGATCGACCACCGTGACCTCCTGGAGCCAGTCCGCCGTGCATCCCCCCTGGGCGCCAGCGTTCATCACCGCGGCACCGCCCACGGTGCCGGGGATTCCCACAGCCCACTCCAGACCGCTCAGCCCAGCCCGGGCCGCCTTGCGAGCCAGGGTCGGGATCGGTTCCCCGGCCTGGGCTTCCACCAGCCCCGTGGCCGCATCGATCACGCTGCCCTGCAGCCTGCGGTTGCAGAGGGTGAGCCCCTCGAGTCCACCGTCGCTGATCAGCAGGTTCGAGCCGGCTCCGATCAGTCGCAGGGGAAGGGTTTCGGCCCGGGCCCATCGGACGAGGGTCATCAGTTCGTCACGGCTGGCCGGCTCCGCGAACCATTCAGCCGGTCCTCCCACCTTCCAGGTGGTGTAGTCGGCCAGGCTCACCTGGCTCAGGGCAGGCTCGTGAGCCGGGGTCAGGGGCACGGCTCAGGCGGCCAGACGGGCGGCGGGCGCATCGGGCGCATCGGGGGGCATCAGCTCGGCGAGGGCCTGGAGTCGAGACCAGAGGCCGTTCACATCGCCCGCCCCCATCACCAGCACCAGATCACCGGGCTGGCTGCGGCGCACCACCTGTTCAGCCAGCTGGTCCAAGGTGCCACTCACCTTCAGAGGCAGGTCAGGGCGGAGTTGCTGCAGGCGATCGGCCAGGGCCTGACTGTCGACACCGGCAATGGGCACTTCTCCGGCGGCGTAGAGCGGAGCCAGCAGCACCGTGTCGGCGAGAGTGAGGGCAGCGGCGAAAGCATCCAGGAATTCGGCGGTGCGGCTGAAGCGGTGCGGCTGGAACACGGCCACCAGTCGTTGGGGCACGTCCGGCAGAGGGCTGCGGCCGCTGGTCACCATCAGACGCGCCATGCGCAGAGTGGCCTCCACCTCGCTGGGGTGGTGGGCGTAGTCGTCGACCACCTGGCGGCCTGCCCAGCGGCCCCGGTAGTCGAAACGGCGACCGGGGGAGCGAAGGGTTCGCATCGCCGTGGCCAGGGCGCCGAAGGGGACGCCCTCCAGGCGGCAGGCGGCGAGGGCGGCGGTGGCATTGCTGAGGTTGTGGCGGCCGGGCAGGGGGAGGCTGAAGCGCCCCACCAGCTCTCCCTGTTCGTAGAAGTCGGCGATGGTGCCTTCGCCGTGCTCCTCCACCGCCAGGGCGGCGAACTCCACTCCCTCGCTGCGCTCGATCGACCACCAGGCTGCGGGTTGGAAATGCTGGCGCAGCACGGGACAGTCGGCATTGGCGAGCAGGGATCCGCAGCCGGCCGCGAAGCGCTGGAGCGTCTGGATCAGAGCGTCGAGGTCGGGGTAGTGATCGGTGTGGTCGAGCTCCAGGTTGGTGATCAATCCGAGACTGGATCTGAATTTCACCAGGGAGCCATCAGATTCATCGGCCTCGGCCACCAGCACCCGGCCGCGGCCACTGCGGGCATTGCTCTGAAACACGGGCACGATGCCACCGATCACGGCGGTGGGGTCCTGGTCGGTGGCCGCCAGCAGAGTGGCGATCAGCGTGCTGGTGGTGGTCTTGCCGTGGCTGCCGGCCACGGCGATCGAGGGCTGTGCGTTGATCAGGGCTGCCAGCACGTCGGAGCGGTGGCAGATGGTCAGGCCGGCTTCTCGGGCTGCCATCAGCTCGGGATTGGCCGCCGGCACCGCCGTACTGATCACCACCAGCGCCGGGGTGTCGCCATCGCTGTTCAGGGACGCGATCGTTTCGGCGTCCTGGTGGGCAAACACCCGCACCCCACGTCGGCGCAGGGACTCGAGCACGGGACTCTCACGCGGGTCGGATCCGCTCACCTGAAAACCGCGGTCGGCCAGGATTCCGGCCAGTGCCGACATCCCAATGCCGCCGACCCCGATGAAGTGAAGGGGGGCCCGGTGGTCGAGCAGCGGTGCCAAATGCGTCTCCATGCGGACCCGAAGGTAGGTGTTGACGCTGCGCTTGTCTCTCCCCTTTTAACGCTTGTTTGGCTCCGCGAAAGGTTCAGCGGCTGGAGCGGCTCCTGGAGGGGGGAGACCATTTCTGTATGATCGGCAGTCAAACTCCCCTTGTCAACGGGTTTCCCGTTCCTGCCATGACCCTGCGCGTTGCGATCAATGGATTCGGCCGGATCGGTCGCAACTTCATGCGTTGTTGGCTCAGCCGTGGCGAAAACACCGGGATCGAGGTGGTCGGCTTGAACGACACTTCCGATCCACGCACCAATGCCCATCTGCTCGAGTACGACTCGATGCTGGGCAGGATTCGTGACACCGTGGTGGGTTACACCGATGACACGATCACGGTCAACGGTAAGCCGATCAAATGTTTTTCCGACCGTAATCCGCTCAACCTTCCCTGGAAGGACTGGGGGGTCGATCTGGTCATTGAAGCCACGGGCGTCTTCATTGACACCGAAGGTGCCGGCAAGCACCTCAAAGCTGGCGCCAGCAAGGTGCTGATCACGGCTCCTGGCAAGGGTGACGGCATCGGAACCTTCGTCGTCGGGGTCAACGACGATCAGTACCGTCACGACGACTTTGACGTGATCAGCAACGCCAGCTGCACCACCAACTGCATGGCGCCCCTGGTCAAGGTTCTGGATCAGGCCTTCGGCATCGTCAAGGGCACGATGACCACCACCCACAGCTACACCGGTGACCAGCGCATTCTTGATGCCAGCCACCGCGATCTTCGCCGCGCCCGTGCCGCCGCCATCAACATCGTCCCCACCTCCACCGGTGCCGCCAAGGCCGTCGCTCTGGTGTATCCGCCGATGAAGGGCAAGCTGAACGGCATCGCCATGCGCGTGCCCACTCCCAACGTCTCTGTGGTCGACCTGGTGATCGAAGTGAGCCGCGGCACCACCCGTGAGGAGGTCAACGCCGTGCTCAAGGAAGCCTCGGAGAACGGCATGAAGGGCATCATCAAATACTCCGATCTGCCGCTGGTGTCCTCCGACCATGCCGGTACGGATGAATCCACGATCGTGGATGCCGATCTCACCCTGGTGATGGGCGACAACATGGTCAAGGTGATCTCCTGGTACGACAACGAGTGGGGCTACAGCCAGCGGGTGGTCGATCTGGCCGAGCTGGTGGCCAAGAACTGGAAGTGAGGTCTGCTCCCTGTCCCTGAGCTCGGAGTGTCGGGGCCGTCCTGGCTGCAGGGCGGCTTTTTCATGGTCCAGCGCCAGGGATCAGTGAAAATGTGTGAAGCCTCGGCCCACGTCCGCCAGGGGTGAACCGTCACCGGCCCAGCGCAGAATCCCCGAGCCCGGGGTCAGTGATCCGATCCGGCGGCTCCCGGGCAGGGACCGGATCAGCTCCCGGGCCCAGCCTGGATCGAGGGCCAGCACCAGTTCGAAATCTTCACCGCCGTTCAGGCACCAGGTTTCGGCGACGGCCAGGGCCGCCATCTCCGGGTCGATCGGAAGGTCCCGGCGCTCCAGGAGAGCGTCGCATCCGCTCCCCTCGGTCAGGGTCTTCAGCGCCGCTGCCAGCCCATCGCTGCTGTCGGTGCCAGCCACTCTCCAGGGGCTGCCCACAGGCCTGCATGAGGCCAGCGCCGCAACCGCATCCAACCGGGGCCGCGGCCTGCGGTGCGCCTGAACAGCTCGCTCCAGCAGGGCTGCGCCCGCCAGGCGCCAGTCGGCAGCCGGCGGTGAGGACGGCATCTCGTCCAGCAGAGCCGCGAGGCCCAGCCGGCTGAGGCCATGGGGTCCCGTGCTCACCAGGGCATCACCGGGGTGACCATCCCGGCGCCGGATCGGCCCGTCCGCTCCGAGCCGCCCCAGGGCTGTGACAGCAAGAAGCCGCTGGCCGCCGCCGCTGCAATCGCCCCCCAGCAGCGTGCCGCCGTAGCACCCCAAAGCAGCGCTGAGTCCGCGGTACACCCCCTCCACCCAGGCCCAGGGGGTGGCCGCGGGGGCCACGAGGGCCACCGTCAGCCCCAGCACCTCCCGGCAGCCCATGGCCGCGAGGTCCGAGAGGTTGGCCGCCGCCGCCCGCCAGCCCACATCGTCGGCGGCCATGGTGGAGTCGCTGAAATGAACTCCCTCCACCAGCACGTCGGTGTTGACCACCAGTGACCGCTCCGAGGGGCCATCCAGCAGAGCGGCATCATCGGTGAACTGTCCGGGGGGAGCGAAGGCTCCGAGCCGCTCGATCAGCTCCCATTCACCCAGGTCGGCGAGGGTCGGCGCCAGGCCTGAGCCCTCAGCCATGGGGCCGCAGGTTGTCGGCCCCCTCCACCACGGTCGCTTTGACAATGCCGTCGTCGGCGGTGAGCTCCTCGAGGACATCGAAGCCCTCGACCACGTAGCCGAAGGCGGCGTAGCGGCCGTCGATCAGATTGAGGCCCGCCGGGGTGAGTTCCGCCTCGAACAGGAAGAGGAAGAACTGGGAGGAGCCATCGTCGAGGGCGGTGTCGGAGTGCGCCCAGCCCAGGGTCCCCTTGGTGGCGAAAGGCAGAACCGGAGTGGCCTTGAACAGGCCGAGCTCCTCGAAGGTCCTGTTGTAGAAGGGCTTGCTCTCACCCGGCACCATGATCTCGAGGGGCACCTTCCGTTCGTGGCCGGAGGCGTCCACATAGCCGCTGGCGGCTCCTTTTGGATCGCCGGTCTGCAGGACGTAGAAATCCTCGGCGCGGATGAAGGGCAGGTTGTCGTAGAACCCCCGCTGAACCAGATCAACGAAGGCTCCGGCGGTCAGTGGTGCGTTGTAGCCATCCACCACGGCGATCAGGTCCCCTTTGGTGGTGGTGAGCTTCACGGTGGCGCGACCCAGCAGCCTGGGCAGGTCGGCGAACTCTGCCGGAATGTCGAAGGGGAACGGCCCCACCAGCAGGGCTTCCGCTTCTCCGATGGTGCTCAGGGCACGGCGGCGGGTGGCCAGGAAGGCGTCGCGGTCCTGCTGCTCGGCGGCCTCGGCCACGGCCTGCAATTCAGATTCGAGGCGGTCGAGCAGGGCCGTGGCCTGATCGCGCTGCTCGGGCTGGTAGGCCGCGAGCAGGGCTGAGCGCCGGCTGCTCAGCAGAGCCTGGGCTTTGCGGGTCTTGCCGGTGAGCGCGCTCCAGCGCTTGGCACGCAGGTCGTCGCTGCTGTCTTCCAGGCGATGCTGCAGGTTCTGCAGATCCGGCTGCTCGATCGGCAAGGCATTGCGCAGAAGGGCTGCAGGATCGGTGACGGCGTTCCCCGGCGGCAGGGCCGCCGCCACCGGGCTGATCAGGCCGAAGAAGCTGGCGCCACAGGCGATCACCAGCGCCAGCAGCAGTCGTGTGATGGCCCGCCAGGGGTTCCGGCGCTGCTCTCCCGGACGCTGGGCCACGGGCCTGCGGGCTTGCGGTTGCTGAGAACTCCTGTTCATGGCTGTCCCTGCCGGTCTCCGGGCGTTCTGCCGTACTTCGGACTTTGGCACAGCCTGCCGGGGGCCAGAGCCAGTCTCTGAGGGGGTTCAACGGCCAGCCGTACAATCCCGCTCACCCGTTCCGCCGGAATGATCTCGAGCAACGACTTCCGAACTGGCACCACCATCGAGCTCGATGGACAGGTCTGGAGGGTCGTCGAGTTTCTGCATGTCAAGCCTGGCAAGGGCTCTGCCTTCGTGCGCACCAAGCTCAAGGCCGTGCAAAGCGGCAACGTGGTCGAGAAGACCTTCCGAGCCGGGGAGACCGTCGCCCAGGCCCAGCTCGAGAAATCCACCCTGCAACACACCTACATGGAGGGTGACGAGTACGTCTTCATGAACATGGCCTCCTACGAGGAGACTCGTCTCACGGCCAAGCAGATCGGTGATGGTCGCAAGTACCTCAAGGAAGGGATGGAGGTGAACGTGGTGTCCTGGAACGGGTCGCCCCTGGAGGTGGAACTTCCCAACTCCGTGGTGCTCGAGGTCACCCAGACCGACCCTGGCGTCAAGGGTGACACCGCCACCGGGGGGACCAAGCCCGCCATCGTCGAGACCGGCGCCCAGGTGATGGTGCCCTTGTTCATCACCATTGGCGAGAAGATCAAGATCGACACGCGCAACGACAGTTATCTCGGGCGGGAGTCCTGATTGCCATGCAGCTCGACCACGACCAACTGCACAACCTGCTCATCTTCCTGGAGCAAAGCGACATCCAGGAGCTGAAGCTCGAGGGTGACGATTTCCGTCTGGAAGTGCGCCGCAATCTGCCGGCTCCAGCAGTGCTGCCCCCTGCACCGGCCCCGGTGGCCTCTCCCGCGGAAGCTCCAGCCGCCGCTCCGGCCCAGGGTTCCGCCGGCGTCACGGCTCCCTCCAGCCCCCCGCCTGCCCCCTCGTCGTTGCGGGCCGATCTCGTCGACATCACGGCCCCGATGGTGGGCACCTTCTATCGCTCTCCCTCGCCGACCGATCCGCCCTTCGTCGAGATCGGCAGCCGGATCAGTGTCGGCCAGCCTGTATGCATTCTCGAGGCCATGAAGCTGATGAACGAGCTGGAGGCTGAAGTCAGCGGTGAACTGGTGGAGATCCTGGTGGAGAACGGCACACCGGTGGAATTCGGCCAGGTGCTGCTGCGGGTCAAGCCCGCCTGAATCCAGAGATGCTGAGCCGAGCCGGCTGTAGCCGGGCTCAGCCCAGCTCCCAGGCTGTCTCCAGGGCCGCCACCATGCTGTCGGCACGGGCCAGGCCAGCACCGGCGATGTCGAAGCCGGTTCCGTGATCCGGTGACGTGCGCAGGAAGGGCAGCCCCAGGGTCGTGTTCACGGCCGCATCGAAGGCCAGCAGCTTGACGGGGATCAGCCCCTGATCGTGATACAGCGCCAGGTACCCGTCAGCTCCCTGACCATCACCACGCCAGGCCGCGGCCGCCCCCAGCCAGCAGCTGTCCGGCGGAAGTGGCCCCTTCACCGTCACCGAGGGATGCCTCTGCCGCCAGCCCTCCAGCAGTGGAATCAGCCAGTCCTGCTCCTCCATCCCCAACTGGCCCCCTTCGCCGGCATGGGGATTCAGACCGGCCACCGTCAGGCTGGGCTCGGGCTGAAAGCGCCGGCAGAAGTCCAGCAGCATCTCCAGCTGATGCTCCACCAGGGTGGGTGTGAGGGCCTGGGGCACCTCGGCCAGGGGGATGTGGGTGGTGGCCAGCAGGGTGTTCAACCGCCAGCGGCCCCCGGGTGAGCGGGCGGTGAACAGCATCGAAGCCTGCTTTCGCCCGCAGAGTTCCGCCAGCCGCTCGGTCTGACCGGGGTAACGATGGCCGGCGGCGTGCCAGGCGTGTTTGGCGATCGGCGCCGTGGTCAGGGACCGGGCCTGACCGCTGAGCACCAGATCCACCGCCGCATTCAGCCAGGCGAAGCTGGCCGCACCACTCGCCGCCGTCCCCTGCCCCGGGACGATCCCCTCCTGCAGTGGCCTGTCGAGGATGGGGTAGTCACCTGGATCCGCCAGCGGCGCCGCACTGCGGTCGCGCAGCTCCATGTAGGTCTGCTCCAGCCAGCGGCGGCAGCCCACCAGCACCACAGTCTCAGCTGTGCCCCGCGCCTTCAGGACAGCCAGGGACTTGAGGGTCACCTCGGCGCCGATGCCGGCGGGATCCCCCAGGGCCAGGGCGATGACTCCTTGTTTAGCGTTGTTGCCAGTGGCCTTGAGAGTCATGATCCGCTGGTTGCTTCTGGGGGGACTGGTTCTGGGCCTGGCTCACGGGTTGCAGAAGAAATGGGTTGTGATCGACTGGTGCCGACTGAAGGCTGACCTGAACATTCCCAGCCTCACCAATCTTCAACCGCTGGCAGCTCCGGTCTGCCCTGAGGAGGTGCTGCAGCCATCCCCTCGCTGAAGAGCCTGTTCCTCCAGCAGGGAAGCCCTGAATCCTTCCCGGTAACTGGGAAAGCGCAGCCGGTAACCGAGCTCGACGCGCAGCCGCCTGTTGCTGGTGCGGCGATTCTCGCTCCAGAAGCTGCGGGCCATCGGACTGAGGCTCTCCTGGATCTGCGCGTAGGACTCCACCTCGGGTAATTTGCAGTCGAGCAGATGGGCGGCATAGCCCAGGGTTTCACTCGATGGGCAGGGCCTGTCGTCCGCCACGTTCAGTACAGAAGGCCGCTGATCACTCGGCAGGGCGAGGTTGTGCAGCAGGGCACCGGTGATGTCATCGACGTGGATGCGGCTGAACACCTGGGCCGGTTTGTGGATCAGGCGGCTGCTGCCGGCGCGCAGGCCATCGAACGGGCAGCGCCCCGGCCCGTAGATCGCCGGCAGGCGGAACACCTGCAGGGGCAGGCCGCTGGCCTGCCACGCCTGTTCGCAGGCCAGCCGGGCACGGCTGCGGGGCAGTCCCGGAGCAGGCGGGTCGCCTTCGTGGACCCAGGCGCCGCCGCGATCGCCATAGACCCCGGAGGTGGAGAGGTAGCCCAGCCATTGCAGCGGCAGGCCGGCCAGGATGGCGCCAAGGCTTTCCAGCACCGGATCCTTGCCGTCACGGCCTGGGGGAACCGTGACCAGCACATGGGTCACCTCCTCCAGGGCTGCGGGCTCGATCCCAGGCCTGAGCTCGCTGGCGAAGGCCACCGGGCTGATTCCCTCCTCGAAGACGCGATGGCCACCGTGGCGCTGGCTGATCAGCACAGGCATGCCTGTGGCGGCTACCGCCGAGGCGAAGCGCCGGCCGCTGTAACCGCCCCCCAGCACGAGCATCCGGCCGGAGGCCCCTCTCCAGGGGCTGCGGTTGACAACAGCATTCACCATGAGTACACCTGTATCACTGCTCGGTTCCGCCGATGGCTTCCTCCTGCTTCTCTACATCCCGTCCCCTCCCAGCGAGTCTGCCCCGCCCTGGCCAGGCCCGTCCCTGGAGCTTCCCCCATGCCGTGGGGGCTCTTCCGCTGGTGGTGGTGGCCCTGGTCCTCACCGCGGCCCTGGTGGCTCCCGAGCAGCCCGAGCAGCTCGCGGCCCTCTGCGAGCGTCACAACGGTCCAGCGGCCTGTCGTGTCTGGTGACGAAGACTTGGTTTCAGGCCGGCTGCAGGGTCAGGGGCGGCCTCTGAGCCAGGGGTGCCGGTTGGGTTGGCGCCGCTGCCGGTTCGGGAGCGGCCCACTGCAACAGGCGCACGGCCAGGCGCAGGTCCCCATCCATCCAGGCGCGGATCGCCATCGCCCGGCGCGGATCGTAGAAGCGCTGACGCCGGTACCAGTCGAAAGCGTCAGCGTCGCTTTTGTGGCCGTTGCAGGCCAGGCAGGCGGGAACGCAGTTTTCGGTCACGCTCAGCCCGCCGCGGCAGCGCGGCATCAGATGATCAATCGACTCCGAACGATTGCCGCAATAAATACAGCGATGTTGGGTCTGTTTGTGCAGGGATTGTCTCCAGCGTCTGACTCGCAACTTGGGGCAGAGATCCTCAAGGAAGACCGCATCCCTGACCTGCATTCCCATGCCTCGGTTGCGGACAGTTTGCCCATGGCTTCTGGACTGTCAATGTGTCGACGACTTCATTTTTTCAAGCTGATCGAGGAGCCTTGTTCAAGGCGCCAAGCCGACTAGAATCCAAGTCCACGATGCGCGGCTGTGTCCCTGCGAGTCACGCGAGGGACTCAGCTGCGCTGCCTGCTGCGGCTTGGGTCCTGCGGCCTGATCGAGGTGATCTCCCCGTTCGACCCGGTCACCCAGGCCCAGTTGCGACGGATCAGGCCGCCGGGCCGCTGGAGGGCCCAGCGCCAATGCTGGGAGTTTCCGCTCGAGGCCGCCGGCCAGCTGGAGGCTCTGCTGGGGGAGCGCTTCCTGATCGAGCCGGACCTCGCCCAGTGGCTGGCCTGGTTGCGCCAGCCCCTCCCTCCCCTGCCCCCTCATCGGGAGTTGGTGGCAGCGGCCCAGCTGGAGGCTCCCTTGCCGGACGGGCGCCAGCTGTTCAGCCACCAGCGCACGGCGGCCCGCTGGCTGCTGGCGCGCCGTGGAGCTGTTCTGGCCCATGCGATGGGCCTGGGCAAGACCCTCACAGCCCTGATGGCGGCCCGCGCCCTGTCCCGTTGCGCCGACTGCCGCATTGCCGTGGTGGCTCCGGTGGGTCTGCACGGCTTCTGGCGGCAGGAGTCCCTGGCCCTGCAACTGGCCGTGGAGCTGTTCAGCTGGGCGCGATTGCCGGCGGAATTGCCCCCTGCCGGCACCGTGCTGCTTGTGGATGAGGCCCATTTCGCCCAGAACCTGGGGGCGGCCCGTACCCGCGCTCTGCTGCGCCTGGCCCGCCATCCGCGCCTGCGGGCGATCTGGCTTCTGAGCGGCACCCCGATGAAGAACGGCCGCCCGCTGCAGCTCTTCCCCCTCCTGGCGGCGATCGATCATCCCCTTGGCCGTGATCAGCTCAGCTTTGAGCAGACCTATTGCCAGGGCCATTGGTGCGAAAGCGGCGGGCGCCGCCATTGGCAGGCCAACGGTGCTGAACGTCTGGAGGACCTGCACCGTCTGATTCAGCCGTTGGTGCTGCACCGTCGCAAGCAGGATTGCCTCGACCTTCCCCCCAAGCGGCGTCTGATCTGCCCCGTGACGCTCAGCGCCAGCGAGGCCCGGGGCTTCGAGCATGAGCTGCAGCAACGGGTGGAGCGCTACCGCCTTCGGGCCGCCCGCGGCGAGGTGCGCCGCGACGCTGAATCCCTGGCGATGCTCACGGCCCTCAGGCAGATCGGCGCGGCCTACAAGCTGCCGGCGGCCCAGGCTCTGGTCACCGAGTTGCTCGCGGACGGAGCGGCGGTGGTGGTGTTCACAGCCTTCGTGGCCCCTGCCGAGCGGCTGGCCGCGAGCCTTGGTGGTGCCGTGCTCACGGGCCGTCTCAAGCCACCGGAGCGCCAGCGCCAGGTGGAGCGCTTCCAGGCGGGTCGGGTGCCCCTGCTGGTGGCCACCTTCGCGGTGGCGGGTCTCGGCTTCACGCTGCACCGAGCCAGTCACGTTGTGCTGCTGGAGAGGCCCTGGACCCCGGGCGATACCGAGCAGGCGGAAGACCGGGCCCATCGGATCGGTATGGCCGGTCCCCTCACGGCCCATTGGCTGCAGCTGGGGGTCGCCGATCAGCTGGTGGACGGGTTGATCGCCAGCAAGGCCGAGCGGATCGCCCTGGCCCTCGGGGGCCGTCAGGCGATCCTGCGCCGCCAGGCCCTGCCGGCGATGGTGCGCCAGTTGCTGGAGGCCTGGTGAGTCAGGGGGCCGCTGCCGCCGGGATGTCGCGGCAGCTTTCCTGGCGCACACGGATGTCGGTGACCAGCTGGGGGTCGTCGGCATCCTTCGCGGGCTTGCCGTTTCCGGTGGCCTTGAGCAGCTCTGCCGCCCTGTCGATGTCCTGGCAGGCCCTGGCCAGTTCGCCCCTGAGGGTGTGAATCACGAAGCGGTCACTGAGGGGACGGGCCTCCAGTGGGTAGGCGCTCACCACCCTGTCGCAGTGCTCGAGGGCCTGATCGAGCCGATCCACCTTGACCTCATCGAGGCACTCGTCCCGACGCAGCCGTGGGGATTCCGTGGTCGGGGGTTCCGCTGCCGCGCAACCGGCCAGAGCCAGGACCAGAGCCAGAGCGCACCAGAGGGCCCGGGGGGGGGCTGTGCGAAGGGAATCAGTAGGAATAGCGGTCATGGCGAGTGGTTCCGCCGCCGCTGGGGATGGGAACAGGACCTGTGCTGCCATTGGCGGGGATGTCGGTCCTCAGTGGCACGGGCTTATCACCGCCATAGAGGGCTCCCATGAAGCGGCCGCAGTCGGGGAAGGCCTCGGGGGAATTCACCACGGCCTCGGTGATCATCACCGCGGCATGTTCTGGAGAGGTCTTGAACAGACTGGAGCCCTGGCGTTTGATCAGGGCATAGGCGGCGTTCCAGCTCACGTCGTGATCATTGCCGGCCTTGCGCATGAAGCAGTACACCTCCGCGCCTTTGGTGCCTGGATCGCTGGGGTTCGGCTGGCTCAGCACGGGGAGCGGACCCGTCAGGAGCACCAGGCCGGGCAGCAGGATCCCGTGCAGGGCCGACCTCAAACTGTGGCTACGGTCCCTGGCGGGTGCCGTGGACGTTGGGCAGGGACGGAGGAGACGGGACAGCATCGAGTCGGTCAGTGGAGCCGGTCATCGGGCACCAACGTATCGGTCGACTCCGAACTGTCGAGGGGGCGGCACGGGTGCCTGTCAACCGGAGGGATGACCAGCTGTGAATGACAGCACCATCCTGATCACGATGGGCACCACCAGCAGCACCGTGATCAGCCTCACGGCGTGAAGGGCCGCCACGGCTGCCCCGACTCCGAATTCAGCGCCCACCAGGCTCATGCCGCTGATGCCGCCAGGGGCTGCCCCGAGCAGGGTGATGATCGGACTCACGCCCAGCAGCCTGCTGCTCCAGAGGCCGACCACCAGGCCGGTGGCCACCAGGGTGACGGTGATCAGGATCGCCGGCCGCCACAGTTGCCGCAGTTCCGTCAGCGCTGTGCTGGTGAGGCCGGTGCCGATCACCGTGCCGATGGCGATCTCCAGGCCCGTACGGGTGCCAGGGGGCCAGTGGGCCACATCCCAGCGCCCGCTCATGCTCACCAGGCCCGCGCCGAGCAGGGCCCCCGCCAGGGGCGCCGCTGGAATCCCCGTGCGCAGGGCGAGCAGGCCACCGCCCAGGCCGGCAAGGAGGTAGATCGCCAGAGTGGCCAGGCTGGGCATGCCCGCAGGTGACGCCAGGACGACTCAGTCTGGGAGATGGCTTGAGCGGTGAGCGGTTCTGTGTTGTGATCGGCCTTCTTGGTTCGGTTGCCATGCCCTCGGAATCGGTGTCGTTCCGCATCACCCGCACGGCGGAGGATCTCGCCCAGACGGTGGCGGCCCTGTCGCATCGGCTGGTGCACCTGGAGCAACGGCTGGGCCTGCTGGAGATGGCGCTGGAGGACGACCAGCAGCCGGAGTCCGATCAGCTCCAGGCTCTCTCCAATGTGGAGGTGCTGCTGCGGGACTGCCGCCAGCTGCTTGAGACGTCAGCGCCGGCGTCCGCTCCGGTGGCGGTCGAGCCTGCCTCACCGCAGGAGCTGGACCTGGCCGCCTAGGTGGTCGTCGGCACCGCTCCGGCGTCTGGGTCAGCACCTCATCCCGTCCCGTCGTGACAGGACCTGATCACTCAGGGGCAGATCCTGACCACTCAAGGAGCGTCCTTATCACTCAAGCTGGCAGCGCCCTGCTTCTGAGTGGCAGAATGAAAAGAAAAACAACCATGGCCAGCACCTATCCGGCCTGCCCCCTGCCCCGTAACGGGGGGTCGTTGACCGCTCCGTCCACCGTCCACCGCCCTGGCTACATTGAAGGTGGCCATCAGCTCGAGAAGCTGGAGTTCGCGCTGGCCATCGCCATCAGCCGTGGGGACAGCAGCCGGGCGGGCCAGTTGCGTATCCAGATCGAGGCCCTCGGTGGTCTGGGCGAAGAGCCCGGCACCTGATCAGCTGAACCGGTCTCTTCCTGTCAGGATTCCTCTCTCTTTCAAGCCATATTCTCGCCGAAGCGTTAGAGTGGCCCAAGATTGATCTGTTGTTGTGCTTGCGGTTCAAACGCGATCTTCGATCGCCATGTCACAAGGATCAGAGCAACGAAGCCAGTTTCTCCGCGATGCGGCCAAGCATGAATCCCGTGCCGAAGCTGCTGCCCAGCGAGGTGATCTTGTCGAAGCGGCTCAGGCTGTACTCAAATCTCTGGATTGTGAGCGTCGCGCCGGGAGCATTGGACCCCAGATTCTCCAGGTGATCAAGCCGAGATCCTGAAGGGCTCGACACTCTTCATTCAGTCCCGGTCAGGGATTGACGAGGAATTGATCTTCAGATCACAAGCGGGTGACCGGACTCGAACCGGCGACGTTCAGCTTGGGAAGCTTCTCGATGGATTGGCCGAACTGCCTGCGCTGCGGTGAGTCTCGCAAGCCCTCAGGCTTGGATGTGAGAAGGTCCGTGAGAAGCTTTCGATGAGGTGATTGCCATTGATAGCTGATCTGCACGCAGCGCATAGCCCATGGCCCGATAGCCCCGCAGCCGCCGCTCCCACATCCGTTGCGGTGACTGCCAGGAAAGATGACGTCCCTGCCGCTGATCAGGCGGCCATTACCAACGTAGTCGGATTGGTGCTGTTTTCTGGATCTGGTGGGTTGATCCAGACCACCTCCGGCTGACGCCAGCAGCGTGTGCTGCCGCTCCAGCGGCGAGGATGCCGTTGACGGGCCTGTTCGTACAGCTGGGCTCGTTGGCTGCAGATCGCAACGGCCTGGCCGCTATGGCGCTGATCGGGAGTCACGAACCGGATGCCGCTGTGGCGGTGCTGGTGGTTGTACCAGTCCACGAATGCACAGGCCCAGGAGCAGGCTTCTTCCACGCTGTTGAATGGCCGCCGGGGGTAGTCCGGCCGGTATTTCACGGTGCGGAACAGCGACTCCGAGTAGGGGTTGTCATTGCTGACCCTCGGCCTGGAGAACGACCGCAGAACGCCCAGCTCCTCCAGCCGGGTTTCCAGGGTGGCCGCTCTCATGGCGTTGCCGTTGTCGGCATGGAGGATCAGCGTCTGGCGGCGCCTTCTACTGATCCGCTCCCGCAGGCAGGCCCGGCTGACGAGATCAGCGGCGATCTGTGCGTCCTCGCGATCGGCGACATCCCAGGCCACCACTTTGCGGCTCCAGACGTCGATCACCAGATAGAGATAGAGCCAGACACCACGCACGCTGGTGGGCAGGTAGGTGATGTCCCAGCTCCACACCTGATTCGGCCCCCTTGCCTCGAGTCGTGGCACTGCGCGGGGTTCCTGCGGTGGACGGGCCCGACCGCGATGGTGAGCCTGGCCATGGGCGTGGAGCACCCGATAGAAGCTGCGCTCTGAGCCGATGTAGACGCCCCGATCGGCCAGCACAGGAACGATCTGCGCGGGTGGCAGAGCTGCGAATTCTGATTGGTTGCAGGTGAGGAGAATCCGCTGGCGTTCCTCATCTGTCAATCGGTGAGAAACCAGGCGGTGGCTGCCTTTACGGCCATCATGGCCGTCCCCATCACCTGCGAACTGACGCCGCCAGCGCTGCAGGGTGCTCAGCCCCACGCCCAGCAGCGTGGCCAGTTCAAAAGACCGTGCACCAGCCGCCATACCGGCATCGAGGATCTCCAGCGCCTTACGGCGATCAACTGGAGAGGTCAATCGTCCCCGTCCTCTCCCCAGTAGGCCTGGATCTTTTTTGACGCCATCAGCAGAGCAGCCGCCTCTGCCAAGGCCTTGTCCTTACGGCGCAATTCCTGCTGCAGGCGCTTGATCTCCCGCTGATCGGCCTGGTGGCGCTTCTCCAGGTCTTTCTGCTCGGCCATGGTCAGCAGTGGCTGCGCATTGGCATCCTGCGCCGCCTGGCGCCAGCGGTCCACCTGTTCGGGGAAAAGGCCCCGTTCGCGGCAGTAGGTGCTGAGTTCGGTGGCATTCATGCCAGCACTCTCCAGCACCACTGTGAACTTGTCGGAGGGACCCCAACCCTCCGGATCCTTCTGGGTGGCTGGCACCACCTCCCCCTGCAGCCGCCAGGCCTTCCGCCACTTGTAGAGGGTGATCACGTGAATGCCCAGCTCCTGGGCGATCTCAGTGCAGCTCTGGCGGTGGGGAGGCCCCATCCGCCGGCGGACATCAGCCTTGACGGCCTCGCTGTAAGGACGCATTGGTCGGTTCCATCAGGCCCCCTGGTGGTTGAAATGGTCGGAATGGAGAGGCGTCATCTTTCCTGGCAGAGGGGGGCGCCAGCGGTCCACCTGTTCGGGGAAAAGGCCCCGTTCGCGGCAGTAGGTGCTGAGTTCGGTGGCATTCATGCCAGCACTCTCCAGCACCACTGTGAACTTGTCGGAGGGACCCCAACCCTCCGGATCCTTCTGGGTGGCTGGCACCACCTCCCCCTGCAGCCGCCAGGCCTTCCGCCACTTGTAGAGGGTGATCACGTGAATGCCCAGCTCCTGGGCGATCTCAGTGCAGCTCTGGCGGTGGGGAGGCCCCATCCGCCGGCGGACATCAGCCTTGACGGCCTCGCTGTAAGGACGCATTGGTCGGTTCCATCAGGCCCCCTGGTGGTTGAAATGGTCGGAATGGAGAGGCGTCATCTTTCCTGGCAGAGGGGGGTGGCCAGCACGATGCGGGGTGCATCAGGAGGTAACGCTTCCAGCGCGGCCAGGGTGGCGCTGCGCTGGCGTGCGCTCAGCCGCCCATGCAACAGGAACAGGTTTGCCACCCTGTCAGCCAGAGCGGCGGCGATCGTCGTGATGTGATCGGTGCGCTCGCTCAGGAGCAACAAACGGTGGCCGTCACCCCAGCAGGCGAGAGCCTCCTCCACGATCCGCTCGGTGCGGCGTGGGTCTTCCGCCAAGCGGCGCATCAGCTCCTGGATCGGCAGATCGGTTGGCAGCCCCTCGAGCTGATGGGTGCGGCTCACCAGTTCCAGGGTCTGGGGCGCTCCGGCAGGCCGCTGGGCGGTGTGGCGAATGGGGCCGCACTGCATGAACAGGATCGGCTGCAGACCGTCGCGGCGCACCAGGGTGGCCGACAGCCCCAGCACGTAGCGGGCCTTCACCTGGCGCAGGATGGCCTCAAAGGACGCCGCCGCGATGTGGTGGCATTCGTCGACAATCACCTGCCCGTAGCTCTGCACCAAGGGATTCACCTCGCCCTTGCGCACCAGCGACTGCATCACGGCGATGTCGAGTTGGCCGGTGGGCTTGGCTTTGCCTCCACCGATGCAACCGATCGCCTCGGGAGCGACATCCAGAAAGGTGTGGAGCCGCTCCTGCCATTGGCGCAGCAGATCCGCCCGATGCACCAGCACCAGGGTGTTCACACCCCGCCGGGCCAGGATCGCTGCCGCCACCACCGTTTTCCCGAAGGCCGTCGGTGCCTGCAGCACGCCGATGTCATGGCGCAGCATCGCTTCGACGGCGGCCTCCTGGTCAGCGCGCAGCTGGCCCGTGAACGCCATCTCCAGCGGTGAGCCGTTCTGACGTTCATCCACCAGCTCCCAGCTGATCCCCTGCTCCTGCAGCAGGGTCTGCACGGGTTCCAGGCAGCCCCGAGGCAGGGCAATGTGCTGAGGAAAGTTCTCGGCGCAGCCGATCACCCGCGGTTTGTCCCACACCGACAGTCGCATCGCCTGGGCCTTGAAGAAGGCCGGGTTGGCGAAGGCGGCGAGGCGAATCAGGCGATTGAGTAGTGGCTGCGGTAGGCCCAAGCGCTCCACATAGAGGCGATCAGCCAGGGTGAGCGTGAGGGAGGTGGGCAGCGGTCCCCTGAGCCGCGAAAGCGGCACCGCTGCCTTCCATGGAGTCGCCATGTCCTCCTCGTCGATGAACGCCAGATCGAGAGGATGGGCACCGCACGTGGCGCTCTGGATCAAGGTCTGCAGCCCCGCCACAGGCAACCTCTGCAGGGTTGCCAGATAGGCCCACTGATCGGGATAGGGATGCAGGTCGTCATTCACGAACACGCTGCAACCCCGCTGCCGGGCTTCCTTCTGCAGCGGCAGGGCGATCAGGTTGCCGAAGCCCCCCTTGGGCATGCTGTCCTGATTGGGGAAGAGCCGGTCGTAGGAGCTCAGCTGCAATTGATATGACGCAGCGCAGGTGTGGCTGATCAGGGCTGCCCCGAGTTGACGGGCCTCTCGGGCCGGTACCGCCTCCTCGAAGAACACCCACACGTGGGCGCCCTCTCCGGAACGGGAGATCTCCAGGGCCGCTGGCACGCCCAGCTGCCGGCAGGAGCCCAGAAAGGCCCGGGCGTCATCACGCCAGTCCTGCTCGTCAAAGTCGACGGCCAGCAGGTGGCAGTGGTCGTTCTCCAGCAGGGGGTAGAGGCCGATGGTGTGGTCTCCGGCCAGATGGCCGTAGATCGCCGCATCGCTGAGCGGCAATAGCTCCCGGTGGCTGCAGTCGCGGCACGCCACACGAGGCTTCTCGCAGATCCCCGGCTTCCATTCATTCGCACAGGCCGGCCCATACCCCGAGCGCCCGCTGCTGTTGCTCTGCCAGCGCAGGGCATGCACGTCGTCGCGACCGCGGAACAGGCGCCGGAACAGCGCCACCTTCTCCCGCGTGGAACTGGGGCCGTTGGCAGGTGCTGCCTGCGAAATCGGCGCGGGTTCCGTTGGGGCAGGGCCGCCGGATCGCCAGGCGATGCCGTGGGCCTCCAGAAGCCCAATCAAGCGGGCGTTCTCCCGGCGCAGCTGATCCAGCTCGGGGTGCATCGAGTCGGCCATGAGGCAGGGCCTCAGCGCTGGGCAGTTTGTCGGTAGACAGCATTACGCTCCCGCTTGCCAACCGCCACAACCAGCACCAGCAGCTCGTGCTCACGCACCTCGTAGACGAGGCAGTACCCGGAGGCACGACATTTGATGTTGTAGCGGTTGGAGGATCTACGCAATTTGCTCGCGGGGATCCTGGGCTCAGTCAGCCCTGGCACCTGGCGGCATGGACATAGCGGCTAGCAGATCCTCTGGAACCCGGCCGTTGTCGACGTGGTGCGGGAGCTGGGCTGATGGAGAACCAGACGACCCCACCCCCGTCTGGTCGTCACCGGGTCTGGGTGACGACCGCCGAGGCATGCGCTGCCCTGGGCATAAGCCGCGAAACACTCCGCCAGCTGCGGCTGCACCCAAGGCCGGGGGCCCCTGCAGTGGCAACTCGAGAACGTGGAAGCCAGGATCACCGGCTGGAGCCGGCGGCATCTACAGCCCAGAATGCCACAAGTCGGACGTAGAGTCATGTCTCTACAGGCGGCCGTGATCGGCCGCAGATGCTCCTTGACACAGTCCAGGCCTCAGGATCGCTCAGCTGATGCTGGCCAGCACTTCCCGCAGGCGATCCGCCGCTGGGGGAACAGCCTGGCGGTCAGGCTCCCGGCCGATTGCCTGCGTCAGGCCGGACTGCAGGAAGGCGATCAGATCGACATCGTCGTTGGAGCTGATGGCCGCCTGAGCCTGGAGCCTCTGCGCAAGCTGGATCGCTCTGTCCTGGCCGCTGATCTGCGCCAGCTTCAGGCCACCATGCCTCTCACCCCTTCGGTGATCGAGGAATGCCGCGGCGGTGAACGCTGGTGACGCTGAGCCCTCGATGATCTATCTCGACACCAGCGTGGTGGTGGCTCTGCTGACCCCGGAAGAACGCAGTGCCCAAGCGCTCGACTGGTTTGCGGAATCCCGCGACTTCCTGATCAGCAGCGACTGGCTGATCACCGAGACCCACAGCGCCCTGGGGATCAAGCAGCGCCATCACGGCCTCAGTTCTGAAGTACGCCAGGCCGCTGGGGAGCAGTTCGAGCGCCTGCTGCAGGGCGGTGTGGAACTTCGCTCCCTCGATCGCGACCGCTTTCATCAGTCGGTGGCCTCGCGCAGCCGCTGCACCCATCTGCCCAGCTTCGATAGCTGGATGCAGCAGGCTGCAGCTGCCCTCGGGATGATGTCAGCACTGGAGTAAATCAACAATACGAAGCGGAGCCTCCAGAGGAAACTCGAAGTCAGAGGGCAGCAAGACTGACCTGCAACGGCTCTTGCCCGTCCGCCAGGCGAGCATCAGCGAGGCGATTCAGCTCCACGTCTTCAACCAGCCCAGCTCTTCGGGCCACTCTGCATCGCGGCAATGAAACTTGGGCTTCCCCTGGAAGCCCGACAAGGAGAAGCCGAGCGAGATCACCGTTCGTCTCGAGTCAAGGTGCCTCAGTTTCAGCGGCGCCATGGCTCCCTGTCCGAGGGTCCCCGCATCGTCGATCAGAAAAAGCAGCACTTGGATGGCGCGGCCATCGGCAACGGCTCCAACGTGGTCGTCATATTCAACATCTACGGTTGGGACGAAGAGAAAGGCTGTGGCATGACCTTCCAGCTACGCGTCGTTCAGGTGTTTGAGTTCGTGCCCTACGAGCAGGACGATCCAGCCGATGGCTTCGATGAGCTCGATGGGTACAAGACGGGCAGTTCTCCCCAGCACACTTCCTCTTCATTCTCTTGCCGCTTGTCGATGTGGGTCTTTGGCGGATACCCACATCCTGAATAGATTGGCTTTTTGTGTCGATCTTAGGCCAAACCTTTCACCCCCAGCGATGGCTCCAGCCGATTGGTAACACCTAGGAAGCGAGTCTTCACGGCTTGATTCAGAAGCAACCCCTTCGATTCATTAAAGGCTCCAATAAGATCGCCGGCCAAGGAAGCAATAAGGCGGCTCAGGCCGCCTAAGTGACTTTCAGGATCAACAGGCTGTGAGAGGGCAGTCAAGCAACGGCTTGAAGCCGTTCGATGATCTGATGTCTAAGAACAAGGCTAGCATTTCTGACCTGTGCTTCGTCGATGGTGATTAACTGGCGATCACGCATCAACACACGGCCATTCACTAATAAATCGCAGACATCATTGGCCTTGGTGGCATAGACCAGAGCCGAATAGATACTACTTAGAGGAACCTGGTCGATCGCTTCCATTTCCAGCACAACGACATCCGCCCGCTTGCCCACTTCCAGAGAGCCGATCTGGGCTTCCAGATGCAGGGCTCTCGCCCCGCGGATCGTAGCGAGCTCAAACGCTTGCTGTGCGGAGACCACCTTGGGATCAGCCGTGATCAACTTGTGCAGCTTGGCTGCCGTGTCAATTTCCTCCCAGAGGCTAAGATCATTATTGGAGGCCGAGCCATCAGTGCCTAGTCCAACCGCCATATCCCGCGACAGCATCTGCGGTAGCGGTGCTACACCGGAGGCGAGCTTCATGTTCGACTGAGGGTTATGCACCACGCCGACGCCATGGTGGGCCAGCATATCGAGTTCATGGGCTTCTGCCCAGACGACATGAGCCGCCACCATGTGCTCGCTGAGCACCCCGAGGCGCGCCAGATGTTCCACGGGTCTGGCCCCCTTGAGCCGCAGGCTCTCTGAAACCTCATGGCGGCTTTCCGCCAGGTGAATGATCAGCGGGCAATCGCGTTCAAGGGCGAATCGGTGAGCCTCGATCAGATGCTCATCTCCCACGGTGTAGGGGGCATGCGGGGCGATCGCCGGAGTGATCAGGGCATGACCCTGCCAGCGCTCCACGAAGCGATGGATGGTGTTGAGCGCCGTGGCATGGTCGGCGGCGTCGGGAGCTGGGAAGTCAATCAGAGCTTGCCCAAGCAGACCGCGCAGCCCGGCGGCTGCCACCTCCTCGGCTACGGCCATTTCGTAGTAATACATGTCGCAGACGGTGGTGATACCGCCGCGAATCAGCTCAGCGAGTCCGAGGCGTGTGCCGCAGCGCACGAAGGCTTCATCCACGTTCATCGCTTCGGCAGGGAAGATCGTGTGTTGCAGCCAGTCGTCGAGGTCCTGGTCATCCGCCAGGCCACGGAACAGAGTCATCGGCAGATGGGCATGGCCATTGATCAGCCCTGGAATGACGGCGCGCCCGATGGCATCGATGCGCTGCTGGGGGCTGCAGCTCGCTTCGACGGATGCACGCTCCCCGACGGCAACGATTCTGCCTGCCTTAATGGCCACGGCCCCATCGGCAATGACGCGTCGATGAATATCCATGGTGACGACGATGCCACCTGAAATGAGGGTGTCGACGGATTGCTGATTACTCATGATCAGGAGCACCTTTAATCCAATTATAGACCTTATCGCGACCCATGGCTTGTTCTAGCAAAGCACGCACAAACGCAGCGCTGGCATAAGAGCAATAATCATGCCAGTCATCTTTTTTTCTGAATCAGCGAAATCGCAGACGCCTTTTACGACCAGTGGAATAATGGAGCGTGAATACGTGCTACACATCGAGGCGGCGAGTGCAAGACCATAAGACTCCATGTCGATGGCCAGCAGAGAATGCTCCTTGCATTTAAGCTGGTCGATATAGGATTTGTCTTTGATCACCTGTGGGCCGCAAGCCATCGAACCATAATGAATGATTGGTTTCGAATCAGATGGCATCGGGTGGCCAAAGTCTACCGGAATCTGCTCCTGCAGAACGTGAGTATCCGTGACCGACGTCAGAAAATCAAGAACCCATGGCGGTGTTGAGATGCGATTCTGCACCGGAATCAGTTCCCCATCCCTGAGCTGGCCACTGGAGTGCTCAAAACATTGGCTGGCTATGACCAGATCTCCCAGATTCACGGATCCTCTGACGCCAGCACAGATGCCGGTCATCAAAGCCAATCTCGGCTTCCAAATGCACATAGCCTTGGTGGCGGTGATGGCCGCGCTGGTCAGCCCTTTTTCTTGCTGACGGAGTGCAACAATCCTTACCTTTCGCAGGGCTCGCTTCGCATCGCAGACCATGTAGGATGTCCCGTGACGTGCTTGGCGTGTAAACTCAACTCCGAATATTCTCTGGAGCCACTTTAGCTCTTAATGCAGGCCAGTCATTATCAGGATGTCGGCACATTCTTGCGAAGGATCGTAATCCAGTTGTGAATCTACTTGCTTCGCGGGTGACATTGTTTTGCTTTGATGAGAGCACAGGATTGTGGTTGTAACGCCTAAAGGATGTGCATTGCGGCAATCTTAAAATTTACGGTGTTCATCTTGGCAAGTCTTGCCGAGAATTCGTCTGCTGTCAGCTGCGTAGGTATGGCGTCGGCTTCGACAAAGTCCATGTAGCCGCCGACGACGCCATTTGGTTGGCTGTCGACCCGAGAGGTACGCGTTCTGAGACGTTGAGATCCGGGCGGCTGAGCAGAAGCCAACTGAGATCATGCACTACCGCGGCCGCATCGCGATCAGTCAACTAGACTTGACTCATTCAGCGGTGTCCGTGCCGGATGGTGGGTGCGTTTAATGTCCGGGTGCGCGCTAGCTTTCATTCATCTTTGCCGTATCTGATCTCCCTGTTGGTGGCGGTGGTCCTCAACCTGGGGCTGCGGCTGCGCATCATCGAGCATGTGCTGCGGGTTCAAGACAATAGCCACTGGTTGCTGCTGCTCATCCAGCGCAGCCTGTTGATGGTGTTTTCAGCCTTTTTTCTGGCGTTCTGTGGTCTAGTGCTGCTGCGTGTGCTCCCAGTCTGGCGCCGGGGAGCTGCTCTTGCCAGGCGTCAGCTGGGCCGGATGGTGCAGTTGGCCTCCGGAATGGCTGTTGCTAATCTGCTTTCCGAGAATCTGGTGATCTATCGGGTCAATCTGTCTTCCTATACGTTGCTGATGGATTCGTTGATGCTCTATTTGAGCATCTGCCTCATTTTTCTGTTCTGGTACTGGTTCGTCGATAATCTGCCGCGTCGTCGCGGTCTGCTTTGGGAGCAGCGGCATGCTGAGTCAGGGACACTCAGCATGCCTTACGGAATCGTGTTTCCAGAGGAAACTCTGGAGCGCGAGCTATCGCAGTCGGATCGGTGGCAGCCGGGCTTCGTGGACTACGCCTATTTCGCCATCTTGAGCAGCAATTGCTTTGGGCCTCCAGAGGGGCATCTGCTGGTGGGACGGTCAATCAAGCTACTCCAAATTGCGCATGGCATTGCTATGATTGTCGTGTTTATTGTGATTCTGGCCAGGGCAATTAATACGCTGGCTTGATGTAATTTCTATGGACTTCTTGTGGGCCCCTGTTTAACCGGTGTGATCAGGCGCCTCTGCTGCGCTTGCGGCCTCACCCCCCCCCTGTGTCAGCTGAACAACCTGCTGAGACAGAGCACTAAGTTCCTCCAGATTCCCGATACACTCAATTTTATTCCTGGCAGTGATGCGTTTGAATCATCCTAAGCAGCTACCGGAGGGAATTGTTGTGCTGACCGGCGGCAGCCGTGGAATCGGTCATGAGCTCGTTAAGCTTTTCCTTGGCTCCGGACGGGGGGTGGTTGCGCTCTCGCGACAGCCTTGCGCCGATGCCGAGAATCTCATTCCACTGGGCGTGGACCTCAGCCACGAGGCAGGGCTTGGCGCTGCTGTAGAGCAGCTGAATCTCGCTCTTGATGGCCGACCGGTGGCGGCTCTTGTGAATGGAGCAGGAGTTGTTGAGCCGCTTGGAGCTCTTGTACGCCAGTCCGCGTCTGATTTGCTGCGGGCGCTCTGCCTTATGGCCGTGGCTCCGGCGCAGTTGGCTGCCGCTATTGCGCCTCTGATGTCTTCAGGCGGCCGGATTCTCAACTTGTCCAGTCGATCAGCGCAGTCCACCTTGCCGGGTCTGGGTGCCTACTGCATGAGTAAGCAGGCGCTGCATGCAGTCACAGAAAGCCTGCGGCATGATCTGGGTCCGGGGATCGTGGTGGCTGAGTTGATTCCTGGTGAGGTGGACACTGGCATGCAGGCTAGCCTGCGCGATCCGGATCCTGAAGAGTTCCCCCTCGCTCCCTTCTTTCGAGGCAACCGCATCAACCTGATTCCAAGTGATGTGGCGGCACAGTTCTGCTATTGGGTGTTGACTCAGACCACAGCAGAAGCGTTCAACCGAGCCCAGCCATGGTGCATCTACGAGAGAGAGTATCAGCCGCTTTGGCTGGCTGAGGGAGCAGACTTTCCCTATGCAGCTCCATGAACCGAAGGGTTTGATCGGGAGCCCGGAAATTGTGCGGCTCGCCAATGGCATGGTGCCTCTAACGATGGAGCCGTCACGATGTTGGGCGACGGTTTTCTGTCATCATTTCCAAGATATGCTTGATGAAGTTATGAGTCTACTTTGTGTTTTCCCAGGTTTTGTGTTCACATGCCGGGTAGGAGGCTTCACACTTGCTTCTTGCCAATCAGGTTGTCAGTAGCCTCTAGTGGGTGCTTCAGTCTCCTGGCTGGAGGCCTTCCTGATAACACGCGGTACCCCGAGCATGGCGGATCTCGGCCAGTCATCCGCTGTGGCTGATTTGCATGCTGGCTGATCAAGCCCTTGATCGGCATATTTCCACCTTCTGCCAGTTGTATACCTACGAGGGATGGCCCTCGGAGACGCCGGAGCAGTTGCTGCTGGCCTTGGGCCTCTGGATCTGGCGGGTGCGTCCCCCGGGTTTGTCTGCCCAGATCTTCGCCAGTCCCTCGAGCACTTGCTGCCAGGGTCGCGGCCGGTGAGCGCATCGTTCTGGCCCGTCATGGCAAGCCCATCGCCCAGCTGGTGCCCCTCGATCCCAGCCCGCGCCGGCAACTCGGATTCCTGCAGGGAAGCGTGGATGAGGCGTTCTCGGGCCCCCTGCCCGACGACGAGCTGGAGCGCTGGGGCTCATGAAGCTGCTGCTCGACACCCATGTGCTGCTCTGGGCTCTGTTGGAGCCTCAGAAGCTCTCCTTGGAGTTGCGCAACTCCCTGGAGGACAGTGACAACACGCTCGTCGTCAGCGCCGCCTTCGCCTGGGAGATCGCGACCAAGTGCAGGCTGGGAAAACTGCAACACGCCCGTTCCGTCGTTGAGAATTACGCCATGGCCCTCCATCGTCTGGCGGATGTCGATCTGCCGCTCAGCTGTGCCGTGGCTCGGCGGGCCGGCCTCTGCGATGAGCCACTGCATCAACGGAAGCACCCACCAGATGTAGAGTTGTGTATCTACAGCGAGGGGATTCTGTGACTTCTTCCGGGCCTCAGGGCTCTTCCCCGGATCCAGGTAGGCACTTCCAGCAGGCGATCCGCCGCTGGGGCAACAGCCTGGCCGTTCGGCTCCCCACGGATTGCCTGCGTCAGGCCGGCCTGCGGGAAGGCGATCAGATCGAGATCGTGGTTGGCCCTGATGGCCGACTGAGCCTGGAGCCTCTGCGCAAGCTGGATCGCTCTGTCCTGGCCGCTGATCTGCGCCAGCTTCAGGCCACCATGCCTCTCACCCCTTCGGTGATCGAGGAATGCCGCGGCGGTGAACGCTGGTGACGCTGAGCCCTCGATGATCTATCTCGACACCAGCGTGGTGGTGGCTCTGCTGACCCCGGAAGAACGCAGTGCCCAAGCGCTCGACTGGTTTGCGGAATCCCGCGACTTCCTGATCAGCAGCGACTGGCTGATCACCGAGACCCACAGCGCCCTGGGGATCAAGCAGCGCCATCACGGCCTCAGTTCTGAAGTACGCCAGGCCGCTGGGGAGCAGTTCGAGCGCCTGCTGCAGGGCGGTGTGGAACTTCGCTCCCTCGATCGCGACCGCTTTCGCCAGGCAGCGGATCTGCTCCAGGATCCGGGGCTCGGCCTGCGCCCGGGTGACGCCTTGCATCTGGCGGTGGCGCTGCACAGCCGTTGCACCCATCTGGCCAGCTTCGATAGTCGGATGCAGCAAGCCGCGACTGCCCTCGGGATGAGGCCGGCACTGGAGTAAGCCAACAATCCGAGGCAGGGCCTGCAGAGGAAAGCCGACGTCAGAGGGCATCAAGGCTGACCTGCACCGGCTCGTGCCCATCCGCCAGGCGAGCATCAGCGAGGCGATTCAGCTTCAGCTCTTCCACCAGGTCCATCAGTTCCTCGTAGGTCTTGGCCGGCACGCAGTAGAACGCTGGTTCGTTGCGGTTGAGCACAGCCACGGCCATCCCATCTCCCGCTGCCACGGTGGCCATGGGGTTCTTCTTGTGCGCCGAGATGCTCACGGCGATCTCGGTCAACACGCGATGCGCCATGGACAACCCAGCTCAGCTCTTCGGTCCAGTCTGAATCGCGGTATGGGGCCCTGAGCAACCCTCAGGGGCTGGGCCGGACTGGGCCCAGGCGTTCGAGAAGGCGGAGGCAGTGATCCTCATGCCGCCAGAAAACGCTGCTCCGCCTTGGCGAAGGCGTCATCGACCACGTCATCTCCGCACCAGCGGCTGTAAGCCGCCAGGTGGGTCTGCACGCTGTGGCCCATCGCCGCGGCCACGACCTTGGGTGGCAGGTCGCAGATCACGTGCGCCCGGTGGGCGTAGCCGTGACGGCAGGAGTAAGGAACGAGTTTCTCGCCCTTGGCCTCGTAGTCCTGACGGAGCTTGTTCCAGAGAGGGCGTCGGTGCAGATACTGCCTGATGTCGTTTCCTGCGAAGCCCACTCGCATGGGTGGAAGCCGGTCGGGGGCGTACTGCTCGGCGAGTTGCCACTGGGTAGCCCAGTCATCACAGGGCAGCAGCCTCAGGGCGCGGGGTGCGGGGCTTGGTCTTGCCGCGTGAGGCCACCTTTTCATAGGTGCACCAGAGGCGGCCATCACGGAGCTGAAGGTGGTGCAGTTCCTCAGGGCGCAATCCGTAGGCCGCCATCAACTGGAAGTCAAAACGCCAGCGAGGATCAGGGAGTGCATCCACCAGAGCCAGGATGTCCTCCACCTGCAGGGGTGTTGTGATGGCTTGTGGGGTCCTGGAGCGCCCCACATAGGTCGCAAGATTCTGCGGGGGATCCCATTCCTCGCCCAGCCGCTCCTCCTCACGGGCCCAGCGCAGCAGGGCAGTGGTGCATTGCATCTGGATCTGGCGGGTGCGGCCTCCCGGTTTGTCCGCCCAGATCTTTGCCAGCCCCTCAAGCAACTGCTTGGCGTTCTGCGGTGGAGCGGGCATCGCCATGGCTCCCAGCACGTGCTTCATGTGGTGGCGATAGACCCGTTCCCAGGTCGAGCCCTTGATCTCACCGCTGATCAGCTTGTAGTCGCGAAAGGCTTCGATCAGCTCGGACCAGTCCTCGATCGAGAGGGCTGCGGCAGGAGCGCTGAGCTTTGAGCCACCACCAGTGCTGGTGGACAAGCCTAGAGCTTCTGCAGCTGATCTCGCACCGGTTCCAGCATGGTGCGGCCGGTGGATGCGAGTTACGCAGAGATCCGGATCAACGCCCTTCTGAAATTCATCAAACACATAGACAACTGCATCCCGAATTTCATCGACCTGATCGCATTGCCATGGAATGGGGAGCAATACCTGTCGTCTTTTCCCTCCGGCCGCACCTGCGGCAATGTTCAACCGGACGTTCCCCCGATGATTCAGAACGGTCCAACCTCTTCGGCAGCCCCGCTGAGACAGGGCGTGAGACACCACGGTTCGGATCGTCCCCTCCCAGTCACGGGTCGGCGCCATGTGAGACGTTTGGTGAGATGTTTGGCCCTACAGCCGGCCTGTCAGGTGCGGTCAGCCGCTGGAATCCCTCAGGCCAGTGCCTGACTGGCTTCTCGGGAGATTTTCAAGGCCTGGACTGGAAGCGGGTGACCGGACTCGAACCGGCGACGTTCAGCTTGGGAAGCTTCTCGATTGATTAGCCGAAACGCCTGTGCCGCCATGAGTCTCGTAAGGCTTCAGGCTTGGATGTGAGAAGGTCTGTGAGAAGGTTTTGGCCTTCTCCCTTGCTGTGAGAAGGCGCAGGTTGGAGCCGGCGGAGGTAGGGCAGAGGGGCATGGGCGGCTCTGTGGAAGGCGTTCTCTTTGCGCATGCCCAGCAATCCTTTGACCAGTGCATTCCTTTGCAAAGGCCGGGAGGTAGAAGCGAGATCTGAAAGTTGGATCCAGAGGGCTCAAGAGATTGGCGGGCTGAGGTAACCATCGTCGAATCCCCTGCTGTTTCAGCAGTGCGTCCGGTCAGCGACGGCCGTCCTTCAGCGTGCCACGGCTGCGCCGTGGCGTGCATCGGCCAGCCGCCGCCGCCCTCCGCTCCGGGGCCGATGTGGGGGTGGAGGGCATGGCTGCCCTCCCGCGGCTGCGGTGGCCGGAGCTTCGCCCGCGTTTATGAAGAAGAGGAAGGCCCCAAGTTTCCTCGCGCCGGCTGCGTGGTCAGCTGGGCTTTCAGTGCTGAATCTGGTGGCCTTACTTATCGGCTTTCGGCTTCATCAGCGCATTGCACTGCATTGCGTAGATCCATTGCCCCGCAGCCACTCTGCTGGTCGCTCAGTGCGTTTGTACTGGTAGAATGAAGACTGCGCCAAAGGCCCAGAGCCCATCGCCGGCGGCAACCTAATCCCTGGTCTCGCCATCACAGCTGCGTATGCCTAAGCGGCAGTGATGCCCCGATCAGTTGTCCTTCTGGCAACTGAATCCATGGCCTTATGTATTCAATCGCGGCCGGAAATTGTTCCGGCGCGCTCTCTGGTGATCGCTGCCGGCGGCGGCCGTGATCTGGCTTGGCCCCATCAGCGCGTTGCCGCTGAGCTGCTCGCCCGCGCGGGCGGCCGGCTGGTGCATCTGGTTCTCCATGGCGGGGCCCGTGGCGCCGATGTCGCCATTGGCCGCGCGGCCCATCAGCTGGGCTGGTCTTCCGTGGTGATGCCAGCCCAGTGGGAGCGGCACGGCCGCGCGGCTGGTCCGATCCGCAATCGGGAGCTACTCGAGCAGGCCATTGCCCGGGCCGTGGCCCACACCTCCCCGGTTTCGATCGCCTCGGTGCTGGTGGTGGCGTTCCCCGGGGGCCTTGGCACCGCCTCGCTCGTGCAGCAGGCCCGCCGCATGGCCTCCCGTTCGCCGGTGCCGATCTCGGTGGCCGAGGTCAGCACGTCCGCCGGGCTCTGGGCCGTTCCGGCAGGGGTCACCCGTCCCTGATACCCACCACAAGCCTTTGGCGTTCTGTGGCGCCTACTGCTCCATTCCCCTTCTCTCCTCTCACCGTCATGGCCGTTCTCACCACCATCCCCACCGCTGCCGCCACTGCTTCGGCCCCGGAAGCCTCAGGTCCTGCCTGTTCCCTGCAGCGGTCCGGTTCCCTATGGCAGCTGGGCATCGAGGCCCAGGAGCTCACCAGTGCCATCGGCCAGCTGGCTGAGCAGTTGGAGGCGGATGATCCAGGGCACCGCGCTTCAGCCCTCGCCGAGCTGGAGGCGGCACTCCTTGCAGAGGAGGGCAACAAAGCAGCCCTGGCGGCCAAGGCCGATGCCACCTGCTGGGTGATCGAGCACCTGCGCGGCCAGGCCGCCTACCGCCAGCAGCAGGCCAAGCGCCTCAGCGATCTGGCCCGCTCCGATGCCGGCCGCGCCGATTCCCTGGAGGAGTCGCTGGTCTTCGTCCTCACCCAGCTGCAACCAGCAGCCACCCGCTTCTCGTTCCCCAATCACGAGCTCAGCAGCCGCAAGTCCTCGGCCGTCGTGATCGACGACGAAGAGGCCCTCGATTCCGAGTGGCTCATGGTCACGACCACCAGCAAGCCGGATCGAGCCGCCATCAAAGAGGCCCTCAAGGCTGGTCGCCAGATCAGCGGCGCTCAGCTCCTTTCCCGCCGTTCCTGGCGCATCCACTGACGGCAGCCAGAGGGGGCATCGCCCCTTCCCAACGGGCCCGCGCCTGGAGTGGGCCCCTGTCCTCCAATCCCGATCTCCAACCGTCCTCACCCCCGGAAAACAGCCATGACCACCGCCGTCTTCTCACCTGAGCAGGTCGCCGCTCTCTCGGCTCCGCTCGATCGCTCCAAGGTCAAGCAGCGCGAGCAGGGTCGCGCCAAGGTCAGCTACCTGGAGGGCTGGCAAGCCATCGCCGAAGCCAATCGCATCTTTGGCTTTGACGGCTGGCAGCGCGAAACCATCGCCGTGGAGTGCGTCAACCAGAGCGAGCGCTCCATTGGCCGTGATGGTCGCTCGGGCTGGGGCGTCACCTACACCGCACGCGTCCGCATCACGGTGGGTGCTGGCGAATGCAGCCCCCTGATCCGTGAGGGCAGCGGGGCCGGCCACGGCATCGACATCGACCTGGGCCAGGCCCACGAATCGGCCATCAAGGAAGCCGAGACCGATGCCATGAAGCGGGCCCTGATGACCTTCGGGAACCCATTTGGCCTGGCCCTGTATGACCGTCTTCAGCGCGGCGTGACCTCATCGGCCGGTGGAGAGGAACGGGGCCGCCCCGAGCAACGGGATCCTGCTCCTGTCGTCACCCGAGCCACGCGGCATGGATCTCAACAGCCCAGCCCGCCCCAGCGGGGTCCGGCAGTGCAGCCCCCTGAAGCGGAGCAGGTTGATCCTGCCCTGGCACCGCTGGATACCGCCACGATCCACCAGCTCCACAGCACCATCCGCTCTCTGCCTCGGCCTGCCCTGGAGGGCTTCACCAAGGCGTTCCGCAAGCGCTTCCAGGTGCCGTCCGATGCCCCCTCGATTGCTGATCGGATCTGCCAGCAGTGTCATCACGACTGGATCGAAGCCTTCTTGGTGCAGCACCAGCCCGGCAGGGAGCAGCTGGTGCCCTGTTGAGGCGGCCGGAGAGAGTCAGTCCGGACCAAGACATCAGAAAGCCCCCGTCAGATGGCGGGGGCAGATGCGACGGGCCGGCTCAGTGGGATCTATGGAAGGTGGATCCACATGCAGGTAGGAAGCCGCAGATCCCGTGCCAGCTTGGCCACGGTCGCTGCCACTTCCTGCAGCCTGTTCAGGGGAATGGTCTCCGCTGCCGGATCGGCTGCGTCGAGCGAGGCTCCGATGACATGGATCGAGTTGGCAGCATCAAGCGGTGCAACGCCGTGTTCGTCCACAGCCTCCAGCTGTGCATCCTCTTGAAGCTGTTGCTCAGGCGGGATCTGGTCGGCAATCGGCTTGAGCTGGAGCCCATTGGGAGTTGCCACCAGATTCACGCGCAAGCCCTCAAACTCAGAGAGGCGTGACAGGTCACCGAAGCGCCGGCTGCAGGCCAGCGCCCGGTGGAGGTTATTGGCTGCATCGATGATGCTGACGACAGCGAATGGAACCCCATAGGGGGATGTTCCATGCCAGTTGATCTGATGCAGGATGCCCGTCGAGGGCTGGGATTCGGTCATCACGAACGTGGGCGTGGTCTGTGGACGTTGAGAACGAAAGGGCAACAGGGTCTGAGTCTTGAACCCCTGCCGGAACCGAGGGAGATGCAGCTTCCCAGTTGATGAACGCCTGGTTTTCAGGCACATGACTTATCACCAAGCAACGGCATTTGCTTGGCACGGCTCCCATCAAGCTGATGGGGCCACTTCGCGGGGGCAGGCGCCAGTCGGGGCTGATTGCTCGCGCCGCCGAGAGCCTTGCGGCCGCGGCATTTGTACCGCGGGTTTGTCGAGTCCAGGACCCTCAACACTTCGCGGAACTGTCCCTTTGGCGTGATCGCCAGCAGAACCTTCGCCGCCTCCACGATCGGCTTGATCGCCCGAGCAAACGCAGGATCGCTGATCAGGGTGTGCATGGGCCGCTGCCGGAAGCCGACCTGCTCGCCTTTGCTGTTGATCAGAACCGGCCTGGTCACCGGGTTGATCTCCTTCAGGGCCTGATAGACCTGAGGCGGAATGCGGTGATACACGAGATCAGCGAGGCAGCTCGCTGTGGCGGGAGACCCCCAGCGATGTCCAACGACCGATTCGTAGAACTGCCGGAACTGGGCATCAAACAGAGGTTCAGGGCGCTCTGTACCGAGGTCGATCCAGGCTTCCAGCAGCCGCTCTTCCACCGAGCGGTGGTCCACGATCCCAAAGGCCTGCTGGCACAGCGCGATCAGTGAAACCTCAGCGCCGATCTCCAGCATGCGCACTGCAGCCGGGCCATAGGTCCGCGACGTCCGGCTGAGCTCCCCCCAGAAGCGGATCAGCGTCTGGTGGTCCATGGTCGTCGCATAGCCAGCGGGCCCCGCAAAGGGCACATCCAGCAGCAGAGGCCCTGGGCAGGGCGTGCTGGCCGCTGGATCACCTGCGATCACAGGGATCTGGGCAGGCCCTGGTTCAGGCATGTTCCCCTGAACAACGCGCTCGATAGTGCGTTGAGCCTGGGAGTTGGAGAGCATGTGCACCGAGGCCGCGGCGCTCCGCATCGAGAAGCGGAAGCTGCCATCCGGCATCAGGAAGGCGTCCAGCGTGGCAGGGCCGTAGCGGACCTTGCGCAGCTGCGCCGCGTAGGCGTTGGCTTCAGCTGGGGGCTGAATTTCCTTGAGGTGATCCAGTCCCCTGGGCTTTTTGGAGCTGCGGTTGACAGCAATCGGGGCCTGTTCAGCCTCGTAAACAAGACGCGCGCAATCTGGCTGCGCGCTCAGTGGCGCGGTAGCTTCGGTCAAGATGACCTCCTCCGGTTATCAGTGGCGTGCTGTTGGCGCAGCACGTCGGCCATTTGACCCCTGGGTGCGCTGCATCTGGGGGTCTCCCCCTACGCAGACACCACAGATGGCGTTACGGCCGATGGGAACAAATTAACTGCCCTGCCACGAAGTGACCAGCACGGTCAGTGAAGAATTCCCGGGAAGCCATTGATTTTTACTAGCCCCCTGTGCTTCCTGCGATGCCGCATGATGCACAGGGGGCTAGTAAGCTACGACCCCGTCAAACAGTCTTCCAGATTTCTTTAGGTTTCCAGATCAAGAGCCCCTTGCGCTGCAAGAGATCTGCGAAGTTGGAGCCTCAGGATTTACGTCAGCACATGCTGACATGGCTCTCCTGTGGTGTGCCCTTGGGCCCGCTTGGCGCCTTGAGCCCCCCTTCTGTTTGTGAGGTAATCGCTGGGCTTCGGCTATTCGCGCTGCAGCTGTTGTGATCGGCTGCGACTAATAGAGCCCGCTTCTGGCCTCCAGGGATAGAGCCGACATGGGCACCCTGCCGCTCCGACGACTTCCGCGGGAGGGGCAGAAGGGTGGCACTGCTGAGTGCCTGGCGATCACGCCACCCGGCCTGCCCAGGCTTGCGCGCCGCGCAAGGGCTGACGCGAGTCGCTGCGCGCCCCTTGCGCGGTGCAGGCTGCGCCGGGGCTTGACGGCGGTGTCGTTCGCCAGCACAGCCATGGCCGCCACTCCTCTCAGCCGCACCTGCCCGATCCGCATCATCTCGGTGCATCTCCTCGGGGCTGCCGGTGAGCTCCTGCGGGTGCTCTTCCTCGATCGCGAGGGGCACATCACAGCGATGCCTCACTATGTGCCCCGCGATGAGGCCTTGATCCTTGCTGCCAATCAGCAGCGGGTGCTCGGCGCCCAGGGCTGGGTGCAGGTGCTCTGAAGCCCGAGCCCAGTCGCTCATCGCCCGGCGGGGAACCGTCGGGCTCTTCTGCGGCTGTAACTGGGGACGGCTGCCGCGAAGGCCTGTTCACGGTACGGGGCGGCTTCAAGGACCCGCCTGGGTCAACTCTTTGATGATCTGCTGATCGAGCGCCAGGCCGTGCAGGAGTCCAACTGGATCCAGTAGCTGCGGGAGGATCTGCAGGGGCAGCAACCTGAGGGGAGTCCCCACCGTTTCAATGGCTGAGACCACGGTTCCAGCACTGCCTGCCATGTCCGTCTCGTTTCGGGAGGAGGACGTGGATCTCTCGCGGCTGCCGGAGGACAGCCGCGATATCGAGTCCCAGGCCTTTGTGGATGCGGTGTTTGCCCTGTATCAGGAGCCGTATGAGGGGATGGAGGGCAGCTTCTCCTGCTCCTACACCGAGGGACTGTTTGAAATCAGCTGGATCCCCCTGGGCGATCCCGGCACCGAACTGATGCAAGTGCGTTGGCTGTTGGAAGACGGCCGCCATGAGGAGGCCATCCCTCTGCTGGAGCAGCTGTTGGAGCGTGAACCCGACAACCTGGAGGCGCGCCACGTGCTGATGATGGTGCTGAACGGCCACCGGCTGCTCAGCTGAGCCCCACATACACCGGCTGGAACCACTGCATCCGCCGGCTCTGACGCTTCTCACCATGCAGAACGGTGTGCCAATGGCCCCGGCGCCAGTGGGGCCGCCGGGCGGCACCGCCGCCCCCCCCTGAGGTGCTGTTGCTGGCGCCAGCCCTGGGGGTGCGATCGAGCCGGAAGTCCTTGCCGATCCACACCGGACCCTGCGGGCTCACCGTGCCCTCTGGATCGGCAGCACCGGCGAACCCCTTGCCGCTGCGCACCTTGGCGGCGGGGCCGGTGGAGAGCAGTTCCGGCTGGTAGAGCTGCACCAGCAGGGCATTGATCGCCAGGCCCTCCATCCGCTGGTTGGTGCTCTGCACCGCCTGCTCGTCCCACTGCCAGGCCGGATGACTGAGGTCATCGACCGTGGGGTTCCGCTCGCCGATCTGCTCAAAAGAATGGCGGGTGAGGTAGCTGGTGCCATCAAGCGCTAGTCCCACACAGCTGATGCCACCGATCCGCTGCGCCTGGGGCGGCAGCCAGTCGGCCATCGCCCGCAGGTCGGCCACGATCACCACCGGGATCGGCACCTTGGCTTCCGTGAACAGGGCGCCATCGGGGAGCATCAGCCGGAAGCAAGGCAGCACCTGCGGGAAGTCCTCATCCAGACGGGGAGAGGGTGTGCGGCGGAAGGCCTCGGCCAGCTCCGGCGCCAGGAAGCGGGGCGGGGTCTCCACGATCCGAGCCCAGCGGCAGGTGGTCGCCGCCCAGAAGCCGATCGGATCGTTCAGTTCATCCATCACCTCCAGCCCCGCCTCGATCAGGGCGGCATAGGCCAGGTGATTGGCCCAGCTCTGGAAGCCCCGCGGTGAGCGGTAGCGGTGCTGCTCCTGCTGGATGTAGGGGTCCTGGCGGCGCAGCTCGGTGATCACCGTGCCGATCGGCGGCAGGTCGGCCTGGCTGGCCCGAATCGATTCAGGCGTCAGCCGACTCATCGAGGCGTGAGCGGGGGATTGCCTGGCTGAACCACGAGGTTGGTCACGTTCACCTGGGTGGCTGCCCGACCCTCCACCCTATGGGCGCCGGAAGCAGAAGGCCTCTGACACAGAGGGCTTCGGCAGTAGAGATGGGGTCGAATTGCTGAACCGGTTGCAGCAGAGCGCCCCAAGATCCATTCACTTTTCGAGCAGGGTTGGTAGGACTACGAATCTTCTACTTCCTTGTGGAGATAGAGAATTTCTGGGGCTGGTCGATTTTTAGATGGCTTGATCGGGGCTGGCCGGATAATTTCAACGCGCCTGAAATAACCATATCTATCCGAATAGCAATCGGTCCAGACGATTGTCGCTTTAGGGCGGGGAGCTGGCTTTGGAGCCCATGGGAACCGCGGTCTACGTCCTTTGAGCCGGTTCCTAAGGATGCGTGCTGCTCTGGGGCCTCCTCCAACCTTGTTACCCCTCGATCCGCTTCTCATTGCCATGATTGTCCGCAACAACGGGCGGCCCTAAGTGCACAGCCAGGAATCAGGCAGATACTGGATTGCTGCACGCAGCCCTGTTCTCTAAGGCCCAGAGGGGGCGCAGGCATGGCACCAGGGAGTAAGCCATCACCCCAACAATAAGTGTGTTGGCCTGGAGGTAAGAAAACGAGCGGGGGCCTGATCACCCTGCTCCTGAGCATGCGCCTTGTTCGTAGGTAGCGCCCCTCCGAGTGGTGTAACTCAGGAGGTCCTGTGACCCTCTCCGGAGGGTGAACAGGAGCAGTCAGGGGATGACTGCTTGGAAGCTGATTGCGCAGCTCCATTGATCCATTATGAACCCTGATCGCTGAATTGGCAACTCAGCGATCGATGTGTTCTGTGTAGATCGAGGTAGAAGCTGGTGCGCTTCAGCTGATGGTTGCAGCCGGCTGGGCGTTCGGATCTGCATCGGTGAGCTCCAAGGGCTCTTCTGGCTCTGGGATCTTGGCCATGGTGGCCTCAGAGAAGAAGCGGCGACGCTCCAGCTGCCATTCCTCCTGCTGCTCCAGCAGCTGGCTGCCCACCAGGCGCACGATCGCTGGATCATTGGGGAAGATGCCGACCACGTTGGTGCGGCGTTTGATCTCCTTGTTGAGGCGCTCGAGCGGGTTGGTGCTCCAGACCTTGCGCCAGTGCTCCTGGGGGAAGTGCAGGAAGGCCAGCACGTCGTCCCGGGCGGCTTCCATCACGGGCACGGCGCCGGGGAACTGCTTGCGCAGCATCTCGGTGACCCGCTGCCAGTGGGCGCGCACCTGATCTGGAGCCTGGATCACGAACACCGCTTTCATGGCAGCGGCCACCATGTCCTGGCCGGCCTTGGGCACATGGCTCAGCAGGTTGCGCAGGAAGTGCACCCGGCACCTCTGCCAGCTACTGCCCTGGAACATCCGCTTGATCGCTGCCGTCAGGCCCAGGTGGGCATCCGAGATCACCAGGCGGGTGCCGTCGAGGCCACGCTCCTTGAGTGAGCCCAGGAACTGACGCCAGAAGCCCTCCGCCTCGCTGTCGCCCACGGCAATGCCGAGAACTTCGCGGTAGCCGAGGGCATTGATGCCGATCGCCACCACCACCGCCCGCGACACCACCTGCATATTTCGGCCCAGGCGGCCGTGGAGGTAGGTGGCGTCGAGGTAGACGTAGGGAAAGCGGGCATGGTCAAGCGGCCGGCCCAGAAAGGCTTTCACCTGCTCATCGAGCCCCTGGCAGATGCGGCTCACCTCCGATTTGGAGATGCCGCTGGCCCCGCCCAGCGCCTCCACCAGGGCGTCGACCTTGCGGGTGGAGATCCCGCCGGTGTAGGCCTCCATCACCACGGCGTAGAGCGCCTTGTCCACCCGGCGGCGTGGCTCCAGCCAGCTGGGAAAGAAGCTGCCCTGCCGCAACCTGGGAATGGCCAGGCTGAGGTCGCCCACCTGGGTGGTGAGCAGCCGCTCCCGGTAGCCGTTGCGATGGGTGGAGCGCTGATCGGGGCAGCGCTCATGGAGTTGAGCGCCCGTGAGGGCAGAAACCTCGGCTTCCAGCAGGTCCTGGAAACCCCGGCGCACGATCTCTGGGATCAGGGCGCCAGCGGTGGTGCCCTCCATGAGCTGGCTCAGCTCGGAGGCGCCACTATGGGTGAGGGTCATGGTCTGTGTTCGGTTTGGTGGTAGTTCTCCGAACAGGGTCACAGACCGGCCCACCCATTGCCACAGCTGAAATCTGAGGGAGGTGAGCCGTCAGCCCCGGCTACGCCGGGGCTGATCCTCCTGAGTTACACCACTTGCTGGGACGCCGCTTGTTCGTAGCCCTCCTATTCCTGTGCCGATCGGTGGCAGCTCAGCCTGGCTGGCTCGGATCGATTCAGGCGTCAGCCGACTCGTCGAGGCGTGAGCGGGGGGGTGCCGGGCTGAACCTCGAGGTTGGTCACGTTCACCTGGGTGGTGGCACCATCGGCCCAGCTCACCGTCGCCACCACCATCGGGCTGTTGGGGGTGATCGGTGCGATGGCGGTCACCGTGCCCCGCGCAAAGGGTCCGCTGCTGGTAGGGGCATCAGGGCCGCTCACCATCGCCATCGACTGCAGGAAGGCCCGGGAGAAGCGAACGGTGTCGCCGATCTGCAGGGGTGCGCTCACGGTGCTCTCTGGAGGGCGTTCCCCATCCTGGCTGGATCACGGATGCTGGGTGCACTGCCCACGCCCAGCCCTGCCGTGAAGGACATCCGGATCACCACCCAGGACGACCTGCCCGGGCCCGATGGCGATGAGCCCTACGACACGTTCGTCAACCAGACCGAGTACGGCAACGCCCGCTTCCTGCGCACCAACGTGCTCTCGGCCCGGCCCGACCTCAAGAAGTACACGTCCTTGCGGTTCCAGCAGGACGTCAAGCGCCATCCCGATGCCGCCGGGCCAGGGCAGGACGTGGTGCTGGTGTTCATGGAGGCCCAGGACCTGGAGCCACCGCTGACGCTGGTGTGCAGCGACCTGCACCTGGAGCTGGAGGGCTACCCGGTGGAGCAGGGGGCAGAGATCGAGATCCCGCTGCTGCCGCCCGGCAGCCGAGGGCCAGCTAAGGGTTTCGGCTGAGGAATCCAGCAAGGAGCGCGCCGCGGCTCTCGATACCGTGGGGCTGCTTCCTGCTTGTCCTGGCCCGGCGATGCCTGCCCATGCGCTCCTGCCGGCCGTGAACCGTCTGCTGCAGCAGGTGGAGGAGGCCAGTGGCCTGCCGGTGGCGGTGGCCCAGCAGAGCGACCTCAGCACCCTGGCCACGGTGCGGCCGGCCACGGAGGGATATCAGGCGCATCTGATCGCCTACCGCGATGCCGATGAGGCCAGCAGCTACCACGTGGCCTTTGAGGCCGCCCTGCTGCTTCGCATCGTGCAGGTGCCGCCCGAGAAGCGGGTGAACCTCACCGAGAAGCGGGAGGCCAGAGAGAAGGTGGTGGCCCAGGTGGAAAAGATGTTCAAGGGCTCCATCGGGCTGGCCCAGGCGCGGAAGGCCGGGCTGCGCTTCTACGACGGCCTGATGCTGCAGCTGCGCTCGATGGGTCCGGGGCTGTGGGCGGATCGCTGGCTGTTCGAGCAGATGCCGGAGCTGCGGGGCCTGCAGGCAGCAGTGCTGCAGGGCCAGGTGCAGCAGAACGTGCCCTGCCTCAATGCGGAGGTTGACAAGATGAGCCCCGCCGCGGTCGTGAAGGCCAGCCGGGCGATGAATGCGGCCCAGGCCTTCCAGACCGCTGAGCTGTTGGGCGTTCCGCCGCTGGCGATTCCGTACCAGGCGGCAGGGTTCGAGGCCCTGGCCAAGGAGCTGATCGCCATCACCCGCGCCGAGCCCGCCACGGCGGATCCAGATCGGGAGATCGTCGATGGCTGGGCCGAGAAGCTGGGCCTGAGCCGCTGGTACGTCTGGAAGACGCCCTGATGGAAGGCACTGCGTTCTCGATCGAAGAGGCCGGCTTTGATGCCTCGCTGCTGCCGGAGGGCAGCCGCACCCCTGGCACCGAGGCTTTCCACCGGGCGGTGACCGACTACTTCCAGTGCTCCTATGCCTCCATGGGCGGGCAGCTGTCGGTGGTGTTCGCTGCTGGACGCATCGAGGTGGCCTGGGAACCCACGGCGCCGGAGGCACCGGCGATGGCCTCCATCGGTCCACTGCTGCAGCAGCGCCGGTTCGATGAAGCCCGGCCGCTGCTGGAAACCCTGCTGCAGCTGCAGCCCGAGCACCCGGAGGCGCTCTACAACCTCGGCGTCCTCGCCAGCGAAGAGGGCAAGCCAGAGGAGGCCCGGCTGCTGCTGCGCCGAGCGGTGGTGGCGAACGCCGACGATGCCCACGCCCAGGCCAATGCCCAGGTGGCGCTGGCCCTGGCCGCGATGCGGCTGGGCGACAAGGCAGAGGCCCGCCAGGCGCTGGAGGCGGCGATCGATCTGGAGCCGCAGAACAGCTTTGCCCTGCGCAGCCTGGGAAGCCTGCTGGTGATCGCCGGTGCCTTCGCTGCCGGAGTGGCGCGGTTCCGCCAGGCCCTGCAGGTGGCGCCAGACGATCTGATCACCACCTTCAACCTGGCCCAGGCGCTGCTGGAGCTCGATCCAGACGAGCACCGCGACGAGGCCGATCGGCTGCTGTTGCAGGTGATCGAAGCCCAGCCCTACGGCGAGCTGGCGAACAAGGCCAAGGACCTGCGGGGCAGCATCGCCGCCCGCGATCTGCGCGCCGATCAGCCAGAGGGTTTGCGGCAGGACGCCGTGAGCTACTGCCTTCAGGCCCTGCAGCTGTTCGAAGGGATGGACCAGCAGTGCTTCATTGCCGTGCTCAGCGAGGTGGCGGCCGTCGGCCAGAGCGGGCTGCAGATCAATGAGCGCGGCACCGCCCGCACCCTCAAGAACCTCCCCGGCAGCTGGAGTGATCTGGCCCTCGCCTGCCTGATCCACGTGGGCATGAAGCGGCTGACACCCGATGAAGACTCAGGACTGGGCATCGAGGCGGAGTACCAGGAGGCGGTGCGGTTGCAAAGGTTCCGCAGGGAAGATGCCTCGTGACAGCCTCATAATATTTACAGTCAGCCTGATAAATCTCGCTTTCCCGCAAATAGGTTCTAAGATTTCGTGCTGCTCTTTTCTGACATAAGGGACTCCGACTGCGATCGATAAGTTATGGCATAAAGGTTCATTCGTTTGATAAGTAGAGTCGTTTATGCCTCCCGATTCTCAATACTTCTAGCAGGCAAGAGGCGCCCATTCACGAAGAAATCATCCTCGTTGCCGTTTAGAGTTTGGCCATCAGACTGAAATAGCCTAATGCAGTGGCCCGTTGCCAATGATTTTATATAGAAGTTAATCCCTGCCGGATCGCTGATAACTGGATACGATTCAGCTTGCCAATATACCTTCATTCCATCTTGGAGCGCCTTTACGATCTCTTGGGGTTTCATTGACATCACGTTAATTGTCCTACAATTATACACCAACGCCCAAGGGAGGCCCTGCCGTGGGAGCCATGTCTTTCGAGCAGTTTCAAGAATCAATGACGGTTGTCAGAGATCCATCTCAGCCTGAAGACGAGAAACTTCTTTGCTATGGTGGTTTTATTCATCAACCAAGCGCAGAACTTAACGTCGAAGAGATACTGCATATAGTGAGTCGAGGGGACGGGACTTTTTACCTGCAGATAGGCAACATTGAGTATGTTTCAGAATTGGCGGAGTTAGAACACATCCTTTACAAGTGGGCATTGGATGAATACTGGATAAATTGATTCTAGGCGCTCATATGTCGACAGATCCTATTCATTCAGCAGAAACCAACAGGCGCACTCCCTCCCCCTCAATAATACGTCTGTACTGATGGCGCCTCATGGTCAGCGCCTTTAGACTTTTTCAAACACGCGAGATTGATGGATCAAAAAAGTCCAGCATCGATCGCACGCCTGCGCGGGTACTCAACTCGCCCCAAGGGATTTCCAATAATAAAGACAATTACTCAGTCCGAGTTTGACCGTGGATACCTTTACGTGTCATCGGGTGATTTTATAATGTCGCATTTTCACGCCAACAGCTTTGACGTGAACTTTTTAGGAACGCTGGTTCGTTCGAAATCAATCGTAAGGGGGAGGGTGATTATCGGCAGGGAAACTATGCGATCTCGCGCGCGCCCTCAAATGGTTATACGCATTGAGCCATCTGAAGGCGATTGCCTTTCTATAAGTGAGGAGACGGATTAGATGTTTTATATACACGAGCCGCTAAAGGCGTTCAGCATTACTGAAAGGAGTCTTGTGTCACCGTTGCTGATTCGCAAGATTAGCTCATTGGGCGGCATTGATAAACTTGAGGAAGAGCACTGGACTTCAATTTATTGCGAGATCAAGAATATACCCTTCCAGTCTTTTAGCAATGTTTTTGGCAACGACATTGAGCTTTCCGATGGGTCCGTTGTCGAAATGAAGTGCATTAGAGTCGGGAGTCTTGAGGACAAGAAGTGGATTATGCATCCCTCCCTTACAAGGGTGGTTCCAGAGTGGTCTACTAGTGATTCGGCTCAGGACAATATGTTTATGATAGTAAATGCATACAATGATCTTATATCTAAGACATTTCGGGGGAAGCCAGCCAGATGGGGGATTCTTCTCTATCTTGGAGACTTTTCATCCTTTATGTACTTCGAATATCCAATCAAGCAGCTAGATCCAAGCCGGCTGGTTGCGCGTTATAGATCAGTAGAGCGCATTAAGGTATCCAGGCGCTCCACTACTAATCTCTGGGTTTACGACGGCGGCAATAAGATCATGTCTATTACTTCACCCAAGGCGGGGATGAAGATACAACCCTATTTCTATGTTCCGGCTCAACATCCAGAGAGATATGTTTTTGATCTTCGGTCGCAGCCAGTTCCTATCGAAAAAAGCATTCAGAGATTAATAGCCATGAAAGCCGAGAAGGACAGTTGTTCTCATGATCAAGTAATTGCATCAATCTTGAACCAACAGCATTCCGACTCAAGCGAAGAGTTTGTTGCCGAGCCCTCGGTCACATTTGAAGTCGTTCAAAAGCTTGGTGGAATTGGGTCTGATTGGAAGACTTCCCTGATCAGGCGGCTAACGGAGTGAGGTTCGCAAGATTCAGAGTCTTTATTGTTTCGCTTCCATCAACGAAACAAGGTGAACCTGCGATTAGTGATGCTACAGCTTTACCTAGTACTGGCGGAACAGCGTTCCCTATTTGAAAGACTCTTTCCATCCGTGTACCACTGACTGCCCAGTCAAGCGGGAATGTCTGCAATGCAAGAAGTGCTTCATCGCTGAGGAATTCATACGTAACATCTAGCTGATTTCCCTTTCCTAACCTATTGCCAAGTGTATGCCACTGTTGCAACCTGATTTGCGCATCTGGGACTCCATTGGGAGCTATTGCGAGCTTTGCTGCTTGATGGGCACCAATCGTTGGTGCTGGTTGATCAAGCGTCCAGGTAACCGGTTCATCATGTGGTCTCACTACATTTCTCAACCACAGACATGCCTTTGGACTAGATATAGCTTCGCTATGCTGATTGCATTGAATGAGTGCCTCGCGAAGTGATTTGGGTTGTGTTTTGAGCGGTATTATGGGATTTGACTTGGGCAGTTCCGCCTGAAACAGCGAGTTCTGCACGAACTCCTGCTTCTCAGTATCGTGACTTGACGCGATGAAGGGCATATCATGCCTTGAGAAAATCATCAACATTCTTTCGCGCCGCTGAGCAGCGCCAAAGAAAACAGAATTCCATACCGAATAACTGCATCGATATCCTTGCCAGGTAAATTCATTTTCAATCAGCTGCATGGCTCCACCTTTGTGTGCCTTAGCTGATATAAATTGCTTCGTACTGGAGCTGTTGCATTTTGGGCAAACCTCGGCTGCTTCATCTTCTGCAAGAAGTGCTGGCATCCACTGATTATCGCAATCGAGACATTTTGTTTTCCAGATGTCCGCTCGACTGCTGAGAATTCCCTTTACGTTTTCCAGTAATACATATCTAGGCCGAACAATGCTGACGATGCGAGCAAACTCAACGAATAGCATGCCTCTTTTGTCATACACGCTTTGTCGTTGTCCGCTCATAGAAAAGCTTTGGCAGGGCGGTCCTCCGAACACAAGGTCAACATCTCTCCCCCTCGTTAGACGGCCGAGATTTTTGCGGTCTAAACTCGCTATATCGCGATCATATACAAGCGTGTCTTTGCAGTATCTGCCGGTATTGACATTGTCGCGAAGAGCAATCCAGTGCGGACGACTGGCCTGTCGCCTGCTTTTGCTTTTTTCATGCTGGCGAATTAGCGTGATTAGCTTTTCTTGTTGTCTTGCAAACCGCCGGTTAATTCGTAGGCTCCTGCATGCATGAGGGTTTAGCTCAACAGCTCCAAGTATGTTAAAGCCGGCCATTTCCACGCCAATATCCAGGCCTCCTAATCCTGAGAAGAGGCTGAGTGCGGTTGGCTTCATGCGGGGGGGCCCAGCCGGAATCTCGGTCTATTGTAGCGCTGCTTCCCGCGTCCGCTAGTGGGCGGGCCAATGCGAAGTCGCGATGATCCTGCTTCTCTGTCATTCGGATGCGATGGCACATTATTCTCGATCTTATTCGATATAAAAACTACCGCGATATTGGCGATGATAGCAATTTCTTTGATTTCTGCTGAGCACTTGTTAGCTAGATGAAGGCGGAGCCGGCCATCGGCAGAGCGAAGCTGTGTTTGCTGCTGCCTGCTGAGGCCCTCTAACTCCGATGAACCGTTGAAGTGAGCACCAATATTTTCCGATCTTGACTCAGTAGCGAAATCCTTGCATTGATGATCTTTGTGGGTGTTTGCGAGATGTGTGCTACTGATAATTCCTAGAGCAATAGCCTCTGCCTTGGTCCTGGCCGCCATTGATCTTGCAGAGCAGTCAGCCACCACCTGCTTCATGGATGCAGGTCGTCTGGTTTTGCAAGTGCCGATGGGTGCAAGCCCGATGGTGTTACCCACTGCGGCCTCTGTCGCCATCCATTCGGCTGTGCAGGCCCGCACGAAAAACAGCCCGGGCGAGAAGGAGCATAAGGCCGCCTGACTCTGAGTTGGTGTGGGTGTGTCGGGACTGACAATGCATTGGCCACCGAGCCGGCCCAGACCCACCGTATCCCGCGACCAGTCCTCGCGCCGCGTCAAGGATCGGGCCAGGCGCCCTCCGGTGTCGGGCGTCCTTGCCACGGCGCTGCGGCCGGCTGGTGGGGGTGGGGTTCTCCGCCGTCCTGCTGATGGCTTCCCCCGCTTCCTCCCGCCGCCGCCAACAGGGTCCTGCCCGCCAGGCTGCTGTCCTGCGTGCCCGTAATGCCCTGGTGCTGCAGCACCTGCCGCTGGCCGATGCCATCGCCTCAGCCACCGCCCGGCACCTGTTCCCGCTGGTGGAGCGGGAGGATCTGATCCATGTGGCCCGAGAGGCCCTGGTCCGCTCCGCTCCCCGCTGCAGAGCAGGTGAGCCCGCGGGGCCCGATCTGCGCCGCTGCATCAGCGGGGCCCTGCAGCACCACCTCCGCGATCGCTTCCGCCTGGTGCGCATCTCCCGCCTGGAGCACGAAAAGGGCACCTGGCCGCTCGGCCACAGCAGCCTCGATGCCCCCGTCGCTCGAGGCCTCCCTCGCCGGGCCGGCCCTGGAGCAGCTGGTGGAGCAGCTGCCGGCGGTTCAGGCCAAGGCCTTGCGGCTCACGGTCTGCGAGGGCCTCTCCCTGCGAGCCGCCGCGGCGCAGCTGCAGATCAGCCCGATGGCGGTGCAGCGGGCTCAGAAGAAGGCCCTCGCTGCTCTCAGCCAGCAGCTGGTGGGGGCGGGCTGAGGCCCCTTAGCTCAGGCCTGCTCGACAACCAGCGTGGAGAGCGGCCACCAGCCGGTGCCGCCTTCGTCGTAGGCCAACTCCACCATCGGATCGGCTTCGGGGGTCTCGGCTGCAAGGCTGAGCACCGTGGCGCCGGTCTCTGGGCTGATCAGATCCCGCCAGCAGCGCGAGCCAATCGCCGGCAGGGGGGTGGGGCTGGAGGTCATGGCTCAGGGGCTCACCATCACCCGGTTGCCAGTGCCGCTGTTGCTCACCGCCGCGAACTGCCTGTGCTGGGGCGACCAGCAGAGCGAGCGCCAGCCCAGATCAGCCGGGGAGCTGCGCACGGTCCAGATGATGGCATCGGGGCTGGTCATGATCCGGTTGCCGGTGCCGCTGCTGGCCACGGCCACCAAGAGCTCCCGCTGCGGCGACCAGCAGAGGGAGGTCCAGGCGTTGTTGGCCGCCGAGCTGCGGCTGCTCCAGCTGAGGCCATCCGGGGAGGTCATCACCCGGTTCCCCTTGCCGCTGCTGCTCACCGCCACCAGCAGACCCAGCTCTGCCGCCCAGCAGATCGCCGTCCAGCTGTTGGTTGCAGCGGCTGTGCGCAGCGTCCAGTTGCGGCCATTGGCTGAGGTCATCACCCGCTGGCTCCCGCCCGTGCTGCTCACCGCCACGAACAGGCCCAGTTGCGGCGCCCAGCAGAGAGAGCGCCACTCCTGATCCGCGGCAGCCGGGCCGGCTGTCCAGTTGAGGCCATCGCTGCTGGTCATCACCCGATTGCCCGTGCCTGAAATGGCGACGGCCACCAGCAGGCCCAACTCGGGCGACCAGCAGATCGAAGTCCAGCTGTTGTCGGCCGGTGTCTGGCGAAGGGTCCAGCTGCGGCCATCCGGCGAGGTCATCACCCTCTGGCCGGTCCCGCTGTCGCTGACGGCGACAAACAGCCCCAGCTCGGCGGCCCAGCAGAGGGCCACCCAGTTCTGATCGGCGGCCGCAGGTTGGGTGCTCCAGCGGATGCCATCGCTGGAGGTCATCACCCGGTTGCCGCTGCCGCTGTTGGCCACGCAGGCGTACAGGCGCAGTTCCGGCGACCAGCAGATCGCCTGCCAGCTGTTGTCCGCCGCCGAGCGCACGGTCGACCAGAGCACGCCGCTGATTCCCAGCACCGGCGGCGGGCTCAGGAGGTCTGCCATCGCCGCTGCCTGCAGCTGGTAGGTGCCGGCCTGGAGCCCAGAGGGGCGGGTAATGGCGAGCAGGTCGCCTGGTTGGAGGGTCATCAGCTGCGGCGATCAGGGCAGGGCCGGCAAGGTGCTCAGGTCCAGCGGCATGTAGTCCCCGGCCGGTTGGGCGGTGGCCATCGCCGCTTTGAGGGCGGCAGCATCCACAGCGGCGCCCTCGGTGCCGGCGGTGAGGTCGTCGCCGCTGGCCAGCCGCAACACACCGGCTCTCTCGGTGGTGGCTGGATCAACGCTGAGCAGGGGTTGGGCTGGATCGCTCTCATCAATGGCCAGTGGTGCGGCCACCTGGATGCGGATCACGCCGGCGCCATCGGGCCCCAGGGCGGCGTTGGCGCTCCAGTTGCTGCCGTCAAACAGCAGCAGGCCACCCTGGGCGATCTGCTGGCCAGCGAGGCCGCTCCAGCTCTCGAGGGCAATACCGGAAGCACTGACCAGGTACACATCCCCCGCGGCAGCCCCAGCCGGTGCCTCGGTGGTGGTGGGGTCGATCGCGCCCCTGTAGGTGAGGGCGCCGGGGATGGCGGCATGAAGGGTGCCGTCGGCATCCACCGAGAGGTTGGTGCCGGGCTTGATCGCACCGATTGCCACCGCCGTGGCTGGGCTGAGCATGAACGCCTTGACCTCATCAGCAGTGGCCCGATAGGGCGTGCTGCCGCGCTGCACCAGCAGCAGGTCGGTGGGCTGAGGCAGGGAGCGGCCGGTGGTGCGGCTCTCGGTGGCGGTGGCCATGGCGATCAGTTCAGAAGGGGAAGGCGGTTGAGACGAGGGATCAGGGAGGCAGGGGGCTGAGCAGGCGCAGGTCCAGCGCGATCACCACCACTCCCTCGCCGGCGGCAGCACTGAGCAGCGGCGCCAGGGCCTGCACTGCGCTGACACCCCCGGAAGGGGGTGGTTCAGGGGTGCCGCCGTCCTGCAGCTGGGCCTGTCCCAGGAAAATCACCCCCTGCGGCCGACTGCTGCTGCGGCACTGGGCCGTCAGCTGGGCCAGCACAGCCGGATCGGGAGTGGCCATCGGCGCCAGGGCAGTGCTGCTGAGCTGTTGCCAGCCCCCAGCCAGGAATGCGCTGGCTGAGGCACCGCTGGCCCGCGTCAGAGCAGGGCATCCCCCAGCTCCAGGGCCGCGAGATCAGCAGGATCGCTGCTGGCAACACCCGTGCCGTCGCTGGTGGGCATGCTGCTGCCGCTGGCCTGGGCTTCCAGCGCCGTGGCTTGCTCCACGAGCTCAGCCTTGGTCTGGCTGCCATCGAGCTCCACGCCGTAGACGGTGGAGCAGAACTCGACGATCTGGGCCTTGGTCATCGCCTGGAAGTCGGTGGGCTGTGAGGCCAGCAGGGCCTCGCCACCATCGGTGGTGGTCTCCAACGGGTCGTCGGTAGGAGTGGGCTCATCGGGTGCCGGCGCGGGCTCCGTCACTTCTGGTTGCTCGGGCTCGAGGTCGAGTGCATCCACCAGCTCCGGTTCCGGCGCGTTGTCCCCGGCATCAACCGGGGTCGGCTCATCGCCACCACTGGCGGGGCTGAGCAACTGCCAGCCCAGGGCCTGCCAGCCGGCCAGGTGCACCGGCCAGATCGAGCGGGTCCCACCGTCCTTGCCGATCAGCAGCTGGCTCGGAGGCAGCAGGGATGCATCGCCCACACCTGGATCAGGGGTGACGCTGAGCCGTTGCTCCGGGCCCGAGAGGCGAACAGGCGTGGAGGAGGGGTTGCTGCTGTCAAAGGGTTGCAGCAGCTCCAGCGGCAGAGCCTCAGCCCCGGCCGCCACGTTGAGGGTGTCGATTGGGTTGCCCATGGCGCTCACCTCACAGCCCCTGGTTGGCAGTGAGCGCCACGGTCATCCCCACCGGCGTGGCGGGAGAGACCGTCGCCCGCGCCAGCCGCAGGCAGGGCGGGGTGATCAGCGTGCTGTCGGCCGGGTTGATCAGCAGGGCGGCGCCGCTGATGATCGCCTCCACCTTGCCGCCAGCGGCGGGGATGGCGACGGCCGCGGCGGTGATCCAACTGCCGGCGTTGCCATCGGCCAGCAGCGGCGCCAGCTCCAGCGTCACCGTCACGGCCTCGCTGTGGCCGGGGTGGGAGGCCACGAGCACAACGGAGCTGGCGGCATCGAGATCGGTGCCGAGGTTGACGACATCACCGCTACTGCGGGTGTGTTCGTAGCAGTCGGTGGCGGAGTGGTTGATCCAGCCGACGAGCACCGTCTGGGCGTCGAGCAGCCGGGTGGCTTGAGAGGTCATCAGGGATCTCCTGTGCGAAAGGGATGAATGGGTTTGGGCTGTCCTCCGGGTTGAGGCGTGACTCAGGGCAGCACCAGCGGCATGGGCGCCACGTTGAACAGGCGCGCTGCCGCCTTGCGGTTGCAGACGGCAAAGCCGACGTACCAATCGACCCGCGTGCGGAACACCGGTGCGTCGTGCACCTCGCCGAAGTCCCGCACCGAGATGCCGTAGCGACCCTCGAACGGCCCCTGCAGGCCGCAGACCGCCGCATCACCCAGCACGCAGCAGTAGATCGAGGTGGTGTCCCCCGGTTCGTCGTAGCCGAGTACCGCGTTGCCCTCGGCGTCCTCTTCCACCAGCAGGATCTCCACCCCCTCGAAGTAGTGCCGGCTGTCGATCACCTCATAGAGGTCGCCGCCGGCCTGGCGGGAGGCGGTGCTGATCTGGCGGCGGGCCGCCTTGCTGGCGATCAGCACCTTGTCGCCGCCGTAGCCGATCACGCTGTCGGTGAGCGCCTCCAGCGCCAGCAGGTTCAGCGTGCTGCCGCCGTTGTCGATCGTCTGGTCGTCTCCAGGTGTCAGCCGCTTGCTCAGCCCGTTGAACGCCCGCGGATCGAAGGTGTCATCGCCGTTGATGATCGCCGCCTCAAGCGTCAGCCGCATCGAGCGCACCTTCATCTCGGTCTGGGCAGCGCGGGCCTCAGGACCCTGCAGGTCCACGATCGAGCGGTCCACATCCAGGTCTCCCCCGAACAGGTGCACGAACTCCGAATCGGAGTTGATGACGCCGTAGCTCTGGCGGTAGCCCTCGTTGACGGCCCGGAAACCGACGCGGGGCAGCTTGGTCTCTGCCGGGAAGCTCAGGGAGCCGCCCACGAGGTTGCGGAAGGGCAGGCGGCGCAGCAGCTCCCCTTCCGCGAAGGTCTTGAGCACCGCCAACTGTTCAGCGCGGCGGGCGTATTTCTGCGCCTCGATCAAGGTCAGGCCCAAGGGCACGCTCCAGGGGCCTGGCCCCAGTGACAACAACAGCTGTTGCCAGGTGTCCCCACGCCCCAACCACCGAGGAGACAGAACCGTGGTGGCCCAGCTCCTGGTGGAGCGGCTACGCGCAGCCCTCCTCATGGTCCGGGCGGCCTCAAGGGCTGCGCAAGTCAGCCGGACTGGTGCGTTGGCTTCGCTGCGCTCCGCATTGCAGAGGGGGCTGCCCCTTGACCCCGCCCGGCCTGCTTCGGGGTCTCCGCTACGCCTGCCATGGCTTCCGCATCCCGGATCCGCGCCTTCCAGCTCCTGAGCTCCCGCACCCTGGAGTGCCTGTGCGAGGAGGCATCGGCCCACCGCCCGGCTCCTCTTGAGCGGCTGGAGCGCCTCTGCGCCGATCTGCTCTTCGATCGCCAGCTCCTCAATCCTCATCGGGTGAGCTCCTTCCCCGAAAGCGAGCTGCCCTTCTGAGAGAGGCGGCCCCGGCTGCGGCTGGGGCGCTCTCGTTTTGCCCGTAGCCGACGGCCCCAAGCCGGCACTGGCAACAGGGCTCAGCAGCACCAAGCCCATGGCCAGCCCCATGACCCCCGAGCGGTTCCAGGACCGCTTTGAAGCCTTCCGCGGTGAACCCCAGCAGGTTTCCGGCGTCTGGACCCTGCATGCCGCGATCGCTGCACTTCCCGGCAGCGAGACCGTCCTCGATGAGCAGGCCCCCTGGGCGCTCACCTTCAGCCAGAAACCCGCTGCGCCCCCGGCGCCGGCAGTCCCCAGCGGCGGCCTCGATCCCCGCGGTTCAGAGGAAGTCGGCATGGCCGGCCCCCAGAAGGCTGCCCCGGTCCAGCCCGGCGACACCTACCTGCTGGTGAATGACCGGGACCAGGACATGGAGGCCTACGACCACACCGGGGCCTTCCTCTGGACAATCCCCTGCCTGGCCCGCGGCCAGGGCGCCGACACCGACTGGAGCCACAACAGCACTGACACCCCGCCAGGCCTCTACAAGCTCGGCCAGCTCTACGCCGACTACGAGCAGAACCCCAACCCGCCCTGCTCCGACACCGCCATGGGCTACGGCTGGTACTCCTTCGACATGGAGGAGCTGGAGAACCAGGAGGTGGCCGTTGGCCGGGCCGGGATCATGCTCCATGGCGGCGGCTCGGCCTGCGGCTGGCCCGGGGCTTGGGCACCGCAGCAGCCCCTGCACCCCACCCTCGGTTGCGTACGCCTGCACAACGCCGATCTGCGCGACAAGGTGCTGCCCCTCTACCGCCAGGGCACCGTCTATGTGGGGGTCTTCCAGGAAAAAAAGTGACGCCGGGGCTGGTGCTGCCACCGGCTGGGGCCTGATCGCGACGGAGGAGCGGCGATGCAAGCCAACCCAGCACCCCGACCGCCCAAGCCGCCGTTCGACCGCGAACGGTTTGTGTTCAAGATCCTGGCGGTGGTGATCGGCACCCAGCTGCTGATCTATTCCCTCGCCGCTGGGGTCTGCGGCCAGCGGGCGATGGAGGGCAGGCCGATCGGCCAGATCTGCCCCGGCACGTTGGAGCAGCTGCAGGGCGGCTTTGATTCCACCCTCAAGTTGCTGCTGGCTCTGCTGGGTGGAGCAGCGCTGACGCGCATGGACCGGTAACGCCTGGGAGCGGGAGGAGGGCTTGCTCCGGGCCTCTCCAGTCTGAGGCCCGTCCTGCAGTCGGGCCTCCGCTGGGATCGGTCCCGTCGCTGCGCCACACCTGGCGCCGATCGTCATGGCCACGCTCTCATCTGCCGCTTCTCCTTTCTGCAGGCCAGAAGAGGATCCGTTCCTGCTGCTCGAATCCACGCTGCGCTCGGTGGAGGAGATCCTGCTGCGTCGTCGTGGGCTGCCGCTGCGCCGCACCTGGATCGAGCAGCCCTATGGAGAAGAGGAAATCACCCTGCTGGAGGAGGAGGTGATTCCGGCGATCCGGCAGTGTCTGGCACGGGTCGATGAGCTGGATGAGCGGCTTTTGGCCCAGCAGGAGCTGATGCAGCGCTGTGAGCTCGAGCTGCAGCGCCAGCCACTGTCTGTGCAGAAGCTGCAGATGGTCTGAGCGCCATGGATTGGGGGCTGCAACTGCGGCCCCCTTGCCTGTCTCTCGATCCCAGGGTTGGTGGAGCAGCTCCACTGCTCGGGCGCGGTGGGCGTTCAGCACGGAGTTGCATCCATGCCCGTGGGGCGTGGCTGGCCGGGCGAAGCGAAACCCCTCCGCAGCCTGCCCCTGCGGCTTGCGCTGGCCAGGGCTGACGCGAGGCTCGCTGGGGCTCGCCCCTGGCCAGCACTGCGCCTGCAGGGCGTCTGGTCGGTGTTCTCCGCTCCACCCCAGCCATGGCCACTCCCCAAGGCCCCGTCTGCGAAGTCCGCCTGCTTGTGGTTCACCGCTATCAGCCAGGAGTCCAGAAGCTCGGCACCACCCCCTGTGAGGTCGAGTTCTTGGGCCGCCGCGGCAAGCCCGTCAAGAAGATGCGGCTGATCCCCGCCGAGAAGGCGTTCGCCTTTGCCCGCAAGCTGCAGGGCACACCCGGCTGCACCGTCTCGGTCTGCTGAGCCTGGGGGCTCAGGCCCGGCTGCCGGTTGGTGGCCGGGCCTTACAGCCAATGGCGGTAGGCACTCCGCTGCCGGCGGGCCCTGGCTTTGGAGCGAGCACTGCCGAACTGAGGACTGCTGCCGTCACGGCGACGGCGCACCCAGACGCCACGGCGAATGAGCTGGCTGTCCTGGGGATTGGCCCGACGGGCGGCCACGATCGCCCCATAGCCCCGTTTCTGCTGGCGTTGAGCACGGGAGCGGGCCTGGCTGGCGCTGGCGGCCGGCACCACCGTGGCGGTGGATCGGTTGCGCCAGAACACCAGATACCAGGCCATCGCTCTACCGGCAGGGTGATCAGCGCCGCGGTGCAGCCGCCCTGGGCGTGGTGCCCTTGACGGCCTCCAGATAGAGCTCGGCCGTACTCAGGGTCTGCAGATTCACCGCGCCGCCGTGCTCATGGCCCGTTTCAGGCACAGCAGCCGAATAGAGGCCGCTGCGCTGCTGGAACAGGAAGCTGTACACCGGGTGGCGGCGCAGCTCCTCCATGTAGTCGCCATCGCTCAGGGCCACCCCGTCGGCGGTGAGGGGCTGGCCCTTGCCGTCCACCGGCAGCAGCCGCTCGCGGCCATCCACATCCGCCAGCTGGAAGTGGCCGCCGCACAGCGTCACGAAAGTGTCAAAGAAGGTGCCCCGTTCGTCGCCACCCACGCGGCCCTCGGCCTCGGAGAACAGGCGCTCCATCAAGCGCTCCTTGCGCAGATTCTGCACCTGAGAGCGGGCCTCGTCCCGTTCCTTTTCAACGCTGCGCACGCGACGCAGGTTGGCCTCGTTGAGCTGGCGCTCGCGCTCGCCCACCTGGCGCTCGAACTCCTCGCGCTTGCGTTCGGCGTCCTGCAGGCGGGCGTATTCGTCCGGGTTGATCTCCGAGAACCGCGACAGCTGGGCACGGGCCTTGCGCAGTTCTTTCTCGAGCTGGTTGCTGCGGCGCCGTTCAGCCCGCAGGGGATCAGCATTGCTGGAAGCGGCTGCAGGGGGGTCGTCGTTGTCGCCGCTGGCGCTGCTCGAGTCCTGGGGAGGAACAGCATCAAAGCTGTCGTCACCTGTGCCGACGTCGTGGCCGCCGGCCTCGTCGTCGCCCTCATCGAGGGGGTCGAGTTCAGCAGCTAGTGGAGCTAAGGAACCAGCAGGTCCCTGGTTGGGTTGCTGCTGCTGCTGGCGGTAGGTCTGCCACGGAGCAGAAGAGGCCAGGGGAGCTGGAGCAGCGCCGCTGTTGGCGCCATAGGAATCAGAGGAGAAGAAGGAGGAGGACATCACCCATCACGGCTGTGGTGTTGCGGGCGCCCCGTCCGGGCTGCGCTCGCTTTCCCTGTTGCCAGCAGCCGATCCCACTGCTGGCTAGCAACGCCAGGGGGCGTGCCGGTCCGCGTCAAGATGGAAAGCCCTGGTGCCTGGGCCATGGCAGATATCACCGCCGTTACTGGTGCCGGCCTGGCCGCAGGAGCCGCCGCCGCTGCCAAGGTCCGAAAGGGTCTGGATCGCACCACCAAAGTCCTGGCGGTGGCTGCCGGCACGGTTGCGGCTTCGCTCAGCGAGCTCAACAACTTCGGGGTTGACCCCCAGCTCATCAGCCGCATCACATCTGCGGCCTCCAATCACAGCGTGGCTGCAGCAGATCTGCTGGCCAAGCTGCCCGGGGAACTGGAGCACTACGGCACCGCAGCGGTTGATGGCTTCCTCAAGGGGGGCGATGCCCTCGGCAAGCACTGGTCCCACATCGAAAGCCGTTTCAACTCCCCCCACCTGGCCGCCGATGCGGCCAATGGCATCTGGGAGGACGGCTCGGTCAACATTAGCCGCGGCTCCAGCGACATGAGCTGGCTGGAGCGACTCCGGGCCAGCACGGACAACCACCTCGATGGACTGATCGCCGCAGCTCAGACCCCTGAGTTCTGGCAGCGCACCCTCGGCAATGCCGTGGAGGCCAGTGCCTATTCAGCAGCGATCACCGCGGTGGATCAACTGCTGGTGCACCGCGACCTGTTGCTCAACGGCACAGCCGATGAACGCAAAGAGAGGCTCTTGCAGATCCTGCAGACCAGCGGCTTGATGGCTGCGGGAGCGCTGCCTGTCTCGGTGTTTCTGGCAGTGGCACTGATGCTCGTGCCTGGCCTGGCGGTGGTAATGGGTCCGCTGGGGGTGATCGGCAGTGCCGGACTCGGGTTGAGGCTGATCACCTCTGCCGTGCGTCATCCCAGCCAGCAGGAGCGGAAGGCGGTCCAGCAGTTGCAGGGCTTCCTGCAGGAGCTGGCCTATGCCCAGCAGCGCGATAGCGACGGCAATCTGACCATCACCGTGCAGGCCCAGCCGGCGAGCTGATCGGCTGAGACTTCTCGGGATCAGGATTGTGGCTCCCTTACCCGGCCCTGGTGGCCGGGCTGTCATCGAGCGTCGGGCTGCTGCTTGCATTGGCCGTGGCCAGGGCCAGCTGGTGGCACAGCTCCTCGACCGTGACTTCCATGCCTACGTGGAGCATCTGGACTTGGAGGCGGCTTGAGCCGCTGGGCTCTCCATCAGCCCGCCGGATCCGGCAGCTCATCCAGTACAGGCGCCGAGCGCCGGGCCGGCAGGTAGATCCATTCCCCCGCCGGCAGTTGGGTGGAGGGCAGATAACCCGGCACCAGCAGTTGCATCCCGGCCGGGATCGGCGTGGTGGAGCGGTAGAGGGGCAACAGCAGGGTGGTGCCTGCCGGCAGGGGTTCCTCGCTGGGCCAGCTGCTCAGCTCCGAGTTGAACTGACGCAGCAGGGAGAGGCTGAGGTTCTGCTCGGCCGCCACGCTGCTGAGCGTGTCGCCTTCCACGCTGATGTAAGTCTCGCTCTGCTGCACCACCGGGTTGAGGCTGCGCAGCTTGCTTTCCGTGGTGCCGTGCCGGCCGGCCAGCACCGCCAGGGAGTCGCCCTCGACAGCGGTGATCGTCTGGGTGCTCTCCAGCTGGGGGTTGATCCGCCGCAAGGTGGCCACGGTGGTGCTGTAGCGCTCGGCGATCAGGTTCAAGGTGTCGCCATCGCGCAGCACCAAGACGCTGTGGGGTCTGAGCACCAGCTGGATCGCTTCCCCCAGCAGCGGCTGAACCAGCAGGCCGATGCCGCCGGGGCCGTAATCCGCCCCGAAGTGCATCACCTGACAGCCGGCGAACTGGGCCCGCCCGCCACTGGGCAGGCCGCCCTGGGGCGAGAGCTGGGCCAGGTCCCCGAGCCACATCACCCCCTGGCAAGGGGCCTGCACCGTGCCCAGCAGCGACGGATCCCAGGGCAGCGGCGCCTCGTCGCGGCAGCCCGGTGTGCCCCAATTCAGTTCAGCAGCCAGCCAGTCGAAGGTGTTGCTGGTGCTCACCGGCAGGATCGCCGCCCGGCAGAGGTAGCCCCGCAGGAGCACATCGCCCGGGTCGGTGAGAGCGGTGTCGTTGTAGCCGCTGACGATGCCGCTCTGCTCGAGGAAGCAGTCGATCACGTGCCGGCGAATCGGAATGGGGTTGCGGCTCTCGGGCCGGTCCACTTCAAACAGGCAGAGGCGGGCATTGGCGTAGGGCTGCAGCGCCAGCCAGAGAGGCGCGGCCGCCGCCGACTGGGCCAGCCGGCTGTCGATCGCCGGGGTGGCTGCAGGAAGAGACACCAGCTGGCCCCAGAGCGGCGCACCCCGCAGGGGGTTGAGGCCCTGGTTCAGCGGTGAGAGGGGCTTCTCCATCGCTCAGCCCCGCACCAGTGCTCCCTGGAAGGGATCCGGGTTGCACTGGCGCCAGTTCTGCAGCCTTGGCAGCAGCAGCGCCAGCTGGCCGATGTGCTGGCTGCGCTGCTTCCCCAGCACCACCGCCGGCGAGGGGCCCGCAGGATTCCACTCGCTCTCGGTTTCCTCCAGCAGCAGCTCGGTGGCGTACTCCACCACCGCCAACTTGCTCAGCGGCAGCGGGTTGGGTACGACGCCACCAGCCACGCCCTTACGGCTGCTGCGGATCGGAGCGTTGAGATCGTCCGGCGTCAGTGCCGCTAGCCGCTGGTCCAGTTCGGCAATGGCATCGAGGTGACGCTGAGCTGTGCAGACACCCGTGGGGTATTCGGTCTGCAGCTGGGCCATCTCCCTATTCAGTGCCGACAGGGCCGCACTGGTGACGGGGATGGACAGGGCGATGCGCAGCGCCTCGCTGTCGCCGGGCCGCCAGCTGCAGGTGGGTGGAGAGGGCTGGGTCATGTCCTCTCTTGCCAGCAGCTCACTCGCCAGGGATCGCCAGCCCCAACTGCTTCCGCAACTCCGCCGCGTCGATCACCCCCCGCTCATGCAGCACCAGCCACTCCTGCACCGAGGGCTCGGGTTTGCACGCTGGCTGCGGCGGCACCAGTGGGCAGATCTCCACCGTGCAGACCTCGGCACCTGTGAGCTTCTCGCCGGTGAGCCGGGTCCACTGCTGCAGCAGGGTGCTGAGCATCGAACGTTTCTGACCCGCCAACGACTGCAGCACCGCAAAGCTCTGGCCGGCAGTGAGCGAAATCTCCAGCTCGGTGCGGGCCGGGCCGTGGCCGCCTGCAGGGATCAGGGCGTCACGCCGCATCGCCTCCTCCAGCTGCAGCAGGTAGCCGCGGTGCTCCGCCAGTGAGCGGGCTTCTATTTCGACCCACTGGAACTTGGCTCCCTCGGGCAGATCCATGAAGGAGGAGGTGGAGAGCACCAGCCGCTGCGGACGCTGACCTTCTGCGCCGGTCCCTGCAGCAGAGCCGAGGGCGCCGTCACTGCGCCGGAAGCCGTAGGCATCCACCAGCCCTGTGCGCACGCCCACCGGCAGGGCCGTGCGGGAGAGGAGGTCTTCGTAGTCGCTGCGGCAGCGGTAGTGGTTGAGGTACTGATGGGCCAGGCCCAGGTGGGGCAGATCGCCCTCGCCAAAGGCGGTGCCATCCACCGAGTACCAAAGGGCCGGCAGGTCAAAGCGCTGGGGCAGCAGCGAAGGCTCACCCACAGGCACCACGTCGTAGCCATCGACAGCGCCGGGGTTGGGGTTGGCCTGCCAGCTGCGCAGCACCAGGCCGTCATCCGTCACCGAGAGGCTGCGGTACAGCCAGGCCGCCGGATCCGGTACCAGCCCGCCGTGGGCGTCGAGCACCACCATGGGCACCGCTGCATTGCCACTGGCGAACCGGGGAGGCAGGGCCTGGCGGCGCGGTTCGCGCCAGACGATCTCCACCGGCCCCGATGCCGGGGCACCGGTGGCGCCGTCGGTGGGCAGGCGCCAGTTGAGCAGGTCTCCCCGGGGCACCAGCTGCAACCGCGGCAACGAGAGCCGGTCGCCCTTGGCCAGGGCTTCCAGTCGATCCCCTTCTGAGGGCCAGCGGTGCTGGGGCGGCAGCTGCAGGATCAGGCAGCCGCCATCCCGCAGGGTGAGCAGGTCGGCCAGGAACAGGAACACCCCCAGGTCAGTTCCCTGGCCGTCCACATCGGTGGCCACCCGGCTGAGGGAATCAGGCAGCTGCTGCCAGGCCAGCCGCGACAGCATCCCGGCGTAGGTGCGCAGGGCGTCGCGGTAGAAGCCGGTGGGCCGAGCCGCTTCCAGGCGCTTGAGGTAGCAGGACTCGGGCTCCTCGATGCCGCGGGGCAGATACACCGGCCGGCGGCTGGTGCCGTCAGGGAGCTCCAGCAGGGTCCAGCAGTCGTAGACCAACTGCAAGCGGTCACTCAGGCCGCTGAGGGTTGGGTGCTCCAGCCAGGGGGGCTGAGCTGGGGCGTGGGGCTGCGTCTCTTGTGGGGAGGAGGGGCTGCGGGGGGTAGTTGTCCTGCGTCGGCGGGTGGTGGGCACTGGCTGCTGCTTGTGGCCACATCTCTTGCCAGTGGCAGCAATGAACGGCAGGAAGGACCATGCAGGATCGGCATGGATTCGGTCAAGGCGTCAGAACAAGCAGGGTGATCAGAGCAGGGCTTTGCGTTCTTATGTGGGTCCGGTGAAGATCCACGCGAGATGAGCTCCCGGGACAGGATTGACTGCCGTGCAGCCGGCCTAAGCTTCTACTTTTGATGGCTACGCGTTCTTATGTGGATCACGAAGCGGCGGGCTATTTCTTGGTAAAGGCCCGCTCATTTAGTATTAGATAGCGAACTCAAAGCACTTTAGGCCACAATTCCTAAGCACATGTCAAATTCGACGCCTCTCGCGGATTTTCTTGACGACCCAAAGAACTCAACCTCGCGTGAGCGCCTGCTCGCTCATCGACTGATCTATGAGTTAAAGCTTGCATCCGCGCGCGCTGGCGTCGATCTCCGAGTCTACGAACCCGATGTTGACCGAGATGGCTTTGACCTAGTTCTAGAATCTGAGGACGCGCTTCGCAAGGTTCAAACTAAGGTTGTGCAGCAGGATGCAACTACTAATTCTTGGTGCATTCACAAGGGATTTCTGCGACCGGACCCGTGGTTTTCTGAGCATCACGGACTGCATCCTACGGTCGCTGGGGCCGGAATGAACGGTGCGATTCTAGTGATGGACTTGGCATATCCTCACGATGAATTGCAGGTGACATACCGGTACTTCGACATGTTTGTCCTTACGGCGCGCGAACTCGCGCTGGCTCCATCTGGAGCCGCGAATGAGAAGAAGATCCTTCCATTCCTCAGCGAGCTCTCCGCAGATCCGCTTCGCGGCCGGATCTCTGTGCCTTCTTGGATGTTTGTGCGTGTGAAAGACACTGACGCACTGCTTTCACTTCTGGGGATGTACTCACTCAGAGGCACGCATTGGCAGCATATATTGAGGAATGCCGCAGCCTCCTATCGGGGCTTGCCCGACGCCCAGGGCGAGTATCAGGGATGGCATCGAGCAGCTGAGGAGGAAATCGCCTCATTGACCTTGTTGTGAGCCCTTGTTCGCAGCTGTCTAGCTTGCCGTTGCAGCTGAAGGAGTGATCAGGGACGTGTAACGAGCATTCAGGCTTCCTCGAAGGCCGCTCCGCAGCTAAACTTAGGTATTCACTGAAGTGGAAAAGCAACTACCCGGAGTGAGCACGCATCGACGATCTGAACCCACCGCTCGCAAGTAATCCCTAGTCTCTCCATCATCTCTCCCGCTCCGACTCCGGAAGTGAGCAACCGCTGCCCCCGCGCATGAATCTCCCGCCATGTCGGCGGCACCTTCAGCAAAAATCCGTTGTCTCGCAGAAAGTGCGTGATCTCCCCATTGGCATAGGTGCGCCCGTAGGGCCGAAATGGACCCCGTGAGGGGTCGTAGCGGCGGGCCGCCTTGATCAGCCCGATCATCGCCAGCTGCAGCAGGTCCTCCTTGGGGTGAACAGTGCGCCGAGCGAAGTTGCCGGCGATCTTCTCCGCCAGGTCCATGTGCTCCAGCGCCAGGGCATCAGCAGCGGCATGGGGCCGTACAGCTCGCTGCCGCCGGTGCCTGCAACGCATCTGCTGCTTTCCCTGAGCTCTGGGTGGGTGATGCCCCGGCGTCTGCAGGTTGATCTCCAGCTGCTGTGCCCGGGCATGGCATGCCGGCTGCCGGTGACGCCGTTGGTTGAGCATTTGAGCCACACCTGCGGCATCACCCACCAGTACAACTGTCATCGGGAGCTCCAGCTGCACAGCAGCCGGAGTCAGCACGGCAGAGGGTGGGCTCTCCACCAGGGATGGCGTGGAATCTTCCCGCACCGCGGACACCAGCGGCTTGCTCATCGGCTCACCAGCAGTGGCGTCACCACCGGCTGGATGCCCTGGGCCTTCCAGTAGCGGCCCTCCAGCCACAGGGCGCCGTGGCAGAAGGCATCCACCAAGTCCTTGCTGCCCTTGGGGAAGCGGATCGCTTCTTCCACCAGCGGCTGGGCGCGGTGGTGAAAGCGGATTTGACCTGCTTCCACCAAGGGGGCGACGGCATGGGCGCGGGTTTCCTTGCTGCCGCGGGCCGTGATCGGCAACATTCCCGGCACGCGGCGCCGGAGCGTCTGCAGCACCGCCGGGCCGTTGGCGGCGTCCTCGATCAGCACGGCATGGGGGCGCAGACCCTGCTGCTCCAGCGCCTCCAGGCAGCCCAGTAGGAAGCGGATCACCTCCGGCAGGCCAAAGCGGTGCCGTGTGGCCCACAGCACCTCGATCTCCAACGCCTGCGGGTTCTGGTGCCCCTGTGGTTCACCCGATTGGGGGATGCCATTCCGGGCTGGTGGTGCCAACAGCCCGGCCAGGCAGAAGCCGCAGTAGTCGCTCTCCGCCTCCCCCTTGAAGCTCAGGTCACAAGAGAGAGCCAGCAGGGCGTACGGGCGCTGGCTGCCGTCCTCGCGAGGGAAGGACGGCCGGATCCACTCGCGCAGGAAGATCGATCCGCTCGCCGGGCTGGGCCGCTGCTGATAGAGCGCCGCCCACCAGTAGGCACCGAGGCGGGCGCGGATCTTGAGCAGTTCCGGCAGGGGGAACCTCTCCGGGCAAAGCGCCTCGCCCGCCTGTCGCCAGTCGGGGATCAGGGTGCAGCTGGGCGGCAGCTTGGGCCGTTCGGCCGGGTCCTCGGCGATCGCGGGCAGATCAAGCACGGTCCACTGCTGCGGCGCCTCGCCGAGCTCCTGCTCGTACAACCAGCCGATCACGTCCTGGTGGTCCCAGCGGGTGAGCACCACCACCTGGGCCGAGAGATTCGGCTGCTCCCTGCCGTCCGGTCCCAGCACCGAGGCCGGTTCGGCGCGGGTGAGCCACACCGAGCGCAGCCAGTCGATCAGCTTCTGGCGCAGCGCAGGGCTGGCCGCATCACCGGGGCCCTTGTAGGGGTCGTCGATGATCCCCAAGCTGTAGCCCTTGCCCGTGAACGGGCCATCCACACCAGCAGCAATGCAGCCACCGCGCTGGCGGGTCAGCCAGTTGCCCACAGCAGACGAGTCGCGGGCCAGCAGGTGGCCCGTCACCCGGTAAAAGTGGCGCGCTTCTCTGGAGTGGGCGTAGGCCAGCTCAGCTGAGTACGAGGCGATCGCCGAGAAGAGGTGCGGGTAGCGCTGCAGGAAGTAGGCCGGGAACAGCTTGGACACCAGGAGGCTTTTCCCGAGCCGGGGCGGACAGGTGACGATCAAGCGGCTCAGCTGGCCATCGGCGACGGCCTGGAGCAGCTCGATCAGTTGCTCGGCCCAGCGGTGGAAGCCGTAGCGGGGGTAGGCCTCGGCAATGAAGCTACGCAGGCTCTGGGGCTCTGCTGGCTCGGCTGCCATGGCCATGGGGAGGTGCAGCAGGCCGCTGTCACCCCAGGGGTCGAGCGCAGGCAGCAGCAGACCGCCGCTGTCTGCGGCAGGACGCTGCACAAGGGCCGTAGGTGAAGGAGCGCAGGTCATGCCCGTGGCTCCGGCGGCTTGATTGGCGCGCGTAGCAGCCCTCCGATCTCGGCGATCACCCGGAAGGCGCCGACGGCTGCCGAAAACTGCTCGGCGTCCATGGCCCGGCGGGCGCACTCATTGAGGGCAAAAATCTGCTCGGCCTGGTGGCGGCGCCGGTCGGTGATCAGCTCCTCCACCATCCGCTCGCGGGCGAGGTCGAGGTAGCGATTGATCGTTTTGATGTTGTTCACCCCCCAGCTCTCGCCCGCTTTCGCCCTGATTTCCACCAAAGGAAGCCGCTGCGCGATCCAGAGCTGCGCTTCTGCAATGCGCCGCTCCACCTCCCCGGCAGTGGCCCTGGGGGTCTGGGCGTGATGGGGTGAACGCCGTGGCGGGTTGGTCTGGCTGATCGGCCGGCTCGGGTCCACCGCCACCGGTTCCCACACCGCTTCTCCATCGGAGTCCTGCTCAGCCGGTGCGAAGCGCAGCTCCTCTACCGGATCAGCAGCGGCCTGGTTGGGAGCGCGCAGCGACATCAGCTCAGAACGGCAGGGGCTGGGTCTTCGGGGGGCGGATGGTCCAGAAGGGATTGCCGCGCTTCTCCTTGGCGCTGCCCAGCTGGATCGCGGATTCTTTGGCGGCCTTGAGCTGCTGCTCGATCTGCTGCACAGCCGCCGGGAAGTCGTAGGTCAGCCGGCCGGGGCTGTGGGAGAAGGCCCAGTCGTTGTGCGAGAAGGACGGATCCAGCTGACCGGTGGCCATCGCCGTATTGAGGGCCTCCAGCAGGGGCTCGAGCTGCTGCTCCAGCTCCTTCTGCTGGGCCTTGATGGCGGTGACGTCATCCAGTAGGGCATCGAGATCAGCCGCAGCCGCGGCTGGCGCTGGGGGAGCAGCAGCAAGCAGGAGGTCTGCCATCGAGGAACACCAGAACAGTTGCGCGGATAACTCCGAGCCTGCTCAATCTAGCGGCCAACATCTGCAAGCCAAACTGCTGGGCCAGCTCACATTGATCCTGGCTCTCAGAAGGGCCTGTGGGCAGAGCAGTAGCGGCTCCAGGCCGCAGCCCAGGCCGCCAGGCACTGCTCACGGCTGTAGAAGGTGCTGGTGAACGCCTCGCCGGGCTTGCTCCAGATCGTCTGGCCCAGCTCGTAGTGGTTCCCCTGGGCGGTCTCCAGCACCATGTAGCCGCCCAGCTGCGCGGCGGTGGAGTAGGGCCGTCCGTGGGCCGAGAGGGTTTTGAGGTCGTAGAGCACCCGCACCTCCCTTCCCCGCCGCTCGCTCAGGGCCGGTGAGATGTAGGCGCCATCGAAGGCCCCGGCGACGTTGCGGGTCAGACAGCAGGTCAGCCGTTCACTGGCGATGACCTGTACCTCCTCCCAGAGTGGGAGCAGCAGCAGCGGCAGGATCCAGTCCCGATATGGGTGATGCCCGGGCAATGCCTCGGCGTCCAGCAGCGCCGCAGTGGCGCTCTTGCCCAGCAGAAAACGGGCCTGGGTGTAGTGCTCAAGGGCCGTGTGCACGGTGGTGCCACGCGGCTCCCAGATCGGCCGCTTGGCCTCAATCGCCCGTTTAGCGGTCTCGCTCAGGCCATGGGCCAGCACGCCGGTGATCGACACCGGAAACAAGTGATCGCCGAGCCAGTAGCGATGGGCCTCCTCATCCCGCCAGAGGCCGGGGATGGGATCAAGCCAGGTGGAGGTGGTGGTGATCATGACCGTTTCAGGTGTGACGCGCTGTGACGATGGGCGTCACAGCCGAGAGGGCTTGCCGGCAGGAGCTTCTAGGGGTGGCTGTAACGCTGTAACCCTTTTTCAGAGATAGAAGCAGTAGCAAGCAGCAGTGTCTGGTTGAGCAGGTGTGCATTCGTCTTTGAATTCATAGGGGGCTCTATGTGCTACCTGGAGCGTTACATCGTTACGGATGCCCAGATCGCTTGCGGGGCAGGAGATCTGGGCGTTACCGCTGCTGTTATGTCTGGCCGTTTTGTAACGGCTTCTGGTTACAGCACGCTCAGGGGAATGGCGACCGCACGGCTGACCATGCCGGCGCCACAGAAACGCACCGGTCCAGCCCGTTGCGCACCGCTCAGGCGCAGCAGCACCACGGACCAACTGTTCTGCCAGGCGGTATCGGCGAGGAAGTGCTCGATCGCCTTGGCGGTGTTGCTCACCAACAGACGCTCCTGATCCACACGCAGGCCATGGCGGCCAAGGGTCTGGGCCGCCAGGCCGGGACTCACATCGATGCAGCTGCTGTGGCAGGCGGCCAGCTCCACCAGTTCGCCGATGGTGCGGGTGACGGGTTTGTCGTCGGTCTCCACCCGCACCTGCCGCTGCAGGATCGTCTGGATGCAGCGGGCCTCGTCGGGAACTTCGGTGCTCTGGCTGTAGCTGTCCCAGTTGTGGACCTCAATGCACTCCTCGGCCTCCTTCTGACTGGGAACCGCATCGCTGAGCAGTGACCAGGCGCCGGCCATCAAGGTGCCGTACTGATCCCCCAGGCGCTGGGAGTCGAAGTGGCGGGCGGCAGCCGCGGAGAAGACCACAACTGACTGACGGATCACCGGGATCAGCGACACCGTCCGGGCGATTAAGCGCCGCGCCAGCTGCGGGGTGATGTAGCGCTCGAGATCCCGATCGAGGCTCTGCCAGTGGGCCTCGCGCTCCTCCTGGCCCATCTCGGTGGGGCTGCGCAGGGTCAGCTGCGCGAAGCGGCTCTTGTCGGCCCCCTGCTTGAGGGCGGTGGCGATGGATGACATCAGGAACATCGAGCGCACCCGGTAGCGGCTCACATCGCCGCTGGGGGAACCCTTGAGCATCTCGGCGCTGCTCTCGCTGCTGGCCACCCGTGCCAGCGACAAGATCGCCTGCATCCGCTGCTGGTCGCCCTTCTCGTTGCTCTCCGCCTCATCGAAGACCACCGGCACGGCGTCCGAGCAGATGGTCTGGCGCAGGCCGGCCTCTGTCGTGGCGCCCGACACCGCCAGGCGCAGGTCGCCGAGCAGCGGCACCACGAAGCGATCAAGGATCTGACTCTTTCCCGAGCCGGCACCGGCGGTGAGCCAGATATGGGGCCGCCAGCGCAGGGCTCCGCAGATCGGAGCCAGCACCACCCAGCCCTGCAGCAGGGTGCCGGAGGCGGGCACCTCCCAGCGAAAGCGGTTGGCGATGCTGACGATCACCGCCGCTTCCTCCACGGTCAGGGGTTTGACGCCGCAGGGCCCCTCCTGGCGTTCGAGGCGCTGGTAGATGTGCCGCGAGCGGAATGGCTTGGTGATCGGGTGCTCCCCCTCGGGGGTGATCAGGCGATCGCCGAGGTGCAGCACGGTGCGGCCCTCATCCCACCAGGCCCCGCGGCCGCGAATGCGCTCCACCGCAAAGATCCCCATCGCGGCGGAGCTCTTGTGCAGATCGCTGGCTGCAGCCGGCCAGTTCACCCCGGTGCGGCTGGGGTAGAGGCTCTCCCAGTACTCCAGTGGTGCCAGGGCGACAAGGTGGGTGGCGGTGTGGCAGCCGCGGGGCAGCCGGATCACCTGACCGGTGCTGGAAGGTTGGTAGAAGTTCGCGTCGGCGTCGTAGCCCAGGCAGAGGAAGGGCGCTGCCGGCCTGGGGGCTGCAGCACCTGCCGGCGGGGGAGGAGGCCCATCGCCATTGCCAGCGCCATCCGCCTCGGGCGGGGTCCATGGCTGGGCTGCTTTCGCCAGCTGGCGTGCGGCCTGCCGGGGCGTCCAGTCGGCATCGGCCAGGTCCCAGCCCTGGGGCAGGTCCGCCGGCAGGGCCACCAGTTGCAGCTGGCAGTCGAGGGGATGCAGCAGAGCGGCCAGGCTTTGCATGGCTTCCAGCCCCGCGGCATCGGCATCCGGCCAGAGCGTCACCGAACGGCCGGCGAGCGGTGTCCAGTCCGCCTTGGCGATCGCCTTCGATCCGTTGGGCCAGGTCAGCACCGCGTGCTGCGGGAAAAGGCGGGCGGCGGCATCGGCGGTGCCCTCCCCTTCCACCACCAGCACCGGAGCCTCGGAGCGTTGCAGCAGATCCGGCAGCCCATAGAGCGGCCGCGGTGCGGGCCAATCGCATGTGAAGGCATCGCGGCGGCTGGGGCGATGCCAGTCCCCATCGAGCCAGACCCGATGCAGGAAGGCTTTGGCGCCGCTGCGCAGCTTGATCCGCTGGATCCAGAACAGCACCTCTCCGGCGCCATTGCGATAGGCCCACTGGGCAGTGGCGCCGCGGTTCAACGGCGGCGGCGGCGCATCGGCAGGCGGCTTCTCGGGCATGCGCCAGGGCTTGCCGTTTCGGCTGGTGGCACTGCCGGCACGTGGGTCCTGGTGATCGGGCACCAGGCCAAGAAAGGCCTCCACCTGCCGGGCGGCTTCCACAAAGCTCCAGCCCTGCCGGCGCATCAGCAGGTCGATGCCGGAGCCGGCACCACCGCGCTGGTCTTTGCCGCCGCATTGGTTGCAGAACCAGGAGCCGCTGCCGTCTTTGTCGTCGAAGCGGTAGCGATCGGTTCCGCCGCAGAGCGGGCAGGGCTGATGACGATCGCTCAGCTCCGCGTCACTCAGCCCTGCCAGGGCAGCAAGGATCTCCGGCCAGCGGCCCCGGGCCGCAGCAATGGCATCGGCCATGGGATGTCGCTCACCATCCCTGGCTGGCAGGCGCCTGGTTGCCCGTAGAGCCGCGATCAGGTGCGGGCACCAGGGCCTCACGGTGAATCACCGCGTCGAGCACCTGGCGCAGGGCGGCTGAGCGGCTCAGGGAGCCATGGCGACGGCGGGCATCCAGCCAGGCCAGCTGCTCTTGGGTGATGGAGACACTCACCGGCAGGGCGTAGTCGGACATGGGAACTCTGCTCGTGAACTACAGCCTAATACCGTGGGCCAGCTCTCGCTAGGCTGAGCCAAGAAAGGCCAGCGGCTAGCTCCTGTCCTGATCGCCTGTGATCCTGATGGCCCCGATCGTTCTGCGCCACTACCAGCAGCAGCTGCTCACCGATCTCCGCGCCGCCCTCAAGGTCCACCGCCGGGTCTGCGCCGTGATGCCCACCGGTGCTGGCAAGGGCCAGACGATCGGCGCGATTGTCCAGGGCGCGGCTGGCAAGGGCCGGCGAGTGCTGGTGCTCGCCCACAGGGCCGAGCTGATCGAGCAGCTGACCGACACCGTGCGGGCGTGGGGACTGGAGCCGGATGTGATCGCCCCCGGCATCCGGCTGCAGGACCGGCAGGTGGCGGTGGGCTCGGTGCAGACCGTGGCCCGGCGGCTGGAGCAGCTGCCGCCGCCGGATCTGATCATTCAGGACGAGGCCCACCACCTTGTGGCCGGCAATGTCTGGGGCCGAATCATCGAGGCCTGGCCAGGCGCCCATCTGATCGGCAAGACCGCCACCCCCGAACGCCTCGACGGCAAGGGGTTGGGCGTGGAGGCCGGCGGCTATTTCGAGGCCCTGGTGCTGGGGCCTTCAGCAGCCTGGCTGGTGGAGCAGGGCTGGCTGGCCCGGCCCAGGGTCTTCTCCTGGCCAGGGGCCCGCAACAGCAAACTCCGCCGGCGGATGGGCGACTTTGACCTGGAGCAGGCGGCACGCGCCTTTGGGGACCGGGCCGCCATCGGCGATGCCGTCTCCCACTACCGCCGCCGGCTGCACCCGGGCACGGCGATCTGCTTCTGCTGCACGATCGAGCACGCCGAGCAGATGGCCGTGGCCTTTCGCAGTGCGGGAATTCGGGCCGCCTCGGTGAGCGGCGGCACCCCAGCGGAGGAGCGCAAACGCCTGATCGCCGGACTCGGCACCGGCGAGGTGGAGGTGCTCAGCAGCTGCATGATCATTTCCGAGGGCACCGACATCCCCTCAGTTGGCGGGGCGATCCTGATGCGCCCCACCGCCAGCCTGTCGCTCTACCTGCAGATGGTCGGCCGGGCCCTGCGTCCCGCACATGGGAAGCAGGAGGCCGTGATCCTCGATCACGTCGGCAACGCCCATCGCCATGGCCTGCCCACCGATGAGCGCGAGTGGAACCTGGCCGGCCGGCGCCGCCGCGAGGGGGTCTCGATCCCGATCAAGGACTGCCCGGCCTGCTTCTGCAGCTGCCCCAGTGCGGCGCAGCTCTGCCCCGACTGCGGCCATCTGTTCCTGACCGACGAGCGCGATGAGCAGCAGCGCGTGCTGCAGCAGCTTGCAGGCGAGCTGGTGGAAGTCACAGGCGCAGCCCGCCACCGGCCCAGGCCCAAACACCAGCAACGGCCGCGGCGCACGCACCCGGCCGCAGGCTGTCGCACCTTCGAGGAGCTGCTGCAGCGCGAGCAGGAGCGGGGCTACAAGCCGGGCTGGGCCAGACACGTCTGGGCGGCACGGCAGCAGCGATGAGCCAGCCCGGCAAGAGGAAGCATGGCCTCCTCCTCCCCCAGCGAACACGAGATCCAGCAGCGCATCCGCCTGGCCTGCGGCCGCGGAGCGGTGCGGCTCTGGCGCAACAACACCGGCGCCCTGGTCGATCAGCAGGGGCGCTTTGTGCGCTTTGGGCTGTGCAAGGGCAGCAGCGACCTGATCGGCCTGCGCTCCGTGGTGGTGACGACGGAAATGGTGGGCCAGCGCATTGCCCAGTTTGTGGCCCTGGAGATCAAGACGGACTGCGGGACCGTCAGCCCGGAGCAGCGGGCCTTTCTGCATCTGGTGCAGCAACTGGGTGGTTTGGGGGCGGTCTGCCGCTCCATTGCACAGGCCCAGGCGGTCTTGAACCTGGACCCCATGATCGGGTCGGACGGGTGAACAGGCCCGAACTGCGCCGGCAGCTGCAGGCCCTGGCCCGCCGCCATCCAGGTCTCCATCCCTACACGCTGGCCCTCCACTTCCAGGCCCAGACGGGCCGGGTCCTCACCGGCCAACAGGTCAAACAGCTCTTGGCCGAGCCAGGAAACCACCAAAAGCAGGCTGCCAAGCTGTAACAAGCTCTGGCTAGCAGTGCCAAGCAGCGCTTAGGATTGGGCTATGGCACAAGCAAAACAGCCCGTCAAGCGCACCTACCAGGCCGTCCTGGACTGGCAGGACGAGTCCCGCAGAGCCTTCGGGAAGATGCTGCTCAATTGGCGCCGCCGTAACGGCTGGACCCAGTACACCGCCTGCGAGTGGGGCACAGAAGCTGAGTTTGAGGTGATCTCCTACGGCAACCTCTCGGTGATCGAACAGGGCAAGGCCGGTGAGCTGCGTCAGAAGGCCTTCTTCCAGTTGGAGGAGATCAACCGCCGCCTCGATGACGGGGCCAAGAAACTGGCAGGAGTCACAACCCAGCGCCTCAAGGACCAGCTGAGGGAGGCTGAGCCCCTGCGCGGCGATGACGGCAAGCTCTGGGATGCGGTGGATTTCTGGAGCTGCTACATCGGCTATGTGCCGGTGCCCAAGGCTTATCAGAACGCTCCGGCGCCGACCCTGACGTCGAAGCGAGCCGAGGAGCTCTGTCAGAAGTGGCGGCAGCACGTGCGCCGCGTGATCAAGGAAGGCGGCCTCGATGTCAGCCAGGCCCTGGAGCAGCTGGTCAAGAGTGCGCCGAAGGAGCACCAGAAGCGTTTCTCAGAGGTGCTGGCCATCGACGACTACAGCTCGGTTGAGCTGGCCCAGCTCTGGGTGGATGGCGAGGAGTTCCTGCCTGAACAGTGGATCAGTGCCTGGGAGCAGACGGCACTGGCCGCCTAGGAGCTCACCTAGGCAGGGGTCGACCGCGACCCGGACGATTCAGAGGATGAGCAATGGTTGCGCCTAGCATCAGCTAGCCGCTAAGCTCAGGCCAGCGGGCACAAGCCCGGCTCTCAGTTGCCATGACGCAATCCCCCGCACGCGCAGGCGTGCCACCCGACGCTCTCGAGCTGCTCAGCGAAAAGGGCAGCGCCGAGCGCGCGCTCACAGCCGCCCTGGCCTCCTTTCAGGAGCAGGTGCAGGCCGTTCCATCCCTAGATCTGGCTGCCGTGGTCGAAGCAGCCAAGCCAGCTTTCTCCTCTGGCATTGCCTTCAGCGCCCAGCTGGTCGACGTCCGCGGCCGCCACAAGTTGCGAGTCATCGTGATGCACGCCGGCGGCGCTGAGGTCACCAGCGAGGAGTGGGCTGACGAGGTCGACGACTTGCTCCAGGCCGCCGGCTGGATGCTGGCAATGCTGCTGGGCATTCCCTTGGCCAAGCAGGCTCGGCCTGTAGAGGCTGAGATAGCAGAGGCAGAGTGCCTTGCAGTTGTCGGGGTTCCTGATGCATCGGCTGGGCCTGAGCCCAGCAAGAAGGAAGACGCGGCTCCAGTGGTTGACCTCGATGTCGCTCTGGAGCCGCTAACGCCCCAGGAGATCGAGGCCACCCACCAGCGAATCCTCGCCCTCCCGCAGGCCTCTCGTCAGGCGCTGACCAAGGCGTTCCGCGAGCACTTCCAGGTGCCGCGCAATGCCCGCTCCATCGGCGATCGCATCACCCAGCACCAGCACGCTGCCTTCATCGATCACTTCCTTGAGGAGTGCGAAGAACAATCCCTCGATGGCGCCGCGGCGCCGGCAGAGCCATGAAAGGGCTTCGTCGCTACGGCGAGCAGCCCCGCTCCCAGGCCGGTCGCCACTTCATCCAGACCCAGGTGCGCACCGATGTGTACCTGCGGGTCCGCGAGGTGATGGAGCGCCACAACCTCTCGGCCAGCGGCGCGGTGCATCACCTGCTGCGTGAGCGCTTTGACCTGCCGCCGCTCCCCCCTTTCGATCAACAGCCCATTTCCACCGTTCACCCCGATCCAACCCATGGCTAAGGACATCTTTCGCACGCCCCTCGCTGAAGTGCGTTGGGCCCACCTGATCACCCCCCGGCACCAGCTCGATAAGAGCAAGCCCAAGGCCTGGACGGCCGACCTGCTTCTCCCCAACGGTGACGAGAAGGCCCAGTCTTTTCTGCTGGCGATGGAGGATCAGTTCATCGCCCTGCACGGCAGCCGCAAGCGCCGCGCCGAGAAGGGCTTCCCCTGGAAGCCCGACAAGGAGAAGCCGAGCGAGATCACGGTGGTGCGCTTCAAGGTGCCGCAGTTCCAGCGGCGCGACGGCTCCCTGTCCGAGGGGCCGCGCATCGTCGATGCCAAGAAGCAGCCCTGGGATGGGGCCGCCATCGGCAACGGCTCAAAGGTTGTGGTGGCCTTCGACATCTACGACTGGGACGGGGAGAACGGCTGCGGCATGACCTTCCAGCCCCGGGCTGTCCAGGTGGTCGAGTTCGTGCCCTACGAGCAGGTCGATCCCACCGACGGGTTTGAGGAGGTCGAGGGCTACACCACCACCGGCGCTGGTTCCGGTGATTGGAGCGCCGGCGCTGCCGACGACGACGAGGAGCTGTTCTGATGCCGCTCGATCGTCAGGACCACAACGCCGGGGCCTGGAGGGGCAGGCCCCTTCACCGGCCCGGTCCCCAGCTGCCTGCCTTCTGCCGCACCCGCCGGCCCACCACCGTGGCCGTCACGGCCAGCAGCCTCGTCGCCCTGCGGCTGCTGGTTCTGCTGGGGCTGTTGTTTCAGCTCAGCACCCTGCTGCTGGTGCTCGCCGGGCCGGTGCCGCCGCGGCCCGGGATCAGCGCCAACACCGCCTTTCGCTCCGCCGTCGCCGGTGGGAGTTCAGCCACACCGCTGTCAGACCGATGTGTCAGGCGACAGCGAAAACTGGTCCGGAGGCGACACGAAAACTGGTCCACCCCGTGGAGCGAGCCAGGCAGGACGACAAGGGCAGCGCAGGGGCGCCATCTCTGGAGCCGATGGTTCTGGAGACAGCTGTGCAGACCCCTCAGGACGTGGAGGCGATGCGACGGCTATCGGCAGCAGGTTGGGGCCGGAGGCGGATTGCTAAAGAACTGGGCTGTTCACCGGAGACGGTGCGCAAGTACCTGCGGCAGGGTGGCTGGCAGCCCTACGGGAAGCCCTGCCGCAACACGGTTCTCGATGGCCAACGGGAGTGGCTGCGGCAGCGGTTTATGGCCCACCGCGGCAATGCCGATGTGGTGCGGCAGGAGCTGGCCAGTGAGAAGGGAATCGAGGTGAGCCTGCGGACAGTGGAGCGTGCCGTGGAGCCGTGGCGGCGGGAGCTGCGCAACGCGGCCCTGGCGACGGTGCGGTTTGAGACCCCGCCGGGCCGGCAACTGCAGGCAGACTTTGGCCAGTGCCTGGTGAGCATTGGCGGCGAGCGGGTGCGGGTGCACCTGGCGGTGCTCACCCTGGGGTACTCGCGCCGGCTGCTGGTGCGGGCATTCCGCAGCGAGAAGCAGGACCACTGGCTCCAGGCCCTGGAGGAGGGTTTCCGCCACTGGGGCGGGGTACCGCAGGAGGTGCTGGTGGATAACGCCCGTGCGCTGGTGAGCCAGCACGATCCCGAGCGCAACATCCTGGTTTTTGCCGAGCGGCTGGAGGAGTTCGCCCGTTACTGGGGGTTCAAGCCCCGTGCCTGTCGGCCGTACCGGGCCAGAACCAAAGGCAAGGACGAGCGTGGGGTGGCGTACGTCAAGAGGAACGCCATCGCTGGGCGGGAGTTCAGCAGCTGGGCGGAGTTTGAGGCCCATCTGGTGCGCTGGACCCGCGAGGTGGCCGACCTGCGGGTGCACGGCACCACCGGCGAGGCGCCGCTGGACCGGTTTGTGCGGGCAGAAGCCCAGGCGTTGCAGCCGCTGGAGGCCAAGCCGTCGTTCCTGGCGGAGCGGGAGCTGGTGCGGATCGTGCACAGCGACTGCTGCGTGGAGGTGGAGGCGAACTGGTACTCGGCGCCGCAGGCGCTGATCCGTCAGCGGGTGAGCGTGCTGGTGCGCGATCAACAGGTACTGATCCGCCACGGCGGCCGGATCGTCGCTGAGCACAGGCGCCAGCGGCCCGGTAGCCGCAGCCGCCAGGTGATCGACGGCCATTGGGAGGGCCTGCTGCCGCAACGGCAGCAGCGCGAGGCGGAGCGATCGCTGCGGGATGGCAACGCAAGACGTGATCAGGAGCAGCGCCCGGTCCGCAGCTCTGAACTGGCCCGGCCTCTGGCGGTTTATGCCGAGCTGATCGGGGAGGTGGCGGCATGAGTCCCACCAACCCACGCAACCGATCCACAGCGGCGATACCACCGGTACCGACCGAGGAGCTGGAGGCAATGCTCACCCGCCTACGGCTCCCAGCAATCCGCGACCGCCTCGATGCGCTGCTGGAGGAAGCGGCAAGGCGGGAGATGAACCTGCGCGAGGCCCTGGCCTGGCTGTGCGCGGCCGAGGTGGCACGCAAAGACCAGCTGCGGATGGAGATGGCGCTGCGGCTGGCGCGCTTCCCCTATGTGCGCACGCTGGAAGCGTTCGATTTCGAGGCCCAGCCGTCGATCGACCCGGCCCAGATCCGTGAGTTGGCCACCTGCCGCTGGGTGGCCAACGGCGACACCCTGCTGCTGCTCGGGCCGCCGGGTGTGGGCAAGACCCACCTGGCGGTGGCGCTGGGCCGGGAGGCGGTGCGTCTCGGTCACAGCGTCCAGTACGTCGGTGCCATGGAGCTGATCAGCGCCCTGGCCAAGGCCCAGGCGCAGCACGCCCTGGAGGGCCGGCTGACGCAGTACGCCAAAACCCGGCTGCTGATCATCGATGAGCTGGGCTACCTGCCGCTGGAGCCGAACGCTGCGTACCTGTTCTTCCAGCTGATCTCCCGCTGCTACCAGCGCGGCAGCGTGCTGATCACCTCCAACCGCCCCGTCATGGAATGGGGCGAGGTGTTTGGCGATCAGGTGGTCGCCACAGCGATCCTCGACCGGCTGCTGCACCACAGCCACGTGCTGACGATCCGGGGCGACAGCTACCGGCTCAGGGAGAAGCGGCGCAGCGGCCTGATCCGCCCGCAGGCGGGCGGTTCCTCCTCACCGGACAGCGCTGGCCTACGGCCACCACCGCCCGGTGAGAAGGCCTAAGGGGAACCCGGATCAAGCGGCACAGATGCCGCAGCCAACAACAACGACACGACACCCACCGATGAAACACCGATCCAAGGGCAGCCGTAAGGCCCCCATCAGCAAGCCATCAGGTGGACCAGTTTTCGTGTCGCCGGAGGACCAAAAGCGGATGTCGCTTGACACGATGAACACCACAACCACCGGCTCCTTTCCTGTCAGTCCTTTCGCCTCGATGGATCACCCCGCTCTGGTCTCCCGTTCCTGGAACGGCACGCCAATTTCTCGGCGCACCACCGATGGCTACGTCAATGCCACAGCCATGTGCAGGGCCAACGGCAAGCAATGGTCGAAGTACCGGGAGAGCGACCGCTGCCAGACCTATCTCGATGCCCTGGCTGAAACCTCCGAAATTCGGATGTTTGACCTGATCGAGTCCCGCCAGGGCCAGGGCGGCGGCACCTGGGTCCATCCTCAAGTCGCAGTCGACCTGGCCCGCTGGATCAGTGCACCGTTCGCGGTCTGGATGGACGGCTGGTTCCTGGAGAGCATCCAGCAGGCTCAGCCCGCTCCTGTAGACACGCCCGCACCTCGGCTCAGGGAGGCCGAGGTGATCGCCTTGGTGGAGCGCAGCATTGTCTTGTTCGAGCGGCTGGGCGGACTGGATCAGCGCGACCAGCTCCTGTTCAAGGACATCGTCCGCAGCAACGTCCTCACTGCCAGTTCAGGACTGCTGCCCGGCACCCCCCCCTCCGACGAACTGACCCTCAGCGATGCCTGGCTGGAAGTGTTCCAGGAAGTGCTGCCGCGTGCCAAGTACCGCTCGGCCGGGATGCTGGTGGCCGAGGCCTACCGAACAGACTTTGGCCAGGAGCCGCCGCTGCGGCAGCAGTTCGTTGATGGGGCCCCGCGTCAGGTCAAGAGCTACCGACGCTCCTGGCTGATCGACACCCTCAAGCGCTTCCGCGCCCAGCTGGCAGGGGGCTGATGGACACCGCCATCACCACACCAACCCGCCAGCGGGTCTGGGTGACCACAGCAGAAGCCTGTGAAGCACTCGGGATGAGCCGTGAAACCCTCCGCCAGCTGCGGCTGCGGGGGGTGTTACAAGCCGGCAAGCACTATCGACGCTGGGGCTGCACCCAGGGTCGGGGGCCCCTGCAGTGGCACCTGGAGAACGTTGAGGCCACGATCACCTCTTGGAGCCGGCGGAACCTGAAGTCTTAGGGCCAGCAACGTGTTCTACAGATTCCGACGGGCCTTCACGGGCGACCTTTTGTTCCGATAGTCCTGCCACTACAGGGCTTGGCGCTAGAAAAGGAATGAGTCGAGCCTGTCCATGAAGACCAATAGAGCCTTTGTGGTAGCGCTTACCTGTTTTCAGCTGATGCTGCCGTTTGCGGCGGCTGCCAACCCTTCGGTCACGAGTGGCGAGGTTGTCGACTACTTTGACCTGAATATTAGAGACTACAAGGCAAAATCGCTGCCTTTTTCCAAGGTCCTTGCTTCGGGGGAGACGGGTGGTAATGAAAAAGTTCTTTTCGACCAGGCTTATCGTGGCAGGCTTTGCTTTATTTCCTGCCACTTCTATGATGGCTACACGTCAAGATGGAGCGGGTACTACCTGGATCTGCAGCCTTATGAAAGCACGTGCTTTGCGCTGGCTGGGGGCTGCAACACCATCACGTTTCCCAGGCCTGACTCTCGCATAAAAATTAGTGTCGGGAGCCAGGAGTATGAGCTGTTGATGGTCGATGAAAGTCGCTACAGATATTACTTGCCGTTGGCAGCAAGGCAGGCTATCTCGTCAAGCGAAACCGCTGCTGTTACCATCAAGACGACATGGGACAAGTATCGCGAGTACAGGGTTGGCGATAAATCGAGAAGATTGCTTGGTGCCGTGCTCAACCGCAATAATGAGCTTGCAACTCCGGATTCAGGTGTGCCTGCAGCTTTAAGTATCGAAGAGAAACTCAATGAGCTGAAGAGGCTCAGAGAGAAAGGGCTGATTGATGAGAGCGAGTATAATCGGCTTAGGCAAAAAGCCCTTGGTCTCTAATGCTGGACTGGGGGGGATTATGCCGCTGAGCTCGACTCGTCGACGCTAAAGCGGCTTGCGGCCTTGGCAAACGCGTCATCCACCACATCATCCCCGCACCAGCGGCTGTAGGCCACCAGGTGGGTCTGGACGCTATGGCCCATGGCCGCGGCCACCACCTTGGGTGGTAGATCGCAGATCACGTGGGCGCGGTGGGCGTAGCCGTGCCGGCAGGAGTAGGGCACGAGCTTCTCGCCCTTGGCTTCGTACTCCTGACGCAGCTGGTTCCAGAGAGGGCGCCGGTGCAGGTACTGCCTGATGTCGTTGCCGCAGAAGCCGGAACGCATCGGAGGGAGATCGGCAGGGCAGAACTGGTCGGCGAGCTTCCAGTCGGCTGCCCAGTCATCGCAGGGCAGCAGCCGCAGGGCTCGAGGCTTGGTCTTGCCGCGGGATGCCACCTTTTCATAGGTGCACCACAGGCGCCCATCGCGCAGCTGCAGGTGCTGAAGCTCCTCGGGGCGCAATCCATAGGCGGCCATCAGCTGGAAAGCGAGTCGCCAACGCGGGTCGGGCAGCGCCCGTACCAACGCCAGGATGTGGCCCACTTCGATGGGGGTGGTAATCGCTTTCGCGGAGCGTGACCGCCCCACGAAGGAGCTCAGGTCGGTTGGCGGCTCCCACCTGGTTGCTGCGAGTTCGCCCTGGGCCACCGCCCAGCGGAGCAGGGCCGAGGTGGCCTGCATCTGAATCTGCCGGGTGCGACCCCCGGGCTTGTCGGCCCAGTGCAGGGTGAGCCGATCCAGCAGCAGGGTGGCGCTTTGGGGCGGCTGACGGCTGACGAAGGCATCCAGCACATGCTTCATGTGGTGGCGATGCACCCTGGTCCAGGTCGACTCCTTGATCTCACCAGTGCGGATTTTGTACTCGCGATACCGTTCGATCAGTGCATTCCAGTCTGTTTGTTGCTCAGGATTTGCCTTTTGGGTGTCAGCAGTCCTGGTATCTGATTCGCTTGCTGATGTATAGGTGATTGTCTTTGCTGCCTGTTCTGGTTCTATTCCGCTGCTGAAGTCGTCATAGATCTTGCAAACAGCTGCGCCAATCTTCTTGGCGTTGTCGAAATGCCAGGGGATCGGAAGTTGTATTTGACGCCGCTTACCGCCGCCCGCTTTGGCGGTGATGTTGAGCCTGGCGAAGCCTCGGTGCTCTGTGAGCGCCCAGCCCCTTGGACATCCCTTGCGGGACAAGGCGTGAGCGGTTTCGACGCGGATGGCGATCTCCCAGGGGGCTGCCTCAGCCATGTGAGAAGGTCTGTGAGAAGGTCGGCCCTACAGCCTGGCACGGCCTGTCAGGAGCAGTCAGCCGCTGGCAGCCTTAAAGCCAGTGCCAGACTGGCTTTTTGGGGGATTTCTCAGTCCTGGACTAGAAGCGGGTGACCGGACTCGAACCGGCGACGTTCAGCTTGGGAAGCTGACATTCTACCACTGAATTACACCCGCACACACTCACCTTAGCAAAGGGTGAACAGGTGGGAGCTGAACTGTTCAGCCCCCACTCCTGGTCTGGATCCTCAGGCCGCCAGCTCCCGGGCTGCCGCGGCCAGTCCTGCCCCCACCGGCTGGCGGTTGCACCCCAGCTCCTGCAGAGTCGCCTCGATAGCGGCCACCGCTGTCAGCACGTCGCGATCACAGACGAAGCCCAGGTGGCCGATCCGGAACACCTTGCCCTTGAGGTGGTCCTGTCCGCCCGCCAGCAGGATGTCGTAGCGCTCCTTGATCTTCTTGCGCAGCACCTCCGCGTCAAGACCTTCGGGGGCCACCGCTGTGATCGCCGGGCTGCCGTGGCCTTCAGCGGCGTAGAGGGGAAGGCCGATGGCACGCATCGCCGACTGCGTGGCCCGTTGCAGTCTGGCGTGGCGGGCGAAGATGGCTTCCAGGCCTTCCTCTTCCATCATCCCCAGGGCGGCTTCCAGGGCGTAATACAGCGTCACAGGAGGCGTGAAGGGGTTGCTGTCAGCGGCGGCCGACTTCCGGTACTTGCCCAGATCCAGGTAGAACTTGGGCAGATCGGAGCGCTTGTGCGCCTCCCAGGCCCGTTCGCTCATCGCCACGAAAGCCAGGCCGGGCGGCATCATGTATCCCTTCTGGGAGCCCGAGCCCACCACATCGAGGCCCCAGGCATCCACAGGCACCGGACAGGCTCCCAGGCTGGTGACACAGTCAGCCACCACCAGGGCCTGGCCATGGGCATGGACGTGCCGGGCGATCGTCTCCAGGTCGTTGATCACCCCGGTGGATGTTTCCGAATGGGTGAGGATCACCGCGCGGATCTTCTTCTCGCTGTCGGCTTCGAGGGCCAGGCGGAAGGCCTCCGGATCCAGGGGCTGGCCCCAGTCGGCGCTGATCACCTCCACCTCCAGGCCATAGGCCCTGGCCACCTTCACCCAGCGCTCGCCGAACTTGCCGTTGTCACCGCAGAGGACTTTGTCGCCCCGGCTCAGTACGTTGATGATGCCCGCCTCCATCGCGGCGGTGCCGCTGCCGGTGAGCGCCAGCACATCACCTTCGGTCTGGTGAAGCCACTTGAGCTGGGCGGTGGTGCGTTTCACGATCGCCTGGAATTCGCCGCTGCGATGGCCGATCGGGTGGCGGCTCATGGCCAGCAGGACGGTCTCCGGCACCGGCGTGGGACCGGGGATCATCAGGCTGAGCTTGTCCTGCATGGGGGGCGCTGGGGGGACGGGCGCGGCGGCCCAATCCACCACCTTAAAAAACCAGGGTCCCCCCACCCCGGTCCAGCGCCCCGACCGAAACACCAGCCATCTCCCTGCCGATGACCCAAGCGACGCCCTTCACCCTGCCGGTCTGGGTGGCGGCAGCAGCCCGCGCAGGCCTGGAGGCGCTGCTGGAGGACGAGGGCCTTCTGCCCGGCGCGGTGGCGAGCAGGGGCTCCAGCGAGGCTCAGCCGCTGGAGCTGCTCGAGCCGCCGGGGGTCGAGCTGGTGCCGGTGGAGGCCGCTGCCACCCTCGGTCATGGTCAGGCTCTGGGCATGGCCCGCTGCGATCCGGGTGATGGCCTGGATCTCACGCGGGGCCTGCTGGTGTGGGTTCGGGTCAGCTGGTGGGATCCACCGCAGGGGGCGGAGCCATCCCAGCGGCTGCTCCTGGAGGCGGGGGAGGGGCTGGGTGTGATGGCCGGCAGCCGGGAGCTGTGCCTCTCGGCCTATGCCCGCCGCCTGCTGGAGGTCAACCTTCTGCCGCTGGTGCCCGCCGGCCGCGGAGTGCGGCTCCAGCTGGTGTTCCCCCGGGGCCGGGAGCTTGCTGGCCGCACCAGCAATGAAGCCTTCGGGGTGGTGGACGGTCTGGCCCTGATCGGCACCCAGGCTGTGGTTCAGCGCAGCGCCGCACCCGAACGGCTCGAGCAGTGCCTGGAGATCCTGCGCCAGTGGCCGGATTCGGCCCACCCCTGCGATCTGGTGCTGGTGATCGGCGAGAACGGGCTCGATCTGGCTCCCCGGCTCGGCCTGCCTGCCGGCCTGCTGCTCAAGGCCGGCAACTGGCTCGGACCACTGATCGTGGCGGCGGCCGAAGCCGGCGTCGAGCGTCTGCTGCTGTTCGGCTATCACGGCAAGCTGATCAAGCTGGCGGGCGGGATCTTCCACACCCACCACCACCTGGCCGATGGTCGCGCCGAGGTGCTCACGGCTCTGGCGGCTCTCGAGGGGTTGGCAGGTCCTGAGCTGAAGCGGCTGTTCGCGGCCTCCACGGTGGAGGCCGCCCTGGCGGACTTGCAGCAGCTCGATGGGCCGCTGGCGGCCCGGGTCGAGGCACGGCTGGCGCTGGCGATCGAGACCCGCAGCCAGGCCTACCTGGCCCGTTATGGCCGGTTCGGGATGCGGATCGGCGCGGCGCTCTTCGATCGACAGCGGCAACTGCGGGTGCTGGGCCCCTGCGGTCAGGAGCTGCTGGAGGCTTTCCGGCACGACCTAGGGTGAGCCCAGAAGGCCATGCAGGCCGTGATTCGGTCGTTATGTCCCACCCGTCTCCCTCGACCGAACAGCCCGAAAGCGCACGCCTGCCGGCGATCGTCATCCTTGATTTCGGCTCCCAGTACTCCGAGCTGATCGCCCGTCGGGTGCGGGAGACCGAGGTGTATTCCCTGGTGCTTGGGTATGCCACCAGCGTGGATGAGATCAGACGCCTGGCCCCGAAGGGAATCATCCTCAGCGGGGGTCCCAGCTCGGTGTACGACGAGGGGGCGCCCCTGTGCGATCCCGCCATCTGGAGCCTGGGCATCCCCGTGCTGGGGGTCTGCTACGGCATGCAGCTGATGGTTCAGCAGCTCGGCGGTCAGGTGGAAGCCGCCGGCCGGGGCGAATACGGCAAGGCACCCCTCTACGTGGACGACCCGATTGATCTGCTCACCAACGTGGAGCACGGCTCGACGATGTGGATGAGCCACGGGGATTCGGTGCAGGCCCTGCCGCCTGGCTTCAGCCGCCTGGCCCACACCGACAACACGCCGGAAGCAGCGGTGGCCGATCACCAGAGGCGGTTGTACGGGGTGCAGTTCCACCCTGAGGTGGTGCATTCCCGTGGCGGGATGGCGATGATTCGCAACTTCGTCTATCACATCTGCGGCTGTGAACCCGACTGGACCACCGCGGCCTTCATCGATGAAGCCCTTGCCGATGTTCGGGAGCGGGTGGGAAACAAGAGGGTGCTTCTGGCGCTCTCGGGCGGAGTCGATTCCTCCACGCTGGCCTTCCTGTTGCACCGGGCCATCGGAGATCAGCTCACCTGCATGTTCATCGACCAGGGTTTCATGCGCAAGGGGGAACCGGAGTTCCTCACCGAATTCTTCGATGCGCAGTTTCACATTCGAGTCGAATACATCAATGCCCGCGATCGCTTTCTGGCCAAACTCGAAGGGGTCACCGATCCTGAGCAGAAGCGCAAGATCATCGGTGGTGAATTCATTCGGGTGTTCGAGGAGGAAAGCAGGCGGCTCGGACCCTTCGACTACCTCGCCCAGGGCACTCTCTACCCCGATGTGATCGAATCGGCCGGCACCAACCTCGATCCGAAGACCGGCGAGCGAGTGGCGGTGAAGATCAAGAGCCACCACAACGTGGGAGGGCTGCCCAAGGATCTGCAGTTCAAGCTGGTGGAACCCCTGCGGCGTCTCTTCAAGGACGAGGTGCGCAAGGTGGGCCGCAGCCTCGGGCTGCCCGAGGAGATCGTGCGCCGCCACCCCTTCCCGGGGCCCGGTCTGGCCATCCGCATCCTCGGGGAGGTCACGGCCGAGAAGCTGAACATCCTTCGGGATGCCGACCTGATCGTGCGCGAGGAGGTGCAGGAGGCCGGGCTGTATCACGAGATCTGGCAGGCCTTCGCGGTGCTGCTGCCGGTGCGCAGCGTCGGCGTGATGGGCGATAAACGCACCTATGCCTATCCAATCGTGCTGCGCTGTGTGTCCAGCGAAGACGGCATGACCGCCGACTGGTCCCGCCTGCCCTACGACCTGCTGGAGCGCATCTCCAACCGGATCGTCAATGAGGTGCAGGGGGTGAACCGTGTGGTCCTCGACATCACCAGCAAGCCCCCCGGCACGATCGAGTGGGAATGAGCCCGGCGCTGGCCTGTTTGGTCGGCGTTCGATACCATCGGCTCCCAGCCTGTTTCCCTTGACCGCCGTCAGCCAGCAGGATCCCCAGATGCAGCGCCGCCTGCAGCAGGACAGCATCCTGCTGGGGGGGAAAACCATCTATCTCAATCCCTTTCTGTACTGGCGTCGCTTCGATGCCAACACCGACCGCTGGTTGCGGGAGCCCGGTCAGCTGCAGGAGGAGCAGATTCTGGCCAACCGTGGCCGTTTCTACCCGGAAGTCCACTGGGAGGAACTCAGCGACGGTGACCGCCAGATCAAGGATGGCGCGGTGGAGATGTTCATCAAGAGCCTGGAGCTGATCAGCACCTTCCATCCCGATCTCAGCGCCGGTCACCTGCTGGAGGTGGAGCGCAAGATGGCGGTCACCAAGAAGCGGGCCTTCGAGCGCTGGGTTGAGAAATCGCTGCAGCGTCGTCAGAAGCTGGAACAGCGGGAACGGCGCCGGTTTGATCGTGAGCGTGCCCTGCGTGGCTGGGGCGAGTGGTTCAGCCTCGACATGACCCGCCAGGCCCTGCTGCCCCTCACAGCCGCCCTTGCACTGGCCGTGGTGGGCGGCTGGTGGGTGGGATCACGCGAATTCTGCCGGGCGGTCATTCTCGAGCCTGGGATCCAGCGCACCCCCTGAACCCTCCAGGGCTCCCCTGCGAGTCAGACTGGGGAGACGGTCCGATGGTGCTTGCCAGCGGCGTTCGCTTCAGGAGTTGTGCCATGGCTGCCGATCCCTTTGATGCCCTGCGGCTCAGCCTGATGGAAGACCTGCTTCCGGTCGGCATCGCTGTGGTCGACCGGGCCCGCCGGGGCGGACCCCGCCAGGTGGTCGAGGCCTTCACCTCCACGGATGATCCCCTTGGGCAGTTGCGTCAGGAGGGGGATGCGGCCGCGAAGAAGGTGCGTGAGAGCCTCGATCAGGTGCAACCTGGGCTGGGCAACCCTGTCGTGAGGGTGGAGGTGCGCGACGTGCCCTCTTCCCCACCCCCTGATCCCAGCGGTACGCCACCCGTCGCCTCCCCCACCGGGCCTGAGGAGAGACGGGCGCTGCAGGAGGCCCTGGTGCGCATCTCCGGGCGCCTGGAGGAACTCGAGCGCCGCCTCGGGGCCTGAAGCCGATGGCCAGTGGATTCCAGACCGGCTCGTCTCGGCAGTCGGGAATGAGTCATCAGCCGGCCTGGTTGCTGGCGGTGGTCCTGCTGGCAGCCTCGGCGATGGGGGCTCGCCTGGCCTGGCTGCAGCTGGTCCAGGGCTCCGAAAACCGCCTGCGGGCCGATCAGAACCGCATCCGCCTGGTGCCCCGTCACCCCGTCCGCGGCCGTCTGCTCGATCGCCATGGGGAGGTGCTGGCCACCAGCCGCCTCACCTACAACCTCTACCTGCCGCCTCGTCTGGTGTCGAAGGAACGCTGGCCCGCCCTGCGCGACAAGCTGGCGGCGCTGCTGGCGCTGCCGGTTGATCAGCTGGACCTGAACTACAGGGAAGGGCTCCAGAGTGATGGCTACCGGATCGAGCTGGCCAGTTCGCTGAGCAGCGTCCAGGTTCTGCGCTTCCGGGAGCAGGCGGTCAATCTCGATGGCGCCGAGGTGGATGTCGATTACCTGCGCTCCTATCCCGGCGGCCCCCTGGCTGCCCATGTGCTCGGCTACACCAGTGGCATCACGGAGGAGGAATACACCCGGCTGGCCGACAAGGGCTACCGGGTGCAGGACCGCATCGGGCGTACCGGGCTGGAGCAGGTCTACGAATCCCATCTGAGGGGCGAGTGGGGCGGCCAGCAGCTGGAGGTGAATGCCGCGGGCCAGGTGCAGCGGGTGCTGGGGGACAAACAGGCCCGCGCCGGCAAGGACCTGCGCCTGACCCTGGATCTGGAGCTGCAGCGCACCGCCGAGAAGGCCCTCGATGGCGTGGCCAAAGGGGCGATCGTGGCCATGGATCCCCGCACCGGCGCGATCCGAGCCATGGCGAGCCGCCCCAACTTCGATCCCAACATCTTCTCCACCGGCCCCACCACGGCCCAGTGGAACAATCTCAACCGCCCGGAAGCCCCCATGCTCAACCGGGCGATGCGGGCCTTTCCTCCCGCCAGCACCTTCAAGCTGATCAGCACGATCGCCGGTCTCGAATCGGGGCAGTACGGCCCCACGTCCACCATCCCCACCTCCGGTTCCTTCTGCTACGACGGCCAGTGCTACGCCGACCATGGCAGCTTCGGCAGCATCGGTTTCCCCTTCGCCCTGGCGGTGAGCAGCAACAGCTTCTTCTACCGGCTGGGCCTGAAGGTGGGCTCCGAGGAGCTGTTCAAGGCGGCGCGCCGCCTGGGTTATGGCAGCTACACCGGCATCGAGCTGCGCGATGAGGAGAGTCCGGGGCTGCTGGGGGACAAGGCCTGGAAGAAGAAAGTGCTGGGCGAATCCTGGACGTCCGTTGACACGATCACCTCGGCGATCGGTCAGGGGGCCGTTTCGGTGACGCCGCTGCAGATGGCCAGGCTCTACGCGGCCGTGGCCAATGGCGGCTGGCTGGTCACACCGCACCTGGTGGAGCGGGACACCCCGAGGACCTGGATCGGCCTCAAGCCCACCACCCTCCAGGTGCTGCGCCAGGGCCTGCGCGAAGTGGTCACCAACGGCACCGCCACCATGCTCAACGATCCCAGCCTGCCGCCGGTGGCCGGCAAGACCGGCACCGCCGAAGATCCACCGCGGCCTGATCATGCCTGGTTCGGCGGTTATGCCCCGGCGGGCCAACCCGATCTGGTGATCATTGCCTTCGGCGAGAACAGTGGTGGCTACGGCGGCACCGTCGCGGTACCGATGGTGAAGGCTCTGCTGGCCGCCTGGTTCAAGCCGGCTCAGGCCGCCAGCTGAAGTCCGGCACCGGCCACATCGCGGTAGAAGCGGCGAAGCTGGGCGGTGGCACCGGCCCAGCCCCAGCGTTCGGCCTCATGGCGAGCTGCCAGCCGCAGCTGTTCGCGCCGCTCGGGACTGGCCAGCAGCCGCAGGGTGGCCGCGGTGAGGGAAGCGTCGTCGTCGGGGTCATACAGACAGCCGTTGACCCCATCGGTGACGATGTCGGGGATGCCGCCCCGGTTGGCACCCACCACAGGACAGCCTGCCGCCATCGCTTCCAGCAGCACCAGACCCAGGGTTTCGGTGCTGGAGGGGAAGAGGAAGGCATCGGCACTGGCAAAGGCGCCGGCCAGTTCCTCACCGCCCAGATAGCCCACGAAGGTGGTGGCCGTTCCCTCGAACACTTTCTCCAGCTGGGCCCGGTGCGGGCCGTCTCCCACCAGAGCCAACCGGGCCTGGGGCAGGGCGTCGAGCACGGGCCGGATCCGCTCGATCTGTTTTTCGGCTGACAGACGACCCACGTAGAGGAGCAGGCTGTCACTGTCCGGATGGCGGCCCATCAGCCGCCGTCGCATGGCGTCCGAGCGCAGCTCGGGTCTGAACATCTCGGTGTCGACGCCTCGCTGCCAGAGGGCGGTGTGCTGGATGCCCCGCTGACTGAGCTCCTCCACCATCACCGAGGACGTGCACAGATTGAGAACGGCCTGGTTGTGGGCGGCCTTGAGCAGTTCCCAGAGCAAAGGCTCCAGCACGCCCATGCCGTAGTGCTCCAGGTATTTGGGCAGATGGGTGTGATAGCTGGCCACCAGCGGGATCTGGCGGGTTCGTGCCATCCAGATGCCCCCCAGGCCCAGCACGGCCGGGTTGACCACATGCACCACATCCGGCTGGAACACCTCCAGGGCCTCGGCCACGGCCGGTCGGGGCAGGGCTAGCTTCAGCTCCGGGTAGAGCGGCAGGGGCAGGGCCGGTACGCCGATCACCCGGGCTCCCATGTAGAGCGATGGGGCGCCCTCCGGGCAGAACAGCAGCACCTCGTCCCCAGCACGGACCAGGTGTTCCACGGTCTTGGTGAGACGCGTGACGATGCCGTCGACCTTGGGCAGGAAGGTTTCGGTGAACAGGGCGATCTTCACGGGAACCGCTGTCGGGGCATGGTCCTGGTCATCGGCTCAGACGGCGGCCTTGAGGGCGGCCGCCTGGGTGGTGGTCCAGGAGGACACGCAGGGAATGCGTGAGCGGTCGCAGCGGTCGGCCCAGCGCCGGGCCACATCCACCACTTCGCTGAGCAGACCGTCTTCAAGGGTGGTGGGCTTGAGGCCCAGCTCGATCAGACAGCGGTTGTCGACGATCAGATCGTTCTCGATCGCCTCCTTGCGCGGGTTCGGCAGATGGCTCACCTGGGCGCCGGTCACGGCCGCGACCTTCTCAGCGAGATCCTTGACCTTGTGGCTTTCGGTCATCTGGTTGTAGATGCGCACTTTTTCGCCGGACACGGGCGGGTGATCGATCGCCAGCTCCACGCACTTGACCGAATCACGGATGTGGATGAAGGCGCGGGTCTGGCCGCCCGTGCCGTGCACGGTGAGGGGATAGCCGATCGCGGCCTGCATCAGGAAGCGGTTGAGCACCGTGCCGTAATCGCCGTCGTAGTCGAAGCGGTTCACCAGTCGGGGGTCCCGGTCGGTGAGATCGGTGTTGGTGCCCCAGACGATGCCCTGGTGCAGGTCGGTGACGCGGATTCCGTCGTTCTTGTTGTAGTAGTAAAAAAGCAGCTGATCGAGGGTCTTGGTCATGTGGTAGACGCTGCCCGGATCCGTGGGGTGCAGGATCTTCTCCCGGAAGCGGGTGCCGTCGGCCTGGGGCACCTCCACCGTGAGGTAGCCCTCGGGGATGGTGGCGCCCCGGTGGGAGCCATAGCCGTACACCCCCATCGTCCCCAGATGGACGATATGGATGTCGAGGCCGCTCTCAACGATCGCGCAGAGCAGGTTGTGGGTGCCGTTGACGTTGTTGTCCACCGTGTAGCGCTTGGTGGCGCTCGACTTCATCGAGTAGGGCGCCGCCCGCTGCTCGGCGAAATGAACCACCGCCTCGGGGTGTTCGCTGCGCAGCAGCTCGAGCAGCAGGTGGTAGTCCTGGGCGATGTCGAGGTGCACGAAGCGGATGGCGCGGCCACCCGTCTCCTCCCAGGCCCGCAGGCGGTCGTGCACGGTGGCGATCGGGGTCAGTGATTCCACCCCCAGATCCACGTCGATCTTGCGCCGGCTGAGGTTGTCGACCATGACGACGTCGTGGCCAGCCTCGGCCAGATTCACGCAGCAGGGCCAGCCGCAGAAGCCGTCGCCGCCGAGAACGAGAACCTTCACGTCTGAACTCCTGCTGAACGAGCCGATGCTCCTGGGGGCAAGCTACTACAGGCGTTCCGCCCCCCCTCAGCAGGCCGCCGGGATCCAGGGGCTCAGCTGATCCCCGCCGCCACCGCCACCATCAGCAGCACCAGCACCACACCCCCCAGCAGCAGCAGGGTGGTCGACCGGCTCCGCCCTGTCCCCGTCTCGATCACCTCCATGCGGGGCTCCCTGGCAAAGGCATTGAGCTTGCCGCCGTCTTCCTCGGTGACCGACATGGATGGGGCGCAGGTGAAGCCGCAAGCTACCCAGTGCCGGCGGTTCCGGCCCTGCCCTGAGAAGGACTGTTACGGGACCTCGGCCTGAGCCGGGGCACCGACCAGGCCCTGCTGCGGTGAGCTGGCGCTGGCCTCGGAGCGCACCGGCAGCCGTCCGGCCAGGTAAGCGGTGCGGCCAGCCACGGTGGCCATGGCCATGGCGCGGGCCATGGCCTCCGGATCTCCCGCCAAGGCGATGGCGCTGTTGATCAGCAGGGCATCCGCGCCCATCTCCATCGCCTGGGCCGCTTCGCTGGGAACACCGATGCCGGCGTCCACCACCACGGGAACGCGGGCGCTCTCGATGATCAGAGCGATATTGGCGGCATTGCGTATCCCCTGGCCGGAGCCGATCGGAGAGCCCAGCGGCATCACCGTGGCGCAGCCGGCCTCCTCCAGCCGCCGCGCCAGCATCGGATCGGCGTTGATGTAGGGGAGCACCACGAAGCCTTCCCGCACGAGGGTCTCAGCGGCCTGGAGGGTGCCGATCGGATCCGGCAGCAGGTGCCGGCTGTCAGGAATCACCTCCAGCTTCACGAAGTTGTTGTCCTCCTGCCCGGCAAGCCGTGCCAGCTCCCGGCCCAGCCGTGCCACCCGCACCGCCTCCTCGGCGGTGGCGCAGCCAGCGGTGTTGGGCAGCATCCAGTGACGGCTCCAGTCGATCGCCTCGATCAGTCCCTCATGTCCGGCGGCCAGTGACTGCACCCGGCGAACCGCCACGGTGACGATCTCGCAGGAGCTGGCCGCGAGGCTGGCTTTCATCGCCGCCAGGCTCGGATACTTGCCGGTGCCGGTCATCAGGCGGCTGCGGAAGGGCCGGCCCGCGATCACCAGGGTGTCGCTGTCCATTGGGGTGTCGTCGAAGCCCGGGCCATGCCGCGAAACTACCGCGAACGGTGGCCCCGGCGGCCGTTTCGGTCCGCCGGATCGCACTGCCGCCCTTAGCCTTGATCCACGTGCCCTGAATCGTCCCGATGCCGCTGCTCCTGCCGCTGCTCCTGGCTGCCGCCGACCCCCAGCTGGCGATGAATCCCTTGCCGGTGGGAAGCGTCGTGCCTTTCGGAGCCCCTCCCACGCCAGCGGTGCAGGTCTTCGAGGCCGAGCTCGGACCGGTGGAAACCTTTGATCCCAAGGGCCGGGCCGTCGATCTGGCCCGCGACCTGCCGAGGGTGTGGTCGGGCGTCTACCGCTCCTTCAGTGGAGGCGCGCCCCTGCCGGTGGAGCTGCGCCTTTCGCAGGCCACCCCCATGGGCCAGATGGTCGACCTGCGCGGCGAGATGCAGGTGGGAGAGACCACTGTGGCGGTGCAGGGCAACCTCAACGCCAAATCCGACCAGCTCGATCTGCTGATGCTCTGCGACTGCGAAGTCGGTGGGATGGAATCGGGTGGTGAAATCAGCGGGGTTCAGGGGCTGGAGCTGGCTGGATGGGTGGCCCCCCGTCTCACAAATCCAGGCGGTCGCTACGACCTGCGTCCAGTGGCCCAGATGCCAGCCGGGCCTTCACGCTCCACTGGAGCGCCGGTCCGGGGCCTGTGGTGACCTGCAGCAGGCGGATTGAGGCGTGCGCCTGAAGGTCAAGTCGGAGGATACTGAAAGAATCAGGTTCAGGCCGCTTTCTTCGGTCCAGAGCTGTCGTTCCTGGCCGGGCTTGAAGTGGCGGACCCGGCGTTGGTTCCGCTGGTCGAGCGGCCGCCAGTCGGGGCCATTCCCTTGGAAGGGCCTGACGACTCGACTGCCTCGGCAGGAAAGCGACGGTCGAGCAGCTTCAGGCGCTTGGTCGCGGTCTTGTTGGTGGGATCGAGGACCAGGGACTGGTTATAGGCCTGGCGGGCCTCCTCGTTCAGGGACTGCCTCTCGAGGGCATAGCCCAGGTTGTTGAGGGCGACGGGGTAATCCGCTTTCGCCTGAAGGGCCGATCTGTAGTGACGCACGGCCGCGGCGTGGTTGCCCTGGGCTGCCAGAGCGAAGCCCAGAGCGTTCTGGATCAGCGCACGGGCCTCTCCAGGTTCGCCCTCCGAGCGCTTCAAAGCCAGCTTGAGTGTGTCGACCGCCTGGTCGTAGAGGCGCTTTCGCAACTGCACCGAAGCCAGCTCATAAAGCGTGGCGGAATCCTTGGGGTCGTCCTTGACTTGTGACTCCAGCTTGGCCAGGCGAACCTCATCAGCACGTACCCGCCAGACCTGCAGGCCGATCACCACGGCAGCCCCCCCGAGAAGAACGATCAGGCCGATCAGGTAGGCCTGCGGAAGGAGAAGGTCCATCGGGCCTGCGGGGGGTTGGCGAATGCGCTGAGTTGGTTCGGTGAGCCTTAGGGTCAGGCGCGGGCGGCGCCGACCACCTCGCTGAAGCTGCCGGGATCGGCCAGGGCGAGCTGGGCGAGCATCTTGCGGTTCAGAAGCACGTCGGAGCGCTTGAGACCACCGATCAGGCGGCTGTAGCTGAGGCCGTTGAGGCGAGCGGCCGCATTGATGCGGGCAATCCAGAGGCGACGGAAATCACGCTTGCGACGACGACGGTCGCGGTAGGCATTGCACAGAGCCTTCATCACCCGCTGGTTGGCGGTGCGGAAGAGGCTGCCGTTGCTGCCCTGGAAACCGCGGGCGAGGCGGAGGACCTTGTTGCGGCGTTTACGGGCGACATTGCCCCTCTTGACGCGGGCCATGGAAATCTCTCGGTTGAACGGTGGGAATCAGGAACCGCCGGCTTGCGCCTGGCGTCTCAGCCTGCGTAGGGGAGCATGCGGCTCACGTTGTCGGCATCGCGCTCATCGACAACCGCCATGGTGCCGAGGTAGCGCTTGCGCTTGGGGCTCTTGTGATCGAGCAGGTGGTTGTGGAAGGCGCGCCGACGCATGAACTTGCCACTGCCGGTCACCTTGAACCGCTTGGCAGCTGCTCGGCGGGTCTTGAGCTTCGGCATGTCTGGCGCCTGTTCACAAACAACCAAAGTACGACGCGGATGCCCCTTCCGCCAACTCCCCCAGGATCATTACCTCGGCCGTACGGTTTTTCGATGCGATTCCCCGCTCTGCCCTCACCGCTTTCCCTGCCCCGTCTGGCCCCTCTGGCCCTGGGCCTCGGCAGCTCCCTGCTCCTGGCTCCGGGCTGTCGTGCCATGCCTGCGGCGGCCCTGCACTGGCCCACATCCCCTCGTCCCGCCATCGATCGCAGCCAACCGGTGCTCTGGGTTGCCCTCGGTGCCCGGCTCGGACCGACTCCTGGGACGGCTGCCGCCAAGGCGCCACCTCTTGTGCTGACTGCCGCCGCCGGCAGTCTCGAGCTGGAGGATGCCAGTGGCCTCAAGCTTCAGGGCACCAGCCTGAGTCTGCGCTGGCGGCAGCGGCCCCTATCGGAGCCCCTGCTGCTGGAGCGCACCGTGCTGGGCCCCTTTCCCAGTTTCGAAACAGCGGATCAGGCCGCCTCGGCCTGGCGCCTGCAGGGTGTGGAACCCGTGATCGCCCATCCGGGGGAGTGGGAAGTGTGGGCCCCACCCCGCACGGCTCCGCCTGAGGGGTTCCAGGCCAGGGCCTGGATGCGGGAGGAGACCGCCCGCCTGGAGCTGGAGGCCACGGCCGCCGACGGCCGTGTTGTTGCCCTGGAGGGCCCCGTGCGGCTGAAGGCCCCGCAGGGCCTGCGCTGGGGCAAGGGCGTATTCCAGGGCCCCTTCCGCCTGCAGGCCAATGCCTATGGCGGCTGGAGCCTGATCGAGCAGGTGCCCCTGGAGCGCTATCTGCTGGGGGTCGTTCCCCATGAGATCGGCGCCGGCTCCCCAGCGGCGGCGCTTGCCGCCCAGGCTGTTCTCGCCCGCACCTGGGCCCTGCGCAACAGCCATCGCTACGACGTCGACGGCTACCACCTCTGCTCCGACACCCAGTGCCAGGTGTATGCCGATCCCCGACAGGCCGGCGCCGCTGTGCGTCGTGCCGTGGAGGCCACCCGCGGGCAGGTGCTGAGCTGGGAGGGGCAGCCCATCCACGCCGTCTACCACGCCAGCAACGGGGGCATCTCCGCCGGATTCGAGGAGGTCTGGAGCGGTCCGCCCCTGCCTTACCTCCAGGCCCGTCCCGATGGGCCGCCGGCCTTTGCCCAGCGCTTCGCTCTGCCCCTGTCCGCAGCCTCCCTGCCGGAGTTGCTGCGTCAGGGAAGCGCCGCCTATGGAGCGGATCATCCCCTGTTTCGCTGGACCCGGCAGCTGGATGACACCCGCATCCGCCAGTCCCTGGAGAAGGGACCCGGCGGCGTCGGAGAACCCCGGGAGATCAAGGTGCTCGAGCGCGGCCCCAGCGGCCGGGTGCTGGCCCTCTCGGTGGTGGGCAGCAGCGGCCAGCGGGTGCTGCGCCGCGACGCCATCCGCCGCACGTTCCGGCAACTGCCGAGCACCCTCTTCGTGCTCAAGTCCGATGGACCCGGCCGATGGAGCTTCACGGGTGGTGGCTTCGGCCATGGTGCCGGCCTCTCCCAGCAGGGGGCCATCGATCTGGGCGGTCGTGGCTGGAGCCAGAACCGGATCCTGGCGCACTATTACCCGGGCACCACGCTGGTCGGCATCGAAGCCCTCAGTGGTGGCCTTTAGAGTTCGCCCTGACGCGGACCAGCCACGCCGGCGCGTTGCCATGACGGAGTTGCCATGACAGCCACCGGTTCCAGCCCCAGGGGGCGTCGTGGCAAAGCTGCCCTCTTCGTTGTGCTCTGCAGCTGGGCCGGGGTGGCGCCCCACTGGCTGGAGCCACCACGCAACCTTCTGCCCGCCGCCAGTCTCACCCTGCTGCTGGGTGCCTATGTGGTGCGCACCGTGCTGGGCCAGCTCTGGCGTCGCAACCCGGCCCAGAGCTCAGACGAAGCCCCCGCCCCAGGGACCGCCAGCGGCGATGGTCCCTGGCCGGGGCCCTGGCCACCGGTGGATGTGGTGGTGGCGGCCCGCGACGAGCAGGCCGTGGTCGGCCGTCTGGTGGAGCGGGTCAGCCGTCTGCTTTACCGCCATGGGGTTCTGCGGCTCTGGGTGGTGGATGACGGCAGCGAGGACCGCACGCCCGAGGTGCTGAAGGCCCTCGAGGCCAGTACGCCGATGCTGCGGGTGCTGCGGCGGCCCCGCCATGCCGGCGGCGGCAAGTCGGGGGCCCTCAATGCGGTGCTCGAGCAGCTCGAAGGCCGCTGGATGCTGGTTCTCGACGCTGATGCCGGCCTGCAGGAGGATCTGCTCGAGCAGCTGATCCCTCGGGCGGAGCAGGGGGGCTGGTCGGCGATGCAACTGCGCAAGGCGGTGGTGAATGCAGGCAGCAACCTGCTCACCCGTGCCCAGGCCATGGAAATGGCCCTTGATGCGGTGGTGCAGGAGGGCCGCCTGGCCGGTGGTGGTGTGGCGGAATTGCGGGGGAACGGCCAGTTGCTGCGCCGGGACGCGATCACCCGGGTCGGAGGCTTCAATGAGGACACCGTCACCGATGATCTCGACCTCAGTTTTCGCTTGCTGCTGGCCGGTGAGCCCGTGGGCGTGCTCTGGGATCCCCCTGTGGAGGAGGAAGCGGTGCTCACCGTCCCCGCACTCTGGCGCCAACGCCAGCGCTGGGCGGAAGGCGGCCTGCAGCGCTTCTTCGATTACTGGCCTGGGTTGTGCTCGGAGCGCCTGAACCCGGCCCAGAAACTCGACCTCAGCAGCTTCTTCCTGCTGCAGTACGTTCTGCCGATGGTTTCGGTCGTCGACCTGTTCACCGCGTTGGTCACCCGCACCGCCCCCACGATCTGGCCGCTGTCGATCGTGGCCCTCGGCCTCTCCGGCGCAGCGATCGTGGCCGGGTGCCGTCGCCCCAGCGAAGGCCCTCCCCTGCCGGTGATGAACCCCCTGGCGGCCGCGGTTGGGATTGCTTATCTCACGCACTGGTTCGTGGTCATCCCCTGGGTCACCCTGCGCATGGCCCTGCTGCCCAAGCGCCTGGTGTGGGCCAAGACCCAGCACCTGGGCGGCGACAGCGGGACTGAGGCCAGCCCCGACGACCTCGCTGTCGCCATCGATCCCCTGGCGGAGCCGCTCTCCGATCCCTCCACCCAGGTCTACTGAGCCGGCCCGGCTCACTCCTCCAGGCTCACCACCTCGCCGTTGAAGAAGTCCGCCAGACGGCGGGCCTGGTCATCGAGCGGTCGGCGCTCAGATCGATCAGGTGCTGGGTTCGGTGCTGCCTTCACAGCATCAGGAGAGGGCGTCTGGGCTGCGGCCATCGCCTGGGGGGCCGCAATCTGGGACGTCGTCGCCTGGGTGGCCACCGCTGCCTCAGCCGCTGAAGACGCGTGGTCCTGGGGTGGTTCCGTGGGCCTGGCCACCAGTGGTGGAGTGACCACCACCGGGCTGCTGGGCTGGTCGGAGGCTTCCAGCAGCACCTGGCGGGGGCTGCCCAGGGCGTGGCGCAGCGCCGACTCCAGCAGGGGCAGGCGGCTCTGCACCATGGCGATCCACTTGCTGCTGACCCGCACCACCGCCCGCTGGCCATCGAGGCGCAGCAGGGAGGCCTGCTGGGAGAGCAGCATGCGGGTGGAGGGCAGCTCCAGGCTGGAGAGAATCTGCTGCCAGAGCTCCCCGAGATCCTGGTGCTCCGGTTCCGGCTCCGGGCCGGCAGCAGGGGTGTTGGACGGAGCCGGGCTGGCTGGGGTGACGACAGCAGCAGGAGAGGCTGTTGCTGTCACTCCTGCCTGGGGGCGGGGGGCTGTCGGCGTTGCCTCGGGCGCCTGGGGCCGAGCCGCAGCCACCGGCTCCGCCAGCAGACCCAGCAGCAGCACCTCCAGCCAGAGCCTCGGCTGGGCGCTCTGGCGCAGCTGCTGTTCGCTGCCCCTGAGCTGCGCCTGCCAGCTGAGCAGCCGCGCCTTGCCGATACGGCGGGCCTGTTCGGGCAACAGCGGCTGCACCTGGGCGCTGACCGCCGTGAGCTCCAGTCGGTCCGGGGCCACCCCGGCCAGCACCAGATCCCGCAGCAGGCTGACCAGACCCTGCAGCACGGCCCCGGGCTCCCGCCCCCGTTCGAGCAGCCGCCGGCAGGTCTCGAGGAGTCCCACGGGATCAGTCTCTCCCATGGCGGCCACCAGCTCGAGCAGCTCCTGATCAGGCACGGCGCCGAGCAGGTCCCACACCGCCAGGGCCTCGATCGGCGGGCTCAGCAGGCTGAGCTGGTCGAGCAGGCTCTCGGCATCGCGCAGGCCACCCTGGGCCCGCAGCGCCACCACATGCAGCGCCTCGGGGGTGATAGCGATCTCCTCCTCGCTGGCGATGAAGCGCAGATGACCCTCCAGGGCCTCCAGGGGAATGCGACGGAAGTCGAAGCGCTGGCAGCGGGAGAGGATGGTCGGCAGCACCCGCTGGGGATCGGTGGTGGCCAGGACGAAGACCACCCGAGGTGGTGGTTCCTCCAGGGTCTTGAGCAGGGCGTTGAAGGCGGCGGTCGAGAGCATGTGGCACTCATCGATCACGTAGACCTTCCAGCGGGCCTGGACCGGCGCGAAGCGGGAGCGCTCGATCAGCTCGCGGATGTTGTCGACGCCGGTGTTGGAGGCGGCATCGATTTCGATCACATCAAGGGCGTTGCCGGCCGTGATCGAGCGGCAGAGCTCACAGCTGCCGCAGGGGTCGGGGGTGGGGCCCGGGGCCGTCAGGCAATTGAGCGACCGCGCCAGGATCCGGGCGCTGGAGGTCTTGCCCGTGCCCCGGGGCCCGCTGAACAGGTAAGCCGGTGCGATGCGGTTCTGGCGCAGGGCACTGGTGAGGGTTGAGGCGACCGCCTCCTGCCCCACCAGCTGGTCGAAGCGCTGCGGCCTGTACTTCTGGGGCAGGGGCAGGTAGGCGCTGGCCTGGGTCATGGAGGCTGCTCCCCGGACGGCCTGGCCCATGAGGCTACTCAGAGGGTTTCGGGGCGAGCAGGCGCTCCAGACGGTCCTCCATCTCCTCCACCTCCTCGAGCTGGTCGGCCAGGGTCTGGGCCGCCTGCCGCAGCTTGAGGAACGCCTCCGAGGCCTCGTCCCGGCCTTCCCCCCAGCGAGCCTCCGCCCGGGCCAGCTCCGCCTCCAGCCTCTGCTGCAGCTTCAGGCGCAGACCATCCAGCTGCTCCAGGCTCTGCAGCGCGAGTGTTCGACCCTTCTCCAGCTGTTCCCCATCCAGGTTGAGGCCCTGCCTGAGCAGCAGACGCACGCCGGTGATCAGGGCCGCCGGCACCAGCTGGCCGAGCATCAGGGCTCCGAGGCTGCCGGTGTGCAGCCAGCCCTCCACCTGGGCGCTGCGATGACGACCGGTCTTGCACCAGATGGCGAAATGCTCGCAGTTGTTGAAGATCAGGTTGTACCGCTGCTCTCCAAGCCGGCCCATGGCACGGCGCAGGGTCATGCCCGCCGGAGAGATCTCGGCAGGGTCATAGGCCACCACCGCCACGGGTTCACCGCGGCTGAAGTCCTCGAGGGTTGAGCGCAGGATTGCCCGGCCCTCCAGGTAATGGGCCACGCTGCCATCTCCCAGGTCGATGCCGTGGTGGTGGAACAGACCATGCTGCCTAGGCACCTGGAGATGGTCGGCGGCTGCCATGGGCCGTGATCGCGGGTCAGGACCGATTCAGCCTGCCGCCGGGTCTGCAGGCCGGACAAGAACGGTCAGGGGTGGATTGCCGTTCAGGCCGATTCCTGCTGGCTGACCACACTGGGATAAGGGAGCACCTTGGCCTTGCTGCGCTGCTCCACCAGCTCGCGGGTGATCGTGTACGTGCTGACCTCGTTGTTGGAGGGCAGGTCGTACATCAGATCCAGCATCAGCTCCTCGACGATGCCGCGCAGGGCGCGGGCACCGGTGCGGCGGCGGTGGGCCTCATGAGCGATTTCCTCGATGGCGCCGGGCTCGAACTCCAGGCGCACGCTGTCCATGCTCATCAGCGTCTGGAACTGCTTGACCAGGGCATCGCGCGGTTCGGTGAGGATCGACTCCAGGGAGCGCACATCAAGGGGTTCCAGCACCGCGCTCACAGGCAGCCGGCCGGTGAACTCCGGGATCAGGCCGTAGCGCACCAGATCGTCGGGTTCGAGGTGACGCAGCACGTGGCTGGCCTTGAGTTCGCGGTGACCGCGGCCGCGGCCATCCGCAGGCACGAAACCGATCGAATTGCGCCCCAGGCGCCGCTGCACCACCTCTTCGAGGCCGACGAAGGCCCCGCCGCAGATGAAGAGGATCTGGCTGGTGTCGATCTGGATGCAGTCCTGGTAGGGATGCTTGCGGCCCCCCTGGGGCGGCACGTTGGCGACAGTGCCTTCCAGCATCTTGAGCAGTGCCTGCTGCACCCCTTCACCGGAGACGTCGCGGGTGATCGAGGGGTTCTCGCTCTTGCGGGCGATCTTGTCGATCTCGTCGATGTAGATGATTCCGCGCTGGGCCTGCTCGACGTCGAGGTCGGCTTTCTGCAGCAGGCGCAGGAGGATGTTCTCCACGTCCTCGCCCACGTAGCCCGCTTCGGTGAGGGTGGTGGCGTCAGCCACAGCGAAGGGCACATCGAGCAGTTCGGCCAGGGTCTGGGCCAGCAGGGTCTTGCCGCAGCCGGTGGGGCCGATCAGCAGGATGTTCGATTTGTGCAGACGGGTGGCGCTGCGATCGGTCTCACCCTTGCCGTCCCCTTGCCAGGCCAGGCGTTTGTAGTGGTTGTAGACCGCCACCGAGAGGACCTTCTTGGCCTCGTCCTGACCCACTACCTGCTGATCGAGGAAGGCCTTGATCTCCTTGGGTCTGGGGATGCTCGCCAGGGTGGGGGCGGGCTTGCTGGTCTTCTTGACGGCAGGTTTGCGGCCGTGGTCTCCGCCGGACCTGGCGGTCCCATGGCTTTCAACCAGCTCCTCATCCAGGATCTCGTTGCAGAGATCGATGCACTCGTCGCAGATGTAGACCCCTGGTCCGGCGATCAGTTTTCGCACCTGCTCCTGAGACTTGCCGCAGAACGAGCACTTGAGATGGGCGTCGAACTTGGCCATCGGGCTGGGGCGTCCTGGTCAGGGGGTGGGGCGTGGGCCGGCCTTCCAGGATGGGCCGAAACCAGAGGTTCGTCAGCAGACCTTAAGGATCAAACCGTGACGGTGTCATCCACGACACGATCGATCAGTCCGTAGCTGACGGCTTCAGGCGGAGACAAAAAGTAGTCCCTGTCGGTGTCCTCCGCAATCTTCTCGAGGGGCTGACCGGTGTGCTCTGCCATCAGGCCGTTGAGGGTGTCCTTGAGGAAAAGGATCTCCTTGGCCTGGATTTCGATGTCGACGGCCTGTCCCTGGGCGCCCCCGAGGGGCTGGTGGATCATGATCCGCGCACTCGGCAGGGCCATGCGCTTGCCTTTGGTTCCACCCGAGAGCAGGAACGCGCCCATGCTGGCCGCCAGGCCGTAACAGATGGTCACCACGTCGGGAGCCACCTGCTGCATGGTGTCGTAGATCGCCAGCCCGGCCGTGACGGATCCGCCCGGGGAGTTGACGTAGATCTGGATGTCCTTCTCGGGATCTTCCGCTTCCAGGAACAGGAGCTGGGCCACCAGGGAGTCGGCCACCTGATCGTCGATGCCGGTGCCCAGGAAGATGATCCGCTCCCGCAGGAGGCGGGAATAGATGTCGAAGGCCCGCTCGCCGCGCCCCGACTGCTCCACCACGGTGGGCAGCACGCCTGGCGAGGCCTGCCAGCTGTTGTGGATCGGATGGGAGCGAAGGGCTTCGATCACGCGGCCGGGGCAGGGGAAACGGTTCAGGTGTTCAATCTATGGCGGCCTCAGGCCTGGTCGTCGGCGCCGGGAGCAGGCTCGGCGGCCTCAGGGGCTTTCTCCGTGAGGGTGCTGTTGGCCTCAAGCCACTCCAGCAGGCTCTCGCGCAGGAGATCCTCGGCCACGGCTTCGCGCAGCCGCAGCGGATCGATCGAACTGGTGTCGCTCAGCCCCTGACTGACCTCCTTGACCTTGGCCTCGATGGCGTCGGCCTCCGGGCGGATGCCTTCGGCTTCGGCCAGGGCCTTGAGGGCGAAACTGCGCCGCAGCCGCTGCTCGGCCTCGGGGCGGGAGCTGTCCATGAGGCTGCGCACCAGCTCAGGGGTGAACAGCTTCTTCACATCCATCCCCTGCTGGGCGATCTGGGAGGCGGTCTGCTCGATCAGCGAGCGGATCTCCTGCTGAATCAGCGTCTCGGGCAGGTCCACCTCGAGCTGCTCCACCAGTGCCGCCAGGAGCGCGTCGTGGCGGCTGCTGCGGGCCCGCCGTTCGGCGTCCTCGCGCAGGCGGGTCTCGAGATCCGATCTGAGCTCTTCGAGGCTGTCCTTGTCACTGGCCTCCCTGGCGAAGGCGTCATCCAGGGCCGGCAGTTCGCGCGCCTTGAGTTCCTTGAGGGTGATGTGGAAGCTGGCCTCGCGGCCCCGGGCGTCCTCCTGGGGGTAGTCGTCAGGGAAGCGGCAGCTCACCTCGCGCTCCTCGCCCACGGACATGCCGAGGATGCCTGCCACGAAGCCGGGGATCATCCGCTGCTCCTCGAGTTCCACCTCCATGGCGTCGGAGCTGCCGCCCTCGATCGCCGCGCCGGTGTCGACGAAGGTGCCGCTGAAGGCCACCACCGCCACGTCGCCCGTGGCGGCGGGCCGATCCTCCACAGGCACGAGGGTGGCCAGCTGGCGGCGTGATTGCTCGAGCATCTCCTCAACCCGCGCGGGGTCGTAGGTGATCAGCTCGGCTTCGGCCTTGAGCCCTTTGGTGGTTTTGAGGCTGGGGGTGGGTTGAACGTCCAGCTCGAGGGTGAGGGTGAGCTCCTCGCCGGGGCTGAAGCGTTCGAGCAGGGCCTCGAAGCCCCCGCTCAGCTCGGGGCTGCTGAGAGCCTCGATCTTCTCCTGCTCCAGGGCATCCCGCCAGACGCTGTCCACCAGGTCTTCAAGGGCGGTGGCCCGGATCCGCAGAGGTCCGATCTGCTGGAGCAGCACCGGCCGGGGCACCTTGCCCTGACGGAATCCGGGCAGGCGGACACTGCGGCTCAGTTTCACCACAGCGGCCTCGTAGCTGGCCTGGGAGCGGCCGCCGGGGACGGCCACCTCCAGCGCCAGGCGGCTGCCGGGGCGGGGGCTGGTCTTGACCTTCAGGGCGGAGCTCATGGCGAAACGGCCGGGCCGCGGCGATGCAGCCCCCAATCCTATGAACTCGACCTCCAGCGCATTCAGCCGACCCGCGAGAGGCCCGGGGAGCGTATTGTAAGAGGAACGACATGTGGTCGTTGATATCCACCAGGACCATCCGGTTCCACTTCGAGCCTCCGGTCCACCGTGCACAGCTCCCTCCGCCCCACGGAGCGTGACGCTGGCCCAGGCTCACCAAGTCTTTCCCGTTCCTCTGCAACCCTCCCCACTTCCCTCCGCTCTTTCCCTGATGGCCCGGCCCTGATCAGCGGGCTCGGCCTCTTCTGCGGACCTCGCGTCCTCCTCAGCCGAGCTTCCGTCGCACCCCGGCGAGCTCCAGGCCCAGCCTCAGCACCAGAGCTTTCGCCCCTTCCTGCCGTTGTCAAGCACCACCTCCTTTCAACCTCTTCCCAGTCGTCCCCTGACGGTGGCGGTTTTGGGTGCGACCGGTGCTGTGGGGCACGAGCTGCTGTCCCTGCTGGCGGAACGCCGTTTTCCGGTCGGTGATCTGCGGCTGCTGGCCTCCCCCCGCTCCGCTGGACGCCGGCTGGCGTGGCAGGGCCGCGATCTCTCCATCAAGGCTGTTGACGCTGCCGCCTTCGAGGGGGTTGATGTGGTGCTGGCCTCCGCCGGTGGCTCCATCTCACGGCGCTGGGCTCCGGTGGCGGCGGCGGCAGGGGCTGTTGTCATCGACAATTCCAGCGCCTTCCGCCTGGATCCGGAGGTGCCGCTGGTGGTGCCAGAGGTGAATCCGCAGGCGGCCCTGGGTCACCGGGGGATCATCGCCAACCCCAACTGCACCACGATCCTGCTCACCCTGGCCCTGGCGCCTCTGCAGGCCCGCCGTCCGATCCGTCGTGTGGTCGTGAGCACCTACCAGTCGGTCAGCGGCGCCGGGGCCCGGGCGATGGAGGAGCTGCGCACCCTCAGCCGCACGGTTCTTGATGGGGGTGAGCCGGTGAGCGAGGTGCTGCCCCACTCCCTCGCCTTCAATCTCTTCCTGCACAACTCCCCCCTGCAACCCAGTGGCTACTGCGAGGAGGAGCTCAAGATGCTGCACGAAACCCGCAAGATCATGGATCTGCCGGAGTTGCGGCTCTCAGCCACCTGTGTGCGGGTGCCCGTTCTGAGGGCCCACTCCGAGGCGGTGAACATCGAGTTCGAGCAGCCCTTCCCAGTCGAGGAGGCCAGAGCCCTGCTGGCTGCGGCACCTGGGGTGGAGCTGCTGGAGGATTTCGCCACCAACCGCTTCCCGATGCCCACCGATGTCACCGGCCGCGATCCGGTGGCGGTGGGACGCATTCGCCAGGACCTGAGCGATCCCAACGCTCTCGAGCTCTGGCTCTGTGGCGATCAGATCCGCAAGGGGGCGGCCCTCAATGCCGTGCAGATCGCGGAGTTGCTGCTGGATCCAGCCTGGCGCCAGGCCGACCCCCAGCCACCGGTGACCCCATCCGCTTCTGCCGTCGGAGGTGCCGCTTGAGCGCCACGGCTGATCAGGCCATCACGGCTGAGCATCCTCCCTTCGGCCGGATGCTGACCGCCATGGTCACCCCCTTCCGTGTGGATGGCGCGGTGGATCTCGATCTGGCCGCGCGCCTGGCCGTGCATCTGGTGGATCAAGGCTCCGACGGACTGGTGCTCTGCGGCACCACCGGCGAGTCCCCCACCCTGAGCTGGCAGGAGCAGCACGAGCTGTTCGAAGCTGTGAAGCGCGCCGTGGCGGGCCGGGCCCTGGTGCTCGCCGGCACGGGCAGCAACTGCACAGCCGAGGCCATCGAAGCGATCGAGCGGGCGGCCGAGGAAGGCGCCGACGGGGCCCTGGTGGTGGTTCCGTATTACAACAAGCCGCCCCAGGAGGGGCTGGAAGCCCATTTCCGAGCGATCGCCCAGGCGGCCCCCAGCCTTCCGGTGATGCTCTACAACATTCCCGGTCGCACCGGCTGCAGCCTTGAGCCCCGCACCACGGCCCGCCTGCTCGATCTGCCCAACGTGGTGAGCTACAAGGCCGCCAGCGGCAGCACCGATGAAGTCAGCCAGCTGCGTCTGCTCTGCGGCGACCGGCTGGCGATCTACAGCGGCGACGATGCCCTCACCCTGCCGATGCTGTCCGTGGGTGCCGTCGGCGTGGTGAGCGTGGCCAGCCATCTGGTGGGGCGCGAGATCCAGCGCATGATTTCCGCTTTTCTCGCCGGTGAGCTGGCGGCCGCCCTGGCCCTGCATGAACGCCTGCTGCCCCTCTGCCGGGCCCTGTTCGCCTCCACCAATCCGATTCCCGTCAAAGCCGCCCTTGAACTGGAGGGCTGGCCCGTGGGCTCCCCCCGTCTTCCGCTGGTTTCCGCCGACAGCGACGTCCGTGCCCGATTGACCTCCGCCCTGGCTGCCCTGCGTCCCACCTGACGCCATGGCTTAGCTCCAGCGCAGTGCGGCCTGGAGTTCTCGCAACAGCAACACTCCGATTCCATCCATCTTTTCTGCATTCCTTCGTTCCTCACCCCATGAGCTCAAGCAACAACAAGACGTCCCCCACCACCAAGCAGCCGACTCTGCGGGTTATTCCCCTCGGTGGTCTTCATGAAATCGGTAAGAATACCTGCGTTTTTGAATATGGCGATGACCTGATGCTTGTGGATGCCGGGCTGGCCTTCCCCAGTGATGGCATGCACGGCGTCAATGTGGTGCTGCCCGACACCAGCTATCTGCGTGAAAATCAGAAGCGTATCCGCGGCATGATCGTGACCCACGGTCACGAAGATCACATTGGAGGGATTCCCCATCACCTCAAGAACTTCAATATTCCGGTGATCTATGGCCCACGTCTGGCCATGTCGATGCTCCAGGGAAAGATGGAGGAAGCTGCCGTCACCGATCGCACCGTGATTCAGACGGTGAGCCCCCGGGATGTGGTCAAGGTTGGCCAACACTTCCAGGTGGAGTTCATCCGGAACACCCACTCCATCGCCGACAGCTTCAGCCTGGCGATCACCACACCCGTGGGCGTGGTGATCTTCACCGGAGACTTCAAGTTCGACCACACCCCTGTCGATGGCGAATATTTTGACATCCAGCGCATGGCCCATTACGGCGAGCAGGGCGTGCTCTGCCTGTTCAGTGACTCCACCAATGCCGAGGTGCCCGGCTTCACGCCGCCGGAGCGGTCGGTGTTTCCGAACCTCGACCGCCACTTCTCCAATTCGGAAGGCCGGGTGATCGTCACCACGTTCGCCAGTTCTGTCCACCGGGTTTCGATGATCCTGGAACTGGCGATGAAGCATGGCCGCAAGGTGGGCCTGCTGGGTCGCTCCATGCTCAACGTGATCGCCAAGGCGCGCGAACTCGGTTACATCCGCTGCCCGGATGAGCTGTTCGTGCCGATCAAGCAGATCCGCGACCTTCCTGATCGCGAAACCCTGTTGCTGATGACCGGCAGCCAGGGTGAGCCCCTGGCGGCACTCAGCCGAATCTCCCGCGGTGAGCACCCCCAGGTGCAGGTGAAACCCACCGACACGATCATCTTCTCCGCCAGCCCGATCCCCGGCAACACCATCTCGGTGGTGAACACCATCGACCGGTTGATGATGATGGGAGCCAAGGTGGTCTACGGCAAGGGCGAAGGCATCCACGTGTCGGGCCATGGCTGCCAGGAAGATCACAAGCTGATGCTTGCTCTCACCCGGCCGAAGTTCTTCGTGCCGGTGCACGGAGAGCACCGCATGCTCGTGTGCCACTCGCGCACGGCTCAGTCGATGGGAATTCCCGCCGACAACATGCTCATCATCGACAACGGCGATGTGGTGGAACTCACCCCCACGACCATCCACAAGGGGGATCCGGTCAAGGCCGGCATCGAATTGCTGGATGCCTCCCGCAACGGCATCGTTGATAACCGTGTGCTCAAGGAGCGTCAGCAACTGGCCGAGGACGGTGTGATCACCCTGCTGACCGTGATCAGCACCGATGGCGTCATGGCAGCCCCGCCGCGGGTCAACCTGCGCGGAGTGGTCACCACCGCTGATGCCCGCCGGCTCTCGATCTGGGCCGAGCGGGAGATCGGCTGGGTGCTGGACAACCGCTGGAATCAGCTGGCCCGCAACACCGGTGGAACGGCCCCCGAGGTCGACTGGGTGGGCGTGCAGAGGGAGATCGAGGTCGGTCTCCAGCGCCGCTTGCGGCGCGAACTGCAGGTGGAGCCCCTGATCATCTGCCTGGTGCAACCGGCTCCGGCAGGCACCCCTGCCTACAAGGGCCGTGCCGATGCCGAGCCGGACAGCCGTCCGGCCCCCCGCAGCGGTCGCCGGGAGAGCTCAGGGCGTGAACCCGTGATCCGCAACCACGCCCCTGCCCCTCAGCGTGTTCAGGCCTCTGGCGCGGCCACGGCCACGACGCCTGTTGCCACGATGACGCCAGCCAGCGCGCCTGCCGTGCAGGTGGCCGTGGCCAAGCGGGAGGAACCGGAGATGCCCGCCAACCGGGTGCGCCGCCGCCGCTCCACCGCCGCGAGCTGATGGCTGCGGGCTGAGGGGCCCTCGGCCCCCTCAGCCCAGCACCACCCTCAGCAGACCCTTCGCCAGCTCAGCCTCCTCCTCGGGACTGAAGCGCCTCCTGCCTGCCCCGTCGTGGACGGACGCGGCAGGTTCGTCCAGCACTTCCACCCGCACGGCCTCCATGTCGCTGTCCGGAGGAGCCGGTGCCAGGCTCAGGGGCGCAGACCCCACCGATTGCAGATCCGCGGCCCAGGGCATGGCGGCCGCCGGGTTGGCTTCGGGCTTGCTCTGCTCGCAGAGCGCCAGTCCCTCGGCGGCCAGATCGCTGTACGTGCTTCCCCTGGTGGCAGTCGTCAGCACCTGGCGGTAGAGCTCTCCGGCCTCGTCGGGCTGGCGTAATCCATAGAAGTGGATGTGGCCCAGCAGCAGTTTCAGCCGCAGGCTGTGGGGATCACCGGCCTCGAGCGGTGTGCCCTCCAGCAGGTCCTGCCCCTCCTGAAGCGCCTCGGCGAAGCGACCCTGGCTGTAGGCCAGCTCCACACGCTTGTAGGTCTGATCAAAGCCGCTGGATGTCATCGGTTGGAGGGGGAAGAGACCGCGCCGGGTTCGGGGGGGCCGGATGGATCAGCAGGCTCGTTCGGTTCCGGCTGTAGTCGCACACTCTGCCGGTCCCAGACGAGCCTGCTGCCTCCAGGCAAGGTCAAGCTGCCAGGCCCCTGGCTCAGCGGCAACCGGCGCCGCAGGGATTCCAGGCTCCGGGCCCCCAGCCGCACTCCGGCGCTGCGCTCCAGCCAGAGATCGAGCAGCAGCTCCTGGCTGCGGGCGCTGAGCTCGCTCAGCCATTGGCGTTGCAGTCCTGGTCCCTGCTGCGGAGGCTCACCTGCGGTGAGCGGGCCTGCTGGCGTCTGCAGGGCCACAAGGGCCAGCCGGGCCAGCTCTTCGGTGAGTTCCTGGGTGCCTTCCAGGCGTTCGGCCAGGGCACCCAGACGCCGCCAGGCGCCGGGATGGAGCTCCTCCAGCACCGGCATCACCTCCTGGCGGAGGCGGTTGCGGCTGAAGCGGGGATCGTCGTTGCCAGGATCCAGCCACAGGGGCAGCTGCTGCTGCTCGCAGTACGAGGCGGTCTCGGCACGGGAGAAGCCGAGCAGGGGACGCACCAGAGCGATGCTGCCGCTGAGGGGACGGCTCGCCCGCAGGCTGCTCAGTCCCCGCAGGCCGCATCCCCTGGCCAGGTTGAACAACAGGGTCTCGGCACGGTCACTGCCGGTATGGCCGGTCACGACGCGGGTGCAGCCGAGACTGAGGGCCTGCCGGTTCAAACGCTCGTAGCGCCAGCGGCGCCCGGCCTCCTCAGTGCTGATGTCGCGGGAGGCAGGCCCAGTGGCGGCGTTCTCCACGCGCATGGGCAGGCCGAGGCTGGCGGCCCACGCCGTCAGCTCCCCGGCCTGATCGGCGGCCTCCTTCCGCCAGCCATGGTTGCCGTGCCAGAGGTGCAGGTCCCAGTCGTGCAGGCGCTGCAGCTCCAGCAGCAAGGTCGTCAGGGCCATCGAATCCTGGCCACCGGAGACAGCCAGCAGCAGCCGCCTCCCCCGGGGCAGGAGCTGGGGGTCCTTCAGCAGCCTCCGGTGCAGCCGGTGCTGCAGGGGACCCCATGGGAGAATCGCCTCCATCTGCCCTGCTCGCCGATGTCGCGCCTCACCAGCCTGCCCTCCTCCCTGCAAGCGGCGCTGCTCTCCCGGCGGCTGTTGAAGGTGATCGCCGGCCTGAGCAATTTCGAGGCGGCCAGCGTGGAGCGGATCAGTCGGGCCGCCGGTGCCGGTGGAGCCGACCTGCTCGATGTGGCCTGCGATCCCGACCTGGTGCGCCTGGCTGCAGCGGCCTCGGGCCTGCCGGTCTGCGTCTCGGCCGTTGATCCGGACCTGTTCCCCGCGGCCGTGGCCGCTGGTGCCGCGATGGTGGAGATCGGCAATTTCGATTCGTTCTACCCCGATGGGCGGATCTTCACTGCCGACGAGGTGCTCGGCCTCACGCGGCGCACCCGGGAGCTGCTGCCGGAGGTGGTCCTGTCGGTCACGGTCCCCCATGGACTTCCCCTCGATCAGCAGCAGCAGCTGTCCTGCGATCTGGTCGCCGCCGGCGCCGATCTGATCCAGACCGAAGGTGGCACCAGCGCCCGGCCCTTCAGCCCTGGAACCCTCGGCCTGATCGAGAAGGCCGCGCCCACCCTGGCGGCGGCCCATGCCATCAGCCGGGCGGTGCAGAGTCCCGTGCTCTGCGCCTCAGGGCTCTCCGCCGTCACGCTGCCCCTGGCCATCGCTGCCGGCGCCCACGGGGTGGGTGTCGGTTCAGCCGTCAACCGGCTTGAGGATGAACTCGCCATGGTGGCGGTGGTGCGCAGTCTGCGGGAGGCCCTGACCCCAGCGCCTGTGGCCGTGGTGGTCCACTGAGATCTCCTGCCGGCTTGTGACGGTTCGGCACCCCTGTCCTGGCTGGGTCAGGGAATGTTGATTAGCGTGGCATCGATCCTGAAATGATGTCCATGGGCCCGTTCATCTGGCTCCTGCAATGGCCCATCCGGGCAGTTGTTCTGTTGATCGTGGGCGTTTTGCCCCTCGGGGTTGAGTTCAGCGGTTTCGGCACCGCCCTGCTCTCCGCTGTGGTGATCGGCCTGCTGGGAACACTGCTGATCTGGCCGTTGAAGCTGGTGCTGGCCCTGCCCTGGGCCATCACCAGCCTGGGTGGTCTGGTGACGCCGATCACCGCGGTCTACAACTGGGTGATCACGATCGTCCTGTTTGCCCTGGCGGCCTGGCTGATCCAGGGCTTCCGCCTCAAGAACGGTCTGATCAGCGCGGCCCTCGGCGCCATTGTCTACAGCGTGCTCAGCACCCTGATCCTCGGCTGGCTCGGTCTTGATGTCAGCTTCACCCGGGCGGCAGCCGCCCTCTCCGCAGCCGTCGGCGTGGCCTGAGGGCCTGCCGATCCTGGTCGCCTGCTGTGGTGGACGCCGGCCGTGACTGATTCCTAGGATCGACGCTGTCTTTGTCCAGGGGCCACCTGGATCCAGCGGCCATGGCGCGCTTCGAGCTCCAGGCTCCCTATGAGCCCAAGGGCGATCAACCCACGGCCATCGAAGCCCTTGTGGACGGTGTCGATGCGGGTGAGCGCTACCAGACCCTGCTGGGGGCCACGGGCACCGGCAAGACCTTCACCATCGCCAATGTGATCGCCCGCACCGGCCGTCCGGCCCTTGTGCTGGCCCATAACAAAACCCTCGCTGCCCAGCTCTGCAATGAATTGCGGGAGTTCTTCCCGCACAACGCCGTCGAATATTTCATCTCCTACTACGACTACTACCAGCCGGAGGCCTACGTTCCGGTTTCGGATACCTATATCGCCAAAACGGCATCGATCAACGAAGAGATCGACATGTTGCGGCACTCAGCCACCCGCTCGTTGTTCGAGCGTCAGGATGTGATCGTGGTGGCCTCGATCAGCTGCATCTACGGCCTCGGTATTCCCTCGGAATACCTGAAGGCCGCAGTGCGTTTTCAGGTGGGTGAGGCCATCAACCTGCGCGGCTCCCTGCGCGAGCTGGTCAACAACCAGTATTCCCGCAACGACATCGAAGTTGGGCGAGGTCGCTTCCGGGTCAAGGGAGATGTGCTCGAGATCGGACCCGCCTACGAAGACCGCCTGGTGCGCATCGAGCTCTTCGGCGATGAGGTGGAGGCGATTCGCTACGTCGATCCCACCACAGGTGAAATCCTGCAGAGCCTGGAAACTATCAATATCTATCCCGCCAAGCACTTCGTCACTCCCAAGGACCGGCTCGAATCGGCGATCGCCGCCATCCGCGACGAACTGCATCAGCGCCTGGAGGTGCTCCATGGCCAGGGACGCCTGCTGGAAGCTCAGCGGCTGGAGCAGCGCACCACCTACGACCTCGAGATGCTGCAGCAGGTGGGCTACTGCAACGGCGTCGAGAATTACGCCCGCCACCTGGCTGGTCGCCCGGCCGGCACTCCACCCGAATGCCTGATCGACTATTTCCCCGACGATTGGTTGCTGGTGGTGGATGAGAGCCATGTCACCTGCTCCCAGCTCCATGCCATGTACAACGGGGACCAGGCCCGCAAGCAGGTTCTGGTGGAGCATGGTTTCCGCCTGCCCAGCGCCGCTGACAACCGCCCACTCAAGGCGGAGGAGTTCTGGTCGAAGGCCCGCCAGACGATCTTCGTGTCGGCCACCCCGGGAACCTGGGAGATGGAGCAGAGCCAGGGTCATGTGGCCCAGCAGGTGATCCGCCCCACAGGTGTGCTCGATCCGGTGGTTGAGGTCCGCCCCACCGAGGGGCAGGTGGATGATCTCCTCGGTGAAATCAGGCTGCGGGCCGGGCGGGATGAGCGCACGCTGATCACCACTCTGACCAAGCGGATGGCCGAGGACCTCACGGATTATCTGGCAGAAAATGGTGTGCGCGTGCGCTATCTGCACTCGGAGATCCATTCGATCGAGCGGATCGAGATCATCCAGGATCTTCGCAACGGTGAATTCGATGCTCTGGTGGGGGTGAATCTGCTGCGCGAAGGGCTGGATCTTCCCGAGGTGTCCCTGGTGGCGATTCTTGATGCGGACAAGGAGGGATTTCTGAGGGCTGAGCGCTCCCTGATCCAGACCATCGGCCGGGCGGCCCGCCATGTGGACGGGATGGCTCTGCTCTATGCCGACAACCTCACCGACTCGATGGCCCGCGCCATCTCCGAGACCGAGCGGCGCCGGGCGATTCAGCGGACCTACAACGAGACCCACGGCATCACCCCCAGCGCTGCCGGCAAACGAGCCGGCAATGCCATTCTCAGTTTTCTGGAGGTGTCCAGGCGCGCTCAGGATGAGGCGCCGACAGCCGAAGCTGAGCCGGCATCCTTCGCGATGGTGCCCCTCGATGCCCTGCCGGAGCTGATTCTGGAGCTGGAGGACAAGATGAAGGCCGCTGCCAAGAACCTGGAATTCGAGGAGGCCGCCAATCTTCGCGATCGCATCAAGAAGCTGCGCCAGAAACTCGTCGGCCGCACCTGAGTTGACCTGTGGCTGCCGGCTGGTCGAGCCGCTTCGAGCTTCAGCGGCCGGCGGCCTTGAGCACGATCTTGATCGTCTTGACCAGGATGAGCAGATCCAGCCAGACGCTGCAGTTGCGCAGATAGAAGAGGTCGTAACTGAGTTTCAGTTCAGCGTCCTCAACCGTGGAGGTGTACGGCATGTTCACCTGGGCCCAGCCGCTCAGGCCCGGCCGGATCCAGTGACGCAGGCGGTAGTTGGGAATGCACTGTTCCAGGTCCGTCTCCAGCTCGGGTCGCTCCGGGCGTGGACCGATCAGGCTCATCTCACCCCGCAGCACATTGATCAGCTGCGGCAGCTCGTCGAGGCGGGTGCGCCGCAGCCAGAGGCCCACCGGTGTGATCCGTCCGTCGTTCGGACCCGACCAGATCGCCTCCCCCTGTCCCTCCGCATCGGGGACCATCGTCCGCAGTTTGATCACCTCGAAGGACTTGCCCCTCAGGCCCGTGCGCTTCTGCCGGTAGAGCACCGGTCCGCCATCGCCCAGGCGGATCAACGCGGCGGTGATGGCCAGCACCGGAGACGACAGCAGCAGCAGCAGCAGACTCACCATCACATCGGCATAGCGTTTGAGCTGACGCTCGAAGCCACCACCGCGCTGCTCGCTGCGATCGGAGAACAGCAGCCATTGATCCTCCACCCAGTGGGGCGGGATGCGCTGCAGCTCCTGTTCCGCCGCCAGAGCCAGGGAGGTGACGGGCCGGCCCTCCGCCAGAGCCCTGGCGCAGGAGTCGAGTCCATCGGATTGCTTGAGCACCCCCTGACTGAGGGCAAGGCCGCAGGCCTCGTTGCCCTCGGTCCCCTGCATCAGCTGGACGATCTCCTGACCCAGCACATGGATGGAGGGGGCCTGAATGGCCCCGATGCGCTCCCATTCAGCCCTGATCGCCTCCCGCTCGCCGGGAAGACTGACGATGTCCCACTGGTCCTGTCTGGTGGAGTGGGCCAGCTGGCGCAGCAGCAGGCGCACGCCACCGCTCCAGAGCGCCGCCAGGGTGAAGAGCGGCATCAGGCTGCCGCGGTGCAGCAGTGTCACTTCCGGTGACGTGCGCAGCAGCCAGCCCACAAGGGCACCGGTGGCCGTGGTGGCCGCACTGGTGATGGCCAGGCGTAACACCAGCTGGCTCCAGCGCAGTCGCCTCGCCTTGAGGAGTGTGAACGACCCGAACAGCCAGCCGAGGCTGAGATAGATGACGACCAGCATCGCCAGCAGGCCCAGCTGGTTGTCCAGGAAGCCATTCCGTTCCCGGTCGATCCAGGCCGCCAGCAGGCAGACCCCGAGGGCATCCAGGCCCGCGGCCAGGGCCAGCCAGCGGCGGTGGCGCAACCAGTGCACTAGGCCATGGCCTCCTGCGCCGTGGTGGTGCTGTCGCCCAGCTGGAAGCAGGCATGCACCGCCTGGAGCGCTTTGACCCCATCGGCTTCCGCCACCACACAGCTGGTGCGGATTTCGCTGGTGGCGATCATCTCGATGTTCACTCCGGCCTCCGCCAGGGCCCGGAACATGCGGGCGGCGGTGCCGGGGGTGCAGGGCATGCCCGCGCCCACGGCGCTCACCCGGGCGATGGCCAGGCCTTCTTCGAAGCGGGCCTCGGGCCAGGGGGCGAGCACCGGTTGCAGGGCGCCGCGGGCTCGGTTGAGATCGTCACGACGCAGGGTGAAGCTCATGTCGCGGCTGAGCTGCGAGCCGGACCCGTGGGTGCGCTCCGACTGGACGATGGTGTCGAGACTGATGCCGGCGTCGGCCAGGGCCCGGCAGACGGCCGCGGCCGTGCCGGGCCGGTCGGGAACCTGGCGGACCACCACCTGGGCCTGGTTGCGGTCGAGGGCCACGCCGCGCACCGCCGGATCGCTCACGTCACAGGGGAGCGGGTTCTGGCGCAGCTGGTGCTCCTGCAGCTCGAACACCTCGGCGGCGGCACGCAGGGCACGCGCACCCTGGCTGCCTTCCACCAGGCAGCTCACCTTCACTTCACTGGTGGCGATCATGCGCAGGTTGATGCCGTACCGGGCCAGGGTGTCGAACAGGCGCGCGGCGATGCCCGGCCGCCCCATGATCCCGGCCCCGGAAATACTCAGCTTGGCCAGCCCCGCCTGGGTGCTCAGGGCGCTCTCCTCCACCCCCAGCTCCTGGAGCAGGCCCCGGCAGACCTCGCGGGCCGCCTCCAGCTGGCTCTCCGAGAGTGTGAAGGCGATGTCGTTGCTGGCGCCGACATGGGTGGCCTGCACGATCAGATCCACGTTCAGCCCCGCCGTGGAAAGGGCCTCGAACAGCAGGGCGGCCACCCCGGGATGGTCAGGCACCCGGGTCAGGGCCAGCACCGCCTGCTGGTTCTCCAGATCCGCCCCATCCACCGGACGGCCCAGCTCAAGCCCCTCACTGCCGATCGGCCTGGGCCTGCCGCTGGTGAGCCGGGTGCCGGGGGCGTCGCTCCAGCTCGAGCGCACCACCAGGGGCACGCCGTAGTTGCGGGCGATCTCGACGGCGCGGGGATGCAGCACCGCCGCGCCGAGGCTGGCCAGCTCCAGCATCTCGTTGCAGCTCACCTCCTCCATCAGGCGGGCCTCGCTCACCTGGCGCGGGTCGGTGGTGAGCACCCCGGGCACATCGGTGTAGATCTCGCAGGCGTCAGCCCCCAGCGCCGCGGCCAGGGCCACGGCCGAGGTGTCGGAGCCGCCCCGGCCCAGGGTGGTGATCTCGGGCGTGCCGGCACTGCCGCTGCTGGTGCCCTGGAAGCCGGCCACCACCACCACCTGGCCATCCTCGAGCCGTTTGCGCAGCCGCTCGGTGCGCACCTCGAGGATGCGGGCGCGGCCATGGGCCGATTCGGTCACGATGCCCACCTGCGGTCCCGTCATCGACACGGCAGGCACGCCGATGCTGTGCAGGGCCATCGCCAGCAGGGCGATCGACACCTGCTCGCCCGTGGCCAGAAGCATGTCCATCTCCCGCTGGGGGGGGTCTGAGCAGAGGGCCCGCGCCAGGGAGGTGAGCTCATCGGTGGTGTGGCCCATTGCCGAGACCACGATCACCAGGTCGTGACCCTGTTCGCGGCTGGCGGCGATCCGCTGCGCCACCGCCTGGATCCGCTCCACGCTGCCGACGGAGGTTCCCCCGAATTTCTGAACCAGCAGGGCCATTCCGGTCGGCAGATGTGATGGGATGCCGCGATTATCGGGCTGTGGCCAGCAGCAGCCCATCGCGGAAGGCTTCACCGGCCTCGGCACCCCGTTTGAGGGCGGCCTCCACCTCCAGCACCTGGGCCAGCAGGGTCAGCAGCCTGGAGGGGGGCCGCCCGCGGATCTGCCGGCGCATGACGTAGATCCGCTTGGGGTTGCCGATGCCGGCGGCCTTGGCAATCACGGCCACGTCCTGCTCGCCGCGGGTCTCCAGCAAACTGACCCACAGCCAGCCTCTGACCTGGCTGGTGAGCGAGGCCACCAGCCGCAGCGGAGGCTCCCCCGCCTGCAGCAGATCATCGACCAGGGCAATCGCCGCGCCGGCGTTCCCCTCCAGCAGGGCATCTCCCACCGCCAGGCTGGTGGTGCTGTGGCCGCCCACTAGGGCCGCCACAGCCGCCACCTGAACCGGGGCCTCGCCGCTGTAGAGAGCCAGCTTCTCCAGCTCGCTGCTCAGCCGGGCGCTGTCGCTGCCGATCGTCTCGGCCAGGGCCTCCGCCGCCCCCGCCGCCAGCTTCACCCCCAGCTCGCGGGCGGTGCGCGCCACCAGCTCCACCTGGCCGGCCCCATCCCAGGAGGAGGGCAGCTGAAAGCTCTTCTCCAGGGCCCGCTCGCGCAGCGCCTTGGTGGTCCGCAGGCGGGCATCGGGTTTGCCGCTGCTCACCAGCACCAGGTGACAGCTCTCGGGGATCAGATCCAGACAGGCATCCAGCTGGCCTGCCAGCTCGGCGGAACAGGGGCTGGTGAAGGGACTGCGCTGCACCAGGACCAGCCGGGCGCCGCTGCCGAAGGGCGGGGTCCGCGCTTCGCTCAGGGCCTGGGCGGCCTGGGCGTTGTCGGATCCATCGAGACGGGTGAGGTTGATGCTGTGCCAGGCCGGATCCACCTCCCTGCTGATCAGCTCATCGACCGCCCGGGTCCTGGCGGCTTCGTCGTCACCCCAGTAGAGATGGATGGGCATGGGGCGGCCTGGCTTGGATCTGGATCATCCGATCTTCAGCGAAAGTGTGCGGCGCATCCGCCAGTGGCTGGGCCCCACCGGTCTGGATCCGGTGCAGCAGGAGGTGCTGGAGCGACTCGTGCACAGCAGTGGCGATCTGACCATCGCCGCCGACCTGCGCTTCAGTGCGGACGCTTGCGCCATCGGGCTCGCGGCTTTGGCAGGGGGCGCTGTGATCCTCACCGACACGGCCATGGCAGCCGCGGCGGTGTCGCCGATGGCCCGGCGCACCTTCGCCAATCCGGTGCGCAGCATCCTTGAGTGGGCACCGGATGCGGCACCGCCCGGGGGCACCCGCAGCGCCGAGGGCCTGGAAGCGGCCCTGGCGGCCTGTCCCGGCGCGGTGGTGCTGATCGGCAGTGCCCCCACCGCTCTGGAGCGCCTGCTCGATCAGCCCCGCGGCCCCAGCCGGCCAGCCCTGGTGATCGGCATGCCGGTGGGCTTCGTGGGGGTGGCGGAGAGCAAGCGGCGGTTGGCCGCCAGTGATCTGACCCAGATCCGGCTCGACGGCAGCCGGGGTGGTGCCGGCCTGGTTGGAGCCACCTGCAACGCCCTGCTGCGCCGGGCCTGGCTGGAGGCGTCTCCCCCGCCACCAGGCACTCTCCTCCCGGCAGTCGGGCCGGAGCTGCCTGACGGCCGGCCGCTGCCCCGGGTCCCTGTGTCGGTGGGGGAGCTGATCGACAAGCTCACCATCCTGGCAATCAAGCGCGAGCGCATTCAGGAGCCTGAGCGTGCCTGCCTCGTCAGAGCCGAGCTCGATCAGCTGCAGGCGGTGGCCCGGCAGCTGGGCCTCGGAGCGGACCATGGGGTCGTGGCGGAGCTGGGCCGGCGGCTCGAGGGGGTGAACAGGGAGCTCTGGGATGTGGAGGAGGCGATCCGTGCCCAGGAGCGGGCCGGATGCTTCGATGCCACTTTCATTGCCCTGGCGCGTTCGGTGTATCGCCTCAACGATGAGAGGGCCGCGCTCAAGCGCCGCATCAGTGAGTGGAGCGGCTCGGCCCTGGTGGAGGTGAAGTCCTACGGCTGATTCAGGCTGCGGCCTGGAGACCCACGGCCACATGACTGTTGGCCTCGATCCGCCCCAGCACCTGGCGGGCCCGCTGCACCACCTGGGGCGGCACGCCCGCCAGGCGGGCCGCCTCGATGCCGTAGCTCCGGCTGGCGCCGCCCGGACGCACCTGGTGCAGAAAGAGGAGGCGGTCGCCAGTTTCCTCCACCAGCACCTGGTAGTTGGCGACACCCGGCAGCAGCGAGGCCAGTTCGTTGAGCTCGTGGTAATGGGTGGCGAACACCGCCCGTGCCCGCAGCCCCGCCGCCAGGTGCTCCGCCACGGCCCAGGCGATCGAGAGGCCATCGAAGGTGGCGGTGCCGCGGCCGATCTCATCGAGAAGCACCAGGGAGCGGTCGGTGGCGTGGTGAAGGATGTTGGCGGTCTCGGCCATCTCCACCATGAAGGTGGACTGGCCGCTGGCCAGGTCATCGACGGCCCCCACCCGGGTGAAGATGCGATCGGCCAGGCCGAGGCGGGCTGATCGGGCTGGAATCCAGCTGCCGATCTGCGCCATCAGCTGCAGCAATCCGTTCTGGCGCAGGTAGCAGCTCTTGCCGCTGGCGTTCGGCCCGGTGAGCACCACCAGGTCGGGGCGCCCCTCCTCACCCAGGTGCAGATCGTTGGCGCTGAACGACTCCTCCACCAGGAGTTGCTCCACCACCGGGTGCCGTCCCGCCTCCACCTGAAGGCAGCGGCTGTGCTCCAGTTGCGGCCGGCAGTAGGCATGGCAGGCGGCCACCTCCGCCAGCGACGCCAGGGCATCGAGGCCCGCCACGCGCCGGGCGGCCTGACGGATCGGTCCGGCCAGCTCCCCCACCTGCTGTCGCAGCTGGCTGAACAGCTCGTATTCCCGTTGGGCCGCCCGGGCCCGGAGTTGCAGGATGCGGCCTTCGCGCGCCTTGAGCTCGGGGGTGACGAAGCGCTCCTCGTTGGCCAGGGTCTGACGGCGGATCCAGTGTTCGGGCACGTGCCCGGCACGCGCCCGGCTCACAGAAAGGAAGTAGCCGAAGCTGCGGTGGAACTGCAGCCGCAGAGTGGGAATGCCGCTGCGACGGCGCTCCTCCTGCTCCTGCGCCGCCAGCCACCGGTCCTGATCGTCGAGCCGGTTGCGCAGTCCATCCAGGCGGCCGTCGACGCCGTCGTGGATCAGGCCGCCCTCACTGAGGCTGAGCGGTGGCGTGTCCACCAGGGTGTGGCGCACCAGGGCCGCCAGCTCTGCCAGCTCCGGATCGGTCTTCTGCAGGGGGCCGAACACGGCCGCGGTCGCTGGCTCCAGCAGGGCGGCGAGGCGGGGCAGGCGTTCCAGTCCATCGGCGAGGGCCACCAGATCGCGGGCGGAGGCGCTGCCGGCCCCGGCCCGTCCTGCCAGGCGCTCGAGATCACCCATGGGCCGCAGCAGCCGGCGCAGGGCCAGGCGCAGGGGCCGTTGCTGCACCAGCACACCGATGCCGTCCTGGCGCCGCTCGATCGCCTCCAGCTCCATCAGGGGGGCGTCCAGCCAGCGTCGCAGTGCCCTGGCCCCCATGGCGGTCATGGTGCGATCCAGGGCCCAGAGCAGCGACCCCTGAAACTGTCCATCCCGCTGGGTCTGGGTGATTTCCAGGTTGCGGCGGGTCTGGGCATCAAGCACCAGCTGATCGCCGCGCTGCTGGAGGGTGGGCCGATCCAGAGGGATGCGGTCGGCGATGGCGACCGCTGTCTCGTCGGTGACCGGCTGGGTGTCATCGAGATAGCGCACGAGGCCGCCGGCGGCTCTCAGGGCCAGGGGCGCCTCGCCCAGGCCCAGGCCCTCGAGGCTGGCCAGCTCGAAGCGCTCCATCAGGGTGCGGCGTGCCTCCGGCATGGTGAAGGGAGTGAGCGGCAGCGGAGTGCGGTGGATCGACTCCGGCGCCCAGGCCGGCTCGCCGGACTCCGCAGTGGGCCAGAGAAGCTCGGCCGGCTCCAGCCGCAGCAGGTCCTGGTGCAGCTGATCGCTGCCCTGGCGCTGCATCAGCTGGAATTCGCCGGTGCTCACATCCGCCACAGCCAGCCCCCACTGCCCCTGCTCCAGCACCACAGCCGCCAGCCAGTTGTTGCGGCGTGCCGCCAGCATCCCTTCCTCCAGCACGGTGCCGGGGGTGAGAACGCGGGTGATCCCCCGCCTGAGCAGAGCGCCCGGGGCCGGTGTGCTCTCCAGCTGGTCGCAGAGGGCCACGGCCAGGCCACGGCGCACCAGTTCGCCGCAGTAGCGCTCGGCGGCGTGGTGGGGGATGCCGGCCATCGGCACCCGCCCGATCCGTTTGCCCCCCTCCTTTCCCGTGAGGGTGAGCTCCAGCAGCCGCGACACCCGGATGGCGTCCTCGAAGAAGCACTCGTAGAAGTCGCCGAGGCGGTACAGCAGCACCCGCTCGGGGTGAGCCGCCTTCAGCTCCACGTAGTGGCGCAGGACCGGTGGCAGGGCCTCGGGATCCACCAGGCCGTGGTGGTGCCAGGGGGGCAGGGTGTCGGCGGGATCTCCGGGCTCGGCCGGATCCGGGGGGCCGGCAGGCTCGGGACTCCCTGCGGGGACTTCGGTCCCCTTGCCCTGGCGCCGCCGGGGGCGGGCGGCCGCCTCCGCCATCAGGTCATCATCACTCTCGCCGGTGGGGCCATCCGGGGAGGCTGTCCTGGCGGGACTGCTCGGGGTGGGGTCGGCTTCCAGGCCAAGGGCAGCCACCAGCGAGAGCTGTTCTTCCGGCGGCGTGGCCACGGCTTGCTCAGGGCTGGGGCGATCGTAGGAGGGATCAGTCGAAGCCCAGCGTCAGCCTGGCGGGGCTCGCGCCTTGGCACTCCCCACAACTTGTGAAGGATGCCGCGCGAGGGCCGGAAAACCCTGGAAGCCCCATGGGAGAATCCAGCCACTGCCTGCCCCGGCCCGTGTGCCAGGGACCGCGCACCCCGCCCTCCCAACCATGCAGATCCTCAACACCCTCACCGTTCTGGCCCTGGTGGTGATGTCGTTTGCCCTTGTGGTGGCGGTGCCGGTGCTCTACGCCAGTCCCGACGAGAGCGGCCGCTCCAACCGCCTGATCCTGCTCGGTGGTGCCGCCTGGGTTGCCCTGGTGCTGCTCAACTGGGGCATGAGCTACTTCGTGGCCTGAGTCCATTGACCGTTTTTGAAGGCCGCTTCACCGACATCGGCGGCTTGCGCATCGGCATCGTGGTGGGTCGTTTCAACGATCTGGTCACCGCCAAGCTGCTCAGTGCCTGCCTGGATGCCCTCTCCCGCCACGGCATCGACACCAGCCCCGGCAGCGAGCAGCTGGACCTGGCCTGGGTGCCCGGCAGCTTCGAGATTCCCCTGGTGGCCCAGCGCCTGGCAGCCTCGGGCCGCTACCAGGTGCTGATCACCCTGGGTGCGGTGATCAAGGGTGACACCCCCCACTTCGACTATGTCTGCGCTGAGGTGAGCAAGGGAGTGGCCGCCGTGTCGCGCAGCACCGGTGTGCCGGTGATCTTCGGCGTGCTCACCACCGACACCATGCAGCAGGCTCTCGAGCGTGCCGGCATCAAGAGCAACCTGGGCTGGAGCTATGCCCTTCAGGCGCTGGAGATGGGAAGCCTGATGGCGGCATTGCCTTCAGCAGGCTCAACCAACCCTCCGTCATGAGACGGACGCGGAACGTCCTGTGAAGGTCGATTCCAGCCGCTCGATCGCTCTCGCTGCCGCCAAGGCTCGACAGGGATACGTCCGCCTGAGACGGTGACCATTCAGCTGTTGCGGGAGTGGCCTCCCGGTTACGGCGGGGTGGAACGGGTGGCTCACGAGCTGGCTGTCGCCTGGCAGGCCATGGGACGTGAGGTCAGAACCTATTGCCTGCAGGGGCCGGGTCGGCCACCCGTATCTGATCCGCTGCCGGTGAACTACCACCGGCTTCACTTGCCAAGACTGGCGTTCGGGCAGCTGTTGCTGCCCCTCCCCTCCCGTCAGTTGATCCGTCTGGTGGTGACCAGCGATCCTCTCCACGTGCACTTGCCCTGTCCTGCACTGTTGGCCGTCTGCGTGGTGGCCCGGGTGCTGAGGCCACGCCGCTGGATCCGTCTCCACTGGCATGCCTTCCTGGAACCCGGTGCGGGTCCGGGGGGGCGCCTCGTCGCCGTGTATCAGTGGCTGGCGCTGCGCTGGGCCGCCGCTGAGGCCGACCAGGTGGTCACCACGTCTCCAGTGCTCGCGACCGCTCTGATCGCCGAGGGGGTGAAGCCCCAGTGCCTGGTGGTGCTGCCCTGCTGCCTTGGTGAGTGTCAGGAGCGCCAGGCCGATGCAGCCTGGGAGCGGCGAGTGGCCAGAGGGCCAAGGCAGGACGGAGACCCATTCCGGTTGCTGTACGTCGGCCGTCTCGACAGTTACAAACGAGTGGAGTGGTTGATCGCGGCTTTCCCGGCCAGTGGGGCTGAGGAACTGCATGTTGTGGGGGAGGGCCCCCGTCGTCGGGAGCTTGAAATGCTGGCCGCCTGTTCCAGCCATGGCGGGCATGTCATCTTCCATGGACGTTTGAACGAGAGACAGAAGCAGCAGCTGCTGGAGACCAGTGACCTGCTGGTGTTGCCCGCTGATCGCAGTAACGAGGCGTTCGGCATTGTTCAGCTGGAGGCCATGGCCTGCGGGGTGCCAGCTCTGGCCTTCGGCCGTGAGCGATCCGGCATGGCCTGGGTGGGCAACCTGGCCGCGGTTTTCGGCCGTCCGGATGCTCGTCCGGACGAGCTGCCACAGATCGTGGCCAGCCTTGTCCACGATCCTGATCTCTGGGCAAAGGCCAGTCTCGCGGCGAGGCAACGTTTCATGCTGTTGTTCTCCAGACGAGTCTGGAAGCAGGGGCTGGAGGCTCTGTTGCCGTGACCCTGCTCAGCAATCTTCTCCTCTACACGCCGGGCCATTCGGGCTTCTCGAGCTATGTGCGGCGAGTGATGCCTGGGATCCCAGGCCATCGGTTGCTGATGGATGGTGAACACGGTGCACGATGTTCAGAGAGTGATTGGCTCCCGGAGCGATTGCCGTCCTCAAGGCTCCAGGCCCTGTTGCACAGGCTGTCACTCAGTCAGCATGGACTCAACGTGAAGGCTGTGCTCGCTTCAGCCGGACTGCGTTCAGAGGATGTGGCGGCGGTCTACAGCCCCTACTGCGATGTGCTGTTTGCCTTGCCGTTGGTTCCTCAGGTGATCACCTGTCATGATCTGACACCCCTTCACTGTGCCAATAGCAGAAAGGCAAGATGGCGGTATCGTTTCTGGACCCCGGTACATCTGCGACGAGCTCAGAAGGTGATCGCCATCAGTCACTTCGTCGCAGACCAGTTGATGGCTTTTGGAGTTCCGGCTGAAAAGATCGAGGTTGTTTGGAATGGTGTCACCATCGAGCGCGACCCAGTCGCCGCCCCGGCGAGCCATGACCTCGTGATGCTGGCCCGCCACGATGCCAATAAAAATGTTGGATTCGTGGTAAAAGCATTTGCTAAACTCCTCGAGAAAAAGCCCGGTTGGCCCGGGCGGCTTGTGGTGGTAGGGCGCCAAGGTCGCCAGACGGCGCTCCTGAAACGTCTCCAGCAACAGCTGCCTCGTCCTGATCGTCTTCTGTTGATCGAGTCGATGGATTCTTCTGCATTGGTGGAGCTCTTGCGCCAATCACTGGCCCTGGTTTCAGCCAGCAGCATGGAAGGTTTCGATTACCCCGTACTTGAGGCCAAGGCGGAAGGTCTGCCAACGCTGGTCAGCGCCATTCCAGTACACAAGGAGCTTCATCATGAGTCATCTCTATTTTTCGACCCTATGGGGAATGGAGAAGATCTGAACCATGGCGTGATTGAATTAGTCAACAACCACTCTCTATGGAATCAGCTGTCAATTCGGGGACTCAAGCTGGCGGCCGCTTTGACTCTCCAGCGTCAACAGGAGGAGATCAGGACGGTCATCAATCCACTGATCCAGTGATTGAGCTGCGAGATGTCTGGTTGAGGATCCCTGTGACCTCCTCAGAGACCCGCAGCCTCAAGACAGCACTGCTTCGTTCTGTGACAGGCGGTAAACTCAGGCACTCCCGTTCGGGTGCTGTTATTGAGGCGTTGCGGGGAATCTCGTGCACGATCCGGCATGGTGAACGGGTTGCCTTGATCGGACATAATGGAGCTGGAAAGTCCACTTTTCTCAAGCTTATATCTGGAATTTACTTTCCCACTTCAGGGTCTTTCAAGGCATCTTGTCATGTTTTTCCTATGATCCAGAAGAGCTTCATCACCAGCCCTGAGCTCAGCGGGGTTCAGGCTGTGAAGGCTCACTATCTACTCACACACAGTAATCTTCGCGGCTTCCAATCATTTCTCGACAATGCCCTGGAGTTTTCCGGGCTCGGAGATTTTATTCATCTCCCCGTAAAAAGCTATAGCGAGGGGATGGCCTCCAGGTTGTTGTTTTCGGTATTGACTGAATCGAAGCATGAGTGCCTCGCGCTTGACGAGGGTTTTGGTGCTGGCGATAGTCGATTTTTTGAAAAAGCCCAGGAAAGGATGCATGAGTTCATTGCAAAAGCAGGGACGTTGATACTTGCGACTCATTCTGATGTTTTACTTCACCAGTTCTGCTCTCGCGGAATTGTCTTTGACCAGGGGACGATCGTTTATGATGGGGAACTCGAAGGGGCACTCGACTACTACCATCGCATCAATTACTGATACTCTTAATTATGCCTGGCGTACACGTAGAGTTTGGTGGTTTACGGCAACATCACGTACACGAGCCAGATTTGCACGCACATTTTTTGGTAGCTTCTGGCTGGGTTTTTCAAACATGTTGTCGATTGCGGCACTGGCCCTTGTTTATGGAACGGTGTTTAAAGTGGAAAACTTTCAAATTTATATAGTTTATCTGGGACTGGGACTCGTAATCTGGAATTCAATCGCTGGTGCCATCAGCGCTGCGCCTAACCTGTTTGAGCAAAATTCAGCGCACGTGCAGAATACCAATCTTAACCCAGTCTTTTATACATTAGAGGAATGGAGTTTTCAGATTCAAACCTTTGTCCAATCATTTGGACTTGTATTGCTGGGCCTGGCTTTTTTTCAGCATTCGCTTTTGGCTAATTTCTTATTATTTTCATGGCTGCCTATCGTCAACTTAATCCTGATCTTATACTGGGTGCCTCTGATTGTTTGTCTGTTGGGCGCTCGCTATCGTGATCTTTATCAATTAGTGCCAATAGCCCTACAGCTGCTGTTTCTCCTGTCTCCGATTTTATATGATAAAAAAAATCTGGGCCCACTCGCTTGGACTGCTGATATCAACCCGTTGTATCGTGTCTTGAGTCCACTTAGGCATAGCCTGATGCATGGTGGAATACTTTGGGGACAGGTAGCTTCTATGCTGCTACTAAATGTAGTAGGAATAATATTCGGCATTTGGCTGCTGAATCGTGCTCGGAAAACCCTTCCTTTTTTGATCTAGCGTAAAGCACTCAGCCTTCAATGCAGATGCTGATAGTGGAGCAAAAGTCTGCCCATATCTTGCTATGCATATCATCAAAGCGTTGAGATCTTGACTTAAGAAGATTCACTGTCGATGCTTCTGTATAGCTGCTGCCAGGGCCAGATTTATTCCGACATGTTGCGAGTATAGCCGTTCCCCAATCTTCAACATTATAGTTCTCAATGATTTGGATGTATTTTTTAAAGTCATAAAGATTGTAGATTTCATGATGGGATGGAATACTGCTGGCCAAAACAGGAGTGCCCATACAAGCAGCATCCAGAACAGGGATTCCAAAGCCTTCAGCAGCAGACGCGCTGACAACGCATGCTGCTTGCAAGAAAGCCTGATCTTTGATTACGTCGTTAACATAGTCGGTAAAAATGATTGTTTCGGAGGCCATACTGAGCATACTCATGGCATAATTAGTATCGATAATCTTTCCCATAAGAATTAGCTTGTAACCAGTTCGGGACAGGCCAGAGGCCTGAAATGCTCTGATGATCAGTTCTACATTTTTCCGGGCCTCAAGAGCAGAATTAAATAGAAGATATTTAAACGCCTGTAATGTTGTAAACTCTTTTTGAATCAGCCCGTCTTCTCCGACTCTTGCGGTGGGGATCGTCAACGATTGCTGATTGTATTGAGCACGGCGAATAGAGGGAGGCTGAATGACTACCTTAGAGGGCTTGGATTCCTGCAAGGGAAAGAATGTAGCATACAAGTTCCGAGTGTGCTCTGAAATGTATACCTTTTTGCTTTTAATACTTAAAGAACCTGCAAACTGAATTGCAGGTCTCCCTGAGGGAATTTGCAGCAAAGGTATAAAATCATGAATAACATCAAGGGTTCGTGCGCCATTCCCTCCAAGTGTTATGTAATGTGGACAGGTTTTAATCAATAGGTCAAAGTCATTAGTCACGATCGTAAATGGCCTGAGTCTCTCGGCTTGGGAAGCTGCATCTGAGCGCAGAAAAATATCTTGAATGGAGACGATGCCAGAAAGATTAGCGAGGTAATGAGTCCGTTCTTCGTTCAGAAACGGACTATCCTTAAAGTAATGCCGAGGAAAAATATTGATCTTCTTCCCTTTCGCCGTCAGCCCGATCGAAGTCTTGAGAAAAATGTGCAATATATTGAACTTTAACTTCAAAATAGAAGATGCAGTTGGAAGCCTTAGGATTCTGGCTAACCGGCTCTTTTTTTCTGATTGTGTTTCAGTATTGACATTGTGAAGCCCAAGCCGACTCACTACGTCTGACGCTCTAATCAGTCGCAGCGCCTCGATGCCAACTTTGCTTCTTTTGAATTCTTTTTGCTTAGGTGCAAACTCAGTCAGTATCCATACTTCGTGCCCTAGATCATGCAGGGCTGTGATCAGATTCTTTGAAAATACGGCAATTCCACGATGCTCTTTCTGCTGGAGCTCCCAGGCTGTGACGAGGATCTTCAAGGTCTGATGGAGAGTGATCAGATCGTAGCCCACCGATTACCCTGGGGCCAGTTTTAAATCGTAATGGCGTGCCCAAGTGCTTGTTTTACTGTCAATATTCTTATAAGTTTTCAGGTTGTAATGCGTTGAGTTCGCACATGGAATGCGTTGACTTTGACACCATGGCGAACAAAGAACCTAAATTCCAGCAGCTTGCCAATCGAGCCAGCTGTGTTGAATGTTACTCGAGAAGTCGCCATAGAACCATGGCAGGAGTGAACCTCAGCCATACCGAGTGTATGAAAATCGTGTTGAACTCTTGCTGAGTCAAGTCGACTTGATGTTACATCAAAAAAACCAATAACTTCTTCATTAGATGCAAGTGTTAGATAGCTTAGTTCTGCATAGTACTCTGCTTCAGCCTCAACTGTGACGTATGGCCCATGGAACAGATGTCCTTCCTCAATCCCGAGAGAAAGACGTCCTCCCAGCTCATGAACACTAGTCACGGCAGTCGGCATTTCAATGCAAAAGAAGAGGTGACGGTCAAGATTTGGCTTTCCGTCAGACTCGGTGGGAACCTTGGAGAGAAAATAGGACTCTAAGGAATTGCTTGGACCAATCGTTCTTTCAGAAAAACGAACCAAGAGATTCAAAACTTCCTGCCCGTGTGCCCAATCTCGTTCACTGCAACACAAGCCGAAATAAAGCTCATCATCATGCAGGAAGAGACATGTTGGGTCAATAATATTAAAGCCATAGCGTTGAAACTTGTAGAAAAATTCAGTAAACAGAATCAGCAGTTTCTTGTTATCGCCAAACTTCCAGAAGAAAGGGTGATGCTTATATCTCTCTGAGGTGGCCCTTCCCACGCCAAAGATATTCTGATCTTTGGCAATGGCATTACTGCCTCCACGGAAGAATGGATAGGGATAGTGATACGAGGACGGGGCGTGAGACTGATTGATTTTAAATGAGATATCAACCTCCAGTACTTTGCTCAATAGGCCGCTCGCCAGATCAACTTCCATAATTCGGAAGGGGGTAATTTCATGAACGATAAATAGTCTATTGTCTTTGAGGTATGGCTGCCAATTCTTGCCAAACTTAAAATCAGGATCATCGCACTTCAGCTTAATTTTTCGCTGGTATCTGATATCATAGATAAGAGTCTGAAAGTCAGAAAACGGATTTCCGATGATAAATACATAGGCATCTGTCCCATTGGAAACAGTTCTAGGATCTCCGCCGGGTCCAAGCGAAACTGTTTCAGAGACCTCTAACTGCCCTCCTTCTGCCTGCGTGTATTTTCTGAGTACTACACCGTCATCATGAAACTCTTTATTCCCGATTCCGTAGTAAGGCAGAAGGGGATATGTACCATTTGCCGAGTATAGCGTACCTTCAAGAAAAAAGAAGCTATAGAAAAAGTCAACGTATTCGCTCTGTGCGGCATTCTTTTCGGATAAATAGATGACCTCGGCATTCTCATGTGAAAATTGTTCTGCAAACTGCTCAAGATTCATGGCCGATGCCGGTTGATGGGATTGCCGAGAGACAGGCGCAAATCAGTGTTCTTCAGCTCAGTTGTTGAGTCGGAAGAAAACTAAGCAAAGTTCACCGAAGCGTTAAATAATGGCATGTCAGCCATGGAGGGGGCTCAGCCTGCTTAAGCCTTCGCATTAGCTGAAAACCATAAAGGCCTAATTCAATTAGGCCTTTATGGCGCCAGGGGAAGGCTTAAATGAATGTATTGTCCGAATGATCATTGACAATATATTTTTCAATAACCTCGTTTATTTTGTATTTAGCACATCCAATGCACTGTTTTGGCTGAATGGAGCTGATCAGCTCCTGGTGCTGATCTCCGCCCCACAGGCTTGGCAGTTCGTTCCAGTCGTCACGAGTGTAATCGTCGGTGAGCACATAGACGCCCCGTGCATCGCAGCACAGGTGAAAATTATGACTTGCATCGAAAACCCCGCCCAGAGCGGTTGCCCTGCAGGACTCGAAGCCATAGTGCGAGGGAAAATCTTTAGGATAAGCATTCTTGATGATGGCTCTAATGTTGAGCTCATCGGCAAGTTTAGAAAAAAGATCTACTTCATTTTCGTTGGAGAATACTTCATTTTCGTCGCTCGCATGTTTGAAGGTAGGCGCAAATTCGTTAACAACAAAGTCGGACTTGATAAGGTTATCAGCCGAGCTCCATCGCAGGAACTTGATTGAGATATCCAGTTCGGGGGCAAGAGCACGCGCGTTCTTGATATTATCTAAAATCTGATCAAACTTGTCAGGAGTCTCCCGTTTCAGTGAGGACCAGGTAGCGGCCGTGGCAGCATCCAATGAAACGCCAAGCCAATTGAGTTTCTTGAGATCATCTTTATCCAGTCTGTTCAGGAATACTCCATTTGTGATCAATCCCATGGGGATTGCGTTGCTGCGACCTGATTCAAGCAGGATTGAGATATTGCGATTCAGCAGTGGTTCCGAGTCGCCGGCGATACGCCACGACCGAATCCCCCAGGACTTGCTGAATGATCCCAGTCTTTCCATCGTTGAGTCAGGCATGAATCTGCTGGGCCTTGATTCTCGACTGGCTGCCTGACAGCACCACGCACAATCAAGGTTGCAAGACCCATCGACAGGGTCGATATCTACCATTACAGGTGGCCGGTAGTCTCCAGTTTTGATCCCGCTCAACTGATCAAGATGAGAAAGGAGCTTGAATGACTGGGACATGAGGGTGAGCCTGCTGAAATGAGTGTATCGGGACCTATCAGGGAAGTTGTCCGCTCGGGGTGCTGAGCTGAGCACCGAGATGGACTGTACTGCGAGTTGAGGTTCAGGGGCCGCACGGCCGGGGTGTTGTTGTCATCGATGGCTGTCTTCGGTCGGGGTTGGGGCGTCCGGCCCCTGATCGCGGCTGTTGCCGATCGCGCCCTTGGAGGGGCGCCATCGGACAGCCACGGGGGCCTGGATTGTTGAGGGTCAAGCAGCCACAGGTTTCTGCGGTCGGGGATGGTTGATGCTCACAACCTGTGGCTGTAACCAGTTGCGGGGTGGCCGGCTCCAGCGCTGAGGATGCCTCTGCCGAGCTTCCTCATAGGTCTGTTGGCGGATGGCGCAGATCGCGTCAGCCTGGCCGTAATGGCGCTGATTGGGCGTCACGTACTTGATGCCGCTGTGCCGGTGCTCAGCGTTGTACCACTCGACAAAGCCATCCACCCAGGCTTTCACCGAAAGCAGATCCCGGAATCGCCTGAGCGGATAACTCTGGTGGTATTTCATCGTGCGGAACCACGACTCGGCATAGGCGTTGTCATTGCTGACGCGTGGCCTCGAGAACGAAAGCGACACCCCCAGCTCCGCCATCTTGGCCGCCAGAGTGAATGAGCGCATGGGGGCGCCATTGTCCGAGTGCAGGACCGCAGCAGTCTCCTTGCTGATCCCTTCATCGCGGCAGACACGATCAAAGAATGCGCTGGCCAACTCGCTACATTCATGCTCATGCACCTCTGCGCCGAGGATGCGCCGGCTCCATACATCCATCACCATGTAGAGGTAATAGAACTGCCCCTTCACGGGGCCGGGGAGGAGGGTGATATCCCAGGCCAGTACTTGATGGATGCCCGTTGCTTCCAACACCGGAACCTCCCTGGGCTCACGCGGCAGGCGGGTTCTGCCACGGTGGTTCAGCAGACCCTCTTGCCGCATGATGCGGTAAATCGTGGACTCTGAACCCACATAGATTCGCTCCTCGGCAAGGATGGCCACGATCTGGGCGGGAGTGAGGTCCGCGAATCGCGGATCATTGACGATGTGAATTAAGCGCTGCCGCTCTTCTGGTGTGAATCGGTGCGCCACATTCCGTGGAGATCCTTTGCGGCGATCCTGGCTGAATCCATGTGTCTGGAACGCAATGCCCCAGCGCCGTAGCGTGCGTGAGCAGATACCGATCAGATCTGCAATCGCCGTGGCAGAAGCCCCTTCTTTGAGACCTTCTCGGAACAATTCCATCAGCTGGCTTCTATCCTCTGGCGGGATCATTGTTCCTCGTCCCGTGGCCACAGCTGATCGAGCTTTTTTGAGAGCATCAGCAGTGTTGCCGCCTCCGAGAGAGCCTTCTCCTTCTTCTCCAATTCGCGTTGTAAGCGGCGATTCTGGCGAATCAGCTCCTGATTCTTACGCTGAAGTTCTCGCTGATCAGCCATGCTCGGAGCGCTGGGGCCATTGGCATCCTCGGCGGCCTGCCGCCAGCGGGCAAGCTGTTTGGGGTAGAGGCCCCGCTCACGGCAGAAGGCCCCGAGATCAGGGCCACTCAGGCCGGCCGCCTGGATCACAGCGGCCAGCTTGTCGAGAGCGCTCCACTGCTCTGGCGGCTTGGTGGTGGCTGGCACGAGCTGACCCTGCTTCTGCCACTGGCTGCGCCAGTTGTAGAGGGTCTGGGTCGTGATCCCGGTAGAGCGGGCGATCTCGGCCACGCTCTCCCGGTTTGGCGGGCTCATGCGCTGGCGGACTTGGTCCCGCACAGCGGTGTCATAGGTCGGTTTCATGGTCGTCGGTTTGGCCCCCTGGTGGATGGGTCAGACCGAGCGGACAACTTTCCTGACGCAGGGGGTATCGTGCTTGACAAGAGTACTGTACCCTGTTCTCCAGAGTTTGAAGCGGGAGGACATCTTGTCGGTTGTCCGCTTGGGCTGCTGAACTGAGCAGGAATGATGGACTGGACGTTGAGTTGGGGTGGAGTGGTTCTGTGCCACCAGTGCTGTCATTATCTCAAGACAGTTTTTCGACTGAGGTCGGAGCTGTCAGCTTCCGTTGGTGGCTGAGCCCAGTGGCGAGCATGAAGGTGAGTCATCGGTGAGTCATGGGGTTCTGGATTGCTGATGCTGCTGCGGGTTTCTGCAGCAGGACAAGGTGGATGCCCACAACCCGTTGTGGTGTCAGCGTGGCAGCGGAGATACGTTCACCACGCTTCTGCATGGGAATTGCACGCTCATGCTGTTGCTCAGGGGACTTGAGAGGACTGCGTCTGCACTTGTGGAATGTACCTGTTGGAATCTGAGCCAACCTTTCGAATCTAGGGAAGTCGACCCATCGACCTGCTCAGGTGTAACAACTGCAAAGACCAATCGCTGTGATCCCCTATGATGCACCGATCGGGAGCTTAGGGCGTTGCCAGGGCATGGAGCAAGCTCACATACCTGACCAGAATCTCTTCAATATGGGTGATGTCACTCTGTCCAGCCAGTCCTGTGATCACAGCTCAGAAGCAAAGGCTATGGCTTCTCTCTCATCACCTGGCGCCCGCGGTGAACTCTGCCAGGTGAGGGATTGTCCATGACCTGTTCTATTGCTTTCTATGCTGTCGCCAACGACGCCTATGTACCGACTGCGGTGATGGCTCTGCGGTCGTTTCAGCGATGGCACCCTGAATTCGCATACTTTCTTCTCGGCACGATCAACACCTTCAGTCCCCAATCCCACGAGCTGATCAGGCGCTACGGGATTGAACTCATCGATGTGGATGAGGCAGGCCGCTTCATCACCCAGGGTACGAATAAGGATCGCTATCCTGTTGAGGTGTTCTATCCACTGAAAGCACCGGAGTTGCTGGCGGAGCGCGGCTATGACTACAGTATTGAGGTTGATGGAGATGTGTTTGGGCCGGAGCCATTTGATATCCCCCGCTTGAAATCCCTCTTTAAACGCACTAGGGGATATGCAGCAAGACCGGTGGGTTCGTTGGCGCGCACGCTCATGCACAAGCGTCAGGAACTCAACGAGGAGTTCGACTTCAGCCCCAAAACTGTCTCAGCCACCTTGGGCTTGACCCGAAGAAAAATTTGGAGGAGGTACGAAGCACAGGCTGGGATCATCTACTGGAACAACACCGCGATGGCGAAGATTGGCCTCTTTGAGAAGTGTGTCGAGATCTTCCGCAAATGTCATGGGTGTTTTGAAGCCGACCAGGACTTGCTGGCCTTTGCAACGGCTATTCACGACATCCCTGTTCGGAAAATAGGTCATCCCTATAACTTTGGCTTCTTTGAGGACTCTCCCTGGGTGGATCACCGCATGGAGCGCCGCTTTGGCAGGGGGGAGTTTGCTGGCGTGTATGCGTTGCATTTTGTCTTTGCCAAGCCGTGGGCTGAACTCGAGCAACCCACTCCCGTCAAGATTCATTTTGTCAATGCATGGCGAGATTTTGTATGCCAAGAACTTGGGGCTGATGCTGGTCGGTATTTCCGCGAGGTGCAGCCCATCGGTGTTATCGAAGAAACCCTAAGCCAGGTGACAGGATGATAATAAGACTCACAGATCTCCTCAATCCTTTCAGGTCGTTGCGCCGAGCTGTGTCGGCATGGCGGGAGCGACGACTGACGGCCAGGGTGAAGCAAGCCAAGAAAGCAGCGCGTGCTTTCCCCTATGACGAACATCCCAGGCTATCTCTCATCGTGCAGTCGTTCAATCATGTGAGGAACATAGATCAGATCATGCGTGGTCTTCGGCAGGCAGAAGTCGACGAGATCATTATCTGCGAAGATGGTTCAATTGATGGATCACGTGAGCGTTGGGCCAAGCATCTCAAGCGACGCAACGACTTTGTGCTCCTCTCCAATGACCTTCATGAAATCCGTGCCTCTGACAGAGCGATTTCTCTGAGTCGCGGAGAGTTTATTTGCATGATTCAAGATGATGACTTATTGCCTCCAGATGGCCGCTGGATCCAGCGAGCACTTGCTCTTTTTGACGCCTATCCCTCTCTCGGTTGCTTGGGGGGGTTCATGGGTTTCAGGCAATATACCTGGATGCATGAGTGCTTCCAGAACTTTGAAGATGGTCATGAGTCAAGCCCTGTTTGCGACAATCCGATCCCCACCATTGATCCTCGCACTGGATTTCCTTTCATGTTCATTGAAAGTGTGAACATCGGGCCGTTCTTTATGCGAAGGAGTGCCTTTGAAGCAGTCGGAGGTTGGGATTTTTCATATTCGGATGCAGGTAATCCTGGGATGGGTTATGATCACGAATTGGGTTTTCGGATGTGGTCCAGCGGATTTATGACTGGACTTTATTATGCTCCTCAGTACGACAGCACGTTCAACGAACTTGCCCGCAAGGGGGGCACTTATCTCTGGGGGAGAGAAGACCGTGAGAGAGCCGCAGAGACTTTCCCTGAAAGGCTCCGACAGCGGTATCAGGATGTCTATGCACAGATCCGCCAGCGGGTGGATGAGTCCAACGCGTTGCTGATACCCAGTTCGGCCTCATACTTGGAGTGGCCCTCAAGATATAGAGCATGATGAAATAGCGTCAGGGGACATAGTTTTCAGCCATTCAGTCTGAGTTTTCAGTTGTGGCTTGCCAATGGATCCTTGTTTCGTGCTTCGTTCCTAGGTGCTCTGGCCCTTCGTGAGATGAGATCAGCAAATCCATACTCTTTCGCGCGCTTTCTTCTGCTTCTGCGCTAACGGGCGATGTGTCAGAACTTCTGGGATACTCCGAAGGTCTTGAAGGATCCCGTTGGTTGACCTGTTTGTCTCACCGATCATTAAGTCCCAGCTTGAATCAGTTCAATAGTAATAAGCGTTGTCTCAAGATTCAACTTCGCCTGATTCTGAGAAAGTGTCCTATAAAAATCCATTATGTATTGATACCTCGCATGACGCCTCCTTGTCCAGGTAAAGAATTGGTCCGCTTGGATAACGTCTTTACGATAATTTCCGCTTTTGTCAGTGTTTCGATCTGTATCCGAAGGCTTTTGCCTGAGTAAACTATAGATATTCTTGGTTGCTCAGAGCCAGATTACTCAGGAATCACTTTCTAAGATCATGGGCGTTGATGTGCTGTTGGTCGAGGTGTCGACGACGTCCCATGTGCGGATGTGATATGCATTCAACAGAACACCTTCTTCCACGAACACACGAAACTCCAAGAGATCGCCAAGGTGAGTAGTGGCCTCAAATTCTATACGGACTTCGCCCATTGTCATGTTGGTAGACACCAAGTCAACGATCCCAAGTGTCTCGAAACCAATTTGATTGCCACTGCTATCCAGTTTGCACGCAGTAACTTCAAAATTTCCGACAATCATTTCATCTGGATGAGTCGACTTTGTTAAATAGCTGAGCTCTGCACAAAAACGACCTTCAGTTTTGACTGGCAGGTAGGGCCCATGAACCAAGTGTCCACGTTCCCCTACGGAAACACGGCCACCAAATTCATGGATGCTCGCTATCCCACAAGGCATCTCGATGCAAAAGAACATATGACGACAGAGGTTTGGGACTCCCCCTTTTTCGCAAATTGCGCGCTCTTCAAAAAATTCTGATAATCGTAATCCAGACTTGGCTTCATCGCCTCTAAAAACTACCAATAAGTGTAGTAGTGCCTGATTGTGTGCCCAATCTCGCTCCGTACAGCACAGCCCAAAGTAAAGGTCACCGTTGTGATAAAAAATACTCGTAGGATCAATTATATTAAAGCCGCATCTGTAAAAGTCATAAAAAAATCCAGTCATGACGATTGTGAGGTCGCTGCCATCGCGTGCCGACCAGAAAAATGGATGATGCCTATATCTTTGGGATGTTGCTCTCCCAAGGCCATAGATCCAGCCATTGCTCTCTAATGCATTGCCACCACCCCTGAACATTGGGAAGCTTTGAAAGGAGTCCGCGCCTGTATTTGAGTGAAACTGAGGGAGCTTGAAGTTTATATCTGCTTCACGGACCAACTCAGCAATCCCGTCTTGGACGTTAAGCTTGTAGACTCGGAATGGCGTTAGTCGATGTACAAAAAACAATTCGCCGTTGGATAGATATGGCTGCCAATTCTTTCCGTATACAAAATCAGGATCTTTGACGCGTATCGCCACTCTTCGCTTTTCGCGAATATCATAGAGTGAGGCTCCGAGTGGGTCCTTTTCGCTTAAATTGACTGTTATGATAATGGCATATGCATTTTTTCCATCTGAGACAACTCTGGGGTCCCCGCCCGGGCCAAGGTCCACGATGTCGTCAATTTCGTATCCATTCCCATTCTTGCGATAGCGCTTCAGGAAAACCCGGTCATCATGGAAATCAGGCTTTCCTAAATTGTAGTATGGCTGTACTGGGAATCTCCCATTTACGGAATACAAGATGTCTTCAAGCATGAAGTATGCATAAAAGAAATCGACGTGATCTCCAAGTTTGATCGCCTCTTCTTCCAGTATCAGTATTTCAGCCTTGGTTGGATCGAATATTTTGTAAAAATCTGAAACTTCCATCGGACGCGCTCCGTTGATCGAATTGTTTGATTTCCAACCGCTTGGCGGTATGGATCTTGACTGATCTTATCCCCCCCTGCGTCAGAAAAGCAGTCCATTCGGTCTCTCCTCTTCACAAGGAGCCAAGACGACGCCCAGGCATCTGACAGGGACGTCGGAGCGTGCCGCCAGTTCCCCGGAGCATGAGAGACGCCATCCTCCCACGCAGGAGCCCAACCCAGATCGACGACAGCTGGTGTGCAGCCAGCGGCAGAGGCAGCTCAAGCTGTTGCCTGCCAGAGCTCTGCTCTCGACCCATTCGGCCGCAGCCGACACTCTGACCGTCGTGATCCAGGCTTCCGGCCTTGACGGCTTGACAGGCTTGAGCCGGGATCCTTGTGCGAGTGATTGTGCCTTCTACTCCAAGCGCTAGACTGTCGGTGGAAGAGCGCTGAGGAAGCCCAGTCTCCCAAGCGGCGTCCCAGCAAGTGGTGTAACTCAGGAGGATCAGCCCCGGCGTAGCCGGGGCTGACGGCTCACCTCCCTCAGATTTCAGCTGTGGCAATGGGTGGGCCGGTCTGTGACCCTGTTCGGAGAACTACCACCAAACCGAACACAGACCATGACCCTCACCCATAGTGGCGCCTCCGAGCTGAGCCAGCTCATGGAGGGCACCACCGCTGGCGCCCTGATCCCAGAGATCGTGCGCCGGGGTTTCCAGGACCTGCTGGAAGCCGAGGTTTCTGCCCTCACGGGCGCTCAACTCCATGAGCGCTGCCCCGATCAGCGCTCCACCCATCGCAACGGCTACCGGGAGCGGCTGCTCACCACCCAGGTGGGCGACCTCAGCCTGGCCATTCCCAGGTTGCGGCAGGGCAGCTTCTTTCCCAGCTGGCTGGAGCCACGCCGCCGGGTGGACAAGGCGCTCTACGCCGTGGTGATGGAGGCCTACACCGGCGGGATCTCCACCCGCAAGGTCGACGCCCTGGTGGAGGCGCTGGGCGGGGCCAGCGGCATCTCCAAATCGGAGGTGAGCCGCATCTGCCAGGGGCTCGATGAGCAGGTGAAAGCCTTTCTGGGCCGGCCGCTTGACCATGCCCGCTTTCCCTACGTCTACCTCGACGCCACCTACCTCCACGGCCGCCTGGGCCGAAATATGCAGGTGGTGTCGCGGGCGGTGGTGGTGGCGATCGGCATCAATGCCCTCGGCTACCGCGAAGTTCTCGGCATTGCCGTGGGCGACAGCGAGGCGGAGGGCTTCTGGCGTCAGTTCCTGGGCTCACTCAAGGAGCGTGGCCTCGACGGCACCCGCCTGGTGATCTCGGATGCCCACCTGGGCCTGACGGCAGCGATCAAGCGGATGTTCCAGGGCAGTAGCTGGCAGAGGTGCCGGGTGCACTTCCTGCGCAACCTGCTGAGCCATGTGCCCAAGGCCGGCCAGGACATGGTGGCCGCTGCCATGAAAGCGGTGTTCGTGATCCAGGCTCCAGATCAGGTGCGCGCCCACTGGCAGCGGGTCACCGAGATGCTGCGCAAGCAGTTCCCCGGCGCCGTGCCCGTGATGGAAGCCGCCCGGGACGACGTGCTGGCCTTCCTGCACTTCCCCCAGGAGCACTGGCGCAAGGTCTGGAGCACCAACCCGCTCGAGCGCCTCAACAAGGAGATCAAACGCCGCACCAACGTGGTCGGCATCTTCCCCAATGATCCAGCGATCGTGCGCCTGGTGGGCAGCCAGCTGCTGGAGCAGCAGGAGGAATGGCAGCTGGAGCGTCGCCGCTTCTTCTCTGAGGCCACCATGGCCAAGATCCCAGAGCCAGAAGAGCCCTTGGAGCTCACCGATGCAGATCCGAACGCCCAGCCGGCTGCAACCATCAGCTGAAGCGCACCAGCTTCTACCTCGATCTACACAGAACACATCGATCGCTGAGTTGCCAATTCAGCGATCAGGGTTCATAATGGATCAATGGAGCTGCGCAATCAGCTTCCAAGCAGTCATCCCCTGACTGCTCCTGTTCACCCTCCGGAGAGGGTCACAGGACCTCCTGAGTTACACCACTCGGAGGGGCGCTACCGTCTCCCAGTGCATCGAGCAGCGCTCATCAGCGAGAACACCCTTGGGAGAATCGCGGTCTTTTCCTTAAACCTGCCAAGAAGGGCAATGCTCTCATGGTGGCTGCACTGCTGTCGATGCTGTCAAGACTGTTCGTTCAGCAGTGGTCCCGTCACATGGATCATCAAGCCGGTAGGTGTGGTGATTCTGAGAGCGCGAACCAGATTTGATCGTTCTCGGTTGATGAGCGCTCGAGGATTGCGTTTCAGACAGATTGATTCCGGCAGTATTGCATAAGCGGCCTTATGCGACGCTATTCCGCCTTATTCCACTGAGGATCAGCCATGCGTGATTCAAATGTCAACGATCCGGCTTTGCCGAGCTTATCTCTGCCCAGATCGTGGTTTTTGTTCTTGAGATGCTGATTGGTCTGGCCTAAGAGCTCATCATCGACGAAGCCATGCTGAAGGAGGAGCTATCGAAATACTGGCCGCAATTCTTATATTGTAGAACATATGGTGAGATTCTCTGCTACTTTGAATACGGATAGCCCTTCACTTTCGAGTTGTGGGCACGCTGTAGAAGCGCACTTCTGCAGGATATCAGGAATATGATTTCCTTCAATCATGATTCAGGGCGAGTTGGCCATGTATGTGATCCCTGGCCAGAGGGTGATACTTGGATGACGGCCTGTTGGTGTTGAGACTTATCGGCATACTTCGACAAGCCTGATGTCAAAAATCTCAAGGTTTGACTGCTTACTTGCGAATATCCTGGTTTCCAGAGAATACCCTATTTTCCCTATGGTAGAAAATGCTACCTCGAATTCGCTCAACTTCCCGTTCGTTCCATGAAGACGGAACTCTGCCAGCGTTTCTACAGTGCCTTCTAGGCTGATGCTGATATCAAAAACACCCAGCTCCTCTGTCCCATGAGGATGTCCACATGAGTAGACCACGATGGCTACATAGTCGCACTCGTGTTTGATTGTTAGGTAGGGACCGTAGGCAAGGCAGCCTTCCGCGTCAGAACTGCCAATCCCATCAGTAGTTCGAGATAGTGGATAGTCGCTATGCAGCTGGTCTGGGATTATTGTGATGCTTGCTGGAATATCGCTTCTGGCCTCAATGCATGAAAGGCCATGCTCCATTAATTCTGCTGCCTGCTCAAGGGTTGAGCTGCTTTGCGTGATAGAGGCAGCAGGAATCTGAATCAATAGATTCCAGAAACGCTGAGCAAAAAACCATTCTCTCTCAGTTGCACATATACCTAGATAGAGGTTCTCCTTCCAGAGGAAAAGAGATGTTGGGTCTATGATATTGAATCCCTTTTCGCGAAAACCTGAAACTTTGGTGGGAATGACTACCCTAAGCCTGTTCGATTCAGAAATACCCCAGATGAATGGCCGATGCTCATGTCTGCTTGTGGTTAGATGCCCTGCACCAATAACGCCTGGTATGCGTTCAGGGGTCGGGACGCCCCACCGCACGAATGCAAGCCTGATCGCTCACCGCTGAGCGATCAGAGACTCTTCCTTGTCCTTTCTTCTGCCTTCAGGGATCGCTCAGCAGTGACGGCATCACCCCATCGCGGTGATGGGCGATCCAGGCCTGCTCCAGGAACTCCCAGACATCCCGCCCCTGTTGCCTGAGGGTAGTGGTGACCGTGAGCAGGCGGCTCCGGCAGATCGCACCTTGGCGGGATTGGACTCCTTGACTGATCTTGCGCTGAATCACCGATTGGCGCAGGGCACGTTCTGCGGCGTTGTTGGTGGGCTCTATTCCCTCGTTCTCCAGGAAGGTCCACAACCCACCTGTCACCTTCTGGAGCTGCTGGCACGTGCGCACTGTGCTGGCCCAAGGCGTTCGCTCGCCGCGCTGGTAGCCGAGCTCTACTACCCGCTGCAGCGTGGTCTCAAAGGTCTGGCGGATCGGCCGGCAGCTTTGCTGCAAGGCGGGCCAGTCAATCTTTCCCTCCTTGTAGCGGTGCCAGTGGCCAAACAGCTGCTGCTGCAGGCCCAGCAGCTGGGCTCCGAATTCAGCGCTGGCGCCCGGGCGTTCGGCGATGGCCGTCAGGTCGCGGATCAGGTGCGCCCAGCACAGCTGGCGCTGCTTGGTGGGCAGGTGGTTGTAGGCCGAGAAGCGATCGCTCACCACAATCCCGCCAAAGGCGTTCCCCAGCAGCTCGATGGCAGCGGTCGTCGATCGACTCAGCCCTTGCACAAATACCGTCACCACGGCGGTGACCATGACCCACTGCCAGCCCCGCTTTCCAGTGGGATTGTTGCCGTCGGCATTGCCGGTGGGGGCGCCAGTTTCATCTACGTAGGCCACCGGCTGCACGCGGGCAAAAGCAAGGGCCTCCTGCATGGGCTGCTCCAGTGCTGCACTCAAGCGCTGGCGGACCCGTCCAATCGCGCCGCGGCTCATCTCCACTCCTACCAGCTGCTGGAGCAGGGCCTGGGTCTTGCTGAAACTCAACGGAAAGGCACTGCCCAGCAGGCCCACCAGTGCACTGAGCCTTGGGCCGTAGTGACTGGCCTCCACATCCGCCGGCAACGAGGCGCAGGTGCTGGTGGAACAGCAGGGGCAGACCAGGCGATGCAGCCGGTGCTCGATCACCAGCGGGGTAATCGGCGGGATCTCGATCACCTGATGGCGCAGGGGATCGAGATCCTCTCCCTGGAGCAAGGTGCCACAGCGGCGGCAGGCATCAGGGTGGTGATCCACCACCTGATCCACCCGCTCGATCGACAGCAGCTCTGGTCCGGATCCGGGATGGCCCTGCTGGCCGCCCCGCTTGCGGCCACTGCCCTTGCGCCGTTCTGGCGGCTTAAAACCCAGACCATCACTGGAGGGAGGTTTGGATGAGTTGCGAGAGCTGCGTCCGATCCGCTCACGCAGGTTTGCCAACTCGGTGGCCAAGGAGGTGAGTTGGCCGCGCAACAGCTCGATCTCCTGCTGCTGGGCGTTGATCAGCGCTCTGACGCTGGCGGGAGTTTCCAGCCAGTCGGCTTCTGGAATTCCAGCCGGATGTGCGGTCATCATAGGCGGGTCTCTACCTGAGATGCAACCGGAAATCAAGCTGTCGTCAAGGGTTCAGCAGGGCCGATGTTCGCCGCGAGCTGTCACGCCCCCTGAACGGATACAACGCCTGAGCCAACAGTAAGGCCATTGCTTCCTCCTCTGAATATTGTGTAGCCATCATGAGGGGCAGAAATATTGAGTTCAGTTTCGTCATGATGTTCAATCTGAGCGGCATAGTTCTCGTCAAGCTTAAGGATAATGAATGGCGAGAAGCCATGAACAATATGGAGAATCCCCTCCTTGAGGAATGGTTGCCAGTTTTTCCCAAGCTTAAGCCTTTCAGGCAGGTTTACTTGATATTCGAGCCTAGATGGCAAATGAATAACTTTGATGCTGGAAGTATTGCCACTGGCTTTGTATGATCCACAAAAGTAAACAATAAAAGCTTGTTTGCCGTCCGAAACTACTCTTGGGTCTTCTCCCTGAGTTAAAAGCTCTTCCCTTGATATCTCCAGGCTTCCGTCGTTTTGGTAGTATTCGCTTAGAATTAGCATACTAGAGTAAAGCTCCTCGGTATGACTCATGCGAGGGATGTCAAGATTGAAGCGTCGATGGACTGAGTAAATCTTTTCGTCAAGAACATAAAACGAAAAGAAAGCATCAGCCATCTCATTGATGGGACAGTAGTCTACTGTCGACCATGCAATAGTGCTGGCACCAGGATTAAGTGAATTCATTTCTCATCCCTTGTCTGTCACTGCTCGTGGTCATTGCCGTTGGAGGGTTCATTCATTTCCGAGACTTGTGTGGACTGCTCAGATATGACGGCTTGTGAAGTCGCACGCTTCTCGAGGTGTCATTGTCGTTTTGCTCAGTTTTAATCCAAGTATGCTGACGCCAAGTGATGGCGTGAAATCGGATAGTTGTGCCAGGCTTGTGGAATGTTTCATGGCAGTCAAGAACGAAGAGACACTTGCCGGCTTGAGGAGCATCTCGAGTATGTCGCTTGTCTGCGCTTATAATATCATCTATTGTGATTGAGGTCTTCGCGATGCATTGTCAGGGTTCAAGGCGGACCTGACTGGTCATGGAGTGCCGCCTGTGCTGAGCATGCACGGACATGCGCCACTCACTTTGAATCTCTGAGAGGTGTCCTGGATGCTATCTCTTGAGATTGTTTATCTCAAGTTTTTGCGACGCTGTCGCTGTCAGTCATCAGAGGCGTTAGACGACATGATGCTCAAGCGTCGGCACGAGGCCAGGCCCATCCTGGCTCAATTGCCTGAGGATTGGATTATGGCCAACAGGCCCAGCATGTTTCCATCAATCCGGTTCTCCTTCTCAACAGCTCCTTCGCCTTGAGGTTGATCAGTTTGTTGTGCCTGTTTGCCGGTCCCTGCACGACTGGCCGGCAGGGACTATTCTTGACGTGATCTAATATCATACCGAGGCGAGGACCAATGAAGTGCTCATTCCAGTCCAGGGCCTGAGCTGGCTTGTCGTGCCGATGGAGTAGGCCAAGTGGTTATAGTGGAGAGTCCTAAGATGTACCAAATTAGCCTATGAAAACATCTCCGCTATTGTGCGTGCGGAATGCAGGGCCTTGTCAGCAACAGGATGTCTGCACCCACCTTTTGAAACTTTAACCCATAGATGCATGATTCCTATTTCGATACTCACCTGTCCAGGATTCTTTTCTTGCTCCTTGTGTAAGAACTGGCTGCTCAAGCGATTGGGAAACCTCATTCAGCCAGTGGCTGAGCATGAAAAGAAGCTGTCCTCGTGCGGTCACTAGCGCCCGTATCTCAGCCTGTGAATATTATAACTATGGGGTCATTTCTTCAATGGTCTGCGAATTCATGACCCTATCTCTGTACTTGACTGGCAACTTCAAGAATCGCTTTGCGAATAAATTCTTCTGATTTTCTTGCCGCTTCAATTGATGGATGACCCCATTCATCTCGGTAAAGGATCATCCCTTCAGGAGTGACATATGTGCAGAGATGTGTAGGGCAAAAAATATCTATTAGATCAAGTATCTTGATTTTTTTGGTTTTATTCAGGCGAGCTAGAGCCATGTCAAGCTCCTTTCTCCTGATTAGGGTTTGCTCTTTATCGGGGATCATGCATCTATTGCTCCACGGCGGTGCATACCACTGAGGAACTGCCATATCAGGCGTGCAATTGGCCTCTCTCTCAAATGGCAAGGTATGAAGGAAAACAAATCCGATGCCTCGGCTCGATAAATGGTCTGAAAATCGAGCGATCCCTTGCTCTAAAGTCCTGATCGCATTAGCATCAGCGGTTGACATTATTTTTGGTGCAAAATCATCGGTCTTGAAGATCGAGAAAACAATGTCTCCAGGCCGCAATTTGGCTATCATCTCGGGAACAACTGAATTCCAGTAATAGTTATTCGCAGCCTCCTCGTCTTCCGAAGTATTTTGAACTTCCTTTGCAGGCGAAGCACCCCATGATGATGTTATAGTGATGGAATATTGATCACGTTTGATGAGATCATCGAATGCCTCAACGAATGATGCGGAATATGAATTCCCAATTACAAGGACCCTTTTTTTTGCATTATTGAAATCACCCAGTGTGCAATCCGAAATCTTAATTATATCACCTGCTTCATCATTACTTGATAGGACGCAGTCTTCTCCTGCCCAGCGTCCAGGCGCTCCCGGAACCTTATATTCGTCTGTCAGGGATTCCCCTCCTCGTCCCTTCAGATTGGCTTTAACTCCAAGAAAGATGTGGTTCGTGTTCCCTTCAGCCTCTTCGGCTGCCAGGCTTACCGGAATTGAAAAGGCCAGCAGAGCACCCAGGCCGGCGACAATGGTGATAGGTCTTCTTCCCTGGGCAACTTGAATCCCTCTGAACGGCTTTTCAATAAGCCTGTAGGACAAAATCGCTAAAATAAGTATCAAACTGGCTTGTACGGGCACTGACCACCAGTGAATCCCAATCGTCCAGCGACTGATTGCAAGCACTCCCCAGTGCCACAAATATAACGAATATGAAATCAGGCCAATATAAACAACCTTTTCTGCGGTGAAAGCCTTGAATGCTGCTGTTCCATTCTTGAGGCACGCGATGAGAACCGCAGACAGAGCTACGATTGATAGGGTTGCTGCTCTTGCCTGGCTTACTGGCAGGAACATCACCCCTACCATGGCTGCCACAACTATGAATGGCGGTACTCGCTCCAGCGCCTGCTCAATCCAGACTCGCTTCTGAAAACCAACAAAGATCAAGCAACCAGCCGCCATCTCCCAGAAACGGTTTGGCATAAGAAAGTAGGCGGCTGGCTGATTGATTGGGTAGTAATACATAAATCCGATTAAAGATGCGATTGAAAATGATCCCACCCACAGGAAGAGATTTCGAGCGCCGTTAGTGGTTTGCCGTCCAAACCCAGAAAACCAGATCAGGAATGGAAAAAGAAGGTAAAATTGTTCTTCAACCCCTAGCGACCATGTGTGGGCAAAGGGGTTGAAATCTGTATATTGTGAGAAATAGTCGGCTGACTCACTGAAGAGTGATATATTCGACATTCCAAAGAGTGCCTTCTGTCCGATGCCAAGTGCCAATTGCGGCTCGGGATTGACCAGGCTGATTAAAACGCTGGTGATCAGAACGAAGACCACCAATGCGGGCACCAGGCGCTTGATGCGGCGTTCGTAAAATCCAGATAAAAAATCACCAAAGTTCTTACTCTTTCTATCCGCCAGCGAAGAAGTAATCACGTAGCCAGATATTACAAAAAATATATCCACTCCAAGATATCCGCTTGGAAGAATCTCCTTGTTGAAGTGGTTGACGATGACCGCTATCACTGCATATGCCCTGAGGCCATCAATCTCGGGGCGATATCTGCCTCCCCCCGTTCTGGGTTGTGATGTAGGCAATCTTGCCTCTTTGGATGTAATCACTCTTTCTACGAAAGTGTGGGTGATCATACCCTGCATGGGCCTTTGCCTGCTGCGTCAATTGCCGTGCCTCCAGGGGCTGCGCACTTCCTCTTGCCGACGTCAGTCCAGTCGCACTGCGCAGAGGTCAGTCACAGCCCTGCTGCTCTGATGTCATCGGAGCGCATGTTCATCATCTGATCCACCCTGTCCTCTCCTGGCTGGGTTCGGCTGGATCCGCGGATTCGGTTCATGGGTCTGGTGTTCGGCCATAGGACGGATCCACCCCTGATCAGCGCAGCTCCATTGGCCAGACTTCGCCCGACGTGGACCCTTTCAGCCGCGAACCCTTTCCCGGGGTACCCATCCCCAGAAGCCTCGCCTGGGTGGCTGTTGCTGAAGGCTCAGCTCCTCAAGGCTTCAGTGCTGATCAGAGCTGCAGGCGTGTTCCTCTGATGCCAGAGCTCCCTCAGCGAGACCAGCCACCCCCAGATCAGCTCGCGCCGCCTCCGTTCGTGTTGTCAAGCGACATCCGCTTTTGGTCCTCCGGCGACACGAAAACTGGTCCACCTGATGGCTTGCTGATGGGGGCCTTACGGCTGCCCTTGGATCGGTGTTTCATCGGTGGGTGTCGTGTCGTTGTTGTTGGCTGCGGCATCTGTGCCGCTTGATCCGGGTTCCCCTTAGGCCTTCTCACCGGGCGGTGGTGGCCGTAGGCCAGCGCTGTCCGGTGAGGAGGAACCGCCCGCCTGCGGGCGGATCAGGCCGCTGCGCCGCTTCTCCCTGAGCCGGTAGCTGTCGCCCCGGATCGTCAGCACGTGGCTGTGGTGCAGCAGCCGGTCGAGGATCGCTGTGGCGACCACCTGATCGCCAAACACCTCGCCCCATTCCATGACGGGGCGGTTGGAGGTGATCAGCACGCTGCCGCGCTGGTAGCAGCGGGAGATCAGCTGGAAGAACAGGTACGCAGCGTTCGGCTCCAGCGGCAGGTAGCCCAGCTCATCGATGATCAGCAGCCGGGTTTTGGCGTACTGCGTCAGCCGGCCCTCCAGGGCGTGCTGCGCCTGGGCCTTGGCCAGGGCGCTGATCAGCTCCATGGCACCGACGTACTGGACGCTGTGACCGAGACGCACCGCCTCCCGGCCCAGCGCCACCGCCAGGTGGGTCTTGCCCACACCCGGCGGCCCGAGCAGCAGCAGGGTGTCGCCGTTGGCCACCCAGCGGCAGGTGGCCAACTCACGGATCTGGGCCGGGTCGATCGACGGCTGGGCCTCGAAATCGAACGCTTCCAGCGTGCGCACATAGGGGAAGCGCGCCAGCCGCAGCGCCATCTCCATCCGCAGCTGGTCTTTGCGTGCCACCTCGGCCGCGCACAGCCAGGCCAGGGCCTCGCGCAGGTTCATCTCCCGCCTTGCCGCTTCCTCCAGCAGCGCATCGAGGCGGTCGCGGATTGCTGGGAGCCGTAGGCGGGTGAGCATTGCCTCCAGCTCCTCGGTCGGTACCGGTGGTATCGCCGCTGTGGATCGGTTGCGTGGGTTGGTGGGACTCATGCCGCCACCTCCCCGATCAGCTCGGCATAAACCGCCAGAGGCCGGGCCAGTTCAGAGCTGCGGACCGGGCGCTGCTCCTGATCACGTCTTGCGTTGCCATCCCGCAGCGATCGCTCCGCCTCGCGCTGCTGCCGTTGCGGCAGCAGGCCCTCCCAATGGCCGTCGATCACCTGGCGGCTGCGGCTACCGGGCCGCTGGCGCCTGTGCTCAGCGACGATCCGGCCGCCGTGGCGGATCAGTACCTGTTGATCGCGCACCAGCACGCTCACCCGCTGACGGATCAGCGCCTGCGGCGCCGAGTACCAGTTCGCCTCCACCTCCACGCAGCAGTCGCTGTGCACGATCCGCACCAGCTCCCGCTCCGCCAGGAACGACGGCTTGGCCTCCAGCGGCTGCAACGCCTGGGCTTCTGCCCGCACAAACCGGTCCAGCGGCGCCTCGCCGGTGGTGCCGTGCACCCGCAGGTCGGCCACCTCGCGGGTCCAGCGCACCAGATGGGCCTCAAACTCCGCCCAGCTGCTGAACTCCCGCCCAGCGATGGCGTTCCTCTTGACGTACGCCACCCCACGCTCGTCCTTGCCTTTGGTTCTGGCCCGGTACGGCCGACAGGCACGGGGCTTGAACCCCCAGTAACGGGCGAACTCCTCCAGCCGCTCGGCAAAAACCAGGATGTTGCGCTCGGGATCGTGCTGGCTCACCAGCGCACGGGCGTTATCCACCAGCACCTCCTGCGGTACCCCGCCCCAGTGGCGGAAACCCTCCTCCAGGGCCTGGAGCCAGTGGTCCTGCTTCTCGCTGCGGAATGCCCGCACCAGCAGCCGGCGCGAGTACCCCAGGGTGAGCACCGCCAGGTGCACCCGCACCCGCTCGCCGCCAATGCTCACCAGGCACTGGCCAAAGTCTGCCTGCAGTTGCCGGCCCGGCGGGGTCTCAAACCGCACCGTCGCCAGGGCCGCGTTGCGCAGCTCCCGCCGCCACGGCTCCACGGCACGCTCCACTGTCCGCAGGCTCACCTCGATTCCCTTCTCACTGGCCAGCTCCTGCCGCACCACATCGGCATTGCCGCGGTGGGCCATAAACCGCTGCCGCAGCCACTCCCGTTGGCCATCGAGAACCGTGTTGCGGCAGGGCTTCCCGTAGGGCTGCCAGCCACCCTGCCGCAGGTACTTGCGCACCGTCTCCGGTGAACAGCCCAGTTCTTTAGCAATCCGCCTCCGGCCCCAACCTGCTGCCGATAGCCGTCGCATCGCCTCCACGTCCTGAGGGGTCTGCACAGCTGTCTCCAGAACCATCGGCTCCAGAGATGGCGCCCCTGCGCTGCCCTTGTCGTCCTGCCTGGCTCGCTCCACGGGGTGGACCAGTTTTCGTGTCGCCTCCGGACCAGTTTTCGCTGTCGCCTGACACGTGTGTTGCAGAGCAGGCTCCCAGGGTCCCCATCCCAGATTGGGTGCTGTACCGCTGGGGCGATCATGCCCAGGGTGCTCCCACCACCCGCTACCCGCCTGATCAGACATCCACCTGCCGATCCCAGGCGGTGCAGTGGGTGCTTGTGGCCTTCGATCACGGAGCCCCGGCTTTGCCCGGTTCACGACCTGGTGGCCCCCGTGATGACCCGCACCTGTCAGGAGTCTGTTTCTGCCTGTGTCGTTCAGGAGAAGACCTGCCTCCTCTGCCGGTGCTCCAAGGCCCTGCAGCCCTGATCCCGGGCAGGGGTCGAGGTCATGTGGGGAGTACCCAAGGCCGCCATGAACAGCTCCCCGTGGGTCGGTGAACGCGGCAGCGAGGGAGTCTGAATGAGCTTCAACGGCTGCGCTGTTGGCAGGCCTGACGGTTCACTCAGGGAGCATGGGCGCACCAGGCCGAATCATCACGCATGTGCCGGGGCTGCTGCGGGCTGTGCTGCCGGCAGCGGCGTCCCAGCAAGTGGTGTAACTCAGGAGGATCAGCCCCGGCGTAGCCGGGGCTGACGGCTCACCTCCCTCAGATTTCAGCTGTGGCAATGGGTGGGCCGGTCTGTGACCCTGTTCGGAGAACTACCACCAAACCGAACACAGACCATGACCCTCACCCATAGTGGCGCCTCCGAGCTGAGCCAGCTCATGGAGGGCACCACCGCTGGCGCCCTGATCCCAGAGATCGTGCGCCGGGGTTTCCAGGACCTGCTGGAAGCCGAGGTTTCTGCCCTCACGGGCGCTCAACTCCATGAGCGCTGCCCCGATCAGCGCTCCACCCATCGCAACGGCTACCGGGAGCGGCTGCTCACCACCCAGGTGGGCGACCTCAGCCTGGCCATTCCCAGGTTGCGGCAGGGCAGCTTCTTTCCCAGCTGGCTGGAGCCACGCCGCCGGGTGGACAAGGCGCTCTACGCCGTGGTGATGGAGGCCTACACCGGCGGGATCTCCACCCGCAAGGTCGACGCCCTGGTGGAGGCGCTGGGCGGGGCCAGCGGCATCTCCAAATCGGAGGTGAGCCGCATCTGCCAGGGGCTCGATGAGCAGGTGAAAGCCTTTCTGGGCCGGCCGCTTGACCATGCCCGCTTTCCCTACGTCTACCTCGACGCCACCTACCTCCACGGCCGCCTGGGCCGAAATATGCAGGTGGTGTCGCGGGCGGTGGTGGTGGCGATCGGCATCAATGCCCTCGGCTACCGCGAAGTTCTCGGCATTGCCGTGGGCGACAGCGAGGCGGAGGGCTTCTGGCGTCAGTTCCTGGGCTCACTCAAGGAGCGTGGCCTCGACGGCACCCGCCTGGTGATCTCGGATGCCCACCTGGGCCTGACGGCAGCGATCAAGCGGATGTTCCAGGGCAGTAGCTGGCAGAGGTGCCGGGTGCACTTCCTGCGCAACCTGCTGAGCCATGTGCCCAAGGCCGGCCAGGACATGGTGGCCGCTGCCATGAAAGCGGTGTTCGTGATCCAGGCTCCAGATCAGGTGCGCGCCCACTGGCAGCGGGTCACCGAGATGCTGCGCAAGCAGTTCCCCGGCGCCGTGCCCGTGATGGAAGCCGCCCGGGACGACGTGCTGGCCTTCCTGCACTTCCCCCAGGAGCACTGGCGCAAGGTCTGGAGCACCAACCCGCTCGAGCGCCTCAACAAGGAGATCAAACGCCGCACCAACGTGGTCGGCATCTTCCCCAATGATCCAGCGATCGTGCGCCTGGTGGGCAGCCAGCTGCTGGAGCAGCAGGAGGAATGGCAGCTGGAGCGTCGCCGCTTCTTCTCTGAGGCCACCATGGCCAAGATCCCAGAGCCAGAAGAGCCCTTGGAGCTCACCGATGCAGATCCGAACGCCCAGCCGGCTGCAACCATCAGCTGAAGCGCACCAGCTTCTACCTCGATCTACACAGAACACATCGATCGCTGAGTTGCCAATTCAGCGATCAGGGTTCATAATGGATCAATGGAGCTGCGCAATCAGCTTCCAAGCAGTCATCCCCTGACTGCTCCTGTTCACCCTCCGGAGAGGGTCACAGGACCTCCTGAGTTACACCACTCGGAGGGGCGCTACCCTGCCGGCTTGACTGTGCCCGCAACCCGCTGCGGCGGCTGGGCAGCGCGTGGGGACCACGGCGTCCCGCTTCTTGGAGCACCCTGACCCCCGCATGGCGCCGATGGACTGGCCTCAGTTGCCGGCAAGGAGCAGACAGCTTGCCCGGTTGCCCGCTCCCATCAGGCCCAGGTCGGCGGGCTGCGGCAGCGATGCCAAACCCATGAACCGCCTTCTGAGCCAGCCTGATCGTGATGGGCGTTTCGCCTTTGCTTCAGCGCATCCGAGCAAGTCTCCGACACTCCTTCCGCCCAGTGGCGCGAGACCCTTCACTTTGGAATCTTGCTGCCTGAAGGGGGGTGGAGGGAACCGCCAGGAATGCAGGTCCTGCTGACACGGTCCGTCGTCACGGTTGAGCCGACGCTCATCCAGAGTCGCGCAGCGTCGTTCTCATCCCTGGGCTTTCGCCGCTTCAGCCTGTCGCTCCGGGCCACTGGTGCAGGTGTCAGCAGGCTCAGCCGATGGCCTGGCGGAGTTTCGGCAAGAATTGACCGGGGGCCCCTCCATGGGGCATGCTCAAGTGATCGGTCGCCCGGCGACGGAGAGGTCAGGGAATCTGGCCGCAATGCGGATGTAGCTCAGTGGTAGAGCATCTCCTTGCCAAGGAGAGGGTCGAGAGTTCGAATCTCTTCATCCGCTTGAATCTGTCGAGACCTGATCCAGCATCAGCAGGTTCTGGCTGCCGACGTCCCTGAAACCGAGTTGGCGGTAGAACCGCTGACCTCGTGTGGTCATCAGGTACACCCGTTCGGTTTGGGCGAGGGCGGGATCCTCCAGCAGGGTGCGCACCACGCGACGGCCGATCCCCTGGCCACGGTGGCTGCCTGCGACCACCACATCCCACAGCACCGCCCGGAACAGTCCGTCGCTGGTGGCCCTCCCGAATCCGACCAGCTCCATCGCCCTCCCCAGGCCACCGGGTCGCGCTCCCCAGGCGGTGACCACGGCGTCGCTGCCGCTGAGCATCCTCCGCAGCTGCCGGTGGCTTCGCCCCTGGGCCCAGAAGCTGTCTTCATCCAGCAGCCTCTTGAGTTGCCCGAGCGCCCCGAGCGGGAGTCCCCCAGGTCCAAGCCCCAGCTGCAGGCCAGGGGCCCCCGGGCGATGTCGGATCAGTCGCAACCCGTCAGGATCGGGGCGACCGCGCCGGTCATCGTTCGCGGCAGGGGGTGGGCTCGGCGATGTCAACGGCTGGCCGGTCCGTCGGAAGCGGGCCATCAGCCTATGGAAGCGGCCTGACCTGGACCGTTGATCGGCCCTTCTGTCCCTGAATGAACCTCCGCTTCGATCCCTGAAAAGCCTTGCCACAGCTCCCTTCTGCCCCACTCACAGGAAGGTGGCGGTGGTAGAGTGGTTCGATTCGGCTGGATTTCTCCATGCTCAAGCTGCTGCTTGGTGATCCCAATGCCCGCAAGCTGAAGCGCTACCAGCCGATCGTCTCCGACATCAACCTGCTGGAGGAGGACATCTCCCCCCTCAGCGATGATCAGTTGCGCGGCAAGACCGCTGAGTTCCGCCAGCGGCTGGAGAACGCCGGCAGTCCTGCCCGGCAGCGCCAGCTGCTCGACGAACTGCTGCCCGAAGCCTTCGCCGTGGTGCGTGAAGCCGGCAAGCGGGTTCTTGGCATGCGTCACTTCGATGTGCAGCTGATCGGCGGCATGGTGCTTCATGAGGGGCAGATCGCCGAGATGAAGACGGGCGAGGGCAAGACCCTGGTGGCGACCCTGCCGGCCTACCTGAACGCCCTCACCGGAGCAGGAGTTCACGTGGTGACCGTGAACGACTATCTCGCCCGCCGCGATGCCGAGTGGATGGGCCAGGTGCATCGCTTTCTCGGTCTCTCGGTTGGCCTGATTCAGCAGGACATGGCGCCGGCAGACCGCCGCCGCAATTACGCCTGCGACATCACCTATGCCACCAACAGCGAGCTCGGGTTCGATTACCTGCGTGACAACATGGCGAACGATATCGAGGAGGTGGTGCAACGGGATTTCCACTACTGCATCATTGACGAAGTTGACTCCATTCTCGTCGATGAAGCGCGCACGCCTCTGATCATTTCAGGTCAGGTGGAGCGACCCCAGGAGAAATACATGCGGGCTGCAGAGATTGCCGCCCTGCTTGAGCGTGCTGAGGGAATGGCTAAGGACGGAATTGATCCTGAGGGTGATTACGAAGTCGACGAAAAGCAGCGTAACGTTACCCTCACCGATGAAGGGTATGCCAAGGCTGAGAGTCTGCTGGGCGTTTCCGACCTGTTCGATCCTGCGGATCCCTGGGCCCACTACATCACCAATGCTCTGAAAGCCAAGGAGCTCTTCATCAAGGACGTGAATTACATTGTTCGCGGCGATGACGCCGTGATTGTGGATGAATTCACTGGCCGCGTCATGCCAGGCCGGCGCTGGAGTGATGGCCAGCACCAGGCGATCGAGGCCAAGGAAAACCTGCCCATTCAGCCGGAAACTCAGACTCTTGCCAGCATCACCTATCAGAACTTCTTCCTCCTGTATCCGCGACTGGCGGGCATGACCGGCACCGCCAAGACCGAGGAAGTGGAATTCGAGAAGACCTACAAGCTCGAGGTCACGGTGGTACCGACCAACCGTCCCCGTTCCCGTCAGGATCTGGTGGATCAGGTCTACAAGAACGAGGCGGCCAAATGGCGTGCCGTAGCGGCGGAAACGGCCGAGATCCACCGTGCCTCCAGGCCGGTGTTGGTGGGAACGACCAGTGTCGAGAAATCGGAGTTGCTGTCGGGCCTGCTGGCGGAGCAGGGGATCCCCCACAACCTGCTCAATGCCAAGCCCGAGAACGTCGAGCGCGAGGCTGAGATCATCGCCCAGGCCGGCAGGGCCGGGGCCGTGACCATCGCCACCAACATGGCCGGTCGCGGCACCGACATCATCCTGGGAGGCAACTCCGACTACATGGCCCGCCTCAAGTTGCGCGAGGTGCTGTTGCCGCGTCTGGTCCGTCCTGAGGACGGCCACCTTCCGCCTGTGCCGTCTCAGCAATCCCTGCCAGCACCAGCCGGTTTTGGCCGACAGTCGGATCCATCCAGTCTCCCGGCGGCGCCCAGCGAAGCCCGTGCGATCGGCGCCCTTTACCCCTGCGCCCTCAGTGAAGCCACGGAACGCGAGCTTGGTGAGCTGGCCCGGGAGCTGGTGAAGGCCTGGGGTGACCGGGCTCTCACGGTGCTTGAACTGGAGGATCGCATCGCCCAGGCAGCGGAGAAGGCCCCTGCGGAGGATCCCCAGATCCAGCAGCTGCGCCGCACGATCGCCAGGGTGCGCGGTGAGTATGACGCGGTGGTGAAGCAGGAGGAGGAGCAGGTGCGCCAGGCCGGTGGCCTGCATGTGATCGGCACCGAACGACACGAGTCGCGCCGGGTCGACAATCAGTTGCGCGGCCGTGCTGGCCGTCAGGGCGACCCCGGGAGCACACGCTTCTTCCTCTCGCTGGAAGATAATCTGCTGCGTATCTTCGGTGGTGATCGGGTAGCCGGGCTGATGAATGCCTTCCGCGTGGAGGAAGACATGCCGATCGAATCCGGGATGCTGACCCGCTCCCTGGAAGGGGCTCAGAAGAAGGTTGAAACTTATTACTACGACATCCGCAAGCAGGTGTTCGAGTACGATGAAGTGATGAACAACCAGCGCAAGGCTGTTTATGCCGAGCGGAGGCGTGTGCTCGAAGGGCGTGAACTCAAACTGCAGGTAATTGGCTATGGCGAGCGCACCATGTCCGACATCGTCGACGCCTATGTGAATCCCGATCTCCCGCCCGAGGAGTGGGATCTGGGTCAGCTTGTGGCCAAGGTCAAGGAGTTCGTTTATTTACTGGAGGATCTCACCCCGGATCAACTCGCGGGTCTCAACACCGAGGAGCTCAAGGCCTTTCTTCGAGAGCAGCTTCGAAATGCCTATGACCTCAAGGAAAGCCAGATCGAGCAGGCGAGGCCGGGACTGATGCGGGAGGCCGAGCGCTTCTTCATCCTTCAGCAGATCGACACCCTCTGGAGAGAGCATCTTCAGGCTATGGATGCCCTGCGGGAGTCCGTTGGCCTGCGCGGCTATGGCCAGAAGGATCCTCTGATCGAATACAAGAATGAGGGCTATGACATGTTCCTTGACATGATGACCGCGATGCGTCGAAATGTGATCTATTCAATGTTCATGTTCGCGCCCCAGATCCAGACTTCCGGGGTAGGCGCCTAGGCGGGAGAGGCTCCATGTCCAGTGCAACAGAGGGATGTGGTAATAGCACTTCCGGGAAATAATGACTGTGCCATCGTCATCACAATCAAAGGCCTTGAATACAGGCTCGTGATGATCGAGAGGATCGATCACAATCCTCTTTCCTTCATGGGTTGTATCAGGATTATGATGGCGCGTTCATCGCCGGATTGATTCGGCCACCTGGGTCTCCTTCGAGTTCGCTGTCGCCGCCGCTGCCGAGGAACTCCATGATTTCCCGATCCTTCAGGCTCTGGGCCCTGCCGCCGCAGGCTTCCTGGAGGGGGCGGCCGGCAGCCACCTCGCGCAGACAGGTCTGCAATCGGCTGAGTTCGCTCTCGAGGGTGTCGATGCGCTCCATCAGGTTGCGGATCACCTTGGCCTCCGCATCGGGCAGCTGGGAGTGGGCGAGGGGATCGATCCGCACGCCCGACTGGTGAATGACGCGACCGGGAACCCCGACGACCGTGCTGTCGGGGCCCACATCGCGCAGCACCACCGAGCCGGCTCCGATACGGGTGTTGGTGCCCACCGTGATGGCACCCAGCACCTTGGCGCCAGCGCCGACCACCACGTTCTCCGCCAGGGTGGGGTGGCGCTTGCCGTGTTCCTTGCCGGTGCCACCCAGGGTGACGCCCTGAAACAACAGGCAGCGGTCACCGATCTCGGCGGTTTCACCAATCACCACACCCATTCCGTGGTCGATGAACACCCCGTGGCCGATCCTGGCTCCCGGATGGATCTCAATGCCGGTGAGCAGGCGGCCGATCTGCGAGCACAGCCGCGGCAGCAGCGGCACGTTCAGCGTCCAGAGGCGGTGACTGAGCCGGTGCAGCACCAGGGCCTGGAAGCCCGGGTAGCAGAGCAGGATCTCGAGGGTGCCGCGAGCTGCCGGGTCGCGTTCCCGGATGATGCGCAGATCAGCGAGTATGGGGTTCAGGAGTCGTCTGATCATCCGGCCTGAGCGGCTTCGCCCTCGGCAGGGCTGTCGCGAGGACCGATCAGGCCGATTTCCTTGCGCAACAGGTCGATCGTGGCGGCCCCGAGATAGCTCTGGGCGCAGTGCACCTGAGGCAGGCGCATCAGCTGGGACCGGTTCTGACGCAGGGTCTGCTCCACCAGGGGCAGGCTGGGGCGGTCACAGAGCACATGGCTGGCGGCCCGCAGCAGGGCCAGCAGGCGACTGCCCACATCAGGGTTGGCGGTCATCACCAGCAGCTCATTGCCGCGCATGCTGTGCAGGATCACCTCGGCGGCCCGCAGGATGCCCGGGCTGATGCTCACCAGGCCGACACAGCTCCCGGCCCGCAGCTCCTTGAGCAGGTTGAGCTCATGGTGGAAGTCGTTGAGGTCGACCGCCACGGCCCGTACGCCGAAACGCTGAGCCAGCTCCTCCACGGGCTGGAGAAAATAGCGGCTGGTGACCACCGTGCCGTTGCTGGAGCTCTCGAGCACGGCCTCGAGCTCCTCCATCGGCACCACCTCCACCGGCACCTCCAGAACGGGTCCCAGTTCCTCGGCGATCAGCATCGAGGCGCCGATGTCCTCGCGGGGGGTCGACACCAGCACCCGGGCTCCGCAGCGCAGGCGCCAGTCGATCTCGCGGGTCAGCAACTCACGGGCCTGCTGCAGGGTGCAGCCGGCGTTGAGCAGGCCGTCGACGCACTGGCGCACCTCCCGGTCGATGTCGGGGCGCAGGCGGTTGCGCAGTCCCGGTGGCGCCTTGAGCTCACGGGGCTTCTGCTGGTCGCGCACATAGATGCCCGAGCCGGCCATCGCCTCCACGACCCCATCGTTCTCCAGCTGGCGGTACACCTTGCTGATGGTGTTGCGGTGCAGGCCGGTCTGCATGGCCAGCTGCCGCGTGCTCGGCAAGCGATGGCCCGGCGGGTAATGACGGGCCGCGATGGCGAAGCAGATCTGGTTGTAGAGCTGGGTCGACGCCGGGATGTCGCTTTCCTGCTGGATGTGGAATCGCACGCCGGAGAGAACCTGAACGGGTGCGGCCACCCTACGGAGCTTCGGCGCTGGTGACAATTGCCCCTGTGGCATACGAGCCTGTGCCGGTTGCCGCCGGCACACGGACCAGCGGCTCCGGACCCCCGCCCTCGTCCAGTCCCAGCCATGGCCCAGTGGATCTCGATCGAAACGGCTCCTGAGGCGGCCGCCCCCTGCACTCTGCGCTGCTGGTGGGAGCCCCCCACCGGTGCACCCCGCGCCGGCGTGCTGGTGCTGCCCGAGGTGTTCGGCATCAACGGCTGGGTGCGCAGCGTGACCGCACGGCTGGCCGGGGAGGGCTATGCGGCTCTGGCGGTACCGCTGATGGCCCGCACCGCACCGGATCTGGACCTGGGCTACAGCGACGCTGAGCTGGCCATCGGTCGCGCCCACAAGGAGCAGGTCAGGACCGACCAGCTGTTGGAGGATCTGCAGACGGCCGCCGCCTGGTTGAAGCGGCAGGTGCCAGGTCGCCTGGGATGCGTGGGGTTCTGCTTCGGTGGGCACGCGGCCCTGCTGGCGGCCAGCCTGCCGGCGATCGGGGCCACCGCCGCCTTCTATGGCGCCGGGATGGCCAGCGGCCGGCCGGGCGGCGGAGCGCCAAGCCTGGAGGTGCTACCGGATGTGGCTGGAGCGCTGACGGTCTTCTGTGGCCGCCTGGATCCGTTGATTCCCCCTGCTGATGTGCAGGCGATCGCGGCGGCCCTGGCTGCAGCCGATCCGAGTGGCCAGCGGCTGACCCTGCAGATGGCCGAGGCCGGCCATGGCTACATGTGCGACCAGCGGTCCGATTACCGCAGTGCGGCAGCGGCCGAGGGCTGGAGCCGGATGCTCGAGCTCTTCGCTGGGGAACTGGACACGGACTGAGGCCTGGTCAGGCCTCGCTGGGTGCAGGCTCGGCGTTGCTGAGCTGCCTGACCGGGGAGGGGATGGTGCGCACGGCCTTGGCGGCCTGGGCGGCGGCATCCTTCTCCTTGGTGAGCGGAGTCTTGCGGGGGGTGAGGAACATGATCATGTTCCGGCCTTCCCGCTTGGGATCCTGCTGGATCTCGGCGCTTTCCTCGAGATCCTTGGCCATCCGGAACAGCAGTTGCTCGGCCAGGGCCGTGTGCTGGATCTCGCGGCCGCGGAAGATCACCGTGCACTTGACCTTGTCACCGTCCTTGAGGAAGCGGACCGCCTGACCGATGCGCACCTGGTAGTCGTGCGAATCGATCTTGTAGCGCATCTTCACCTCCTTGACTTCGGTCTGGTGAGACTTCTTCTTGGCTTCCTTGGCTTTCTTTTCCTGCTCGAACTTGAATTTGCCGTAGTCCATGATCCGGCAGACCGGCGGATCAGCTTTCTCGCTCACCAGCACCAGGTCCAGGTCGCGGTCCTTGGCCACATCCAGGGCTTCCTCCCTGGTGATCACTCCGAGCTGGCTGCCGTCGGCATCAACCACCCTGAGCTGGGGGTAGCTGATCCGTTCGTTGATGTTGGGGAGCTCCCGGACGGGGGCTCGGCGATCGAAACGGGGACGAGGTGGCATTCAGAGAGGCGAGGGACCGGCAGTGGAGGTCGTTGGACCTGGTCGAACCAGGGTTGTACCAGACAATCACCCTAGGACGCGCTGCAGCGCCGGCAACGCCTGACGGATTGGATCGTCGTCCTCCAGCCACAGCGGTTGATGCTGGCGGCGGAACCAGGTGCGCTGCCGCTTGGCGTAGCGGAGGGTGCGCTGGGTGGTCAGGGCGATGGCCTCCGCTTCTGTCAGCTCTGCGGCCAGCAGGGAGCGGGCCTCGCCGTAGCCGATGGTGGCCAGCAACGGGAGGTCGGCTCCATAGCGGGCGATCAGTTGCTCGGTTTCCTCCACCAGGCCATCGCTGTAGAGCTGCTGGCTGCGCCGGCTGATGCGCTCGCGCAGATCCGCAGGGTTCAGACCCAGCTCCAGCACCCGCCAGGGAGGCGGGCAGGCGCTCGGCTGGGCCGTGTGGGGCCGCCCGGTGGCGTAGATCACCTCCAGGGCCCGCTGGGTGCGCACGGCATCGGCTGAGGCGATCCGTCCGGCGGCGCGCGGATCCGCCTGGCCCAGGAGCTGATGGCAGAAGGGCTGCCCGAGCTCCTGGAGCTGGGCTCTCAGCTTGGGCTGGGGCGGCACCGCCGGAGGTTCCAGGCCCTGGATCAGAGCCCGCAGGTAGAGGCCACTGCCGCCCACCAGGAAGGCCACGCCCCGGCGGCGGTGTTCGGCGGTGATGGCGGCCCGGGCGGCCCCGCAGAACTCCTGCAGGTTGATCGGCTGGTCTGGGTCGCGCAGGTCGAGCAGGTCATGGCGCACCCGGGCGCGCTGTTCGGCGCTCGGTTTGGCCGTGCCGATGCTCATGCCCCGGTAGAGCTGGCGGGAGTCGACCGAGAGCACGGCCAGATCAAGGGCTTCGGCCAGCTCGATCGCCAGGGCGGTCTTGCCGCTGGCGGTGGGTCCCATCAGGGCGATCAGCAGAGGCGGCAGGGACATGGAATCCTGGGGGGTGCACCCCTGACTCGAATGGGCCGCCAGAGGCCCCTGGGGGCGGCTGTGAGCCTTCGGTGGTAGATTGGAGGCCTCGGGCAGGGGTTACGGCGCGTCATTCGCCTTCCAAACCCACTGTGCTGCCCCACAGTCTATTTTCCCCCATGGACCTCGCCGTCCGCCTGGTGTGACCTCCGGAATGAGCGACGCTTCCAAGATCCAGCACGCCTACGGCGCCGAGCAGATCCAGGTGCTCGAGGGCCTGGAGCCGGTGCGCAAGCGACCCGGCATGTACATCGGCACCACGGGGCCGAGGGGTCTTCACCACCTGGTTTATGAGGTGGTCGACAATTCGGTCGACGAGGCCCTCGCGGGCCACTGCAATGAGATCCTGGTTCGCCTCTGCGAGGACGGATCCGCCGAGGTCACCGACAACGGCCGCGGCATCCCCACCGACATCCATCCCCGTACCGGCAAGTCGGCCCTGGAAACGGTCCTCACCGTTCTCCACGCCGGCGGCAAGTTCGGCAGCGGCGGCTACAAGGTCTCCGGCGGCCTGCACGGGGTGGGCATCTCCGTGGTCAATGCCCTCAGCGAGTGGGTGGAGGTCACCGTGCGCCGCCAGGGCCAGGTGCATCGCCAGCGCTTCGAGCGCGGTGCTCCGATCGGCAGTCTGCGCTCCGAGGACGACCCCAGTGGCGCCACCGGCACAGCGGTGCGCTTCAAGCCCGACATCGAGATTTTTAGCGGCGGGATCGACTTCGATTACGCCACCCTTTCTGGCCGGTTGCGCGAGCTGGCGTATCTCAACGGCGGGGTGCGCATCGTTTTCCGCGATGAACGCGAGGCGGCCAGGTCGTCCGATGGCAGCCCCCATGAGGAGATCTATCACTACGAAGGCGGTATCCGCGAGTACGTCACTTACATGAATGCGGGCAAGGATCCTCTCCATCCCGACATCATCTACGTCAATGCGTCCAAGGATGGAGTTCAGGTGGAAGCGGCGCTGCAGTGGTGCGTCGACGCCTACTCCGACAGCATTCTCGGCTTCGCCAACAACATCCGCACCGTCGACGGAGGTACCCACATCGAAGGACTGAAAACGGTCCTCACCCGCACCCTCAACACCTTCGCCAAGAAGCGCGGCAAGCGCAAGGACACCGATTCCAATCTTGCCGGCGAGAACATCCGAGAAGGTCTTACGGCCGTCCTCTCGGTGAAGGTGCCGGATCCTGAATTCGAAGGTCAGACCAAGACCAAACTCGGCAACACCGAGGTGCGCGGCATCGTCGATTCTGTGGTGGGCGAGGCCCTCGGTGAGTTCCTGGAATTCCATCCCCAGGTGATCGACCTGATTCTCGAGAAGGCGATCCAGGCCTTCAATGCGGCTGAGGCGGCCCGTCGGGCTCGTGAGCTGGTGCGGCGCAAGTCGGTGCTGGAGAGCTCCACCCTTCCGGGCAAGCTGGCCGACTGCAGCTCCCGCGATCCTTCTGAATCGGAGATCTACATCGTGGAGGGTGATTCGGCCGGCGGCTCAGCCAAGCAGGGACGTGACCGACGCTTCCAGGCGATCCTGCCCCTGCGCGGCAAGATCCTCAACATCGAGAAAACCGACGATGCCAAAATCTACAAAAACACGGAAATTCAGGCTTTGATTACAGGCCTGGGCCTGGGTATTAAGGGCGAGGAGTTCAACCTATCGGCCTTGCGCTATCATCGCATCGTCATCATGACTGATGCCGATGTGGATGGTGCGCACATTCGCACCCTCTTGCTCACCTTCTTTTACCGGTACCAGAAATCATTGCTGGAAGGCGGCTATATCTACATCGCCTGCCCGCCGCTCTACAAAGTGGAGCGCGGCAAGAACCATACCTATTGCTACAACGAGCAGGATCTCAAGAAAACGCTTGATGGCTTTGGTGAGAAGGCCAACTACACGATTCAGCGCTTCAAGGGCCTCGGTGAGATGATGCCCAAGCAGCTTTGGGAAACTACCATGGATCCCACCACCCGCACGATGAAACGGGTAGAGATCGAGGACGCCGCCGAGGCTGATCGCATCTTCACGATCCTGATGGGCGACAAGGTGGCTCCTCGCCGTGAATTCATCGAAACCCACAGCGCCGAACTGGATTTCGCTCAGCTCGACATCTGATGGCCTGGCGCTGGGCCTGGATCCTCGGCTTCGCCCTGATTGCTCCGGCGGCTCTGCCTGCCGGCGGCGGTGAGCACCGTTCGCCGCCGCTGCGTCGCCGCCAGGCCGGCGACCCCCTGCTGTCCGGCCTCACCCCTGAAACCGGGGATGCCCTGCGCGCATCCCCCCATCACCGCGCCCCGAGCCTGGTGGCCTTGCCTGCCGGTGAACCCCTGAGGCTGCTGCGGGTCTGGAAGGAGCCAGGTGGGGGACGTTGGTTCCATGTGGAGATCGCCGGGTCCTGTCGAACACCCAGGCGCGGTTGGCTGGCGGGCTGACCGGCGCCATCTCGGCTCCGGTTCGCTTGCCCCGCCCACTCATGCCGCAGCGGGGTGAAGCACCCGGTCGGCCAGGCGTGCGCTCAGCCAGGCTCCGGCCGGCGCTGTGACCACGATGCTCAGAACTGCCACGGCCAGGATCACCTCACCGGGGCCGCTGGGCTGCCCAGCGGCCTGCATCGTCAGCAGGGGCACAGCGCCGATGGCGGCCTGCACCGTGGCCTTGGGGGTGTAGGCCACCACCACGAACAGGCGCTCACCCGCCGTGAGCGGGCTTCTGGCCAGGCAGGCCAGGCTCCCCAGCGAGCGTGCCAGCAGACCCAGAGCCAGGACGGCCAGTCCCGCCAGTCCATGGCTCCAGGCCACTCCCACATTGAGCTGGGCCCCCACCAGGACGAACAGCACCAGCTCGGCGAACACCCAGATCGAGCTGAGCTTGGCGGAGATCGGGTGGGCCAGGTCTTCACGCAGCTCCAGGATCACCACCCCGAGGGCGATGGCCGCCACCAGACCGGTGAAGGGCACCAGCTGGTTGATGGCGTCCTGCAGGCGCAGCAGCAGCAGGGCCAGGGCGAGCACCAGCAGGGTCTGGCGGTTGGCGTTGGGCCGGAAGCGCTCGAACCAGCGGATCAGCCCCCAGCCCAGCAGGCCTCCGGCCAGGGCCCCGAGGGTGAGTCCGAGAGGCAGCCCCAGCAGCCGGCCGCTGAGCGCCCCCCGGTCGTTCACCAGCAGGCCCAGCAGCACCCCGTTCACCACGATCACGGCGATGTCATCGAGGGAGGCGGCGGCCATCACCATCGAGGGAATGGCCTTGGCGGTGCCGCGGTTCTCCTCGATCAGCCGCAGCATCAGCGGCACCACCACCGCCGGTGACACCGCCGCCAGCACCGAGCCCAGCAGGGCCGCCTCCAGCCAGCTGAGCTGCAGCAGGGGCTGGGCGACGGCGGTGATCATCAGGCCCTCGCAGCTGGCGGGAATCCAGGCCAGCAGCAGGACCCGCGGCCCCACTCGCCGCAGGGTGGCCAGGTCGAGCCCGAAGCCAACCCTCAGCAGGATCACGATCAGCGCCATCTGGCGCAGATCGCCGCTGAGAGCCAGCAGGCGGGAGTCGATCAGCCCCAGGCCCGAGGTGCCCAGGGCCACCCCCACCAGCAACATGCCCACCAGCCCGGGGAATCCCAGACGCCGGAAGAGGCCATCGGCCAGCAATCCGGCGATGACCAGTTCGGCCAGGCCGAGCGGTGGCATGGCCTCAGGCGGCCAGGGCCGCTTCGATCGCGGCGGTCAGTTCGGCACCATCGGGTTCCACGCCGCTCTTGAAGCGGGCCAGCACAGTGCCGTCCCTGCCCACCAGGAACTTCTCGAAGTTCCACTCCACATCCCCGGCCGGCTCCACCGTGGTGAGGAGGTCGTAGGGAGGGGTCTTGACGCCCTTGGCGTGCACCTTCTCGAAGAGGGTGAAGGAGGCGCCGTAGGTGGTGGCGCAGAACTGCTGGATCTCGGGCAGCGTGCCCGGTTCCTGAGCGCCGAAATCGTTGCAGGGGAAGCCAAGCACCTGCAGGCCGCGAGGACCGTAGCTGTCCTGAAGCTTCTGCAGCCCGGCGTACTGGCGGGTGAAGCCGCAACGGCTGGCCACATTCACGATCAAGAGCACCTGGCCTGCGAAGTCGCCCAGGCGTTGCTCCTTGCCCGTGGCGTCACGCACCACCACATCCGACACATTCACAGCCATGGGAAATCCTCAATCGGCCGGACCCTAGGCGGGCGGCGTCGCTGTGACGGGCCTTCGCCCATACACTCGATGAGCCGCGATCCTTCAGGCCGATGAGCGAGGGAACCAGCGGCAGTGGCGTCTCTGCCGCAGGGGTGGCCAGCAACGGCCGGGTGCCCGTGGCGGATGTGGTGGCGCGGCAGTTGCAGGCGCTGCTCACCGCAGGGAATTACGCCGGCGTCAAGCTGCTGCTGGAGCCGGTTCAGCCCGTCGACTGCGCCGAGGCGATCGGCGCCTTGCCGCGCACGCTGCAGGCCCTGGCCTTTCGCCTGCTGGCCAAGGATGAGGCGATCGAGGTCTATGAGTATCTCGATCCGCCGGTACAGCAATCCCTGCTGGAGAGGCTGCGCTCCGGCGAGGTGCTGGAGCTGGTGGAGGAGATGTCGCCCGACGATCGGGTGCGCCTGTTCGATGAATTGCCAGCCAAGGTGGTGCGCCGGCTGCTGGTGGAGCTGAGCCCGGCGGAGCGGCGCGTCACGGCCCAGCTGCTGGGTTATGAGCCCGAAACCGCCGGTCGTCTGATGACGACCGAATTCATCGATCTCAAGGAATTCCACAGCGCCGCCCAGGCCCTCGACATCGTGCGCCGCCGGGCCCGCGACACCGAAACCATCTACAGCCTCTACGTCACCGACGCCTCCCGCCACCTCACCGGAATCCTCTCGCTGCGCGATCTGGTCACGGCCGATCCGGAGGACCGCATCGGGGATGTGATGACCCGGGAGGTGGTGAACGTGACCACCACCGCCGATCAGGAGGAAGTGGCCCGCATCATCCAGCGCTACGACTTTCTAGCTGTGCCGGTGGTGGATCTGGAGCAGCGGTTGGTGGGGATCGTCACCGTCGATGACGTGATCGACGTGATCCAGCAGGAGGCCACCCGCGACCTCTACGCCGCCGGCGCCGTGCAGGCCGGAGATGAGGACGACTACTTCCAGAGCAATCTGTTCACCGTGGCCCGCCGCCGGGTGGTCTGGCTGCTGGTGCTGCTGGTGGCCAACACCGGCACCTCGGCGGTGATCGCCTCCGAGGAAGGGGTGCTCAAGGAGGTGGTGCGGCTGGCGGCCTTCATCCCGCTGCTGATCGGCACCGGCGGCAACGTGGGTGCCCAGAGCTCAACGGTGGTGATCCGGGGCCTGAGCACCCAGCGCATTCAGGCGCTCGGGCTGTGGCGCACGGTGGGGCGTGAAGCGCTCTCAGGATTGCTGCTGGGCCTGCTGCTGGTGATCGTGGTGGTGCCCTGGGCCTGGCAGGTGGGGGGCGGGATGCTGGTGGCCACCGCCGCCGGCATCAGCCTGGTCTGCATCACGACCCTGGCTGCCACGGCAGGCGCCTCGCTGCCGCTGCTGTTCGACCGGCTGGGCCTGGATCCGGCCCTCATGTCGGCGCCGTTCATCACCACGGCCACCGACGTGGCCGGGGTTCTGATCTACCTCAAAACGGCGTCCTGGCTGCTGAACCACGTGGGCATGCCGGCCTGAGCGGGCTGGATTCGGGGAACTCGTGCCAATCCTGAGAAGACCTTCACACTTCTTCAGGTTAGGCTTTACACACTGTCAGAAGTTCCGTCGTCGTGGTCGCCGCCCTTTCCACCCGTCCAACCGCCCTCCAGTCCGCCCCTGCGGTGGACGCCCGCCAGTCCCCCATCGCCGTTCGCACGCTGCCGCCGGTGGATGGCGACCTTGTGCGCTCGTACCTGCGCGACATCGGCCGCGTGCCTTTGCTGACCCATGAGCAGGAGATCACGCTGGGCCGTCAGGTGCAGGAGCTGATGCGCCTGGAGGAAACGGAGCAGGAACTGGAGATGCGCGCCGGAGGCCAGAAGCCGAGTGCGGCGGAATGGGCGAGCGCGGCGGGTCTGAGCCCGGCGCTGCTGAAGCGGAAGCTGGCGAGCGGTCGGCGTGCGAAGGAGCGGATGGTGGCGGCGAACCTGCGGCTGGTGGTGAGCGTGGCGAAGAAGTACACCAAGCGGAACATGGAACTGCTGGACCTGATCCAGGAGGGAACGATCGGTCTGGTGCGTGGCGTGGAGAAGTTCGACCCGACGCGGGGCTACAAATTCAGCACGTATGCGTACTGGTGGATCCGTCAGGGGATCACGCGGGCGATCGCGGAGAAGAGCCGGACGATCCGTCTGCCGATCCACATCACCGAAACGCTGAACAAGCTGAAGAAAGGCCAGCGGGAGCTGAGCCAGGAGCTGGGGAGGACCCCGACGCTGAGCGAACTGGCGGAGTCGGTGGAGCTGCCTGAGGAGGAGGTGAAGGATCTGCTCTGCCGTGCGCGTCAACCGGTGAGCCTGGAGACGAAGGTGGGGGACGGAGAGGACACGGAACTGCTGGACCTGCTGCAGGCGGATGGGACGCTGCCGGCGGAGAGCGTGGACGGGGAGTGCCTGCGTGGAGACATGCGTGCACTGCTGGAGCAGCTGCCGGAGCTGCAGCGGAGCGTGCTGACGATGCGCTACGGCATCGACGTCGAAGAGCCCATGAGCCTCACGGGCATCGGTCGCATCCTGGGCATGAGCCGCGATCGCATCCGCAACCTGGAGCGCGATGGCCTCGCCGCCCTCCGCCGCCTCAGTGATCAGGTGAAGGAGTACAGCGATGCGGCCATGATTCAGGTCTGACAAGATGTGACGTGGACGTTGTTTCCAGCTGCCCACGTTCCACTGCAATCCTGAGTCACAGGTTGACAGTCATCTGGTCGTGGCCTTGTCATCCATGGCCAGATGCTTTTGTCTTGTAGCGCTCAGGAATGATTGGCTCGACCATGTTCAGATATGGTTGGTACGCTCGGGGTCACCGCAGGGTCGTGGATGCAGCACACCCGCGGTGCAGATCGGATTGGTGCTGATCCTGCGGCTGGTTGGTACGGGACTCCGGGGAGAGTCTGTTCGTCAGTTCAAGGTTTGTCTGGCAGCCGGGATTGCTGCTGGTGCTGCCGATTCTGCTCTTCGTTCATCGCTACATCGACGACTACGGCCGCTCGATGGACGGAGAGCTCCGCTGGACCGCAGTGGGGCGTCACCTGGCCGATGGTCTCTTCGCCCTGGTGAATCTGGGAGCACCGGCTGTGGCCGTGGCACCGCTGCACCAGTTGCTGGCCGTTGTCGTGCTGGCGCTGACCTTCGTCATCGCAGCCCGTGCCTATGGCCTGCACTCACCCCTCTGGAGTGCCCTGGCCACGCTTCCACTGCTGGGGCAGCCCTATGCCCTGGAGAACCTGTCCTGCGGATTCGATTGTCTGGCGATGGCCCTGGCCCTGGGGCTTGCGGTTGTGGCTGCGGTGGTGCTCCACCGGGTCGTGACGCGGCAGGCGCTGCTTCTGGCCTCCCTCTGCCTGTACCAGCCAGCCACCAGCGGGTTTCTGCCCTTCGCGCTGATGTTGGCGCTGGGGGAAACCTTCGGTCTGGCGGCGCCGGTGCCCGAACGGCCCTCCCTTCTGCACCGGCTGGCATGGGTGATCGTCACCTATGACCTGGCCCTGGCCAGTTACCTGCTGTTGATGCGACCGGTGCTGAAGGAGCGCACGTCCTACGCCGCCGAACAGGGCCAGGCGCTCGTCATCGACCCCTCCTTGCCCGCCCAGCTCCTGCGCCATGCCCTGGAGTTCTGGCGGATTCACTTCGACGACAGGAGTCGCTGGCCCATCAGTGTCCCCTGGCTGATGCTGGTTCTGGCCTATGCCGTCGTGGTCTGGATCGCGGCCGGGCGGTGGCCGAAGGCACGCCATGGCCGCCTGTCGAGGCTGGCCGACACGGCTCTGGTGCAGGGCTCCGTGGCGCTGATTGCCCTGGTGTCCCCCGGTGCCCTCCTGGGTCTGGCGGATCCCCTGGCCAGGGTGCCGCGACTGTTGCTGTTTCTCGGCCCGTTGCTTTCGGCGCTCGCTCTTCAGATCGTGGCGGGGACGACCCGGTCCCGCAGGAGGGGGATCACCCGGCTGCAGATGCGGCTGCCGGAGACCACGATCACGGCGATCCGCTTCGACGGCGGAATGCCTCAATCCCCGGTGCTGCGCAACAGTCCGAAGAAGTTTCCCCTGCTGGACCGACTGGTGCCCAGGCTGATCAACGACGACTGGAGCTGGGGCCGCAATCAGCTCCAGTTCCATGGTCTGGCGCTCGAGCACAGCCAGCTGGAGCCAGGGGCATTCCGTGATGAGCCCTGCGTTCCCTCGGACACCAGCGCCTGCTCGGCCGAATACAGCCTGCAGGTGCAGGGTGAGACCCTCCTGGTGCGCATGCTCTGAAGCCCTGGTGGATGTGATCCTTCATCTGTCGGCCCTGCGCCGGGATCTGCTCGTCTGGTGGGGATTGCATGGCCGCCAGGGGATTCCCTGGAAACTCAGGCCGGATGGCAGTGAGCCCGAGGACGGTGAACCCCTCTGCCCCTTTCGCATCTGGACTGCCGAAGTGATGCTTCAGCAGACTCAGCTGGCGGTGGTGCGCCCGTACTGGGAGCGCTGGATGCTGACGTTTCCAGACATCGACTCCCTGGCGGAGGCGAGTCAACAGCAGGTGCTGCTGCTTTGGCAGGGGCTTGGCTACTACTCCCGAGCCCGCCGGATGCACCAGGCCGCCGGATGGCTGGCCGCCCATGGCTGGCCCGGGGATCTGGAGGGCTGGCAGGCTCTGCCGGGGATCGGCCGCAGCACGGCTGGGAGCATCCTCAGTGCCGCCTTCGATCGCCCCTATCCGATCCTCGATGGCAACGTGCGACGGGTGCTGGCGCGCCTCCTGGCCTGGCCGCAGCCGCCCCAGCGTTCACTCGCCCGGTTCTGGGCCTGGAGCGAGGAGCTGCTCGATTCGCAGCGGCCGCGGGCCTTCAACCAGGCCCTGATGGATCTGGGCGCCACCGTCTGCACTCCCCGCCGGCCCCGCTGTGGTGAGTGCCCCTGGCGGTCCCACTGTGCTGCGTACGCTGCCGGGGACCCCACCCGCTACCCCGTGAAGGACTCCAGCTCGCCAGCGCCGTTCCAGGTGATCGGTGTGGGGGTAGTTCTCGATGGCGCCGACCGGGTGCTGATCGATCAGCGCCTGGAGGAGGGTCTGCTGGGCGGCCTGTGGGAGTTCCCGGGCGGCAAGCAGGAGCCCGATGAGCCGATCGTCGACACCATTCGTCGGGAACTGCGTGAGGAGCTGGCGATCGAGGTGGAGGTGGGTGAGGAGCTGATCCGCCTCGACCACGCCTACAGCCACAAGCGGCTGCGCTTCATCGTCCACCTCTGTCGCTGGAGCAGCGGCGAGCCCCAGCCTCTGGCCAGCCAGCAGGTGCGATGGGTTGAGCCGCAGCGGCTGGAGGAGTTTCCCTTTCCGGCCGCCAACGCCCGGATCATTGCCGCCCTGCATGCCTGGGTCGGCCGTCAGGGCACCCCCCGTCATGCTGGTCGGAAGCTGCCATCGGTCTGATGCCCCCCCCGCCCGAGGTGTTGTGTTTCGGAGAGGCGCTGGTCGATCGCCTCGGCCCTCCGGGAGGTGACCCTGCCACCGATCTGCCGGTCGAGGACTGCCTCGGTGGGGCACCCGCCAATGTGGCCTGCGCTCTGGCCAGGCTGGGCACGGGCTCGGCCCTGCTGGGGCGCCTCGGCGAGGATGCGATCGGCGCTGCTTTCCGGGAGCTCTTCACCTCCCGGGGCGTGGACATCCGTGCCGTGCAGTGGGATCCAGTGCGGCCCAGTCGCACCGTGCTGGTGCGTCGTGACAGCGCGGGGGATCGCAGCTTCGGTGGCTTCGCCGGTGAGCAGGGGGATGGGTTCGCGGATCAGGCCCTGGAGGCCTCCGCCCTGGCGGGCCCGCTGGAGGAGCTGCTCGCGACTGCCCGCTGGTTGCTGGTGGGCACCATTCCGCTCGCCTCCGACGCCTCTGCCGCTGCCCTGCACCTGGCCCAGGCTCGCGCCGAGGCGGCCGGGATCCCGCTGGCCCTGGATGTCAACTGGCGCCCAACCTTCTGGTCCTGCCCCCCTGACCAGGCCCTGGACGCCATCCGGCCCCTGCTGGCCGCTGCAGCCTTGATCAAGGTGTCTGCCGAGGAGGCCGACTGGATTGCCGGCAGCCGTGACCCCCGGCGGATCAGCGCCTCCCTGCCCCACGGTCCGGCCGTGCTGATCACTGATGGTCCCGGCACCCTGAGCTGGTGGCTGGGCGGCCAGGCCGGTCGCCTCGAGGCCTACAGGGTGCCTGTGGTGGACACCACCGGCGCCGGTGATGCCTTCCTGGCAGCTCTGCTGCACCGTCTCTGTCAGGAGCCAGAGCTGCTGGGCTCCGGCAGCGGGGAGCGGGTGATGGACGCCATGCGCTTTGCCAGTGCCTGCGGGGCCCTGGTCTGCCAGGGCGCCGGGGCGATCGAGCCCCAGCCCACTCAGGCTCAGGTGCTGGCGTTTCTGGACGCGATGGCCTCGGGCTCCCCGGGAGCCTGAACCCGGGCCAGGCGACCGTCAGCATCGATCAGCAGGTGCACCTGCCAGGCCGGGGCTGGCGTGACACTCAGCCGCTCGGGCCATTCCACCGCCAGCACCGCCTCCTGGGCCAGGGCCTCCTCCTCCTCCTGGGCGAACAGCTCGTCGGCGGCTTCGGGCTGCTCCAGCCGGTAGAGGTCGAGGTGCACCAGGTGGGTGCTGCGGCCGGCCAGCTGGCCTCTGTAGTGCTGGGCGAGGGCGAAGGTGGGGCTGGTGATCGGCTCGGCGATGCCCAGCTCCTGGGCCAGACCCTGCACCAGGCAGGTCTTGCCGGCGCCGAGATCACCCCGCAGCAGCAGCAGCCGCGGCCCCTCGCCCAGCAGCAGCGTGGCCAGGTCAGCCCCCAGCCGGCGGGTGGCCGCGGCATCGGCCAGTGTCAGCTGCTCACCCATGCCCTCGCCCCTGCCCTGGCAGCGCCTGTAGATTCGATTGCAGCGAGCCCGAAGCCTCGGCGTCTCTGCAGATATTTCAACCCATCGTCCTCCCTTGAGGGAGCGTCTTCAACCCATGGTGGTTTCCCCCCCCGCGGCCGTGGCCGACTCCACGCTCAGCGGTGCCCTGTCGGGCCTGCAGGTGACGTCGTCGTATGTGATCGCTGATCTGGGCCTGGCGGACTTCGGCCGCAAGGAGATGGCCATCGCCGAAACCGAGATGCCCGGCCTGATGGCCCTGCGGCAGAAGTACGGCAGCGAGCAGCCCCTCAAGGGCGCCCGCATCGCCGGCAGCCTGCACATGACGATCCAGACGGCTGTGCTGATCGAAACCCTGGTGGCCCTCGGCGCTGAGGTGCGCTGGGCCTCCTGCAACATCTTCTCCACCCAGGATCACGCTGCCGCCGCCATCGCCGCCGCTGGCATCCCTGTGTTCGCCTACAAGGGCGAAAACCTTGATGAATACTGGGCGTTCACCCACCGGATCATGGAGTGGGCCGACGGCGGCACCCCCAACATGATCCTCGACGACGGCGGCGATGCCACCGGTTTGGTGGTGCTGGGCACCAAGGCCGAGCAGGACCCCTCGGTGCTCGACAACCCAGGCAGTGAAGAGGAGACCGCCCTCTTCCACTCCATCCGTCAGCGTCTGGCCGCCCAGCCCGGCTTCTACTCGCGCATCCACGCCCAGATCCAGGGCGTCACTGAGGAAACCACCACCGGTGTGGCCCGTCTGTACCAGATGCAGAAGAGCGGCGAGCTGCCCTTCCCGGCCATCAACGTCAACGATTCGGTCACCAAGAGCAAGTTCGACAACCTCTACGGCTGCCGTGAATCGCTGGTGGATTCGATCAAGCGCGCCACTGATGTGATGGTGGCCGGCAAGGTGGCCCTGGTGATGGGCTACGGCGATGTGGGCAAGGGTTCGGCCCAGTCGCTGCGGGGCCTGGGGGCCAGCGTGATGATCGCTGAAGTGGATCCGATCTGCGCGCTGCAGGCGGCCATGGAGGGCTACCGCGTCGTCCGCCTCGATGATGTGGTGGCTGACGTGGACATCTTCGTGACCGCCACCGGCAACTTCCGCGTGATCACCCACGATCACCTGGTCCGGATGCGCGATCAGGCGATCGTCTGCAACATCGGCCACTTCGACAACGAGATCGATGTGGTGGCTCTCAAGCAATATCCCTGGGACAACATCAAGCCCCAGGTGGACCACGTGCTGCTGCCCAGCGGCAACAAGATCATCCTGCTGGCCGAAGGCCGCCTGGTGAACCTGGGCTGCGCCACCGGACACCCCAGCTTCGTGATGAGCAACTCTTTCACCAACCAGGTGCTGGCCCAGATCGAGCTGTTCTGCAAGGGCGACCAGTACGGCAAGGAGGTCTATGTGCTGCCCAAGCACCTCGATGAGATGGTCGCCCGCCTCCACCTCGACAAGATCGGTGCCCGCCTCACCGAGCTCACCTCCGAGCAGGCCGACTACATCAATGTGCCGGTTGAGGGTCCCTTCAAGTCGGACCACTACCGCTACTGAGGTCGTCCACGGAACCGGCTGTCTCCCATGGAAGACTTGCGGGCACCGCGGATGACGCCCGATGGCGATTGAACTGATCCAGAAGCTGCCCGATCTGATCGGTGCGGCCGTGGCTGCCAATCCGATCGCCGGTTATGGGGCCATCTTCGGAGCCATGTTCCTGGAGAACCTCTTCCCGCCCATCCCCTCAGAGCTCATCATGCCTCTGGGGGGCTTTTACGTGCAGCAGGGGCAGCTGGCCCTCGTGCCCGTGGTGCTGGCCGGCCTGGCGGGCACCGTGCTGGGGGCACTGCCCTGGTACGGCGTCGGCCGTCTGGTCAATGAGGAGCGGATCGAGCACTGGCTCGAGCGCCATGGCCGCTGGATCGGCATCAGTCCCCAGGAACTGCACCGCAGCCGCACCTGGTTCGGCCGCCACGGCACGGCTCTGGTGTTCTGGGGCCGGCTGGTACCTGGCATCCGCACGCTGATCTCCGTTCCCGCCGGCATCGAGATGATGCCGCTGGTGCCCTTCCTGATCTGGACCACGGCCGGCAGCCTGATCTGGACCTTGCTGCTGACGGTGGCCGGCATGGCCCTCGGGCAGGGCTACGCCAACGTGGAGGTCTGGCTGCAGCCCGTGACTCAGGTGATCAAGGTGGGGCTGGTGCTGGCGGTGCTGGCCTTCGCGGTCTGGCTGGGGCTGCGGACCTGGAAGAAGCGCCAGACCAGCCGCTGAAGCAGGCCTTCGGGATCAGCGTCAGAACGGCACTTCCTCACTGCTGGGTTCGCCACCGCCGTAGGCACTGCCGCCATCGCCGTAGGCCCCCTGCTCGGCGTCCCGCTTGGAACCCAGCAGTTCCAGCCGGTCGACCCGGACCACCGGCTTGCTGCGCTCCTCACCGGTGGCACGGTCTGTCCAGCGGTCGAGTTTGAAGGATCCGATGATGCCCAGCAGGGAGCCCTTGCGGACGTAATCGGCGGCCACCTGGGCCTGCTTACCCCAGATCTCGAGGTTGAACCAGTCGGGTTCGTCGTCGCGGCTGCGGCGGTTCACGGCCAGCGTGAGATTGGCCACAACGGTGCCGGATTCGAAGTAGCGCACTTCGGGGTCGCGGCCGGCACGGCCGACGAGGGTCACGGAATTCACACCCATGGGGTCTCCAGAAAAAGGGGGGGATGGGGTCTCTTGGACCCATGATGCGCCACGTCCTGCAGCGCTTCTCTCTGCTGGTTCCACCCTTTGGCCTGGGTGTCCCACCCCGGCTCCGGCCGAGGGCCTCTTCAGGGGGTCCACCTATGATTCGCGCCGCTTGGCTGCTCACCAGTGTTCTTTCGTCGTTTCCAGCTCTCCCGTGACATCGGCATCGATCTGGGAACGGCCAACACCCTGATGTATGTCTCAGGCAAGGGGATCGTTCTTCAGGAACCGTCGGTGGTGGCGCTCGATCTGGAGAAGGGGGTCCCCCTGGCGGTGGGCGACGAGGCCAAATTGATGCTGGGCCGCACTCCAGGCAATATCCGCGCCGTGCGTCCCCTGCGCGATGGGGTGATCGCCGACTTCGACGCCGCCGAGATGATGATCAAGTCGTTCATCCAGAAGGGCAACGAAGGACGCGGCATCGTGGCTCCACGGCTGGTGATCGGCATCCCCAGCGGTGTCACCGGCGTGGAGCGCCGGGCGGTGCGGGAGGCCGGTCTGGCCGGTGCCCGCGAGGTGCATCTGATCGATGAGCCGGTGGCGGCCGCGATCGGGGCCGGTCTGCCGGTCACCGAACCCGTCGGCACCATGATCGTCGACATCGGTGGCGGCACCACTGAAGTGGCTGTGCTCAGCCTTGGCGGCACCGTGCTCAGTGAGTCGGTGCGGGTGGCGGGTGATGAGATCAGTGATGCCGTCACGGTGTATCTCAAGAAGGTCCACAACCTGGTGGTGGGTGAGCGCACCGCCGAGGAGATCAAGATCCGGATCGGCTCCGCCTTCCCCGACGACGACCACGATGAGTTCTCGATGGATGTGCGCGGCCTGCACCTGCTCTCCGGTCTGCCCCGCACGATCAACATCCGCGCCGGAGACATCCGCGAGGCGATGGCCGAGCCGCTCAACGTGATCGTCGAAGCCGTCAAACGCACCCTGGAGCGAACTCCGCCCGAGCTTGCCGCCGACATCGTCGATCGCGGCATCATGCTCGCCGGCGGCGGTGCCCTGGTGCGCGGCATCAGCGAGCTGATCAGCCACGAGACCGGCATCCTCACTCACGTGGCCCAGGACCCACTGCTCTGCGTGGTCAACGGCTGTGGCCAGGTGCTGGAGGACTACAAACGTCTGGAGCGGGTCCTCGACACTCCTGACTTCTCTCGTCTCTCCACCTGAGTCCGGTGCCGTTCGGACGCCTCTTCCGCGTCCCCTGGCTGAGGCCGGTGGTCGGAGCCTGGCCCTGGGCCCTGGTGGCCGTTGCCCTGGTGGCCGTGCGCCTCAGCAAGGGCGCCCTGCTCAGTGATGCCTATGCCGTGATCAGCCGCCCCTTCTGGCCCGGCAGCGCCCAGAAGGAGTGGCTGCAGGCGGCGCAGCAGCTGGATCAGCAGACCAGGCTCAGCCAGCTGGAGCTCGACAACCGCCGCCTGCGCCACCTGCTCGATCTGCAGCGGGCCGATCCCGGCAAGGTCACCGCGCCGGTGATTTCCCGTGAGCCGGGCGACTGGTGGCATCAATTGGTCCTGGGGGCCGGAGGGCTTCAGGGGATCCGCCCGGGGGATTCGGTGATCGCTCCCGGCGGCCTGATCGGGCGGGTGGACAGCGTCACCCCCACCACCGCCCGGGTGGTTCTGCTCACCGACAGCGCCAGCAAGGTGGGTGTCTGGGTGGCGAGGACCCAGCGTCATGGGCTGCTCACCGGGGTCGGCAGCAGCAGGCCGGTTCTCCGTTTCCTTGAGAAGGATCCCCAGGTGCGCCCGGGCGATGTGGTGGTCACCTCCCCCGCCAGCACCCTGGTGCCGCCGGGCCTGAGCGTGGGGGTGATCCAGTCGGTGGATGAGAAGGCGGTGCCGGCCACACTGGCGGTGGTGCAGCTGAGCGCGCCGGTGGCTTCGGTCGACTGGGTGCAGGTGCTCACCCGCCGGGGACCCGCTCCGGCGGGAACCTGAACCATGGCCAGCCTGCACCGCCGCCCCCTCTTCGTGGTCAGCGCCCTGGTGGTGCCTCTGCTCACCCTGGCGGCGCCAGGCGTGCTGCGGATCGGCGGGGTTCCCCCCAGCTGGGCGGTGCTCTGGCTGCTGCCCTGGTCGCTCGCGGATGGGCCCCTCTCCGGTGCCCTGGCGGGGCTGGCCCTGGGCCTCCTGCTCGACACCCTCCACCTCGGCGGTGCCACCCAGATGCCTGCCCTGGCCCTGCTGGGCTGGTGGTGGGGGCGGTTGTCGCGGCGGGGCCCGCCGATCGAGCGCAGCTTCAGTCTTGGCCTGCTGGCCATGCTCGGCACGGCTCTCCTGGGGCTGAGTGTGCTGCTGCAGCGGCAGGCGGCCAGCGGCTGGGCGTCGCTGCTCAGCGCGGCGAACCTGCACACCCTGCTGGCCCAGGTGCTGGTGACGGCCCTGCTGGCACCCATGATCTGTTCGTTGCTGCTGTTGCTCTGGCGACGGCACAGTGCCGTCGCACGGGGGTGATGGGATGACGAAACCTTTGCTGAATCGGCCCTTCCATCCCGGACGACGCTGGAGCCGGCGTGAGTTGATGGGCGGCGCCCTGCTCGCCCTGCTGGCCGGCTGTGGGGTCCGTCGCTCCAGCGGACCGGAACTGCAGTTCTGGACCCTTGATCTGGCACCGAAGTTCAACGACTACCTGCGTGGGGTCATCTCCGCCTGGGAACAGGAGAATCCGGGCCTCAAGGTGCGCTGGACGGATGTGCCCTGGGGGTCGGTGGAGCGCAAGCTGCTGGCGGCGGTGTTCGCCCGCACGGCACCGGATGTGGTGAACCTGAATCCGCTGTTCGCGGCCAACCTCGCCAGCAAGGGCGGTCTGATGGATCTGGATCCGCTCCTGCCTCCGGGGGCCTCCGCCACCTACCTGCCCCTGATCTGGCAGGCCAGCCGCCAGGGCGGCAGGCAGTTCGCCATTCCCTGGTACCTCACGGCGAGGATTTCCCTCAGCAACAGCGACCTGCTCACCCAGGCGGGGTATAGCCAGCCCCCCGGCCGCTGGGAGGAGGTGCCGGCCTTTGCCGAGGCCGTCAGGCGCCGCACCGGCAAGTACGCCCTGTTCGTCACGGTGGTGCCCGATGACTCGGCCGAGCTGCTGGAGTCGATGGTGCAGATGGGGGTGACCCTGCAGGATCGGCGCCAGCGGGCTGCCTTCAACACTCCGGCTGGCCGCCGGGCGTTTGCGTTCTGGAGCGACCTCTACAGACGGGGACTTCTGCCTCGGGAGGTGGTGAGCCAGGGCTACCGCCGGGCCGTGGAGCTCTACCAGAGTGGTGAACTGGCCCTGCTCTCCAGCGGCGCCGAGTTCCTGCGCAGCATTCAGACCAATGCCCCCGGCATTGCCGCCGTCACCCGGCCGGGGCCGCCCCTGACGGGCCCCGACGGCCTGGCGAACGTGGCGGTGATGAACCTGGCCGTCTCACGCCAGAGCACGAAGGCGAAGCAGGCGCTCAGCTTTGCCCTCTACCTCACCAATGCCGCCAACCAGGCCCGCTTTGCCGAGGAAGCCCGGGTGCTCCCTTCGGCGAGGCAGGCCCTGGAGCGCATCGAGCAGGGATTGCGCCGGCAGACCCCCGCGGATGCCCAGGAGCGGCTGGTGCGGCAGGCGCGGTTGCAGTCGGCGGAGACCCTCGGCCGGGCGCGGGTGCTGGTGCCAGCCACTCCGGGGGTGAAGCGGTTGCAGGCGATCCTTTACCGCCAGCTGCAGCGGGCGATGCTTGGCCAGATCGAGAGCGATCAGGCCCTGGCGGAAGCGGAGCGCGACTGGAACGCGTATGCCGAAGCCCGCTGGCCCTGAGCGGGGGCTGCCCACCGGGCTTCGTGAATAAATCATTAAGTCTTGACTGAGTCCCCGCGGAGAGGCCTGGCGATCGCCGCTCTGTAACTGCCTCACAAGGTAAGGTTGCTTTTCTTCATGACTGGACTCCGATGCCCCTGGAAGCGGATCCCCAGCAGCGGCAGGGTGAGTCTTCCCCGGAGTCCTCGACAGAACCCCGTGGCACCGTGCTGGTGGTCGACGACGAGGCCACGGTGCGCCGTGTTCTGGTGATGCGCCTGCAACTGGCCGGTTACCGGGTGGTCTGCGCCGAGGATGGTGAGCAGGCCCTTGCCCTGTTCCACGACGAGCAGCCCGACCTGGTGGTGCTCGACGTGATGCTGCCCAAGCTGGATGGCTTCGCGGTCTGCCGCAGGCTGCGGGCCGAGTCCTGTGTGCCGATCATCTTTCTCTCGGCGCTTGATGCCATCGCTGAACGGGTGGCCGGCCTGGATCTCGGCGCCGACGACTATCTGCCCAAACCGTTCAGCCCCAAGGAGCTCGAGGCCCGGATCGCCACCATCCTGCGGCGGGTGGGCAGAGGCTCCGCCGCCGCCGAACCCCGCAACGTGCCTGCCGGGCAGGGGGTGATGCGGGTGGGCGATCTGGTGGTCGACACCAATCGCCGCCAGGTCACCCGCGAGGGTGAGCGCATCGGCCTCACCTACACCGAATTCAGCCTCCTGGAGCTGCTCTTCCGTGATCCCGGCCGGGTGGTGCCGCGAGCCGAGATCCTCGAGCAGCTCTGGGGGTATCCCCCCCGCCGTGCCGCCGACCTGCGCGTGGTCGATGTCTACGTGGCCCGCCTGCGCGGCAAGCTCGAGCCCGATCCACGCAACCCCGAGCTGATCCTCACGGTGCGAGGCACCGGTTATGCCTCCCAGCGGATGGCCGAGGCGGCCGTTGCGGCCACGGCCTGAGACCCTCGGTCCTTCAGGATGGGGCTCCCGTCTGAGATCCGCCCCCTTGCCGGAGACGCGCTTCAACCGCCTGGAGCAGGCCCGACTGGAGAAGGCCGAGGTCCTCAGGGGCCTGGGTCAGGGACCCTATGGCCTGCGCTTCGATCCCAGTCACCGTCACGCCGAGCTGCAGCGTCTGCATGCCGATCTGGCCAACGGTCAGGAACGGGACGAGCGGGTGTCGGTGGCCGGTCGGGTGATGACCCGCCGGGTGATGGGCAAGCTGGCCTTCTTCACTCTGCTCGATGAGACCGGCCCGATCCAGCTCTTCATCGAGAAGGCCACCCTGGCGGCCGCCCTCCCGGATGAGCCCGAGGCCTTCACCCAGCTGACCACCCTGGTGGACGCCGGCGACTGGATCGGCGTGAGCGGAAGCCTGCGCCGCACTGATCGGGGCGAGCTCTCGGTGAAGGTGACCGGCTGGCAGATGCTCACCAAGGCCCTGCAGCCCCTCCCCGACAAGTGGCATGGCCTGGCGGACGTGGAGAAGCGCTACCGCCAGCGCTACCTCGATCTGGTGGTCTCTCCCCAGACCCGTGAGACCTTCCGGCGCCGGGCCCTGCTGGTGAGCGGCATCCGCCGCTGGCTGGATGAGCGCCAGTTTCTGGAGATCGAAACGCCGGTCCTCAACGCCGAGGCCGGTGGCGCCGATGCCCGGCCCTTCACCACCCACCACAACACCCTCGATCTGCCCCTGGTGCTGCGGATCGCCACCGAATTGCACCTCAAGCGCCTGGTGGTGGGTGGTTTCGAGCGGGTCTATGAACTGGGCCGCATCTTCCGCAATGAAGGGGTGAGCACCCGCCACAACCCTGAGTTCACAACGGTCGAGATCTATCAGGCCTACGCCGATTACATCGACATGATGGCGCTCACCGAGGAGCTGATCGCCTCGGTCTGCCAGCAGGTGTGCGGCACCACGGCCATCGAGTACCAGGGCGCCGCCATCGATCTGACCCCTCCCTGGCGCCGGGCCACCATGCATGAGCTGGTGGAGCAGGCCACGGGCCTGGATTTCAACGGCTTCAGCAGTCGCGAGCAGGCCGCCGCCGCCATGGCCGCCGTGGGCCTGGAGGTGCCGGAGGCGGCCGACAGCGTGGGCCGGCTGCTCATCGAAGCCTTCGAGCAACGGGTGGAGGACTCGCTGATTCAGCCCACCTTCGTGACCGACTACCCGGTGGAGAACTCCCCCCTCGCCCGTGCTCACCGCAGCAAGCCCGGTCTGGTGGAGCGTTTCGAGCTGTTCATCGTGGGCCGTGAAACCGCCAACGCCTTCAGTGAGCTGATTGATCCGATCGACCAGCGCCGGCGGCTGGAAGCCCAGCAGGAGCGCCGCGCGGCGGGTGATCTGGAGGCCCACGGGGTCGACGAAGACTTCCTTCATGCCCTCGAAGTGGGCATGCCCCCCACCGGTGGACTGGGCATCGGCATCGATCGGCTGGCGATGCTGCTCACCGACAGCCCGAGCATCCGGGACGTGATCGCTTTCCCCCTGTTGCGGCCGGAAGCGCCGCCGCCGGTGGGCTGAACCGGCGCAATGAGATAATTGACGCTACTCGGACTATCCCCCAGCCCATGAGCGGTGAGCGCGTCGGTTTCCGCTTCAAACACGCGGATGCGGTGGTCAAGCGCAATCCCCAGGGCCGCTCCCGCAGGGGCTGGGTGATGGAGCCAGTTGAGCAGACCACCAGCCGTGGCACCAAGATGCCGGCGTATCGGATCCGCTGGCGCGATAGCGAGCGGCCCGAGATCGTCCTCCAGCACATGCTGATCGCCGATCCCGATCCCACGCCTCCCCCCGAGGGGGTGAGCCTTGTGCCCCCGGCTCCCAAGAAGTAGCCACGTTCCACCCCTCGGCCGCTCCTTCGGTTCAACTCAGCTCCAGCCCCGGAGCTGGTACACCAGCAGGCCGAGGTGCTCCTTGATCGCCAGGCTGCTCAGCAACAGGGAACCGGCGTCTGGCCAGAGCGACAGCATCACCGATCCGACGGTGGGCGTCCCGAGCTGATCACGGGCCGGCAGCAGGTAGTCGCAGGCCACCGGCACGACCTCGAACCCGCTCTGGCGGCGGAAACTGGCCAGGGCCCTGGGCATGTGCAGGGCGCTGGTCACCAGCAGCACCGTCCTCCAGCCGCGGGACAGGCCGATCCGCCGCAGATCCTTCGCTTCCTCGGCGGTGGTCCTGGCCTGATCACTGAGCAGAAGCCGATCCGCGGGCACCCCGAGCTCCAGCGCCAGGCTGCGGGCGCTCAAGGCTTCGGCCGGCGCCGGGTCTCCACTGCTGAAGCTCACCCGGCCTCCGCTCAGCAGCAGCAGGGGCGCCCGCTGCTCCCGCAGCAGCCGGATCCCGCTCAGCAGCCGGTCGCCGGCCTCGTTCACCTCCACTCCGGTCCTGGGGGGCAACGCCGCCCGCAGGCCCCCGCCCAGCACCACAATGGCGTCGCCCACGGGGACTGGGGCGGGTGTCAGGGCCGCGCTGCGGTCCTCCAGCCCCCAGACCAGCTCCCTGGCCGTGAGGGGCATGGCGCTGATCCAGAGCAGAGCCAGGCCCAGCCCCCCAAGGGAACCGCTCCAGCGCCGTCGCGGCCGCATCAGCTGGCCGGTCAGAGCCAGCAGCAGGCCCAGGCTCAGGGGATAGAGCAGTTGCGGCAGCAGTTTCGAGAACAGAAAACCCACGTGACGGATCCCCGCTCAGGGGCCGGAGGGTCTGGTGCGGCGGCGCAGGTCCTCCAGCTCCTGGCGTGACTCGAAATCGGCCCAGGCGCGTTCCAGGTCGGGACCGGTGGTGGCCGGTCCGGCCACCGGTTCTGTGGCGGGCTGGCCGGAGGGCCTGGGCCGGGCCTGTTGGCGCTGCTCCAGCTCCTGCAACTCCTGCTCCACCCGGGCGAACTCCTTGCCGAGCTCTCCCAGCTGCTGCCAGCGGTCGCGCCCCTGCCCCATCAGCTGACCCTGATGGGCTTCGGCGCGGGCCGCCAGCTCCTGGGCACCGGCGGCCCGTGCCCGCCGCACCCGCTCCTGCCACTGGGTGATCTCGCCGGCTATCTGCAGCAGGGCCTGACGCAGCTGCTCCGCCTGGGCCTGGATCTGCAGGCGCCGCCGGCGCAGGCGCCGCTGGCGCTCCAGCAGCTCCTCCAGCTCCAGCAGCTCCTGTTGGCCCGGATGGCTGCCGAGGAACGCCTCCAGCTGCTGCTCCAGCTGCGACTCCAGTTTCTCGAACCAGCTGCTGCTCATGGGCGTGTCTCGGTCAGGGGAGGATTCACTCCGGGGCGCGGGTGATCAGGGGCGCCTCGATCTCTTCCTCCAGGGGGCTGATCGCCGCTTCGCGGGAGCGCAGCAGCAGCTGGGTGAGGCGGGCGATGGCCCCCTCGCCGAGATCCTGCTCACCGATGCGATCGAAAGCCTCGCGGTAGAGCTGCTCCAGTTGCTCGATCAGTCCTTCTCGGGTCTCGCGCATGGCCCGACGCTGGTCGTCCCTGCTCATCGTCGGTCCTCTCCCTGCTGATCAGATGCTGAGTCTGCCTGGTGCGCTTCCCGCTGAAGCCGGTTGCAGCAGGTGCAGGCTGAAGCTGCCATCGTCGGCGCTCCAGCGCTCCAGCGCCTGCCAGCCCGCCGCCGCCGCCAGGGCCGTGAACGCCTCCGGGCTGTACTTGTGGCTGTACTCGGTGATCAGGGCCTCGCCGGCGGCGAACCACCAGCGGCGTCCATGGAGGCTCACCTGCTGGTCCCGTTCGCTCACGAGGGCCATGGCGATGCGGGACTCCTCGTTCTCCCAGTGGGCCTCATAGCGGAAGCTGCCGGGATCGAAGCTGCCCGCGAGCTCCCTGTTGAGCCGCACCAGCAGGTTGCGGGCGAAGGCGGCGGAGTGGCCGGCCCGGTCGTTGTAGGCCGCTTCCAGCACCGCCGGCGAGCGTGGCTGGTCGATTCCGATCAGCAGTCGCCCATCGCCTCCCAGCAGGCGGGCGAACTGGCCCAGCAGGGTCACGGCTTCGCCGGGATCGAAGTTGCCCAGGGAACTGCCGGGGTAGAAGCCGAGCCGCCGCCGCCCTTCCAGCAGGGTGTGCTCCGGCAGCTCCCTGAGCTGGCTGTAGTCGCAGCAGATGCCCAGCACCGGGATCGTGGGGTGGCGTTGCTGCAGGTTGCGGCAGGCCTGCTGCAGATGCTCGGCGCTGATGTCGAGGGCCACATAGGCTGGCGGGGCCAGGGCTTCCAGCAGCGGCGACACCTTGCGGGCGCTGCCGGCGCCGAACTCGACCAGCACACCCTCCCCCATGGCCGCGGCCATCGAGGGGGCGTGGCGGTTGAGCAGGGTGGTTTCGGTGCGGGTGAGACCGTATTCCGGCTGTTCGCAGATGGCGTCGAAGAGGCGTGAGCCCTCGTTGTCGTACAGGAACCAGGCAGGCAGTTGCTTGGGTGTGCGGCTCAGCCCCTCGATCACCAGCCGGGCCATGTCGGCCGGGGCCGGATGCAGATCGAGCATGGTGATGGCAGGCTCCGGCGGCGGCTGGGCGACCTGTGTCACCAGCCTGGGCCTGAGGCCTGGCTGACTGCTCATCGCCGCTCCTGGGCCAGGCGGAGACCACTGGCCACCCAGCGGCTGGCGGGCGGGAAGAAGTTGCGGTAGGAGTGGCGGCCGTGACCGGGAGGGGTGAAGTCGCTGCCGCCGCGCAGCACCATCTGGGAACTCATGAATTTGCCGTTGTATTCACCCACCGCGCCGGCGGCTGGCGTGAAGCCCGGATAGGGACGGTAGGCGCTGGCCGTCCACTGCCAGACCTGACCCTCCAGCTCCCGCAGGGCGGGGTGGCCGCCCCGGGAGGCGGATTCCCACTCGGCTTCCGTGGGCAGGCGGGCACCAGCCCAGCGGGCGTAGGCCTCGGCCTCGAACCAGCTCACATGCCGCACCGGCCCTTCCGGACGCAGGGGACGCCTCCCTTCCAGGCTGAATTCCCAGCTCCAGCCGTCGCGTTCCGAGCCGCGCCAGTAGCGAGGCGCCCGCCAGCCGCGCTCCTGCACCAGGGCCCAGCCTTCGCTCATCCAGAGCTCGGGCCGGCGGTAGCCCCCCGCGGCGATGAAGGCCGCGAATTCGCCGTTGCGCACGAGCCGGCTGGCGATCGCATGGGGCTCCAGCCAGTGCCGGTGCCGTGGCGCCTCGTTGTCGAAGTGGAAGCCGTCCTCGGGGCCCGCGCCGATCTCCACCAGGCCGCCCGGGTGCTCGATCCACTCCAGCGGCTCCGCCGCCTCGACCTGGAGCCCGCCGGGTTGGCGGTAGGCGGGCTCCAGGGGGTTACGGCTGAAGCCGTCGAGCAGATCCATCAGCAGCAGCTCCTGGTGCTGCTGTTCGTGCTGCAGCCCCAGCTCCAGCAGCTCCAGCACAGGCTCCGCCGTGGCCTGGGGTTGCCGGACCAGCCGCTCCAGCAGATCCTTCAGTCCGGCATCCACCCGCCGCCGCCAGGCCATCACCTCACGCATCGGTGGACGGGAGAGCAGGCCCCGCTGGGGGCGGGGGTGGCGCTCGCCGATCGCGTCGTAATAGGAATTGAACAGAAAGCCCCAGCGGCTGTCGGCGGGCTCATAGCCGGGCAAGTGGGGTTGGAGCAGGAAGGTCTCGAAGAACCAGGTGGTGTGGCCGAGATGCCACTTGGGCGGGCTGGCGTCGGCCATGCCCTGCAGGCAGAGGTCTTCAGGCTCCAGATCGGCCACCAGCTCTTCGCTGCGGCGGCGGATCGTCCCCAGCCGCTCCAGCAGGGCCGCGCTTGGAGCCGCGGAAGCCATGGCATGGGAAGCGAGCTGGGGTGGAGCCTAGTGGGGATCGGCGGTCGCGGCTGACCCCCTTACGATCGGCCACAGACCACCGTTGCGACAAAGCCGCCGCCATGGGCATCCGCCAGGGATCCTGCACCCAGGCAGGCATCAGCCAGGGTTTTGTCGAAGCCGTCGGCAACACCCCCCTGATTCGTCTGCGCCTGCTCAGCGATCTGACCGGCTGCGAGATCCTCGGCAAGGCGGAGTTCATGAACCCCGGGGGCTCCGTCAAAGACCGCGCTGCCCTCGGCATCCTGCTGGAAGCGGAGGAGTCGGGAGCTCTGCAACCGGGCGGCACCGTGGTCGAAGGCACGGCCGGCAACACCGGCATCGGCCTCACCCACCTCTGCAATGCCCGCGGCTACCGCAGCTTGATCGTCATCCCCGACACCCAGTCGGCTGAGAAGATCGGGCTGCTGCGCAGCCTTGGCGCGGAGGTGCGCACCGTCCCGGCGGTGCCCTACCGCGACCCCAACAACTACGTGAAGCTCTCGGGCCGCATCGCCGCCGAAATCCCGGGTGCCATCTGGGCCAATCAGTTCGACAACCTGGCCAACCGCCGCGCCCACTACGCCAGCACCGGCCCTGAGATCTGGGAGCAGACCGGCGGCCGCATCGACGCCTGGGTGTCGGCCACCGGCACCGGCGGCACCTATGCCGGCGTGGCCCTGTTCCTGAAGGAGCGCTCCGAGCGGGTGCGCTGCGTGCTGGCCGATCCCCACGGCAGCGCCCTCCATGCCTGGGCCACCGGCGCTGGGCTGAAGGCCGAGGGCAGCTCGATCACCGAGGGCATCGGCAACAGCCGCGTCACCGCCAACCTCGAGGGGGCACCGATCGACGATGCGGTGCGCATCGACGACCAGAGCGCCCTCGAGACCATCTACCAGTTGCTCTGGCGGGAAGGGCTGTTCATGGGCGGCTCGGTGGGCATCAACGTGGCGGCGGCGGTGGAAACGGCCCGCCGGCTCGGGCCCGGCCACACGATCGTCACCGTGCTCTGCGACAGCGGTGATCGCTACCGCTCCCGCCTCTACGATGCCGACTGGCTGGCCTCCCGCGGACTGAGCCAGCCCCGCCGAGAGCGGGTTCCGGCCTGATGGATCCCGCTCAAACCGCCGAGCCAGGTCTGCTGATCGCGGATCGCTACCGCCTGGAGGCGGAGCTCAGCCGCAGCCCCCAGGGGGTGCTCTGGCGCGCCAGCGATCAGCTGGCGGGCGGGGCGCTGATGGCCCTGCGCCAGCTGGGCCCCGAGCAGGACCAGGAGCACTGGCGGCAGCTCTGGAGCCGCCTGCAGGGGGTGCTCCATCCCCAGATCCCCCGCATCGGTGAAGCCATTCCTCGGGGGGATGAGCTCTGGTTGGTGCGCGAGTGGCAGGGGGGACCCACCTACAGGGAGCTGCTGGAGGCGCGGCGCGAGCGTCAGCTGGTCTTCGGGGCGGGGGAGGTGCTGCTGCTGGTGCGGCAGCTGCTGCCGGTGCTGGCGGCCCTGCATGGCCAGGACCTGGTCCATGGCGATCTCTGTCCGGCCAATCTGCTGCGCCGTGACCGCGACGGCCTGCCGGTGCTGCTCGATTTCGGCCTGGTGCGCGACGGTTCGATCGAGGCTCCCGCCGGCGGGGCCACGCCCGGCTATGCGCCGGCGGAGCTGGGCCGCGGCGAACCCGTGCAGCCCTGGATGGATCTGCATTCCCTGGGGGTCGTGGCGCTGGTGCTGCTCAGCGGGGATGAGCCGGCGGCCCTGCTCGATCCCAGCACCCTCGCCTGGAGCTGGCCGTCCGCCGACCAGCTTGATCCGGCCCTGCGGGACCAGCTGGAGCGTTTGCTGAGCTCCGATCCCGATCAGCGCTTCGCCACGGCGTCCCAGGCACTGGAGGCCTTCCAGCAGCTGCCGATGCCCGAGAGCCTCGGCCCCGTGGCCCGGGCCGACCGCACCGTTGCCCTGGTGCCACCGTCTGTGCCGCCGCCAGTTGAGCCTCCCCGCGCTCCGGCTCCCACGCCGCCTGTCGCTGTTCTGCGCAGCCGCCAGCAGGTCAAGGACGAGGCCGTGGAAGGCCGTCTCTGGCCGGTGGTGATGGCGCTGGTGTTCTCGGCCGTGGTCGGCATCAGCCTCGGCTGGTGGCTGCTCGGCCGCGGCAAGGCCCCCAGCGAGGAGGTCAGGGAAGCCCCCCAGCGCCCCCTCACCGCCAGCCTGCCGCCCGGTGAGGTGGACCAGCGCCAGGAGTTGCTCAACCGGCTGAGGGCCCTGCAGGTCGACCGTGGCTGGTTCCTCAACCTGGTGGACGCCAACCTGATGGCCCAGTTTCCGGAGCGGGGAGGGCGACTGCCCAGTGATGCGCTGGAGGATGCCCCCCTGCGCAAGGTCTGGAATGAGCTGGCGGAGGAGTGGCTGGCCCGGGTGGAGCAGCTGCCGATCGCCGTGCGCCGCAAGCTCGGCAGTTTCAGCGCCTCCGACTGGGAGGGCCAGCAGCGGCGTCTTGCCGCCCAGGGGCTGAGCGCCCCGGTGCTCCGCCAGCTGGTTTCCGGCAACGCCCAGGCCCTTCTGCCCGGCCGATCGAGCATGGACATCCCACCCGAGCCCTTCCGCCAGCTCTGGTATGCCGCCGCCCAGCAGACCCTGGAAAGCCTCCGGGTCGAACCGATCCTGGCCACTCCCGGTCAGGCCCGGGTGCAGTCGGCGGAACTGGAGGCCAACGGCGCCCGGGTCTTCCCGATCCGCATCCCCAGGGGCCACCAGCTAGTGCTGGGGGTGAATGGCTCACCGCTGATGCAGATGAGCGTCTTCGACGCCCAGGGGAATCTGCTCGAGCCCAAGGGTCCCCTGCGGGTGGTGAGTCTGGGGGTTGTGCCCGGGAATCAGGCCCAGCTGCTGATCAGCAATGAAGGCGTGGCCCCGGCCTTCATCACCCTGTCGCTGCGGGCCGACCCTCCCCCGCCTGTGCCGAGCCCGCCTGAGCCCGCTGAGCGCCCCCAGCCGGAGAGCCCACCCGAGGAGTCACCCTCGCGCCAGCAGCCTTCCGCTCCCGCCACCCCTGAGCCCGACCAGCGCCGCCCGTCCCAGCCGCTGACACCTCCCCCCCCGGAGAGCGACTCGCCCCAGACCCGCTGATCAGAGCTTCACAATGGATTCCCAAGCCCCTGCTCAGCGTTGATCGGCGCCATTCCCCAGCCATCCGTTCCGGCGGCTCCGGATCCAGCGTCCCCGGCACCGCTGGCCGTGGCACTGATCTCCGGCGGGCTTGATTCGGCCACGGCCGCGGCCCTGGCGATCGAGGCGGGCTACCGGCTGATCGGTCTGTCGTTCGATTACGGTCAGCGTCACCGCAGGGAGCTGGAGGCTGCCGCCCAGCTGGCGTCTGCACTCGGCCTGATCGAGCACCACACCATCGCCGTCAACCTGGCTGCCTGGGGTGGCTCGGCCCTCACCGACCCTGGCATCGCCCTGCCCGGCGCAGGGGCGGTGGAGGGGGTGATCCCTCCCACCTATGTGCCGGGCAGGAACACGGTGTTCATCGCTCTCGGGCTCAGCCTGGCCGAGGCCCGGGGGGCCTCCCGCCTCGTGCTGGGGGTGAATGCGGTGGATTATTCGGGTTATCCCGATTGCCGTCCCGACTACCTCGCCGCGTTTCAGAGCCTGGCGGATCTGGCCAGCAAGGCCGGCCGGGAAGGACACGGGGCCCGGCTCTGGGCACCGCTGCTGAGCTGGAGCAAGACACGGATCGTTGAGGAGGCCCTGCGTCTGCGGTTGCCGATCGAGAGCACGTGGAGCTGTTATGCCGGCGGGACTGTCCCCTGCGGCCGCTGCGACAGCTGTCGCATCCGCGATGCCGCTCTGCGGGACGCGGGGCATCCCGAGCTGGCCAGCCACGGACCTGGATGAGCCGGGAGCCTTTGATCCGCCCCCTGCCGTGGCGGGAACCCTGGCCCCTGGTGAACCGGCTGGCGCAGCACTACGGGCTGGAGGGGCTGGTCTGGCTGGATGGGGATGGAACGGCCCTGGGACGCACCTCGACCCTGGCCCTGGCCCCCCTGGAGCAGGTGGAGTGCCGGGGCCTGCCGGCTGAGTCCGGAGCCGGCGATCCCTTCGCGGCCCTGCGGCGTGTCCTGGGGACGGGTGGGGCCTGGCTGGGCTGGCTGGGCTATGAGGCGGGAGCCTGGGTGGAGCCGGGATCCCACTGGCGCTCGCCGGACACAGCCACCCTCTGGGCCGCTCGCTACGACCCCCTGCTCCGCTTCGATCTGCAGGAACGGCGTCTCTGGCTGGAGGGGGACGACCCGGGGCGGCTGCGGGACCTGGCGGCCTTGATCGGATCAGGCCCTGAAGACCCAGGAACGGCGGAGGCCGCAGCGCCGCCGGCCCCGGGTCTGCCGCCCGGCCACTGGCACTGGCACACCACCCCGGAGGCCTTCGCCCACCAGGTGACGGCCCTGCGGGAGTGGATCGCCGCGGGGGATCTGTTCCAGGCCAATCTCACCGCCTGCCGCGAACTGCTGCTGCCACAGCCGGTCTCACCCCTGGAGCTCTACGGCCGGCTCAGGCGCCACTGCCCGGCGCCCTTCGGTGGAGTGGCGATCGCCTCGCTCGGCGAGGACGGTGAGGCCGTGCTCTCCGCGTCGCCGGAACGCTTTCTGCGTCTGGAGGAGGATGGCCAGGTGGAGACCCGTCCGATCAAGGGCACCCGGCCCCGTCACACCGCCGCCGCCGCCGATGCCGCCGCCGCTGCCGACCTGATCACCAGCGCCAAGGACCGGGCCGAGAACGTGATGATCGTCGATCTGCTGCGCAATGATCTCGGCCGGGTCTGCCGCAGCGGCTCGATCGGGGTGCCTCAGCTGCTGGGGCTGGAGAGTTACCGCCAGGTGCACCACCTCACCTCCGTGGTGGAGGGATCCCTGCGCCCCGAGGCCGATCTGGTGGACCTGCTGCGGGCCTGCTGGCCGGGCGGGTCGATCACCGGGGCCCCGAAGGTGCGCGCCTGCCAGCGCCTGGGTGCCCTGGAGCCCGTGCCCCGGGGGCCCTACTGCGGATCCCTGTTCCTGCTCGAGGCCGACGGCCGCTTCGACAGCAACATCCTCATCCGCAGCCTGATGCTCAGGGGCCGGCGCCTGCGCGCCCATGCCGGCTGCGGCATCGTGGCCGATTCCAGCCCCGCCGCCGAGGCTGAGGAACTGGCCTGGAAACTGGATCCCCTGCTGGAGGCCCTGGCCTGAACGCGATCGCCTGGATCGATGGACCGGACGGAGGCCGCTGGGGTAAACCGGGCAGCCTGGCGGTGCCGCTCTCGGATCGGGGCCTGAGTCTGGCCGATGGGCTGTTCGAAACCGTGCTGGTGGAGGGGGGGCGCCCCCGGTTGCTGGCCCAGCACCATCAGCGCTGGCGCTGCGGGGCGGAGGTGCTGGGTCTTGAGCCCCCACCGCCGCTGGAGCGGGTGGCGCTGCTGGCCCGCGAGGCGATCGATCGCAGCGGCATCGCCTGCGGGGCCCTGCGCCTCAACTGGAGCCGGGGCGATGGTGCCCGGGGCCTCGAACCCTCCGCGGGACCTGCACGCTTCTGGTTGCAGCTCAGCCCCGCCTGGCCTGATTTCAGCTCGGTGTCCGTGATGGTGAGCCGGCTCGAGCGGCGCAATGCCGCCAGCCGCCTGAGTTCCTGCAAGACCTTCGCCTATGGCGCTTCGGTGCTGGCCAGACTGGAGGCCCGACGGGCGGGTCAGCAGGAGGCGCTGCTGCTGAGCACGGCCGGGGGGCTCTGCTGCGGCACCTGCGCCAACCTGCTGGTGCGTCACTCCGGGGGGTGGTGGACACCGCCGCAGGCCAGCGGCTGCCTTCCCGGCGTGATGCGGGCCAGAGCTTTGGCCCTGGGGCTGGCCCAGGAGGCTCCGGCGCCGATCGAGGCCTCCCAGCTGCGGCACGGTGCTCTGCTCATCAACAGCCTCGGTTGCCGGCCGATCCGGTCCCTGGAGGGGGAGGTGGTCTCCACCTGGCCCGAGCCGGAGCACTTCTGGCGTCGCTTGCTTGCGGACGACTGATCGACTGGTCCAGGGTCCGTCACCGAAGGCACCTGTCATAGCGTCGGGTCATCAGCGGATGAACAGCGTGAGGGTCGGGGCTGCAGCGGTGATCCCGGGGTTGGCGTTCCTGCTGGCGGGGCTTTCGGCCTGCGGCGGGCCGAAGGAGGTGGCCGTTCAGAACGCCCGGCTTGGCGATGCGCTGGTGGAGGTCGAGGGGACCCGGGTCGAGCTGGCCCAGACCTTCAAGCCGGGGGTGTCCAACGGCCTCTACAAGGGAGCCGTGCGCCTGCATGGGCCTGGCCAGCCGGCGGACGGACGCCTGCATGCGCTCAATGCCGTCTGCAGCATCAAGGACACACCCGGCTGGCCCGCCTACGACAACGTCTATGGCTACCCCATCTCGGACGTTGCCGAGGCCGCTCAGCTGAGCGGCAAGAGTCGCTGGCAGATTCTGTATCACTTTGATGGGCGGATCGAGGCCAGTGGCGGCCTAAAGCCTCAGGCCTGGACGGCGCGCCTCAGGGACAACCTCTGCCGCCGCGGTGATTTCGATGACAGCACGGCACGCCAGTGACAGGGCCGCTGAGCGCGGGGTCCAGTAGCCGATGACACTGTTCCTCCTGGAGGGCTCGCGTTGGATGTGGGCGAAAACCGCAACGAACCCCTCCTTTCGATGCCGAAAACACTGTTCAAGGTTGATCTCACCAAGACGATGGACCAGCAGGAGATGCCGGGCCACAACCGCTGGCATCCCGACATCCCGGCAGTGGTTTCAGTCAATCCGGGTGATGTGTTCAGGATCGAATGCAAGGACTGGACCGATGGCCAGATCAAGGACAACGATGATCCGCAGGACATCGCCGATGTCAATCTCGAGGTTGTCCATGTCCTGAGTGGGCCGATCTGGGTGAATGGTGCCCAGCCCGGCGACATCCTGGTGGTCGATATTCTCGATGTCGGTGCCCTGCAGGGAGATGAATGGGGCTTCACGGGCATTTTCGCCAAGGAAAACGGAGGCGGCTTCCTCACCGATCACTACCCCAAGGCGGCCAAGGCCATCTGGGATTTCGAAGGGATCTACACCAGCTCCAGGCACATCCCCGGCGTGCGTTTCGCTGGCATCACCCACCCCGGCCTGATCGGCTGCGCCCCCTCCCATGAGCTGCTGAGGGAGTGGAACCGGCGTGAAACCGAGCTGGTGAACACCGCCCCCGACCGCCGCACCTATGGCGCCGGTCTCTCGGGCAGTGAGCCGGTGCTGGCGGCTCTTCCCAATCCCAACAGCGCCATCCTCGGAACCCTGCCCAGCTCGGAGTTCGAGCGGGTGGCCAATGAGGCGGCCCGCACGGTGCCTCCCCGGGAGCATGGCGGCAACTGCGACATCAAGAATCTCACCAAAGGAACCAAGATCTACTTCCCCGTCTACGTGGAAGGAGCCAAGCTCTCGATGGGAGACATCCACTTCTCCCAGGGGGATGGTGAAATCTCCTTCTGCGGCGCCATCGAGATGTCTGGCTACCTCGATCTGCACGTGGAGATCATCAAGGGTGGCATGGAGAAGTATGGGATGGTCAATCCCATGTTCAAGACCAGCCCCGTCGAACCTCATTTCACTGATTACCTCGTGTTTGAGGGGATCTCGGTTGATGAGTTCGAAGGCAAGCAGTACTACATGGATGTACATATCGCCTATCGTCGTGCCTGCCTCAATGCGATCGAATATCTCAAGAAGTTCGGCTACACGGGCGAGCAGGCCTATCTGCTGCTGAGCTGTGCACCGGTCGAGGGGCGAATCAGCGGCATTGTCGATATCCCCAATGCCTGTTGCACCCTGGCCATACCAACTTCGATCTTTGACCAGGATATCCTGCCCTGCTGATCAGTAACTGTGGAACGGGGGGCCTGAGCATCAGGCCCCCTTTCTGTTGTGCTGATCATTTTTTGAACGATCTCATCTTCCGCCCGCCATGCCTGTCTACGAATTCAGCTGCACCAACGGTTGTGAAAACTTTGAAGTCTGGCGCAGCATCGATGAGCGCCAGAGCAACACCAACTGTCCCGCCTGTGAGGCAGAGGGCAAGCGCGTGTTCACACCGGTGATGTCCCTCACCGGGCCCCTGCGGCTGAAACAGGAGCAGTCGGAACCGCGACTGGTGCGCAAGCAGGCCACTCCCCCGGCAGGAAAGCCCCGGCTGAAGCAGAGCAGCACCCGCCCCTGGATGCTGAATCGAGGCTGCTGACACTCACGACAGTGAGTGCTCCGACCTGGGCGTTGACTCCTGCTGGGAGCCAACGCCCAGGCGCGTTCGATCAGACCGTCAGGAACTCCTTGATCACCTCGTCGGAGAGCTGATCCGTCTTGCCACTGGCCACAATGCCTCCACGCTGCATGGCGTAATAGAAATCGGACTGGCGCACGAAGTGAAGATGCTGCTCCACCAGCAGCACGCTGATGCCGGTCTCCTTCATGATTCGCTGAACGGCGTGCTCGATGTCGAGGATGATCGAAGGCTGAATCCCTTCGGTCGGTTCATCCAGCAGCAGCAGTTTCGGCTTGCCCAGCAGAGCTCGGGCGATGGCCAGCTGCTGCTGCTGACCGCCACTGAGGTCGCCACCCTTGCGCTTGAGGAACTTCTCGAGAATCGGAAACAGATCGAAGATCAGAGGATCGATGTGGCGGTTCTTCTCGAGCCCTCCGGGAAGGGCCTCCATGCCCAGCAGGAGATTCTCCTTGACCGAAACCTGGGGAATGATGTCCCGGCCCTGGGAGACATAGCCGATGCCTGCACGAGCTCTCCGGTAGGGAGGCTGGCTGGACAGTTGACCGCTGCCGTATTCGATGGTGCCCGAACGCTGCTGCAGCAGTCCGATGATGGTCTTGAGAAACGTGGTTTTGCCGACGCCGTTGCGACCGATCAGGCAGACCATTTTCCCTTCATGGATGCTCAGGTCCACGTTGCGGAGAATATGGCTTTCTCCGTAATACACATTCAGACCGTTGACCTGGAGCAGGGGTTTTTCGCTGGTGGTAGACATGGGGGCGGTGGTTGAAGGTCGGAAAACGGTTACTGTTCGGGCGGCCCCAGGTAGACCTCGATAACCCTTGGATCGGCTTTGACCTGGTCCAGCGGACCCTCAGTGAGCACCTGCCCCTGGTGCAGAACGGTGACGTCGAAATCGAGATCCCGGATGAATTCCATGTCGTGCTCGATCACCACCACGGTGTGGTCGCCGGCCAGGGACTTGATCAGTTCGGCCGTTCGCAGGGTTTCCTCATCGGTCAGACCGGCAACCGGTTCATCCAGGAGCAGCACTTCCGGGGCCTGGGCCACCAGGCAAGCGATGGCCAGCCACTGCTTCTGGCCATGGGAGAGGGAGCCAGCCTTCACGGTGGCGAAGGGTGCCAGGCCCACATAGTTCATGATGCGATGAACCTCGTCCTTGGCCGCCTGGGGAAGGCCCGACCCCAGCAGGCTGAAGGCGTTTTTCAACGGGGAGGCGGCCAGCTCGAGATTGCGAAGCACGCTGAGGTTCTCGAAGACCCTCGGGGTCTGGAACTTGCGGCCGATCCCCTGACGAGAGATCTTCTGCTCCGAAACACCGAGAAGCGATTGTCCCTTGAAGGTCACCGAGCCCTTGGTGGGTCGAACCTTGCCGGTGATCACATCCAGAAATGTTGTCTTGCCGGCACCGTTGGGCCCGATGATCGACTTCAACTCACCCTTATATAACTTCAGGCTGAGATCGGTGAGGGCATAGAAGCCATCGAAACTCACGCTGACGTCATTGAGCTCAAGTAGAGGTTCTGACATGGACATCGGAAAGGAGCGTATTCGAGAAAGCAGTCACGAAGAAAAACCTGGCAGTATTGTCGGACTGACTAGTCCACGGGGAGAGCCTCCGCATCGATCCGGGGATAGGTTTTTGCCTTCTTGGCGATGCCGAAGGCGGCCAGCAGACTCCTGAATCCGCCGTTGACAACCCAGCCATAAATGCCATCGGGCATGAGCACAACCACGAAGATGAACAGGGCACCCTGGACGAAGAGCCAGGCCTCTGGCAGGGCCTCGCTTACCAGGCTGCGCAGGTAGTTGACCACCGTGGCGCCGATGATGGGACCCACCAGAGTCCCCCGGCCGCCCACGGCCACCCAGATCACCATCTCGATCGAGAAGGAGATCGACATGTACTGGGGCGAAACGATGCCGGACTGCACGGTGTAGAGCGCGCCGGAGATTCCGCACAGGGCTCCCGCCACCAGGAAGACGATGGTCTTGAACGGGACCGGATTGAAACCGGCAAAACGAAATCTTGTCTCATCATCACGGATGGCGATCAGGGCATCACCGAAGCGCCCGCTGGTGAAGTACCGGCAGATCAGAAAAGCCAGGGGGAGCAGGATCACCGTGAGGCGGTAGAACCACACCTGCATGTCAGGGGAACCCACCAGTTGGCCGAACAGCTGCGAGGTGCTGGTTTTGAGGCCGTTGGTGCCGTCGAAAAGCTTCTGCTGGCCGTTGAAGAAGTGGAAGAACACCATCAACGCGGCTTGGGTGATGATGGAGAAATACACTCCTTTGATCCGGTTTCTAAAGATCAACCAACCCACCACACCAGCCACCACGGCTGGGATCACCCAGATGGCGATCAGCGTGAATACAGGTGACCAGAAGGGCTTCCAGAAAAAGGGCAGCTCAGCGACGCCGTAGTTCTCGAAAAATTTGGGGATGCCATTACCGCCAGCCAGGCTCTTGGTTTTGAGCATCAGGTACATGGCCACCGCGTAGCCACCCAACGAGAAGAAGATCCCCTGACCCAGGCTCAGCAGACCGGTGTATCCCCAGATCAGATCGATCGCCAGAGCGGTAATGGCGAGCGCGAAATAGCGACCGAAGAGGTTGAGCCGAAAATCGTCGAGCGCCGCCGGCAGGATGAACAGGGCAACCGCCAGCAGAATCCAGGGGACAAGTCTTTGGAAGAGTTTCAAGGTAGAGGCCTCCTCGTGGGGAGATGGAACGGGAATCTGCAGCGGGTGGGGATGATCGGGTCAGGCATCGACCGAGCGACCCTTCTGAGGGAACATGCCGTTGGGACGGAACTGGAGGAAGACGATGATGAAGATGAAGACGAGGACCAGCGACATGCTCGTGGTCGCGAAGAATTCAGTGACCCCTCGGGCGGCCGCCGGCATATCCGGGAAGATGGTGAGCAAGGTGCCGGAGCCGATCACCGATTGAATGATCCCGAGCAGAATCGCCGCGATCACGGTGCCGAGCAGGTTGCCCACCCCGCCCAGCACGATCACCATGAAGCAGGACACGATATACGCGGCTCCAAGGTTGGGGCCCACCGATCCCAGCAGAGTGATGGCGCACCCAGCCACACCGGCCAGTCCGGATCCGATACCGAAGGTGATGCTGTCCACGCGATCGGTTGGAATACCGAGACAGTTGCTCATCTGACGGTTCTGGGTGACTGCGCGGATCCGCAGACCCCAGACGCTTTTATTCAGGAACCAGTAGGTGGCCAGAAGCAAAAGGGCCGACAGCAGGATGATGAAGATCCTCAGACCGGGCAGTTCGATGGTGCCGATCATCCCCCAGCTACCCTGCAGCCATTTCGGTGCCGTCACATCGATGTTGCGGGGACCGAACCAAGGCTTGGAGAGTGGCCGGAACTGATCGAAGAGATTCACGGCAATCAGACCGATGAGGATGGAGAGAGCCCAGCCCAGTCCATTGAGATAGGTGAAGAAAGGCTTCTGTGAGAACTTCGCGCGCAGTAACTTAGAAAGTAAGACCCCGGAAGCTACACCCACAATGATGCCAAGCATCATGGCCGTTGAGACACTTCGAATCAGCTGGATGAGAATCAGGCTGACTCCCCAAGTGGCGAGCAGTGTTTCCAGGGGTCTGCCGTAAAGCTGTCGGATCAGCGTTCTCTCCAGCAGCACTCCAATCAATCCCGTGACGATGAAGGCAAGCACCAGAGAGACCGGGAAATACAGCTCGAAGATCACACCACCCATGGGTTTGAACGCCGACTGCACCACGTAGGTGACATAGGCGCCCAGCATCATGAGCTCACCATGGGCGAGGTTGATGACCCCCATCAAGCCAAAAACGATGGCCAGACCGGTAGCTGCAAGCAGCAGAACCGATCCGATGCTGAGGCCATCGAGGATCTGAGAAAAGAAAAGTTCCAACGGAATGAATGTTGAAAGTTAGGTCCAGCATCGCGTCAGCGATGCTGGACCAGGTCGAACGGGGTGGTGGTGTATCGATCTGGATGGCGGGCGGTGGTTCCTGGAGGAACCACCGATTCTTCATCGCCTCCCGGGGATGGCCCTGATCACATCTTGAACTTGCCTGCATCAGGACGATCCTGAGTCCAGTCGCAGGTGAAACCCTTGGTTTCGGGCACGAACTGGTTCCAGGGGATGGGCGGAATGGCCGTCTTGCTGTCCTCGAGGATCTTGAACTGACCGTTGGCTTCGGCTTCACCGATCAGCACCCGCTCGGAGGTGTGGTGATTGGGGAACATTTCGATCTCGCCCTGGGGCGCATCGAATTTGATGCCGATCATGGTCTTGCGGACCTTGTCGAGATCTTCGAAGGTACCGGCCTTCTCAACAGCGTTCTTCCAGAGGTACACCATGTTGTAGGCCGATTCAGCTGGGTCACCGGTGACCCGATCGGCGCCATACATCGCCTGGAAGTCGGAGGTGAACTTCTTCGAGGCCGGGGTGTCCAGGCTCATGAAGAAGTTCCAGGTGGCATAGGTGCCAGTGGTGTACTCAGGGCCGATCTGACGGATCTCCTCCTCAGCAATCGAGAAGGACATGATCGGGTATTTTGCCGGGTCAATGCCGGCGGCCTTGAATTGCTTGAAGAGGGCAACGTTGGAGTCGCCGTTCAAGGTGTTGATGATGATGCCGCCATCCGGGAACGCCTTCTTGATCTTGGCGATGATCGGGGCTACCTCGGTGTTGCCGAGAGGGATGTAGTCTTCGCCAACGGTTTCACCGCCAAGAGCCTTCATCTGCTCCTTGATGATGGTGTTGGCGGTCCGAGGATAGACGTAGTCTGAGCCAACCAGGTAGACCTTTTTGCCCAGCTTATCGCCGTAGGTCTTCATCAGCCAGTCAACGGCTGGTTCAGCCTGCTGGTTGGGAACGGCGCCCGTGTAGAAGATGTTCCTGGAGCACTCCTGCCCTTCATATTGAATCGGGTAGAAGAGCATATGGTTCTTGGCCTCATACACCGGCAGCATGGCTTTGCGGCTGGCGGAGGTCCAGCCTCCGAACACTACGGCCACCTTGTCGGAGTCGATCAGCTTCTGCGATTTCTCGGCGAAGGTGGGCCAATCGGAGGCACCATCTTCGGCAACAGCGACGATTTTGTACGATTTGCCGTCAACCTTGACGCCGCCGGCGTCGTTGATCTCCTTGATCGCCATCTCTTCGACCTCTTTCAGGGTCGTTTCCGAGATGGCCATGGTGCCACTCAGGGAGTGGAGGATGCCAACTTTGACCTCGCCGTCGAAGTTGCCAGCGGAGTCTCCACCGCCACCGCCACCGCAGGACACCAGAGTGATGCTGACGGCGGAAGCAGCAAGTCCAGCAAACAGCCGCCGAGAGAGATTCTGAACCATTGGTGCTTTGTCAAGGTGAGGGTATGCCGCGATGCTGACGGCAGCTCGGAACTTACGGAGATCGCCCAGGGCGCTATGTATCCGATCGCACGAAACCTCTGTGCTGGCTCAGGGTGTGTGGATTTGCTGGTGAAGCCAGGTCCCTGACTCAGGCCCTTGGGCTGGGTAACTGTTCACGCAGAAAGGATTCGACACGCTCCAGGCCTTCTCCGCTGCGAAGGTTGGTGAAGCACCAGGGGCGGCCCGGTCGCATCAGTTCAGTGTCTCGTTGCATCACGCTCAGATCGGCGCCCACCATCGCTGCCAGATCGATCTTGTTGATCACCAGCAGGTCGGAGCGGGTGATGCCCGGCCCCCCCTTCCTGGGGATCTTGTCCCCGGCGGCCACGTCGATCACATAGATGCACAGATCCACCAGCTCCGGACTGAAGCTGGCCGCGAGATTGTCACCGCCGCTCTCCACCAGCACCAGATCGAGATCAGGGAACTGGTTCTCCAGTTCCTCCACCGCGGCGCGGTTGATCGAGCAGTCTTCCCGGATGGCGGTGTGGGGGCAACCTCCCGTTTCCACCCCGCGGATGCGCTCGGGCTCCAGAGCGCCGGCGCGGGTCAGGAACTGGGCGTCTTCCTGGGTGTAGATGTCATTGGTCACTACCGCCAGCTCCAGCTCCTGGCGCAGCCGCCGGCAGAGGGCTTCAACGAGGGCCGTTTTGCCGGAGCCCACGGGTCCCGCCACTCCAACGCGCAGTTTGCTCATGCTGGTGGGCCGCCTTGAGGGTCAACTGCGAAACAGCCTGGAGTAAAGCTCGGCGTGGTGGAGCTGGCAGAGGCCAGAGCCGATGCCGCCGGTCCATTGCTCGCGGGGATCGGCGAGCGCCAGCTCGCGGCCCCGCTCCACCAGTAACGGTGCCAGGGCCAGCTGCAGCCGTTGTCCCTGGGTGGGCCCAAGGGGCACCAGGCGCACGGCGGCACTGATCTGGTTGGCGCACCAGCCATAGAGGTAGGCCTCCACCAGATCAGGCAGTGGGAGCTCCAGGCAAAGCCCCGCCCAGGCCCAGGCCGCCGGCCAGGCCAGCTCGACGGCAGGCTGCAGCGGCCAGCCCAGCTGCGCCAGCAGCTGCAGCAAGGAGCGTCCCATCTGACGTTGCTGGGACCGCAGTTCAGGCGCTTCGCGCTGGACCAGCAGCCAGCTGTCGAGATCCATCAACGTTGCCCGGGCACGCTGAGCCCCCTCGCTCTCGGCTCCCGCTGCAGCCATGAGCTGGTGCTGGCGCAGGGCCTCCTGCAGAGGGCCCAGGGCCGCCGCCTCGATGCCGATGCTGCCGCGCCGGAGCTCGGCTTCGAGCCAGTCCTGCAGAGCCCTCGCCGTGGTGATGGTTCCCCTCTGCACCAACACCTCCAGCCCCTCCGAGTAGCTGAACGCCCCCACAGGCAGGGCGGGGCTCACCAGTTGCAGCAGATGCAGCCCGGCGACACTCATCGCGGCTGGTCGCTGTCGTGGTTGTGGTCGCCACTGTGGGCGTGGGAGTGGTTGTGGGATTCACTGGCTGTGGCATAGGCACCAGGTTCCGGCAGAAATGGCGCCAGTCGGTGCTCGATCAACAGGCCCCGTTGCCGCATCAGCTCCTCCAGTACCCCGTCCTCCAGCAGTCTCAGTTCCCCTGAGCGCACTTCCAGCGACACATGGCGGTTGCCCAGGTGGTAGGCGGCCTGCAGCAACGTCAGGGGATCCGGGCTGCGCACCACCAGCACAGGCTCAGGCGCCGGCACCACCACCACCACCAGGCTGCGATCGGCCGGCATCAGCCGCTCGCCCGGCTCCAGGGCCGGTCCCCGCGGGAGATGCAGCAGCAGTTCACGGCCGCAGGAGGTGCGTCTCCGCCCGCGCAGGCTGGTGCGCTCCTGGGCGCTCATGGGCAGATGCAGCACGGGCACATCCCCGTCCGGCTCCTGCTCCTGGCCGGAGGGCTGATAGCGCAACTCCAGCTGCAGCGGTGGTGAGACGGGTGGTGAGCTCGAGCTCGGGGGCGTGGACACAGGGCCATCACCCTCACAACAAGGCGCCAGCCTCCTCAGACCGTGGAGCAGCCCCTGTGGCGATGGCTACCAAAACCGCCCTTGCGGCCTGGGTCAGGATTCTCCGGATGGTGCCGACTGTCCTGGAGCGCAACTGTCCATGCTGAGCGCCCCCCCGAAGCCCTGGTGTGCGGAGGCCCGCCTTCACTTCCATCGAACGGCAGAGCGTGGCACCCAGTACCAGGGCGGCGCCACGGCCCCCCTCAAGATCCAGAGGGCCTTCGCCCGCGCCGATGGCCGCTGTGAACTGCCGCTGCTCCACACCGGCGGTGGTCTCGTGGGAGGGGATGAGCTGAGCATCGAGGTCGGGCTCGGGCCCTTCAGCCGTGCCCTGCTCACCAGCGTCGCCGCCCAGAAGGTGTACGGATCGGTGGGCCGCTCCCGCCTGGCCCCCCGCGGCAGCTGGAGCCGCCAGCGGCTGAGCGTCGAGCTGACGGAGGGGGCCGACCTGGAATGGCTGCCCCAGGAGGTGGTGGTGTTCGCAGGAGGCTTGATCGAGCAGAGCTGCCGGGTGGAGCTGGCCGAGGGAGCCAGCTGGCTCGGGGCCGACGTGGTGCGCCTGGGACGCAGCGCCGACTCCGAAACCCTGGGGGACGGCTGCTGGCGCTCCCGCCTCGAGATTCGCCGACAGGGGCGCTGGAGTGTTGTCGATCAACTGGAGCTCACGGGAGAGACCTTGCGCTCCCCCCACGGGCTGGGGGGGATGCCCGTGTTCGGCAGCCTGGTGTGGGCGGCGCCGGCGCCGGTGCCGGACGCGCTGCTGGACCTCTGCCGAGCCGATCGGACCGGGCTGGAGGGGGAGATGGCCTGCGGCCGGCTCGATCAGGGGCTGGTGGCTCGTTACCGGGGCGGCTCCACCCAGGCGGCCCGCTGGTGGTTCACCCGCATCTGGGCCCGGATCCGCGCCGAGCGTGGCCTGGCGCCGCCGGTTCTCCCGAGGGTGTGGCCGTTCCAGGAGGATCCCTGGCTGGAACCCTCGGACAGGATCCCCAGTCTTCGCGAGGCCCACACGGCGGACTCCAGCTGATCTCAGGGCTCATCGGGGCCGGCAGGACGGCTGGGGCCAGCGCCGCATCACCACAAGTCCCAGCACCACGAGGACAGCCGGGATCAGGCCGATGCAGAGGCGGATCATCACCAGGGCCGGACGGGGCTGGCCACCGACCAGCCCAGCCACGTAGCCGCTCCAGCTGAGCAGGTTTCCCAGCAGGAAGACCGACACGGCGCTGCCCAGCTTCTGGGTCATCACCATCCAGGCGGTGAACAGTCCGGCCGGCCGCTCCGGATCGGCGTCGATCGCGTCGGGCAGCAACGACCAGGGCAGCAGGTAGGCGGTGGCGGCCCCCAGGCCCAGCAGAATCACCACCCCCACCAGCAGTGAGAACTTGAGGCCGTTGCCCCCGGGGGCCAGCGGGGCCGCGGCGGCATCCAGCGGCACCAGCACCATGGCCAGGCCGCCCATCGCGATCCAGAGGCCACAGCCCCAGCGCAGGGCGACCAGCCGTCCCTGCCGGGCCGCCAGCCGGCTCCACAGCTCCAGGCCGGCCATGGCGCTGAGCTGGAAGGGGATCAGCATCCAGGTGCTCCAGGCCTGGGGCAGATGCATCACCTCGGTGAGATAGAGCAACGACACGGGCTGCATCAGTTGCAGCGCTCCCCAGAGCAGGAGGTACAACCCCACCACCCGCAGGAAGCGGCCATTGCGCCGGATCCGCCCCAGCTGGGCGGTGATGGGCTCGGGCGACCCCGAGGGCCGGCGGCACACCCGTGCGGCCGGCGCCAACCCCCAGGCGGACAGCAGGGTGCCGACGACCACCACCGCTCCGGCGGCCACTCCCATCGCCAGGTAGCCCGGGGCGCCATAGCCCACCAGCAGGGCCCCGAGCATCAAGCCCAGCAGGCTGCTGAGAATCGAGCCGGTGAAGCGGGCCGCGTTGAGGCGGGTGCGCAGCCGGGTGTCCTCGCTGAGCTCGGTGGCCAGGGCGCAGAAGGGCAGGTTCACGCCCGTGTAGGCAGCCATGAACACCACGGAGATCAGCACGAACCAGCCGAAGCGCAGCAGTTCACCGCCAGGGGGGAACCACCACATCAGCGCCATGCTCAGCCCGAGGGGCACCGCACTCCAGACCATCCAGGGGAGGCGGGGGCCGAAGCGGCTGCGGGTGCGGTCGCTGAGCCAGCCCAGCAGCTGATCGTTGATGGCGTCCCAGAGCCGCCCCACCATCAGCACCAGGCCCGCCAGCCAGGGGGGCAGCCCGGCGATCTGGGTGTAGAAGACGAACAGATAGAAGCCGATCAGGGCCGCCGCCAGCCCGGTGCCGGCGTCACCGAGGCCGTAGGCGAGCACCGTCCGGCGACGCAGGGTCACCGGCAGCTCCATCAGATCGATCGGCTCGGCCATGGCGGTGGGGCTGCGGACACTCCGGGCATGCTGCTCTCCAGGCCCTGAGCCGGCGGTGAAAGTTCCTGCTGAACCTGGCGGCCTGCCGGACCACTGCCAGAGTGATGGCGGAACGCCCCCGCCCATGTATCTCACTCCCCAGGAGAAGGACAAGCTGCTGATCGTCACCGCAGCGCTTCTGGCGGAGCGTCGGCTGCAGCGGGGTCTGCGCCTCAACCATCCCGAGGCCGTGGCCTGGCTCAGCTTTCTCGTGCTGGAGGGGGCCCGCGACGGTCGCAGCGTGGCTGAACTGATGGCCGAGGGCACCACCTGGCTCAGCCGCGAGCAGGTGATGGAGGGGGTGCCGGAGCTGATCCCCGAGGTGCAGATGGAGGCCACATTCCCCGATGGCACCAAGCTCGTCACTCTGCATGAACCGATCCGATGATTCCCGGAGAACTCTTTCCTGAACCCGGCAGCCTCGAGCTCAACGCCGGCCGGCCGGTCACCACGATCGAGGTGGCCAACCGGGGTGATCGTCCTGTGCAGGTGGGATCCCACTTCCACTTCCACGAGGCCAACCATGCCCTGGTCTTCGACCGGGAGGCGGCGAGGGGCCAGCGCCTCGACATTCCGGCCGGCACCGCGATCCGCTTCGAGCCAGGGGATCAGCGCCCCGTTCAGCTGGTGCCTCTGGCCGGAGCCCGCTGTGTGTTCGGCTTCAACGGTCTGATCAACGGCCCCCTCGACTGATCCGCCCAGGGCGGCCCCGCCCATCCCCCGTTCCTTCGTCACCCGCACCAGCCATGCCCTACCGGATGGATCGCCGGGCCTACGCCGAGACCTACGGCCCCACCACCGGCGACCGGCTGCGGCTGGCCGACACCGAGCTGATCCTGGAGGTGGAGGACGACTTCACCACCTATGGCGAGGAGGTGAAATTCGGCGGCGGCAAGGTGATCCGCGACGGCATGGGCCAGGCCCAGACCTCCCGCGCCGACGGGGCTGTGGACACGGTGATCACCAACGCCCTGATCCTGGACTGGTGGGGGATCGTCAAGGCCGATGTGGGCCTCCGCGACGGACGCATCTGCGCCATCGGCAAGGCCGGCAACCCCGACATCACCGACGGCGTGACGATCGTGGTGGGGCCCGGCACCGAGGCGATCGCCGGGGAGGGCCACATCCTCACCGCCGGCGGCATCGACACCCACATCCATTTCATCTGTCCGCAGCAGATCGAGACGGCCCTGGCTTCGGGCGTCACCACTCTGCTGGGCGGCGGCACCGGCCCGGCCACCGGCACCAATGCCACCACCTGCACCCCCGGGGCCTTCCATCTGGCCCGGATGTTCCAGGCTGCCGAAGGCCTGCCCGTGAACCTGGGCTTCTATGGCAAGGGCAACGCCAGCACGCCCGAGGCGCTCGAGGAGCAGGTGCGGGCCGGAGCCTGCGGTCTCAAGCTCCACGAAGACTGGGGCACCACCCCGGCGGCGATCGATTGCTGTCTCACCGTGGCCGACCAGCTCGACGTGCAGGTCTGCATCCACTCCGACACCCTCAATGAGGCGGGTTTTGTGGAGGACACGATCCGGGCGATCGGCGGCCGCACCATCCACACCTTCCACACCGAGGGGGCCGGCGGCGGCCATGCCCCGGACATCATCCGGATCTGCGGCGAGGCCAACGTGCTGCCCAGCTCCACCAACCCCACCCGCCCCTACACCCGCAACACGCTCGAGGAACACCTCGACATGCTGATGGTGTGCCACCACCTCGACGCGGCCATCCCCGAAGACGTGGCCTTCGCCGAATCGCGCATCCGCCGCGAAACCATTGCCGCCGAGGACATCCTCCACGACCTGGGGGCCTTCAGCATCATCGCCAGCGACTCCCAGGCCATGGGCCGGGTGGGTGAGGTGATCACCCGCACCTTCCAGACCGCCCACAAGATGAAGGTGCAGCGCGGCACCCTGCCGGAGGACAGCGCCGGTGCGGGCCGCGGCCGCAACGACAACGTGCGCCTCAAGCGCTATGTGGCCAAATACACGATCAACCCGGCGATCGCCCACGGCCTCGACAGCCAGATCGGCTCGGTGGAAGTGGGCAAACTGGCTGATCTGGTGCTCTGGAAGCCCGGCTTCTTCGGGGTCAAGCCGGAGCTGGTGGTCAAGGGGGGCTCGATCGTCTGGGCCCAGATGGGTGATGCCAACGCCTCGATCCCCACCCCCGGTCCGGTGCACGGACGGCCGATGTTCGCGGCCTACGGCGGTGCCCTCGCCCCCAGCTGCCTCACCTTCCTGAGCCAGGCGGCCCTCGACGATGACCTGCCCCGCAAGCTGGGCCTGAAGCGGCCCTGCGTGCCGGTGGTTCACACCCGTGGCATCGGCAAGGCCCAGATGCGCAACAACAGCGCCCTGCCCAAGGTGGAGGTGGACCCCCAGACCTATGAGGTTTTCGCCGACGGTGAACTGCTCACCTGCGAGCCCGCCGACGAGCTGCCGATGGCGCAGCGCTACTTCCTGCTCTGAGGGCCCGCGCCAACAACGGGCCCTGGCCGGGTGTGGATCTGGATCGATCCAGCTCAACCCACCGGCAATCGGTAGCGATAACCACCAGAGTTGTCAATGCCGCTGTCCATGATCAAGCCATGGCCACGCCAGCGTCGATGTTCACCGACTACAAGCCCAGCAAGGGTTACGACGAGTATTTCAGCGCCGCCTCCGAGCCGCGCTCGGCCCTGAGTCCCCTGCTCTCGTCCCTCGGTCAGCTGGGGATCGAGGAGATCAACCGCAACCATGCCGCCGCCGGCATGTTGCTCAAGCGCCTCGGCGCCACCTTCCGCCTCAACGGCTCCGGTGAGCGGGGCGGTGAGCGGATCCTTCCCTTCGATCCCCTGCCGCGTCTGATCCGCTCGGGCGAATGGCAGCGGCTGGAACTCGGCCTGATTCAGCGGCTGGAAGCGATCGACAGCTTCCTGGGCGATGTCTACGGCGATCAGAAAATCCTCAGCGACGGGGTCGTGCCCCGGGCGGATGTGGAGAGCTCCCAGGGCTGGCGGCCCCAGATGCAGGGGTTCAAGCCGCCCCTGGGCCGCTGGTGCCACATTTCCGGGCTTGATCTGATCCGCGACGGCCAGGGCACCTGGCGGGTGCTGGAGGACAACCTGCGCTGCCCCTCGGGGGTGGCCTACTTCCTCGAGAACCGCCGCGTGATGAAGCGGATGTTCCCCAGCCTCTTCGCCGGCCGCACGGTGCAGCCCATCGACGACTATCCGTCGCACCTGCTGCAGACCCTGCGCGACCTGGCCCCCTGGACCGACACCCCCAAGGTGGTGCTGCTCACCCCCGGGGTCTTCAACAGCGCCTACTTCGAGCACAGCTACCTGGCCCAGCAGATGGGCATCCAGCTGGTGGAGGGTCGCGATCTGGTCTGCGAGGGGAACCGGGTCTGGATGCGCAGCACCTCCGGGCTCGAGCCGGTGGATGTGATCTACCGCCGGATCGACGACGACTTCCTCGATCCGGCCGTGTTCCGCCCAGACTCGATGCTGGGGGTGCGCGGGCTGATGGAGGCCTACCGGGCCGGGCGCGTGGCGATCGCCAACGCCCCCGGCACCGGTGTGGCCGACGACAAGCTGATTTACGCCTACGTGCCGGAGATGATCCGCTACTACCTGGGGGAGGAGCCGATCATCGAGAACGTGCCCACCTACATCTGCTCCAGGCCCGAAGACCAGGCCTATGTGCTCGCCCATCTCAGCGAACTGGTGGTCAAGTCGGTGGCCGAGGCCGGTGGCTACGGGATGCTGATCGGCCCCCATGCCGATCAGGCCGAGATCCTGTCCTTCTCCGGGAAGATCAAGGCCGATCCCCGCAATTTCATCGCCCAGCCCACCCTGGAGCTCTCCACCGTTCCCTCCCTCAGCGAGGGCGAGCTCTACCCCTGCCACGTCGATCTGCGTCCCTACGTGCTGCGTGGCAAGGGAGCCTGGGTGAGCCCAGGGGGACTCACCCGCGTGGCCCTGCGTCGGGGCTCCCTGGTGGTGAATTCCTCTCAGGGAGGGGGCTGCAAGGACACCTGGATCGTGGATGAGACCTCATGCTGAGTCGGGTCGCCGAATCCCTGTACTGGATCAACCGCTACGTGGAGCGGGCGGAGAACATTTCCCGCTTTCTCGAGGTGAGCGAGGCCATGGCCCTCGACTGCCCCCCCGGCAGTGCCGAGCCCTGGCTGCCGCTGATCGACGCCAGCGGCGACCGTGAACTCTTCGATCGGATCTTTCCCGGCGGGGGCCCCGAAGAAGTGGTGCGCTTCCTGGTCCAGGAGCCGGAGAATCCCAGCAGCATCGTCAACTGCATCGCCGCGGCCCGCGAGAACGCCCGCCAGATCCGCGAGGTGATCACCACGGAGATGTGGGAGCAGCTCAACGATCTCTATCTCACTCTGCTCGAGAGTGATCAGTTCTGGCGTCTCCCTGGCCAGGAGCAGCTCCACGAGGTGCGCAAGGCCTGTCAGCTCTTCTATGGCATCACCGACGCCACCCTGAGCCGCGACCTCTCCTGGCAGTTCAGCAAACTGGGGCGGTTGGTCGAGCGGGCCGACAAAACCAGCCGCATCCTCGACGTCAAGTACTACCTGCTGTTGCCCAGCCCCGAGGAGGTGGGAGGTGTGCTCGATGAGTTACAGTGGATTTCGCTGCTGCGCTCCGCCGGGGCGTACCAGATGTTCCGCCAGTCGCAGCAGCAGGGCATCACGCCAAGGGCCGTGGCCGAGTTCCTGCTGCTCGATCCCATCTTTCCCCGCTCGGTGCGCTACTGCCTCGAGGGGCTGAGCAAGTCGATGCGCGTGATCCGCGGCAATCCGGTGCCCGGCCCGCCCGACGACCTCGAATGCCTCACGGGACGCATGCTGGCCACCTGGAGCTATGTGCGCATCGATGAGCTGATCTCCCAGGGACTGCATGAGGCCATCGACCGCTTTCAGGGCGATCTCAACCGCCTGCATGCCCTGATCGACGCGAACTACTTCGTCGTGGCTTCGCCCCAGGCCGAGCCGGACGACAGCGCCACGGCCGCCGACACCAGCACCGTCGTTTCTGCATCCTCGGCATGCGCGCCCGCGTAACTCACACCCTCAGTTACCGCTATACAGCCCCTGTTCAGCTTGGTCCGCACCGCATCTGCCTGAAGCCGAGGGCGAACGGCTTCCAGCGACTGCTCAGCTTCGATCTCTACATCTCCCCGGATCCCCACCGCCTCCACGCGCTGGTGGCCGCCAGTGGCGACGACATCCTGCGGGCACGCTTCAGCGGGGCCACCGATGCCTTCGACATCCGCTCCCAGTGCGAGGTGGAGACTCAGGTGCCGCCGCTCCTGCAGATCTGCCTCGAGGAGAACGAGCCGTTCCTGCCTTATCCCGTGGGCCAGCTCAACGGCGACCTGCTGGGCAGTCTCGAAGGCTGGCTGCCGAACGGCCAGCACGATCCCGCTGCCGTGGAACTGGCCCAGGAGGCCCTGATGGGCAGCGACCAGCGGGCGCTGATGTTCCTCGACCAGCTGGTGGAGATGATCCAGGACCGGGTCAAGTACACCCAGCGGCACGTCGGGCCGGCCTGGCCTGCCGGACGCACCCTCAAGGAGCGTGTGGGGTCCTGCCGAGACCTGGCCGTGCTGATGATCGAGGCCTGCCGCTGCGTGGGGCTGCCGGCCCGCTTCGTGAGCGGATACCACCTGGTGGAGCCCAGGCCCGACCGCTACGACCTGCACGCCTGGGCCGAGGTGTACCTGCCGGGGGCCGGCTGGCGTGGGTTTGATCCCAGTGGGATGGGGGCGATCGACGATCGCTACATCCCCCTGGCCACCTCCTCCAAGCCCAACCTGGCTGCGGCCGTGATGGGCAGCTTCAGCGGACCAGCCGGGGTCACCAGCGAGATGCAATGGTCGATCGCGGCCGAAGTGCTCAGCGAGGACCACACCGTGCCCAACCTCCTGCACTTCTGAGGCGAACCTTCAGGGAACCTGGAATGAACCTGAATCGGTAACCGTTCCAGCAGCGATGGGGGTGGGTCCCGCAGCATGAAGGGACGAGTCGACACGATCCGCCTCCATGGCAGCCAGCACCGTCCCCCCCACCGACCTCGGCGCGTCGCCATCCCTGGATGGCCACGCCCTGGCCGAGGCGATGCGCCGGCATCTGTTCTTCACGCAGGCCAAGTCACCGTCGCTGGCCACCAGCCACGACTACTACCGGGCCCTGGCGATGGCCGTGCGCGATCAGCTGCTGCAGAGCTGGGTGGACACGGCCGAGGCCTACACCCAGAAGGGGGTGCGCACGGTGTCCTACCTCTCGGCCGAGTATCTGCTGGGTCCTCACCTGGAGAACAACCTCGTCAATCTGGGGCTGCGCGAGGCGGCCCAGGAGGCCTGCGACGAGCTGGGCCTCGATCTGATGCACCTGATCGCCCAGGAGCCGGAACCGGGGCTGGGGAATGGCGGTCTCGGACGCCTGGCGGCCTGTTTCCAGGAATCGATGGCCAGCCTCGAGCTGCCGGCGATCGGCTATGGCATCCGCTACGAATTCGGTATTTTCCGCCAGCAGATCCTGCGCGGCAGCCAGGTGGAGAGCACTGATCCCTGGCTGGCTCAGGGCAACCCCTGGGAAGTGATCCGTGCCGAATGGACCTACCCGGTCACGATCGGGGGTCATACGGTGATGGGCGTGGCCTACGACACCCCGATCCTGGGCTATGGCGTGCACACCGCCAATACCCTGCGGCTGTGGTCGGCCCAGGCGCCGGAATCCTTTGATTTCGCCTCCTTCAATGCCGGTGATTACACCCGTGCAGTGCTGCAGAAGATCAATTCGGAGACCCTGTCGAAGGTGCTCTATCCGAACGATGAGACCGACCAGGGCAAGCAGCTTCGCCTGAGTCAGCAGATCTTCTTTGTGAGCTGCTCCCTGCAGGACATGTTCCGCATCCTCAAGGGGCAGGGGTTGCCGGTCACGGAGTTCCACACCAAATTCGCCGTTCAGCTCAACGACACCCATCCGGCCATCGCCGTGGCCGAGCTGATGCGGCTGCTGATCGATGAGCACGGTGTCGACTGGGACACCGCCTGGTCGATCACCACGGCCTGCATCAGCTACACCAACCACACCCTGCTGCCGGAGGCCCTCGAGACCTGGGGTGTCGACCTGTTCGAGCAGCTGCTGCCGCGCCAGCTGGAGATCATCTACGAGATCAACACCCGCTTCCTGCGCATGGTGCGCATCCGGAATCCAGGCCAGCCGGCCCTTCTGGAGAAGATGTCCCTGATTCAGGAGGGTCCCTACCGCAAGGTGCGCATGGCCAACCTTGCCGTGGTGGGCAGCCATCGGGTCAACGGTGTGGCAGAACTGCACAGCAAGCTGGTGCGCAAGGATCTCTTCTCACACTTCGTGGAGCTGTGGCCGGAGAAGTTCACCAATGTCACCAATGGTGTCACTCCCAGGCGCTGGATTGCCGTGGCGAATCCGTCACTCTCAGCCCTGCTCGATGACACGATCGGCAGCACCTGGCGCCGCGATCTCGGCGAGCTCTCCCGCCTCGAATCGTATGCCGACGATGGAAACTTCCTGGACCGCTGGCGCGGTGTGCGGGATCACAACAAGCAACGACTCTCCAACCTGATCCACCAGCAACTGGGCGTACTGGTGGATCCCGCCTCCCTGTTCGATGTGCAGGTGAAGCGGATCCACGAATACAAGCGCCAGCACCTGGCGGCATTGCAGATCGTTGAGCGTTACCTGCGCATCCGCAACGGCGAGGACCTGCCGCCGCGCACCTTCATCTTTGGAGGTAAGGCAGCCCCGGGCTACGCCATGGCCAAGCTGATCATCCGCCTGATCGGCGGCATCGCCGAGATCGTGAACATGGATCCGGCCATGGATGGGCGCCTGCGGGTGGTGTTCCTGCCCAACTTCAGCGTCAGCCTGGGGCAGAAGGTCTACCCGGCGGTGGATCTCTCCGAGCAGATCTCCACCGCCGGCCTGGAGGCCTCCGGCACCGGCAACATGAAGATGGCCCTGAACGGGGCTGTCACGATCGGTACCCTCGATGGCGCCAACATCGAGATCAGAGATCTCGTGGGCCACGACAACTTCTTCCTGTTCGGCCATACCGCCGAGCAGCTGGAGGTGATCAACCGGGGCGGGTACCATCCGATGCCCTGGCTGGAGAGCGACCCGATCGCGCGGGAGGCCATCGACCTGATCGGCTCCGGCCATTTCAGCGAGGGCGATCGCGATCTGTTCCACCCCCTGCTGGCCAACCTCTGCGGCAGCGATCCCTTCCGAGTCATGGCCGACATCGGCGACTACCGCAGGGCCCACAACGCCGTGGATGCCGCCTGGGTGGATTCCGTGGGCTGGAGCCGCATGTCGCTGCTCAATTCAGCCCGTTGCGGTTTCTTCAGCAGCGACCGCTCGATCCGCGACTATGCAGAACGGATCTGGAACGTGGAGTCGATGCCCATCAATGCCTGCACGGTGCTTCCCTCGGCCCAGCCGGGTTCCCGCTGAGCCGATGGTGGTCACTGAGTCGATCCGGCCGGCCTCCGCGGAACCTGGCTGGATGCCCGTCACCGCCGCGGAGGCGGAGAAGCGCCTGAGCGCCAGGGGCATCCAGCTCACCCTCGGCGGTGAGCCCACGGTGGTGCCGTTCGAACCCGAGGGGGCCGAGTGGTCGGTGGCGGCCGATGGCCCCACCAAGCTCAGCTATGCCCGTCGGCTGGCCGCTGAACTGCAGCGGCGGGTCTGGCCCGGCAGCACCCTGATGTACTGCCCGGGCAAGCGCTACGACGGCGAGGTGAATCCTCGCTGGGCCCTGCGACTGATCACGGGCCTCGATGGCGGTCCCCTGGTGGCATGGCCTCAGCAGGCGCCGACCACATCCCCGGCCGATCAGGCCTCTCTGCCCCACCTGCCGGCCAAGCGGGCCGAGGATTTCCTGCATGGGATCGGCAAGTCCCTCGGCCATGAGGTGCACCCCCTGCGGCTGAAGGATCCCCTGGATCCCAGCTCCAGGATCTGGGCCGTCCCCCTGTCCCACAGCACTCCGACCGAGGAGGAGCCTGACCTCCCCGAAGGCTGGCAGGCCGCCCGCTGGCCGCTGGCCAAACCCCTGCGCGAGCTGCTCCCCGCCAGTGGACCGGCGGGGCTGCGCCTGCCGCTTCAGCACTTCCCGGAAGGTGTGCTGCGTCAGGTGCTCACCCTGGAGGTCAGCCCCCGCGGCTGGAACCTCTTCCTGCCGCCCCTGCCCCGCCAGCCCCTCGAGCAGCTGCTGCATCTGATCGCCGAGGCCAGTACCGGCTGGAGTCAGCCTGAACTCAGCGGCGTGCTCCCCGCTGATCTCGATGGCCGCTGGAATGTGCTGGGGCTGACGGCCGATCCCGGCGTTCTGGAGGTGAACCTGCCCGTCTGCCACGGCTGGGCCGACTACAACTTCTGGATCCACACCCTGACCGAGGCCTCCGAGGCGGTGGGGCTGCGCAGCTGGAAGCAGGTGGGGGAGCGCCAGGAAGGCACCGGCGGTGGCAACCACCTGCTCTGGGGAGGCCCAAGCCTCGAGACCAATCCCTTCTTCTCGAGGCCGGCCTGGCTGGTGGCGATCCTGCGCTTCTGGCAGCGGCATCCCAGCCTCTCCTATCTGTTCGGAAACAGCTCCGTCGGCCCGGCGTCCCAGGCCCCCCGTCTCGATGAAGGCAGTGCCAGTTCCCTGGATCTGCAGCTGGCCCACCGGGCAATCGAATCGCTTCCTGAGGGTGATCAGCGCATCCTGATCAGTGAGACCCTGCGCCACCTCCATGCCGACCGCAGCGGGAACACCCACCGCAGCGAGATCAGCTTCGACAAGTTCTGGAATCCCGCCTGGGCGGCCGGATGTCAGGGCCTGATCGAGTTCCGGGCCATCGAAACCCTGCCCGATCCCGCCTGGACCGGTGCCATCGCCCTGCTGTGGAGCGCCCTGGCCGCCCACCTGCTCGATCCGGCCCACCGCCCCAGCCGGCTCGAGCCCTTCGGCGAGCGTCTTCACGATGCGATGCAGCTGCCGCAGGCCATCTGGACCGACCTTCAGGCGGTGCTGGATCTGCTGGCCCGAGATGGTCTGGTGCTGGAGCCTGAGCCCTTCCGTGGGATCTGGGAGTGGCGTTTCCCCCTGCTGCTGAGCTGGGAGCAGGAGGGAGCCCGGCTGGAGATCCGACGGGCTCTAGAACCCTGGCCCCTGCTCTGCGACACCCCGGTGCAGGGAGGAAACACCAGCCGCTTCGTCGACAGTTCTCTGCAGCGGCTCGAGCTGAAGGCCAATACAGCGTTTCTGCAGTCCTGTTCGCTGCGGTTGAACGGCCGGGAGCTGCCCCTGGGCGACGGCTGGCTCGGCGTGCGCTACCGGCACAGCCGCCTCTACCCCTCCCTCCACCCCTGCATCGATCCCCATCTGCCATTGCGGCTGGAGATCAGTGGCCTGGCCATGGCCGGCTATGAGCTCGGGGCCGAGGGCTCAGACCGGATCAGCTTCGAACCCGTCCCCGTTCCCGAGGATGACGGCAGGCCCCAGGCCCCTCCCTGGCCCGCACCGTCTCCAGGTCTACGCACCCTTGATCTGAGGCTGGGATGAGTCAGCTGCTGATCACCGGCGGTGCCGGCTTCATCGGAAGCCACACCTGCCTGGTTCTGCTGGAAGCGGGCCACAGCCTGGTGGTGCTCGACGATTTCTCCAACAGCTCCCCCGAAGCCCTGAGGCGTGTCCAGGAGCTGGCTGGCCCGGTCGCGGCCCCACGGCTGCAGGTGATCGAAGGTGACCTGCGCCGTTCAGGGGATCTGGCGCGGGCCTTTGCCGCGGCGCCCATCGAGGCCGTGGTCCACTTCGCCGGTCTCAAGGCGGTGGCTGAATCCGTGGCCGATCCCCTGCGCTACTGGGACGTGAATCTGTCGGGCAGTCGCGCCCTGCTGGCGGCCATGGTTCAGGCCGGTTGCCGCACGATTGTCTTCAGCAGCAGTGCCACCCTCTACGGCTCCCCGGAGTCGGTGCCGATCGCCGAATCCGCCCGGGTCGAACCGGTGAACCCCTACGGCTACACCAAGGCGGCGGTGGAGCGGATGCTGGCTGATGTGCATGCCAGCGAGCCGGGCTGGCGGGTGGCGCGGCTGCGCTACTTCAACCCGGTCGGGGCCCACCCCAGCGGACGCATCGGCGAGGATCCAGGGGGCATCCCCAACAATCTGTTCCCCTTCCTCAGCCAGGTGGCGGTGGGCCGCCGCCCACGGCTGCAGGTGTTCGGCTCCGACTGGCCCACCCCCGACGGCACCGGCGTCCGCGATTACATCCACGTGATGGATCTGGCGGAGGGCCACAGGGCGGCCCTTGAGGTGTTGATGGCCGAGCCCCCCCAGCTGCTCACCCTCAACCTGGGCAGCGGCCGGGGCCATTCGGTGCTGGAGGTGGTGGCGGCCTTCGAGCGGGCCTGCGGCACCCCCGTTCCCTATGACCTGGTGCCCAGGCGGTCAGGAGATGTGGCGGCGACCGTGGCGGATCCGTCGCTGGCGGAACGGCGCCTGTCCTGGCGTACCCAGCGCGACCTCGACGCCATCTGTCGCGATGGCTGGGCCTGGCAGCGTGCCAATCCCCAGGGCTATGGGCCTCGTGGGGACTGACGACCCACTCCAGCAGCACCTGATCCTGGCCGGGGGCGGCCACAGCCATGCCCTGCTGCTGCGCCGCTGGGCGATGGAGGGTCTTCCCCGGGGGGTGCTGATCACCCTGGTGAGCCGCACCAGCACCGCGCTCTACAGCGGGATGGTGCCGGGCCTGATCGCCGGGCTCTACAGCCGCCGCGAGACCGGCATCGATCTTCGTCGCCTCTGCGACCGTGCTGGGGTGCGCTTCGTGCGGGCCGAGATCACCGGTCTGAATCCGGCCGAGCGTGAGCTGCGGCTGGCTGGCCGTCCTTCCCTGCACTGGGACAGGCTCAGCCTGGATGTGGGGGCTGTCACGCCGGGTTCCGGCGGCATGGCGATCAAGCCGCTGGAGCCGTTTCTGGCCTGGTGCGGGGCCCTGACGCCCGGCGAGGCCCCCAGCCGGGTGCTGGGTGGCGGGGCTGCCGGGGTGGAGGTGGCCCTGGCGCTGAAGGCCCGGGGCCTGAGGGTGGAGCTGGTGCGACGCGGGGACAGCCTTGCCCTGGGCTCGCCAGGGGCCAACCGGGCCGGCGAGCGGATGCTGGCGGCGGCGGGCGTGGCCCTGAGGACCGCCGATCCCGAAGCCGACCCCGGCGTGCCGGCCGATGGCCCGGCCCCCCTTGTGCGCTGCACGGGCAGCCGGGCTCCGCACTGGCTGGCGGCCGGCGGTCTGCCCTGTGATCCGTCCACGGGTCGCGTCTTCACGGAGGCCAGCCTTGAGGTGGAAGGCCATCCCGGTGTGTTCGCCTGCGGCGACTGCGGCCTGGTGCGCGCGGCGCCACGCTCTCCCAGCGGGGTCTGGGCGGTGCGTGTGGCTCCGGTGCTGGCGGCCAATCTGCGCCGCTCCCTGCGCGGGGAACCCCTGCGCCCCTGGCATCCCCCCCGCTGTGCCCTGCAGCTGCTGGGGGACGGCGGTGCCGTCGATGGCCAGCCCCGTGCCCTGGCTCAGTGGGGACCCCTGTGCCTGGGGCCCTCCCGCTGGCTGTGGTGGTGCAAGGCCTGGATCGACCGCCGCTTCATCAGCCGCTTCCAGGCCCTGGCGCCTATGGCCGAGGAGAGCCCCTGCCGGGGCTGCGCTGCCAAGCTGGGTGCCGCTCCCCTGCGCGGGGCCCTGGAGCGGCTGGGATCACCCGGGGGGGACGATGCCGCGGTGATCGCCGGTTCGCTGGATGAAGGACTGGTGCTGCAGAGCCTCGATGGCTTCCCCGCCCTGGTGGGCGATGACTGGCTGAACGGCCGGCTCACCACCCTGCATGCCTGCTCCGACCTCTGGGCCTGCGGCGCCCGGGTGGAGAGCGCCCAGGCCCTGGTGACCCTGCCCCGGGGAGCGGCGGCGCTGCAGGAGGAGTGGTTGCTCCAGACCCTGGCCGGGGTGCGCTCTGTGCTCGATCCCCTCGCTGCCCGGCTGGTGGGGGGGCACACGCTGGAGCAGCGCACCACAGCCGAGGGACTCAGCCTCGCTCTGAGCGTGACCGGCCGTTCTGAGCCGGGCCGTTTCTGGGCCAAGGGCGATCTGGCCGCCGGTGATCGGTTGCTGCTCAGCCGCCCGATCGGCAGCGGTGTGCTCTTCGCGGCAGCGATGGCCGGTGCGGCGGAGCCGGAGTGGCTCGACGGGGTCCTGGAGGAGATGGCTCAAAGCCAGCAGCCGCTGGTGGACCTGCTGGCCGCCCATGGCTGCCGCGCCTGCACCGATGTGACGGGGTTCGGCCTGCTGGGGCACCTCGGCGAGATGTTGCAGGCCGCGGCGGAACCCCTGCGGGTGGTGCTGGAGCCCCAGGCCCTGCCCGCCTTCTCCGGGGCGCTGGAGCTGCTGGAGCGGGGCTTCGCCAGCAGCCTGGCCCCCGCCAACCGCAGCGCCTGGGTGGAGCTGGAGAGTGGCAGGGTTCAGGCCGGGGCGCTCAAGCCCTGCTTGCGGGAGCTGCTGATCGACCCCCAGACCTGCGGTCCGTTGCTGGCGTCACTGCCGGCAGCGGCGGCCGAGGCGGCACTGGCTGCCGTGCGTGCCGGAGGATTTCCCCGGGCCGAGCTGATCGGGACGGTGCTGGCGGCCCCGGCCTGAGAAGGCCTTGGACCTCAGCGGTCCCGGACCTCAGCGCACCGGAAGGCTCATGTCCGAGCGGCCGTAGCGGTCATCGAAGCGGACGATGTCGTCTTCGCCGAGGTAGGGGCCGCTCTGCACCTCGATCATCTCCACGGGGATCTTGCCGGGATTGCTGAGACGATGTTTGGAGCCAAGCGGGATGTAGGTGCTCTGGTTTTCGCCCAGGAGCTCCTGGATGCCGTCTTTTTCCACCACGGCGGTGCCCTGCACCACCACCCAGTGCTCGGCGCGGTGGTGGTGCATCTGCAGCGAGAGGCTGGCTCCGGGGTTGACCATGATCTTCTTGACCTGCCAGCGGCTGCCCTCGACGATGCCGTCGTAGGAGCCCCAGGGACGGTAGATGCGGCGGTGGGCCTTCCCTTCGGGGCTGCCGCTGACGGCGAGGCGGTTCACGATGGTCTTGACCTCCTGGGCGCGGTCGCGGTGGGCCACCAGCACGGCGTCATCGGTTTCGACCACCACCAGGTCCTCCACCCCCAGGCCCACCACCAGCCGGTGTTCGCTGCGCAGGTAGCAGTTGCGTGACCCTTCACTGATCACCCGGCCCCGCAGCACATTGCCGTCGTCATCGCGCGTTCCGGTGTCCCACAGGGCGCTCCAGCTGCCCACATCGCTCCAGCCCGCCTTCAGGGGCAGTACCGCGCCCAGGCCCGTGCGCTCCATCACCGCCACGTCGATGGCGACATTGGGGCAGCTGGCGAACGACTCCCGCTCCAGGCGCAGGAAATCGAGATCGGCGCTGTCGTGGTCGATGGCGGCGCGGCAGCAGCTCACCACCTCCGGGGCCAACCGCTCCAGTTCGGCGAGGATGGCGCTGGCACGGAACAGGAACATCCCGCTGTTCCAGGTGAAGCGGCCGCTGGCCAGGAAACTCTCCGCCGTGTCCGCATCGGGCTTCTCCACGAATCGGGCGATCGGAGTGGGGGCCGGAATCGACGCTTCGCCAGGGCCTGTGCTGGCCCTGGTCAGGGGCTCCACCGCCTCGATGTAGCCGTAGCCGGTTTCCGGGGCCGTGGGCACGATGCCGAAGGTCACCAGCAGGCCTCCCTCGGCCGCGGCGCGGCCAGCCTCGACTGTGGCGCGGAAGCGTGCTCCGTCCTGGATGACGTGATCGGCGGCGAGCACCAGCAGCAGGGGATCCTCCCCCCGGCTGGTGGCGTGCAGGGCCGCCACGGCGATCGCCGGGGCTGTGTTGCGGCCGAGAGGTTCCAGCAGGATGGCGCCGGGCTCCACCCCGATCTGGCGCATCTGCTCGGCCACGATGAACCGGTGGTCCTCGTTGCAGATCAGCAGCGGAGGGGCCAGCTGGTTCAATCCCTTGAGCCGCAACTGGGTCTGCTGCAGCAGGGTCTCCTCGCCGCTGCCGGACAGGGGCCAGTACTGCTTGGGATAACTGGCGCGCGACAGCGGCCAGAGGCGGGTGCCGGTGCCGCCGCAGAGGATCACTGGCACGAGGGCGACCGCTGGGCTCATCGTCTGATCTTCCCTTGATGGGTCAATGCTGGCTCGAATCTTATGGGGAACACCCCGGAGCGCCAGCGGTCAGTCCCAGCCTCAGGTGTCGAGCAGCCCCGGCGGCGGCGTGATCTCGAGCCAGCCGCCGGCGATGTCCACCCGTGGCACGATCGCCTCCACGAAGGGGATCAGCGCCCGCCGGGGCTGGTCACCGCTGAGCTCGACCTCCAGCAGGTCGTTGCCGGCATGGATCAGATCCACCACGGTGCCGATCACCTCGCCATGGGGCGCCAGTCGAACCTGCAGTCCCTGCAGGTCGAGCAGGTGGAACTCCCCCTCCTGCAGCCGGGGCCGATCGCCCGCTTCCACCAGGAGATCCTGATGCACCAGGGCCTCGGCCTCCTCCCGCGTGCCGACCCCCTCCAGCCGCACCACGAACAGTTCCCGGCCGGGCAGTTGACGGCCGGAGAGCAGTCGCACGGCCCGGGCGGGCTCCTGGGCCCGGCGCAGCCAGCGCTGACCAGGCCGGGTGAAACGTTCAGGGAAGTCGGTGCGGGGCAGCACCCTCAGCTCTCCCTGCAGCCCCTGGGCCGCCACCACCTTCCCCACCACCAGCCACGCCTCCGGCGCGTCCGTTTCGCTCACCATCGCTTCACCACCATCGACTGACCCGCCGGGCATCTGCGCCCATCCTGCCGATCGGCTTGATAATGGAACCAACTTCTGCACTCACTCCATGGCTGCGGCTGAGTCCTCTTCAGCAGATGCGTCGCCTGAGGTGGCGCCGGTGCTTCCAGGCACCACCGTGGTGGTCCGCGATGGACGCTCGATCTACAACGGCTACAGGGGTTTTGTGCAACGCATCAGCGGCAGCCAGGCAGCTGTGCTGTTCGAAGGGGGCAACTGGGACAAGCTGGTCACGATGCCGTTGAAGACCCTGGAAGCGAGCTGATCGCCTGCCGCTGCTCGAGAGCCGAGCGGGCCGCCTGCTGCTCGGCGCCTCGGCGGGACCCTCCCCAGCCTTCCGCCACCGGCTGCCCTTGCAGATCCACCCAACAGTGGAAGCGCCGGGGGTCGCCATGGCGGCGGCTGTGTTCTTCACAGCGGTAGTGGGGCAGGCCGAGCCCCCGGGCCTGGCTCCACTCCTGCAGACCCGTTTTCCAGTTGTGGCGGTAGGGATCGGCCAGCAGCTCGCTGGTGCTCCGCTGCCAGTGGGGGGTGAGCCAGGTGTGCACCGGCTCCAGACTGCCAGTGGCCTCATAGAGCCCGCCGATCAGGGCCTCGCAGATCTCGGCGCGGATCGTCTGCCGCGCCGCGCTGTCCCCCGCCGCCACCGGGCCGAGGTGAACCATCGCCTCGATGCCGCAGCACTGTCCCAGCTCCGCCAGCCAGCGGTCGCTCACCAGCTGGGCCCGCAGGGCCGAGCGCTGGCCGACGTCCATGGTCTTGTGATGGCGCTCGAGAAACTCCGCCGCTGCCAGGCGCAGGACGGCATCTCCGAGAAACTCCAACCGCTCGTGGTTGATCGGCAGGCCGGCGGAGCTGTGGGTGAGGGCCTCCTCGACCGGGGCGAGATCGAAGTCGGGGTTGAGGGGATCAGTCAGCCCGGGGCCCCTCAGTCCGAGGTCCGCGAGGAACTGCACCAGGCTGCGGCAGCGCTCGTCACTCAGGGGCACGGGAGCTTCGCGGAGGGCCGTTGGCCTCCCTGCAGAGGCCGGAAAGGGTGAAAGCAGGACATAAGCCGGGTTCTGTTCCGGTCCGCCGGGGCGGACCGGGGTGGGCATCTGTCTGGGACCGCCGTTACCGACGGCCTCGAGCGGCGCACTTGTGTCGGGACGGGTGTCATGGCCAACCGTTGTCCCTGGGCCTTGCTCCCAGCCGGGGTTTACCGAGCCAGCACCTCTCGATGCTGCTGGTGCGCTCTTACCGCACCCTTGCACCCTTGCCTGTGCTCGGGGCCAGGCCCCGGCCATCGGCGGTGTGTTTCTGTGGCACTATCCTCACGGTCACCCGCACTGGGCGTTACCCAGCAAGCCTGGCCATTGGGGAGCCCGGACTTTCCTCAACCGAAGCCGGAGCCACCAGCCGAAGCCGGCGTCACCCTTCGATCGCGACCACCTCGCCTGCTTTCGAAGCCGAGTTTAGGTTGCGTGGGGATCGGGTCGGATAATGGTGACGTTGGGGCTGTAGCTCAGCCGGATAGAGCGACGGTTTCCTAAACCGTAGGTCGTGGGTTCGAGTCCCGCCAGCCCCGTCTGCCCACGTGGTAGGGAACGCTACCGGTGGTGGCCTTCCCAAACAGTGCTCCCTGGCTAGCGTGGGCGCGGCCGTGAATCCTGAATGAACGAGCTTCACGATCTCCGTCTGCGCTTGCTGGTTCAGCAGGAGGGTGAACGGATCGCCCGCAGTCAGCCCGACGAGCTGGATCTCTCTGTCGTCCAGGCCCGCTGCCTCTGCTGGCTGGCCCTCCTGGCCGAAGTGCATCAGGAGCAGTCGGTCGAGGCGGAGCAACGGGGCGACATGGAGCAGGCGATGGGCTGGTTCGCCGACTCGATGCGCCTGCGCGATGTGATCCAGCTGGTGAGCTCGATCGAAATCCCGCTGCCCAGCATCCAGGAGGACGGCGACGACAGCGACGATGACGACGACCAGCTGGACCTGCTCGGCCCCTTCGATCGTCTGGTCTGAGCCATCAGGAGTTCTCGGCGGCGCCCCTGAGCATCCAATGCCATGATGGACGTTAAGGAACCAAGGGAGCGCGGTGCCCGAAGAGCCCTGCCAATGCCCTGACTGCCAACGGTTCTATCGGGAACATGACCGATTGATCCGGGAGAACCCCACCCTGCGGCAGCAGCAGGAACTGAACTGGGCGGCCCTGCAGTCCTTCCGCACCCTGGCCGGCCGGGTGCTCGAAGAGCTGCAGAAGAGCCAGGGTGACGGCGAAGCCGAGGTGCCGGCCCCTCAGCCCGCCTCCGCAGCTGCGTCAGGGGCCGCTGGCGCTCCCGAGGAGGAGGGCCTGCAGCAGGCGATCGCCGATCTCGAGAACATCAACGCCCACCTGTTCTCGATCGAAGCGTTGATGGAGCGCATCTTCGATGTGCGTGTGCCTGAGGATGTGGAGCAGAAATTCCGGGAGGTGGCCGGAGAGCTGGCCCCCGACCCCCTCAATGCCGACCGTCTGCGGCTGAACCGCCTGCTCCACCAGACCCCCGACCTTCCGGACCACCGGCCCTGAGGCCCCTCAGTCGATCACGCAGCTGATCGTCACCGGGAACGGCTCCGCCCGCCAGATCCTCTCGGCGTATTCACGGATGGAGCGGTCGCTGCTGAAGAAGCCGGTGCGTGCCGTGTTCAGCAGTGACATCCGGTTCCAGGTGGTGCGATCACCCCAGGCCTGACTGACCGCGTCCTGGGCGCGCATGTAGTCGCTGAAGTCCGCCATCACGAAGTAGGGATCCCGGCCGGTGAGGTTCTGGAGCAGGGGCTTGAACAGCTCCGTGTCGCCATTGCTGAAGTGACCCTGCTCCACCAGGTGCAGAACCTCCGGCAGTTCCGGGATGCTCGGAATCAGCTCCCAGGGGTGGTAGGGCCCCGCGCGCAGGGCCTCGATGCCGTCGGTGGTGTGCCCGAAGAGGAAGAAATTCTCGGCGCCCACCTGCTCACGGATCTCCACGTTGGCGCCATCGAGGGTGCCGATGGTGAGTGCTCCGTTCATGGCGAATTTCATGTTGCCGGTGCCGGAGGCCTCCAGCCCGGCCGTGGAGATCTGCTCGGAGAGGTCCGAGGCCGGATACACCCGTTGCCCCAGGCTGACGTTGTAGTCGGGCAGGAACACCACCCTCAGGCGGCCGTCCATGTCCGGGTCGGCGTTGACCGTTTCGGCGATGCCGTTGAGGAAGCGGATGATCAGCTTGGCCATGTAATAGCCGGGAGCCGCCTTGCCTCCGAAGATCACGGTGCGCGGGGCGAGGGTGTCGCCCAAGCCGTTCTTGATGCGCAGGTACTGGGCGATCACCTGCAGGGCATTCAGATGCTGGCGCTTGTATTCGTGGATCCGTTTCACCTGCACATCGAAGAGCGTGGAGGGATCCACCAGCAGCCCGCTCTGGCGGTGGATGTAGTGGGCCAGCTGACGCTTCACCGCCAGCTTGGTCTGGCCCCAGCGCTCCAGGAAGCCTGCATCGTTCTGGAAGGCCTCCAGCTTGCGCAGCTCGTCCAGGTTGCGGACCCAGTCCTGGCCGATCACCTCATCGAGCAGCTCCCTCAGCAGGGGGTTGGCAAGGGCGATCCAGCGTCGGGGGGTGACGCCGTTGGTGACATTGGTGAATTTCTCCGGCCAGAGGGAGGCGAATTCCGGGAAGAGCTGTGTACGCACCAGTTCGCTGTGCAGGGCCGCCACGCCGTTGACGTGGTGGGAGGCCACGGTGGCCAGGTGGGCCATCCGTACCGCCTTGCCGTCGTTCTCATCGATGATCGACACCCGGCGCAGCATCGTCTCGTTGCCCGGATGCTTCAGCCGCACCGTCTGCAGGAAGCGTCGGTTGATCTCGAAGATCAGCTCCAGATGCCGCGGCAGGAGCGAGCCGAACAGATCCAGGCCCCATTTCTCCAGGGCCTCGGGCAGAAGGGTGTGGTTCGTGTAGGCCAACGAACGGGTGGTGATGTCCCAGGCGTCATCCCAGCTGAGGTTCTTGTGATCGATCAGCAGCCGCATCAGCTCGGCCACGGCGATGGCCGGGTGAGTGTCGTTCAGCTGCACCGCCCAGTGCTCCGGGAAGTCGGTGATCGGCAGGTCACGCAGTTCCAGGCTGCGCAGCATGTCCTGCAGGGAACAACTGACGAAGAAGTGCTGCTGCTTGAGGCGCAGGCGCCGGCCCTCATCGGTGCCGTCGTTGGGGTAGAGCACCTTCGAGAGGGTTTCGGAGCCCACCTTCTCCTCCACGGCTCCGTAGTAGTCGCCGATGTTGAAGGCGTAGAAATCGAAGCTCTCGGAGGCTTCCGCCTGCCAGAGCCGCAGGCGGTTGCAGGTGTTCACCCTGTAGCCCAGCACCGGCACGTCGTGGGGAACACCGATGGCGTGCTCGGAGGGAATCCAGCGCACCCGGTAGGCCCCCTCGTTGTCGCGGTAGCTCTCGGTGCGGCCGCCGAAGCCGACGAAACAGGCCTGATCGGGGCGGGGCAGTTCCCAGGGCCAGCCGCTCTTGAGCCATTTGTCGGTGATCTCCACCTGCCAGCCATCGCGGATCAGCTGATCGAAGATCCCGAACTCGTAGCGGATGCCATAGCCGGTGGCAGGGATCTCGAGGCTGGCCAGGGATTCCAGATAGCAGGCGGCCAGGCGGCCGAGTCCCCCATTGCCCAGACCCGGTTCCTCCTCCACGTCGAGGATTTCCTCGAGCGAGTCGATGCCGAAACGGCGCAGGGCTTCGGCCGCTTCGTCCCTGATGCCGAGCATCAGCAGATTGTTGTCCAGCTGGGGACCGATCAGGAATTCGGCTGAGAGGTAGGCCACCACGCGGGCAGGCGTGGCCGAGATCGCTTCGATCCCCGCCAGGTAGCGGGTCATCAGCCGGTCGCGCACCGCGTAGCTGAGGGCCACGTAGAGGTCGTGATGGCTGGCCGTGGGGGCGAGCTTGCCGAGTGTGTAGAAGAGGTGCTCGGTCATGCCGTCGAAGACACCATCGGCCGTCAGGCCGCTGCGATCAGGGTCGGCAAAACAGCCCGGGGTGGGCAGCCTCAGCTGGCTGGGCGGAGCTTCGGTCATGGGGGCGGGGCGAAGGGGGTGAAGCGGCGAAGCTGAACAACGGATGGCGGTGAAACGCGATGCCGGTCCGATCCGTGCGTCTGGCCAGTCTGGCCCAGTCGCGAGGGCGATGCCCCTGCAGGCGGAGCGGGCCGCTGGGCCGGCGCCGGATCCACCGCTGTTCGGTGTGGATTCACTGATGGTGGCCAGGGATTCGTCTGGACAGATTCCGATCCCCGCGGCCGATCCCGTCTAACGTCGCGGCCAACTTCACTCAAGTGCCGCGACACCGGCCTGCATGACCTTTCCGACCCTGCTGCTCGAAATCGGCAACCACAACGTGGAGGTGGCCGAAACCCTGATCGGCGTGGGCCGTTTCCTGCTGATTTTCCTGGCCGCGCGCACCCTGGCCGAGCTGATGGTGCGCCTGCAGCTCCCTACCATCCTCGGCGAGCTGGTGGCGGGCGTGCTGATCGGTCTCTCGGGCCTGCATCTGATCCTTCCACCGGACACCGGGGCGGAGCTGAGCAACTGGTTCACGTCCACCGTGGCCTCCCTCTCTTCGCTGCCGCCCGAGGCGGTCCAGTCGATCTACATCGAGACCTTCCCCAACCTGCAGGCGGTGGCCACCCTCGGCCTGTTCGCCCTGCTTTTCCTGACGGGGCTGGAGAGCGAGCTCGATGAGCTGATGGCGGTGGGAGCCCAGGCCACCACCGTGGCCTGCACGGGCGTGGCCCTGCCCTTCGCCCTCGGCACCTTCGGCCTGCTCTATTTCTTCCACGTGCCGCTGATTCCGGCCATTTTCGCCGGCGCCGCGATGACCGCCACCAGCATCGGCATCACGGCCAGTGTCTTCGGCGAACTCAAATACCTCAAGACCCGCGAGGGGCAGACGGTGATCGGCGCCGCCGTGCTCGATGACATTCTCGGCATCGTGATCCTGGCGGTGGTCGTGGCTGTGGCCGGCGGCGGTGCCCTCGAGGTGGGTCCGATCATCAAGTTGCTCCTGGCCGCGGCCCTGTTCGTCGGCGTCTCCCTCTTCCTGAGCCGCACGGCAGCCCCGGCCTTCGACTGGCTGCTGGATCTGCTCAAAGCCCCCGGCGAGGTGGTGGTGGCCTCCTTTGTGGTGCTCTGCGTCTGCTGTTTCGCCGCCCAGGCCATCGGTCTGGAGGCGGCCCTCGGGGCCTTCGCCGCCGGTCTGATCCTGAGCGGATCCCGCCACACCCACGCGATTCAGGAAACGGTGAAGCCGCTGGTGTCGCTGTTCGCCACCATCTTCTTCGTGCTGATCGGCACCAGCATGGACCTCACCGTGCTCAACCCGATGGACCCCGCCAACCGCCCAGGGCTGGTGATGGCCGCCTTCCTGCTGGTGGTCGCGATCATCGGCAAGGTGGCCTCAGGCTGGACCTATTTCAGCAAGGAGAAGACCAACCGTCTGGTGGTCGGCATCGGCATGATGCCCCGCGGCGAGGTGGGCCTGATCTTCCTCGGTCTGGGCACCCAGGCCGGCCTGCTCACCCCGGCTCTGGAGGCGGCGATCCTGCTGATGGTGATCGGCACCACGTTCCTCTCACCGATCCTGCTGCGGCTTGTGCTCAGCCGCGAGGAGAAGCTGGCCGAGCAGCTGGCCTGATCCTGCGACCGTTTCAGCCGGCCAGGCCCGCGCCGGCTCAGCTCTCGTCGCGCCGTGAGGCCAGGGTCCAGAAGGCCCCGGCCAGCACAGCCATCAACCCCAGGCTGGCGGCCCAGCTGGGGCTCAGCACCCAGCTCAGCCCCAGCTGGGTGATCCCCCCCACGGCAAAGGCCAGCAGCACGCTGCTCAGCAGCAGCACGATCTGACGCAGCCCATCGGAAAGCGGCCCCTCCGCCAGAGCTTCTTCCAGCCGGGACAGGGGCAGCGAGAGGGGCAGGTACAACGCCAGCGCCCACAGGGCCGTTCCCGGCAGCAGGCTGGACAGCTCGAGCACGGAGCGAACCCCCCGAAGTGATCCCTAGCATCGACGACCAAGCCACACCTGCGTTGATCGGCCCTCGCTCCGAGCCCTGGACCCATGGAGGACACGGGGTCCATGCCCTGGCCAGCCGACCGGCTCAGCCCGAGGGCCCGGCTGTTCTGCTGGTGCATGGCTTCGGCGCCTCCACCGACCACTGGCGCTACAACATTCCCGTGCTGGCCGAGCGCCATGAGGTGCATGCCCTCGATCTGCTGGGCTTCGGCCGCAGTGCCAAGACCCAGGGCCTGCCCTATGGAGGAGGTCTCTGGCGGGATCAGCTGGTGGCCTACGTGCGGGAGCGGATCGGCCGGCCCACGGTGCTGGTGGGCAATTCCCTCGGCGGCTTTGCCGCCCTGGCGGCGGGGGTGGCCCTGGGCCCCGATGCGGCCGGGGTGGTGCTGATCAATGCCGCCGGACCCTTCAGCGACGAGCAGGCCGAGCCGAAGGGCTGGGGCGCGATCACCAAGCGCACGATCGGCGGCGCCCTGTTGCGCAGTCCAGTGCTGCAGCGCCTGCTGTTCGAGAACCTGCGCCGCCCGGCGACGATCCGGCGCACCCTCAATCAGGTCTACATCGATCGCACCAACGTGAATGAGGAGCTGGTGGAGGCGATCCGGCGGCCCTCGCTGGATCCTGGGGCCTTCGGCGTGTTCCGCACCGTCTTTGACATCCCCCGTGGCCAGCCCCTGGACGAACTCTTCGCCCAGCTCCAGGCCCCTCTGCTGCTGCTCTGGGGGATCCGCGACCCCTGGATCAACGCCGCCGGGCGCCGCGCCGCCTTCCAGCGCCATGCTCCAGCCGGCACCAGGGAGGTGGTGCTCGATGCCGGTCACTGTCCCCACGATGAAGTGCCCGAGCAGGTGAACGCTGCCCTGCTGGAGTGGCTCGCGAGCCTGCCCGATGCCTGAGCTGCCATGCCCCTGACCCACCGCACCACGCCTTACCCCCACTGGGAGTTCAGCACTGGGGCAGGCGGGGATCTCCTGCGGCTGGTGCCGGAGAGGGGCGGCCTGCTCAGCGGCTGGCGTTGCAACGGGCGAGAGCTGCTTTATCTCGATGAGGAGCGGTTCGCCGATCCGTCTCTCTCGGTGCGGGGCGGCATGCCGGTGCTGTTCCCGATCTGCGGCAACCTCCCCGCTGATCAGCTGCCGCTGCCGCAGGGCAGCTTCACGCTCAAGCAGCATGGCTTTGCCCGGGATCTGCCCTGGGAGCTCGAGGAGCTGGAGGTCGGGGACGGCGTGCGCCTGGGCCTGAGCGAGAGCCCCATCAGCCTGGCGATGTTCCCGTTCCCCTTCCGGCTGCAACTTGAGCTGCGTCCGGAGCCAGCGGCTCTGGCGATCACGGTGCTGGTTCACAACTCCGGGTCGCAACCACTGCCGTTCGCCTTCGGATTGCACCCCTACTTCGCCGTGTCCTCCCTGGCCTCGACGGTGCTGCAGGGCCTGCCGGAGGAGTGCTTCGACCACGGCTCCATGGCGCCCGCTGCTACCGCCCCGCTGCTGGAGCTGCTCGAGCGGGGGGTGGATCTGCTGGTCGAGCCCGCTGGTCCGGTGCGCCTGCTGGATCAGCAGACGGGCCTGGCGTTGGAGCTGCAGGCCGAAGCCCCCTTCGATCTGGCGGTGGTCTGGAGCGATCCTCCCCGCTCGATGGTCTGCCTCGAGCCCTGGACGGCACCCCGGGGCGCTCTGGTGAGCGGTGAGCGGCGGCTGGTGCTGCCTCCCGGGCAGACCTGCCGGCTCGCCTGCCGTTACCAGCTCATCGAGGGTTCCGGGTTCAGCCCTGAGGATCAGGAGTGATCCAACACGGTCCCCCAGACCCATGTCTTGTTCAACATCCGATGGGTGGGCGGGGATGGCATGGACTTCGTCCCTGAGGTGCCGCCCTTGGGCACTCGCTTCCAGGACAGGGAGTCTGGGGCGGACAGGCGGGATTCTCCGGCCTGTCGACCAGCCCCGGGATTCACGCCCTGGTAGCGACCATCACAGCGCCAGGCTCCTGATGGGGTGAGGGTTCGGAGGCGGAAGCAGCTTCTAGGGTTCCGGTTGGCGTCAGTTCGCTTCGGCGAGCCCGGCGCGGCGTCTGGTCCGAGAGAAGCTCACCGGGGTCACCCGGTTGCACGGAGGGATAAAAGCCCGGGAGACCGCACCCCCCCCCCCACCTCCGTGTTGTGCCATGACCGCATCTTCAGGCCCGGAAGGGGCCTTCGACCGTTGTATGCAGGCCTCGCCCGCTGGCCGCCAGGGCGCCGAGGCCCTTGAGAAGGAGGCCCGGCTGCCTCTCACCGGCTGGCAGCAGGAGGTGGATCAGGGCCTGCGCTATGGACTCGAAGCGGCCGAGAGCATCGTCGATCGGCGCATCTCCACCTTCTCCCGCGGTGAGCTGCCCCACTACGCGGGCATCAACACCTTCATGAAGGCGCCCTACATCGAAGACGTGTATCGCGTCGGCGAGTTCGATGTGGCGATCCTGGGCGTGCCCCACGATTCCGGCACCACCTACCGTCCCGGCACCCGCTTCGGCCCCCAGGGCATCCGGCGCATCTCGGCGCTCTACACGCCCTACAACTACGAAATGGGTGTGGATCTGCGCGAGTCGATCAGGCTCTGCGATGTCGGCGACATCTTCACGATCCCCGCCAACAATGAGAAGAGTTTCGATCAGATCTCCAAGGGCGTGGCTCACGTGTTCGCGAGTGGCGCCTTCCCGATCATCCTCGGCGGCGATCATTCGATCGGCTTCCCCACCGTGCGCGGGGTCTGCCGTCACCTGGGTGACAAGAAAGTCGGCATCATCCACTTCGATCGTCATGTCGACACCCAGGAGATCGATCTCGACGAGCGCATGCACACCTGCCCCTGGTTCCATGCCACCAACATGGCCAACGCCCCGGCCCAGAACCTGGTGCAGTTGGGCATCGGCGGCTGGCAGGTGCCGCGCGAGGGGGTGAAGGTCTGCCGGGAGCGGGGCACCAACGTGCTCACGGTCACCGACATCTGCGACATGGGCCTGGAGGCGGCGGCTCAGTTCGCGATCGAGCGCGCCACCGATGGCACCGACTGCGTCTACATCTCCTTCGACATCGACTGCATCGATGCCGGCTTCGTGCCGGGTACGGGCTGGCCTGAGCCCGGCGGCCTGTTGCCGCGCGAAGCGCTCAAGCTGCTGGAGCTGATCGTGCGCAACGTGCCGGTCTGCGGCCTTGAGGTGGTGGAGGTGTCGCCCCCCTACGACATCAGCGACATGACCTCGCTGATGGCCACGCGGGTGATCTGCGACACCATGGCTCATCTGGTGGTCAGCGGGCAGCTGCCGCGCAGGCAGCGCCCGGCCTGGCTGCATGACACCTGCAACATGGCCGTCGATCAGGCGTGGAGGTGAGCCATGCATGAGGTCGACATGACCAAGTGCCTGCTGCTCTCCCTGCAGGAGTGGAAGCGTGGGCAGGAGCCCCAGACGCCGGTGGTGGCGGCGGTGCATCTCCAGGTGGGTGATTTCACCTGTGTGGAACCGGAGGCGCTGCGGTTCACCTTCGCCGCCGCGGTGAAGGGCACCTGGCTCGACGGCTCGACGCTCGAGATCGACACCGTTCCCCTCAGGGCCCGCTGCCTGGGCTGCTCCGATGTCTACGCCCCCGATCCCGAGCGGGCCTACCGCTCCCCCTGCTGCGATCGGCCCATGGAGGAGATCGTCAGCGGCCGCGAGCTGCGCATCCGCTCCGTCGATTACAGCCTGCCTCAGCAGATCTCAGATCCCGCTGCCGTTCCCTCGCGCTGATCCCCCATGCACATGCCCCTCAGCGACACTCTCGGCCTGAACCTGATGGCCGCCAATCAGCACCAGGCGGAGCACAACCGCGAGCACTTCGAGGCCTGGAACCTGCTCTGCCTCAACGTGATGAGCAGCCCCGGCGCCGGCAAGACCTCCCTGCTGGAGCGCACGATCACGGCTCTCGCGCCGCAGCTGGAGATGGCGGTGCTGGAGGGCGACATGACCACCCAGCTCGATGCCCAGCGCCTGGAAGCGGTGGGGGTACCGGTGGTGCCGATCACCACGGGTCGCGCCTGCCACCTCGATGCGGCGATGGTGAGCGGTGGCCTGCGCCAGCTCCGGGCTCAGCTCGACCCGGCCGCTCTCGATCTGCTCTGGGTGGAGAACGTGGGCAACCTGGTCTGTCCTGCTGAATTCGAGGTGGGCGAGCACCTCAAGGTGGCCCTCCTCAGCGTCACCGAAGGCGACGACAAGCCACTCAAGTACCCGGTGATGTTCCGAGAGGCCGATTGCGTGCTGATCACCAAGGTGGATCTGCTCCCCTACCTGTCGGTCGAGGTGAGCCGCATCGAAGCGCACATCCGCGCGGTCAACCCTGAGGCTGTGGTCTTTCAGGTCTCGGCCAGCAGCGGCGCCGGGCTCGAGGACTGGATCCAGTGGGTGCTGACCACCACCAGGGAGCACACCCGCGCGGCCGTGCTGGCGGAGGTGGGATGAGCAGTCTGCATTCCCTGGTGTCGTCCTCCGATCCGCTCACGGAACCCCAGCTCAGCTGGCAGCAGCGCAAGCTCGATCTCCTCAGTCAGGGGGTGAGCTATGCCCTGGCGAGCTTCGTGGATCTGCACGGCACCAGCAAGGCCAAAGCGGTGCCTCTGGATCATTTCGAGGCGATGCTCGCTGGCTCGGAACTGTTCACCGGTGCCGCCCTCGATGGCGTCCCCCAGGACGTGAGCGACGACGAAGTGGCGGCGATCCCCGACCTGGCCACCGCCACGGTGTTGCCCTGGCGCCGCGATGTGGTCTGGCTGGCCAGCAGCCTGCATCTGCACGGGCAGCCCTTCGAGGCCTGCAGCCGCAACATTCTGATTCGTGCCCTCGCTGAAGCCCGGCGGATGGGGTTCCGCTTCAACCTCGGCATCGAGACCGAATTCTTCGTGCTGCGCCGTGGTGCCGATGGAGCCCTCCGGCCCGCCAGCTCCCGCGACACCCTCGAGAAACCCTGTTACGACCTCACCGGCCTGCTCGACAATCTGCCCTGGCTCGATGAGCTGGTGCAGGCGATGAATGATCTCGGCTGGGGGGTGTATTCCTTCGATCACGAAGATGGCAATGGGCAGTTCGAGACCGACTTCGCCTATGCCGAGGCGCTCACCATGGCAGACCGCCTCACCTTCTTCCGGCTGATGCTCAAGGAGATCACCCACCGCCACGGGTTGATCGCCAGCTTCATGCCCAAACCCTTCAGTGATCGCACCGGCAGCGGCGCCCACTTCAACATGTCGCTGGCGGATCCGGCCACGGGACGAAATCTCTTCGCGGGCGACGCCCCTGGCAGCATCACCCCATTGGCGGAGCAGTTCATCGCCGGGGTCCTGCGCCATGCTCCGGCGATCTGCGCCGTGATCGCCCCCACGGTGAACAGCTACAAGCGTCTGGTGGCCCAGGGATCCATGAGTGGCTTCACCTGGGCGCCGGTGTTCATCTGCTACGGCAACAACAACCGCACCAACATGCTGCGGATTCCATCCGCTGGCGGCCGGGTGGAATGCCGCGCGGCCGACAGTGCCTGTAATCCCTATCTCGGAGCAGCGATGATCCTCGCGGCCGGGCTGGAAGGCATCCGCGACGAGCTGGATCCTGGTTCACCCAATCTCGTCAACGCCTACCGGCTCAGCCCCGAGCAGCGGGTCGGGAGGGGGTTGAAGGTTCTGCCACGAACCCTGGGTGAAGCCATCGAGGCCTTTGCCGCCGATCCACTTTCCCGCGCGGTGTTCGGTGATGCCATGGCTGACGCCTTCATCGACTACAAACGAGCCGAATGGGCCGAGTATCACGGCTGCGTGTCGGACTGGGAGCTGACGCGTTATCTCGAATTTCTCTGAGCCATCTCCACCACGCTTTTGTTTCTCCCAGTCCTTTATTCCTTTACAGCCTGTCTTCGCCACTCAACCAATGATCTCTAATCCGCACTCCGATCCCGGCTCCACCGCCAAACCTGCCGCCGCGCCCTCGCGTTCTCAGCAGCACCGGCCGCCCCATCCGCGCCGGCGCTTTCAACGTCTGCTCGGTTTTGGCCTGACGGCGCTGCTCGGCGGCGGACTGCTGGCCAGCTGCCAGAGCCCTCCGAAGCCGGGTGCCTCCCCCGTGCGCATCGGCTACAGCGCCTGGCCCGGCTGGATTCCCTGGAAGGTCACCGAGGAGAAGGGCCTGTTCACCGCGGCGGGGGTGCCGGTGACCCTGCAGTGGTTCGATGGCTACCTCGACTCAATCAATGCGCTCAACGCCGGCCAGCTCGATTGCAACAGCCAGACCCTCAACGACACGATCAGTTCGATCGCCGGAGGCGCCGACCTGCGGGTGGTGCTCACCAATGACAACTCCACCGGGAACGACCAGATCATCGCCGCCCAGGGCATCAAGGACGTGACTCAGCTCAAGGGCCGCAAGGTGGCTGCGGAGGAGGGCACGGTCGATCACTACCTGTTGCTGCTGGGCCTCAAGAAAGCGGGCCTCTCATCCAAGGACATCGACTTCGTGCCGCTGGAAACGGGGGCGGCCGCAGCAGCTTTCGTGGCCGAGAAGGTGGATGCCGTGGGTGTGTTCGCTCCCTTCACCACCCAGGCGCTCAAGCGTGCCGGCAGCACAACCCTGGTGTCCTCCAAGGAGTTCCCCGGTGCCATCAGCGATCACCTGGTCTGCCGCACGGAGTTCGTCGAGAAGAACTCCGAGCAGCTGCAGAAGGTGGTGAATGCCTGGTTCGCCACCCTCAAGGAGATCAAGGCCAATCCTGGCCCCAGCCTCACGATCCTGGCAGCCCGGGCTGGGGTGAGCGAGGCCGAATACAAGGAGTACGACGCCGGCACCACGATCTTCACGCTCGAGCAGAACCGTGAGGCGCTCAAGCCGGGCAGCACCATGGCTTCGCTCCCCTTTGCCGCGGCCGAGATCAGCACCTTCCTGCAGGAGGTGGGACTGGCCAAGACACCGCCTGATCTCACCAAGCTCTTCGATGCGCGCTTCGTTGACGCGGCGCCATGAGGAGTCCCTGGTTGCTCGGTCCCCTCGGGATCGGCGCGGTGCTGCTGGTCTGGTCGCTGATCAGTCTCAGCGGCGCGGTTGATCCCCTCTTTCTGCCGAGCCCGCCGGCGGTCTGGCAGGCCGCGAGTGATCAGTTCCAGGGCGGAATCCTGGTGGGTGATGCCATCGCCAGCATCCGGCGGGTGTTCCTGGGCTTCGCCCTCTCCGCGGCCCTGGCCCTGCCCCTGGGGATCGCCATGGGCAGCAATCCGCTGATCTGCCGCCTGCTGGAGCCGCTGCTGGGTCTGATCCGCTACATGCCGGCGCCAGCGTTCATCCCCCTGCTGATCATCTACTTCGGTCTGGGGGAGTTGCCCAAGGTGCTGCTGATCTTCGTCGGCACCTTCTTCTTCAACACCCTGATGATCATGGATGCGGTGAAGTTCGTGCCGCCCGAGCTGATCGAGACGGCCCTCACCCTTGGAGGCCGTGGCCTGCCGATCCTCACCCGCGTGGTGGCCCCCTTCATCGCCCCCCAGGTGATTGATGCCTACCGCATCAACATGGCCTCGGCCTGGAACCTGGTGATCGTGGCCGAGCTGGTGGCCGCCAACGAAGGCCTGGGCAAGCGCATCAGCCTGGCCCAGCGCTTCCTGCGCACCGATGAGATCTTCGTGGGCCTGATCGTGATCGGCCTGATCGGGCTGTTCATCGATCTGGGTTTCCGCTTTCTGCTGCGCCGCAGCTGCGCGTGGGCCAACTGACATGCATCTGTCCGTCAACGGCGTCAGCAAAACCTTCGGCGAGGGCCGCCGCGCCAAGTTGGTGCTCGACGACATCAGCTTTTCGATCGATTCCGGTGAATTCGTCGCCCTGGTGGGCAGCTCCGGTTCGGGCAAATCCACGGTGATGCGCCTGATCGCCGGCCTGGAGAGCCCCAGTGCCGGTGTGATCGCCCTGGACGGCCGTTCGGTGCGCGGGCCCGGCCCCGACCGGGGCATGGTGTTCCAGAAGTACAGCCTCTACCCCTGGATGACCGCGGCCCAGAACGTGGCCTTCGGCATGACGCTGCAGGGATTGCCCAAGGCCCTGGTCCGGGAGCGCACGGGCTACTTCCTGGAGGTGGTCGGTCTGCAGGATGCCGCCCGGCGTCTGCCGCGGGAGCTCTCCGGCGGCATGCAGCAGCGGGTGGCGATAGCTCGCGCCCTGGCGGCCGATCCCAAGGTGGTGCTGCTGGATGAACCCTTCGGCGCCCTGGATCTGCAGATCCGCGAATCGATGCAGGAGTTTCTCTATCAGCTCTGGGAGCGCTCCGGGCTCACGGCTCTGCTGATCACCCACGACCTCGAGGAGGCGTTGCTGCTGGCCAAGCGGGTGCACATCATGGCGCCGCGTCCGGGTCGCATCGTCAGGACGGTGGAGGCGGATCTGGATCGTTCCAACCTGGCCCACCTGAGGGTGTCCGCTCCGTTTCTGGAGCTGCGGGAGGAACTGGTCAACACCCTGCGCACCCTTGATGGCGCCACCCTCTGAACCGGCCGCCGTGGACGCGTCAGGCGATCAGTTCGGCCAGCGCCCCTTTCTGGAGGCGGAGCTCTATCGCTCCGCCCCGGTGGCCGAACGAGAGCGGCAGGTTTACGCCCCCCGTTTCTGGCATCCGGTGGCACCACTCTCCAGCCTGCCGGAAGGAACAGCCCTGGCTCTCGAGTTGCTGGATCGCCCCCTGCTGCTCACCCATTCCCCCGGCGGTCCGCCGCGGGCGTTCCTCAACCGCTGCCCTCATCGCGGGGTGGCCCTGCTGCCCCCGGCACAGGCGGCCCAGCCCTGCCGACGTCTCATCTGTCCGTACCACGGCTGGACCTACGACCTCGGCGGCAGCCTGCGGGCCGCGGCCCGGGAAGCGGAGTTCGTGGATCCCTTCGCACGCGAGGACTGGCCCCTGATCCAACTGGCCTGCGCGGTGCGCGGCTCGATGCTCTGGGTGGCGATCGGCCAGGATCCGCTGCCCCTCGAGCACCAGCTGGATCTGGTGGAGCAGGAGCTGGGCCCGGCCCTGGAGCGGCCAAGGGTGCTGCTGGCCAGCCTGGAGTCGGAACTGGCCTGCAACTGGAAGGTTGCCCACGACAACACCCTCGACGACTACCACGTGGCCATCGCGCACCCCAACACCCTGCACCGCCAGCAGGGGCCGGTGCGCCACTACCGGCATCGCTTCGCCGATCACGCCAACCTGCTGGCCACCCCGGTTGCCCTTCAGGGCAGCGCTGCTGATGCGGAGGCGCCGGAGTTCCTGACCTTCGGGGCTCCGCCCTGGATTCATCTGCTGGCCTGGCCCGATGGGCGCCTGGCCCTGATCAGTTTTCCTCCCCGTGATCCCGGCCACTGCCTCCTCCACGTGTGGCTGCTGGGTGATCCCGCCCAGAAGGCCCGGGGCGAAGCCTGGATCGAGGAACTGCGTGCGTTTCTGGAGGAGGACCGGGCCCTGGTGGAGTCGGCCCAGCGGGGCTACGCCAGCGGTCTGACGCCCGGCCCCGCCCATCGGCTGGAGCGGCGGATCCTGCACCAGCAGGCGCTCTATGCGCGGATCATGGGCCTGGAGCCGCCGACTCCGACTCCGTCTTCGTCTCCAGCTCGCGTCTGAGCCAGGCGGCCATGGCCGTGTTGATCTGCAGCAGATCGGCCACCGGCTGGTTCGTGAAGGGAAGGGTGGGCAGGTAGCCGTCGGGGCCGAACTCCGGAGTGAGTGTGAAGCGCTCCATGCCGCGTGCTCGGGCCCGATCGAGAAACAGCTGCCAGCAGGCCCGATGCGCCACGAGGGCCTCGGTGTGTTCGGGTGCGAACGGGTGACTCACCTGGGGCCCCTGGGCATGCCCCACCCGGGCGTGGATGTGGTCCACCCGCTCAGCGATGGTCTGGATCGGCTCCAGGTCCGGTGTCATCAGCCGCTCGCAGGCCACGCACCAGTGGCTGAGGTCGGCGGTGAGCCGCAGATCCGGGTAGCGACTGATCCAGTCCTGAATGCGCCAGGGGTCCGCCAGGCTGCGTGAACGGTGGGTTTCGAACGTCACCGGTGCCGGGGCGGCGGCGGCCAGAACGAGCGCCCGGTCCCAGAACCAGTGCTGATCTGCACGGCTCCAGCTGTCGCTGCCGGTGATCACCGTGATCCGTAGTGGCTCGAGTCGGCGGCAGCGCTCCAGCTGACTGGCCAGGTGCTGCAGATGCTCGGCGGCTGTCATGGCGAGATCGGGCACGTAGCCGTTGCCTGTGACCAGCTCCACGATCAGCGCGAGCCCGGCGGCGCCCAGCTCGGCCACCACCGCGCCGGGATCAGCGCCAGCCAGGGCTGGATGGTCGAGATTCGCCTCGAGTCCATCAAAGCCGTGATGGCGGGCCCGCTGAATCGCCTCCTGCAGGCCACCCTGGAATCCCCAGAGGCTGTGCAGGATCAGGGCCTGCATGCCCTCCACGGCGTTCCATGCGGAGAGCTTGGAGCGGTCTCAGCGACCGCTGGTGTGGTCCGGTGCGGCCGGGGCATCCTCCACATCCAGAAGGCTGGGCTGGATGCCGAGGTAGACCGCCTCGCGGAACAGGGCCTGGTGGGCCTTGGCATCGCCACGGGCCCTCGCTTCGGCCATGCGCTGCCGCAGCGACAGCACGAGGGCCTGGTGGCGGGGATCCTGGGCGGTGGTGGCCATGGCGATCAGCTCTGCACCGGTCTTGACCGGGCGTTCAGACCCATCAGTTTACCGAGAGTTCGCCCAGGCCGATGGAGCCCTTTGACCCCCCTGGAGACCCCGAGGCCTTCTGGAGCGTGCCGGTCGCCGTGCTGCCGGGCTGCTGCTGCGTCAGTTCACCAGCCCGATCATCCTGATCCTGGCGGCCGCGGCCCTGCTCTTGTTTCTGCTGGATTCCCCCACCGATGGCCTGATCATCCTGGTGATCGTGCTGATCAGCGGGCTGCTGGGGTTCTGGCAGGAGCGCGGCGCGGCCGGCGCGGTGGCGCGGATGCTTCAGACGGCCGCCACCACCATCGGGTGCTTGCTCACCGGAGCCGCCACCCAGTTCGCGGCCATCGCCGAGCGCCTGCGCCAGCGCAGCCCGGAAACGGATTTCGAGCGGGGTGTGCGCCGCTTCGGGGCGCTGCTGCTGGAGCTGACCCTGGTGCTGGTGATCACGATCTTCGCGGTCAACGTGATCCTGCAACGGCCGGTGCCATCGACCTCACGGCCTGGACCAAGCTCGATGAGATCCCCTTTGATTTCAACCGCAAGCGCCTGAGCGTGCTGGCCCGCAGGGAGGGCGTCCCGGTGCTGATCACCAAGGGGGCCTTTCTCAAGGTGCGGGAGGTGTGTGACCGGGCGGAAACCGCTGCCGGCGCCGTTGTGCCGCTGGCGGCCGTGGAGGCGGACCTGCGCGAGCGGTATGCCGCCTGGAGCGCCGAGGGGTGTCGGGTGCCCCGCGCGGTGAGCCGCACCGACGTAACCGGCATGACCGTTCTGGGTCTGCTGGCACTCACGGATCCGCTCCGGCCCGGCGTGAAGGCCACCGTGGCCGAACTCGCGCGTCTCGGGGTGCGGCTGAAGATGATCACCGGCCACAATGCCCTGGTGGCGGCACGGGTGGGCCGTGAAGCCGGTCTGCGCAACCCGGAGGTGCTCACCGGCACCCAGATGCAGCAGCTCTCCGACAGTGCCCTGCCGGTGCGGGCCGAGCAGGTGGATGTGTTCGCCGAGATCGAGCCCAGCCAGAAGGAGCGGCTGATCCATGCCCTGCGGCGCTCCGGCCACGTGGTGGGCTACCTGGGCGGTGGACGTGGCCCGGGAGGCGGCCGACATCGTGCTGCTGGATCCCGACCCGGCCGTGCTGCTGGCGGGCATCCGCGAGGGAAGGCGCACCTTCGCCAACCTGGTCTCGATGGCGGTGGCGTCCCTGGCCCTGCCCTTTCTGCCGCTGCTGCCCAAGCAGATCCTGCTCACCAATCTGCTCACCGATCTGCCGGAGATGACCATCGCCTCCGACCGGGTGGATCCTGAGTGGATCAGCAGCCCCCACCGCTGGAGAATCCCGTTCATCAAGCGGTTCATGGTCACCTTCGGTCTGGTGAGTTCTCTCTTCGACGTCCTCACCTTCCTGGTGCTGCTCCGGATCCTCCACGCCGACGCCGCCCAGTTCCGCAGCGGCTGGTTTCTGGAATCAGTGTTCTCGGCCGCCTCGATCGTGCTGGTGATCCGCACCCGCGGTCCTCTGCTCCACAGTCGCCCTTCAAGGGCACTGGTGGCGGCCACGATCGCGGTGGGCATGCTCACCCTGCCCCTGCCCTGGACGCCGTTGGGGCGCCTGTTCGGGTTCGTGCCCCTGCCGCTGGAGTTTCTGCTGCTGATCCTGCTGGCCTACGTGGCCAGCGCCGAGCTGGCCAAGGGCTGGTTCCACCGGCGCTGGGCCGGCTGAGGCAGACAGGCTCCCAGGACCCCGCTCGGTAAGGTGACGGCAAGTTCATGCCGAGCGGCCGAACCGACCCGCAGGGGTGTCGCCAGGCCCCCGCTGCACCGTTCCAGGAGGAGGAGCATGGGGCTGCGCAGCACCCTGCGATACGCCGTCCTGGCTCTCCTGCTTGTGGGCCTGATCGCCACCGGAGCCCTCTGGGCGCAACGCCAGGCACCTGTGGTCGTCACGGCGCTGATGCCGGCGCCGTTCGTGGAGGCCACCGTGCCGATCGTGGAGCGCTTCAACCGCAGCCATCCCGGCATCGTGCTGCGGGTGAACCGGGGCCCCTTCGAGACCGAGGCCATCTCCGATCTGGCGATCAGCAGCCTGCTGCTGGGGGACAGCCCCTACGACCTGCTGCTGATGGACGTCACCTGGACGCCGAAGTATGCCGCCGCTGGCTGGCTCGCCCCCCTGGAGCCGCTGCTGGGGGACGACGCCCTCGCCGGGGTGGTGCCGGGGGCTCAGGAGGGCAACCGCTTCGATGGCCACCTCTGGCGGATCCCCCTGGTGGCCGACATGGGGCTGCTCTACTGGCGCACCGATCTGATGGCGACGCCCCCGCGCACCCCCGACGAGCTGATGGCCACCGCCGGCGCACTGCAGCGGGCTGGCCGGGTGCGCTGGGGCTACGTCTGGCAGGGCCGCCAGTACGAGGGACTGAGCTGTGTCCTCCTGGAGGTGCTGCACGGCTTCGGCGGGACCTGGCTCTCCGCCTCGGGTGATCGAGTGGAGCTGGGCAGCCCGGCCGGGGTGGCCGCGGCCGCCTGGTTGCGCCAGCTGATCGTTCAGGGCATCACCCCTCGGGCGGTGGCCAATTTCGCCGAACCGGAGGCGCTGCAGAGCTTCGAGGCCGGCGATGCCGCCCTGATGCGCAACTGGCCTTACGCCTGGGCCGAGCTGCAGAAACCCGGCAGCCAGGTCAGGGGGAAGGTGGGCGTGACCACGATGGTGGCCGCCCCCGGGGGGCGCCCAGCCGCCACCCAGGGCAGCTGGGGATTCTCACTGGTGAGCCAGAGCCCCCATCCCCGCGAGGCCGCACTGGTGATCGCCGCCCTCACGGCGCCGGAGGTTCAGAAGGACCTGGCTCAGCGGCTGGGCTACACCCCCACGCTCTTGGCCCTGTTCGAGGACCCGGAGCTGGTGGCGGCGAACCCGGTGCTGCCGGAGCTGCGCCGGGCGCTGGAGGCCACGGTGCTGCGTCCGCTCAGCCCGCTCTATGCCCAGCTCAGTGACATCCTGCAGCGGCAGCTCAGCGAGGTGATCACCGGCGAGCGGGTGGCCGCCGAGGGCATGGAGCGGGCCCAGAGCCTCAGCAACCAGTTGCTGAGGGCCAGCGGCGTGGGGGTCAGCGGCGGGGCGGCGCGGTCATGACCCTTCTGCTCACGCTGCCCGCTCTGCTGCTGCTGGCGCTGGTCTTCGCCGTGCCCCTGCTGCGTTACGGCTGGCTCAGCTTCCATGCCGACTCGGTGATCACCGGCCTGCAGCCGGTGCCCAACGGCGGTGCCAACTGGCTGCGCCTGCTCGAGGACGAGCGCTTCTGGCAGGACACCGTTCAGACCCTGCGCTTCACCGGGCTGTCGGTGTCGCTGGAGCTGCTGCTGGGGCTGGCCCTGGCCTTGCTGCTGCATCAGAGCTGGCGGGGCCGCACAGCGGTGCGCACGATCACCCTGCTGCCCTGGGCCCTGCCCACCGCGGTGATGGCTCTGGGCTGGCGCTGGATCTTCAATGATCCCTACGGACCGATCAATGCCCTGGTGCAGGCGCTGGGACTGCCGGCGCTGCCCTTTCTGAGCAGCCCCGCCAGCACCTGGCTGGTGGTGGTGCTCGCGGATGTCTGGAAGACCACTCCCTTCGTGGCTCTGCTGCTGCTGGCCGGACTGCAGTCGATCCCCATGGACCTCTACGAGGCCTTCGCCCTGGAGGGCGGCACACCCGCTCAGGCTCTGCGCCGGATCACCCTGCCGCTGCTGCTGCCCTATGTCTTCCTTGCCGTGCTGTTCCGGCTGGCCCAGGCGCTGGGAGTGTTCGACCTGGTGCAGATCCTCACCGGCGGTGGCCCGGCCGGGAGCACCGAAACCCTGGCTCTCTATTCCTATCTCTCAGCCATGCGCTTTCTCGATTTCGGCTACAGCGCCACGGTGATGCTGGGGATGTTCATGCTGCTGCTGGGTCTCACCGCCGCTCTGCTGCTGGGCCGGCGCTGGCTGGCGGGGGGGAGATCCTGATGCGGTTCCGTCGCCTGGCCGTGCTGCTCGTGCTGCTCTGGAGCTTGCTGCCTCTGTTCTGGCAGCTCTACACCTCACTGCGCACAGGGGCGGCTCTGGTGAATCCTCAGGCGGACCTCACGGGCTGGACCTTCGACAACTACCGGCAGATCCTCTCGGGTGATCCACCCTTCTGGCGCTTCCTGCTCAACAGCACAGTGGTGGGGCTGACCACCACGGCCCTGACCCTGCTGCTGGCCATCCCCTGCGCCTACGGCCTCCAGCGGCAGCGGGCCGGAATCCGGGTGGCGCTGAGTGGCGTGCTGCTCGCTGCCGCGGTGTTCCCCTATGTGCTGCTCTTCCTGGCGCTGCTGGAGCTGGCCAGGCGCTTCGGGCTGGCCAACCATCTGCTGGCGCTGAGCCTGCCCTACGCCGGCCTCTCCCTGCCTCTGGCGGTGTTGCTGCTGGGGGCGGCGTTCCGGGATCTGCCGCCGGAGCTGGAGGAATCTGCCGTGCTGGAGGGCCTCAACCTCTGGCAGCGGCTGCGCTGGGTGCTGCTGCCGCTGATCGCCCCCGCCAGCGCCAGCACCGGGCTGCTGGTGTTCCTGTTCAGCTGGAACGAATACCCGATCGCCCTCACCTGGATCAGCCGCCAGGAGCTGCTCACCCTGCCCATCGCCATCGCCCGCATCGCCGGTTCCTCCGTGTACACCGTTCCCTATGGCGCCTTCGCGGCGGCCACCGTGCTGGGCAGCCTGCCGCTGCTGGCCCTGGTGGTGATCTTCCAGAAGCCGATCGTGGCGGGCCTGACCCAGGGGGCCGTCAAATGAGCGGTATTCAGCGGCCGCAGGGCCTGGTGCTCGAGGGGCTGGAGAGACGCGTCGGCGGCACCCTCGTGCTCGACGGCCTCAACCTCGGCGTGGCGCCGGGGGAGTGCCTGGCACTGCTGGGCCCCAGCGGCTGCGGCAAGACCACCACCCTGAGGCTGATCGCCGGGCTCGATCAGCCCAGCGCCGGCAGCATCCGCCTCGATGGCGACGACATCACCCGGCAGCCGCCCAGCCGCAGGCAGGTGGGGATGGTGTTCCAGAGCTATGCCCTCTACCCCCACCTCACGGTGGAGCGGAACCTCTCCCTGGGGATGGAGCTGCGCGGCCTCCCCCGCGATCGGATCGCGGAGCAGATCAGCTCGGTGCTGGAGCTGTTGCAGCTGGAGCCCCAGCGCCGGCGCCGGCCGGCGGAACTCTCGGGCGGTCAGCGCCAGCGGGTGGCCCTGGCCCGGGCTCTGGTGCGCAAGCCGCGGTTGTTTCTGCTCGATGAGCCGATGAGCAATCTCGATGCCCAGTTGCGCGAGGACCTGCGCGCGGAGCTGCGCCTGTTGCTCTGCGGCGGCCCCCAGCCTGTGGTCTATGTGACCCACGATCAGCAGGAGGCCATGGGCCTGGCCGACCGCATCGCCGTGCTGCAGCAGGGGCGGCTGCAGCAGATCGGCACCCCCCGTGAGCTCTACGACGAGCCCGCCAATCTTTTCGTGGCCGGCTTCATCGGCCGACCGCGCATCAATGTGCTGCCCGCCGAGGCCGGCCGCATCCGGGCGGTCCGCCCGGAACACCTGGAGCCCGTGACGGAAGGGGGGCTGCCGGCCCGGGTGCTGCTGCGTGAGTGGCAGGGGGCCAGCCAGCTGCTCCAGCTCGACACGCCCCACGGCCGCTGGCGCATGGTCTGCGATGGCCGGGTGGAGGTGGGCGAAACCATGGGGCTGGGCTGGCCGGCGGCGCGCGAACTGTGGTTCGAATCCGGCAGTGGCCGGCGGCTCGCCTAGCGCAGCTCAGCCTCCAGCAGGCCCAGCCAGGCCTCCGGCAGACGCCAGTGGCGGGCTCCCCGCAGGATGGCCGCGGCGTAGTCGCCGCCGGCGCTCAGCCCTGGGGTGCGCCAGGCGGGAGTGGGCACGTAGGTGAGGGCGTCGAGGCGCTCGCCGCTGTCGGTGATCACCTGGACCCTCTGGTGGCCGTAGTGACCGGCCGCCACGCCCTCGCAGTGGTCGAGGGCGGCCCGATCATCCGGGCTGTGATGGTGCACCACTCCCCAGCAGTGGGCGCCGCTGTGACGCACCAGCCCAGCGGCCCCTTCGCCCGGGGCGCGGCCCAGGCGCCGTTTGTTGATCCCCCAGCGCCAGCCCTCCAGCCGCGCCACCAGGCCGCTGCCATCCCAGCGCGGACAGCGCCGTGCCAGCTGGGAGGGGCAGAGGTTCGAGCCGTAGCTGAACACCGGGGTGCTCCTCCAGTCGCCGTAGGGCACCAGCGGCAGGCCGATCACCTGCTCATGGCGGCCCAGGTACAGCCAGGCCAGGCTGCCGTCGCTCAACTGCCAGCGCTGGCGCTGGTACTCGCGGGGCACGTCTTCAAGCTGATCGAGCCGGGACAGGACGCTCCCCTCCAGGGCATACAGCTCGCCATGGATCAGCGCGGGTTCCGGTGGTTCCCGGGGCTCATCCAGTTTCAGCTCAGCGGCGGCAGGCACCGCCATCGGGTAGGGGCCGAGGTCGTGCAGCCTGGCTCCCACCAGGCGCCGCCGCCCGAGGAAGTGGCTGCCGTGGAGCCAGGGGTGGTTGGGCTCCCCCCGCTTCAGGCTCCCGTAGACGAACACCAGCTCGGACATCGGACGCCCGCCTGCCTCGCCTCAGCCGGGGAGGGGATCGGCCGGCTCGATGCCCCACTCCTGGCGGATGGCCGGGTTGCTCAGTTCCCAGGCATGCTCCTGTGCGGCCAGTGGCGCCGTGCGGTTGCCGGGCTCGAGGCCCCGCCGGCTCAGTTCCCCGCGCACTTCAGCCTGGAAGCAGCGGGTTTCGCGCAGCAGATCGGCCACCCGCTGAGGCCCTCCCAGCACGTTCTGCATCGCCTGCTGGCCGCTGGAGAGCTGGAGGGTGGCGAGGTGGTCCTCGAGCCAGGCCCATTCGTAGGGGAGCATGGCGTCACTGCAGGCCTGAAGGCGCTCGCGGTAGGTCTGCAGATGCTCCTCGAGCACCCGCTCGGTCAGGGGGCTGTAGGGAACGGCAAGCGGCTCGTGGCCGGAATCGCTGGCACCGGAGCGCTCCCGCAGCCGGACCATGATCTCGCGCAGATAGCTCATGGCGCCGCGATCGCTGACGTCAGAGGCTAAGCCGGGCGGTGTCATCCGGATCGACCGGCAGTCCCCGCAGGGCCAGGGCACCACGGCGGGCGGCCAGCAGCAGGGGGTAGAGCCTGCGGCTGCGCTCCTCTTCGCCGAACACCGTTGTGAGCAGGCTCAGCAGGGTGGAACTTGGCCGCAACTGAGCGCAGAGCCGCTGCACAGCCTCGGCCCCATGCCAGCAGTGCTCACCCTCGATCAGCACCGCCCCCCTGGCCAGATCGAAACCCCGTGCCTTGAGCTGCCGGCGCAAGGCGTGATCGGCGCGGCCATCGATGATCCGCAGCTGAGGCAGACCCCCACGCAGTTCGCCCATGGCGGCAAACGCGCTGCAGAAGGGACAGCCACCGTCAAACACCAGCTGGATGGTGCCGGTTTCAGCGCTGGCGGGTGTCGTTGAAGCGGCTGAAATCAAGACAGCGGAACTCGCTCTGGTCATCTTTGACGATATCGACGAAGGTTTCGTCGAAGCGGATCTGGCTGCTGGTGTACGCGGCGCGTTTGAACACCGGGCTGCGCACTGTTTCATCGACGCCCTCGAACGCCACCAGCACCTCCCCGTGGGCGGCGCGCAACTCGGCCTGGCCCAGGCCGTGCAGGGGGCTGTCGGGACCGATGGGGTGCATCACCGTCCACATCAGCTGGAACAGGAAGGCCTGGCCGCGCACCAGCTCCAGCCGGTGCAGGCGGCGCATCGTTTCGCCTTCGACGCTGCGTTCATCGATGGCCAGATAGGCCTGCACCTGCGCGCTGACCAGATTGTTGTGGTGCACGTTGGCGATGCGGAAGGTGAGGCAGGGCCGCCCATCCCAGGGCTGGACCGTGGCCACCTCGCTGAAGCGGATCTCCGCCCGGCTGCGGGAGAAACGGGCGAACACCAGGCCGGTGGTCACGGCGGTGAACACCAGGCTCACGAAGGCCTGCAGGGTGACCAGCGCGTTCACCAGCGGCGAGACGGGATGGAGCACGCCGTAGCCGATCGAGCCCAGGGTCTGAACGCTGAAGAAGAAGGCGTCGCTGAAGCCTGCCATCTGGCCCGGGGGCAGTCCGCCGATGCCGGGGGCATCCAGCAGATAGAGCAGGGCGAAGACGACGTTGGTGCCCAGGTAGGCCAGGGCGATCAGCAGCAGGAAGCCCGGCCAGGGCACGCTGAGCATCAGCCGGTAGGGCTCCCGCCACTGGCTGATCAGGCTGTCGATGTTGTCGGCGCGGTAGACGCCATCGAGCTTGAGCAGGCGCACGGGGCGCAGGCGGCTCGGTCGGGTCCGCAGGGAACGGAAAGGGCTCATGGGTTCGGAAGCGGGGAGGCAGGAGAGCGCTCCGTTGCCGACGGCACCCCCAGCCGGTGATCGGGGGGCTCCACCATCGCCAGCCGGCAGAGTCAGGTTAGCCAGAAGGTTGTCTCAGCCCAGCTCCAGGCAGGCCAGGCCATAGATGTCCCCCAGTGGCAGCTCGGGAGGGGTTCCCCGGTACATGCGCACGGTGCGGCCGGCGATCTGGAAGCCGCGCTGCTCCAGCAGTCGATGGGCCCTGGGATTGACTTCGGGGGCGTCGATCAGCACCGGCCCGCTCCGCTCCGAGCAGAGCCGATCGAGCAAGGCACCGGCGAGCGGCGGAGCATCCGCCAGCAGGGGGCCCAGCCGCCAGCCCACGGCGCCGGCGTCATCGGGGAGCAGGCAGGGTCTGATCCGCCCGAAGCCGCGGCAGCAGCCCAGCTCATCGCGCACCAGCTCCACGGTGCCGCTGTCCTGCCGCAGCCATTCCCCCAGGAAGTGGGGGCGCGGAGTGGCTTCATGGCGGGCGTCATAGGTCAGCACCAGTTCGTTGCTGCCGGCATCCGCGCCCAGCTCCGCCGCAGCCACCACGGCAAACCCCGCCGGCAGCTGACCTCCGCTGCAACGAGCGCGGCTGGCAGATGGCAGGCGCCAGCGGAGGGTGTTGTAAGCCGCCTTGAAGCCCCAGTGGCTGTAGTCGATCAGTCGCTCGGGCGCCGCCTCCAGGCCGATGCAGGCCACCCCATCGAGATGCGCGAGGGCCTGACGCCAGAGCGCCACTCCGTAGCCGCGGCCGCGGAAGGCCGGCCGCACAAGGAACAGGCCGATGAATCCATAGCGTTCGTCGTAACGAATGCCCGCGATACATCCCACCGGCTCCTCCCCCAGGCAGCCCACCCAGAGACCAGCGGCATCGGTATGGCGATACACACCGGTGTCGCCCACACCAGGGCAGAAACCTTCCCGACGGGCCCATTCCGTCACCAGCGGCAGGTGTGACTCGGCCATCGGCCGGATCGTGAAAGGTGGACTGGCAGCCAACGTGGCGACCCCTGGGATGCCCGATCGCCCACATCCTGGCTGAGATTCGTTGTGCTCAGGTCCGGAGCTGGTGATGGCCTTCAGCGGGATGGCTGGGGGGGTGGTGAGTCGGTCCCCCGAGAAGATCCATCGCGGCGGTGAGCCCGCCCCGCGAAAACCAAGGGGATGATGTGGCCTTCCGTCAAGCGGCATGCGGCTTGCATTCGGTCATCAGTTTGCGGAGGTTGTTGGCCTGAACTGGGAGCTGTTTCCTGGTCAAAGCATCTGTTCGATTGCTATGATTTGATCGTTCCAAGACACGAACGTCATGCTCACCGGACCTGACCTGCTCGCCAAGGTGAAGGAGATGGGTGATGCCTCCAAGTCCGACCTGGTGCGCAGCTGCGGCTACGTGAGTTCCAAGAAAGACGGCAGTGAGCGGCTTAACTTCACGGCCTTCTACGAAGCGCTGCTGGAGGCCAAGGGCGTCAGCCTCGGTGCCGGCGGCGGCGCCGGTGCCGGCAAGAGTGGCCGCAAGCTCAGCTACGTCACCAAGGTTCAGTTCAACGGCAACCTGCTGATCGGCAAGGCCTACACCGCCCTGATCGACCTCAAGCCCGGCGATGAGTTCCAGATCAAGCTCGGCCGCAAGCAGATCCGTCTCGTTCCTGTCGGGGGCGACGACGAAGACGAGTGATCGTCTCAGTGTGACGGCGGGGCACCGCCTTGCCGCAGCAGGGGGTTGGCCTCTGCCATCACTTCGCTGAGCCCTGCGGCCTTCAAACGAGGGCTGCAGGGATTTTCCCTGGTGCGCTCAGCTTCTCCGCCGCCAGAGACCGAGCCATTCGTTATCCCGGCTGGGCAGCCCGCCCTGAGCGGGCCCCCACACTGCGGCTTCAAAGCCGACGCTCTCCAGTAACCCGTTCACCTGCTCAGGTTGAGAGCCGAACGGTGGTCCGCCGCTGCGGGAGTGGCACCAGAACAGTCCCAGAAACCAGCCTCCCGGTGCCACCAGGGTCCCCATGCTCCTGGCATAGGCTCCGCGCCGGGCTGGATCGATCGCGCAGAAGCAGGTGTGCTCCACCACACCGATCATGCTGGCCGCTGCCAATCCCTCCTTGTTCAGCGCGACAGGGTCGAGGACATCCAGCTGCAGCCACTGACAGGACACGCCGGGCTGATCCAGCCTGCGGGCTTCGCGCAGCGCTTCGGTGCTGATGTCGATTCCTGTCACCGAGAAGCCGAGGCCAGCCAGCAGCCGCGCTTCATGGCCGCGGCCGCAACCGGGCACCAGCACCCGGCCCGGAGGCTTGGGTGAGAGAGGATGCTCGTTCAGAAACTGTTGCAACGGCGGAGCCGCCTGGCCGAGTTCCCATCCATCACGACCCTCCAGGTAACGCTGATCCCAGGCCGTTGCGGTCAAGTCAGTGTCCTGCGTCGTCATGGGCCAGATCCTGTGAAGATGGCAGGGGGAGAGTGGGCGGTAATCCGGCGTTGAGCGAGCCGTGATTCCAGCTGTCTCAGGCAAGATCCGGCCCTAAGGTCATTCGATGGCCATCCCCGAGATGATCCTTCTCTACGACGGAGCCTGTCCACTCTGCAGGCGTGAGGTGGAGAGTCTCGGCCGTCGTGATGGCGGCCGTGGAGCGATTCGCTTCGTTGATGTCGATGATCCGCTCTATGACCCTGACGCCTTCCAGGGGATCAGCTATCGCGAGGCGATGGGCCGCGTTCACGGGATCACCGCCGATGGCCGCGTGCTGCGCGATCTGGCGGTGTTCCAGGAGGCCTACCGCCTGGTGGGGCTCGGTTGGATCTATGCCCCCGTCGAGTGGCCCGTGATCGGCCCGCTGGCCCAGGTGGTCTATCGACTCTGGGCGCGCCTGCGACTGCGCATCACCGGCCGCCCCGATCTCGACACCCTCTGCGCCGGGCGTGAGGCCGCCGCCTGCCGCTCCTCACCAGTGGCGTCCAGCTGAGCCGCGACAGCCAGGAGGTCCCAGCGCCATCGAGTCCGTGCCCGGCCCAACCGGTGCATCTCCGGCGACGATCTTCTCCCGGGGTGCCTCTGCATCACTGGTGGGACCCTGATGGCATCAGTCCGTCGGTGGTCCACCACTCTCAGTCCACGAAGCGTCTGTACAGCCAGCGCACAAATCCCCCCACGACTGGAACCGGCGAGAAGGTTGGCCCCACGAAGTCGAAGTAGTCGCGGTGGTCGACGATCAGACCCACGTCGTTGAGCAGCAGTCGGGTCGTGCCGGGATAGATGAACTCGATGCCTTTGATCTTCAGGCCCATCTCCCACTCCACGAAGGCGGTCTTGCCGTCGATCGCGATCGCCCCAGGCTTCAGATAGATGTCATCACAGCGCTTCACGAGGCCCTCCTGTGCCTGGATGTAGGCCGCAAGCCCATGCCGTTCCTGGGTGGGATCCTGAAAATGCACGTCTTCGGCGTAGAGGGAGCGCCACTGCGCGTCTCCCGGGGGCGGAGTGCCGTACGGCTTGGTGAACAGGGCTTGCAGCCTGGCTTGATCCATGGTTGTGGTGTTGAACGCTCCCATTCCACAGGACCCGCCCTGCCCCTGTGGTGAGCCACCCCAGGATCAATGGCGTCAATGGCTCAGCTGTAACCGAACAGTTCGAAATCCTCCTGGTACACCCGCTGAAGGTTGGCCTTCGCCGCAAGGCTGAGGGGGGCCGAACTGTCGTTGTCGGTTGATAGGGCTGCTTCCACCTGATGGAGGTCGGGTGTGCGCAGTTTGATGCCTGTGATCTCCCGCAGCAGGGCAAGATCGATGTCCCAGGTTTCCGCTTTGAAGACCCGGTCGACGTAGAGCTTACCTTTGTAGCGCAGGAACTGGTGCTGCGGCCGGAGCAGTGGATGCTCCAGCAGCGGGGATGCGGCCTGCAGGTTGGTGGCCACGGCCTCGACCCCGGATCCCAGGCGGCTGAGGTCATGGCGAAGTGCGCTCAGGCCACGGAGCTCCTGGCCTGCCGCAACCAGCCGCATCGCCGTGAGGAAGCGGTCGATGGGATGTCGGACGAAGGCATAGACGAAAGCGGAGCCGAAGAACAGTCGATCAGACCTGAAGCACTGCTCCACGGTGAGCGGGTTGATCTGGAATCCAAGATAGGCATCGAGGAACAGGTCGCCGCCGCTGCCTGGGATTGGCAGGAAAATGAGATTGTCGCGGCGAAACTGTGGCGGGAAGACATCGTGTTTGTAGTTGTGAATCAGGTTGAGTCGTGTCACCAGGGCCTTGGAGGCCTTCGTTGCTGACAGCAGTTGGTTGAACATGAATCAGGGAAGAACAAGCCTTGGCCGGGCCTGGTGGACCAGGTGAAACCGCCTGGCTGAACGATCGTGTCAAGGCTGTCCTGCCATCGGGTCCATCAAGATCCTCGACGATTTGGGCCTCTCGCCTTGATCCGGAATCCTCGCCTGCGATCATCCGCTTCCCCTTGCTTGATCGATGACAGCCATGGGACCGTCAGCGGACTACTGGGCAGCTCTGGCTGTCCTGGGCCTCAACACCATGCCCGGAAGCCGCCGGGACCTGGCCAGGCTGGTGGCGCGTTGCCACCCGGCCTCCCATCCCTGGAGCGGAGTTCAGACCGCGGCCTACCGCAGAGTCTGGGAACAGCTGGAGATCGGCGTCGAAGCTGATCGACCACTGGCGGCCTGAGCGACGGCGGCAACGGCGCACTGAACCTTCCCGGACCCAGGTCCCGCCAGGCAGGTCCAGGGATGGGCTGTGACCTGAGGCTGTGCGCACCCTGATCACCCGTCATGCTGCACCCCTGCGGCCGGGACTCAGGGTGCGGAACAGCGCACCCGCCGGGTCGCGCCGGCCACCCCCACCACCTCCAGGCTCAGCCGGTCGCCCGCCTCCTCAAGTTGCAGGTGTCCCAGGTGGAGCCAGGTGCTCCCCTCACCGGAGAGCTCGCTGATGAAGCCGATCGAGCGACGGCCCTGGCTCACCACGGCCAGCACCGGCCCGCTGCTTTCGTAGAAGCTGATCCGCCGGGGCTCGATCCGCATCCATGACTCGTCGGTGGCCGGGCCGCGACAGTGCCGCTCCTCAGCCATCCACACCCCCTGGAAGGCAGGTGGGATCGCTTCGAGCCGCTCTGCGCCGGACGCAGCCATCCCCCCCGAGAGAGCCGAGAGAACGAGCAGGGGAATGGCTGCCCCAGCAGCGCCGGAGGTCAGTTCAGATGGTCGCATTGCCGATGGACGATGGAGTCCGTCGAGGAAGGGCTTGTCCTCGACCAGGACATGCTGCTCCTTCTCCCAGGCAAGACTGGCAGAGTCCCTGGATTGTGGTCTGGGAGATGCACCCATGCGAGTGGTGCCGATCCGCCTGGGGCCTGGCACTGATCTGCGCCTTGGCCTTGAGCAGCTTCTGGTCGACCGGGACGAGCAGGCGGGATGCGTGATCAGCGGCATCGGCAGCCTGTCGACGGCGTGCCTGCGACTGGCCGGTGGCCTTGAGCCCACCCGGATGAGTGGAGAGTTCGAGATCCTCTCGCTGGCAGGAACGCTTGCGCTGAATGGAGCCCACCTGCATCTCAGCATCGCCGATGGACAGGGCCTGGTGATCGGTGGTCACCTCTGCGTCGGCTCACTCGTGCGCACCACCGCCGAGCTGGTGGTGGGTGTGCTGCCGGACTGGTCGTTTCGCCGCGAGATCGATCCGGCCACCGGATTCCGGGAGCTGCAGATCAGGCAGCGGCAAGGGATGGAACCAGTTGACCTGCCCAGCCTCCCGTCGTCCCCTTGAATTCCTCGCCCTCCTTCAGCCGGCGGGTAGTTGGATGGCCGCCAGGGACCTGTGAATCGAGACGTCCAAGTCATGGATCAGGATTGGATTCTCAACCTCGATCAACCAGGCCAGTGCTTCACCGTTGATGGAATCACCGGTGCCGCTGAGGCCGCTCCCGGGGGATGTCGTGATCAGGGAGAGTGTCATGGTCTCGTCGGCTTCTGGCCTGTGGCTCATGCCGGTCCAGAGGGAGTCGAACGCACTGGTTGGCAGCCAGATGTACACGACGCCTTCGGCCTGATACTGATCAAGACCCAGCAGCTCTTTTCTGGCGGTTCTCAGGTAGATGGAGGCTGCCAGATTCGGCAGGCGTCGCTGCTTGGCAAGCCGCAGGACGTGATCGGACGGGGGACTGCTCTGAAGATCGTTGACATGACCTGTCCAGATCAGCTCGGTCGCCTCTCGTGTCATGCAGCGATCGATCGCGGCGATGGAGCGATGCTCCGGCATCGTTCCGTCGAAGGCCATCCAGCGCATCACCCCGCCTTCGCGGTACTGAAGATGCCACTCGGGTCTGTTCAGCTGCAACTTGATGGTGGTCATGTTCAGTCCGTCCTGGGGGCGGTCCTCTGACTGACCCCTGTGATTCGTGCGTGGTTGACGACCTCGTGGGGAGTGCCCCAAGAGACTCTGGACCTCTTCACGCTCCGTCCGGGCGCCCCGTCCTGTCCATCACCCATCTGGGTGAATCCACTGGTGAATCACCCCCGGCCCGCTCACCCGCTCGAGTCCTGCCTGGAGAACCTGGGCGACAGACTCCTAGGCTCGATCCATCTCCGCCGCTGGCGTGATGGCCCTGCTGCTGCTGGCCCTGGTGGTGGCCCTGGCCCTGGGGCTGATCGTCCTCTACAACCGGCTGGCCCAGCTGGGCGTGCAGGCCGACAACGCCTGGGCTGACATCGACGTCCAGTTGAAACGGCGCCATGACCTGATCCCCAACCTGGTGGAGACGGTGAAGGGCTATGCCAGCCACGAGAAGGAGAGTTTCCGGGCCGTGATCGAGGCCCGCAGTGCCGCCATCGCCGCGCGTGGCCCGGCCCAGCAGCAACAGGCGGAGCAGCAGCTGGGGGCTTCGCTCGGCCGGCTGTTCGCCCTGGCGGAGGCGTACCCGGCCCTGCGGGCGGTGGAGAGCTACAGGGCCCTGCAGGACGACCTGGGCAGGATCGAGGAGGCCCTTCAGAACGCCCGGCGCTACTACAACGCCGTCGTGCGCGATCTCAACACGGCGATCGTCCAGTTCCCCTCCAACCTGGTGGCCAGCGGTTTCGGCATCCGTGCGCGCCCGTTCTTCGAGCTCAGCGACCGCTCCGAGGCTGCCGTTCCCCGGGTCGATTTCGGTGGCTGAGGGCGCTTCAGCCCCCGAGCGCCGGCCCCTCCATCGCCGCGGTGGGCGGTTGCTCACCCTGCTGCTGGGACTGGGGCTGAGTCTGCTGCTGCTCATGCCGCGCGGTGACTGGGCGGCCGGGGCGGCCGAGCGGCAGCTGGAACTCACGGGCTTCCAGATGGTGGCCGACGTGGCCCGGGATGGCTCGGTGGCGGTGAGCGAGACACTCACCGCCCGCTTCCAGGGGAAGTGGAACGGATTGCGCCGCGAGATTCCCGTGCTGGCGAGACGCCCTGACGGCCTCGAACCCCTGGGGCTGACGCTGGTCTCGGCCAGCGATGGCGCTGGCCACGCCTACCGCACCGAAACACGCCGCCTCGGCAACGACCTGGATCTGCGCATCTTCGTGCCCGGGGCCGAAGACGCCACCCGCACGGTGGTGCTGCGCTACCGGGTGCGCAACGGCCTGCGCTTCTACCCGGACCACGACGAGCTCAACTGGAACGTGACGGGCAATGCGTGGGAGATCCCGATCGATCGGGTCAGTGCCCGCGTGCAGCTGCCCGAGGGGGCCCGGGGGCTGCACGCCTCGGTGTACACGGGCCCGTTGGGGGCCAGGGGCCAGGACGCCCGCCTGGTCATCGGCGAGCGGGAGGTGACGGCCGTGAGCACCCGGCGCCTGGAGCCGGGCGAAGGGCTGACCCTGGCGGTGGGCTTCGACAAGGGGCTGGTGACGCCCCGTTCAGCGACGCAACGGGCACTGGCCTGGCTGCAGGGGCGGCTGGCCCTGCTGCTGCCGCTGGTCACCGGGCTGATCCTGGGCCGCGTCTGGTGGCTGTACGGCCGCGATCCGGCCCTGGGTTCGGTGCCGGTGGTCTATGAACCCCCCGGCGCCCTGCCGGCAGCGGTGCTGGGGAGCCTGGTGCAGGAGAGCGTGGGCAGCGTGACGCTGGGGGCCACGCTGGTGGACCTGGCGGTGAAGGGTCACCTGCGCATCGAGGAGCTGGCGCACACCCTGCTGTTCCTGCCGCTTGCGAAGCACTACCGGTTCACCCTGCTCACCACCACCCGGCAGTGGAAGGGCCTGGCACCCCACGAGACCTACCTGCTCGAGCATTTGTTCCCCTCCCGTGAGATCGGCGAGAGCGTGGACACCAAGGAGCTGCGCGACCACTTCTACGTTCATGTGCCCGGTTTCGAGAAGCTGGTGCGCGAAACGGTGCTGGCGGAGGGTTTCTACCGGCGCTGGCCCGGCACGGTGCGGGCCGTCACCCTCGTGGGCGGCATCGTGGCGGTGGTGGTGGCCATGGTGCTGGCCACGGTGCTGCTCCCCCAAGATCTCTCCCGGCTGCAGGCGGTGGCCGATCCATGGCTCACGGGCCTCTGCCTGCTGGTCACGCTGGTGCTGATCGGCGTGTTCGCCTGGATCATGCCGAGCCGGACGCCCCGGGGAGTGGAGGTGCTGCGCCAGACCCTGGGGTTCCAGGAGTTTCTGCGCCGGGTCGATGCTCCCCGTTTCGAGAAGGTGATCCTCACGCCGGAGCTGTTCGAGCGCTTCCTCCCTTACGCGATGGTGGCCGGCCTGACGACGGCCTGGGCAGCCGCTTTCCAGGGCATCGTGCAGGCGCCGCCGAGCTGGTATGTCGGCAGCGGCGACGGCTTTGACATGGTCGGTTTCGGCTCCAGCCTCGATCAGTGCTGCAACAGCACCAGCAGCGCCATGCAGTCATCGCCGAGCAGTTCCAGCTCCAGCGGCAGTTCGGGGGGCGGCAGCTCCGGCGGCGGGGATGGCGGTGGCGGCGGCGGTGGGTTCTGAGGCGACCCCAGGAGCTTCAGGGCTGAGGAGCCGGCCCTGCCTGCTGGGATCAGCGCTGCACCAGCAGAAGCAGCCGGTTCCCTTCCGGGTCGCCTAACCAGGCCTCCACCCCGAAGGATTCCTGCCGCGGCGGTTCCAGCACCGAGGCCCCCGTTCGTGTCGCCGACTCCAGCCAGTCGTGGAGCTCGGCCATGGGATCCGCTCCGGCGGCGGCGCGCTGCAGGCAGAGGGCCAGCCGCCCCTGCCGCCGGGGCTGGGGCCTGCTGCTCGACGGGGCATAGATCTCCAGCCATCCGCCTGGGGGCCAGGGCACGCGCCAGTGTGTGGCACTCAGCCCCTGCTGCGGTTCCACGCCCAGCAGCCCTGCGTAGAAGTCCGCCAAAGCAGCGGGAGCATCCGCCGCCAGCACGATCGACCCGTTCATCTCCACCGCCGCCACCAGGCCCGGCGCAGCGGTTGTTCGTGATGACCGTCGCAGAGGGGATAGCGGCGGGAGCGGCCGCACCCGCACATCAGAACGGTGGTGGACTCCTGCAGCTGAAGCTCACGGGCGATCAGCCCGGTGCCCAGGTGGGCGCCATCGCAGAACCAGCCGTGGCGGCTGCGCCCACAGCTGCAGAGATGGTGGCAGCCGGCGGGCAGCACCAGAGGAACCGGTCCTGCCGGAGTCGGAGCAGGTTCAGCCATGGCCTGCGCAGGACTGCACCGTGCACGTGCAGTCCTGGCAAGTGCACCGGAGTGCGGTGGGTTGCTCCAGGGTCGTGGTCATGGCGTTTCCGGCTCAGGGCGGTGGAAACCACTTTGGCGCCGGAGCTGGGGAGGATCGGCTTGCCTTGCTGACCAGGCGGTCCAGCGGACATGGGACTGAACCAGAGGCAGGAGCGTGTGGCTGGTTCCTCTTCACGTCCTGGGGAATGGGGGACGCGCTCCACCGGTTCTGTTCCCTAAATTCTGAGCGGAGCCTGGACTTCCTGAGACAGCCCAGAGGTTGCTGGCCCCAAAGGTCACACGGCCGCTCCATCCATTTGGCGTGTTCCCCGGTAGTCCACCAGTAGCCCCTTCCCCCTGGAGCGAGCGTGTGATCCGCCTCCCCAACGGCCTGACCCAGCGGCGGCCGATGCAGATCGTCCTCTGGGCCGCTCTGCCGCTGCTGACCGCCGCCCTGGTGAGCCCGACGGCCATGCTGCCCGGCTGGACCGTGCCGCTCCCGGCCCTGGTCGTGGCGCTCTGGTGCGGCTGGCTGACCTGTCGACCGGAGCAGACCCTGCCCCTGGTCGCCCGGCGCTCGGCCGTGGTGGTGATCACCCTTCTGGGGGCCCGTTACCTGGTCTGGCGGATCGGGGCAACCCTCAACCTGGCCACGCCCATCAGCACCGGCCTGGGTCTGCTGATGCTCGCGGCGGAGCTCACCCTGCTGGCCAATGGCCTGCTGCAGCTCTGGCTCACCTGGGCCCGGCAGCCGCCCGTTCAACAGGAGGCCGCCGCCGCCGAGTCCACCCTGCAGCAGCGGATCGCCTGGGAACCCTGGCGCGTTCCGACGGTTGACGTGCTGGTGCCCAGCTGTGGTGAACCGGTCGACCTGATCGAGCGCTGCCTGAGCGGCTGCCTGGCGATGGACTACCCGCGCCACCAGGTCTGGCTTCTCGATGACAGCGCGCGCCCGGAGCTGAGCCGGCTCTGCCGCCGTCTTGGCTGCCGCTACCTGAGCCGTGACGGCAACACCCATGCCAAGGCGGGCAACCTCAACCACGCCCTCCCCCATCTCAACGGTGAGCTGTTGGCGGTCTTCGACGCCGATGTGGTTCCGCGGGCTGCCTTCCTGGCTCGCAGCGTGGGCCTGTTCACCGATCCGCGGGTGGGGTTCGTTCAGACCCCCCAGACGTACATGAACGCCGATCCGGTGATGCGCAACCTGCGGCTGGAGCGCTGGCTCATGCCCGATGAGGAGAGCTTCTACCGCTGGATCGAGCCCACCCGCCAGGCGGTCGGAGCCGTGGTCTGTGCCGGTACCTCGTTCGTGATGCGTCGCTCGGCCCTGGAGCGGGTGGGTGGCTTCGAGACCGGAACCCCCTCCGAAGATCTGGCCACCGGCATCCGGCTGGCGGCGGCGGGCTACCGCAACCTCTACCTCGACGCAAAGCTGAGCGCCGGGCTGGCGCCGTTCACGATCGGGGCCATGGCACGCCAGCGCTGTCGCTGGGCCAGCGGAACCCTGCAGACCCTGCGCACGGGCGCCAATCCCTTCACCATCGCCGGCCTCACTCCTCTGCAGCGGATCGCCTACCTGGAGGGCATCCTCCACTGGTTCAACGTGGTGCCCCAGCTGCTGTTGCTGCTGATGCCGCTCTCCCTGGGGCTGCTGGGAGTGGCCCCGATCCTGGTGCGGGGACCAGGCCTGGTGACCATGGCCTTGCCGTTCTACCTGTCTCAACTGCTGCTGGTGAGCTGGTTCAGCCGCGACGCCCGCAACGCCCTGCTGCCGGAGCTCTACCGCTGGATCTTTCTGCTGCCGCTCGTGGGGGCCGTGCTCAGCACCCTGGCGGGCCGGCCCCAGCACTTCCGGGTCACTCCCAAGGCGATCAGCGGCTGGGCCCGGCCCGGTCCTGAGCAGCGACTGCTGGTGCCGTTGCTGGGGCTGCTGGGGCTGCAGCTGCTCAACCTCACCCTGCTGATCGTCGGACCCGGCACGGCTGGAGCGATCGGTGCCGCAGCCTCCAGCCTCGCTCCCGCCAACCAGGCCCTTGGCCTCACCTGGTCCCTGCTGGGCAGCACCAGCCTGCTGCTGGCGCTGCGCACCTGCTGGGACCGCACTCAGGACAACCCGGTGCCCTGGCTGCGCATCGATGGGCTGACCCTGCCATTGCATGCACCCGGCGGGGAACGGCCTGCCCGGATCCTGGCCATCAGCGAGCAGGGGGTGGAACTCGCTCTGGCCGAACCTGGCGGCAACTTCCCTGGCGACGAACTCCCCGCTGACGCTGGCAGCTGGGGCTTGGCCTTGCCCGGGCGCCCTGGGGACGTCCTGCCTCTGTGGCCCGAGCAGCGCCGCCACGAGCGAGGTCTGTTGCTGATCGGCTGCCGCTGGGGCCCCCTCAGTGATTCCCAGACCGACGCCCTGCAGGCGTTGCTGTACCGGGGATCCGGCGAATGGCCCAGCCGTCAGGCCCCATTCGAGCCCAAGGCCCTGCTGGCTGTACTGGCCCTGCTGCTCCAGCCCGTGCCGGCCCAGGGCTGGTTTCGGCGCAGCCTGATCTCTGCTGCAGGCCCCAAGGCTCGGGAGCAGAACCATGGAGCGTTGGCGCAGCTCGCCGAATCACGTTGAAACCGTCCCCGGTGCAGCCCTCCTGGCCGTGAGTCCAGGCGTAACGGCCTTGGAGCGGGTGGACGGTGGTGGTTCGGTGGTGGGGAACACCGACGACGGAGTCCTCGCCGTGCTGGAACGCCAGGCTCGACACGACCATGCTGAGGGGACTGGCCGTGGATACTTCTGAGCCAGGAACGTCGCCGTATGGTCGCCTCCTGACAGTTGTTGACCTGCAGGATCGACTCTGGTTTTGCCGTCAGACTGCAGGCGACCACTTGAAATTGAAGTCGATCAATACACCCATCCCTGGAGGATCGGTCACCAAAATCATCAGAGTTGAAATGTTTCACTGTCAGAGGTAATTGTTTCGCCCTCAGAGTTAAGCACCGTGTATTGAGCACTGAAAAGGTTTACGGGGCTCCATCCGCTGGCTCCCCCGGCGGCCACGGCTAATGACACATTGGCGATAAGCGAACCTTGGCTTAAAACCAGATTTGCTTGGTAATACGCAGGTGAGCCAAAGAGCTTGTTTCATGGAAGACTCAAGCTTGGCGCCTGCATGAATCTTCTCTGCGGCTGGATCTTCGAGAGGGGTGAACAGTGGATGGCTAGTCATTCCGGGCTTGAGAGCGCGGGCAATGCTTTGATGGCAGTGATCGAATTCCGCTTCTCCGCCCAGTCGAAACTTCTAGATTTTCGAGGTATTTTCATGCCATGACAATGTCCCCATGCCAAGGAATGCACATCATCGGCATCGATGAGTATCAATGGCTACGTGATTAAGCGCGGATGTGCTTAATCACGTAGCCAAACGACTGTCCTCGAGACAATGCAAGTACACGACCTGCTTAGACTCAGATTCCCATGAAGAACGCGACCGAACGTTCTGCAAGCTCCTCAGAGGCTGGTTTGCTGACGCTGATGCGCCGTTATCGGCGCGCACAACGGCTGGTTGTTGATTATGCCATTGGCCTTGGGATCCTGGGCCTTGCTCCAAAGTTGTTGACCCCCATTCTAATCATCGCTGCAGCTCTCCTCTTGACCATGATCTGGCATGTCGGCAGGTGTTGGCAGTTCGCAATCGTAATTAACCCGATCACTATTGGTGGAGAGGTCTTGAATGTCTTGGGTGCTTTGGTGGTGGCTGTTCTGACCTGGCTCATCCTTGTCGTGTTGGGTGTGTCAATTCCACTTGTTGACCACTTTTCACTATCCGGCGCTCTGATGAGCGGCACGTGGACATTTGGAGCAGCAGTCAACCAGTTTTTCTTTCTTGGCTTTATTAGGAAATACTCGCATGAGTATGTCGTAGGTGGTCATGAGTAAACTGACTCGCCGGCAAGTTCTGGTGGCAGGCCTTGGCGTTGGCGGATTGCTTTCCGGTATGCATGAGGCGATGCGTCGTCATGCTCTGGAGGTCGAGCAGCAAGGCCTGACGGAAGCCTTTCTTGATAATCCGAAATATGTGCAGAGTGCCGTGAATCAGGCCATCGAGGGAGACTTGGAGTCATCGGCTGAAATTGAAAAAATTCTCGCATCACTCACTATTCAGTCGCCAGATGCACCCTACGATCGTGCTATTTCTAAAATCCTGATCCAATGCAGTCGCTTGGCCACAGAGCAGTATTTAACGGGTAAGTTTGACTTGCGTTTTCAAGGCTCCATCACGGGTTTGCCGAGCCATAGCCCGCGCTTGGATCAGTATATTCAGGTTGCTTCCATCAAGGGGCCTGAGACAGTCACAGCCACTCGCGCCATCGATGTTGAGGGGAATCTCTTGAATGACCCGCTTGTGGCAGGAACAGCGAGACTAAAGAATCTTGTTCAGCATCTTGCTGGCCAGGCTATGGTGATCAAGTGGAGTTATCCTGTCTTCTGGGGATTTGTTCTTCGTGGTGACACCCATAATATCCTGATTCTGCGGGGCACTCAGCGGGCAAACGAATGGCTGGAAACGCTGCGCGCCAATCAGGTTCGATCGGAGGCTGTCCCACGTTTCGACTTCAAGGGTGCAATCCACTATGGATTTCGACAATCTATTCTGAGTTGTCCAAGCCAATCATCGCTGCCGCTCAGCGATTGGATCCGTCAAGGCCACTCTTTGTGTCTGGCCATAGCCTTGGATCGCCTCTCGCTATGCTTGCAGCCCTTGACATTGCACAGAAGCTGCCTGCTTTAAGAGATAATGTACGACTTTACAGCTATGCAGGGCCGAGGTTGGGCGATCCCGAATTCGTTGAGCACTACAGTCGACTCCTGCCCAACACCTATCGGGTCGTGAATCTCGGTGATCTGGTGCCATCGCTTCCACCGACAAGGACTAACTCGTTGACTTATGTTCATGCTGGAGAGCAATGGGTGTTTCCTCCCATGAGTAGCGATATCGGGCCCAACCACTTCATCAGTGCCTACCGGAATGCCGTGGAGGCGGAGCAGGAACAGCTGCTGAAGAGCCAGGTGCGGTCTTGAGGCCGGACTTCCCTTCGACATAGTTGCTCCTCCCGGAGTCACTGAACGGTGAGGAGCTTGAGTCCGGCTTTTAGTCCCGAAATTCGCGCAGGAATTCCCTGACAAAGTCCCCTTTGTGCTACCGCGCTCATCCAGGCCATCTGCCGAGAAAACCTGTGCTGGAGTGGTTTTGATGAGATGCGCGATGCTGGGTTCGAACCAGCGACATCCTGCTTGTAAGGCAGGCGCTCTACCGCTGAGCTAATCGCGCTTAGCGGCATTCTGCCCCCACACCATGACCCTGCTCCCACCATGGCCAGTGGCCGCAGCCATGACCGTGCCACCTGGCTGCTGAGCCTGCCTTTCGCACTGGTGTGGTGGCCATGGCTGGGGCTGGCGGGGGTGGCCAGCGCAGCCGCTGGCTTCCTGGCCGGTGGGCTCTGGCTTTCCCCCGACCTCGACACCCACTCCAACCCCAGCCGGCGCTGGGGCCCGCTCGCCCTGCTCTGGTGGCCCTACCGCCGAGGGCTGCGCCACCGCTCTCTCCTCTCCCACAGCCCGCTGCTGGGTTCAGCGTTCCGGCTGGTCTACCTGGGGGTGGTGGTGATGGCGCTGAGTGCGCTGCTCTCCCCCCTGGGAGCCCCTGGCCCCGGGTCGCTGCTGGAGGCGGGCCGTGGGCTCTGGAGCCAGCAGCGGCCCCTGCTGGTGGCGGCGCTGGTGGGGGTGGAGGCGAGCAGCTGGCTGCATCTGCTCCAGGATGGTGATCCGCTGCCGCGCCCGCCCCGGCTGCTGCGGCGGAAGCGCAACCGGCGTTAGGACGGTGGCCCTGTGGCTCAGCGGCCTGTGACCGGCCCCGCTTCCCGCCTCGATCCCTCCGACCAGGACCCCACCCTGGAGGCCCTTGCCGGGCTGATCGCGGTGGTGGCCCGGCTGCGCGATCCCGAAAACGGGTGCCCATGGGATCTCGAGCAGACCCATGCCTCCCTGGTGCCCTACGTGCTGGAGGAGGCCCATGAGGTGGCCGACGCGATTCGCCATGGAGACGACCTTCATCTGGCGGAGGAGCTGGGCGATCTGCTGTTGCAGGTGCTGCTGCACGCCCAGATCGCCAGCGAGGCGGGCCGCTTCGATCTCACCGCGATCAGCCGTGGCCTTCACGACAAGCTGGTGCGGCGCCATCCCCACGTGTTTTCGGCCTCCGCCACGGCCTCTGAGCGGGGGGTGGCAGGCGACAGCGCCGCGGTGAAGGTCAGCTGGGAGGCCATCAAGGCCCGGGAGGCCAGCGCCAGGGCAAGATCCGGCGTCTCCGGATCCACCACCGCAGACGCGGGGGAACCCTCCGTCAGTCCACTGAGCGATCGCCTGGCCGGCAAGGTTCGGGGCCAGCCCGCCCTGGCCGGGGCCATGACCATCTCGCGCAAGGCCGCTGCCGCCGGCTTCGAGTGGGAGTCGATCGAGGGGGTGTGGGACAAGGTGCACGAGGAGCTCGATGAGCTCAAGCAGGCCGTGGCCAGCGGCGACAGGGCCCATGCCCAGGAGGAGCTGGGGGATGTGCTCTTCACCCTGGTGAACGTGGGCCGCTGGTGTGGCCTGGATCCGGAGGCCGGCCTGGCGGGCACCAACCGTCGCTTCCTGGATCGTTTCTCCCGAGTGGAGGCGGCCCTTGGCGGGACTCTTGAGGGCCAGACCCTCTCTGAGCTGGAGGCCCTCTGGCAGCAGGCCAAGGCGCAGATCCGCACGGAGGCCGGAGGCCGGAACTCCTCGGCGTGAGCTGCCGGCCCAGCGGCTCAGTCGTCGGGGAGAGGGGGCCGCGACCGGCGCTGACCCTTGATCGCACCCCGTTGCTTCTTGGCACTCAGGCGCCGCTCCACCGAACCCCGGGTGGGCTTGGTGCGCCGGCGGGGCGGTGGTGGAGGTTCGATGGCGGAGCGCAGCAGCTCCGCCAGCCGTCGCAGAGCTGCCTGGCGGTTCTGCCACTGGGACCGGTGCTCCGACGCCGTGAGCACCAGCGCGCCATCCAGCAGGCGCCCCTCCAGCCGCCGCAGGGCCCGGGCCTTGAGCAGAGGCGGCAGCGCCGTGGTGGCCTCCAGATCGAACACCAGCTCCACCCGTGAATCGGTGGTGTTCACCCCCTGGCCGCCAGGACCCGAGGAGCGTGAGAAGCGCCAGCTCAGCTCGGTCGCCGGAATCACCAGCCGCTCGTTCAGAGGCAGGTCAGGCATCGATCGCCCCTGGGTGACTCACAGCAGCGCCACCGTGCCGCTGGCGATGTCGAACCAGGCGGGCTGGATCCTCAGCCGCCCGGCGCTCACCGCCTCCCGCAGCAGGGCGCTGCGACGGCTCAGCTCCCGGGCGGAGTGGCAGGCGTTGTGGCGGATCGCCAGGCTGAGGTCGTCGCCCGGCTCCAGCGCCGCCCGGATCGGTGTGACCAGGTGCTCCAGCAGGGGGGTGAGCGGTGCCTCGGCCAGGGCGGCAGTGACGGCGCCGCACCCGCTGTGGCCCATCACCAGGATCAGCGGCACCGCCAGTTCCGCCACCGCGTACTCCAGCGAGGCGACGCCGTCGTCGAAGGCGGTGTTGCCCGCGCAGCGCACATCGAACAGCTCGCCGGATCCCGACACGAAGATCCACTCCGGAGAGACCCGGGAATCAGCGCAGCTCAGCAGGGCCGCCCAGGGCCGCTGGCCGCTGGCCATGGCGCTGGGGTCCACCTGACAGCTGCTCTGCCAGAGGGCGTTCATCACCGCGGTGCGCTCCTGGGGGCTGCCGGCCGTGGCGGCAGCCTGCCAGGCACGGCTGAACTGGCCATTGCGGCGCAGCAGGCTGCCGAGCGGATCGTCGTGGGGCGAGCAGGCCGCCAGGCTCTGCTCCAGTTCAGGGGTGAGCGGGCCGGCCTCCGCCCGGGCCGGGCTCAGCCCGGGCAGGGCCAGCGCGCCGGCGGCCAGGCCTGCGCGCTGCAGCCACTCCCGTCGGGTCAGGGTCATCGGCTCAGAGTCATCGATGGTGCGGGCTCAGGGACGCCTGGGTGACAGGGTGCTCCTCTGGAGGCTTAGCTAGGGCGGCTCCGGGAGTCAGCAGCCATGGATCCAACCGCTGGCTGGGTGGATGAAATTCACCAGGGCGTGCGCTACGGCCTGGAAGCCCAGGTGCTGCTGGAGCAGTCCAGCCCCTACCAGCGGATCACGATCATCGAGAGCCGGCGCTACGGCAAAGGGCTGCTGCTCGATGGCTGCTGGATGACGGCCGAGGGCCAGGAACGTCACTACCACGAACCGCTGGTGCATCCGGCCCTGTGTGCCGCCGCCAACCTCGAGCGGGTGCTGGTGATCGGCGGCGGCGACGGTGGCACGGCCCGGGAGTGCCTGCGCCACCCCGGCGTGCAGCACCTCGATCTGGTGGAGATCGATGGACTGGTGGTGGAGTGCGCCCGGCGCTACCTGCCCTCCCTCGGTGGAGGCTGCTGGGACGACCCACGCTTTCAGCTCACCGTGGGGGATGGCATCGCCTGGGTGTCGGCGGCCCCCGCCGCCAGTTACGACGTGGTGATCGTGGACGGCTCCGACCCCGCAGGCCCAGCTGAGGGCCTGTTCAACCGGGCCTTCTTCCAGCAGTGCCGCCGCCTGCTGCGGTCCGGAGGTGTGTTTGCCACCCAGAGCGAATCCCCCGAGGCCTTTCGTGAGGTGCACCTGGCCACCGTGCGGCTGCTGCGGGACGTGTTCGGCCACGCCGATCCCCTCTATGGCTGGGTGCCGATGTACCCCAGCGGCTGGTGGAGCTGGACCTTCGCGGCCGTCGACGGCCGCCGCTATCTGGAGCCCAGGCCCGAGCGGGCCGCGGCGGTGGCGGATGGCTGTGAGATCTGGTCGCCCCGCTGGCAGCGCGGTGCCTTCGACGCCATTCCCGCCGGCATCGAGCGGGCCCTTGACCACCCCCAGGCCTGAGCCCATGGCTGTGTCCGCTGCGCTGGATCGTTTCGAGTCCGACCTGTTCGATCGCGACGGCGCCATCTTCATGGGATCACGACGTGACCCCGAGGGTTGCCGGGTGGGCCTCTTCGGGGTGCCCTACGACGGCACCACCTCCTTCAGGCCGGGCACCCGCTTCGGGCCGGCGGCGATCCGGGAGGTGAGCAGCGGGCTGGAAACCTATGACCCCCAGTTGAATCTCGATCTCGACGACCTCGCCTTCGCCGACCTGGGGGCGCTGGCCATTCCCTTCGGCGCGCCCGAGCCTGTGGTGGCTGCTGTCGGCGAGGCCACCAGCGCGGTGCTGGAGCTGGGGCTGCGGCCGCTGATGCTCGGCGGTGAGCACTCGATCAGCAGCGGCGCCGTGGCCGCCGTGGCCGCCCGCCATCCCGACCTGGCCCTGGTGCAGCTCGATGCTCACGCCGATCTGCGCCAGAGCTGGCTGGGCGCCCACCACAGCCATGCCTGTGCCATGCGTCGCTGCCTGGAGGTGCTCCCCTCCGGCGATCTGCTGCAGGTGGCGATCCGCAGCGGCACCCGCGAGGAGTTCGAGGAGCTGCGCCGCAGTGGCCGGCTGGTGGGGCAGGGCCCGGGCCTGTCGCTGCAGCCCGAGCGGCTTCAGGCGGAGCTGGCGGTGGCTCTCGCACCCCTGCGGGGCCGGCCGATCTACCTGACCGTTGACCTCGACTGGTTCGATCCGGCCGTCCTGCCCGGTACGGGCACCCCGGAGCCCGGGGGCTACCACTGGGGCCACTTCGCGGGGCTGCTGGAGGAACTGCGCCACCACCGGCTGGTGGCGGCCGATGTGGTGGAACTGGCCCCCGGCCTGGATCCCAGTGGCGTGAGCGCGGTGCTGGCGGCGAAGGTGACCCGCAGCCTGCTGCTGCTGCTCGGCCAGGCTCAGTAGGAGTAGGAGCCGCTGGACCGTTGCTCCCGCAGCCGTTCATGCTGCTGCCCGATCAGCACCACCGCCAGCGTGGGGTGGTTGTGCAGCAGGTTGAGGAAGTTCAATCGCTCCAGCTTCACCAGTTCCACCGGGGTGCGGGCGATGGCCTCGTTGCGGAAGTAGCCGCCGCGCCAGGCGATGTCTTCGTAGCTGAACAGCTCGCCGTGGCGGTAGCAGAGGCGATTTCTCGAGGGGTCGATCAGTTCGACGATGCCCTTGCGGACTCCGTAGATGGCACGGGCGAGATCACCTTGGTGAAAGACATGGGAGCCGGTGGGCAGGGTGAGGGTTTCACCGTCCACCTGGGACGCCATCAGTTCAACCGGCGTTGCGGGTGCGAGTGCAACCAATCAACTACCTCCATGCAGGGATCAGAACGCTCAGCATGGCGCGCACTGCGCTTTTCAGTTGGCTATCTGGATGACACGATGCGGCGAAAATGCTGCGAAATCAATCCACGCCCGGCTGAAGCTCAACTGGCGGCCACCAGCAGGTCGGTGAGAGCGAGCTGGCGGTTGGGCGATGTCGGGATGGCCACCACGGAGTGATCGACGCTGGGCAACCGGGGGGGACGGGGGGTCCAGTGGTGGCACCACAGATCCGCGGCCAGTTCAGGGTGGATCGCCAGTCGTCGCATCTGGCACCAGCTCTGCTCCGCGCCGCCGAAGGAGGCCTCGGGAGCCTGGCAGTGATTGCAGCTACGACAGTTCGGGCGCTGGCCCATGGGCACGACCCATCCAGGGCACCCAAGGTAATGACCTTGCCTTGATCAGGCCAGAGGAAAAACCGAACCTGCCGGAAGTCTTCGGTTTTGCCCGGAGGGCGTGTTCAGGATCTGCGGTCCTGGGCCTGCGTCCCCTGGACCGGCGTCCATAGGATCCCGCCAGCAGTCGCGACAGCCCATCCCATGGCGGACTCCCTGAAGCGAACGCCTCTCCATGGGGCCTGCCGCGATGCCGGCGCCCGTCTGGTGCCCTTCGAGGGCTGGGAGATGCCTGTGCAGTTCCAGGGCCTTGTGCAGGAACACAGGGCGGTGCGTCAGGCCTGCGGTGTCTTCGACATCTCCCACATGGGCGTGCTGCGCCTGCGCGGTGATGGCGCCAAGGACGCCCTGCAGGCCCTGGTGCCCAGCGACCTGTTCCGGATCGGCCCTGGTGAAGCCACCTACACCGTGTTGCTCAACGAGGCCGGCGGCATCCGCGACGACCTGATCGTCTACGACCTGGGCCGGCCTGAAGACAACGAGGGCCCAGCCGATGAAGTGCTGCTGATCATCAACGCCGGCTGCGCCGAGGCCGACACCGCCTGGCTGCGCAGCCAGCTGGAGCCCGCTGGTCTGCTGATCAGCGACCGCAAGGCCGATGGGGTGCTGCTGGCCCTGCAGGGCCCCGAGGCGATCGCCCGGCTGGAGGCTCTGGCGGCCGCCGACCTGGGCGGCCTGCCCCGCTTCGGTCACCGCAGCATCCAGCTGGCTGGCACCGCGGCGGCTGAAGCCGCCGGCGCCACCGCCTTCGTGGCCCGCACCGGCTACACCGGCGAAGACGGGGTGGAGCTGCTGCTGGATCGCAACGCCGGCGTCGCCCTCTGGACCCAGCTGCTGGCGGAGGGGGTGACCCCCTGCGGTCTCGGCGCCCGTGACACCCTGCGCCTGGAGGCGGCCATGCACCTCTACGGCAGCGACATGGACAGCGGCACCACCCCGTTGGAGGCCTCCCTGGGCTGGCTGGTGCACCTGGAGATGCCGGCGGCCTTCATCGGCCGCGAAGCGCTGGAGCGCCAGAGCGCTGAGGGGGTGAACCGGCGCCTGGTGGGCCTGAAGCTGCAGGGCCGGGCGATCGCGCGCCATGGCTATCCGGTGCTGCACGCTGGCCAGGTGGTGGGGGAGGTCACCAGCGGCACCTGGTCACCCACCCTGGGGGAGGCGATCGCCCTGGCCTACGTGCCGGCCGACGCCGCCCGGGTGGGCACGGAACTGGCGGTGGAGATCCGCGGCAAGGCGGAGCCCGCCGTGGTGGTCAGGCGGCCCTTCTACCGGCGCGCCTGAGAGCTTTGGCCAGGCGGGCGCCATGGGACACTCGCGGATTGAGTTCCTTTCTCCATGCGCAGCCACGGATGCGGCGATCTGCGCAGCAGCAGCGTCGATCAGGTCGTTGAGCTGAGCGGTTGGGTCGACCGTCGCCGCGACCACGGCGGGGTGATCTTCGTGGATCTGCGCGACCGCAGCGGCACCGTCCAGATCACCGTCGATCCCGACCTGGGGCCCGAGGCGTTCGCGGTGGCCGAACACCTCCGCAATGAAACGGTGGTCCAGGTGCAGGGCCGGGTGCGGCTGCGGCCCCAGGAGTCGCTCAACACCCGCCTGGCCACCGGTGAGGTGGAGGTGCTCGCCAGCCGGCTGACGGTGCTCAATGCCGTGCGCAGGCCCCTGCCCTTCCCCGTGTCGGTGCACGACGAGGAGAACACCCGCGAAGAGCTGCGGCTGCGACACCGCTACCTGGACCTGCGCCGCGAGCGCATGAACGGCAACCTGCGCCTGCGGGCCCGCGCGATCCAGACCGCCCGTCGCTTCCTGGAGGAGCAGGGCTTCATCGAGGTGGAAACCCCGGTGCTCACCCGCTCCACCCCCGAGGGGGCCCGCGACTACCTGGTGCCGTCGCGGGTGTGCGGCGGCGAGTGGTTCGCCCTGCCCCAGTCGCCCCAGCTGTTCAAGCAGCTGCTGATGGTGGGCGGCATCGAGCGTTACTACCAGGTGGCCCGCTGCTTCCGCGACGAGGACCTCAGGGCCGACCGTCAGCCGGAGTTCACCCAGCTGGACATCGAGATGAGCTTCATGGACCAGGAGCAGATCCTGGAGCTCAACGAGGCCCTGATCGCCACCATCTGGCAAACGGTGAAGGGGGTGGAACTGCCGCGCCCCTTCCCGCGCCTCACCTGGCACGAGGCCATGGAGCGCTACGGCACCGACCGGCCCGACACCCGCTACGGCATGGAGCTCAGCGATGTCAGCGACCTGGTGGCCGGCATGGGTTTCAAGGTGTTCTCGGGCGCCGTGGCGGCCGGCGGCTCGGTGAAGTGCATCGCCGTGCCCGGCGGCAATGAGGCCCTCTCCAACGTGCGCATCAAGCCCGGTGGGGATGTGTTCAGCGAGGCCCAGGCCGCCGGAGCCGGAGGACTGGCCTTCATCCGCGTGCGCGAGGGCGGCGAGATCGACACCATCGGTGCCATCAAGGACAACCTCAGTGCCGGGACCAGGGCCGAGCTGCTGGAACGCACAGGCGCGGAGCCCGGCACGCTGCTGCTGTTCGGCGCCGGGGACACCGCCACGGTCAACAAGGCCCTCGACCGGGTGCGTCAGTTCCTGGCCCGCGAACTGGGAATGGTCAAACCCGACCGGGAGAACGACAGCTGGAACTTCCTCTGGGTGGTGGATTTTCCGATGTTCGAGTTCAACGAGGGCGAGAACCGGCTCGAGGCACTGCACCACCCCTTCTGCGCCCCCAACACCGACGACCTCGGGGCCGATCCGGCCCAGTGGGCCACCACCCTGCCCACGGCCCGCGCCCAGGCCTACGACCTTGTGCTCAACGGCCTGGAGCTGGGTGGCGGTTCCCTGCGCATCCACGATTCGGAGCTGCAGCGCCAGGTGCTGCAGACCATCGGCCTGCCCCTGGAGGAGGCCGAGCGCCAGTTCGGTTTCCTGATGGAGGCCCTCGACCTGGGAGCCCCGCCCCACGGCGGCCTGGCCTTCGGGGTGGACCGGATCGTGATGCTGCTGGCCGGCGAGGAGTCGATCCGCGACACGATCGCCTTCCCGAAAACCCAGCAGGCCCGCTGCCTGCTCACCAAGGCCCCCGCCGGCGTCGCCCCCCAGCAACTGGACGACCTGCACGTGGCCAGCACCTGGGTCGAGCCCGAGTGAGCGCGGCGAGACCCGCCTGATCCTGAAGAGAAACCTTCTGTTTCGCGCTGCTTTTTTGTGGCAACACGATGGTGAAGGGACTCCGACCAGGGTTCGTGTCCTCAGGGTCCACACCAGCGCTTCCAGGCAGTCCCGAACTCGAGGAGCCGAGCGATCTCGAGGCCGGTCCAGACAGCGGCTCGGCTTCCACCCGGGCCGTTCGGGACGGCTCGCGCCTGCCCGGCCGTGGCAGTGCCGATCTGGTGCGGCTCTACCTCCAGGACATCGGCCGGGTGGACATGCTCAGCCAGGAGGAGGAGTTGCTTCTCGCCCGCCAGGTACGGGCCCGTGAGGCGCTGCTGAGCCACAGGCTGGAGAAGGCCAGTGAGCTGCCGATCCTCCAGACCATGGTCGATCTGGAGCTGGTGCGCCAGCGGCTGGCCAGCCGCCTCACCCATCAGCCCTCCCATGGCCAGTGGGCGGAAGCCTGCGACCTGCCCCTGCCTGAGCTGCGGCGTCTCCTTCAGGAGGGCCACAGGACATGGGCGACTTGCCTGGGGCTCAGCCTCGGCGATCTCCAGCAACGGCTGCTGCGCGGCCGCCGGGCCCGCGACCGCATGATCCAGGCCAACCTGCGCCTGGTGGTGGCCGTGGCCAAGAAATACCAGAAACGGGGTGTGGAGCTGCTCGATCTGGTTCAGGAGGGCACCCTCGGCCTGGAGCGCGCGGTGGAGAAGTACGACCCCACCCGCGGCTTCCGTTTCAGCACCTACGCCTACTGGTGGATCCGCCAGGGCGTCACCCGGGCGATCGCCACCCAGAGCCGCACCATTCGCCTGCCGGTCCACGTCACCGAGAAGCTGAACCGGATCAAGAAGGCCCAGCGCCAGTTCGCCAGCGACCACGGCCGCACCGCCACCCTCGCCGAGCTGGCCGAGGCCCTGCAGTGGAGTCAGGAGGCCGTGCGTCTCACGCTGCTGCGGGTGCCCCGCTCGATCTCCCTGGAGGCCAAGGTGGGCCGCGACCAGGACACCCCCCTGGGGGATCTGCTGGAGGCCACCAGCGACACCCCCGAGCAGTGCCTCACCCGCCAGCAGCTGCACAGCGACCTCGACGCCCTGCTCGATGAACTCAGCCAGAGGGAGGCCGAGGTGATCCGCCTGCGCTTCGGCCTCACAGACGACACCCCCCGCACCCTGGCCCAGATCGGCGAGGGGATGCAGCTCTCACGGGAGCGGGTGCGCCAGATCGAAACGCGGGCCCTGCACAAGCTGCGCCAGCCGGCCCGCCGCGGCCGGGTGCATGGCTACCTCGCCAGCCTGGACGGCTGACCCGGCGCTGGGCTAAACCGAAATCAGTCCGACCTGGTCCCGTGAGCAACGTCCCCCCCATCACCGCCCCTCCGATCGACATCGGCATCTCCGATGACCAGCGCCAGCAGATCGCGGCCGGTCTCGGCCGGGTGCTGGCCGACAGCTACGTCCTCTACGGCAAGACCCACGGCTTCCACTGGAACGTGACCGGGCCGATGTTCAACACGCTCCACCTGATGTTCATGGAGCAGTACACCGAGCTCTGGATGGCCCTCGATGTGATCGCCGAACGGATCCGGGCTCTGGGCTGTCCGGCCCCCTTCGGCGGTGCCCGCTTCGCGGCCCTCTCCTCGATTCCTGAAACCCAGGGCCAGCCACCGGCTCTGGAGATGGTGCGCGAGCTGGTGATGGGCCATGAAGCCGTGGCCCGCACCGCGCGCAGTCTCTTCCCCCTGGTCTCGGAAGCCGGTGATGAGCCCACCGCCGATCTGCTCACCCAGCGGCTGCAGATCCACGAGAAGACCGCCTGGATGCTGCGCAGCCTGCTCGACGCCTGAGCGGGCAGGCTCGATAGATTGATGTGTCCGCCCATGCCCGCCCACCGCCCATGGCGAAATTCGTCTTCGTCACCGGCGGTGTGGTCTCGAGCATCGGCAAGGGGATTGTGGCGGCGAGCCTGGGGCGGCTGCTCAAATCCCGGGGCTACAGCGTTTCGATCCTCAAGCTCGATCCCTACCTGAATGTGGATCCGGGCACGATGAGCCCGTATCAGCACGGCGAGGTGTTCGTCACCCAGGACGGCGCCGAGACCGACCTCGACCTGGGCCACTACGAGCGCTTCACCGACACCGCCATGTCACGCCTCAACAGCGTGACCACCGGCTCGATCTACCAGGCGGTGATCAACAAGGAACGCCGCGGGGATTACAACGGCGGCACGGTGCAGGTGATCCCCCACATCACCGGCGAGATCCGCGAGCGCATCCACCGGGTGGCCGCCGACAGCGGCGTGGATGTCGTCATCACCGAGATCGGCGGCACCGTGGGTGACATCGAATCGCTGCCGTTCCTGGAGGCCATCCGTGAGTTCCGCGGGGATGTGGGCCGCCACGATCTGGCCTACGTGCACGTCACCCTGCTGCCCTACATCGGCACCTCCGGGGAGATCAAGACCAAGCCCACCCAGCACTCGGTCAAGGAGCTGCGCTCGATCGGCATCCAGCCCGATCTGCTGGTCTGCCGCTGCGACCGGCCGATCAGCGAGGAGCTCAAGGCCAAGATCGGCGGCTTCTGCGGCGTCCAGCGCGAAGCGGTGATCGCGGCCCGCGATGCCGACAGCATCTACGCGGTGCCGATTGCCCTGGAGCGGGAGGGGCTCTGCCGTCAGGTGCTGGATGTGCTGGGGCTGGAGGATCGCGACAGTGACATGGAGCGCTGGGAGGCCCTGGTGCAGAAACTGCGCAACCCCGGTGCGGCGGTGAAGGTGGCGCTGGTGGGCAAGTACGTGCAGCTCAACGACGCCTACCTCTCGGTGGTGGAGGCCCTGCGTCACGCCTGCATCGACCGGGATGCCAGCCTCGACCTGCACTGGATCTCCGCCGAGCAGATCGAGACCCAGGGCGCCGAGGCTCTGCTGCATGGCATGGACGCGGTGGTGGTGCCGGGCGGGTTCGGTCACCGGGGCGTGGACGGGAAGGTGGCGGCGATCCGCTGGGCCCGGGAGGAGCGTGTGCCCTTCCTCGGGCTCTGCCTGGGCATGCAGTGCGCCGTGATCGAGTGGGCGCGCAATCTGGCCGGTCTGGCGGGCGCCACCAGCGCCGAGCTCGATGCCGACAGCATGCACCCCGTGATTCACCTGCTGCCGGAGCAGCAGGATGTGATCGAGCTCGGCGGCACCATGCGCCTGGGGGTTTATCCCTGCCGGCTGGCGGCGGGAACCCTCGCGGCCCGTCTGTATGGCGAGGAGGTGGTCTATGAGCGTCATCGCCACCGTTACGAGTTCAACAACGCCTACCGGAATCTCTTCCAGGCAGGCGGCTACACCATCAGTGGCTCCTCCCCCGATGGCCGTCTGGTGGAGCTGATCGAGCGTGAGGATCACCCCTTCTTCGCCGCCTGTCAGTACCACCCCGAATTCCTCTCCCGGCCAGGTAAGCCCCATCCCCTCTTCCGCGGGCTGATCGCTGCGGCGCAGCGGCAGGGGGCGGAAGCCGTGTCCCAGGAGGCACCCGTGCGGGCGTAGCCGCTGCGTGAACCGCCTGATTGGTGAGGGTTAACCCGCTTGCTGGCTGCCCAGTAAGCTGGGTAGCCAGCAAGCAAGGTGGAAGGATGAAAACGACCTTGGACCTGCCGGACCATCTTGTGCGCCAGGCCAAGCAGCGGGCCCTGCAGCAGGGCCTCACGCTCAAGGAGCTAGTGGCTGGCTACATCAGTCAGGGGCTCCATGGCGGCGCATCAGGGTCTGTGCCCCCCACCAGCGATTTGGTGACAGTGGATGGAATGGGACTTCCGGTGTTCCGCTGTGAGCCCTCCGGCAGCAAAGCGGGGATCGATCTGGCAGCGTCATTGCAACTTGAGCAGGATTGCCTGGAGCAGGAGGACCGCCGCCGTGCTGGCCTCCCTGCTTGATGTGAATGTGTGGCTGGCGGCGGCCTTCGAAGCCCATCCAGCCCATCGCAGCGCCCAATCGGTGCTGCTTGAGGCCACGCCCGCTACACCAGTCCTGCTCTGCCGTGCCACCCAGCAGAGTTTTCTGCGGCTGGCGTCCACCCCAGCGATCTTCACGGCCTACCAGAGCGCGGCGATCACGAACCTGGATGCTCTGGCTGCCCTTCAGTCTTTTCAGGCCCTGCCTCAGGTGGACCTGGTGGACGAGCCGATCGGAATCGAATCGCTCTGGTGGCGCTTGGCGGGGCTCGCTGAGGCCGCACCAAAAAGGTGGATGGACGCCTACCTGGCGGCTTTCGCGATCACCGGCTCCACCCGGATGGTCACGCTGGATCAGGATTTCCGGCAGTTCCTCGGGGCGGGGCTCGATCTGGAGCTCCTGCAGGCCGACGCCCGCAGCGGGGGTTGAGCGGAGCTGCTGTCTCGATCAGATCAAGGCTGCTGTCGGCGGTACAGCCTTGCGTTGTGCCGCTGAGCGTCCGCTCTCCGCTTCTTAAAGTGACGTGTTGTCGTGCCGTGGCCGTGCCCCCAGCCGGACTCCCGGTGGTGGAAACCTTCCACTCCCTGCAGGGCGAGGGAGTTCACGCTGGCCGCAGCGCCTTCTTCATCCGGCTGGCCGGCTGCTCGGTGGGCTGCAGCTGGTGTGACACCAAGCACTCCTGGCCGGCGGACGCCCATCCCCACCGCCACCTCCAGGATCTGGCGGCGAGCGCCGCCTTGGCGGCAGCCGAGGGTGCTGCCTTCGTGGTGATCACCGGTGGTGAACCCCTGCATCACAACCTCGATCCGCTCTGTGAGGCCCTGCGGCAAGGATTCGGCGTCGGCCCCTCGCAGCTCCCCCTGCACCTGGAAACCAGCGGCGTCGACCCGCTCAGCGGCCGCTTCGAATGGATCACCCTCTCGCCCAAGCGCCACCGGCCGCCCACCGCCGAGCTGCTGGCCGCCTGCCATGAGCTCAAGGTGGTGATCCACGAGATCGCTGATCTGGCCTTCGCTGAGACGATGGCTGCCGCCGTGTGCTCCGCCCGCCCGGTGGAGGGAGCGCTGCCCCAGCTGTTGCTGCAACCTTCCTGGGGGAGCGCGGCGGGTCAGGAACTGGCGGTCCAGCACGTGCGGCGCCATCCGGCCTGGCGCCTCAGCCTGCAGAGCCACAAATGGCTGGGCGTTCGCTGAAGGCCGGCCTCAGTGATCCCGCAAACTGTGAGCGAGTGAGCAACGCGGGCGTGGACAAGCTGCAGAGCCTTCGGGGCATGGTCGATCTGCTTCCGGAGCAGATGCCGCTGTGGCAGCACGTGGAAGCCCTGGCCCGCTCGCAGTTCCAGCGGGCTGGTCTGAGGGAGATCCGCACGCCGTTGCTGGAGGTCACCGAGCTGTTTGCCCGCGGCATCGGCGAAGCCACCGATGTGGTGGGCAAGGAGATGTACACCTTCCAGGACCGTGGGGAGCGCAGCTGCACCCTGCGGCCCGAGGGCACCGCCTCGGTGGTGCGCGCCGCCCTGCAGCATGGCCTGCTCAGCCAGGGGCCCCAGCGCCTCTGGTACACGGGGCCGATGTTCCGCTACGAGCGTCCCCAGGCCGGGCGGCAGCGCCAGTTCCACCAGGTGGGGATCGAGTTTCTGGGATTTGCCGACCCCCGCAGCGATGCCGAAGCGATCGCGATCGCCTGGGACCTGCTCAGCGAGCTTGGGGTCGGCGGCCTGGCGCTGGAGCTCAATTCCCTCGGCGATCCCGCCGACCGTGCCGCCTACCGCACGGCCTTGGTCGCCTGGCTGGAGGAGCGCCGCGAGCTGCTCGATGCGGAATCCAGGGAGCGGATCAGCACCAATCCCCTGCGCATCCTCGACAGCAAGAACCCTGACACCCAGGCCGTGCTGGCTGAGGCACCGCTGCTGATCGACAGCCTGAGCGACGCCAGCCGTGAGCGCTTCGAGGCGGTGCGCCGCTGCCTTGAGGCGCTGGAGATTCCGTACCAGCTCAGCCCCCGCCTGGTGCGGGGCCTCGACTACTACACCCACACGGCCTTCGAGATCACCAGCAGCCAGCTCGGGGCCCAGGGCACAGTCTGCGGCGGCGGTCGTTACGACGGCCTGATCGAGCAACTGGGCGGTGCTCCCACGGCGGCGATCGGCTGGGCGATCGGCCTCGAGCGGCTGGTGTTGCTGTGCGCCCAACGGGACGCGGCAGAGGGAGCGCTCCCTACGGTGCCGGTGCCGGATGTGTACGTGGTCAGCCGCGGCGAAGCGGCCGAACGCCAGGCGCTGGTGCTCTCCCGCCAGCTGCGCCAGGCCGGCCAGATGGTGGAGCTTGATCTCACCGGGTCCGCCTTCGGCAAGCAGCTCAAGCGGGCCGATCGCTGCGGGGCCCCCTGGGCTGTGGTGATCGGCGAGGGGGAAGCGGAGCAGGGGGTGGTGCTGCTCAAGGACCTGCGCCGCAGCGGTAGGACCCCCGAAGAGGAGCGACTGGGGCCGCAGGAGCTGCTAAGACGTCTTCTTTGCCAATGAGCATGAGAAGCTTCTCATGCCTGAGTCCCTTCCCTGTCATCGCCCTGTGAAGACTGTTCAGACCATCTGCTGCATCGGCGCGGGTTATGTGGGTGGACCCACCATGGCGGTGATTGCCGACCGCTGCCCTCACATCCAGGTCACTCTCGTCGATCTCAATGCCGAGCGAATTGCCGCCTGGAATGATGCTGATCTGAGCAGGCTTCCCGTCTACGAGCCAGGCCTGGCGGATGTGGTGGCCCGATGCCGAGGTCGCAATCTGCATTTCACCACCGAGGTGGATGGGGCGATTGCAGCGGCCGATATGATCTTCCTCTCGGTGAATACTCCCACGAAGAGAAAGGGCCTCGGGGCCGGGCAGGCGTCCGATCTGCGCTGGATCGAGGCCTCGGCCCGCCAGGTGGCCGCCCAGGCCCGAGGGCACACGATCGTTGTGGAGAAGAGCACCCTGCCGGTGCGCACCGCCGAAACGATTCAGGTCATCCTTTCCGCGGCTCAGGATGGCTCCGAAGGAGCAGCCAAAACATTTTCTGTGCTCTCCAATCCTGAGTTTCTGGCGGAAGGAACAGCCATCTCCGACCTGGAAAATCCCGACCGTGTGTTGATTGGTGGTGATGATCCGAACTCCATCGATATCCTGGCAGAGATTTACTCCCATTGGGTCAGCCCTGAGCGGATTCTGCGCACCAATCTCTGGAGCAGTGAACTCTCCAAGCTCACGGCCAATGCCTTTCTGGCCCAGAGGATTTCCTCGATCAATGCCATTGGTGCCCTCTGTGAGGCCACCGGCGCCGATGTCAAGGAGGTGGCCCGGGCCATAGGTGCTGATTCTCGCCTGGGCCCGAAATTTCTCTCTGCCGGTCCGGGTTTTGGTGGCAGTTGCTTTCGCAAGGACATCCTCAATCTGGTGTATCTCTGCCGTCACTACGGCTTGGAGCAGGCGGCCCAGTACTGGGAGCAGGTGGTGGATCTCAACAGCTGGCAGCAGCAGCGCATTGCCCGGCTGGTGGTGAGTCGCCTGTTCGGCACCATTAGCGGCAAGCGCCTGGCGGTGCTGGGGTTCGCCTTCAAGGCCGACACCAATGACACCCGCGAATCACCAGCGATCAGCATCTGCCGCGATCTGCTCGAAGAGGGTGCGCACCTGGCGATTCATGACCCGAAGGTAGGACCCGACCAGATCGCCAGGGACCTTGGCCATGGGCCCTCAGCTCCCGGCCTAGGCTTGGCTGACGAGGGCAGCTGGCAGCCTGCGTCCGGGGTGCTGGACGCCGTGGAGGGTGCCGACGCGGTGATCGTGCTCACGGAATGGCGCCACTTTGCTGAACTCGACTGGCCTGCAATCTCTGAACGCATGCGCCGACCTGCCTGGCTGTTCGATGTGCGCGGGGTGACCGATTCTGAGGCTGCCCAGGCGGCTGGTCTTAGGGTCTGGCTTGTGGGAGAAGGCTGAATCCATGACTCCATCCCCTCTTCGTCATCTCGTCACTGGCGGTGCCGGCTTCGTGGGCTCCACCCTCGTCGACCGGCTGATGGAGGCGGGCGAGGAGGTGATCTGCCTTGACAACTACTACACCGGAAGCAAAGCCAATGTGGCCCGCTGGATCGGCCATCCCCATTTTGAGCTGATTCGCCACGACGTCACCGAGCCGATCCGTCTGGAGGTCGATCGGATCTGGCATCTGGCCTGTCCGGCTTCACCGAGGCACTACCAGTCGAATCCGATCAAGACAGCGAAAACGAGCTTTCTCGGGACTTACAACATGCTGGGCATGGCCAGGCGGGTGGGCGCACGGCTGCTGTTGGCCAGCACCAGTGAAGTGTATGGTGATCCAGAGGTTCATCCCCAGCCTGAGAGTTATCGAGGGAGTGTCAATCCCATCGGGATTCGCTCTTGCTACGATGAGGGCAAGCGCATTGCCGAAGCCCTCTGCTTCGATTACATGCGCATGCATGGCACGGAGATCCGTGTGGCCAGGATCTTCAACACCTACGGTCCGCGCATGTTCCCCGATGATGGGCGTGTGGTGAGTAACTTCATCGTTCAGGCTCTGCGCGGACAGCCTTTGACCCTCTACGGCGATGGCAGTCAGACTCGTAGTTTCTGCTATGTGGATGATCTGGTGGAGGGTCTCATCCGGCTGATGAACGGCAACCACACCGGCCCGATCAATATCGGCAACCCCGGTGAATTCACGATCCGGCAACTGGCGGAGCTGGTGCTGCAACGCATCAATCCTGAGTTGCCGCTCACTTACCTGCCGCTGCCGCAGGATGACCCCCTTCAGCGCCAACCCGTGATTGATCTTGCCCGCGCTGAACTGGGCTGGGAACCGCAGGTGTCCCTTGAGGATGGCCTCGGCCCCACGATTGCCCATTTCCGCTCCGTGCTGGGCCTTGAGAAGCCATGACGGTGCTGGTCACCGGAGCGGCAGGCTTCGTCGGAGCTGCGGTCACCGAGGTGCTGTTGCGGCGTGGCGACAGCGTGGTTGGTCTCGACAATCTCAACGACTACTACGATCCGGCCCTGAAGCGAGCCCGGCTGAGCCGTTTGCAGCGCCTGCCGGTCTCAGATCAGGGGAGTGGTTTCCGCTTCCGTGAACTGACCCTTGAGGACGGATCCGCTCTGGCGGAGCTCTTCGCGACCGAGCGCCCCCGCGCGGTGATCCACCTCGCCGCCCAGGCGGGGGTTCGCTATTCGATCGAGAACCCTTCGGCTTACATCCAGAGCAACCTGGTGGGTTTCGGGAACATCCTCGAGGGCTGCCGCCACCACGGAGTTGAGCACCTGGTGTATGCCTCCAGCAGCTCGGTGTATGGCGGCAACCGGCGGATGCCTTTTTCTGAGCAGCATCCGGTGAACCATCCGGTGAGCTTGTACGCGGCCACCAAGAAGGCCAATGAACTGATGGCCCACACCTACAGCCACCTCTACGGGCTGCCGGCCACGGGTCTGCGCTTCTTCACCGTCTATGGCCCCTGGGGTCGTCCGGATATGGCGCCGATGCTCTTTGCCAAGGCGATCCTCGCGGGAGAACCGATCCGGGTGTTCAACCATGGCCGCATGCTGCGTGACTTCACCTACATCGATGACATCGTCGAGGGGGTGATCCGCTGCCTCGACAAGCCCGCCACCCCGGATCCTTCCTTCGATCCGCTGGATCCCAACCCCGCCACGGCGGCGGCTCCGCACCGGTTGTTCAACATCGGCAACAGCCAGCCCACTCCCCTGCTGCGTTTCATCGAAGTGCTCGAAGACGCTCTCGGTGTGAAAGCCATCCCTCAGTTCGAGCCGATGCAACCCGGCGATGTGGCTGCCACCGCCGCGGACACGTCAGCCCTGGAGGCCTGGGTGGGCTTCGCGCCCCACACCCCGCTGGAGGTGGGGATCGGCCATTTCGCCCGCTGGTATCGCGAGTATCACGGGGTCTGAGTTCATCGCCATCAAAAAAAGGGGCCCGATCGGGGCCCCTGATCGTTGGTGTTGAGGCTCAGGCTCAGGCTGAACCGACGCCGACGTAGGAGCCGTAAAAGAACAGGCCCACCACGAAGATGACGGCAATGCCGCCGGCCGTGGCCACGAGCCAGAGGGGCAGAACCCCTTCGGTCCAGCGGCTCTTCCAGGCCACGGCCGGACGGCCATCGGGAAGGCGGTCGGGAAGTCGACCGTCAGGTAAACCAGATTTCTTGCCGCTCATGGCTGTGTCTCCCGATCAGTTGAAGAAATAGCTGGTGAACAGCACACCGATGACGAACACGAACAGCAGCCCCAGGTAGAGGCTGGTGCGGTTCAGTTCGACGGGCAGGTTGTTCGGGTTGGGATTGCGCTGCATGGCGGTGTTCAGCGGCGGACGAACTGCATGGCCGCCAGGGCACCCAGGAAAAAGACCGTGGGGATCCCCAGCGCATGCAACGACAACCAGCGGACCGTGAAGATCGGATAGTTGCGGGGCGTGGTGCTCGGTGACTGGGTCATGGCTTATTGCAAGCGCAGGTCGAGCTGGCTCTTGCCTTCGTAGCGCTTGCTCACCACGGGTGCCTTGGCTTCTTGGGCCTGGAAGTAGGCGTCGGGGCGAGGCGTGCCGAAGGCGTCGTAAGCCAGACCGGTGGAGACGAACAGGAAGCCCGCCAGAAAGATCGCCGGCAGTGTGACGGCGTGGATCACCCAGTAACGGATGCTCGTAATAATCTCGAAGAACGGACGTTCTCCGGTGGAGCCGGCAGCCATAGCAGCGGGCAAATCAGCTGGTTGATCTTAGGGCTTGGCGGTCGGGCGGAACGTGCGCTCCAGCGGGTTGGTTACACAGGGATGCAAGTGGGACCGTCAGGGCCTCAGCCCACCCAGCGCAGCAGGCTGCCCCGCTCGCCCAGCAGGAAGCCCTTGTCATCGCCCTCGAAGACGATCCGGGTGAAGTTGGTGGGCTGGGAGCCCCCCAGGGGATCCCGTTGCCAGCTGGAGCCGCCGTCCTGACTCACCAGCAGGGTGCCGCTGCCGCCGCCGGCCCAGATGGCGCCCTTGGGATCCCAGGCCATGTCGAGGTAGCCATAGCCGTTGGTGATCGGGATCACCGGCTTGCTCCAGGCCTCCACATCGGCAGCATCGGGGTTGAAGCGCAGCTGGGCGCCGCGGGTGACCATCCAGAGCTTGCCATCGGGCTGGAAGCCCATGCTCTGCAGCCGTTGGCTGCTGATGCGCTGGTGGGGTTCCCAGGTGGCCTGGCCAGGCTCCCAGGTCGCGAAGAAGTTGCCCAGGCTCGAGACGCTCACATAGCGGCCGTCGGGCGAACGCCGCAGGTCGCGCACGGCACCGGCGGCATCGCTCACCTCGGCCTGCCAGCTGCCGCCGCCGTCACTGGTGCGGTAAATGGCGCCAACGGTGGTGGCCAGCTCGGCCTTGCCGGGAGACAGGGCCGTGATCAGGTAAGGGTCGCCGGGCAGCTTGGTGTCGAGCAGCAGGCGCTCCCAGTTCTGACCCCCATCGGTGCTGTGCAGCAGCAGGCCGGGCTGGCCGGCGATCCAGCCCTCCTTGCCGGTGAAGTCGATGCTGAGCAGGCGGAAATTCTCGTCTTCAGGCAGGGCGAGGGAGCGCGGCTCCCAGCTGGCGCCGCCGTCTTCGGTTTCGAGGATCAGGCGGTTGCTGCCCACCAGGAAGCCGTGCCTGTCATCGGTGAACGCCAGGTCGAGGGGATTCGAGCGGGTGTCGAGGGCGACGGGCTGCCAGGGGCTGCTGGCGGCCACGGGCAGACCGGTGGTGACGCAGCCGCCGAGGCCGAAGGCCAGGCCCGCGGCCAGCACCAGGCCGAGAAGGGAAGAGAACAGGCGTTTCACGGGACTCAGCGGAGGGAATACAGAGAGAGGAAGAAGGCGAAGGCCAGGGCGAAGCCCCCGAAGATCAGCACGTTCTTCTGGCCGGGGGTGAGCTTGTTCACGCCGAGGCCGAAGTTGAGGTTCTCCTCGAAGCCACTGGGCTTGCTGCGCGGACCGATGTCGCGGAAGGCACCGACGCGGCTGCGGCAGACCGGGCAGCGAAAGCTGACCGGATCGAGCTCCGTGAAGGGAAGGCCCGGCGCGATGGCCAGCTTGCGGATGCCCTCCTCGGGGTCATAAACGAAGCCGCAGCTGCGGCACTCGTAGCGGTGGGTGTCGGGATCGCTCTCCACCACAGCCGCGGGCTCGCCTGGAGCCTCGCCGCTGGCCTGGTCCGGAGCTCGTTCCTCGTCGCCGTCGTGCCCGTTGACCATGGCGCTGGCCCCACTGCCGTCAGATCGGACTCTATCCAGGCGTTCCCTGCCGACGGATGCCAGACTGCGCCCCAGGTTGGGCCCTTTCATGTTCGTGCTTCCCGGCTACGACGCCTTTCTGGGCTTTCTGCTGATCGCGGCGGCCGTTCCCGTGCTGGCTCTGGTCACCAACAAGCTGGTAGCTCCCAAGTCGAGGGATGGGGAGCGTCGCCTCACCTACGAATCGGGGATGGAGCCGATCGGCGGTGCCTGGATCCAGTTCAACATTCGTTATTACATGTTCGCCCTGGTCTTCGTCATCTTCGACGTCGAGACCGTCTTCCTCTATCCCTGGGCCGTGGCGTTCCATCGCCTGGGCCTGCTGGCCTTCATCGAAGCCCTCATCTTCATTTCGATCCTCGTGGTGGCCCTCGCCTACGCCTGGCGCAAGGGTGCCCTCGAGTGGAGCTGATTCCCAGCCAACCGGAACCCCGACCAGCCGAACGATGACCCTCACTCCGTCCAGTCCAGGAACCAGCGAGGCCCCCTCGATCGAGGCCCTGCGCGATCTGCGTGCCGCCACCTGCAATCCGGTGGGCGCCCCCACGGTCACCTCGGATCTTTCCGAGAACGTGATCCTCACCAGCCTCGACGACCTGCACAACTGGGCCCGGCTCAGCAGCCTCTGGCCCCTGCTCTACGGCACGGCCTGCTGCTTCATCGAGTTCGCGGCCCTGATCGGCTCCCGCTTCGACTTCGACCGTTTCGGCCTTGTGCCCCGCTCCAGCCCGCGCCAGGCGGATCTGCTGATCACGGCCGGCACCGTGACGATGAAGATGGCACCGGCTCTGGTGCGGCTCTATGAGCAGATGCCCGAGCCGAAGTATGTGATCGCCATGGGCGCCTGCACGATCACCGGCGGCATGTTCTCCGCCGACTCCACCACGGCTGTCCGCGGCGTCGACAAGTTGATCCCCGTGGACCTCTACATCCCGGGCTGCCCGCCTCGGCCGGAGGCCATCTTCGATGCGGTGATCAAGCTGCGCAAGAAGGTGGGCAACGAGGCCCTCGCCGAGCGGGGCAATCTGCAGCCCACCCACCGGTACCTCACCATCGAGCACGCCATGAAGCCCGTCGAGCCGATCGTGACGGGTTCCTATCTGCGGGCGGAAACGCAGAAGGCCGCCTTCGCGGCAGGGGCCGGGCTTCCCCTGGCCACCCCGGAACCCGAAGCCCTCGAAGCCACACCCTCTTCCAGCGATGCCTGATCCCACCCCCTCCACCGAGCTCAGCCCCGCTCCGGTCGGCGCGGTCAGCCAGTGGCTGACCGCCCAGGGCTTCGACCACCAGCCCCTGCCCGCCGACCACCTCGGCGTCGAGATCATCGGGGTGGAGCCGATGTTCCTGCCTGTGGTGGCCGCCGCCCTCAAGGCCTGGGGTTTCGATTACCTGCAGTGCCAGGGCGGTTACGACGAAGGTCCTGGCGGACGTCTGGTCAGCTTCTATCACCTGGTGAAGCTGGCGGCGGCGCTGGAGCCGGGTTCATCTCCCGCTCAGCCCCCCGATGAGGTGCGCCTGAAGGTGTTCCTGGAGCGCAGTGGCGACCTGACCATTCCCACCCTCTACGGCCTGTTCCGGGGTGCCGACTGGCAGGAGCGGGAAACCTTCGACATGTTCGGCATCAGCTTCTCGGGCCATCCCCATCCCAAGCGCCTGCTGATGCCCGAGGACTGGAAGGGTTTCCCCCTGCGCAAGGACTACGTGCAGCCCGATTTCTACGAGATGCAGGACGCCTACTGAGCGGGGCATCCTGCGCCGTGGGTGCTCACTGGGCTCGGCTGCTGCTGAGCCAGTCGAGATCGCTGCTGGATCTGTGGCCCCTGGATTTGCGGTAGAAGCGCATCACGGCATGGGCGAGGCTGCGGGAGTCGTGGCGCAGCGTGTCTCCCGGGCGTGAGCCCTGCAGGGGGGCGAGCATGACGTCGTAACCGGCATCATGCAGCTGACGCGCATCGCAGAGCACCGGCTCGGCTCCCCGGGCGCGGTAATGCTCCAGCAGGGCGACGTCGTGGAAGGGTTCCTGCGCGAGCACCGCCGGAAACAGCCGCTGGGTGATCCCGAGGCTGGCCAGCTGGGCTTCGATCGCCCGCAGGTGCCCGGCCACATCCAGCCGGTCGGTTTCACCGGGCTGGGTCATCAGGTTGCAGATGTAGAGCTTCGGTGCCTTGCTGCGGCTGATCGCCTGCACCAGTTCCGGCACCAGCAGGTTGGGCAGCAGGGAGGTGTAGAGGCTGCCGGGTCCGAGGATGATCAGCTCGGCATTGGCGATGGCCTCGATCGCCCGGGGCAGGGCCGGTGGCCGTTCGGGGATGCAGCCGAGGCGCACGATCGGACTGGTGGAGTGGCCGATCTTCGATTCGCCCTCGATGCGCTCGCCGTTCTCCAGCTCGGCCCAGAGGCGCACATCGGCATTGGTGGCCGGCACCACCTGGCCCTGAACGGCCAGGACCCGGCTGCTGGCGGTGATCGCCGACTCCAGGCTGCCGGTGATGGCGGTGAGGGCCGAGATGAACAGATTGCCGAAGCTGTGGCCCTCCAGCCCGTTGCCCGCCTTGAAGCGGTACTGGAACAGGCGGGTGAGCAGCGGTTCCTCCCGGGCCAGGGCCGCCAGGCAGTTGCGGATGTCACCCGGAGGCTGCACCCCCAGTTCGCGGCGAAGCACACCGCTGCTGCCGCCGTCATCGGCGACGGTGACGATGGCCGTGATGTTGCTGCTGTAGCGCTTGAGGCCGCTGAGCAGGGTGGAGAGACCGGTGCCTCCGCCGATCGCCACGATGTTCGGGCCGCGGTTGAGCCGCCGCTGAGCCAGCAGGGCATCCACCAGCACCGTGTCCTTCTCCGGTGCGAGGGCCTGCTGGATCGAGCCGAAGCTGCGGCTCTGGCCCCAGATCACCAGAGCCGCCCCGGCGATCAGCACCAGCGGACCGGTGAAGCCTCGTGGCAGCACCCGCGCCACGTTGGTGATCAGCCAGGTGAGCGACTCCAGCATCCAGTAGATGGGCTTGAGATCCGCCAGGATGGCGGCGCCCAGAAGCGCTAGCACCAGCCCGAGGCCCGATGTGAGCACCCAGCGCTTCACCACCAGCCCTGGTTGCAGCCAGCGCACCGCCCGCTTGGAGCGGCTCACAAGGTCCTGCTGGCGCAGATCGCCCCGGCCCATCCAGCCCGGACGGCGGACCTGCCGGGGGCGGCGGGGCTTGGCAGGGCGCTGGGAGGTCAAGCCGATGGGGCGTTTCGCCACAGCACGGAGCACTAGGAACTGTACGGATGAAACGCCGGGATGAACCACCCCCCCTCAAAAGCCCCTGACGGGCCGGTGCTGGAGCTCAATGGCGTGGGTATGCGCTGGGGCAGCAACATCGTGCTCAACGACCTCGATCTCAGCCTGGGGCGGGGCGAGCGACTGGCGGTGGTGGGACCCTCGGGCACCGGCAAATCGACGGTGCTGCGCATCCTCGCGGGACTGCTGCTGCCCACCGCCGGGGAGCTACGCCTGCATGGAACCCCCCAGCGCTATCTGCGGCTCGACCAGCGCTATCCGCCGGATGTGCGCCTGGTGTTTCAGAACCCGGCTCTGCTGGGTTCACTCACCGTGCGCGAGAACGTGGGCTTTCTGCTCTACCGGCACAGCAGGCTGCGGGAGGCGGAGATCCGCGAGCGGGTCGGCCGGGCCCTGGAGGCCGTGGGTCTCTCGGGCATCGAGGAACGGCTCCCCGGGGAACTCAGTGGCGGCATGCAGAAGCGGGTGAGCTTCGCCCGCGCCCTGATCCAGGACCCCGGTCAGCCGGAAGGTCAGCATCCGATCCTGCTGTTCGACGAACCCACGGCGGGGCTCGATCCGGTGGCCTGCACCCGCATCGAGGACCTGATCGTGACCAGCACCAAGGTGGCGGCGGGCTGCTCGGTGGTGGTCAGCCATGTGATGAGCACAATCGTGCGCTCGGCCGAGCGGGTGGCGATGCTCTATGAGGGACACCTCCAGTGGCTGGGCACCGTGCAGGACTTCGGCCGTACCGACAATCCCTATGTGGTGCAGTTTCGAACCGGTAGCCTGAGCGGGCCGATGCAACCGGCGGAGATTTAGAGCCCCATGCGTCGCAGTGTGCGAGAGGCCATCGTTGGATTTTCGCTGCTGGCGGCCGTGGTGGGGGGGGTCGGTTTCTGGATCTGGCTCCGGGGCATCTCGCTCAGCCAGAACAACTGGACCCTGAAGGTGACCTTCCAGGACGCCGCTGGCCTGGCGGACCGCTCGGCGGTGATCTTCCGCGGCGTGCAGGTGGGAAGCGTGCGCAAGATCAAGACCACCTCCGCCGCAGTCCTGGCCGAACTGGAGATCAGCGATCCCACCCTGCAGCTGGCGCGCCCCACCACGGCCCAGGTGCAGACCGGCTCCCTGCTGGGCGGTGATGCCCAGGTGGCCCTGATCAGCACCGGCAACCCCCTGCCCGGGAACGCCCCCCTTCCCCGCGACAAAGCCTGCGACAACACGGTGATGGTCTGCGCCGGCTCTGAGCTCAAGGGCGTCACGGCCGCCAGCCTCAGCAGCGTGACCGAGCTGATGCAGCGCCTGCTGGCCGAGGTGGATGAGAAGCAGGTCGTGGCGGAGCTGGCCCGCACCACCCGCAGCTTCGATGCCACCTCCAAGGAGGCCACCCAGTTCCTTCAGCGTGCGCAGGTGCTGGTGGCTGAGCTGAAGCGCTCCGTGGGCAAGGCCGATCCGATCCTGGCCAACCTCAACACCGCCACGGCCGAAGCGGCGGCGGCCAGCCGCCATGTGCGCAACGTCACGGCCTCGCTCGACAATCCCAAGACCCTCGCCCAGCTCAAGACCACCGTGGGCAATGCCGAGCGGCTGACCGCCCGCATCGATGCCGTCGGGGGTGACGTGAACAAACTCACCAGCGACGCCGAATTCATGGACGGTGTGCGCAGCGTGGCGATCGGCCTGGGCCAGCTCTTCGATGAGCTCTATCCCGCCCAGACGGGTCTGGCCAGGGACAAGGCCGAGAAAGAAGCCCAGAAGAAGGCGGCGCCTAAGCCCCGTTGAGGGCGTCGAGGGCGATGGCGGCGATCGCCTGATCACTGGCCTTGGGCAGCTGCACGTACTTGCCGCCGGCCGCCTGGGCCAGGTCCTTGCCCATGCCACTGCCGATGAATTTGCGCTCGGTGTCGATCACCAGCAGCTTGATCCCCAGGGCCCGGTAGCGGCCGGCCACCTGGATCACCTCCTCCTTGAGGTCGACGGGCTCGTCGCCCTCCAGCTGCGGCTGGCCCAGGGAGCGCGAGAGGGGCACATTGCCGCGGCCATCGGTGATCGCCACCACCACCACCTGGCCGAGATCGCCGGTGGCCAGGGCGTTGGCGGCCACCCGGGCCGCCTGGGTGAGGCCGTGGGCCAGCGGTGAGCCGCCGCCGCAGGGCATCTGCTCCAGCCGGCGGCGGGCGGCGGTGATCGAGCGGGTGGGGGGCAGCAGCACCTCGGCCTGCTCGCCGCGGAAGGGGATCAGGGCGACCTCGTCGCGGTTCTCGTAGGCCTCGGTCAGCAGGCGGATCACGGCCCCCTTGGCACTCTGCATGCGGTTGAGGGCCATGGAGCCGCTGGCGTCCACTAGGAAGATCACCAGGGAACCGGCCTTGCGTTGCAGCTGCTTGGCCCTCAGGTCGCCCTCCTCCACGATCACGCTGCGGTGGGGCTCCCGCGCCCGGCGCGCTTTCTGGTACGGCGCGGCGGCCCGCAGGGTGGCGTCCACGGCGATGCGACGCACGGGTCCGCGGGGGAGCATCGGCTTCACGTAGCGGCCGCGGGAGTCGGAGAGCACCACGGAGCGCTTGCCGCTGCCGCCGCTGCGCGATTTGGCCGCGGCGAAGAGCAGCAGATCGGGATCGATGGCGATCGCCTCGGGATCGAGCAGGAACTCCTCGGGCACCTGGGGCGGCGCCTGGTCCTCGGGGCTGTCGTCCTCGTTGCCGTCATCCGGCTCGTCGTCCGTGCTGTCCGGCTCCGGGGGCTCGGGGCTCTCGGGCTCGGGCGGCTGCTCCCCCTGGGGCGGAGGTGGCGGCGGAGGTGGTTCCAGCGGTTGCTCGGGATCGGGCGGCGGCAGCTGCAGGGCCCGCGGGGCGATCACCAGCCGCACGGCCACCTGCAGGTCGTCGGCGTCGACACGGTCGCGGCCGCTCAGGGCCGCATGGGCCCGTGCCACCCGCACGGCGTAGAGCTCGGAGCGATGCCCCTCCACGCCGCCGCGCAGGGCCTCGTTAACCAGGTAGGCGATCTGCTCGCGGGCGATCGTCACATCGGGCAGCCACTGGCGGGCCAGCAGCAGCTGGGTGGCCAGGGCATCGGTCTCCTCCTGCCAGCGGGCGCGGAAGGCTTCGCTGGAGCTGCCGTGATCGAGGGCGGAGCCGGTGATCTCCACCCTCTGCTCGATCTCCAGCAGCTGGTTGGCCGAGAGGGCAATGGCGAAGCGGTCGAGCAGGTGGTCGCGCACCGCCCCCTCTTCGGGGTTGTAGGTGGCGATCAGCAGGGTGCGGCAGGGATGGGAGAGGCTGAGCCCCTCGCGTTCGATCCTGTTCTCGCCGCTGCCCACCGCCGCCAGCAGCAGGTTGGTGATGCTGTCGTCGAGCAGGTTGAGCTCATCGACGTAGAGCACACCCCGGTGGGCTTCCGCCAGCAGGCCGGGCTGGAACACCGGGGCCCCCGCGGCCAGGGAGGCGGCCACATCCACCGAGCCCACCAGCCGGTCTTCCGTGACCCCGAGGGGCACCTGGATGAACGGGGCAGGGATCACCGTGGTGGGCAGCAGAGCTGTGGGGTCGGCTCCGGTGGGGTCACCGCCCAGCTGGGTGATGCGGGCGTGAATGGTGGCATCCCAGTCGTCAGGCCGCTGGGGGTCCACGTTGAGGCGGCGGCAGGCCTCACCGAGCGCCAGCACGTCGATCGGAGGCAGCAGAGCATGCAGGCCACGGGCCAGCACCGACTTGCCGGTGCCGCGCCCGCCGGCGATCACCACCCCACCCAGACCCGGATCAACCGCCGCCAGCAGCAGGGCCAGCTTGAGGGTGCCGTGGCCGGTGATGGCCGCCAGGGGGAAGGAACTGGTGCCCGCCGCTCTGGCACCCGCCGGGGAGGCTGCAGACCCGCTGACGACCATGGGGGCGGATGCCACGAGGGGGAAGGCGTCAGTCTGGCCGATGGACCGCCTGGACCTAGAAGCGCGACATCGCCTTGATCTTGGCGATCTTGTCGGCATCGAGGCCGTCGAGTTCCTGCAGGTCCAGAAGGTTTTCCTTCACCAGGCTGGCGAACACGAACAGAATGCCGTCGAGACGGAAATCGAAGCGCCCTTCCATCACGTGGCGCTGGGTGCTGAGATAATCGTGCAGGCGCCAGAGGGCCTCGGCGTTGTTGATGGAATCGGCCTCACGCCGCACGGTGCTGATCACGGACTGCACGGCGCGGCCGTAAGCGCAACTGAAGGCTTCTTCGGCGATGACCTGCTCGGTATCGCTCCAGGTGATCAGTGCCGAATCAACCATGATGTCTTCCTTGATACAAGACCTTATCGCGGCTGGGCCTGGGGCGCGAGCCGCAGCGATTGGGTTGCCACCGACGGGCGGAACCGGCGCATCCCAGGCAGCTGGAACCAGGCGCTGGTGGGGAACTCGTGGTGTTCCCAGTGATAGCCGAAGTGGAAGCAGGCGAGCAGGGAGAGCCATACCGGCAGCTCCAGGCTGCGGGCCTGGTGAGGAGTGCCCTCGGTGTCCGCATGGCGGTGGGGCAGGTACGTCCCGAAGACGAACAACTGCAGGGAACTGATCAGCAGGGGCAGGGTGCAGATCAGCAGCACCGATACCGGGGCCATGGCGCCGGAGGGTGCGGCCAGCAGGGTGAGCAGGGCCCACCCCCCCAGCAGGCGCAGCATCTGGCCGGCGGAGAGATAGCTGGCCATGAAGTGGCTGTACCAGCGCAGCACCCCGCCGCCCCGGGCCGGCCGGTGGTCGGGATCGCGGGGGGTTCCCGGGGCCTGATGGTGGCGCAGGTGGTTGACGCGGCAGGCGCCATAGGGAAGCCCGGCATAGAGCCCGAGAGCCCACTGCCCCAGCCGGTGATTCAGCCGCGGCTGGCCCGGCAGGAGCAGGCCGTGCATGGCGTCGTGGCCGACGATGAACAGGCCGGTGTGCAGCACCGAGCGGAGGCCGACGGCGAGCAGCAGCAACGGCAAGGGGAAATGGCCCGGATCGGCCGGGAGCAGAAGCACCAGGCTGAGGATCCAGGCCAGCAGGATGGCGGCGGCCAGCAGCAGGCCCTTGCCGGTGGCAGGGGGCGTGGCCGTGGCGAGGCTCAACGGGCGAACTTGAGCAGTTCGGCGGGTGAGGCCAGCAGGTCGATGGCCACGAAGTAGATCTTGCCCTCGGGGTTGAGCAGGAAGCGCCAGGCCACGTTCATGCCCACACCGGCTCCGAACCAGGGGGTCTGGACCTTGCCGGTCACCTTGATCTGGGTGAAGCCGTCGTCGGTGGGTTCGGCAACGCCGGATTCGGGCAGCAGCTTCAGGTTCTGGCAGTCCTCGCGGAAGAAGCGCAGGATGGCCTCCTTGCCCACGATCGGTTTCTGGAAGGGAGGTTGCAGAGCCCCATCCGGGAGGAACAGCTCGATCAGGTTGTCGAAATCGTTGGCGTTGAGCTGATCCATGTAGGCGCTCACCGTGGCGTTGTCGATTCCGGCGATCGACACCTTCTGACGCTGGGACTCAGGGGTGGGAGCGACCACGGGCTCCATGACGCGCTGGCCCTCGCCCTTGGCGGGGTCATAGCCCATGTCGACGACGAAGTTGCGCAGCAATGTGATCTGCTGGCCCTGCTCGACACTCTTGAGGGAGCTGAGCACGGAGGCGGCGTTGGCGGAGAGCTGGTAGCCCTGGGGGATCGGGGCCACGATGCCGGCGGCCATCCATTCGCCGAGCTGATACCAGAAGCCGAGCTTGATGTTCACCGACCAGCCGGAGTACGTGCGGCAGATCTCGGTGTCGGCGCTGTTGGCCAGATCACACATGACCTGGCTCTGCTGGGCGAAGCTCATGGTCTTGATCTGGTTGAGCACGCCTTCGGCGAACTGCATACGGGCCGCGCCGGGGGCGGCGATGGTGATGGTCTTGCCCATCTCGAGGTAGGCGTACCAGATCAGTGCAAGCTGGTCCTCGGCGCTGAGCAGCTTGTAGCGGGCCGTGATGGCGGGAACGACGTCCGCCGACAGGGTGTCGGGGAAGATCTGGGTGGCCTTCTCGAGCGTGAACATATGCGGTTGGTCCCTTTTGTTAAGGAGATTTACAGACTCTAGCCGATGGGCCATGAAGCTGGTAAGTAATCCTGCCTAGTGCCTTCGGCGTTGGTGAGCCCAGGCCGACCGGAAAGGGCCGACCCTTCAAGTTTCGGATCTACGCCAACCTGGAGAGATGCTCCGCTTCGTTCTTAACGTCCTCTGGTTCGTGCTCGGGGGCTTCGTGATGGGCCTGGGCTGGTGGCTGGCCGGGCTGGTGGCCGCCATCACGATCGTGGGTCTTCCCTGGGCGCGGGCCTGTTTCGTGATCGGCAACTTCTCCTTCTGGCCGTTCGGGAAGGAGGCCATCAGCCGCCGCGAGCTCACCGGCCGCAACGATTTCGGCACCGGCCCCCTGGGGCTGGTGGGCAACGTGATCTGGTTCCTGCTGGCGGGCTGGTGGCTGGCGATCGGCCACCTCAGCTCGGCCCTGGCCTGCTTCGTGACGATCATCGGCATCCCCTTCGGGATTCAGCACGTCAAGCTGGCGCTGATTGCCCTGGCGCCGATCGGCCTGCAGGTGGTTCCCACGGGAACCCGGCTCCGGGCTCCGGAGTGAAGCGGCAGCGCAGCAGCGCCAGGGCCTCATCGGGCAGCCCCAGGACACGGTCCAGCCAGGGCTCGCCGCTGGGCTGGATCGTGGCCACCCCCACCAGCAGGGCCAGGCCATCGCTGTCGAGGGGCTGGCCGCGGCGCCGGTGCCGCTGGCTGCTGATGTCGCCCGTGACCAACTCCGTGGTCACCAGCAGTGGCGGTGCGCTGTAGAGCGAGCCCAAACGAAAGAGAAAGCGCGCCCTGAAGTTCAGAGCCAGGGAGCCGCTGGCCGGATCGAGGACTCCCTCCAGTTGCTCGGCTTCGATGCCGATGCTCAGCCCCGGCGGCAGGGGCACCCCCAGCACGCGGGTGCTGCGCCAGTCGAGCGGCGGAATGCGCAGTCCGTCGGGCTGGAATCTCAGCGGCCGGCTGCCGTCCCCGGCCGGTTGCCCCAGCCGGCCGCTGCCGCCACCTCCCCTGGCGTCGTAGCGGAAACGCGGGTAGCCGGAGATGGCCAGACCGCAGTCCGCCAGCGTGCTGAGCTCAAGCGTGGCGGCTGCCGGGGGGCTCATCCCTGGCGCAGGTCCTCGAGCTCTCCCCGGCCCTGGCGCTCGGCCAGTTCGCTGTAGCCGCCGATCAGTTCCCCATCGACGAAGACCTGGGGGACGGGACCCTCGGCGCTGGGCTCGATCAGCCGGTGGGGAATGCCGAGGGTGCGCAGCATGCGCAGCGCACGTCTGGAGAACGGGCAGCCTGAGCGCACGGCGATCGTCACCCGGGGCGCGCCGGTGCCGGACTCGTCGGCCCCCGGCCTGGAGGCCTGCGCCGTTGCCTGGGCCGGCGTCTGCCCCGGAGTGTCCAGCAGGCCCACCAGCAGGTCGGCGCCCTTGAGCACCCGCGAGCCCGGCTCGAGGTGCCCGCCCCAGACCCGGCAGTCGCCATCGGCGAGGCTCAGGTGCAGGTGCACGCCCTGGGGGGAGAGGGTGCCTTGCAGGGTGATGATCTCCAGCTCACCGCGCAGCACGGTGGGGGCGATCCTGCCGGGGCACTGGAAGGCGGCCTGGGCGAGGTTGCCCACCACGCCGAGCACGAAACCGGAGGCGTTCTGCTCCACGGCCAACTGCTCGAGCGCCTGGCGCAGGTCACTGCCGGGCTCGAGGTGGAGCGGCACGGAACGCATCGCGGGCGCGGCAGAGGGGAGGGGAAAGGTTAAGTCGCAGGCTGCGGCTCAGGCCCGGTGCCGGGAGTGGTCGCGAGGATCGCCAGGCGGGGATGCAGCAGGCTCAGGCCCAGCTCCCGCAGGCGGCGGTTCGAGATTCGCTTCTCGGCGGCCGGGCTGGTCGTCGTGCCGTTGTCGCCGTCCCAGATCACCGGCTCGAGGCCGGCGGCGCGGCAGCTGCGGTCGATCAGCTCGCGCACGCTGATGGGTTCGTCATCCACCAGGTTGATGAGTCCATCGAAGCCCTGCTCCACCGCCCAGGTCAGGCCCGCCACCACATCGTCGCGGTGGATCCAGCTGATCAGGGACGACCCATCCCCTTCGCGGCGGCTGCCCGCGAGGGAGCGGAAGCGGGGCTCCAGCTCGCGCCCGGGGCCATAGATCGCCCCCAGCCGCGCGATCGCGACGCGGCGCTGGGGGCTGCGGCAGGTAAGCAGCAGATCCTCGGCGTCGCGCAGGATCCGAGCATGAGGCTCCCGGGGCTGAAGGGGCGTGTCTTCCTCCACCAGGCCCGTGGCCTCTCCATAGACCGAGCAGCTGCTGGTGTACACGAGCTGCCGGAGCTCGGGGAGCTGGGACACCACGGCCGCCACGGCCTCCATCGTGCGCAGGTAGGTGGCCTCGTAGCCGGCGGCATCCACCTGGCGGTTGCCGCCGGGTGCCAGGCAGAACACCGCCGCCTCGCTGGTCTCCAGGGCCTGGCGCAGCTGGTCCGGGTCGGAGGCCTCTAGCCGCTGCACCGCATCGGCCAGGGGGGCCAGCTCCGCCAGCCGCTCATCACGGGTGGTGGTGACCCGCAGCCAGTGCCGGCCCTGCTGGTGCCAGTGGCTCGCCAGGGCGGAGCCCACATAGCCGCAGCCAACGATCGTGATCCGCATCGAGACTGTGCTGGCTGGCGAAAAGCTAGGGCGCCACGATCACCGTGAAGCCACCACACTGACACCAGCAGCACCACTCCAGTCGCCATGACGGGTCACGACCGCCAGTGGGAGCTCAACAGACTCAACTTCGAGGGCCGCTGGTGTGGCACGAGCCGCTGGTACGAGCGCAGTGACACCGGTGTGCTGGACCTCACCCGCCCCAGCGCCGAGATCGAGGGCACCTGCTACGCCATCAGCTTCTCCGACCCCGACACCGGTCTGTGGGACGGCAGCGGCCTGCGCTTCGCTCCGGACGGTCGCCGTCAGCTGCCCCTCTCCCGCGCCACCTACAACAGCGGCGGACAGTGCTGGCAGTTCCGCGGTGCCGCCGGCCAGTCGAGCCTGGCGGTGGACGGGCGGCAGCCGCGATTCGGCCATGAGCTGAATCTGTTCCGGGGCCGCTCCCGCTCGATGCTGGTGCTGCTCTACGCAGGCCGCGTCCCTTTGCGTGGTGTAAAACCCGAGGCCCGAATGCCCTAGTCAGAGGGTGAACAGGGTGGAATGACGGGCTGTCATTCCGGAGGTGCAGATGCGCCTCGTTCAATCACGATGAATCAGGACGAATGACTTGTCAAGTCTTTCGTCAGCTTGCGGATGTGTTGTGAGTTGGAGTGACTTCTGCGGCCTGGAGGTGGCAGCGGCCGGCCCCCGGGCTGCGATCAAGGCCGCTGCGCCCTCTGGGGGCGCTGCAGCCTCGATCACCTGGGGCCTGCGTCCTGCCTCTCTCAGGTGCTGAGGGCCTGGAGAGCAGGGATGGCATCCAGCTCCGGGATGGTCGCCATGCTCTCGGCTGAGAACATGCGCCGGCCCTCCAGCTGCCAGTGCTCGTGCTGCTCCAGCAGTACCGCGCCCACCAGGCGGGTGATCGACGCGTCGTTGGGGAAGATGCCGACGACCCTGGTGCGGCGTTTGATTTCCTCGTTGACCCGCTCGAGCAGGTTGGTGCTCCAGATCTTGCGCCAGTGGTCCTTGGGGAAGTGGCGGAACGCCAGCACGTCCTCCTTGGCCTCATGCATCAGCGCAGCGGCCTTGGGGAAGCGCTCCGCCAGCGAGGCCGCCAGATCATCCCAGCGGGACTCGATCTCTTCCGCGCTCTCCTGAGCGAACACGCTGCGCAGGGCGGCGGTGACCATGCCCTGGTGAGCCTTGGGAACGCACTGCAGCAGGTTGCGGGCAAAGTGGACCCGGCAGCGCTGCCAGACGCTGCCCTGCAGCTGCCGTCGGATGGCCTTGGTGAGTCCGCTGTGGGCGTCAGAGATCACCAGCTTGACGCCAGCGAGGCCTCGCTCCTTGAGGTGGGCGATGAACTCCGCCCAGAAGGGCTCGCTCTCGCTGTCGCCCACCTTGAGGCCCAGCAACTCCCGGCGCCCGTCCTCGTTCACCCCCATGGCGACGACGACGGCGCGGGAGCAGACCTGCTGAGCCTTGCCCAGCCGCCCCTTGAGGTAGGTGGCATCGAGGTAGACGTAGGCGTAGCCGCTGCTCTCCAGCGGCCGGCCCAGGAACGCCTGCACCTGCTGGTCGATCTCCTGACAGATGCGACTCACCTGCGACTTGGAGATGCCGCTCTGGGAGCCGAGCGCCGCCACCAGGGCATCGACCTTGCGGGTCGAGACCCCACCGATGTAAGCCTCCATGATCACCGCGTACAGGGCCTGATCAACCCGGCGGCGGGGTTCGAGGATCGAGGGGAGGAAGCTGCCCGCGCGCAGTTTCGGGATCTGCAGTGCCAGATCCCCCACCTGGGTGGTCAGGGTGCGAGGCCGGTAGCCGTTGCGGTGGCCGAGCCGCTCCTCGGTGCGCTCGTGCCAGTCCGCACCGAGGAAGGCAGCGAGCTCCAGCTCGATCAGCTGCTGCAGGCCGTGGCGTGCCAGTTCAGGGATCAGCTCCCCGGCACTGCTGCCATCGAGTAGCGAGGCCAGCTCAGGTACGGCAGCATGGGTCTTGGGCATGGTCTGTCTGGTTGAGGTGGTTCTCAAACCAGGGAAACGGGCCTGCCCACCCCTTGCAACGTCAGCCGTGGAGCCGATCGCCTGAGGTGCGGACGCTCAGCCCGGCTACGCCGGGCTGAGGCCCTGGGGATTTACACCACTGCCGGGGACGCCAGCCTCTACGCACCGCTGGCGCCGGCCCCGGGCGAGTCCTCCGGCTGGCGGCTGCAGAGCCTGGGGGTGGTTCCCTTCCGCTGTGGCCTGGCCCCCGAGCCCGAGCCACCCCGCCCCGCGGCCAGCGACTGGCGGGCCCTGCTGGCGGAGCAGGAGGGCTGGCCCGGCCTGCTGGAGCGCCTGGAGCCCCAGCGCTGGCCCGCCGAGGATCCGGAACCGCAGCCGTGTGACCCCTTCTGCGCCAGCCGCTTCAGCAGCAACGACCTCACCGCCGGCTTCGATGATGGCCTGCTCTGTTCCCTGCCGGAGCAGCTGCCGGAGGGGGCTTTCGCGTTGCAGGTGGGCTGCCGCCTCGATGCCGACCACTTCCAGCAGGTGAGCCTGACGTACGACACCCAGCAGCAGCTCACGGCCTGGGAGCTGCGGCGCTTCCGCAGGCCCTGAGGCTCAGCCCAGCAGGCTGGCCTCCACGCAGAGGCCAGGTCCGAAGGCCAGGGCCACCCAGGGGCGCGGAGCTGCCGTGCGGCGCAGGCGCTCGAGGATGAACAGGATCGTCGCCGACGACATGTTGCCGAACTGGCGCAGCACGGCCGCCGAAGGCTCGATCTGGCCGGGGTGCAGCTCCGCCGCGGCGGCGACGGCCGCGAGGATGCGCGGCCCGCCGGGGTGAAGCGCCCAGGATCCGATCGAGGCCAGGCTCTCGCCCCGGAGGTTCAGCCAGCGCTCCAGCCAGGGACGCAGGTTGGCGGCGATGGTGTCGGGCACCCTGGACGACAGCGTCATCTCGAAGCCGTGGTCGGCGATGGTCCACGACATCAGATCGGCGGTTCCGGAGATGAGCGTGGAGCCGGAGCCCAGCACCTGCAGCGGCGGGGCATCGGAGGCAGGACCGCTGTCTTCGGCAGGACCGGTGGCCACCAGGGCGCCGGCGCCGTCGGCGAAGAGGGCGTTGGCCACCACCTTCTCCGGATCCCAGCCGTAGTGCATGTGCAGGCTGCACAGCTCCACGGCGCAGAGCAGCACGCAGGCGGTGGGATCGGCCTCCACGAAGGCCCGCGCCACCCGCAGACCGTTGAGCGCGCCGTGGCAGCCCATGAAGCCCACATGGGTGCGCTCCACATCGGGATGGAGGGGCAGCTGAGCCATCAGGGCAAGATCGAAACCCGGTGCCTGGAAGCCCGTGCAGCTCACCGTGACCAGGTGGGTGATCCGCCCGGGCGCCAGCCCGGCATCCGCCAGGGCGGCGCGGGCCGCCTCCAGGGCCAGGGGTTCGGCATGGGCCTCGAAACGCCGGATCCGCTCGCCCGTGGACGGGCTGCTGGCGCCATAGAACGGCAGGCGGCCCTGGATGCCGGCCTCATGCTCGGCCGATTCCAGCAGCACGCTGTGGCGCACGTTCACCCCGGAGCGCCGCTGGATGCGCGCCAGCAGGGCGGCCCGCTCGGGCGTGGAGGCGGAGATGCGCCCGGCCATGGCCGCGGATTCCCCCTGGCTGATCCGGTGGCGGGGAACCGCGGTGCCGAGGCCCAGGATCGTCAGGGGCATGGCATCAGCCGTTGCGGCAGGGATGGCAGGCGCGAGGCGGCCCAGAACAGGCCACGGGCGCTGCTCGGATGGCGCAGTGCCAGGGCGAGGCCGCGGCAGACCAGCTGCCGGCGGCCGATCCGCTGCCGGTGGGTCCGGCACCAGCGGCGCTCGAGCGCCGGGCCCCACGCCCCGGTCCCCTCCAGCACCAGCGGCGTGGCGGCGGCGGCGGCGGTGAGAGCCCAGCCCATGCCTTCTCCGGTGAAGGGTTCCACATAGCCGGCGGCATCTCCGAGCACCAGGAAACGATGGCCGGCCAGGGGTGTGCTGCGGCGGCTGAGGGCCGGAGTGCTCTGCCAGTCGGCCTCCTCCAGCCTGGGCAGGGCCGGGAAGCCGGCTTCCTCCAGCACCCGCCCGGCGGCGGCCGCGGCGCTGCCGGTCTCCTGCAGGAGGGAGCGATCGAAGGCGGCAGCCACGTTGAGGCCGCCGTCGTCCACCCGCACCAGCCCCACGTAGCCCTGCCGGCCCACGGCCATGTGGATGCTGCCCTCCTCCCAGTGGTGCTGGTCCGCACCCGCCAGCACGCAGCCGGCCCCCAGCCGCGAACGGGGCTGGATGCGGGTGTGGGCGCCGGGCTCGTTCTCGAGGCAGCGGTGGGCCAGTCCCGCCGCCACCAGCACCACGGCCGCCTGCACCTGCTGCTCCTGCCGCCCCTGGCGCAGGCTGACGTCGCGGGCGTGGGCGCCGGCTGGCCCCAGCTGCGCCGTGGTTTCGGGGCGGAAGACGGCACCGGCGCCGACGGCGGCCTCCACCAGGGCCTGATCGAAGCGGCTGCGGGAGACGGCCCACCCGGGTGGCAGCGCACAGCTCGTCTGCCGTCCGCCCAGGCCCAGCCGCAGCCGCCGTAACGGCAGCCCGCCCAGACTCTCGAGCAGGTGACCCTGACCCACGGAGGCGAGCGCCGCCTGGGCCTGGCCGTTGAAGCAGGCGCCGCAGACCTTCCAGCGCGGGAAGCGGCGCTTCTCCACCAGCAGCACCCGCAGGCCCCGGCGCGCAAGATCCAGGCTGGCCAGGGCACCGGCCGGACCGGCTCCGATCACCAGCACATCCCAGAACTCGCCGGGCAGGGTCTCAGCCACGGGACCAGCTCAGCAGGTACCGCTCCGGCCAGCAGCGCCGCAGTGTGGCGCCCTCCAGCCCGGCCCGCTCGGCCATGGCGGCCACCTCAGCGAGCTGGAAGGCCCCCTGCACCGACAGCGGTCCATCGGTGTGCACGATCCAGGAGCGGCTGAGCAGCCGGGTGCCGACCCAGGCCAGCCCGTAGCCCAGGGGACTGCGGATCAGGTCGTTGACGAGCACCAGCTGACGGGCCCGTCGGGCCATCAGGGCCAGCAGCCTCTCGGCGTCGCGGTCGTCGAGGTGGTGGAGGAAGAGCGAGGTGAGCACCACGTCGTAACCGCCGGGGGCGGCCCCGGCGGGACCCGACGGCAGCGGATCGGCCAGGGCATCGGCGCCGAAGAAGCGTGCCTCGGCGCCGCGGCGCTCGGCATTGGCCCGGGCGATCGCCACGGCGCCGGGGCTGATGTCGCAGCCTTCGAGGATCAGCGGAAGGCCGCTGCGCCGGGCCATCAGGGCCAGGTCGATGGCGGTGTCACCACCTCCGCAGGCCAGATCCAGCACCCGCAGGGGGGTGCCGCGCCGGCGCTCCGCCAGCTCGCGGATCGGTGCGAACAGGCTGGCGGAGCAGCGGCTGAGGGCATTGATGCGCCGGAGCCCCGCCAGGGCACGGGCGTGCTCGGCGGGGTCGATTCCCGGCTGATCCATCACTTCGGCGACCCGCTCACGGCGGGTCAGGGACCTGAGGCTCGGCACGGCCATCACTGTCCTGCCAGGGCGTGAAGGCACTATGGCGCCGGCGATCCGGCGTCGGCGCGTTTCGCTCAATCCCGCCGCCAGCTGGCGCGCATGGGTGAGCCGGCGTCCGCGAAGGGTGCGTCCAGCGTTCCACCGAAGGCATGCACCAGGGCCTCACCCAGGCCGTGGGTGGCGTGGATGCCGGTGAAGCGCAGCAGCACCTCGCCGCTGGCGGGATCGCCGTCGCTGTCGATCAGGCGCTCCAGGGCATGCTCCTGGCGGATGTGCTCCTCGGTGTTGCTCACCAGCCGCATCACCTCGTCGGCATGCTCGGCCAGGAAACGGCCCGAGAGCCGCAGTTCGCCTGCGGGAACTCCATCCCGGATCCGCTCACAGGCCGGACAGCGGTGGCTGGCGGCGCCGGGCGCCGGTGCCTCCCAGGTCCAGCGCCCCTGGTGGTAGGTGGCCTGGCAATCCGGACAGGTGCTTGGCTCGGAAGGCTTCTGGCGCTGCTGATAGGGATCGCTGTGATGCCCGCTCTCCATCCCGTCATGGCGGGGTTGATGGCTGGCAGGCGCGTTGGTGGTGTTGGCGGACATGGGAGTTGGCCCTTCTGTTTCCGCTGTAGCCACGCTCAGGGACGCTGTCAGGGGTCAAGGGCGTGACGATGGGTCACAGGGGGCCTGCCCGCGGGTGGTGGGGACTGCCCGATCAAGCGGTCACAATGGCTGCTGCGATGCCCACCGGATCCCCGTCATGGCGACCAGCACCGACACCCCGCCCGCCGGCAACCTCGACCTGCTGCGCATCCTCTGCTGTGTGGCCTGGTCGGATGGCGAATTCTGCGCGGAGGAGCGCGAACTGCTGCAGGAGCTGGTGGAGCGCTACATCGTGACGGATGGTGGAGTGCCGCTGCCCGCCGAGGCGGCTGAGGTGCTGGCCGGGCAGAGCCTGCAGCCCGAGGCCCTCGACGCGCTGATTCCCCGGCTCCGCTCCGAGGAGGACCGGCAGCTGGCCCTGAAGCTGGGCTACATGATGGTCCGCGTCGGCCGGCGGCCCGGTGACGAATCGAGCATCAACCCGATGGAGAAGGTGGCCTACCGCCGCCTGGTCGACGGTCTCGGCCTGAGTGAAGCCGACATCGCCGAAGCGGAATGGGCCGCCGAACTCGACCTCGAGGCCCAGAGCGAGAGCGGCCTGCGCGGCTTTCTTTCGCGCCACTTCGGTTTCCTGGTGGCCTGAGCGGCGCTCCTGCGGCCAGCGCCCCGAGATCTGCGTCTGCCTTCAGGGCCACAGAACACGCAGATCCTGAAAGTCTGGATTTCTGGCAATCGCCGCCTGGTTGTGATGTTGTTCCCGGTGAGTCTCGCGGCTCGATGATTGCCGGGTTCAGACGGTCATCCTGACCCTGACCGACGTGCGTCAGAAGTCCTGGTCCGGCTCCCGCAAGTCCGTTCCTACGCTGCCGCCTGGGATCCGATCAGGACGACGTGTCTGACTCCTGCTTCTACCAGATCGGCAGCAGCGGCCCTCCGAAGCGCGTCAGGTCGGCCAGGGCTGCCGTGGCGGCAGCGGCGGAGAATGGTTTCGCCTGGTTGCACTACAACGAGGCCACCAGGGAGGAGCTCGAGGAGCTGGTGGGACTTCTCGGTCTGCATCAGCTGTCGATCGAGGATTGCTTTGATGATAATCAGATTCCCAAAATCGAAGACTTTCCGAGCAATACGTTCATTCTCTTTAATACGTTTGAGTATGACAATAGTGACCTGGAGGTGGGTGAAATCAATTTGTTCATCGGCGAGAAATTCCTGGTCAGCATCAGTCACTTCAACTCAGGCCGTCGCCCCGGTCTGGAAGGAATTCAGCGACTGGTCGAGAAGGGTCTGGAGGGGGTGGCGGAGCGGCAGGGGCCTTCCCAGGTCATGCACCTGATTCTGAATGAAGTTGTGGATCAGAAGTTTGTGGCCATCGAGGCCCTGGAGGATGAGCTGGACGATGTCGAAGGGGCGCTCATCTCCGACCCCGCAAGCTTCAAGCCGGCCGAATTGATTCGGTTCAGGCGGTATCTGCTGAGACTGCGCAAGAGCCTCTTTCACGAACGTGAGATCCTTGGCAGGATCTGTCGCAGGGACTGTCGATTCATCTCAGAGCGGTCCATCTACAATTATCGTGATATCTACGACCACCTGGTCAGATTTTTTGAGCTGACCGAGTCCTACCGGGACATCGTTACAAGTTTGATGGAAATGTATCTTTCGATGTTGAATAATGAAATGGCCAAGGCTGCCAATGATACGAATATCACCGTGAAACGGCTGACATTGATCACCACGATCTTCATGCCGTTGACGCTGCTGGCCGGCATCGGCGGGATGTCGGAGTGGTCGATGATCACAGGTCCCAGCAACTGGAGGGTGTCCTATCCGGCCTTCCTGCTCGTCATGGTCCTGATCGCCTGCGCCAGCTACTACATCCTCAGCAGGCTCGACCGGAAGCGAACCCGCACAAGGCGGGGCAGGCTTCTCTGACATGAGCGCCTCGACGCCTCCATCGGCGCCCCGCTCCCGCGCCGGCTGGAGGCGTTGGCTTCCCGGTCTGTCCGTCATCAGCCACTACGACATCGCCTGGCTCCGGCATGACATCGTGGCTGGCCTGGCGCTGACGGCGGTGCTGCTGCCGGCAGGCATCGCCTACGCGGTCGCTTCCGGTGTGCCGCCCATCTGTGGTCTGTACGCCACCATCTTCGGCCTCTCCGCCTATGCCCTGTTCGGCCCCAGCCGGATGCTGGTCCTGGGGCCTGACTCGTCGCTCGTCACCCTCGTCCTCGGAATCGTGCTGCCCCTGTCTGCAGGGGATCCCCAGCGCGCCATGGCCCTGGCCGGGATGCTGGCCCTTGTCTCCGGCAGCCTCTGCCTGCTTGCGGGAACCGCCCGGCTGGGGTTCATCACCGAATTGCTCTCCAAGCCGATCCGCTACGGCTACATGAACGGCATCGCGCTGACCGTGCTGGTCAGCCAGCTGCCCGCCCTGTTCGGTTTCAAGACCCAGGGCGACGGACTGCTGATCGAAGCCCGGGCCTTCATCGCCGCGGTTCTGGCCGGCAGCACGAACGGGGTGTCGCTGGCCCTCGGCGTCGGCACCTTGCTGATGATCGGGCTGCTGAGGCGCAGCAGGCGAGTCCCGGCGGTTCTGCTGGCTGTCGTCGCTTCGACCGTGATCGTCTCGGTGCTGAATCTGGCGACCCGCGCCGGGGTGACGGTGCTCGGTCCACTTCCCAGAGGCCTGCCCGGTCTGACGATCCCCGCCATCGGCACGGGCGACCTCGTGCCGGTGTTGCTGGGAGGCTGCGCCATCGCCCTGGTGTCGTTCGCGGACACGAGCGTGCTCTCGAGGACCTATTCCGCACGGCTGGGGGACACGGTCGATGCCAATCAGGAGATGGTTGGACTGGGCGCAGCCAACCTGGCCGCCGGTTTGTTTCAGGGGCTCCCCATCAGCGCGAGCAGCTCGCGCACTCCCGTTGCCGAGGCGGCGGGGGCACGGACCCAGTTGACCGGGGTCGTCGGAGCCGTCACGGTCGCCGCGTTGCTGCTGGCGGCGCCGACCCTGCTGCAGAACCTGCCCACCGCCGCCCTGGCAGGAGTGGTGATCGCCTCGGCGATCGCCTTGATCGAGGTGGCTGACCTGCGACGCATCTACCGCATGCAGCGCTGGGAGTTCTGGTTGTCGATGGTCTGCCTGGCCGGGGTTGCCGTCCTCGGCGCCATTCCTGGCATCGGCCTGGCGATCGCCATTGCCGTCATCGAGTTTCTCTGGGATGGCTGGCGTCCTCACTCCGCCGTGCTCGGACGGGTGGAGGGCGTCAAGGGCTATCACGACATCAGCCGTTATCCGCAATCGCGCCTGATCCCGGGACTGGTTCTGTTCAGGTGGGATGCGCCCCTGTTCTTCGCGAATGCCGAATTCTTCCGGGATCGGGTGATGAGCGCCCTGGAGTCATCACCGACCCGGGTGAACTGGCTCGTGGTGGAGGCTGAACCCGTCACCAGCATCGATGTCACCTCGGCGGACACGTTGGATGAACTGGATCACACCCTGGCGAAGGCCGGAATCCTGCTCTGCTTCGCCGAGATGAAGGATCCCGTCAAGGACAAACTCAAACGCTTCGGGCTGTTCGCACAATTCGGCGAAGAACGGTTCTTCGCCACGGTCGGCCAGGCCGTCAGCAGGTATCTGAAGGTCCACGCTGTGGATTGGGTCGACTGGGAGGATCAGGTCCAAGCGAACTCACCCGCTGACGCTTCCTCGGAGCAGGGGAGACCCCGTGGAGGCTTCAGGCCGGCCGACGGCTGAGCAGGCCCGCCAGCAGCAGGGCGAGCGCGGTGGTGATGATCACGGTGAGGATTTCGGAGGGTTGCAGCGGCGCCAGGCTGAGCAGCTGCTGCAGCCTGGGACTGGCGAGCAGCAGCAGCCACAGCCCCAGGCCGATGCCGGCGCCGGCGGCGGTGATGCGGCTGCGGGGGTCGCCGTTCAGCCACACCAGCCCACCGCCCGTGAGCAGCAGCAGCGAGAACACCAGGCTGCGGTGGGTGGCGGCATCGGCCTCGGGCCAGAAGGCCAGCACCAGGGCGGCCACCATCACCACAACGCCCTGGCTGAGGGAACGGCGCCAGGTGTCGGGCCCGAAGAGGGGGGCCTCCGGCGGGCGGGGGGGCTGCTGCATCAGGCCCGGAGTGGCCGGCAGTGCCTCGAACACCACCGTGCAGGCCGGATCGATCACCAGGTGGAGCAGGGCGATGTGCACCGGCAGCAGGATCAGGGCCTGGCCGCTCAGCAGCAGGGGCACCAGGCCGAGCGCGGCGATCGGCAGGTGAATCGCCAGGGTGTACCCCAGGGCCCGGTGCAGGTTGGCATCGACGCGCCGGCCCAGTTCCAGGGCGGCCACCAGATCGCCGAAGGTGTCGTCGAGCAGCACCAGATCGGCGGATTCGCGGGCCACGGCGGTGCCGCGCCTGCCCATGGCCACGCCGATGTCGGCGGCCTTGAGGGCCGGCGCGTCATTGACGCCATCGCCGGTCATCGCCACCACCTCGCCGGCGGCCTGCAGGGCCCGCACCAGCTGCAGCTTCTGCTGGGGCATCACCCGGGCGAACACCGTCACCTCCCGGATGGAGGCCGCCAGCTCCTGGGCTGAGAGGGCCTCCAGCTCGGGGCCGGAGAGCACCGGACCGGGCGGCAGGCCCGCCTGATCGGCGATCGAGCGGGCCGTGACCGGGCTGTCACCCGTGATCATCACCACGCGAACACCCGCGCTCCGCGCCATGGCGATCGCCGCCGGCACATCGGCTCGCAGCGGGTCCGCCAGGGCCAGGAATCCCACCGGCTCGAACAGGTAGCCATGCACGTGATCCGGCAGATCGCCACCGCCTGTGGATGGCTGACCCGCGTGCACCGGCACGCCATCGAGTCCGCGCGCCACTGCCAGCACCCGCAGACCCCTGGCGGCGAGCCCATCGGCGGCCGCCAGCAGGGCGGTGGTCTCCCCGGCATCGAGGTGACAGAGATCGGCGATCGCCTCGGGCGCCCCCTTGGCGGCCAGCTGCAAGCCGCCGTCGCCGTCGTGCCAGAGACGGGAGAACACCAGCAGATCCCGCTGCAGGGGGTATTCGCGCTCCAGGGGCCAGTCGGGATGCAGATGTTCGGTGCCGCCGAGATGGTCGGCGGCCAGGCGCTGGATCGCCAGTTCCATCGCATCCACCGGATCACCGCGGCTGGCGAGCACCGCCAGCTCGAGCAGCTGATGCACGGGTTCCTCCAGGGTCTCGCCCGCCTGCCAGCCCTCCAGCTGCGGCCAGGTGAGCAGCCGCTGCACACCCATGCGGTTCTCGGTGAGCGTGCCGGTCTTGTCGACGGCGAGCACGGTGGCGCTGCCGAGGCTCTCCACCGCCGCCGGCCAGCGGGCCAGCACGCCGATCCGGGCCAGGCGCAGGGCACCGAGGGCCAGGAACAGGGCCAGCACCACGGGAATCTCGTTGGGCAGCACCGCCAGGGCGAGGGCCAGGGCGGCAAGCAGGGCCTGGGGCCAGTCGCCGCTGAGCGTTCCCTGGATCCCGGCCAGGGCCGCGCAGAGCCCCAGCGCCAGCACGGTGAGACGTCCGGTGAGGCGACGGGTCTGACGCTGCAGCCGGGTGGGCGGCGGTTGCACCGTGGCCAGGCTGCTGCCGAGCCGTCCCAGTTCGGTGGCGTCGGCCACGGCCACCACGTCCGCCCAGCCGCGGCCACCGGCCACCAGCGAACCCGCCAGGATCCGCTCCCCGGGCGTGGAGCGCTCGACCGGCAGGGATTCACCGGTGAGCAGGGACTCATCCAGCCACAGCCCCACCGCCTCGCTGGTGGCGGCATCGGCCGCCACCCGGTCGCCTTCCTCCAGCCGGAGCCGATCGCCCACACGCACCTGCTCGGCCGGCAGGTCCAGCTCCTGACCATCGCGCCGCACGTGGGCCCGGGGCGCCGACAGCCGGGCCAGCTCCGCCAGGGCACGGTTGCTGCGCTGCTGCTGGACGGCATCGAGCAGGCTGATGCCCGCCACGAACAGCAGCAGGATGCCGCCATCGACCCATTCCCCGATCAGGCCGTAGATCAGGGCGCAGGCCAGCAGCAGCAGATTGGTGGGTTCCAGCCAGCTCATTCCCTGCTCCTCCATCGCCAGGGGTTCTGGCGTCATCGGTTTCCTTGATTCCGGTGTGAACGAATGGGTGGGTGGCGAGGGGCCCGATCAGTGGCCAGACCGGCGGTCGCAACAGTGCTGAGTCAGCCTGGACGGCCATGTCTTCTGTTTTGTTTGCACGGCTCCCTTTCCGTCTCGCCTGGTCAGCAGGATCGCAGGCAGTGCTCCGGGTTCGCCCCGCCTCCGCGTGGAATCAAGCGATGCCGCCCGCCCTCCGGCCCTGCCGGCCGAGGAGGTGTTCCGGCGGGTGGCCGATGCGGTGGTGACGATCGACGTGCCGGATGGCCAGGGTGCGGGTGTGATGCTGAGCGCTTCCGGGCTGATCGGCACCAGCCAGCACCTGGTAGAAGGCTGGTGCACGGCCCTGGTCCGCTTTCGCGACGGCAAGCAGGTCCGGGCCCGGGTGGTGCGTTCCTTCCGCGATGCCGATCTGGCCTTCCTCCAGCTTCCTGAGGAGGCGGTCCCGGAAGCGGTGGAGCGGGTGCGCTGCGGGCTGATCCAGGATCGGGCTCCCGCCGGGCGTACGCCGATCGTGGGCGAGACGGTCTATGCCATCGGCCATCCCCTGGGCCTCCCTTACACCCTGACCCGGGGCATCGTGAGTGCGGTCGGTCGGCAGGTCGCGGGCCGAAGCTATCTGCAGGTGGATGCCGCCATCAATCCCGGCAACAGTGGCGGCCCCCTCTACGACGGGCAGGCGGAGCTGGTGGGTCTGATGGCCTGCAGCCGCGCCGAATCGCAGGGGCTCAACTTCGCAGTGACGGCCGAGCAGGTCTACAGCAGGTTCAACCTCTATCTGGAGGAGAGGGAGCAGGGTGCCCGCTTCTATTGCTGCGTCTGCGGTGCGGCCTGCCGGGATCCCGCCTATTGCGACCGGTGCGGGGCACTGCTGGCGCTCGTGGATGCCGTGGAGGAGCTGGAGAGCGCGGCAGGGGATGACAAGGCCAGGGAGGACGCTGAGGAGGAGAGCGACGGGAACGGCAACGGCGAGGGTGAGACGGAGGATCAGAACGAGCAGGGATCTGAGGTCATGGACTGCCCCGTCTGCGGGGCGGCCTGCAGCGAGGGAGCTGCGTACTGTGCGGTCTGCGGAGCCACGCTCTAGAGCCCCCTGCTCGATGACGACCTTCCTGGCTGACCTGCTCGCGAAGCTGCGCCCCGCCCGGATGGAGGCCGCGTTGACGGAGGCCGCCTTGGTGGAGCAGACCATCACGGTGGTGGACGAGGTGCTCGAAGCCCTGGGGCTGGGCGACACCCGGGACGAGGCGGAAGAAGGCGTCGCCTGGAGGTTTCAGGTGGGCAGCGCTCAGATCGAGATCGGCATCCACGACAACGAGATCCTGGATGAGCCCACGATCGAGATCTGCGCACCGATCCTGACGCTGCCGAGCACCCGTGTGCTGGCCTTCTACCGCCGCTGCCTGGAGCTCAACAGACTGATGGTGGGCTGCTCGATCGGGGTCGACAACGACATCGTGGTGGTGGCGGCGGAACGACGTCTGCCCGGGCTCGACAGGGCACAGTTCATGGAGATGCTGCTGAACGTGGCCAGTGCCGCGGATCAGTTCGACAACGATCTCAGCCAGGAATTCGGCGCGGGGATGCTGGGGACTGAGCCGGCGGCAGAGGAGCCCTAGCGGCAGGCGAGACGCCTTCATCAAGCTTCATCTTGGAATGTATCTCCAGGATTCAACATCTGCTCCTCCTCACCCTTCTTTCCCTGGTGCCGGAGGTTTAGACCTCAGGCAGGCCCCCGGACGGAACCGTCGTGCTCCACACCATTCCCCTCCTGGCGGCCACCTGCCTGACCGGCTTCGGATTGCTGCAGTTGCTGTTCCACAGCTTCTCCTAGGTCGCCGGGTTCATGGGGCCGCCGCCAGTTCAGCTGCAGGCTTCCGGGCCTGTTCATGGTGGTAGGCCGCCAGCTGATTTTCGATCTGCAGGCGCACGATGTCCCGATACTCCATGAAATGCTCGTTGTGCGCGCAGACGGCGAGATATTGCTCCGCCACCTTTGGATTGGCCCAGAGAATGTGAAGTAGATGGTGCCAGAAGGCCACACGGGTGGAGCGTTTGATTCCCTGGCGCCAGCAGACGATCAGCAGCGCCCGGATGACCGCCAGATCAGGCAGCTTGAAGCTGCTCCGGACTCTGGCGGGTCCGAGCTTGAGGAAGTAGCGATGCACCCGGTCGAGATACTTGTGAGGTTCGTACAGCTCGCAGAAGGCTTCCACATACTCCTGGGCAATGTCTTCCACCGGCCGGGTCGGCACGAAGTTCATCAGGGTGGTCTGGTTGATGTTGCCGACCTTGTCGACCAGCCGTCCTTCCCGTTCCAGCCTGTGCCAGAGCGCTGTATGGGGCAGAGCCTGGAGCATGGCGAAGGTGGTGGTGGGAATGCCAGCTGCTTCTGAGAAGGCCACGATCCTCTGGCCAGCACCTGCCTTTTCGCCATCGAAGCCGATGATGAACCCGGCGATCACCCTCAGCCCTGAGCGGGTCACCCGATCGACGGATTCGAGCAGGGGTGAGCGGGTGTTCTGGAACTTCATCGTCGCCGCGAGGCTGTCGGTGTCAGGCGTTTCGATTCCCATGAACACGGCGGCGAAGTTGCAGGCCAGCATCTGATCGATGAGTTCCTGATCGTCAGCGAGATCCAGGGAGGCTTCCGTGTCGAAACGGAAAGGATAGCCATGCAGTTTCTGCCAGTGCTCAAGCTGCGTGAGCATCAGCTTGACGTTGCGCTTGTTGCCGATGAAGTTATCGTCGACCATGAACACCCCGCCCCGCCAGCCGATGGTGTAGAGGCGGTTCAACTCACCGATCAGCTGTTCCGGTGTCTTGGTGCGGGGTTTGCGGCCATAGAGCACGATGATGTCGCAGAACTCGCACTGAAACGGACAGCCGCGCGAGAACTGCACGCTCATCGAGTCATAGGCACTCAGCTCGAGCAGGTCATAGCGGGGGATGGGGGTGGAGGTCACATCCGGCTTGACGCCTTCGGAGCTGAAGCGCCCACCTGTTTCTCCCCGCTGCCAGGCTTCCACGAACATCGGCAGGGTGATCTCGCCTTCATCGAGGATCAGGTAGTCGGCCCCGGCGGCCACGAGCTCCTCGGGCGTGGAGGAGGGATAGGGGCCGCCGACCGCCACGGGTTTGCCATGGTGCCGGGCCAGATTGATCTGACGAATGATGTCGTCCTTCTGGACGATCATCGCTGACATGATCACAAGATCAGCCCACTTCCATTCCTGATCAGTAACCGGCCGGATATTGACATCGGCCAGCTTGAAGTTCCATTCCTGGGGTAGAATGGCCGCGACGGTGATCAGTCCAAGCGGGGGGAGGAGCACCTTTCGGTTGACCAGCTCCAGGATTTTTTCGTAGCTCCAGAATGTTTTTGGAAATTCTGGATAAACGAGCAGAACGTTCAATGTGTTGGCTGGTTGGCGCTGAGGATCAGCACGCATGAACCATTGAGTCCACGATCGCACCAAAACTGCTGGCCAGGTTCGCCCGGGGGCAGTTCCTGAAGGTGCAGGGGTGAGGAGGGATTCCGGTCTCGCTCGCCATCACCGATGCGGGCCCGGGGCGACAGGCAGCAGACTGGGGTGAGCGAGCGCGCCTGGGTCCATCCCCGGCCGCAGGGGGGGGCGAGATGAAGGCGATGGTGCTCGAGACCTGCTGCGACATGGAGCGCAATCCATCGCCGCTCGTGCTGATGGACCGTCCCCGGCCGGTGCCGGGGACGGGTGAATTGCTGGTGAAGGTGTCGGTCTGCGGGGTGTGCCACACCGAACTCGATGAGATCGAGGGGCGCACGCCACCCCCTCGGTTTCCCGTGATCCCGGGGCATCAGATCGTGGGCACGGTGGTGGACACAGGCCCGGAGTGCGGACTCTTCCGTCCCGGGGATGCGGTGGGTATCGCCTGGATCTTCCAGGCCTGCGGCAGCTGTGGCTTCTGCCGCTCCGGCCGGGAGAATCTCTGCCCGGCCTTCGTGGCCACGGGCCGTGACGTGAATGGTGGCTACGCCGACTATGTGACCGTGCCGGAGGCCTTCGCCCATGCCCTGCCTGCGGATCTGGAGGCAGAGGCGATCGCGCCGATGCTCTGCGCCGGAGCGATCGGCTACAGGTCGCTGCGGCTGAGCGGCCTCGAGGACGGCCAGGATCTGGGGCTCACCGGCTTCGGTGCGTCGGCCCACCTGGTGCTGCCGATGGTGCGTCAGCGGTTTCCGGCCTCGCGGGTGTTCGTGTTCGCCCGCAGCGAACGGGAGCGGGCCTTCGCCCTGGAGCTGGGGGCCGCCTGGGCCGGTGCCACCGAGGCGGAGTCGCCGGTGAAGCTCCACGCCGTGATCGACACCACGCCGGCCTGGACGCCGGTGGTGGCCGCGCTGAAGTGCCTCCACCCGGGGGGACGGCTGGTGATCAATGCGATCGGCAAGCGGGAGGCCGACAAGGCGGCCCTGCTGCGTCTCGACTATCCCCGCGACCTGTGGATGGAGAAGGAGATCCGCTCGGTGGCCAACGTGACGCGTCAGGACGTGCGGGAGTTCCTGGCACTGGCCGCCGCCGCCAGGATCCATCCCACGGTGCAGGCCTTCCCTCTGGCGGAGGCCAACACGGCTCTGCAGCAACTGCGTTCCGGCGCGGTGCGCGGAGCGAAGGTGCTGCGGATCGGTGCGTGAGCACAAGGCGTCGCCGGCGGTGGAAGGATGCGCTGATGGTCAACCCCGCAGGCGCCATTCAGCGTGTCGCGTTCTTCTGCCTGAAGCGCTGGATCCGGCTGTGCCATCCGGCCGTCACCTCCATCACCCCGGAGCAGCTCCAGCGGATCCTGGCTGGAGAGGAGCAGGGCGACTGGCTGATCCTCGATGCCCGCAGCCCGGCTGAATTTGCGTGCAGCCACCTGCCCGGGGCCGCGCGGATCGAGGCCGGTGGCGGGATTGCGGGCCTGGGATCGATGGCGGCGCTGGCCAGGGACAGGCCGATCGTCGTCTGCTGCTCGGTGGGGGTGCGCAGCGCCGCACGGGTGGAGGAGCTGCGGCGAGCCGGGTTCACGCGGGTCGTCAATCTCGAGGGTGGCCTGTTTCAGTGGGCCTGGGAAGGCCGCAGCCTGATCCGGCAGGGAGAGCCCACCCTGCTGGTGCATCCCTACCGCCCGGGATGGGGCTGGTTGCTGCCAGCCCACAGCCGGGGCGGGGAAAGCTGATGGTGGCCGGCATCCATCCACCCCGTTCGCTTGATCTGGATTGGCTGCGGCTGCTGGCTGTCCTGCTGCTGATCCCCTTTCACTCGGCCGCTGTCTTCTACGAGGGAGAGCTGGGCCGCTTCTATGTCGCCGATGCCCAGAGCAGCGCCGGTCTGAGCGTGTTCATCGAGTTTGTGCACCAGTGGCACATGCCTCTGTTCTTCTTTCTGGCCGGTGCGGCCAGCTGGTATTCGCTGCAGACTCGCTCCGCGCTGGCCTATCTGCGTCAACGGCTGCGGCGGCTCCTGGTGCCCCTGCTGATTGGAATCCCGCTGCTTGTGCCGCCCCAGGTTTATATCCACGAGCTGCAGGCGGGCCAGGAGAAGGGGTCTTTCCTGCAGTTCTACCCCCGCTTCTTCGACGGAATCCGCCCGGCCGGTCATTTCGAATGGGCCCATCTCTGGTTTCTGGCCTATCTGCTGGTGATCTCCATCGCCTGCCTGCCCGTGATGCTGAGGCTCAGCCGGGAGACCGGCGAACGAGCTGAGAGACGGACACCTCCGGCGATGCACGGCCTCGGCGCCCTGATCGCTCTGGCTGCGCCCTTGATGCTGAGCGAGGCTCTGTTGCGCCCCCACTGGGCGGGCTTTCAGAACCTCTACGACGACTGGGCCAATCTGGTGCTCTATCTGCTGTACTTCGTGTATGGCGCGCTCTTCTGCAGCCGCGGCGGGCTGTGGTGTGCCCTGGACCGGAATCGCCGGCTGCTGCTGGCCACGGCCGGCCTGAGCATGGTGTTGCTGCTGGCGCTGAGCCTCAGGGGCATGGTGCCGGAGCGTGCCTATTCAGCGCCCTACATGGTGCATCAGGCCTTTCGGGGCTTCAACAGCTGGAGCTGGGTGCTGGCCCTGCTGGCCCTGGCCCGGCCCTATCGCGGCCGCAGCCATCCGCTCCTGCGCTACGGCAACCGGGTGGGCTTTTCGATCGTGCTCTTTCACCAGCCCCTGATCGTGCTGATCGCCTTCGTGGTGGTGCCGCTGCCCGTGGCCCTGACCGTGAAGTTCGTGCTGATCGGCCTGACTTCGCTGCTGTTGAGTGCTGGCCTCCATGACCTGCTGAGGCTGCGGTAGGACGCTGGCCATGGCACGGCTGTCGATCATCATTCCCACCCTGAATGAAGCCACCACGCTGGCGCGCACGCTGCGGCACGTGAAGGCCCTGCATCCACCCGCCTGGGAGGTGCTGGTGGTGGATGGGGGCAGCAGTGATCCCACCACGGCGATCGCCGCTGAAGCGGGCATCACGGTGCTCCACAGCGAGACGGCGGGCCGGGCCATTCAGATGAACCAGGGTGCCCGGCAGGCCACGGGCGATCTGCTCTGTTTTCTGCATGCGGACACCCTGGTTCCCGATGATCTGGTCAGCGTGGCCGAGCGCACCTTCGCGGATGCCTCGATTGCCGGCGCCGGCTTCATCTCCCTGATGGGTGATGGCACCTCCATCCGCTGGGACATCTCCGCGCTGAATGTGCTGAAGACCGATCTGGCACCGCTGCTGTTCCGTCCCCATCTCTACATCCGGGGACTGCGGCTGCTGTTCGGCGATCAGGTGATGCTCTGCCGCCGCCGCGATTTCTGGTTGTGCGGCGGATTCGATCCCAACCTGCCGATCATGGAAGACGGCGACCTGTGCCTGCGCCTGGTGCGCCGGGGGCGCATCGTGCTGATCAATCGTGTGGTGGAGAGTTCGGATCGGCGGGTGCAGCGCTGGGGGGTCTGCAAAGCCACCTTGATCTATCTCGTGATCGGGGTTCTCTGGGGCCTCGGAGTGTCGCCGAGCCGCCTGAAGCGGTTCTACGGGGACATCCGCTGATTAAGGCCCCAGTCGTAGGGAAGAAAGGCCAGTCGAAGTGGCCTGTTGGGCGCGGTGACGCCTCCGAGATGGGGCAGGATCCAGGCGGCGATCGAGGGAGATGTCGCCAGAAAGTCGCCCCGGTACCACTGGAAGATGCGGCTGCAGTGCAGGATGCCGTCTTCCGCATCGAGGCGCACTTTGCCGGGGTTGTTCACAAAGCGGATCAGGTCGTCGTGGAGCTGCTGCTGCACACGCTCCGGGGTGTAGGCCTCGGCGCGCAGCAGCGGACAGCCGAGCGAGGCGCAGACGATCGCGAAGTGGATGCGGGGGTCCTTGCTGTGCTGCCTCAGCCTCTGATTCTCGATCTGGGCGAGGCTGAGGCTCTGCGAGCCGAGGCGATGCACGGGCTGCGTGAAGAAGCGGAGGAAACCGATCCAGTTCGGCAGACCGAGCAGGGTGGGGCGGATCGAGGCGATCGGATAACGGCTCAGCACCGCCTGGATCGTGAAGGCGTTGTAGAGGTTGATCCAGTGGGCCAGGTGATCCTGGCGGCCGCGGGTGATCGGCGATTGCCGCGCCAGCCAATCGGAGAGGGTGCGGGGCTGCTCGGCCAGCCAGGCCCGGTAATCCACGAGGCCGTGCCCATCCACGTAGGTGCGCAGCAGGGCATCCCAGGTGGAGAGTTCGACCAACATCCGCAGACTCACTCGTCGGGACACCGGCCTCAGCCTGGCCCAGCACTCGGCTACAACGGAGTCAGACCTCCGAGCCTCATGCACGGTCGGTGGGCTCGAAGCGCCAACGACGGCGTCGATGCAGGGAGGCCGTGATGGAGAGGGACTGGCAGGGCGGGCCGGTGCACTATCCGGATCCGGCCATCGAGGTGATCGCACCGGCGTTCAAGAGGTACGTGCTCGGTAATGCCGCCGTCGAGCGGATCCACACCGGTGCCCGCTGGACGGAGGGTCCTGTGTGGTTCGGCGACGGCCGCTATCTCTTGTGGAGTGACATCCCCAACAACCGGATGCTGCGCTGGTGCGAGGAGACGGAGGCCGTCAGTGTCTTTCGCATCCCGTCGGATTACGCCAACGGCCACACCCGTGACCGCCTGGGCCGGTTGATCAGTTGCGAGCACGCCACCCGCAGGGTGACCCGCACCGAGCACGACGGCTCGCTCACCGTGCTGATGGATCACTTCCAGGGCCGGCGGCTGAACGCCCCCAACGACCTGGTGGTGCACCCCGATGGCTGCATCTGGTTCAGCGATCCGGGCTACGGCATCCTCGTGAACTACGAGGGCAACCGAGCGGCGTTCGAGCTGCCAGCCAATGTCTACCGCCTCGATCCGGACACCGGCGAGGCGAGCGTGGTCGCCAACGGGATCGAGAAACCCAACGGACTGTGTTTCTCACCGGAGTACAGCAGGCTGTACATCACTGATACAGGGGCATCCCACAAGCCGGGCCACCCCCGCCGGATCCTTGTGTATGACGTGATTGATGGCTCACGCCTGGCTGATGGGCGGATGTTCTGCGACATGGGGCCCGCCATGGCCGATGGCCTCACCTGCGATCTGGATGGCAATGTTTGGGCGAGTTCCGGCTGGGCTGATCCGGAACTGGATGGCGTTGCCGTGTTCTCCCCCGAGGGGGAGCTGATCGGCCGGATCCACCTGCCGGAGGTGGCCTCCAATCTCTGCTTCGGCGGGCGCCGGCGCAACCGCCTGTTCATCACGGCCGGTCAGTCGGTGTATGCCGTGTACATGGAAGCCCAGGGCCTGCCGTTCCCCTAGGCCTGAGGCCCGGCGCGACACACCGCTCACGCCACAAGCTGCTCAGAATCCCTGCGTGGAGCCTGGACTGGTGATGGGCGCGGTGGCCTGAGACGCGGGGCACGGGTTCAGGACTCGCCAGCAGAACCGCAGCTGTCGGCCACGATTCCCGGTTACGAGGTGTGCCAGTCCCTCAACCCCGATCAGCTGGCGGTGGACATCCCCGCCACGGTGGAACGGGAACTGAAGCCTTCCCCGGACTGGCCTGACTCCCTGATTCCTCCGATCCGTGTCGTCGCCGTTACCCCGCCAGACCGCTGTTCTCGTGGTGGGTGCCGGCCCCACGGGGCTGCTGCTGGCGGCTGAGCTGCAGCGCCGGGGCGTACCCACCCTGCTGATTGATGCCCGCAGCGAAGCCCTGCACTGGGATCGCGCCACGGTGATTCATGCGCTGTCTCTGGAGCTGTTCGAGGCGCTGGGGCTGGAGGAGGCCTTCCTGACCGCCGGCTGCCGGCAGCGCCGCATCCTGATCCATGCCGATGGCCGTCGGCTGGGGGAGGTGGACCTGGCCGGCAGTGGCAGCCGCTATGGCTTCAACCTGGGCCTCTCGGAGGAGGTGACCGAGTCGATTCTCACGGGCCATCTCGAGCGCCACGGCGGCAGCGTGCAGCGCTCCTGCCGGCTGCAGGGCCTCCAGCCCCATGACGGCGGCGTGACCGCCACGATCGCCTGCGGCGAGCAGGAACAGACCGTGGACACCCGCTGGCTGGTGGGCTGTGACGGCCTGCGCAGCACCACCCGCGAGCTGAGCGGCATCGACTTCGAGGGCCATGCCATCCCACGTGCCTGGGCCGTGTTCGATGCCGTGGTGGAGGGCTGGGCCGATACCTACGAGGCCAACGCGGCCTACCTCGACACCTCGCCGCTGATCCTCACGGCCCTGCCCGGGCAGCGCTGGCGGGTGTACATGCGGCCCGCTACCGAGCAGAGCGATCTGGTGTCGGAGGCCACCGCTGCGCTGAGGCGCTACCTGCCTTCAGCCCGCTTCCAGGATGTGGAGAACCCCAGCCGCTTCCACTGCCACACCCGCGTGGCCAGCGTCTTCCGGGCCGGGCCGGTGTTCGTGGCCGGGGATGCTGCCCACGTGTGCTCCCCCGCCAAGGGCCACGGCCTGAACTGCGGCCTGCAGGATGCCGCCAACCTGGCCTGGAAGCTGGCCCTGGTGCATCACGGTGCGGCGGGCCCGGCCCTGCTCGACAGCTACGAGCAGGAGCGCAGGCCGGTGGCCGAGCAGGTCACCCGCTCCAGCGATGCCGCTGACCAGGCCCAGCTGCTCGAGGGGAGCGGCGAGCGCGCCGCACGCGACCGGACGATCGCGGCGATGCTGGCCGCTCCGGCGTCCCGCCGGCAGGAGGCCGTGGCGGAAGCGGAGCTGAATGTGAACTACGCGGGTTCGGCGATCACCGCCGGCCCCGCGGAACCACCCCTCGGCGCCGGGCAGCGGCTGCCCACCACGATCGCCCTGCCGCCCGGGGCCGGTGCCGCCCATCTGCACCAGCTCACCCACCGGCGCGGCCACACGCTGCTGCTGCTCGTCGGCCCCCGGGCCGATCCGGCGGCACCCACGGCGCTGCGGGCCGAGCTGGAGGTTGTCCCTGGGGATTCACCGCTCGTTGAAGCCGTGAAGTCTCTCCGGCTGGAGGAGAGTTCCGGGCTGGGCCTCGGCCCCCTCACCCTGCTGGCGGTGCGGCCCGACGGCTTCATCGGCCTGAGGGCCGACACCGACCACCGGGAGGCGCTGGGGCGGTACCGGCAGCTGGTGCGGGGCCAATGATCCAAGCAACGCGATGCCCAACCGTGCCTTCCACCCCGCGCCCTTGGGTGGCCCTGCTGGCCTCCGTCTGCATCGCCCTGCCCAGCGGCAGCCTGGCCGGTGAACAGACGCCGGCAGGGCAGCGTTCGGTGCTCGAGCTCTACCGGCACCTGCATGCCAATCCCGAACTGAGCCTCCAGGAGACCCGAACGGCCTCTCTGATGGCCGCGGAGGCCCGGGCAGCGGGATTCGAGGTCACCGAGAACGTCGGGGGCACCGGCGTGGTGGCCCTGCTGCGCAACGGTCCAGGACCGGTGGTGATGATCCGCACCGACATGGATGCCCTGCCGGTGAGTGAGGCCACCGGCTGGACATTCGCCTCCACGGTGAGATCGACCAACCAGGACGGTCAGCCTGTCGGAGTGATGCATGCCTGCGGGCATGACACCCACATGGCGGCCTGGGTGGCCACGCTGCGACGCCTTGCCCAGGAGAAGACCACATGGTCGGGCACGCTGATGATGGTGGCTCAGCCGGCCGAGGAGCTCGGGCGCGGGGCGGTGATGATGCTCGACGATGGCCTCTTCCGGCGCTTTCCGAAGCCGGATGTGGTGCTGGCGTTTCACAACAGCGCCTCCCTGCCGGCCGGGGTGATCGGGGTCAGCGAGGGTTATGCCTTGGCCAATGTGGATTCCGTCGACATCCGCGTGAGGGGGAAGGGTGGGCATGGCGCCTATCCCCACACCACGCGCGACCCGATCGTGCTGGGCGCCAGGATCGTGCTGGCGCTGCAGACCCTGGTGAGCCGGGAGATCAATCCGCTGGAACCCGCGGTGGTGAGCGTGGGCAGCTTCACGGCGGGTACCAAGCGCAACGTCATTCCCGACGAGGCGCTGCTGCAGCTCACGGTGCGCAGCTACAAGCCCGAGATCCGGCAGCAGCTGCTGGAGGGCATGGCCCGCATCGCCAGAGGCGAAGCCATCGCCGCCGGCGTTGCTGAGGATCGGATGCCGGAGGTCACGATCACGAAGGACTCCACGCCCGCCACCTACAACACACCCGAGCTGGTGCAGCGCTTCCGGGAGCTGATGGTGTCCCGGGTCGGCAAGGACAGGCTTCTTGCCGTGGATCCGGTGATGGCCGGTGAAGACTTCGGCCGCTATCGCCTCAGTGATCCGTCCATCCAGAGTCTGATCTTCTGGGTCGGGGGGGTGCCCGCCGAGCCGTGGCAGAAGCACCGCTCAACCGGTGCGTCGCTGCCGTCCCTGCATAGCCCTGAATGGGGGCCGGATTATCAGGCCGTGATCGAAACGGCCACCGATTCGCTCACCACCCTGGCGCTGGATCTCTTCAACCGTCCCGCTCCAGCCAGCCGATCGTGAGATCGTTCGGATCCTCCTGGAGATAGAGATAGCCGCTGCCATCGGCCATCACGATGGCCCGGTAGTTGTAGGGAACCCCTTCGCTGTCGCGCTGCACCACCATGGCCAGGCAGTCGGCGTTCACCTCGATCGTGCCGCTGTAGGAGGCCGTCTCTACCCTGCCGGCATAGCTGCTCAGGGCCACGCCCTGTACGGCGCCACCGCTCCAGGTTTCGCGCTGCACCACCGCGTTGGGCCTCCAGCCGCCGTTCCAGCTCAGGCCCTGCTGCTGGCTGAGCACCGTTCCCGCCAGCGTTGTGGAGGTGCAGGCCGCATCTGTCTGCTGGCGCCAGATTCCGGTGATGGTGCTGCCGGCAGCCAGGCTCAGGCTGTAGCGGGGGCGGCCGATGGAATCCAGCACGGCCTCGGCCTCATCGCGTCCTGTAGGGCCGGCATCCGGCGTGATGCGCTCCAGCCGCACCCGGCAGGTCCCGATCGGCCGCCACGTGCCGGTGTAGCGGAACTGCAGGAACGTCTGGCCGCTGCGCTCGAACACCGTGCCCTCGACCGTGCCGTCGGCCGTCCAGCGCTCCTGCCTAAGCCGGGCCAGGGGCTTCTGATCAGCGCCCTGGCCCCGCCACCCCTGCTCAAGCACCACGTGGCGGGCCGCTGGGGAGGACGGGCAGGAGGCGTGCTTCGGGGCGGCCCGGCCCGGCAGTGGCAGAAGCGAGGCCGCCAGGGCCAGCAGAGCCAGCGAGACCGGGGGGCGGAAGCAAGCCGGAACGGAGGGCATCGAACGACCTCCCATCATCCGCTCAGGTTAGTGGCGGGTTCTGGCCATCAACGAGGTCACGGTGGCCTGTCTGATCCGATCCAGCCGCTCTGGGGTGATCCCGCTGGAGTGTTCCGCGCGCGCTGACGCCAGTGGCGGGCGATGTCGATCCGCCGGGCCATCCAGGCGCTGCCAGTGCCGGTCACATGCTCCAGAAACCGCTCCAGTCCGGCGATGCGGCCCGGGCGGCCGATCAGGCGCGGATGGATCCCCACCGAGAGCATCGACGGACGCTGTTCACCCTCCCGCGCCAGCCAGTCGTACGCCGCGATGCAGTAGGTGGCGAAGTCGTCCCCCTGCACGAAGCTGCCGCCGGCCATGAAGCGCATGTCATTGGTGTCGAAGGCATAGGGCAGCACCACATGCTCGCGGCCCGCCACCGCCACCAGATAGGGCAGATCGTCGTCGTAGGCGTCGGAGTCGTAATCGAAGCCGAACTCCTCCACCAGCAGGCGGCGCGTGTGGGGTGAGGCCGCCCCCTTGGTGTGCCAGCCCAGCGGCCGCGTGCCACAGGCCCGCTCGATCGCGTCCACCGCGGCGGCGATCACCTCCCGTTCCCGCTCCACCGTCATGCCGGCATGGCGCTCCCAGCGGTAGCCATGGGCGGCCACCTCATAGCCGCGCCCGGCGGCGTCGCGGCCCAGCCAGGGGGCGCGGTCCATGGTGCGGCCGGCGGCACTCACGGTGCAGGTGGCGCCGAAGCGCTCCAGCAGCCGCACCAGGCGCCAGTAGCCGGCGCGGCTCTCGTAGGCGAAGTGGGAGGAGAGAGCCGGATTGGGCGCTCCGGTCACCGGCTCCACGATCTCGTACATGGCTTCGTTGGTCTCGTCGCCGTAGGCGAGGGAGAGTTCCGCGCCGGCCTCGAGGTTCATCACCAGCGACACGGCCACACGGGCCCCTCCCGGCCAGCAGGGGTCTGGAGGGGCGTCGCCGTAGCCGCGCAGGTCGATCGCCAGGGAATCGGGGCTCATGGCGCGGCCCCCCCAGGCCGCTGCTGGCGCTGCCAGATCGTGAGGGCCGCCAGCAGCGCCATACCGCCGCACACCAGAGCGAACAGGAAGGGCGCCGCCGGACTGGAAGCCGTGAGCTCACCGCCGAGGAACGACACGATCGCCGCGGCCAGGGTGAACACCGCTGTGGAAAAGCCCATCACCCAGCCCTGCTCCTCGGCTGAGGCGGCCCGTGAGTAGGCCGCCAGCAGCGTGGGATAACCGATCCCGTGCAGGGCACCCGCCGGCAGCAGCAGGGCCAGGGCCAGCGGGCCCGACGGCACCGTCACGAAGGCCGCGATCACGCCGCAGAGCAGCAGCGCCACCCACCCCAGCAGCGCGCGGGGCGCCAGGCGGGCGTTGAGGGGCTCCACCAGCAGGCCGCTCGCCAGGGCGAGGCCGGCGCCCAGCAGGAACATGGCCAGGCTGGCCGCCTGGGTGCCGTAGCCGAAGCGTGCCGTGAGGCTGTCGGCGGAGAACACATAGAACCCCATGAAGCAGAGCATGTAGGGGAAGTACACGGCGGTGACCCGCAGCACGGCGCGACGCTCCAGGCCGCGGGCGAGCAACCGCCACACCTCCAGCGGGCTGAGCCGCAGCGGCGCCAGGGCCTGGCGGGCATCGCGGAAGCTGAGGGCGATGAACACCAGCGCCAGCAGGCAGAGCGCGCCGCCCACCACGAACGGAAGGGTGGGCGAGGCCCATGGGCCCAGGAGTGCGGGATCGGAGAACACACCGCCGATGATCGGGCCGATCACCAGGCCGCCGCTCACGCCCACGTTGGCCAGGCCGAGGTTGCGGGTGCTTTCGGCCTCGCTGCGGGCCAGGTCGATCATCGCCGCCGCGGCGATCGGTTGGGTGCCGGCCGTGAAGCCGGTGATGGCCCGCGAGGCCACCAGCAACGGGAAGCTCCGCAGGGGGATCGCGGCGGCGGCCAGGGCGTAGCCGGCGAAGGCGCCCAGCAGGCAGATCAGGATGCCCCGCTTGCGGCCGATGCTGTCCGAGAGGCGGGCCACGTAGATCGAGCCGAACAGCCAGGTGAGGAAGAAGGTGCCGATGGCGATGCCTTTAGAGGACCTGCGCCTGGGATCGGGAGGTGGCCTCCGGCAGGAAACCCGAGCCGGCCTTGAGCAGCAGCGTGTCGAAGATCGGGAAGGCCAGCCCCTGGCCCATCACATCCACGAAGCACACCACCATCAGGGCGAGCACGGCGAGCCTGAGGGCTGGGCTCGAGGGCCCGGGGATGGCGGCGCCGCTCATGCTCACGATGGAGGGTGGGGTGGATCGTCCCATCGTGTTCACGGCCTGGGCATCTGGCTACGAGAGGTGACAACGCTCTGAAGTTCCCCAGGCAGGTGCGGTGGGACCCCTGAGCGCAGGAGGCCCCGCGGTGCCGCCGCCGGGCATGGAGATCGCGCCATCCGGCCGTTGTGGCCAGCGCTGCCAGGGCGCTTTGGGCTGACTAGTTTTCGCTCAGATGATCCGGCTGCTTTCCGCCCCATGGATTCCCTTCTCGAGCGGCTGCTGGATGCTGCACCGGTCAACATCAACGTGGTGGACGCCGAGGGGCGGATCCTCTACATCAACGAGGCCACGGCTGCCTGCCTGGGACGATCCAAGGCGGAGCTCCTGGGGGGCTCGGACCGGGATCTCCTTCCTCCCGAGCAGTTCGAAGCCATCCGGGAAACGGATCGGGAGGTGCTGCGCACCGGCAAGCCGGCGCGCACACGCATCCGCCTCGACTTCCCCACCGGGGGAAAGCTGATGATCGACCAGAAGTTTCCCCTGACGCTGCCGGACGGCTCCATCGCGGTTGGAGGGATCGCCATCACGCTGGACGACGACTGATCGTTGCGGCCTCCGGCTTCACCCGTTCGAAGGCCGACCAGATTCGCAGGCTTGCGGCGGTGCCGTGGTCTGCACTGCAGTGGCCCATGATCCGGCGCCCACCCCCCGTTACCCCAACCTGCCCGTGAGCGAACCTGACCCCTCGGCCATCCTGGCCATCGCCAGCGGTTATGGCGTGTCCAAGGCGCTGCTCACGGCCGTTGGGCTCGGACTGCACACGCGGCTGGCGGCCGGGCCGATGACGTGCGAAGCGATCGCTGCCGCCTTCGAACTGCAGCCCCGGCCAGCCCGCGACTTTCTCGATCTGCTGGTGTCGGTGGACATGCTGGCCCGTGAGGGAGACGGGCCCCAGTCGCTCTATGGCAACACACACGCCACTGCTCGTTTTCTGGATCGCGGCCAGCCGGACTACATCGGTGGGCTGCCGGAGATCTGGGAGCTGCGCGACTACCGCTTCTGGGCCGACCTCACCGAGGCCCTGCGCACCGGCCTGCCCCAGAACGAGGCGAAGCATGCCGGCACACCGTTCTTCGAGGCGATGAACGCCGATCCGGAGCGGCTGGAGGCCTTCATGAACGCCATGAACGGCTCCTCGATCCGCAACTTCCAGGCTCTGGCGAGGGCGTTCCCCTTCGGCTCCTACGACACGCTCACCGACATCGGCGGAGCCGACGCGCTGCTGTGCCGTGAGGTGGCCGCCGTGCACCCAGCCATCCACTGCGTGAGCTTCGATCTGCCGCCCGTCACGCCGATCGCCGATCGCCGGATCGCCGCGGCCGGTCTGGGGGAGCGGATCCACGCCGTGTCCGGTGATTTCTTCGCGGACCCCTGGCCGCCGGCGGAGCTGATCACGATGGGGATGATCCTCCACGACTGGAACCTGGAGCGGAAGCAGACCCTGATCCGCAAGGCCTACGACGCGTTGCCGGAGCGGGGGGCGCTGATCGCGATCGAGGCCTTCATCGACGACGCCCGCCGCCACAACACCTTCGGGCTGTTCATGTCGCTGATGATGCTGATCGAGTTCGGCGACGCCTTCGACTTCACGGCGGCCGAGTTCCGCCTGTGGTGCTCCGAAGCTGGCTTCAGCCGCTTCGAGACGATCCCGCTGGAGGGGCCCTCCAGCGCCGTGGTGGCCTACAAGGATCCCCGCTGAGGCGGCTCGGCCCCCAGGGTGGGCAGGAACCGGGGCGGTCGGCGGTGCCGGGTGGCCTGCTCGAAGGCAAAGGCGTAGCCGAGCAGCTTGCCCTCCTGCCAGGGCCCGGCGAAGAACGAGAGCCCCACCGGCAGGCCCTGCACCTGGCCGGCGGGCACGGAGATGTGGGGGTAGCCCGCCACGGCGGGCGGCGTGGAGCAGCCGCCTGGAAGGATGTGATCGCCCACCAGCGGATCGATCACGAAGGGCGGCGAGCCTTCGGTGGGGGCGATCAGCGCCTCGAGCCGGTGCTCGCGCAGGGCCCGGTCGATGCCATCGGTGCGGCTCAGCCGGCGCAGCTCCGCCATCACCTGAAGGCAGGCCGGCTCGCCTGGGTCGCCCTTGGTCTGAGCCTGCTCCAGGAACTCCTGCTGGAAATACGGCATCACCGCGGCGGCATGGTCGCGGTTGAAGCGGATCAGCTCCTCCAGCGAGCGCACCGGTGCCAGCGGATGGCTCTGCAGGTAACTGTTGAGGTTGGCCTTGAGGCCGTAGCGGAAGAGTTCCAGCTCCAGCTCGCCGAAGAAGGGCAGCGCGCTGGCGCGCACCGGATCGATGATCTCGGCACCCAGATCCTTGAGCTGGGCGATCGCCTGCTCGATCACCGCATCGCTTCCCTCGTGCTGGCCGAAGCACTCCCGCGCCACCCCCAGGCGGGCCCCCTGCAACGCCGCCGGGTCGAGGAAGGCGCCGTAGTCCGGGGGGCGGTGCTCATCGGCGGGGTCGGTGGCGGGGTCATCGGGGTCGCGGCCGGCCAGCGCGTTGAGCAGCAGGGCCACTTCGGCCACGCTGCGCGCCATCGGCCCTGCGGTGTCCTGCGGATCGGCCACCCCGATCACCCCGGCGCGGCTGATCAGGCCCACGGTGGGTTTGAGCCCCACCACGGCGTTGCTGGAGGCCGGCCGCACGATCGAGCCATCCACCTCCGCACCGATCGCCGCCGTGCACAAACCCGCCGCCACCGCCACCGCCGAGCCGGAGCTGGAGCCCAGCGGACTGCGATCGAGCACGTAGGGGTTGCGCACCTGGCCGCCACGGCTGCTCCAGCCACTGCAGGCGCGGGTGGAGCGCATGTAGCCCCACTCGCTCATGTTGGTCTTGCCGAGCAGCACCGCACCGGCCTGCCGCAGGCGGGCCACCACGGCCGCATCCCGCGGCGCGATGTTGCCCACCAGGGCCAGCGACCCGGCGGTGGTCATCATCCGGTCGGCGGTGTCGAGGCTGTCCTTCACCAGCACGGGAACCCCATGCAGCGGGCCGCGGGGGCCGCGCTCCTGGCGCTCCCGATCCAGGGCGGCGGCGATCGCTTCGGCGTCGGGATTGATCTCGATCACCGCGCGCAGCGTGGGCCCCGCGGCATCGAGCGCCGTGATGCGCTCGAGGCAGGCCTGGCACACCGCCAGGGCGGTGCAGGCGCCCTGCTCGAAGGCGTCCTGGAGCTCGGCGATGCTGCAGGTCGCCAGGTCGAGGCTCATGGCTTGCGGATGGTCAGGACGGCTGGGGGGCCTGACAGTTGTCTAGCTGGGCGTCGCTGCCCTCAGCGCCGGCTGCCTCGCCGGGGCCCTGGTTCTCCAGCGCCCGGTCGCCGCTGACCAGAGCGTGGACTGCTGGATGAACACCAGCCAGCAGACCTGCACGGCCAGACCCTGGGGCCAGGGGGGCTTCGAGATCAGCTTCAGCCGTGGTGCGATTTTCCGCTTCGTGCCCGCCGGTCCTCCCACCACCGACAAGCGGCCGATGCGCGATGAGCAGGGCCGCCTCTGGCTGATGAGCGGCCACCACAGCTTCGAGCTCTTCGAACAGGGCGGCGATGGCAACCGGATCTCCGTGTCCCGCGTGCGCAGCCAGGGCGCCCCGGCGATGCGTCACCAGGCCCACAGCAAAGTGAAGCTCAGCGGCCACGGCCAGCCCACCGTGACCCTCTAGGCCAAGCCGAACTACGGCTCCGCGATCGCCGGCTTGGGCGTGTCGGGCGAGAGGCTCGACAAGCTCGCGTGCACCTCCAACAGCCAGGGCACCTGGTGCCGGGTGGGCTACCCCGGTCAGAGCGGCCGTGTGCTCTGGGCGCCCAGCGGGTCGCTGATCTTCCTCGGCGACGGGGAATGAGCCCTCGCTAACCTACCGCTACCGCTCCCTTGGGGCCGGGTAGGTTGACCATGACAGGGTTGCTGGATGCTGTGGAGGATCCGGGATTCGCTGATGGTCCTGAGGGATGGTGAATCCACGAACGATCCTCCGCCTATCCAGGCTTTCTGGCGGAATTTCGCCAGCATCTCAGCCGTGGCGCCGCCTTCCCAGCGATCGCGGCAGCCGGGGTTGCCTGGTGGGGGCTGGCCAGGTGGATGAACAGAAAGACCTGAGGCCCTGCCATCGATTCAGGCACTGCAGCAAACCGCAAGCTTGAACAGCAGACCCGCGTGCATCGCGATCGGCATGATGTTTTCATGAACCTCTCCGCGCGGATCGCCCTCCTCGCCCTGGCTGGGGCCATCGCCACCGGCAGCGCCTACAGGCTGCAGGGCCAGAGGATTGATGAGAACGGGATCCTGCATGAGCCATTCGCGCTGGTCCCGATCACCTACCTCCTGATCGCCGTCTCCGGCTTGAGCGCGGTATTGAGTGTGGCCTGTCGGAAGCAATGACGCCTCTGACAGCCCTCAGCCTGGCTGCCATCCGCTTCCGATGACGATCCGCCATCTCGCCCTGAGCGGCTACCGCTCCCTGCAGAACGTGGTGCTTCCCCTCGACCGGTTGACGCTGGTGACGGGGGCCAACGGCAGCGGCAAGTCGAATCTGCAGCGGGCCCTGAACCTGATCGTCGCCGCTGCCCGCGGTGAGATGGTGGGGGCCCTGGCCCGGGAGGGGGGCCTGCCGGCGGTGATGTGGGCCGGCCCGGAAAGGCTGAGCCGGGAGATGCGGCAGGGGGAGCGGCGGGTGCAGGGCGGCCCTCGCCAGCAGGCGGTGCGCCTGCGTCTGGGCTTCGCGGCTGATCCCTTCTCCTATGCGATCGAGCTGGGCTACCCCCAGGAGCGGCAGACGGCCTTCGCGCTCGATCCGGCCCTGAAGGGCGAATGGATCTGGGCCGGTGGCAGCTTTCATCCCCGCGCCGTGCTGAGCAGCACCCGGGGCCAGGACGATCCCGACCGGAGCCTGTTCCAGAGCGGCGCCGACCCGCAGGAGCAGCCCGAGGTGCATGTGCTGCGCGAGCAGATCCTCAGCTGGCGCTTCTACGACGGCTTCCGCACCGATGCCGGCGCGCCGGCGCGGCAACCGCGGGTGGGCACACGCTGCTTCGCCCTGGCGGGCGACGGCGGCGACCTGCCGGCGGCGGTGCAGACGATCCTGGAGAGCGGCGACGGCGACGGGTTGCAGCAGGCCATCGCGGATGCCTTCCCCGGTTGCCACCTGAGCGTGACCACGGAGGCGGGGCTGTTCCGGCTGCGCTTCCATCAGCCGGGTCTGCTGCGACCGCTGGACGCCTCGGAACTGTCGGACGGCACGCTGCGCTACGTGCTGCTGACGGTGGCGCTGCTCAGCCCGCGCCTGCCGCCCCTGCTGGTGCTCAACGAACCGGAGAGCAGCCTCCACCCCGATCTGCTGGCGCCGCTGGCGCGGCTGATCCGTTCAGCGGCGGAACGGACTCAGGTGTGGGTGATCGCCCATGCCCCGGAACTGATCGGCGCGCTGGCCGCTCAGGACCACTGCCACCACGTCCAGCTGCAGCGTGAGATGGGGGCGACGGTGGTGCAGGGGCAGACCACCCTGGAGCGCGGCGCCTGGCGCTGGCCGGGGTGAAGCTCGCCAGGATGATGCTCTCAGCCTCAGGGCCAGGCCCAGACGGCTCAACACCCGGGAGACCTTTGACGACCACACTGCAGACCACAGTGCCGACGACAGGGCCGATCACCACGTTCGCGGACTTTGCCCAACGGGCCGACTATTCATTGCTGGAGTCCCTGAAGGCGGATCCCCAGGCCACCGCTGATGGCCACGATCACCAGCCCCGCCAGGTGTTCTCCGGTCACTATGTGCCGGTGATGCCCACGCCGCTTCCGGCGCCGGACTACGTGGCGCACAGCAGAACTCTCTTCCATGACCTGGGCCTGGGCGATGCGCTGGCCCACGACGACCAGTTCCGCCGTCTGTTTTCCGGCGACATCACGGCGGCGCAGGGGCCGATGCGGCCATATGGCTGGGCTACCGGCTATGCCCTCTCGATCTACGGCAGCGAATACATCCAGCAGTGCCCGTTCGGCACCGGCAACGGCTACGGCGATGGCCGGGCCATTTCCGTGTTCGAAGGCGTGTTCAACGGCCGGCGCTGGGAGATGCAACTGAAAGGCGGCGGCCCCACGCCCTACTGCCGTGGCGCCGATGGACGCGCCGTGCTCCGCTCCAGCGTGCGCGAGTTTCTGGCGCAGGAGTTCATGCACGCCCTGGGGGTTCCCACCTCCCGCTCGCTGACGCTGTACGTGTCGCGAGCGGAAACCGTCCGCCGGCCCTGGTATTCCCCGAACTCCCGCTCGTTTGATCCCGACATCCTGGTGGACAACCCGGCCGCGATCACCACACGGGTGGCCCCATCCTTTCTGCGGGTGGGCCAGCTGGAGCTGTTCGCCCGTCGTGCCCGCAGCGGTGCCCATCCGGAGGCGCGCAACGAGCTGCAGATGATCGTTCAGCACCTGATCGAGCGGAACTACCGGCCGGAGATTGACCCGAGCCTGGAGTTCAGCGATCAGCTGGTGGAGCTGGCGGAATTGTTCCGCGGACGGCTCACCGCGCTGGTGGCGAAATGGATCCGCGTGGGCTACTGCCAGGGCAATTTCAACAGCGACAACTGCGCCGCCGGTGGCTACACCCTCGACTACGGCCCCTTCGGCTTCTGCGAACTGTTCGATCCCCGCTTCCAGCCCTGGACCGGCGGCGGCGAGCATTTCTGCTTCTTCAACCAACCGGTGGCGGCCGAAGCCAACTACCAGATGTTCTGGGCCGCCATCCGGCTGCTGCTGGAGGGCAACCCGGAGGCCTTGGCGCGGCTGGATCAGATCCGGGACGGCTTCGCGGAGGCGATGAACCAGGAGATGGAGGCCATGTGGGCCCGCAAGCTCGGCCTGCTCACCTACGACGCCACGCTGGTGAACGAGCTGCTGCAGCTGATGGTGAGCTCCAAGGTGGATTACACGATCTTCTTTCGCAGGCTCTCTGACCTCCCCGAGCATCTCTCAGCTCTGAAAGAGAGCTTCTATGTGTCGAGTTCCGAAGAACTCGATGCGCAATGGACTCAGTGGTTGCAACGCTGGCGGGATCAGATCACGGCCAACGGCGATCTCAGCGAGACCTCCGCAGCGATGAAACGCGTCAACCCGGCCATCACCTGGCGCGAATGGCTGATCGCCCCCGCCTATGAACAGGCGGCGCAAGGGGACACCACCCTGATCCAGGAACTTCAGGAGGTGTTCCGCCATCCCTACGACGAGCTGTCTGAGGAGCTGGCGGCCCAGTACGACCGCCTGAAGCCCAGGGAGTTCTTCAACGCCGGTGGGCTGTCGCACTACAGCTGTTCGTCGTGAGCCGATGCCGCTCGCCCTGGTGGCTCCCGTAATCGGCAAAGCCGAGGCAGTGAAACGGCAGGGTGACACCGCCCCGTGGATGAGGCTTCGCGGGTGAGGCTCTGGTTCTCCCAGTGGAACTCCAACGGGGAGATGGCGACGTCGTTGGTGCGGGTGGTAGGGGAGAACAACCGCTCACTCTTCTTGAGGGTGATGAAGAACACGTCGCAACGGGTGGCCTCATCGGAAAACATGCCTTCGCGGGCGGCATCAAAGCTGGTGGGATAGAGATGTGATCAACCATGCAACCAAGCCCACGTCAGCGATTGCCCGCTCAAGTCGGAATGCTTCGATCCAGGAGAAGGAATCCAGCCTCTGGGTGAACCGCGAAGCGCTCAATCGCACCAGCGTGACGCAATAGGAACGCAGCCGTTTCGGCATTGCTGGCATTGCCGATGGCGAGGCACACCACCTTGGGAGGGCAGCCGCGGTTGACGCTTAGAAGCAGGAAATCTTCGTCCTTGGTGACGAGCACGTAGCCATCACGGCGAGCCAGCTCCCAGAGTTTCCGATCGTTCGCTCCACCAAGACCCAGAAGGCGAATGTGCTGGCTCTCTGGGAACCGTGCTGCCAGCAACGGAATCAGCCGCTCGGAGAGGTTCTCATCCAGCAGCAGGCGCAGGGTCAAGCTGCCGGACAAGTGGTCATCAGCCGTCGTTCCCGCTCTGCGGCAAAGGCCAGACAGGCCAGCACATCCTCATGGGTGAGCTGGGGGAAGTCCTGGAGCAGGTCCGCTTCGCTGCGGCCGCTGGCCAGGGATCCCAGCACATCACCCACTGTGAGGCGGGTTCCCCGAACGCACGGCTTGCCGAAGCGAATGGCCGGATCGATGGTGATGCGTTCCAGAAGGTTCATCAGGTCAGCCTAATGGCGTGATCGCTCTCTGCCAGGACGAATCCCTCAACCCTTTCAAACCGCCACCGCCAACTCCGGATAGAACGCCGCCGGGATCGGCTGCTGCAGCCGCCAGCGAATCGCCATCGGCCGCTCGCCTTCGTGGCTCACGTAATCCGCGAACCCCAGGCAATGAAACGGCAGAGTGACACCGCCCCGCTTGTTCTCCTCGCGCACGAACAGCAGCACCCGGCTGCCGCGCGCTTGGTGGTGGATGTAACGCTGCCCCGTGGATGAGGATTCGCGGGTGAGGCTCTGGCTCTCCCAGTGGAACTCACGGGGGGAGATGGCGTAGTCGTTGTAGCGGGTGGTGGGGGAGAACAACCGCTCACTCTTCTTGAGGGTGACGAAGAACACGTCGCAACGGGTGGCCTCATCAAAGACCACGCCCTCGCGGCCGGGGAAGGGGCGCGAATCGTTCAGCAAGCCGAAGGCGGCGAACACCTCGGCGCGGGAGTAGCGGCCGTGCAGGCGCAGGGGCACGGGCGGGGCTGACGCATCGACGCCCAGGACTGGCCAGACGAGCGGTGCCACCAGGTGGTCGGTGCGCTCCAGCAGGAGCTCGAACAGCTCCACCAGCTCGGGGCGGAGGGCCGGGGCGGCCCAGAGCCGCACCAAGGCCTCGGCGAGGGGCACGTGATGCCGGCCGCTGCCCCAGAGCTGGGCCATCAGCATGCGCCAGAGGCGCTCGCTGGCGGCATCGAATCCGGCGAGATCGGGGGGTGCGGGACGTTGCAGCGCTTCGGCGTAGAGGCGCAGCCGACCGGGGTCATCCAGGTGGAGCAGGCCGCCAGCGATGCCCCGGCCCAGGCGCTTCTCATCGTCTGTGGGCTCGGTGATGGGCTGGCCCGAAAGCTCCCCCGCCGCCAACCACCCCAGCTCCCGCTGCAACAACGCCCACGACCCCGCCACCTTGTAAAACTCCCCCACCTCCATTCCCAGCCCCTCCAGCACCCCCGCCAGCGAGCAGCGGCCAACGCGGCGGCATTCCGCCAGCAGCTGGGGCCGCCGGCTGGGCAGCGACTCGCGCAGGTTCGCCAGCACCCGCTCGCTCGACACCCGATCGAGCTGCAGGCTGCAGCCGGCTGGCAGGAAGGGAAACCCGTCCTTGATCTGCTGTTCCAGCTGGTCGCGGGTGCCGCCGAGCAGGGCGCGGTAGCGCAGGTCGAAGCGGAAGTTCCGGTGGGCCTGGCCGATGAAATCCAGCACCGTGAGGCAGCTCTTGCCCCGGCAGAGGCGCAGACCGCGGCCGAGCTGCTGCAGGAACACAATCGCGCTCTCGGTGGGCCGCAGGAACAGCACCGTGTCGATCTCGGGGATGTCGAGGCCTTCGTTGAACAGATCCACCGCGAACAGGATCTGCAGCTCGCCGGAGCGCAGGCGGCGGATCTGCTCGGCGCGCTGCTCGCGGGGGCTGGAGGCATCCAGGGCGGCGGCGCGCAGGCCGGCGGCCACGAACTTGCGGGCCATCCAATGGGCGTGCTCCACGCTGACGCAGAAGCCCAGGGCCCGCATCGCCGCCAGGTTGGTGACTTTGTCTGCCAGTTCGCGCAGGATCAGGCGCAGGCGGGCGTCGTCGGCGGTGTAGAGGTTGGACAGGGCCTCGCTGGCGTAGCCGTTGCGGCGCCATTCGATCCGCGACAGATCCGTGCCGTCGTGGAGGCCGAAGTAGTGGAAGGGGCACAACAGGCCCTGCTCCAAGGCGCTCCAGAGGCGCAGCTCGGCGGCGACTCGGCCATCGAACCAATGGAGGATGTCCTCGCCGCCGGTGCGCTCGGGGGTGGCGGTGAGGCCCAGCAGCAGGGTCGGCCTCAGGTGGGCCAGCCAGCGCTGGTAGCTGGGGGCTTCGGCGTGGTGGAACTCATCGACGATCACCACGGCAAACGTGTCCGGCGCCAGGTGTGCCGGATCGATCCCCGCGAGCGACTGAACGGAGGCGAACACATGGCGCCACTGGCTGGGACGCTGGCCATCCACCAGCAGCTCGCCGAAGGAGCCATCGCGCAGCACCTGGCGGAAGGTGGCCAGGCTCTGCTGCAGGATTTCGCGCCGGTGGGCCACGAACAGCAGGCTCGGGCGCCCCGGACCGCCCTGGCGGGCGTAATCGATGGCGGCGACCACGGTTTTGCCCGTGCCGGTGGCGGCCACCACTAGGTTGCGCCAGCGGCCATGGAGGCTGCGCTCGGCCGACAGCTTGTCGAGGATCTCCTGCTGGTAGGCGTAGGGGCGGATGTCGAAGAAGCTGACCGGTGTGGCGTCCGCCGCCGAGTCCCCCGCCGACTCCTCGCGCACAGCCCGATCAAAGCGGTGCTGCTCCAGTTCGCTGGCCCGGTAGGGCTCGAACTCGCCCTCCTCCCAGTAGCTCTCAAAGGCGGCCTGGAACTTGGCGAGGATACCCTCGTTGTCGTGGGCGGAGAGGCGCACGTTCCACTCCAGGCCGTCGTGCATCGCGGCGGTGGAGAGGTTGGAGGAGCCGATGTAGGCGGTTGAGGCAGGGGATGCGCCCGAGAGGCCCGGCCGATGGAACAGCCAGGCTTTGGCGTGCAATCTGGTGCGGCGGGTGTCGTAGCTGACGCGCACCTCGGCGCCGTGGGCCACCAGCCAATCGAGGGCGCGGCGGTCGGTGGCGCCCAGGTAGACGGTGGTGAGCACCCGCAACGAGCGGCGGGGCTGGCCCTGCAGGAACTCAGACAGCGCAGGCTGGAGCAGGCGCAGGCCGCTGTGCTTGATGAAGGCGCAGAGCAGGTCGATCCGCTGGGCGGAGGGGATCTCGTGGATCAGCGCCTGCCCCACCGACGGTTCGCCGCTGGCGTTCACCAGCAGGGTGCTGTCGGCCAGGGGGATGAGCGGGCGGATGGTGGCGGCCTGGCCGGGCAGGAGCGCCGTGGATCGGATCTCCGAAAGCAGCCGGGTGGAGGGGTGAAGGAGGTCGCCCGTGGAGATGGCGCGGGGTGCTTGGCTCTGGAGCAGGCCCACCAGTTGGTTCACCAGGGCCAGTTGGTGCTCAGGGGTGGCACCACCGCTCAGGTGCGCCAGGGCAATGCGGGCCAGACCCGCCAGGTGCCGGGCCAACAGGCGCGGGGCTTCCTGGGGATCGAGGCTGTCGGTGTCGACCAGGGTTGCCTGCAGGTCGCGCAGATGCTCCTCCAGGCCCTCGGTAAGGAGCTGCTGGTAGAGGCCGGGGGATGGGGCCTGGTCGGGCATGGGTGTCCAGGCGCCTGTGCTGCAGAACTTGCCGTGGATCGCCAGCCAGGAATCGGACTGGGATGTGGCGATGTTATGCGGGTCCGGATAACGTGCCAGCCAGCATTGACGACCGAGGCCGGATGCTTGCTCCAGCGAGGGATCTGCTCAGTGCAGCCAAGCTCCTTTATTCGTCTTATGCGGAAGGAGGGATAGTGAGGGGGAGTTTAGGCAGATCCGTCCAATCAGCGTTAGCCAAATTTGTGACGATCCTTGATATCCCGCTACAAACCTCACCACCCGGCGGCGGGGGTTGTGGGTGTCACGCGGCGCAAGGGCTAACGCGAGTGCGGGACGCTCACTTAGCCCCGCGCCACCCAACGGATTTCAAAAGACTGAAGCCCAATCCCGCACCCTTGCGCTCGCGTGGTTTCAAAGCCCCCTCGCCGCCGCCGTGCTGGGTAGGTCAGGACACGGCGGCCCGAGCGGCCTACCCGCGACTGCGGTGGCGGCACGCACGGGAGCCTGCTCGAACCCTGCTGCCGAAGCAACCAGCTTGGAGATCGAGTTCCTGAAAGCTGGTGGAACCCGCCGAACAAAGTCCTTCCGCCAAGAGCGTCACAGCGTCACAACCGTCAGACACACTGCAGCACCAGGATTTCCAAGCTGTGACGGTTGTGACGCCCCCCCCCCAACACACTGTGGTCTGGCAGACACTCCTGCCCCCCAGAGAGCCCCCTGGCCGCCCCTCCAGGGGGCTTAAGAGCACCTCGAATAATCAGCTATTTGCAAGGTCTCTGAGGACACGAAAAAGCCGCCGAAGAGGCGGCAGAACAGGAGAATCTTATATCGACTATTGACGATCTCCTGAGCTATGGGAGATTCTCTGGGAGATTCATGCGACAGTTGCTATATGGGAAGAGCGCTGGAGATAACGAAGGAAGTTGAAGGTCAGGTTCTTGAGGCCCCACCAAGCATCATTCCTTTCTAGCCCAATCTTTCTTGTCAGTTTTCCACCCATGGACATAGTCATGTAGCCAAAGACATGCTCCACACAAGCTCTGATTGACGACTTGACACGATTCAGTTCCTTGGCTGCGTCGCTGAGCGGATGATTGCGAGCGCCTTTTTCATGGATCAGACTTTCAAAGCCACCGAGACTCAGAAGATCCTCAAAGCATTCACCTGAATACGCTGAGTCTGCCCAAACATGGTCATGTTCGTTTTCTGGATCCAGCAAGCGTGGAAGCATCTGACTGTCGTGAATGTTGGCAGGAGTGACAGTATATCGGAGGATGAATCCATGGTCGACATCGATACAGATGCTGTTCTTGTAACCGTAGTAACTGATGACGTTCTTTTTTGTCCAGCGAGCATCTAGATCCTTCTGCTGCAAGCGATCTGGGTTTTCATCCCAGCGCTCCGGCAGCCTCCCGGCTTTGACTTCTTTGTTCTCCTCGCGGGTATTGCGTTGCTTGGGAACCGGAACAAGAGTTGCATCGATGATCTGGCCACCGCGGGCTTGGAGCGCCCTGGGAGCGGAGGTATGCCTCAAACATCTCAAAGAACTCCTCGATAACTTCCGCCTTGCGCAGTCGCTCTCTGAAGAAGGCGACTGTGGTGGCATCAGGAATGCTGTTCATCACACCAAGCCCGACAAACTCCTCAAAGGAGCGCCTGTCATTCACCTGAAATTCAAGCTCTTCATCGCTGAGGTTGAAAAGCTGCTGGAGAACGAGAATCTTGAAGAGGATCAGCGGATCAATCCTCTTACGCCCTGCATTGGTCTTTCGCTCCTGGACATAGCCCTTGTCAAGCAGTGGCCGGAATGAATCCCAAGGGATCGATTCAGAAAGTCGCTGAAGAACCGGCTTCTTCTCCTTGAGCTTTGCGACTCTTTGCTGTTCGTCCCAGAACCCTCTCTGACCCACTGCAGAATTAGAATGTCGTGAATCCAATTCTAGCTCAGATTAGGCCATATTGCATTGGCTTGTTGATTTTTCGAGGTGCCCTTAAGCCAGTAGTTGTGTACTATCCGGCAGCAGATGCCTCCCGCTTCTCGCTCCAGGCCCCAGACTGCCCGTGAGGACCCTGGTGAAGAGTGGATTTACCTAGACCACGACGTGCTGAAGGTCAGCCGGAGGCGCAAGGTGTGCATCGCCTGCCATTGGTTTCGCCACCATGCGGGTCCCAACTGCATCCCGCTGCTGACCTGCCAGCTGCACCAGGGGTTGATCGCGCAGGGGGCAGACTGAACAGAACTGCTGCACTGCGCATGGCCTGGGCCCAGGAAATGAACAGCCGACCTATGGCCGATCTCCAGGATTGACGAGAAGCGATGAGTTCACGCATGCTGCCCGGTGTCAACTACGTAGGCGCCCGCCTACCTAATCGTCGCCGAACACGCATGCCCTCGTCCGTCACCGTCAGTCCTGCCTGGCGATCCTTCAGAAGGGTAGCGCCCCTCCGAGTGGTGTAACTCAGGAGGTCCTGTGACCCTCTCCGGAGGGTGAACAGGAGCAGTCAGGGGATGACTGCTTGGAAGCTGATTGCGCAGCTCCATTGATCCATTATGAACCCTGATCGCTGAATTGGCAACTCAGCGATCGATGTGTTCTGTGTAGATCGAGGTAGAAGCTGGTGCGCTTCAGCTGATGGTTGCAGCCGGCTGGGCGTTCGGATCTGCATCGGTGAGCTCCAAGGGCTCTTCTGGCTCTGGGATCTTGGCCATGGTGGCCTCAGAGAAGAAGCGGCGACGCTCCAGCTGCCATTCCTCCTGCTGCTCCAGCAGCTGGCTGCCCACCAGGCGCACGATCGCTGGATCATTGGGGAAGATGCCGACCACGTTGGTGCGGCGTTTGATCTCCTTGTTGAGGCGCTCGAGCGGGTTGGTGCTCCAGACCTTGCGCCAGTGCTCCTGGGGGAAGTGCAGGAAGGCCAGCACGTCGTCCCGGGCGGCTTCCATCACGGGCACGGCGCCGGGGAACTGCTTGCGCAGCATCTCGGTGACCCGCTGCCAGTGGGCGCGCACCTGATCTGGAGCCTGGATCACGAACACCGCTTTCATGGCAGCGGCCACCATGTCCTGGCCGGCCTTGGGCACATGGCTCAGCAGGTTGCGCAGGAAGTGCACCCGGCACCTCTGCCAGCTACTGCCCTGGAACATCCGCTTGATCGCTGCCGTCAGGCCCAGGTGGGCATCCGAGATCACCAGGCGGGTGCCGTCGAGGCCACGCTCCTTGAGTGAGCCCAGGAACTGACGCCAGAAGCCCTCCGCCTCGCTGTCGCCCACGGCAATGCCGAGAACTTCGCGGTAGCCGAGGGCATTGATGCCGATCGCCACCACCACCGCCCGCGACACCACCTGCATATTTCGGCCCAGGCGGCCGTGGAGGTAGGTGGCGTCGAGGTAGACGTAGGGAAAGCGGGCATGGTCAAGCGGCCGGCCCAGAAAGGCTTTCACCTGCTCATCGAGCCCCTGGCAGATGCGGCTCACCTCCGATTTGGAGATGCCGCTGGCCCCGCCCAGCGCCTCCACCAGGGCGTCGACCTTGCGGGTGGAGATCCCGCCGGTGTAGGCCTCCATCACCACGGCGTAGAGCGCCTTGTCCACCCGGCGGCGTGGCTCCAGCCAGCTGGGAAAGAAGCTGCCCTGCCGCAACCTGGGAATGGCCAGGCTGAGGTCGCCCACCTGGGTGGTGAGCAGCCGCTCCCGGTAGCCGTTGCGATGGGTGGAGCGCTGATCGGGGCAGCGCTCATGGAGTTGAGCGCCCGTGAGGGCAGAAACCTCGGCTTCCAGCAGGTCCTGGAAACCCCGGCGCACGATCTCTGGGATCAGGGCGCCAGCGGTGGTGCCCTCCATGAGCTGGCTCAGCTCGGAGGCGCCACTATGGGTGAGGGTCATGGTCTGTGTTCGGTTTGGTGGTAGTTCTCCGAACAGGGTCACAGACCGGCCCACCCATTGCCACAGCTGAAATCTGAGGGAGGTGAGCCGTCAGCCCCGGCTACGCCGGGGCTGATCCTCCTGAGTTACACCACTTGCTGGGACGCCGCTCCGCTGCCCTCCAGCGCGCAGAACACACAGCCCGCTACGGGGTGGCCGTAGCGGGCCTGCAAGCCGCGGAAGTCGGTGCAGTCGGTGTCGCGCTTTCCGGCGTTGCAGCGGAAGCAGAGGGCCTGCAGGTTGGTGATGTCGTCTGAGCCGCCCTGGTTCTTCGGGATGATGTGGTCCACCTCGATGGCCCGCTGGTGCTCGTGCGCACCGCAGCACTCGCAGCGGCCCCGGGCGCGTGTGAGCACCCTGTATTTCACCGAGCCGCTGATCGGGCTGCGGTGGCGGCTGCGGTGGGCAAACACCTCTTCGCCGCGCTGCTCGCGGAAGGCATCGAGGCGCTGGCGGCAGAGCTCCAGCAGCTCGTCGCGCTCGCCGTCGCTCAACTCTTCGCCGCCGATCAGGCTGTAGGCGCCGTTGCCATAGGCGGTGATGCCGTTGCCGGTGAGCACCCGGCCCACCATGCGCTTCACCCGTTCGGTGTAGTACTCGATCTGGGTCACGTCTTCGCCCAGGATCCGCCGGGCCACGTCCTGCGCCGGGGCCGGGCTGCTCCTCCCCAGCAGCTCCATGAGCATGAGCGGTTGGTAGATGTGGCTCATGCGCATCCGCTCGGCGATGAATGCGCGCAAGCGAAGGAAGGCAGCTGAGGGGGGCGGGGGCATGGGGGCATCCTGGCTGGGTGAGACGGGGGTGGCACTTGTAAGAGGAGGAACACAGGCAATCCAGGCCGCCATGTCAGCGCGTGACCGCCTTCGCCCGGCACTACTGCCTGGCGTGCCTACGTCCGGCGGGGGTAAGGTAACGGTGTGATCAGGTCGTTTCGTTGCCGCGACACCCAGGCACTCTTTGAAGGCAAGCCTGGGCGCCGCTTTGGAAGCTTCGCTCGCGTGGCTTTCCGGAAGCTCGCCATCCTTGATGCGGCCGCCTGCCTCAACGATTTACAAGTTCCACCAGGCAATCGCCTGGAGCCACTCAGGGGGAACCGCCATGGCCAGCACAGCATCCGCATCAACGACCAGTTCCGGCTCTGCTTTGTCTGGACGGAAGCAGGGCCAGAGGAGGTCGAGATCGTTGACGACCACTGACGTGATGCTCGTGCCCCCGGGCGAGGTGCTGCTGGAGGAGTTTCTGCGGCCCATGGGGATCAGCCAGTACCGGTTGGCGCTGGCGATCGGCGTACCGGAGAGCCGCATCAACGCAATCGTCAAAGGGCGGCGGGCGATCACTGCCGACACCGATCTGCGCCTGTGCCGTTTCTTCGGCCTGAGCGAGGGCTTCTGGCTGAGGATGCAAGGGAGCCATGATCTGAAGCAGGCCAAGCAGGCCTTGGCAAGCGTGCTGCCGGCAATCGTGCCCATCCAACCAATGGCGTGAGCAGGCCTGACGGTTCAGTGCCAGCAGATGCCGCCCTCTGCGGCGCTCAGCTGCTCGCCGCCCACCACGGCGACGGTGCCCTTCTCGCAGCGGGTGATGCCGTTGAAGGTGAACCCGGCCCACCATCCGCTTCCCAGGATCCGCCGGGCCACGTCCTGCGCTGGGGCCAGGCTGCGGTGGCCCAGCAGTTCCATGAGCATCAGCGGTTGGTCGATGGGGCTCAAGCGCATCTACTTGGCGATGGTCTCGCGCAGGCGCTCGTAGGCGGCGGAGGGGGACGGGGGCATGGGGGCATCCTGGCCGGGGTGAGACGGGGGTGGCACTGGTGGGGGAATAGCCCAGCCTTGATGCCATGCCCTCCGTCACCCCCTCGGACAGACCTGGCGGGTCGCCTACGATGAATCACCTGCAGGCAGCAGAGGCTGTGCGTACCTTCTCCGCTGTGATCGAGCGCTGCGCGGACACCGGCCTGCTTGTGGGCTACGTCCCGGGCTTTCCCGGCGCCCACAGCCAGGGGGAGACCCTCGATGAGCTGCAGGCCAACCTCCAGGAGGTGATCGCCATGCTCCTGGACGACGGCGAGCCGGCCCTGGACAGCGACTTCGTGGGCCTGCAGCAGATCGTGGTGCCGGCCTGAACGAGGGCTCATCCCCCGTTCTCAAGTCCTCTGAGGTGGCGGACATTCTGAGGACGCTGCACCACAGTTCCCGTCCACAAGGGACGGGATAGTTCTCTTCCGCTGCTTCGTCAGATCGCCAAGGACATTGGCATGACCCTGGAGGAGTTCCTCAGCCACCGCTGAGCACCGAATCGGTGACGAGGCCCTGACGGCACAGCTGCAGCAGCTCGTCGCGCTCGCTGTCGCTCAGCTCGTACCCGCTGATCAGGCTGTAGTGGCCATCGCCACAGGCGGTGATGCCGTTGCCGGTGAGCACCTTGCCCACCATGCGCTTCCCAGGATCCGCCGGGCCACGTCCTGCGCCGGGGCCAGTGGCGGGCAGCAGAATGGAATCCATGGATCCCACAGAGCCACCCACTCTTGAGCGGCTAAGGCAGATGGCCCCCGAGCTGCTCGCCCTCACAGCCGCCCACGGTGGCCGGGATCTTCGCGTCTTCGGCTCCGTGATCCACGGGGCGGCAGGGCTGCAGAGCGACGTGGACCTGCTGGTGGATTTCCCCTCCAGCCCCAGTTTTGAGCAGTACATGGACCTCAAGCTGGCCCTGGAAGACCTGCTCAGCGCTCGGGTGGACCTGGTGACGCGCCGCGGTCTTCGCCCTGAACTACGGCAGCGGATCGAGCAGGAGGCCATTCCGCTTGCCTGAAAGGGGGAGTGCCCGCAATTGGTCGCTGTTCCTCCAGGACATGCAACTGTGCTGCTCCAAGGTGCTCCGATACAGCCAGGGGCTCACCAGGCAGCAATTTCTTGCTGACGAGATGTTGGTTGACGCAGTCCTGCGCAACCTGGAGGTGCTGGGTGAAGCGGCGAAGCAGATCCCGCCGGCGTTCCGTGAGCGGCACCCCCAAGTGCCCTGGCGACGCATTGCTGGCCTCCGCGATGTTCTGGCGCATGCCTACTTCGGCCTGGAAGAGGAGACCATCTGGCAGATCGTTTCCGAGAGCATTCCAGCCCTGGCTGACCAGTTGGACGAAGTGGCTGAGGCTGAGCGCTGATGGCGGCAGAGCTCCAGCAGCGCCTCGCGCTCGCCATCGCTCAACGCGTCGCCGCCGATCAGGGAGGTCGCACCGTTGCCAGTGCGGGTGATGCCGTTGCCGCTGAGCGCCTTGCCCACCGCGTGCATCCGCTCGGCGATGAACGTGCGAAGGCGAAGGAAGGCAGCCGAGGGGCTGGAGGCCATGGAGTGATGGTGGCGGCTGCCGGGCGACCGGGCCAGGTCTGGTTTTGGGCGGCCCAACCCGCCGATCGCGGCAAGACTGCGGGCTCACCACACGGCCGTGCCCTGGTGAGCCATGGCTGGCCTCCGCGATGGTCTGGCGCAGGCTGACTTCGGCCTGGAGACGACACCGCCTGAGACAATCCAACCTCGCCGACCCGCAGGGAAAGACATGACTGTTCTGGGGAGAGAGGCGATCCTGCAGGCGATCCAGCAGGGCTCGATCACGGTCACCCCGTTCGATCCCTCTCGGCTGGGTCCCGCCTCGCTCGACCTCACCCTCGCCCCCACCTTCCGGGTGTTCCGCAAAGTGCACGCCGTGATCGAGGTGCGCGAGCACACCGACTACCGGCAGCTCACCGAGAAGATCGAGGTGCCCGAGGGCCAGCACATCCTGATCATGCCCGGCGAAACCGTGCTCGGCATCACTCAGGAGCGGCTGCGTCTGGGCCCCGGTCTGTGCGGCTGGCTGGAGGGTCGCAGCCGTTTCGCGCGGCTGGGCCTGATGGTGCACATCAGCGCCCCCTTCATGGGGCCGGGGATCGACAGTCAGCAGGTGCTGGAGATGAGCAACTTCGGCCCCGCTCCCCTGGCCGTGCATCCCGGCACCGCCATCTGCCAGTTTGTGTTCCAGAAGCTGCAGGGCAGCGAGTGCTACGCCGGCCGCTTCGCTGGCCAGACGGAAGACTCTTTCTGAGCGTCCCGCTGTTGCGGTCAGAAAATCCCCAGGGTTTTCTTCTTGCAGTAGCCCGCCCCGATGTTCATCCATCCCGAGTCACAGGGCTTTCCGTAGGTGGGCTTCACCTCGTAGTAGATGGGTGAATTGCAATGCTGCTTCAGGTCATTCACATACCCCAGCGGACACTGGTCATATCCCGGGAGTTTGGGAATCCGCTTCTGAGCCACGGCCGGGCCGGGAATCAGCAGCGGAAGGGCCAGAAGCCCGGAAAAGAAACAGAGGGGCAGTGTCTGCACTGGAGGGACATCCTTTCAGGTCAATCTTAGGAGTCTTCTGCCGCCAAAGCCTCTTCCAGGCCAGGCAGCGCCCCAGGCCACCGGCACTCGTTTCTGGTTCAGACCCACCAGCGTCTGGATGGGAATGACGCCCGCTCCGCCCCGATCAACGCCGGGACCCTTCGACTCAACCTGTGGGAGCGGCTCGGGTGCCGGGCGGGCGGGCTCCCGGCGGCGGAGCATGGCTGGGGCATCGATCAACGCCGGATTACATCAACGCATTGATTGCTGCCCCTCATTCAGGTAGCCCGAGCGTACTCTTGGCTGGTTTCGTCTGTATTGACGTTGATGATCCATCGGCTGGCCAGTGCTGGCTCTGAGGGAGCCCCACTCCCGAAATCTGAGCAAGGCTTTCCGCGCCAGCGGGAAAAGCTGGTTTCTTTTGCTGTGGCGATGGTTGCCTGCGTGGCCGTCATCATGTTGGAGCCCGCACTTTTCTCCCTGGAACGGGGTTCCCATTTCAACTGGGTCACATTGCACACCCTCTCCATCGTTGATCATTCACGCCTGGCATCAGGATTCGTTGGCTATAGCTGCAAGCTTGGGGAGATTGCTGGTGACGGAGCCATCACATTTAACTATGACTACTTCAATCGATATTCGGTTTTATTTCCCGTGGCGGGCAATTTGTTTCTTGATTTGTTCAGGGAGTCTACGCAGCTCTATCTTCTGGCGACGAAGCAGTTGATGAATCTAATTTACGTTCTTACTGTTTGGTTGATGTATTTATCTTTGCGGACGATGAGGTTCTCGCTGCTGACGTCGATACTGAGCGTATTCAGTGTTGGCGCATCACCTTTATGGCTTCATTACAGGCCAATGTTTCACTTCGACCAGCCTGGTCTACTGGGATATGTTGTCTGTATATACAGCTATGCTGCATTCATCTGGCAGCCCGAGGCCCGTGCTTCCAGGGGCAGGCCCTTGGCTTTCCTGCTGCTTTCAGTGTCTGGGTGTCTCTTTGGTAGATCGTTCATCTCGGTTCTGTTTCTGGCTGCAGTCAGCATCTTTCAGCAATTCAAGGGGACATCAGTCCGGCTGCGACTTGTCTGCTGGCTGACCACCCTTCTTGGAGGCGCAATGGTGGGCGCGGCAGCGCTCTATGCGGGAATTGTGGAATCAATTCTTAACGGAGAGGCCGGAAACCCTGTTGCAGGGCTGGTGCAGAGTTCCGTGTTCCAGTCTTCCCTGCGTCGCCTGGGCCTTCTTGCAGCGGTATGGCCGGACGCCCAGAAGCCAAAGCTTGAATGGTCATCTTTGGTGTCCCATCTCGTTGAATGGCTCGCCAACCTGATTCCTGCCTGGCCAGTGTTCCTGCTGATGTTTCTGTGCATCATCTTGTTGGTTGGAGGGCTCCTCGGGCGTCTTTCGGGATCCACCAGCGTATTCACAGCCCGGGACCTATCAGGAAAGTTGTCCGCTCGGGGTGCTGAGCTGAGCACCTTGATTGAGCTTACTGCGGGTTAAGGATCAGGGGCCGCGAGGCTCGATCGTCGTCGTCATCTCGATACGGGACTGTTGTTGAGGATGGAGCTGCCGGCCCCTGATCGCGGCTGTTGCCGATCGCGCCCCTCGGTGGGCGCGATCGGCAACAGCCACGGGGGCCTGGATTGTTGAGGGTCAGGCAGCGACAGGTTGCTGCGGGCGGGGATGGTTGATGCTCACAACCTGTGGCTGGCTCCAGTCACGGATGTGACGACTCCAGCGCTGCGGATGCTTCTCCCGAGCCTCTTCGTAGGTCTGCTGTCGGATGGCACAGATCCCATCGGCCTGGCCGTAGTGCCGCTGATTCGGCGTCACATACTTGATGCCGCTATGACGGTGCTCAGCGTTGTACCAGACAACAAAGCCATCCACCCAGGCTTTTACCGAAAGCAGATCCCGGAATCGCCTTAGCGGATAACTCTGGTGGTATTTCATCGTGCGAAACCACGACTCGGCATAGGCATTGTCGTTGCTCACGCGTGGCCTTGAGAACGATAGTGACACGCCCAACTCCGCCATCTTGGCCGCCAGTGTGAATGAGCGCATCGGAGCGCCATTGTCGGAATGCAAGACCGCAGCAGTGCCCTTGCTAATTCCTTCGTCACGGCAGATGCGATCAAAGAATGCACTGGCAAGCACGCTGCATTCTCGCTCGTGCACTTCCATTCCAAGGATGCGCCGGCTCCACACATCTATCACCATATAGAGGTAATAGAACTGCCCCTTGAAAGGACCAGGCAACAGGGTGATATCCCAGGCCAGCACTTGATGGATGCCTGTTGCCTCCAGTACCGGGACCTCCCTGGGCTCTCGCGGCAAGCGAGTTCTGCCGCGGTGGTTCAACAGACCCTCCTGGCGCATGATGCGATAGATCGTGGACTCTGAACCCACATAGATTCTCTCCTCGGCAAGGATGGCCACGATCTGAGCTGGAGTGAGATCTGCAAACCGCGAGTCATTGACGGTTTCAAGCACTTGCTGTCGCTCTTCCTCACTGAAACGATGCGCCACTACCCGAGGAGAACCCTTGCGGTGGTCCTGGCTGAATCCATAAGCCTCGTAGGCCATGCCCCAACGCCGCAGTGTGCGAGAGCAGATGCCGATCAGATCGGCAATCGCCTTGACACGAGCCCCTTTGCTGAGCCCTTCACGGAACAACTCCATCAGCTGTCTCCTATTCTCCTCTGAGATCAGTGCTCCTCGTCCAGTGGCCACAGCTGATCGAGCTTTTTTGAGAGCATCAGCAGTGCTGCAGCTTCCGCGAGAGCTTTTTCTTTCTTCTGCAGTTCACGCTCCAGCTTTCGATTCTGACGAATCAGTTCTTGATTCCTCCGCTGCAGTTCCCGCTGATCAGCCATGCTCGGAGCGCTGGGGCCATTGGCATCCTCAGCGGCCTGACGCCAGCGGGCAAGCTGTTTGGGGTAGAGGCCCCGCTCTCGGCAGAAGGCCCCCAGCTCAGGGCCGCTGAGAGCGGCGGACTGGATCACGGCAGCCAGCTTGTCGGCAGCCGCCCACTGCTCCGGCGGTCTGCTGGTCGCAGGCACCAGCTGGCCCTGCTTCTGCCACTGGCCCCGCCAGTTGTAGAGGGTCTGTGTCGTGATGCCGGTGGAGCGGGCAATCTCCGCCACGGTCTCCCGATTGGGCGGACTCATCCGCTTGCGGATTTCAGCCCGCACGGCCTGGTCATAGATCGGTTTCATGGTCGTCGGTTTGGCCCCCTGGTGGATGGGTCAGACCGAGCGGACTTCTTTCCTGACAGTGGGGGGCCAGTTTTCGCCTGCGCACTGATCTCTCAAGCGATCATCCATTCCATGCGAACAGGGAAGCCAGGATCGCCAAGACCATCCTGTGGTCGTGTTTGCTGGCAAGCATGGCGTGGCTTGTGCTTTTCAGGAACTTGATTGTTTTTCATGACTATACGGTGATGTTTCTTGTGCCATTCATGGCCATGGTGGCTGCCTGCATCTATCAGGCTTTTTTCGACCAGCTGCGCGTCTGGATGCCAGCGGCCCGCTATCGCTTCGTCGTTTGCGCGGTTTTGTCATTCATTATCTTTTTCGTCTATATCGATGCCTATCTGGGCTCAGTGCGTGCCTGGAGGGTCGGCGATGAGAACGCAGCTCCTCTGGCTGAGTTCTACCGAGATGTTGATCAGTTCAACCTCCGCTCCGCCTCATCGCTCCAATTGGCGCGTGTGCAGCATGATGGTGAATGGGTCCCGGCATCTCCCTACGCGCAGTGTGTCCTTCTCGATGCCGATCTCCTGGTCAATCCAGATGGTGCCGGTCAATCGATCACCGCGCCACCGGCGTTTCCGCTATCCGCTGAAGCATTGAAGGCCAGCACCTTTCGTTCCAAGCGAAAACTGGCGGAAGGGAGTCTCAAGCAGTTTTTTTACAGAAATGATGATACTTATCTTCGCTAGGAATCTGCTTCCCATCTCATCGGCAGGCTGGGCTGTCCGCTGGCCCCCCATTGTTATGGTTCAGGGCCGGTTGAGGCTGGTCAGAGGCTGCACAGGCGCTGGCCCGGCGTCCTGATCAGCGGCCGGAAAGGAGGCTGATGGCGCCAGGAGCGTCGGCGGGCAGCGAGGCCACCGAGGGGATCCACAGCGTGAGATGGACCAGTCCTCGTCAATCCGTCACCAGCAGTTTCAGCATTGCCTCGAGGCCCTGTGCTGACGCTTGACAGCAGCTCTCGAGCCCGAGCTGAAGGCCCTCGCCGCAGCCCATGGCTGCCGCAGATGGCGTGTGTTCGGCTCTCTTGCGCGCGGCCCGCCAAGCTCGAGCCAAGAGCGGAGCAGGACTCTCAGGCTCGTTGCAAAGGCAGGTCCGTTAGCCTCTCAATAAGCTTGTCTCGCATGATCTTTGGCGCCTGACGTTGCATCCGCCAGTCATGCGTCTGGATACCGCGCTTCACCCGTTCGATCTGCCCATATCAGCATCACAGCCATGATCGACCCCATCCTGCCGCCGATCGCTGGCTTCGAAGAGGAGATCCTCGCCCTGGTTCAGCGCGCCGGCCCAGCGTTTCTCCCGCAACCCCATCTGAAGCAGGAACAGATCCGCTCAGGCTTTGCCTGCGCGTTGCACATGCACCAGCCCACGATTCCAGCCGGTGCGAATGGAGAACTGATCTCCCATCTGCAGTACATGCTGGAGCACCCGGGCGAGGGCGATAACCATAACGCCGAACCCTTCGCCCAGTGCTACAAGCGCCTGGCCGAGATCATTCCCCAGCTGATTCACGACGGCTGCAACCCTCGGATCATGCTGGATTATTCCGGCAATCTGCTCTGGGGCGTTGAGCAGATGGGCCGCCACGACATCCTCGATGCGCTGAAGTTTCTGGCCTGCGATCCAGGCATGCAGCCGCATGTGGAGTGGCTCGGCACCTTCTGGAGCCATGCCGTGGCTCCCTCCACCCCCATCCCCGACCTGAAGCTGCAGATCCTGGCCTGGCAGCACCAGTTCGCGGCCCTCTTCGGCCGTGAGGCCCTGCAACGGGTGAAGGGATTCTCACCCCCGGAGATGCACCTGCCCAATCATCCCGACACGCTGCATGAGTTCGTGAAGGCCCTCAGGGAGTGCGGCTACCGCTGGATGCTGGTGCAGGAACACAGCGTGGAGAACCTCGATGGCTCCTGCCTGCGCCAGGAGCAGAAGGTCATCCCCAACCGGCTCGTGGCGCGCAGCTCCAGCGGGGAGGAGGTGTCCATCACGGTTCTCATCAAGACCCAGGGCTCCGACACCAAGCTGGTGGGTCAGATGCAGCCCTATCACGAAGCCCTGGGGCTCGGTCGGCAGGTGCTCGGCGCCACAACCGTTCCGGCGCTCGTCGCCCAGATCGCCGATGGAGAAAACGGTGGCGTGATGATGAACGAGTTTCCGCCGGCCTTCCTCCAGGCCCATCACGCCATCGCCGCCCAGGGAGATGATCCCTCCACGGTGGCGATCAACGGCAGCGAATATCTCGAGTGGCTCGACGCCGCCGGTGTGCGCCCGGAGGATCTCCCGAGCCTTCAGGCGGCCGGTCAGCACAGGCTCTGGCAGCGGCTGGGCGGCGCACCCAGCGAGGGATCCAACCCTGAGGCCACCACCGCGGCCATCGCCGACCTCCAGGCCAGCGATCCCTCCTTCTCGATGGCCGGCGCCTCCTGGACCAACGACCTCAGCTGGGTGGAGGGCTACGCCAATGTGCTGGAGCCGATGAACCAGCTCAGCGCCCGCTTCCACCAGCTGTTCGACCCCCTGGTGGCCCGGGACCCCGCCATCACCCAGACCCCCGCCTACCAGCAGGCCCTGCTGCATCTGCTGCTGCTGGAAACCAGCTGCTTCCGCTACTGGGGCCAGGGCCTCTGGACCGAGTACGCCCGCGAGATCCACCGGCGTGGCGTCGCTGCCCTCAGCCTGAGCTGATCGGCCGCCCATACAGTCAGGGTGACGATGCCGCAGGGAAGCGATGCAGCGATCAGGACGGGGACGGATCTCCAGAGCTCCCCTGAGGTGTTCCCGGGCCTCCATCTGTTCCCGGGCCTCCGTCGCGGCGGTTGTCGCCATCGGGCTGGCGGCCTGCGGATCGGGTGGCGAAGGGCCTTCCTCGGCCGCCGCGCCGACGCCCACGACCATCCCCGCCAGCCTGGCTCCGTTCGGTGACGGCTACCCCGCGGCGGGGGATGCCTGCCGGCGCCTCGGTGAAAGCGCGGCGACCTCCTCCTACCTCGATGACAGCGCCGTGCTGATCGGCTGTCCCGCGGCCGAGGCCGCCGCGGCCCTGGGCGGCAAGGTGGTCGCCACGGTCGACGGCATCACCCTGGTGTCGATCCCCCGCTCGGCTTTCTCCCCCAGCGCCGATGCCAACGTCGGCGACGCCCTGGTGCCGGGCACCGACTACAACGCCACCGCCTCGGTGGCCTGCGGCTTCGACGGCGGCGAACCCAACGGTGCCTGCCCCGCCGGGGTGAAGCGCCAGTGGGGTGAGGACGGCACCACCTTGGTGGAGATCACCAAGCCCGACGGCCGCAAGCGGACCCTGTTCTTCCGGGGCACCACCCCCTACGGCGCGGACAGCGCCCAGGCGGACGGGTCGGCCGGCTGGTCCTTCAAGGTGTCCCGCCGCGACGATCAGAGCGTGATCCGCTTCGGCCCGGAGACCTACGTGATCGTGGATGCCTTTGTGGTGGGCGGCTGATCGATCCGGCCCGCCTCAGCTGCCGCCGCTGCAGCGGTAACGCACGGGTTCCCCCAGCTCCACCCCCAGGCTCCCAGCACTGACGGGAGCCACGACTGTGAGCAGGAGTGAGCAGGAGCATGCCTGCACGAAGCGGTGGCATGGCCGACCGGGTGATCACCGCAGACATCTGGGATGACACAGGAGGCGCCACCACGGCAGACCCTTGAGTCCCCGGCGACTCCTGCCGCCGGCCCATGCCACAACGGCGGAGACGGGTGCGGACCAGGCCGGCACGGCCCCGGATGGACGCCCCTGGGACGCTGTCCTCCTCCGATCCACGCACGCTCGGCTGGATGCAGGGGTCGCCCCCTCCGGCCGACAGGGGGATCAGCCGCCATCTCCGCAGCCACCCCGTTCGACGCTGACGATGGGAAGCAGGAGCGCCGTGCGGCCACGCGCTTTCAGAGCTCGCCCGTCATCGGCTGGTGGGCCAGGCGCTGGGTGCCATCGACGGCCCGGCCTGGTTCCTGGTGGTGCTGCATCCGGGCACCGGGCATGCCGGACCGTTGTTCGAGTGGGCCGACGAGCGGGTGTTCCTCAACCTCGAATCACGCACCACCAACCTCGACGATCGCACCTGACCCTGCTGCTCAGGGCTCGAACTGCTTCAGCAGCGTCTCCGTGAGCTCGATCTCACACGCGGTGGTGAAGATGCCGTAGCCGGTGCCCTGGAAAGCCATCGACTTGGCGTAGGCGCATACCTTGCGGCGTTCGCTGCGGAAGGCCTCGGCCTGCTCCTTCGGGTCCGCACTTGTGCGATGGAAGTTCGTGAGGTTGTCGCGCCAGAGGCTCAGGAAGGTGTCGCTGGGTACGCCGGCGGCCTGCATGGCGACGCCCATGAGGGCCGCCTCGAGCCTCCGGTCCACGGCCTCGAGTGCCTGGATCAAGCAGCGGGTCGACTCCACCGTGGTCTGGGCATCGCTGCATGGAGTCTCCGCCGCACGGGCCACCCCCTGCAGCGGCAGCAGCGGGGCCGCCAGCAGAGCCAGCAGCAGGGGCCGGATTTCTGCCGCAAGGATCACGGCAGCGGCGGCACTTCCGGGAAGTGCTTGGCCATGCAGGCCTCACACACGCCGTGGGAGAACTCCACGTTGTCGTGGCTCTTGATGAAGGCCTCCACGCTCCCCCAGTAGCCCTGGTCGTTGCGAATGCCCTTGCAGTAGGAGCAGATCGGGATCAGCTCCTCCATCACATCGATGCGCTCGAGGGCGCCGGCGAGCTGATCGGACACCCGTTTCAGTTCCAGCTGCAGCACCACCTGCCGGGCCAGCGCCTTCAGTGAGCGGAGTTGCAGGTCGCTGAGGTCCCGGGGCCGGTGATCGATCACGCAGAGGGTGCCGATCCTCGCGCCTTCCGGTGTGGTGAGCGGGACCCCCGCATAGAACACGATGTGGGGCGACTGGCAGACCAGCGGGTTGTCACGGAAGCGCTCGTCTTCGCGGGCATCCCGCACCACGAGCGTGTCCTTGCCGAGAATCGCGTGGGCGCAGAACGACACATCCCGGCTCGTTTCGCTCACATCCACGCCGACCCTGGACTTGAACCACTGACGCTCGGCATCCACCAGGCTGATCAGCGCGATCGGCACCTCGCAGAGATGCGTCGCCAGCAAGGTGATGTCGTCGTACGACTGCTCGGGGGCCGTATCGAGGATGCAGTAGTCCTTCAGCGCCTCCAGGCGTGCCTCTTCACGGGAAGCCGCAGTCGGGCGCATGGTGGGCAGGCCGAGGCGAAAGATCTGAACCGAGGGCCAAAGGAGCCACCACAAACGTAGGGAGGGCCTCTCGATGGCCTCGCAGGGGTTCACATCTCCTCATGCCCTGCGGCGGCGATGACCGAACCCAGGGCTGACGACTCCTCTGGAGGCACCACTGAAGGCGTCCCTCAAGGCCCCCCCCCCGGCGGGTGGTCAGGCCAGTCCTGAATGCGGGGCCTGGGCCCGGCACCACGAGGAGGAGCAGAAGGCCTGCCGCCCTGCGCCAGCAGGCCATCGAACCGGCCGGCACCCCGGGTCGCTGACACCTGGCGTTGTTGTGAGTACAGAGGGTGGGTCACCCGGCGGACGGCTGCTCCAGGAGGCAGGAACCCATGAACAAGTTGAGCCAGGACAGAGCCCTGCGGTTCGCTCTGATCGCCGTGGGCCTCGTGTACACCTTCGGGCTCTACCCGCTGACGGTGATCTGGCCCGACGGCTTCATGTGGATGCCGCGCCAGGCCGAGTACGAACAGATGATCCTCGCCACCTTCGCGGTGCTGGGTGTGTTCCTGCTGCTCGCCGCACGGGCGCCCGCCGAGCACCGCAGCCTGATCGGCTTCGCCGGCTGGTCGAGCCTGGTGCATGGTCTGGTGATGCTGGTGCAGGCCCTGCGCGATCCGATGGAGCAGGCCAACCTCTTCGGAGACATCCCGGCCCTGATCGTGGTGGGAGTCCTGCTCCTGGTGCTCAACCGTCCGGCAGCGCCCCCCTCAGTGGTGTAGCCGGATCGGCCTGGCCAGCATCGCGCCCGAGTGTGAACCCGCTACGGGTCTCCGTACCCCAGGAGACAGGAAACGGGCGCTGGAGCAGATGGCAGCAGGCGGTCATCCGTAGCGGACTGATTTCTGGTGGATAGGTTTCAGTCGCCGCGGACAATTCCGACTAAGGTGAGAGCAAGGAGAAGATGCCAGAGCAGACACAATTCATCATGGTCGGCAACAGTCATTGGCTGTCGGAACAAGCCGTCGGATTCACAGGAGATCGCCATGGGAATAGAGGCCATGGAAACTTGCTCCAGATCTCATTTCTTCGTTTGTCTTCTCCTTGTTCAGGCCTGAATTGATCAGGCAAAAGTTTATTTTTGGAGATCACTGTCATGACCAATTCAACATCCCCAGCCAAGATCAGGAATTACGCGGAATCCGAGGGAGGAATGTGGGATTCAGAGGGTGAGAAACTGCTCGATCCCAAGGTCATCGAACCGAGGATGTACAGGGCCAGTCCGGAGAGCGCCAGTGGCTGGGGATTCCACCGCCGTGCCGAGCTCCTCAACGGTCGCCTCGCCATGCTCGGCTTCGTGATCGGTGTCTTGATCGAGGCCGTTTCTGGCCAGGGAATCCTGCAGCAGATCGGCCTTGGTGCCCTGCTGCGTTGACCCCTGCAGGTGTCGCTTTGTGAAAACCTCCTGACCAGGGCCTGAACCGGGAGAGCCTGCACGAGCGCGGCGATCATCGTCGATGAGCTGTTCGGCCGGCTGGGCCTTCCCTTTCGGCTCCTTCCGCGATCCCAATGCCCCCCACACCACCCGGTGGGATGGCCGTCACCCCAGGACATGCGCATGGCTGCCGTGCTGATCCAGGCCCCAGGGCTGATGCCCGCGTTGCTCGTGGCCGTGGCGGGCCTCCTGGTCTGGGCGGTCTGGCGCTGGCGGCGACACTTTGCGCCCCTGCGACAGCTGCCTGCGCCGCCGGGTGTTCCCCTGCTCGGGAACATCCCGGCGGTGCTCTCCGCCGTGCGCCACAAGCGCTTCTTTCAGCTCCTGCATGCCTGGAGCCAGGCCTATGGGCCGGTGTTCGTGTACTGGGCCGGCAAGCCCGTGGTGGTGCTCAGCCGGCCTGACCTGATCGAGAACACGATCGTGCAGGGAATGCGCTCCGGCAGCCTGATCCGCTCCCCCGGTACCCGGCAGGCCTGGAATGACATGCGCGGCCCGATCCTGATCGGCGAGGAGGGCCCGGCATGGCAGTGGCGGCGCAGGGCCTGGAATCCGGAATTCACCACCACCAGCGTTGCCGCCCATCTGCCCCTGCTCCAGCAGGCCAGCGCACAGGTTCTGGAGCGGCTCGAGCAGGCACCGGCCGGGCAGGCCATCGCGCTGGATCCCCTGTTCGTGGAGCTGGCCATGCGGGTCATCGCCGCCCTGATGCTGGGCATTCCCGTGGAGGAAGGTGCCGCAACTCCCGAGGGCCCACCCCTGGATGTGGCCCGCACCTATGACGCCATGGCCGTGCTGGGGTACCGCTTTCTCCGCCTCGCCACCGGCGAGAGCCGTTGGCTGAAGTTTCTCCCGATCCGAGCCTCGCGCCAGTACTGGGCAGCCCGCCGGCAGCTGGACGATCTGCTCGCCACCCGGGTGGCCCTGGCACTGCGCCTCAGGGACGGGGAGGCCGGCGATGAGGCGCGCGTCGCTCCGCTGTTCCGCCAGTCGCTGCTGGTGCGGATGGCGGCCAAGGAGCCCCGCTACGACCAGGACTCCCTGATTGCCGAGGCCATTGAATTTCTGATCGCCGGTACCGATACCACCGCCCACACCCTCTCCTTCGCCGCAGGCTCCCTGGCCCTGCATCCCGATGTCCTGGCCCGGGTCAGGCAGGAGGTGGATCAGGCCTGGGAGCGGCATGGCGGCCTGACGCCGGCGTGCATCGGCGCCCTGGATCTGGTGCGAGGGGTGATCAAGGAAACACTCCGCCTGTTTTCGGTGGCCTCGGGCTCCACCTCCCTGCAGGTGGTGAAGCAGACGGACTTGGCAGGGATCGGCCAGCTACCGGTGGGTACCTTCCTGATCTGGTCGATGCTGGGGGCTGGGCGGGATCCCCAGGCCTACCCCAGGCCGCTGGAGTTCCTGCCGGAACGCTGGCTCCAGGCCGGTGCGGGAGCGCCCTTGCCCCCGATGATCGACTTCGGCTCAGGGACCCACCGCTGCATCGGCGAACACCTGGCGATGCTGGAGGCCACGGTGATGCTGGCCCAGCTGCTGCGCCATTACGACTGGGAGCTGGTCAACGGCCCGGCCTCCCTGGAGAACCAGGAGCAGAACCTGCTGATCTATCCCGCCGACGGCATGCCCGTGCGGATCCGGCCACGGGTGATGCAGGCCGGCGCGGGCCTTTCATGATCGAGCAGCAGGGGTCTGGCACGTCCTTGGCGAGTCCGCGGTCACGGCTGCGTCGAGCAACTGTTCCGCAAGAGCGTCGGGATCGGCCATCGCATCGATCCCGTGACCGGCATTGCCGAGCACCTGAGGCTGGGCGCACAGCCTGTCCAGCAATCTGACCAGAACGGTGTCGTGGTCCTCCACCAGAGCGGAGTCCCTCGATCTGCACGGACCAGGCCTCGATCTGAACACGTTTCTGGGCGTCAGAACGATGTGACGTCAGGCGCTCACGTGGTGATCTTCAAATCCGAAGGCAAGCATCGGCTGAGCACATGTTGGGCGGACATGGGAGACATCCGTTGCTCTGGACTTAACATGATCGTCAGGATTATCCACATGGTGGGGGCATATCTGCCGAGAAGCAGTCGTCGTCGTGCTCGGCAGATCCCTGGCCTCAGTGCCATCTGGGTGACAGCAGTCCAGGGTTGGGCCCTCATCGACCTGATGGCTGCGGTTCGGGTGAACCCTCCCTCAGGACATTCCCATGATCGAATGCGTGAGCGGTCTGCCGGAAGGCACCCTCGGCTTTTCCTTCCGGGAGCAGATCACCGCTGACGATGACGATCGGGTGCTCACACCGGCGCTGGATCGTGCTCTCGAGCAGCACGACCGGCTCAAGCGTCTCGCCGTGCCGGGACCCGCCTTTGTGGGCTGCCCCCAGGTCTGGAGATGCCCTGCCCGGTGCGTGTGTTCGCCCATGCAGAGCTGGAGGATGCTCGGGGTTGGTTGGCCGGGTCGCTGGGCACCATGCACCTGGAGCGGCACGGTGATCTGATCCGGATCCAGCTCATCGGCACGGTCGAGGCCAGTGTCTATGACCGGATCGAACCCGACCTCGGCGCCCTGTGGCGCCACCTCGCGCTCGTCAGGGACCATCACCGGGCTGTTCGTCGCGTGGCGGTGGTGGGGGACAAGGCCTGGCAGGCCCTGGCAGAAACCTGGATCCGCCAGTGAACTGGAGCGCGGATCAAGCAGCCAGCTCCCTCAAGCCACAGCAGCCTGACGCTGAGGTGATACCGGAGCGGAGATCCTGGACGCAAGATCTGCATAGAGAGTGGCACGCCGTGGTCTGAGGCCTATGTTCAGACAATGATCCAGGCAATCCGCGTGCGCCCAGCGGGTGGATTGTCGGGACATCTTTGCGATCATCTCTCATCGCGACTGGCCCTCATCGCGAGGGCCTGAATCCTGTTGTGGAAGTGTTGCTGAGGGTCGATCAGTCCTGGCTCGAAGTCTTCGAGAACTTGCTGCAGACTCATCCTGGTCTCTCCCCCATGTCCCATTCCGCAGGACCTCACAACCCGACCCACGCTTTCGATCTGCTGGCCCACTTTGTGGATCCACCCAGCCCCCACCCCCGGAGGCCCTGGCTGCCTACGGCGGGAACCCTGCCGCAGTTCGGACATCGTCTGGGTGGACAACCTGCGGTTGTCTCGTTAACCAGTGCCCTGCGCAGTCTGGGGCAGGTGATCTTCATCAACAACCCGATCAGTGGCCTGTTGCTGCTGCTGGCCCTGCTCTGGCAATCGCCGGCGATGGGGATCTTCGCGGCGCTGGGAATCGCCACGGCAAACATCACATCCCTCGTGATCGGTGGCGATCGCAGTGCACGCCACAACGGCATCTATGGGTTCAATGGAGCGCTCGTGGGCAGTGCCGCAGCCGCCTTCGCCACCCTGGATGGCCATCTCAGCCTGCTGGCCTGGATGCCGTTGGTGGCCGTTGGGGCAGCCCTCACCACGCTGCTGCTCGTGAACCTGGGAGGCTGGCTGATCAGGCATCTCGGCGTGCCGCCCCTCACCCTGCCGTTCTGCCTGATCACCTGGGTGGTCCTGGCCCTGGTGATGGCCCTCAATCATCCGGCCCTGACCCTGATGGCGTCGGGCTCTGCCATAGGCCAGGCCCCTGCCGGCTTGGACCTGCTGCAGGGGGTGGTGCGGGGTTTCGGACAGGTGTTTCTCTGCCCATCACTGCCCAGTGGCCTGTTCGTTCTGGTGGCCGTCGCCGCCGGCAGCCCTCTGGCCGCCCTGCTGGGTGTGGCCGGGGGGCTGGTCTCCAGCCTCACGGCCCTGGCCATGGGCATGGATGCCGGTAGCGTCGCCCTGGGGCTCGGCAGCTACAACGGCGTGCTCACCGCCATCGCGATCGGCGGCACGTTCTACGCCACGACCCGTGAGAGCCTGCTGATCGCCTTGCTCGCGGCAGCTGGATCAAGCCTGGTGACACCGCCTCTGGCCCAGACCCTTGCCGCAGCCCGGCTGCCCCTGCTCACCTTTCCGTTCGTGGTGGCCACCATGGCCACGATGGTGGCGGTACGCCGGGCACGTCCCACTCTGCTGCCGGTGGCCCTGCACTCGGTGCTCACGCCCGAGGAACATCGCCAACGCTTCATCACCGCCCGATCGCTGCTGAAGCAGTTTCGCCGCCAGCTGCAGCGGGCGATCTCCGGTGAGAGGCAACCGATGCTCATGGCACAGGCCGATGCCGCCCAGCGTCAGGAACTCCAGAACCTGTTCGAGGAACTCGACCGTGATGGCAGCGGCAGCCTCAGCGTGGCGGAGCTTGCCACGGGGCTCATGCAGCGCCAGAGCGTGAACCGCGCCGACGTCACCAGCCGTCAACGATTTCTGCTGTTTCAGTCGATCCTGAAGCGGATGGATCTCGATGGCGATGGCCGGGTGGATCCCGAGGAATTCGGTGAACTGATGCTGCGTCTTCGTCGTTTGAAGGCTGGGCGCTCAGAGCTGCTCACCTACCTGCAACCGGCCGATGCCGACGGCAATGCCGAGCTCGACCCAGCCGAGCTCGACCGGCTGCTGGTGAGCGTCGGGCAGCCCCGCCTCCGGGAGCAGGAACACCAGGCGGTGTTCGCCGGTGGCGCCGCCGGCCCTGGCCTGAGCTGGGGACGCTTTCTCGATCTGCTGCTGCTGACCTGAGGGGTCGGGCAGAGGAAATGATCGGACGAGACAATGCACGATGGGACGATGCACCAGGATCCTTGATCATGGGACCGTTGAATCAACAGTTGCTGAGTCTTCATTGCATCGTTTTCAGGGTGTTCTTTCCTGGGTTGTTGTTGCGCTGGCCCTGCTGATCGGCCTGATCAGTCATCCAATGGTCGCCGCTTCTGGCGCTGAGGCCGAGCCCGTTCGGGCTGTTTCTGTGCAGGGTTCCGTGGCGATGATCACGGGCGAAGGGGGAAACATCGGGGCCCTCACCGGTTCACAGGGAACCCTGCTGGTGGATGCAAGGTTTGCCCGCCGTGGCGCCGGGATCGTGCCCCACACACGTGTGCGCAAGCGCCTGGCTGAGGGCTCGAGAATCCCGGCGTTTCAGAGGTGACCCCGCCTGCTCCCGGCGATGCCCTGCCGGTGCTGACCTTCGAGACCGGCCTGCAGCTGCATGTCGACGATGAGACCATCGACCTCCTGCACCTGCCTGCCGCACACATTGACGGCGATGCCATCATGCACTTCCACAACGCCGATGTGATTCCCTCAGGTGATGTGTGGTTCAACGGAAAGAACCCCTTCTTCGACTCCACCAATGGCGGCACCCTCAACGGGGCGATCGCTGAATCACTGTGATCTGGGCTGGGATGTGAGCCATCTGAGCCATCACTTCTGCTCTCCCGCTGGCTCCCACGGCTCAACGTTCAGCGCGAGCCGTCTGTTGTCTGTTCAGCCTTGACGAGAGGCCGCGATCGCCGCCGCCCAGGCTTGTTTGGGCGGGTCATCAGGAGCAAGCTCAGCCCAATCCAGAATCCGGCTCAGTTCTGCCAGGTCCAGATCAGACCCTGGCCGGTGTAGTAAATCCCTGCCGCCAACAGCACCAGGGTGCTCAGTCGGGTGATCATTCCGCTATGGCTGAGCAGCCGCCTGGATGCACTCAGCAGGCCCACCCAGAGGCTGGACGCGGCAATCACCACGGTGTAGCCCAGGGCGTAGCTCATCATCGTGACCACCGACAGCTCCGTGGAGCCCGTGCCGGCAGCGGCTGCGAGCACCGAGAAGAGCACCGGACTGGCGCACGGGGAGCTGATCAGGCCGAAGCCGATCCCCACCAGGAACGGTCCACCGGCGGGGGGCAGTTCCGGCAGGCGGGGCAGGGGCAGGGGCACCCAGCCGTTCAGCTTCAGGCCCATCACCAGGATGGTCAGTCCCACCGCCAGGTGCACCGGGCCGCGGTGGTCCACCACGATCGCCGAAGCGAAGGAGGCGATCAGCCCGAACAGGCTGAGCACAACGACGGTGCCGGCCACGAAGCCCCCCACCCTCACGGCGGCCTGGCGCCGGCTGAGCGTGCCGAGCGTGCCGATGTAACTGAGGTTCAGCGGCAGCATGGCCAGCACGCAGGGCGAGACGCTCGCCAGCAGTCCGCCGCCGAACGCCACCAGCGGCAGCAGAATTCCGGGGCCAGCGGGCCTGGCCTCGAACTGCCGGGCGTAGGCCTGCGACACGCTGAGGATCGCCAGATCGAGCTGCGCGCCGATCCGCGGCAGCCATTGCAGCGCCAGCACCCCGAGCAGCGCCAGCCCGGCCAGCGTCAGCAGCAGGGAACGGCCCTTCCAGCGAGCAGCACTGTTCACGGCTTGAGCTGCGCCTGAGTCTTCCGGATCGCCGAGCTGTAGGCGCGCTCATCGGTGCTGGCCCGGAAGGTCTGCACCGTGGCGCCGGTGGCCGGGTTGATCACGGCCACCAGCGAGGTCTGACTGCGGTTGGCCTCCAGGAAGGCGCCAAGCCCCAGCGTCGCGGCCCTGGCACGCGAGGCCTTCAGCTTGCCGGCATCCGACACATCGAATGTCACGAACGTGGCCTTCCCGGCCTGCTCTTGCTCAAGGGAGCGCAGGGTGGGGGCGATCGTGCGGCAGGCCCCGCACCAGCTGGCGTAGATGTCAACCACAACCGGTTTGCCCTGCAGGGAAGGGGCCAGGGGGGCAGCCTGTGTCTGAGCGACCCATCCGCCGGCAGCCACGGCCGCTGGCCGGGTGCCGGCTTCAGTGAATCCAGGCAGGACGACGGGCTGAGGGGCGGTGAGTGCGAGCAGCAGGGCGGTCAGGGGAATCGGCATCACAACGGCGGACAGGTCCACCTCAAGTACCGAACCAGCCCTGAATCGGTTTGCATCGATGGGGGGAGCTGCGCCAACGGGCCGGAAAGGTCGGCGCAGGGCGGCATCATGGGCACCCGCCGACCGTCTCCGGCCCAGTGTTGACTGTCTCCCTCGGCACTCCGGACGATGCCCGCCTCGAGGCCCTGCGCCAGGAGTTCGAGCATGAGGCCAGCTTCAACCTGGTGTTCGTGGTGCTCACGGTGGGGGCCACCCTGATCGCCAGCCTGGGCTTGCTGGCCAACAGCCCCGGTGTGGTGATCGGCGCCATGGTGGTCGCCCCCTGGATCCTGCCGCTGCAGGCGATGGCCTTCGAGATCCTGCGGGGGCGGCTGCCGATGTTTCTGCGGGCCCTGCGCACCCTGCTGCTGGGGGTGGTGATCTGCGTGCTGCTGGCGATGGGGGTGGGCCATCTGGTGGCCTTCCCCAGCTTCGGCAGCGAGGTGATGAACCGCACCAGCCCCAACCTGCTGGATCTGGGCGTGGCCCTGGTGGCCGGAGCGGTGGCGATGTTCGCCAAGCTCAGGAAGGACGCGATCTCGGCCCTGGCCGGCCTGGCGATCGCCGTGGCCCTGGTGCCACCGATGTGCGTGGTGGGAATCCTGCTGGCCTCCTCCTACTGGGCCCAGGCCTATGGGGCGCTGCTGCTCTTCACCACCAACCTGCTGGGGATCATGGTGGGCGCGATGGCGGCCCTGGCCACCCTCGAGCGGGTGTATCGGCGCCGCCTGTTCCACAGCCGCCTCGGTCTCACCAGCGTGGCCCTCACCGCCCTGCTGGTGATCCCGCTCGGCACGAGCTTCTTTCGCCTGGTCGACCGCTACCGACTGGAAACGAAGGCGCAGCAGCTGGAGACCGTGATCGAACAGCAGTTGCGCAGCAGCACCATCACCCTGGGCGCTGATCCAGCCATCGACATGGTCGGGATCTCGATCGACTGGCAGAAGAATCCACCGCTGATCCGGGCCCAGGTGCGGGTCACCGATCCCGCGCTGCCCACGTCAGCACAGGTGGCGGCGGTGCAGGACTTCATCAACAGGAACCAGGCCCCCTTGCGCTTCCGGCTGGTGGTGCAACGCTCCGCGGTGGACCTGATCGGTCCGGAAACCGCTCCCAATCCCCCCGAGCTGGAGGTGCTGCCTCCGCCGGCGCTGCCACCGTTGCCGGCAGGACAACCAGCCGAGGAGTAGGGGGCGCCGCCGTCAGGGAGCCTGGATCCCAGGGGCGACCTCAGCGGCAGCCCCGGGATCGGCCAGCACCAGGCGCAGCAGCACCGGAGCCAGAAAGGTGGTGCCGATCACCATCAGCAGGATCGCCGCCTCCAGCGATGACCCCAGCACCCCGGTCTGGGTGCCCAGGCCGAGAAAGATCAACCCCACCTCGCCGCGGGGCATCATCCCAAGCCCCACCGCCAGCCGGTTGGTGGGCTCCCGGCTGACGTAGCTCCATCCGGCCGCCACCTTGCTGACCACGGCAGCCGCCAGCAGAAAGCCGGCAATCACCAGCCCTTCGTGGTTGGCGGCGTCGAAGGGATTGAGCACGGACAGATCCATGCCGCTGCCGATCAGCACGAAGAAGACGGTGGCGAACAGCGCCACCAGGGGCTTCACCGCCTCCTCGATCGCATGCCGGTGCCGCGAGGAACTCAGGATCAGGCCGCCGGCGAAGGCCCCCAGGGCCGCCTCCAGGCCGAAGGCCTGGGCGGCGAAGCAGGCCACCGTGAGCACCAGGAAGGCCGCCACCACCACCTCTCCCGGGGCCTGCAGGCGATCGAGCAGCCAGTCGAAGGAGGGGGCGGCGGTCCGACTCAGGACCAGCGCCACGATCACGAACACCCCGGCCGCCGCGATTTCGAGCTGGTGGCCACCGGCCGCGAGCAGAAGGGCTGGAACGTCCATGGCAGGCCGGCTGGGGCGATGCTGGGCATCTTTTCACCCCTCTCCATCGATCGGGGTCGGGATCAGAGACTGAGGATCGACGATGGACAGGTTCCACAGGCCATCAGGACGGCGCCGCCGCGGGTCCCCCAGGCGACCCGGAGGTCCTCCCGTGGGCCGGCCGGCCATCTCCTGGGGTGTCGTGGCCGTCATCACCCTGATCCTGGCCGCTGCGTCGATCGTGATCGTCCACCAGCAGCAGGCCGGCCATCACCCCCTCAAGATGCGCCGGGAACTGCGAAAGTTCTGAGCAGAACCGCTGCTGCATCGCATCGGCGAGTGCTCTCCGTCGTGAGGCGATCGGGTGGTGATGGCCAGACCCTGAGGATCGCCGCTGCCGCTGGGATCGCCTCACACCCGTTCGTCTTCACGCCCCCCCCATCTGACTGCCATGCCGCTTCCGGATCCCCTGCTGGGAGCCGGCGATCCGGACGTGTTCCGCATCGTCGGCTCCGGCGGCCGCTCCGCCCTTCTGCTCACCGCCGACCACGCCGGCCGTGCCATTCCCGGCCGCCTGGCCGGTCTTCAGCTCGGCCGCGGGGTGCTCGATACCCATGTGGCCTGGGATCTGGGGGTGGCCGGGCTGGGCGAGCGCCTGGCGGCCCGGCTGGATGCCTTCCTGATCCTGCACAACTATTCGCGGCTGGTGATCGACGTGAACCGTCCGCCCTGGGCGCCGGACTCGATCGTGAGCCTCAGCGAGCACACACGGATCCCGGCCAATGACGCGCTCTCCTCTGCCGAGCGTGAGCAACGGCGGAGCGCGCTCTTCGATCCCTACCACCGCCGCATCGCCGCTGAGCTCGATGGGCGCTCCCGCCGCGGCCAGCCCACTGTGCTGGTGGCTCTGCACAGTTTCACGCCGGTGCATGCCGGCCAGGAGCGTCCCTGGCACGTGGGTGTGCTTCATGGCCGTGACGGGCGCCTGGCCCGACGGCTGCTGCGGGAACTCAGGCGGGATCCAGGCCTGCAGGTGGGCGACAACGAGCCCTATGCGGTGAGTGATGCCAGCGACCACACACTGGTGGTGCACGGCGAGCAACGGCGGATTCCCCATGTGGAACTGGAGGTCCGCCAGGACCTGCTGGCCACGGCGGCGGGGCAGCAGGAGTGGGCCGAGCGCCTCGCCGACGTGCTGGAAACCGCACTGGCGGAGGCCTTGCCGCCGCTGCAGGTCGGTCCGTCGTCCCTAGGCTGATGCATGGACTCACAGCACAACCCCGCCCCGATGCCGTCTGGAGCGGTCGAGATCCGCGTGGGGTTCGACCTGGCACTCCGCTGCCCGCAGCCGACGCCGATGATCGTGACCCTCGGCGTGCATGCCAGCCGGGCGGCGGATCTGCTCGAGCCCGACACGCTGCAGACGATCCCCGAGGTGCCCCTGCGCTCCTACGTGGATTCCTTCGGCAACCACTGCCAGCGGCTGGTGGCACCGGCCGGTGTGCTGCGGTTGCAGGCCACGGGGCTGGTGGCGGATTCGGGCCGGCCCGATCCGGTACTGCCCCAGCTGCAGCAGCGACCGGTGGACGACCTGCCGGACGAAGTGCTCCTCTACCTGCTCAGCAGCCGCTACTGCGAAAGCGATCTGCTCACCGATCTGGCCTGGTCGCTGTTCGCGGAGACTCCCACCGGCTGGGGGCGGGTGCAGGCGATCTGTGACGCCGTGCACCGCCATGTGCGCTTCGACTACAGCCGCACCAGCCCCACCAAATCAGCCCTGACCACCTACCAGAGCCAGGAGGGTGTCTGCCGCGACTTCACCCATCTCGCGATCGCCTTCTGCCGCTGCATGAACATCCCGGCCCGCTACTGCACCGGTTACCTGAGCGACATCGGCGTGCCACCGCCCCACTCGGCCATGGACTTCTCGGCCTGGTTCGAGGCCTACCTCGACGATGGCTGGCACGTCTTCGACCCGCGCAACAACACCCCGCGGATCGGGCGGATCCTGATCGCCCGCGGCCGGGATGCAGCCGATGTGGCGCTCACCACCAGCTTCGGCCCCTCGACACTGGACTCCTTCCGGGTGTGGACCGCCTGATCAGGCCTGCATGGGGACCCCGTCAGGGGAGGGTGAAGCCTGAGGTGTTCAGGTGCTTGAGATCGAGCATCACGATGGTGAGCCAGCCCAGCAGCGCCAGGCCGCCAAGGACAGCCAGGACGACCAGGACGCCAGTCAGCACTGATCCGCCAGTGCCTTTGTTGTTCGTCACAGGCTGATGGTCTGGGAGCGTGAAGTATGCCACGGCCAGGTATCACGTGGCTTGGCCTCTCGAGTCGGCACGGGATGGTTTCTGAGTGATCCAACGGCAGGATGATTCGCCAAGGTTTCACAGTGCTGCAGGCTCACATCAGTGCAGGTTCCGATCAATGCAGCTTTGGATGTTCAGGCTCAGGATCAGTCCGATGCTGGTTCTCTGGATCGGCGTGAGTCTCTGGAGGATCGAACAGGCCTCAGCCCTGCCGCACCGAGGCTGAGGGTCGGTCTCCCGCACCTTCTCAAGGGTCTCCGGCGGATCGACAGTCAGATCAAGAGGGATCCACCCGGCGGTTGTCGCCGACCGTGGTTCAGGGGGTGCCGGAACCCGCATCATCCTGAACTCCGCAATCAGCGCGGCCGTACCGGCCTGGATCACATCCTCACCACCCTTTCACCCAGGAGGTCGCACCATGGCGCTCATGAAACGCGAATCGCTCAAGGATGTCGAAGATCTGTTCGATCGCTACACCCTCGGGCTGCCCTGGCCATTCGGCCGCACCAGTTCAGCTCTGGCGAACGGGCCCCTGCATGACTGGCACCCGCGTGTGGACATCTCCGAATCCGACACGGGCTATGAGGTGCGGGCCGACATCCCCGGAGTCCGCAAGGACGACCTGAAGGTCACCCTCCAGGACGGTGTCCTCACCATTCAGGGTCAGCGCCAACAGGAGCACAAGGAGGACACTGAGCGCATGCACCGGGTCGAGCGGGCCTACGGCAGCTTCAGCCGCAGTTTCACCCTCCCCGACGATGCCGACGCGTCAGCGATGACCGCCACGGCCAACGATGGCCAGCTGACGGTGTCCCTGCCCCGCAAGGGCCCCCGTCCGAGCGAGGAACCGGTCCAGATTCCGGTCCAGTGATCCCGGCCGGGCCATGGCCTGGCCATCGCTGAGACCACGCCTCTGTCCGCTTGCGATGCTGGCTGGATGAGTCCCCCTGCCGCCGAAGCCGTTGACGCCGTGGTGGTGGGAGCCGGACTCTCCGGCCTGGTGGCGGCCCGTGCTCTGCAGAAGGCGGGCCGCTCACTGCGGCTGATCGAGGCAGCCGCCACGGTGGGGGGTCGGATGACCGGTGAGCGCCTCCAGCTGGAGGGCGGCCGCCAGCCCTGGATCGACCTCGGCGGCCAGTGGGTCGGCCCCAGCCAGACCCGCATGCTGGACCTTCTCGACCGCCACGGCATCCGCCGTTTCGAGTCTCCCCATGCCGGCGATACGGTGCTGGTGTTCGGCGCGAGCCGCTGCACGTTCGCCGGTTTCTTCCAGGGCTTCCCCGAGGGTCAGCCCCCCGCCGTGCCCAGCGCCGACTGGGACGATGCCATGGCCGCCCTGGAGCGGTTCCAGGCCCTGGTGGCCCAGCTGCCGGCGGGCCACCCCCATCACCATCCCGCCGCCGCCGAGCTCGATCGCCGCAGCTTCCAGGACTGGATCGACGAGACCACCCACACGCCCTTCGCCGCCTGGTATTTCGCCTATTTCTGCCGGGCCGTCGGCTTCCTCGGCCCTGCTGAGCCGGAGCAGGTCTCGCTCCTGCACGTGCTCTGGGGCCAGCGCACCGCCCCCCAGGGCGAGCGCCCGGAGGAGTTCCTGCTCCATGGCGGTGCCGGCCAGCTGCCGGCCCTGCTCAGCGGCGAGTTGGGGGAGGGGGTGCTGCGTCTGGGCGAGCCGGTGCGGGCCATTGAGCAGGCGTTCCCTGATGCAGATCACAACGGTGATGGCGGTGCCCTGGCTAGGCACCCGGTGCGGGTGCATACCGACCTGGCCACCTATCCCTGCCGGGCCGTGATCGTGGCCATGCCGCCGGCGCAGGCGGCCCAGCTGCGCTTCTCGCCGGAGCTGCCCGCCGACCGCCGGCAGCTCAACCAGGAGATGGCGATGGGCGCCTGCGCCAAGGTGCTGGTGGTGTATGAGAAGCCCTGGTGGCGGCAGCAGGGGCTGTCGGGGATCGCCATCGGCGATCGTCCCGTCGTGGAACTCTGCGCCGACAGCTCCGATCCCGAAAACGGCTGTGGGGTCCTGGCCGCTTTCGTGGCGGGGCATCGTCACCGGTGCTGGGCCGGCCTGGGCGAAGCCGGGCGCCGGCAGGCGGTGCTGGCGGATCTGGCCGCCTACCTGGGACCCCAGGCCCTCGAGCCCCTGGCCTATGTGGAGAAGGACTGGCCGTCGGTTCCGTTCGTGGCTGGCGCCTATGCCGGCTGGATGCCGCCGGGGCTGTGGACCCGCTGCGGTGAGGCCATGCGCCGGCCCCACGGCCGGGTGTTCTGGGCCGGCACCGAGGTGGCCGAGCGCTGGCCCGGGTTCTTCGAGGGGGCGGTGCGCAGCGGCGAGGAGGCAGCGGCGGCGCTGGTTCAACGGCTTGGCTGAATCCAGATCTCCTCAGTTGCGCGAGCGCGATCCCCGCGAGCTGGGCTGGCGGCTCTGGAGCCTGCATGCCCTGCGCACGGCCCTCGCGGCCGGTGTCTCGATGGCCGTGGCCAGCGGCCTCCGCCTGCCGGATCCCTACTGGGCACCGATCACCACGATCATCGTCACCCAGTCGACCCTGGTCGACTCCTGGCTGATCTCACGCCGCCGGCTGCTGGGCACGGCCCTGGGCGTGGTGGTCGGTGCCGCTCAGGTGCAGTGGCTGCCCGCGGGGCTCCCCGCCTACGTGGCCGCCGTCCTGCTGCTGGGGCTGGTCTGCGGCCTGCTGCGCCTGCACCAGAGCGCCTACCGCTTCGGCGGCATCGCCCTTACCATCGTCAGCCTCGTGCCCCACACCTCACCGGTCTGGGGACTGGCCTGGTTCCGCTTCGTCGATGTCAGCCTCGGCATCCTGGTGAGCCTGGCGATCACCCTGATCTGGCCTGAGCGCCTGCGCTGATGGCTGTCCGGCAGCACCGCCACCCGCTGATCCCCAGGGCCAGGGCCCCGGAGTCTGAACAGGCTCTGATGGACGCCGCGACGACGTTCCGCGCCTCCTTCCAGCAGCTCCTCCAGCGCCGCATCGGCGAGCTCCTAGGCGAGGAGGTGCTGCCGGCGCCGGAGCTGGGACGGCGCTGGCCGGAGCTACGCCGGCAGCTTGATGCCTGCCCGCTGATCCAGGCCGCCCATCAGCGCCGCGCCGCCCTGCAGGACCAGCTCTGGGCCACAGTCAGGGCAGCGATCGCGGGCGACCGCCAGCGCCTGGAGGCGGTGGCCCACAGCCAGCGCCGGGGACCGGGCAGCCTGCAGCTGACGGCCGATCTGGCCATCCCCGCCCACCAGCTCAAGGTCGACATCCACCGGATGCCGGGGGGCTACCTCAACGACCAGGAGGAAGACGGTGTCGTCACCGGTGCCCTCTACGACCATGGCGTGTTCCTGTACGGCCAGGGCTGGTTCGGTCCCCTCAACGAGGCTCCCGGCAGGACCGTGATCGAGCAGGTGCTGGCCCGTCATCACGCCGACCTGCGGCCGCGGCGGATCCTCGACCTGGGCTGCGGAGCGGGTCACAGCACCCTGCCCTATGCGGCCGCCTTCCCCGAGGCCGAGGTGTGGGGGATCGATCTGGGGGCCTCCCTGCTGCGCTATGCCAGCGCGCGGGCGCGGCTGCTCGATCACGCGATTCACTTCGCCCAGCAGGATGCCGAAGGCACCGGCTTCGGGGATCGCAGCTTCGATCTGATCGTGAGCCACATCCTGCTGCACGAGATCCCGGCTGCCGCGAGGCGGCGCCTGTTCGCCGAAGGCCATCGCCTGCTCAGGCCACAGGGGCTGATGATGCACCTCGACAGCGCCCGCTTCCTGCGCCCGCCGACACCGGCGGCCCGCTATGTCCGTGACACGGAGGTCTGGGTGAACTCGGAGCCCTATCTGGCCTCCTCCCCTGATCACGCCTTCGCCTCCTATGCCCTCGAGGCCGGCTTCGCCCCGGATCGCTTTCAGGTTCATGAGCTGCCGGGCCCCACGGCCGGGGCCGGCGGCACACCCCAATGGCTGGCCTTCTGCGCCCGGAAGGGCTGAGCCCGCCGTGGATCGCTCCGCGCTGTGCACAACACTCCAGGCGCCGATACGCTGGCGGACTCCCCTCAGCACAGGTGCCATGGCCCCCAGGGTCTCCCTAGCAGCCCGCAGCAGGCGAGTGAGCCGGGAAGACGCGCTGGAGGAGCTCGATCTGGCGACCCTGGCCCAGGCCTACCGCTCCGGCCATTCGGTGTACCTGGGCCGCGGCGACTTCTGGGTCTGGGCCCAGGACGGCATTCCCTCCTGGCTGGTGCCCCGGTTCGAGGATCTTGGCTTCCTGCCCTGAAGCCCCCGAGTGATCGGGGCCGGAACGAAGTCAGCGACTGCTCGCTCACCTTGCTCAAGGCGGCCAGCCGCGCCCCTGGACCTAGCCTGATGACCCGCCGGGATGCAGGGGCACTTCTCCATGGACCTGACCATGTACATGGCCTCCGTGCCGCCCCTGCGCCGGACGCTCACCAACCTGATCGCGGTGCTGGGCAAGGGCCTGGTCCATGCCGAGACCCAGGGGTTCGATCCCGCCGTGCTGGTGACCAGCCGCCTCTATCCCGACATGTTCCCCCTGTCACGGCAGGTGCAGATCGCCTCCGACCTGGCCCGCCGCGGCGTTGCCCGTCTGGCCGGCCTGGAAGCGCCGCCGCTGGAGGACACGGAAACCAGCTTCCCCGAGCTGATTGATCGCCTGCAGCGCTCGATCGCCTATCTCGATGGCTTCAGCGCCGATCAGATCGACGGCAGTGAGGAACGGGAGATCACCGTGCCGATCGGCCGCGGCGAGACGATCACCATGGCGGGATGGCCTTTCCTCTCGGTGTTCGTGCTGCCCAACGTCTATTTCCATACCACCACCGCCTACGCGATCCTGCGTCACAGCGGTGTGGTGCTGGGCAAGCGCGATTTTCTCGGCGAGCCGTGAGCTCGCGGCCCTGAATGCTTCTCGGTGATCCGCTCATCACCGCCCCGACCAGTGCGTGCATCGCCCTGGGGGGCAACCTCGGGGACCCCCTCGCCACCCTCACGGCTGTGCGCCCCCTGCTGATCCGCGAGCTGCACAGCTGGGCGGCGGGGGATGCCGCCCAGCTGGTGCTGGGCTGGTCGCCGCTGTTCAGCACGGCGCCGGTCGGGGGGCCGCCGGGGCAGCCGCCCTTCGTCAATGGAGTCCTGCTGGTGGGGCGCGCAGCCGGAGGCCGCGAGCCCTGGCCCGATGCGCAGGCCCTGCTGGGGCGTCTGCAGGACCTGGAGGCACGCTTCGGCCGCCAGCGTCTGGAGCCCTGGGGCCCCCGCAGCCTCGATCTCGACCTCCTCTGGTGTGGGGAGGCCCGTTGCAGCAGTCCCCAGCTGGAGCTTCCCCATCCGCGCCTGCGCCAGCGCGCCTTCGTGATCGGCCCCCTGGCGGCGATCGCAGCGCAGCTGGTGCTGCCCGGTGGCCACCAGACCGCCGCCGCCCTGCTGGCCGAGCTGCTGAGCCGCCCCGGCGCCGAGCCGCCACCGCGGCCCCTGCCCCCCCGGCAGGGCTGGCCCGAGACGGTCTGAACCGCGCGCTCCGAACCGCGCCGGCCGCGGCCGGCGGTCACACTGGTGGGCCTGCTCCAGCCCTTCCCATGGCTCCCCTGCCACCGCCAGAGCCCTCCACCCACCTGGAAACCACGGCGGTCCTCGAGGCCCGCAAGCTGCGCTTCGAGCTCAACCGGGTGATGCTGCCGATGGGTGTGGAGGGCACCTACGGGATCATTCGTCATCCCGGCGCGTCCCTGGCGGTGCCGGTGCTGGCCGACGGGAGCGTGGTGCTGCTGCGCCAGTACCGGTTCGCGGTGGAGCGGCGCATCCTCGAGTTCCCCGCGGGCACCCTCGAGGATGGCGAGGACCCCCTGGAGTCGATGCAGCGGGAGCTGGGGGAGGAGGCGGGCTACAGCGCCAGCCGCTGGGATTCCCTCGGTCTGATGCTGCCCTGCCCCGGCTATTCCGATGAGGTGATCCACCTCTTCCTGGCCCGGGATCTCACCCCCCTCAGCGACCGACCCGCGGGTGACGACGACGAGGATCTGGACGTGCTGCTGCTCGCGCCCGCCGCCCTCGATGCCGCCCTGGCCAGCGGCGATGAGGCCCTCGACGGCAAGAGCGTCACCGCCTGGTTCCGGGCCCGCCAGCTGCTGGGTCTCGGATGAGCCCGCCGCGCTGGCTGTTCTGGCATCGCCGCGATCTGCGCCTGGCCGACAACCTGGGCCTGGCCGCCGCGGCCCGCGCCACCGCCGCCGTCACCGGCGTGTTCGTCTTCGATCCGGCCCTGCTGGAGGCCCCCGATCTCTCCCCGGCCAGGCTCTGGTTCCTGAGCGAGAGCCTCCGGGAGCTGCAGAGCCGCTGGCGGGAGGCCGGCTCCCGTCTGCTGCTGCTGCGCGGGGATCCGGCTGTGGTCCTGCCGCAGCTGGCCGAGGCCAGCGGTGCTGAGGTGGTGGCCTGGAATCGCGATGTGGAGCCCTACGGCCGTGCCCGCGACCGCCGCGTTGCCGAGGCCCTGCGAGCCGGCGGCTGCAAGCTGCTGGCCGACTGGGACCAGCTGCTGGTGCCCCCCGATGCCCTGGCCACCGGCGCCGGCGATCCCTACCGGGTCTATGGCCCCTTCTTCCGCTCCTGGCGACGACGGATCGAGCAGGCCGGCTCCGAGGCCTGCGCTCCCGTTGCCGCTCCGGCGGACCTTCTCGATCTCGACCCTGCAGCCCTGCCCCCTGAGCGCCGCCGGCTCTGGGATCAGCTGAGCTGGCTGGAGACGGTGCCCACCCCCGGCGATGGTCTCCCCGGAGCACCCTTCGCGGGCGCCGATCTCTGCCCCTGCCGCCCCGGGGAGGCCGCCGCCGCCGCCCAGCTGGCCGCCTTCGCCGACGGACCCCTTCTGGGCTACGAGCCGGGCCGCAACCTGCCGGCGGAGCCTGGCACCTCAGGTCTGAGCGCGGCGCTCAAATTCGGCACCCTCAGCCCCCGTCAGGCCTGGGCCGCCGCCCAGGAGCAGCGCTCGCGGGCCCGCAGTGAGGAAGAGCTCCAGTCGATCACGGTCTGGGAGCAGGAACTGGCCTGGCGCGAGTTCTACCAGCAGGCCCTGTTCCATTTCCCCGAACTGGCCGAGGGTCCCTACCGCCCCCAGTGGCGCCACTTCCCCTGGGAGAACGACGAGGGCCGTTTCGCCGCCTGGTGCGATGGCCTCACGGGCGTGCCGATCGTGGATGCCGCCATGCGCCAGCTCAGTGACTCCGGCTGGATGCACAACCGCTGCCGCATGATCGTGGCCTCCTTCCTGGTGAAGGATCTGATCGTGGACTGGCGCTGGGGTGAACGCCAGTTCATGCGCCTGCTGGTGGACGGTGATCTGGCGGCCAACAACGGCGGCTGGCAGTGGAGCGCCAGCAGCGGCATGGACCCCAAACCTCTGCGCATCTTCAACCCCTACACCCAGGCGGCCCGCTTCGATCCCGAGGCCACCTACATCCGTCGCTGGTTGCCCGAGCTCTCACATGTGGCCGCTGCCGATCTGATCCGTGGAGAGATCGCTCCCCTGGAGCGCCGGGGCTATCCGGGCCCGATCGTCGATCACAAGCTGCAGCAGGCCCGCTTCAAGGCCCTGCATGCGGCCTCGGTGGCTGCGCCTCAGGAGGCCAGGCTGAGGGGCTGAGCCACCAGCTGCCGCATCACGGCGGTCACGGTGGCCTGCTGGGCGGCGCTCAGTTCCGGGAAGATCGGCAGGCTGAGCACCTCGGCGGTGAGCCGCTCGGTGATCGGCAGGCTGCCGGGGCCGTAGCCCAGCTCCGCGTAGGCCGGCTGGCGGTGGATCGGAATCGGGTAATAGATGATCGTGTTCACGCCGGCTTCGGCCAGGGCCTGCTTCAGCCAGTCGCGGCAGCAGCTCTCCGGCAGGCCATAGGTGGCGCTGTCGCTGGAGGGCACGCAACCGCCGCCGCAGCCGGCCTCGGCCGACGGGCAGCGGGGCACGCGCACCACGAACTGGTTCCAGCTGTGGCCGCTGGGCCCGTCAGCCGGCAGCCTCAGACCCTGCAGATCAGCCAGCTCGCGGCGGTAGTTGGTCGCCAGCTGCCTTCGCTGCTCCACCCAGCCGGCCAGGTGGGGAAGTTTCACGGAGAGCACAGCCGCCTGCATCGCGTCGAGGCGGCTGTTGTATCCAAGCGAGGTGTGCAGGTAGCGGCGCGGCATGCCGTGCACCGCCAGCTCGCGGATGCGGGCGGCCAGCTCAGGATCCCGGCAGGTGACCGCCCCGCCGTCCCCGGCGCCGCCGAGGTTCTTGGTGGGGAAGAAGCTGAAGCAGCCCGCATCGCCCCAGCTGCCCACCGGCCGCCCGGCCCAGCTGGCGCCGGTGGCCTGGGCACAGTCTTCGATCACCAGCAGGCCGTGGGCGGCGGCGATCGCCGTCAGCCGCTCCATGTCCACCGGGCGCCCGAACAGGTGCACCGGCATCAGGGCCCTGGTGGCGGGCGTGATCGCCGCCTCGACCCGCTCGAGATCGATCAGGTAGGTGGACTCCTCCACATCCACGAACACCGGTGTGGCCCCCACGGCGCTGATCGCTTCGGCGGTGGCGAAGAAGCTGAAGGAACTGGTGATCACCTCATCGCCCTCGCCGATGCCCAGACCCCTCAGGGCCAGCACCAGGGCGTCGGTGCCGCTGTTGCAGCCGATGGCGTGGGGGGTGCCCACGGCCTCGGCGAACTGTTGCTCGAAACGGGCAATCGTGGCGCCCCCGATGTACTGCCCGCTGCGCAACACCTGCAGAACGGCGTCTTCGAGGGCCTCACCCAGTTGATGAAGCTGCTCGGTGAGATCGAAGGGGGGCACCTGCATGGCAGCAACCTTAAGCCCCTCCAAGGGTCAGGCCCAGTCGGGCTCCAGGCCCGGGTGCCACTTGATGTTGCAACCGATTGCAGGCTTTTGCCCGCGCTCCGGCGGCCGTCCCGCCAGCACGGAATCAAGGGCCGATCGCAGGTCGGCGCCATCCGCTGGCTGCGTGCCGCCCGGGCGGCTGTCATCGAGCTGGCCTCGGTAGGCCAGGCGCTGCTCCGCATCGAACAGAAACAGATCCGGAGTGCAGGCCGCCCTGAACGCCCGGGCCACGCTCTGGTCCGGGTCGAGCAGGTAGGGGAAGCTCCAGCCGCAGCGGCGGCGCTGCTCCGCCAGTTGCTCCGGCCCGTCCTGAGGATGGGTGATCAGGCTGTTGCTGGCGATCGCCAGGATCGTGACCCGATCGCCGTAGTCGTGATCGATCCGGGTCAGTTCCGCCTCGATGTGCTTCACGAAGGGGCAGTGGGCACAGAGGAACAGCACCAGCAACGGCCTTGGCGGCAGCCCCGTGCTGCTGACCACCTCCCCATCCAGGGTCTCCAGCGCGAAGGCGGGCAGGGGGTGCTCCAGGGGCAGCATCGTCGAGGGAGTCAGTGCCATGGACCGGCCTTCGCTGCAGGGATCGCTGAAGTGATTGTCGCTCCCACGGCCGCGGCGCGCCCGGGGCAGGATCCCCCCACCCGCAACCACCCTTTGGCCCGGCCCCCCCACCGTCCGGCATCAACTCTGGTGGCGTTGCTCGCTCTGGGGGCTCTGGTCGCCGTGGCCGGCTGTGTCCCCGCCGACCGCCGCCCCACCTGGCGCCTCTTTCCCCTGCAGCGGCAGCAGCCTCATGACGGCCTGGCGGTGGTGAGCCAGCCCGATGGCTACGGGCTGCACATCTGGCTCGAAACCGACACCCGCCGTAAGGGTGTCTGCCGTCCGCGCTGGCTGCCGGATCCGGCGCGGCTGTTCAACGGCAACGGCAGCCACCCCTTCAGCTCCGGTCTGGCCAGCCGCGAGGAGTTCTTCGCCGCCGTCGCCCGCCGCGACGTGCGCCGGGCCCTGCGCAGGGAGCTGGAAGCCCTCTGCCTCAGCCGCGCCCCGCGCAGCACCTGGGAGTGGATCGAGCCGCCCCTGAATCCCTCCCAGGTGAAGGTGGAGAAGCTGCCGATGCTGGAGGAGAAGGATCTGCTCACCGATCCCGAAACGATCCGTCAGCAGGAACAGGACCCCGAGCAGAAGAACGCCACCAAGCCGGAGGCGGACGCCGCGACCCCCTGAGCTCAGGGCTCAGAGCAGGGCGAGGCTGCCGGCGTAGCCCTCCGGCAGGTGCAGATCGTGCAGCTCCAGCCCTGGTGGTGGCGGGGCGCCGGCTGCGGCGAGGCCGAGTCCCGTGGCTTTCAGCCCAGCCTCAAGCCGGCACCACTGCTGCAGAAAGCCGCCCAGCTGCTCCTCGGGTGGCAGCGCCAGCAGGGCTTCACAGTCACCGCTGGACAGATGGCGGCGGGCGATCGCCTCCCAGTTGGGGAGCGGCCGCTGCCGCTCCACATCCACCCCCACCGGCCGCTCGGGATGGAGGGCCAGCAGCACCAGAGCGCCCGAATGGGCCAGGTTGAACTGGAGGGTGTCCTGGCTTCCGAGCCCCTCCAGGGCTGGCTTTCCCTGGGGTCCGAGGCAGAAGCGCAACCGGGCGGGCTCCAGCCCCAGAGCCTGTCCCAGCCGCATCCGCAGCAGGCCCCGGCCCAGCAGGAAGCGGTCCTGGTCCTTGGGCTGACGCCAGCGCCGCAGCCGCTGATGCTCGTCGCTGGAGAGCAGTGCCAGCAGCTCCACCCGCCGCGGGGGGGTGAGCCAGGCCAGCCCCGCCAGCCAGACCGTGGCCGGCAGCCCAGGCTGCTCCAGGCGGTGCGGCGCGGCCTGGTCGGGGTCGACGGGGGCGGTGGGGTTGCTGGACTCGATCACGAGGGCTCATCTGGCCCGGCGGGATCCGGCCGCAGCCGGGGCCCGGCCGATCGCCAGTAGCGGCTGAAGCGGCGCAGGTCCACCTCCTGCGGCAGGTCCACGAAGGGTTCGGGCTCCAGCACCTGCAGGGGCAGGGCGGCGGCCACGGTCGCGGCGATGGTCCCCAGCTGGGGGTCCACCCAGGCGCTGGTCACCACCCCATCGGCTTGGTGGCGGGCGGCGAAGGCCAGCACCTCCTCGGCTCCATCGCCCTGGCGGATCGTGACCGGCAGCTCCAGGAGGCACTCGTAGAGGAAGACGATCCGCTTGAGGCTGATCGGTCCGCCGGCGCCCTCCAGCAGCCCCGGCTCGAAGACGAACACGGCCGGCCGGCCCGGATGGGCCAGCAGGGCGGGATTGGCCGGACCCAGGGCCTCGGCGTGGATCCAGAGAACCGGACAGTCCATGCTCAGCTCGTCTCGCCTCTGGCCGACCTGCCTCTGGCCTGCCCCCCGCCTTGCGGCGTGGAGAACAGGCGGGTCTGCAAGGCCTCGTAGCTGTCCTCGAAGGGACAGGCCTCCGCGGCCGGACAGCCCGGGCAATGGCGCCCCGCGCCGAAGCGCTCCAGGTTGGCGCGGTTGAACAGGTAAGGCTTGGAGCTGAAGCTGCTGGCCACCCACTGCCAGCTGAGGTTGTTGCTGGCGGCATCGCCATCGACCAGGTGGCGCAGGAACCAGCGGGCCCCCGCCTGCCAGCGGACCCGCCGCCAGTGCACCACGTAGGCGGCCAGCCACATCCGGGCGTGGTTGTGCAGCCAGCCGGTGTCCATCAGCTGGCGCGCGAAGGCATCGATGCAGGCCAGGCCGCTGCGGCCCTCGCGGATGTCGTCCGGCAGCTCCCAGGCGTAGGCCGCTTCGGGGTGGCCGGTCTTGAGCGGCTCCTGGTTCTCCCAGATGCCATCGCCCAGGCGGATCCAGAGCCGCTGCCAGTAGTCACGCCAGGCCAGCTCCTGCAGCAGCTTCTCGTTCACGGGCCCGGGCCCGGGCCCACGGCCCATCCGATCCAGCACTACATCACGCACCTGAGCCAGGGTCAGAACCCCGTGGCGGATGTAGGGGGAGAGACCGCTCACCGCGCCATCGAGGTGGTTGCGGCTGGCGGCATAGCGCACCGGGTTGAGGGCCGCCAACGCCGCCAGCGCCGGCTCCGAGCCCCCCCGGATCGGGCTGGCTCCGCCTCCGGCCTGGGGAAAGCGGGCCGCCAGCTCCCGCACGAGGGCGTCGCGGACTGGGAACTGGCGCGGCAGATCGTCGCTGCTTCCGGGCCAGCCCAGGGGCACGCCGGCGAGGACTGCGGCGCCGGGTTGATGAGAAGTCGTCGGACCTGGCTGAGGAGTGCTTGATGTCATCGGTGGGTGCGGGCGCTGGTCTGTGGGCGACGGAAGCGGTGGAGGAGAATCGCCCCACTGTTCCTGGCCGGCACTCGGCGCCTTCCCCATGCTCCTTGATCTGCGCGGCAAGAAAGCCCTCGTCACGGGCATCGCCAACAACCGCTCGATCGCCTGGGGGATCGCCCAGCAGCTGGCTGCGGCCGGCTGCGAGCTGGGAGTCACCTATCTGCCCGATGAGAAGGGCCGCTTCGAAGGCAAGGTGCGTGACCTCACCGCGCCGCTGAACCCCACCTTGTTCGAGCCCCTGAATGTGCAGGAGCCGGCCCAGATCGAGGCGGTGTTCGAGCGGGTGAAGGAGCAGTGGGGCTCGATCGATGTGCTCGTGCACTGCCTCGCCTTCGCCGGCAAGGACGAGCTGATCGGCAACTACTCCGACATCAGCCCGGAGGGCTTCGCCAGGGCCCTGGAGGTGAGTGCCTACTCCCTGGCCCCCCTCTGCCGTCACGCCAAGCCCCTGTTCAGTGAGGGCGCCAGCGTGATCACCCTCAGCTATCTGGGCGCCGAGCGGGCGATCCCCAACTACAACGTCATGGGTGTGGCCAAGGCGGCCCTCGAGGCGTCGGTGCGCTATCTGGCCGCCGAGCTGGGCCCCGAGAAGCAGGTGCGGGTGAATGCGATCAGTGCCGGTCCGATCCGCACCCTGGCCAGCTCGGCGATCGGGGGCATTCTCGAGATGATCCACAACGTGGAGGAGAAGGCTCCGCTCAAGCGCACCGTCACCCAGGACGAGGTCGGGGCCACCGCCGCGTTCCTGGCCAGCCCCCTGGCCTCCGGCATCACCGGCCAGGTGATCTACGTGGACGCCGGCTACTGCATCACGGGGATGTGATCAGGGCCTCCGAGCGCATCGGCATCACCGATCCCATCCAGTCGATGCTGGTGGTATGGAGGTTGTAGAAAGCGGCCTCCACCTGGAGGCGGCCGCCGCGCATCAGATCGGTGAGCAGCACGCTGGAGTCGACGAGGTTGCGGGCCGCATTCAGGGTGTGATGGCGGGAGGCCTGCTCCAGGTCGTTGTGGCCGCCGAGGTGGAGCAGTTCCATGCGCAGCTGCCCCACCACCTGGGCCAGGCTCGGGGTGAGCGTCAGCGCCGGGTTCAGGGCCGCCTCCACCGCGCCGCAGCGCTCATGGCCGAGCACCACGATCACGGGCACGCCCAGATGGGCCACGGCGTACTCCAGCGAGGCGATCGCCGCGGTGGTGGAGAGGGTGCCGGCGTTGCGCACCACGAACAGGTCGCCGAAGCCCGTGTCGAACAGCAGTTCCACCGGCACCCGTGAATCGGCGCAGCCCAGCACCGCGGCGGTGGGGTGCTGGCCCGACTCCACCTCGAGCATGCGTTCGCGGCTGCTGTGGGGATGGAGGGATTCACCGTCGAGGAAGCGCCGGTGACCCGCTCGCAGTTCGGCGAGCACCGCCTGGGGACAGTTGTTCAAGCAGCGGCCGGATCGGTGGCGGCGATTGTGGACCGATTCCGGTCTCCGGCTTCGGCATGATTGGTACAGTCCCGCCCTGTTGCCCCGTGTCCTCCCTTCCGGACCTCGATCACGGCAGCAGCGGCGGCCGCAGTGGCAGCGTCCACCGCGTGACCGGTGAAACGGACGTGCGCGTGCGCCTGGGCCTCGATGGCCGTGGCCGCTGCCGGGTGAGCACCGGTGTGCCCTTTCTCGATCACATGCTCCACCAGCTCGCCAGCCACGGCCTGCTCGACCTGGAGATCAGCGCCGAGGGTGACACCCACATCGATGACCACCACACCAACGAGGACGTGGGCATCGCCGTTGGCCAGGCCCTGGCCCAGGCCCTGGGCAGCCGCAAGGGCATCCACCGCTTCGGGCACTTCACTGCGCCCCTGGATGAGGCTCTGGTGCAGGTGGTGCTCGACTGCTCCGGCCGGCCCCATCTCAGCTACGGCCTGGTGATTCCGGGCCAGCGCATCGGCACCTACGACACCGAACTGGTGCGCGAGTTCTTCGTGGCGGTGGTGAACAACTCCGGCCTCACGCTGCACATCCGCCAGCTCGACGGCCTCAATTCCCACCACATCGTGGAGGCCTGCTTCAAGGCCTTCGCCCGGGCCCTGCGCCAGGCGGTGGAGATCGATCCGCGCCGCGCCGGCGAGGTGCCCAGCAGCAAGGGCGTGCTGGAGCAGGCGGGCGCTCTCGGCTGACACGACTCGCGTCGTCACACTCCGTTACGTGATGATGGAGGGACACCAGCGCGAGTGAGCGATGACCATCGCCCCCAGTCGACCCGAACCCGGCAAGGCCGCAGCGGCCTCCCTGCCCGGCTACGACCGCGCCGACTGGGCCAGTGCCTTCCGCAATGTGGGCACGGAACTCACCTCCGTGCCCCTGGCCGCCTCCAGCGGCAGCATCCCGCCGGAGCTCAACGGCAGCCTCTACCGCAACGGTCCTGGGCGCCTGGAGCGCGGCGGCCACTGGGTGCATCACCCCTTTGATGGCGACGGCATGATCACCGCCGTGCGCTTCGAGGGCGGCGAGGCCCTGCTGAGCAACCGTTTCGTGCGCACGGAGGGCTGGCTGGCGGAGGAGAAGGCCGGCAAGGTCCTCTACCGCGGCGTCTTTGGCAGCCAGAAGCCCGGCGGGCCTTTGGCCAATGCCTTCGACCTGCGGCTCAAGAACATCGCCAACACCCACGTGGTGCGGCTGGGCGAGAAGCTGCTGGCCCTCTGGGAGGCCAGCTCGCCCCACAGCCTCGATCCCACCAGCCTAGAAACCGAAGGTGTCGAACTCCTCGGCGGTGCACTTGCCGAGGGTGAGGCCTTCAGCGCCCACCCGCGCTTCGATCCCGGCCACCACGGCCAGGAACGCATGGTGACCTTCGGCGTCAAGGCCGGCCCGCGCAGCACCATCCGCCTGATGGAGTTCGATGCCAGCCCCGGGGCCACCGCGGGCCAGCTGGTGGCCGATCAGAAGCGCAGTTTCAATGGCTTCGCCTTCCTCCACGATTTCGCCATCACCGCGAACTGGGCGGTGTTTCTGCAGAACGCCATGAGCTTCAATCCGCTGGGTTTCGTGCTCGGCTGGAAAGGGGCGGCCCAGTGCCTGGACTCCAAGCCGGGCGAGAGCGGTCAGTTCTGGTTGATCCCCCGCTCCGGCGAGGGCGAGCCACTGCAGGTGAGCGCCCCTGAGGGCTTCGTGTTCCACCACCTCAATGCCTTCGAGGATCCCTCAGCCGGTGCGGCCGGCCAGGTGGTGGTGGATTCGATCTTCTACGACGATTTCCCCTCGATCGGTCCTGGCGTTGATTTCCGCGCCGTCGATTTCGACACCCTGCCGGTCGGCCAGCTCAAGCGCTGCCGCATCGACCTGGCCAGCGGTGAGGTGAGCACGGAACTGCTGGAGGAGAGCTGCTGCGAGTTCGCCATGGTCAACCCCCGGCGGGTGGGTCTTGAGGCCCGCTACGCCTGGATGGCCGTCACCGAGCAGGAGCGGGGCAATGCTCCCCTGCAGGCCATCGAGAAGCTGGATCTGAGCAGCGGCGAGCGCTGTGTCTGGAGCGCCGCTCCCCGCGGATTCGTGAGCGAGCCCGTGATGGTGCCGCGCCCCCGGCAGGGGACGGAAGCCGATCAACCCGCCGAGGACGACGGCTGGATCCTCTGCGTGGTCTGGAACGGGGCGCGCTGCGCCAGCGACCTGGTGATCCTCAACGCCGCCGACCTCTCGGAGCAGGCGGTTCTGCCCATGCCGCTGGCCCTGCCCCACGGCCTGCACGGCAGCTGGGCGGCCGCCGCAGCATGAGAACCGCCCCCTTGCGCCCCCTGAGGCTTCTGGCGCTGCTCGGAGCCCAGCTGCTCGTCTGGCTGTCGCTGCTGGGCCACCCCGGCGCGGCTCAGGCTTCTCTGCTGCATGTTTCCGGTGCGCCGCCCGCGGATCTCGGTCTGCACGAGGGTCGGCTCAGGCCCTGCTCCAGCCCGGCGCACTGCGCTCGCCAGGACTGGCCCCTGGCTGATCCGGCTGCGGCTCTCCAGCAGCTGGCCCTGGAACTGGAGACCACCCCTGGAGTCCAGATCGAAACCAGGGTGGGGTCCCCCCAGCTCAGCTATCTGCATGCCACCGCCGAGAGCCGGCTGTTCGGCTTTGTCGATGATCTGGAACTGGCGCTGGATGACTCCAGGTCCAGCCTTCAGGCGCGCTCGGAATCCCGCCTGGGGGACTCCGACCTGGGTGTGAATGCCCGCCGGCTCGAGGCGCTGCGCCTGAGTCTCAGCCCCGTTGGTGGCGGCTGAGGGTGGCCGCGGAGAACACATGGCCCCTCTCCAGGGCGATGGCGGCCACGGCGCTGGCATCGGCGGCGCTGTCCACCCGCTGGCGCAGGGCGGCATCGGCTTCCACTTCGATCAGGAAGGCACTCAGCTGAGCTTTGGACATCGGTGGTGCCTTTGGTGGTGCGTACCTCTCCTTGCTACTCCGGCGGCGGCGGCGGCGCCACGGGCCGGCTGCCCGCTCCAGGTGCGGCCGGCGGTGGCCTGGGCGGCTCGGGGGCGGTCGTTCCAGCGGGCGGCAGTGGCAACTTTCCGTTCTCGGGCTGGGGATTGGGTGCCGTCTCAGGACCCACCACTTCCACAGCCGAGCGCTCGACCACCAGGCGAAAGCGCAGCCCCTGACGCTCGTTGACCAGCTTCTGCACCGCCGCCACCTGCTTCGGACTGGGCACATCCGGCCGGCTGGCCCTCACCACCACCCGGATCAGGGGGGGATTCTGGTTCCAGTCGATGGTCATCCCATCGAGCTGGGCCTCCTGGCCCAGGGTGACGGTCTCGCGCACCAGCAGGGTCTGGATCGTGTCCTGCAACTGGCGCTGCAGCGTCTGCTGACGGGCCCGGCGCACCAGATCAAGGAAGCTGCTGGTGAGCGGAACCACAAGCACGGCCGTCAGGGCGAGGCTGATCAGGCTGAGCCGGCTGCGGCGCATGTGGTGACGCAGCCCGGGCCCTGATTTGGCCAGCACCACCAGGCAGCCGCTGAGGATGCCCATCAGGTTGGTGAGGTAGAGCAGGCCCGCGCCCAGGGCCAGGCTCCACCTGTCGGCGGAGAGCAGCAGCCCCATCACGCACACCGGTGGCACCAGGGCCACGGCGATGGCCGTTCCAGCCAGCGAGGACACGGCTTCGCTGCGCACCTTGGCGTAGGCGGCGATGCCACCCGCCACCAGGGCGATGCCCAGATCCAGCAGGTTCGGCGACGTGCGCGAGAGCACCTCGTTGCCGAAATCCGGCAAGCCGGCGAGTTTACCCAGCAGCAGCGACAGGGTGACAGTGATCACGGCCCCCACGAACAGGGTCACCAGCCCCTGGATCACCTGGGGCAGGCGACCCCGCAAGATGCCGAAGGCGGTGGCCCGCAGCGGCGTGATCCAGGGGGCGATGATCATGGCCCCGATCACCACCGCGGCACTGTTGGCCAGCAGACCGAGGGTGGCGATCAGGGTGGAGCCGAGGGTGAGCACAACGAACACCTGATCCAGCCGGGCGTCCTGCTGAAATTCGGTGAGCAGCCGCCGCATGCGCTGACGTGGCACCGGGCGCTGTTGCGCTCGGCTGCTCAGACCCGTGGGAAGAAGCGGTGTGATGGCCTGAGCGGATCAGAACTGGCCACCTTAAGCTCATTCTCCAGGCTGATTCGTTGGTCCAGGGGCGAAGCTGGAGCTCTCCTCGTCGTCGGCGTCCGGTGCAAGCGCTGTTGCCCCAGCTGGTCCTGGCTGTTCCCTGGTGGCAGGAACCAGGGATTCAGAAACTGATGGCGGCCCTGGTGGGTCTGGTGCTGATCGTCCTGGCTGTGCGCCTGGCCCAGCACTACATCACCCGCAATCTCAAGGATTCGGACAGCCGCTACTACGGCCGCAAGCTGATCACCTTCGGGGGCTATCTGGCGGCGATCCTGCTGGTGTCGCTCGTCTACCGCGACCGGCTGGTGGGGTTGACGGTGGCGATCGGTGTGGCCAGTGCCGGCATCGCCTTCGCTCTGCAGGAGGTGATCGGCAGTGTCGCCGGCTGGATTGCGATTTCCTTTGGGGGTTTCTACAAGCCAGGAGATCGTGTCCAGCTCGGCGGCATCAAGGGGGATGTCATCGACATCGGCATTCTCAGGACCACCATGATGGAGCTTGGCGAATGGGTCGACTCCGATCTCTACAGCGGTCGGGTGGTGCGAATCGCCAACAGTTTTGTCTTCAAGGAACCTGTCTTCAACTACTCCGGTGACTTCCCTTTCCTCTGGGACGAGATCAAGGTGCCGGTCAAACATGGATGTGATCATCGTCTGGCCCGGACGATTCTCGAGCAGGCGGTGAACGATCTCTATACCGACGAGTTGATGCAGGCCTCCCGCCAGGCCTGGCAGCAGTTGATCCGGCGTTATCTGCTCGAGTCCGCCAGTCTGGAGCCGGCCGTCAGTCTGGTGGTGACCGACAACTGGCTGTCCTTCACCGTGCGCTACATCGTGGATTGCAAACGCAGGCGCATCACCAAAGATCTGCTCTACACCAACATCCTGGACGCGTTCGAGGCCAGTCAGGGTCGGATCGGCATCGCTTCCACCACGGTCCATCTGGTGGAGATTCCCCCGCTCGATGTACGCCTCAACGATGGCAAGGCCCCGGAAAGAAGTTAAGGCGCTGATGCTCAATGAAGAATCGCCAGGGGAGCCTCTCCTGTGGCCATGACGCGCTCAGAATCATCGATTGCGATGGTGGCGATGGCCATGGGGCGAGGGTGTCGTCATGTCGGTATGGTCAGGGTGAGCGGTGTGGGCTTCCGGCGTTTCTGGCCTGGATCCGTCCGGCCGCAACGGCTGCTGGCGCTGCTGCTCGTGCAGTTCGTGCTGCTCGTGCTGCTCGTGCCGGGGCTGCCAGGGCTGGCCAGCGCGCCCATGGCCAGCCCACTGAAGGTGCTTCCTGCCGAAAGCATGCCTGAACACTGCTCCAGCACCCCGGAGTGGGTTCAGCTCGATGGCAGGAAGGTGCTGGAGATCCGCTCGGCTCCAGGCGCTCAGCAACGGACGGCGCTGGCCAGCCGCGGCAGCCGGGCGCTGCAGCTGTGGGCCTCCAACCTCAGCTACCGCCCTGAGCAGATCGTTGTCCGCGACGATCCCCCCTACAGCCTGATCGGCATCCAGCGGGACGGATCCTTCACGGCCAGTCTGGCGGTGGACGATCGCGGAGCGGCCTGCTTCGGGCTCAAACGCCAGCAGCTGGCTGAGCGTTACCGCGACAGCCTGCGTCAGGCGCTGGCGGACTACCGCCGCAGTCACACCGCAGGAGCCTGGGCAAGGGGCACGGCGCTGGCCCTGCTGGTGCTTGGGTTCTATGTGTTGTGGGTGCGTCTTCAGCGGCGTCTCCACAACAGACTGCGCACCTGGATCGGGGCCCAGGAAGCCGGGTTGTTCGCGGAGGTCCAGCAACGCAGCGGACACTTGCTGGATCCCGTTCAGCTGCGTGCGTCGCTGCAGCTGCTGCTTCAGGTGCTGCACTGGGCCCTGCTGCTGCTGATCAGCTATCTGCTGATTCCGCTGCTGCTGGGGTTCTTCCCGCCCACGCAGGGGATCGCCGAAGGCTTGCGCGGTCAGATCCTGGCGCTGGTGGGCCGTCTGCTGGCCGCGATCGTGGCCACGATCCCGAATCTGGTCTCGATTCTTGTGATCCTGGTGATCGCGGTGCTGGTCAATCGCTGCAGCCATGCCTGGTTTCAGGCCATCGATCGCGGCCGCATCCGCATACCCGGCTTCTATCAGGAGTGGGCCCTGCCCACGGCGCGGCTGGCCACGATCCTGATCATTCTGGCCAGTGTGGTGCTGGCCTATCCCTACATCCCCGGCTCCAGCAGCAAGGCCTTCCAGGGGGCCGGCCTGTTGCTGGGTGTGCTGGCGGCTCTGGGATCAAGCGCCATCGCCACCAACATCATCAGCGGACTGATGCTGATCTACACCCGTGCCTTCCGCGAAGGCGACCGTGTCGAGATCAACGGCACCATTGGCGTGGTGCAGGACCGTGCCCTTCTGGTGACACGCCTTCAGACCCCGCGGAACGAACTCGTGAGCATTCCCAATGCCACCGTGATTGCGGCGTCGATCCTCAACTACAGCTTCTCCCGCCGTGAGATCGCCAGACCCGTGGCCCTGGCCACCACGATCACCATCGGTTACGACGTGCCCTGGCGCCGGGTGCATGAGCTGATGCTGGCAGCGGCCCACAGCGTTGAGGGGATCACCGATGAGCTCAGGCCCTACGTGATCCAGACCTCCCTCAACGACTTCCACATCAGCTACGAGCTCAATGCATTCGTCCGGGATGTGAGCACCTATCGCCAGACTCTCTCGGACCTGTTGGCGGCTCTCCAGGATCAGTTCGCGCTGGCCCAGGTGGAGATTCTCTCGCCCGGATATCACGCCATTCGCAGTGGCCGCGCCAGCACGGTGCCACCTCCCTACGTCCCGTCCTGATCGGACGGTGCGGCGGAGGGCTGGCCACGATCCGCCAGCAGGGCTCTGAGCCCCTCGCTCAGTTCGGGGGGCAGGGACAGCTGCAGGCTGTCGTTGCGCAGATGCAGATCCCGCTGGGGGAAGGGGACTGAAATCCCGCGGTGACGCAGAACGGCCTCGATGCGGAAATTGAGATCGCTGATGATCTCGTACTGACGCATGGGTTGGTTGATCCACACCAGCAGACTGAAGTTCAGGGAGCTGTCGCCGAAGCCGGTGAAGAACACCTTCGGTTTCGGGTCCTGGAGAATCCCGGAATAGTCTTTGCAGGCTTCGACCAGGGCATTGCGCACGGCGGTGCAATCCGAGCCGTAGGCCACGCCGATGGGGAGCATCAGCCGGGACGTGGGACTGCCATGGCTCCAGTTCACCACCTGGGATTCGAGGAACTCGGCATTCGGCACGATGATCGCGATTCGATCGAGGGTCACCACTTCGGTGCTGCGCAGGCTGATCTTCTGCACCGTGCCCTGAAGCTCGCCGATCTCGACGAAATCACCCACCTGGATCGGGCGCTCGAAGATGATGATCAGGCCACTGATGAAGTTCTTGGTGATACCCTGCAGTCCAAGGCCAAGGGCCACACCGAACACGCTGGCGAAGAGGGTCAGGGAGCTCAGGTCGAGCCCCCAGAGCTGAAGCAGCACCAGTGAGCCGACGAACAGCAGGGCGTATTGCACCACGAAGGCGATCCCTTCCTGGGCGCCTTTACCGATCCCCGTGTACTGCAGCACGCGGGTGCGCAGCAGCCGCTGCAGCACCCCCAGCCCCTTGGCCAGGGCCAGGAACAGGGTGATCAGCACGATCACATCCAGCACCGAGTAGCTGCGTTCCCCCAGAGGCAGGAAGGGGGAGGCGAGGCTGTCGGAGAGCGCGTCACGCAGCCGCTGCAAGGCCATCCGGCTGAGCGGAAACAGGTCGGCCACTGTGCCGGCCACGCTGATCCAGACCGCCACCTGAAGACTGCGCAGCAGGGCCCGGATCAGGAAGCCGCTGCCCGCCTTCCCTGGGATCAGCTCACCATCGGCGCCCGGATGGGGCCACGCCTGCGGGAAGGCCCGCCGGAAGAGACTTCCCAGCAGGCGCTGCAACAGGAAAGCCCCCAGCAGCAGGGCGAGCGAGCGCAGCCCCATCCGCTGGATGTAGGCGGGCTGCCGTTGCAGGCGTCCCTGCTCCAGGGCCTCCCCCAGGCGGCGGCGCCAGGTTTCCGCCTGGTCCTGCGGACTCAGGCCCTCCGCCGCGTCCAGGCGGGTCACGGTCAGCAGGGGCTTGCCATCGAGGCTGATCACCGGCAGCCCATTGCGCTCCACCACCTGGAGCACAGCTGGCCTGGGGTTGCGGGCGGCTCTCTGGAGCAGGTCATTGGCCGCGTCCGCCCGTTGCTCGGCGCTGTAGTCCTTCGAGCTCCGCACCTGGAACAGGCTGGCCCCGTCCACTTCCACCTGGGCGGCAGGGACCTCAGCCGCGGCCCGGCCGGGTGACGCCGACGGCAGGCTCACCAGCAGCGCCACCAGCAGCACGGCCGGCCAGAACCATCCCCGCGATCGGAGCCAGCTGCGGCCCGCGACACCTGGGCCTGGGACTGTCGGATTCATGGGCTGACTCCTCCCCAGGCTTCGGGCAACCTATTCACTGGTTGTGGGTGTGGAGAGGGTGCACCATGATCCCCATTCAGTCTGATTGAACCAGCCGTGACGCCTCCCCTGGTGCGATCAGGTGGCCAGGCCCGCCGATTGCGCTCCGCTGTTCTGGTGGCGCTGGCCCTGGGGGTGTCCCTGGTGCTGGGGCTGGTCTCGCCACTGCCGCTTCACGCCCAGAAGGAGTCGAGCCCGGCCGCCGAGAAGGAACACTGCATCGAGTCTCCCCCATTCATCACCCTTGATGGCCGAAAGGTGCTGGAGATCCGCTCGACCATTGGAGCCCAGGACCCGGAGGAGTTCGCCCGGCGGGCGACGGAGCAGCTGGCTCGCCTGGCTGAGAGCCCGTCGTTCCAGCCCGAGCGCCTCATGATCGAGGATGCACCGCCGTACACCTTCCTCCTGCGCCCCCGCGCCGACGGCGGCACGGAGCGGTTCCTGGCCGTCGATGACCGCGTGGCGGCCTGCTTCGATATCAGCCGCCAGGAGCTGGCCGAGACGTACCGCAGCCGTCTGGTCAGCGCCGTCACCGCCTACAGGCGCAGCCGCACGCCGATCGCCTGGATCAAGGGAACGGCCCTGGCCCTGCTGGTGCTCGTCATCTACCTGTTCTGGATCCGCACCCAGTCGAAGCTGAACCGCTGGGCAACCCGATGGATCGACCTTGATCAGAACCGTGCGCTTCAGGGCCTGCGCGTCGGCTCCAATCAGCTGCTCGAATCCGTCCAGATCCGCCAGATCCTGCAGCTGGTCCGCCGGGTCATCCACTGGTCGCTGCTGCTCCTGATCAGCTACCTGCTGGTTCCCTTGCTGCTGGGGTTGTTCCCGCCCACCCAGGGGATTGCCGATGGCCTGCGTCAGCAGATTCTGGGGGTGATCCGCAGCGCCTTTGACGTGGCGGTCGGGGCGCTTCCGAACCTGGTCTCGATCCTGCTGATCGCGGCGGTCACGGTGATGGCGATCCGCGCCAGCAACGCCTGGTTCTCAGCCCTCGAGCGGGGCCGGGTGCGCATTCCGGGGTTCTACCAGGAATGGGCCCTGCCCACGGCCCGTCTGGCCACGATCTTCATTGCCCTGATCGGGGTGGTGCTGGCCTACCCCTACATCCCTGGATCCGGCAGCAAGGCCTTCCAGGGGGCCGGCCTGTTCGTGGGTGCGCTGGCAGCCCTCGGCTCCAGCGCCATCGCCACCAACATCATCAGCGGGCTGATGCTGATCTACACCCGTGCGTTCCGCCTGGGCGACCGGGTGGACATCAACGGCACGGTGGGGGTGGTGCAGGAACGGGCGTTGCTCGTGACCCGGGTCCGCACGCCAAGAAATGAGCTGGTGAGCATTCCCAACGCCATGGTGATCGGCGCCTCGGTGGTGAATTTCAGTTTCTCGCGGCGTGAGATCCAGCAGCCCGTCGCGATCGCCACCACGATCACCATCGGCTACGACGTTCCCTGGCGCCGTGTGCACGAACTGATGCTGGCGGCGGCCAAGAGTGTCAAGGGAATCAGTGATGAGCTGGAGCCTTACGTGATTCAGACCTCCCTGAATGATTTCCATATCAGCTATGAGCTCAATGCCTTCGTGATCGGAGCGGACACCTACCGCGAAACCCTCTCTGACGTGCTGGCGGCGCTGCAGGACCATTTCGCGGCCGCCGGGGTGGAGATCCTCTCGCCGGGCTACCACGCCATTCGCAACGGCAATGCCAGCACCGTTCCCAAAGTCTGATCCATCGCCCCAGCCGGTTCGATCGCTCAGCTGATCACCCGATCCCGTCCTGCTGCGCGGCGAGGTAGTGCTCCACCGCACGCTCGATGTTGCGGTGCATCCGCTCCTTCCCCAGTCGGGCGCCCAGCTCCGAGCGGCGGATCATGTCCAGCACCGTGGGATTCAGTCCCGCCAGCCAGAGGCTGACACCCTGTCCGTCGAGACGCCGCTCCGCTTCGGTGAGCGTTTTGAGGGCGGAGTATTCCAGGTCGATCACGGCGCTGCCATCCAGCACCACCACCCTGGGCTGATGTCGATCCACCTCGGCGCGCATCCTGCTGAGAACGCCCTGGGCATTGGCGAAGAACAGGCGTCCCTCGGCGCGGAGCAGCAGCAGCCCAGGCCAGGTCTCATCGCGGGGGTGCCTGGCTGAGAGCGGCCGGAACACATCGGTGCCGCGCTTGCGGCCGATGGCATACACCGGTGGGTTCACCTCCTGCTGAACCAGGGCCAGCAGGGAGAGGATCACGGCCACGAGGATGCCTTTGAGGGTTCCAAGAAACACCACCCCCAGGAAGGCCACCACCGCCCAGCGGAATTCGATGTGACGCACGCGACGGATCGCCAGGAATTCGCCGGGTGCGATCAGCTCGAAGGAGTACACGATCACCACCACCGCCAGGGCGGCCTGGGGCATCAAGGCGATCCAGGGGGCCAGCAGCAGCAACGTGGCCAGAGCCGTCCCCGCCGTCACCAGCTCGGCCACCTGGCTGCGGGCGCCGGCCTGGCGGTTCACGGCGGTCTGGGTGGTGCCACCACCGGCGGCCATGGCCCCGAAGAACCCGCCACCGATGTTGGCGAGCCCCAGGGCCAGCAGTTCCCGGTCGGGAACCGGAGAGGGCTCGTCGCCGGCGCGGAAGGCCCGTGCCGCCGCAATGCTTTCCGTGAAACTCATCATGGCGATGCCCGCCGCCCCGGGCCAGAGCCCACCAAGCAGATCGAGCCGGGGCCAGGTGAGGCCGGGCAGGCCCCTGGGCACCGCGCCCACCAGCTCCACGCCGAGGCGATCAAGCCCCAGCAGGGCGCTGCTGGCGATGGCGACGGCCACCACCACCAGCGGGGCCGGCACGGACGGCCATCGCCGCCTGAGGCTGAAGAGCAGGCTGAACAGAGCCGCCGAGAGCAGGATCGTGGCGACCGAGGCCTGGGAGATCTGCCCCAGCAGGGCCGCCAGGTCCCGAAAGAAGCCGTCCTTCTCGGCATGGAGTCCGAGCAGCTTGGGCAGCTGATCAGCCACGATCACCACGCCGATGCCGGACTTGAAGCCCACCAGCACCGACTCGGAGATGAAGTTGGCGATGAAACCGAGCCGCAGCAGGGCCGCGCCGCAGAGCATGGCTCCCACCAGCAGGGCCAGGGTGGCGCTGGCCGCCACCAGGGCGCCGGGCTCGCCGGTCGGTGTCAGCCGGTTCAGTTCGCTGCCCACCAGGATCGCCAGCGTGGTGGTGGTGCTGACGCTCAGGGGCCTCGAGCTGCCCAGGAAGGCATAGACCGCCATCGGCACCAGGGCCGTGTACAGACCCACCTGCACGGGGAGTCCGGCAATGGTGGCGTAGGCCATCGCCTTGGGCAGCACCACCGCGGCGGCGGTCAGTCCGGCTGCCAGATCGGCCTTCCCCAGCTCACGCCGGTAACCGCTGATCAGAAGAGACGCAGGGAACTGAGCCATGGGGGGGACGACTCAGGCGGATCCGGCGATCTCACGCTGCTGCCATTTCAGAAACAGGGTGGAGATGATCACCGTGATCAACACATAGGAGAGGATCCCGGGAATCAGCTCAGTCATCCCTGGTTGGTAGGTCAGGGCCAGCTGCGCCGCCAGGCCGGTGTTGCGCATTCCCGTCACCAGGGCCACCGTGCGCCGCTCCAGGGGATCCCGTCCGGCCAGCCCGTAGCCGATCGCCAGGCTGAACACGCTGAGGCCGGCCATCGCGACCAGGGCCAGCAGGTTCTGCTGGAGGAAGGGCACCAGCTGCCTGCCGCTCAGCCCCAGCAGCGCCACCAGCATCAGCATCAGCAGCAGAGTGGCCAGGGCACCGAGAGCACGGCTGCAACGCTGGGCCAGCTGCGGCTGCCACTGCCCCAGCAGCACACCGGCGATCACGGGCAGCACCTGCACCTGCAGCACCTGCATCGCCACCTGGGCCGGGTGGATCTCCCACCCGTCGACCTCCCAGCCGAACAGGCCGACGCTGGCCTTGAACACGACCGCCATCAGGGGGATGGAGACGATGGCCAGCAGCGCCGCCGTGATCTGCAGGCGCGCCGCCAGCTCCGCCGTGCCGCCACTGCCGCGCACCCGGAACAGAATGAGCGGGGCGCTGGGACACGCCAGCATCAGGGCTATGGCCACCCACGCAGGCCGTGTCAGCACCCCCTGCAAGGGCAGCAACACCAGCGCCAGTCCGGCCAGAGGCACCAGAAGGCAGGTGCCGAGCATCACCCGCCAGAGGAAACCGGGGCGGTCCCTGAGCAGCACGAACGGGTAGTTCTTCAGCCCGAGACCAAGGCTGAACATCAGGGTCACGATGGTGGCCGTGACCAGCAACGCTGCGGACTGGGGCATGGGAGTCATCCGACCGGAGTGCCGGTCACCAGCAAGGCAAACGCCACGATGCCGATGACGGTGAGCGCAATCGCAGTGAAGACCGTGATCGAGCGCTGATCGACATAGACGAAGTCGTCGCGGCGGATCAGCTTGAGCGTGCGCAGGTGTTGCCGGGTGGCCGCCGCCATCGCCAGGATGCCGATCAGCACGAAGCCGATCGCCACCAGACGCACGCTCAGGCCGGCATGGCCACTGCCATCGAAGCGGCTGCGGTTGATCGCACCGATGATCTTGTCGAGACCGAAGCCGAAACTGATCAGCGACAGGCAGGTGCGGATCCAGGCCATCATCGTGCGCTCGGCGGCCGCCCGGTTGCGCTCCTTGGCCAGCTCGTTGTTGAGGTTTCCCATCAGTTGAGGATTCTCATCAGCCCGCCGTGGTGGCCAGGTGGGCCATCCGCTCGCGCCTGGCATCCTCCAGTTTCTGTTCCGCCTCAACCTCCCGGCCCAGGAAGACATTGAGGAAGGTCCGGATCACGGCCACCACCGCCAGTTTGATCAGATTCTCATTCGAGGGCGCCGTGGTGGTGGCCACGATGTCGGCGGCCAGCTGGAATTCCAGCGCCATCGACAGCCAGCTGCCGAAGCGCAGCCGGATGCTGTTGAAGCGCTGTCCCTGGGGCTGGCCTCTGCCGCGAAGACGCAGGGATTCGCCCAGGGTGGCCAGGAAGCCCACGGCCACGCACACCACGGACACACCCTCCAGAAGAAAGCGCAGGCCACCGGCCATGCCCTCCAGCCAGCTGTTCAGGGTTTCAACAGCCATGGTTCAGCTCCTCACGATGCATCGAAAACCCATGTGACAGGTGGAGGTGTCGATCCCCTGGGCCATGCGGGCGGCAGGGCGGTAGCGGCGGCAGTAGCTGGGAGCGCAGAGAAACGAGCCGCCCTTGACCACCTTGCGCGGGATGGTGCCGTGCTGGGAGGCGGTGTCGATGCTCTCCTGCCGCGAGGCCCCGCGAGGGGACTCGATTGTGCAGCAGCCCCCGGCCTGCTTGTGGGCCGCCACGGTGGCGCCGTGGCCGGCGTACCAGTCGTCGGTCCACTCCCACACATTGCCGATCATGTCGAGCAGGCCGTAGCCGTTCGGCGGAAAGGCTCCCACCGGCGAGGTGCGCTCCCAGCCGTCGAGCAGGCTGTTGTGATGGGGGAAGTCCCCCTGAAAGGTGTTGGCCATGGGCCGGCCGCCGGGGTGGAGCTCCTCCCCCCAGGCGAACTCAGTCCCCTCCACGCCGCCCCGGGCGGCCCGCTCCCATTCCGCTTCGCTGGGCAGCTGCTTGCCGGCCCAGGTGGCGTAGGCGACGGCATCCTCATGGGCCACATGCACCACAGGATGGTGCTCGCGGCTCCTGATCGAGCTGCCGGGTCCTTCGGGGTGGCGCCAGTTCGCCCCGCTCAGGTACTGCCACCAGCGGTAGGGGTCGCCCGTGCCGATCGGTCCGGGCGGTGGCACGAACACGATCGAGGCCGGAGCCAGAAGCTCCGGCAGGGCATCGGGGTAGGCGGCCGGATCCGCCGGCCGCTCGGCCAGGGTCACGTGACCCGTGGCCTTCACGAACTTGCGGAACTGGGCATTGGTGACCGGTGAGCGGTCGATCCAGAAGCCCTCCACCACCACCCGGTGGGCCGGAGCCTCCTCCGGGTAGTGGTGGTCGGAGCCCATGGTGAACGTGCCCCCGGGGATCCAGGCCATGTCCCGCGCCGGTGGGCGCCCCGGCCGGAGGGCCGGGGCAGGTGAGCGATCCAGGGCCATGGCGACTCTGCGCAGCGATGCGTTCCTCAGCCGCCGCCGCTCGCCGCGGCGGTCATCTTCTCCATCACCTCCTCGAGCGAGAAGCTGGCGGCCTTCTGGCGGGGCGGATACTCCTGGAACGTGGCCAGGAACCGCCCCACGATCGTCTGGGCCGGCACCAGCATGAAGGCGTGATCCAGCATCCAGTCCCAGTAGGTGTTGGAGGTGATGTCGGCCCGCTCGTAGGGGTCGGTCTTGAGGTTGAAGATCTTGGGAACCCGCAGCGGCGTGAAGGGCTCGGCCCACACCTGCAGCGTGCCGGTGGCCCGCTGCTCCATGAACACGACCTTGAAATTGTCGTAGCGCAGGCCGGTGAGGTCGCCGTCGTCGGAGAAGTAGAAGAACTCGATCCGTGGGCTCTTGTCGGCCTTGCCCGTCCAGTAGTCGAGCATGTTGTAGCCGTCGAGATGGATCTTGAAGGTCTTGCGTCCCACCTGATGGCCGGTGAGCAACTTCTCCTTGATCTCCGGTTCCCCCGCCGCCGCCAGCAGGGTGGGCAGCCAGTCGAGATGGCTCACGATCTCCGTGAACAGAGTTCCCGGAGCGATCTTGCCGGGCCAGCGCACCAGGGCGGGCACCCGGTAGGCCCCTTCCCAGTTGGAGTTCTTCTCGTTGCGGAAGGGGGTCATGCCGGCATCGGGCCAGCTGTTCATGTGCGGCCCGTTGTCGGTGCTGTACATCACGATCGTGTCATCGGTGACACCCAGCTCATCGAGCAGATCGAGCATCTGACCGATGCAGTTGTCGTGATAGATCATCACGTCGTGATACTCCGACTGCCATCGCCCCGACTGGCCGATGTCCTGGGGCCGCGCGTGGGTGCGGAAGTGCATGTGGGTGGTGTTGAACCACACGAAGAACGGTTCACCGGAGGCCACTGCGTCGCCAATGAAGCGCTTGGCCTCCTTGATGAACTCTTCATCAGCGGTTTCCATGCGCTTCTTGGTGAGCGGGCCGGTGTTCTCGATGCGCTGGGTGCCGTCGCCATTGGCCCAGCAGTGCAGCACACCGCGGGGGCCGAAGTTCTTCTTGAAATCGGGGAAGTCTTCCGGCTTGGGATAATCACGCAGCTCCGGCTCCTCCTCGGCATTGAGGTGGTACAGGTTGCCGAAGAACTCATCGAAGCCGTGCATCGTCGGCAGATGCTCGTCGCGGTCGCCGAAGTGGTTCTTGCCGAACTGGCCGGTGCGGTAACCCAGCGGTTTGAGCAGCTCGGCGATGGTGGGGTCCTCGGGGCGATAGCCCAGCTCGGCTCCTGGCAGCCCCACCTTGCTCAGACCGGTGCGGAACACGCTCTGGCCGGAGATGAAGGCGGCCCGGCCGGCGGTGCAGCTCTGCTCGGCGTAGTAGTGGATGAAGCGGCCGCCCTCCTTGGCGACGCGGTCGATGTTGGGGGTCTGATAGCCCATCAGCCCATCGCTGTAGCAACTGAGGTTGCTCTGGCCGATGTCATCTCCCCAGAGGATGAGGATGTTGGGTTGTCCGTTGGGCATGAGAGGTGGAGGGGGTTGAGGACGCGGGCATGGGGCTGGAGACGGATCCAGGCCCGGCACGCTGATGAACTCACCTACAAACTGGCGCCCATGGCAGGGTGGGGCCACTCAAAAAGTGCAAGCGGCGATGGCTCCGCTCCAGAGGTTCGAGGCTGTCGAAGAGCTGGAAATCCAACTGCGGGAGGCGGGACTGGATCTGCGCCTGCTCCAGCTCTCCAACGGCCGCCTCAGCGGCAACCTGATCACCCGCCAGCTTGGGCCGCTGCGGTTGCTGCGGCTTCAGGCCAACCGCTGTTTGCACGTGACGGGCGGCAAACCACGGGACCGGCGGATGATCGCGCTGTCCCTGTTGCCCGACCGCAACGCTCCACCCCTGCGGGCCCACGGCACGGCCATCGGTGCCGATGTGTTGTTCGGCCTCGATCCCCAGAAGGACGTCCACCTCTCCACTCCCGAGCGGATGGACCTGGCCGTGGTGATGCTGAACCCCGGCATGCTGACGGGCTGGAGCAGCGGTCAGGGGAGTCTTGATCTGGAATCGGAGCCCTTCCGCTTCAATGTTCTGCCCATCGATGACACCAGCCGCGAGCCCCTGCAGCGCTGGTTGCTCAACCAGTTGTCGTTCCAGGCGGAGGCATCCGCATCCCCGGTCATGGCCGCGACGTCGTCAGACCCGGAGGGAGGTGGAGACGGTCTGGTCCCTCTGCTCGTGGACGTTCTGGAGCAGGGCCTCAGACAACGGGGCTGCCCCGAACGCCCGCCGGCACGGATCGAACTGGTCAAGCAGTTGCAACGCTGGGCGGAGGAGAATCCCCTGGAACCGATCAGCCTGGGGAGTCTCTGCCGTCAGGTGTATGTCGGCCGCCGCACCGTGATCCAGGGGTTCCAGGAGCACCTGGGCATGGGCCCGATGGCCTACTTCAAGCTGCAGCGGCTCCATGGCGTTCGCCGTGGGCTGCTGGAGGCCCAGCCGGGGGACGCCACGATCTCAGGGCTGGCGGCCTCCTGGGGCTTCCTCAATCCGGGGCATTTCGCCCGGGATTACCGCCGGTTGTTCGGGGAGCTCCCCAGCGCCACGTTCGCCCGCAGCCCTGGGTTCGCCGGCCGGCGGCGCGGCGCAGCGGTCGACCACTCCCCCTGCTGATCCCGTTGCCGCAGAAGGGGTCGTGAACACGCTGGCCCAGTCGTCGCGCATGCTCACCACCGTCCAGCCCCGCCGGGGTGCCTCGCTCAAGGCCCGATCGAGATGGCCGAAGGCGGACTGGCGGTCGTAGGCCACCTCCCGTTCGGGGTCATCGTGGTGGACGATCACCCCCAGACGTGGGCCCGGCAGGCTGGTGGTCCACTCCAGCATCTCCAGATCCCCGTCGGAGTTGCCGAAAGCGGCGATCGGCCTGCGACCGATCAGCTGCTCGATCAGGATCGGCTTCATGGCCCGATCGGCGACCGTCTGGACCTCGCTCTCGCGCAGGAGCACCGGCAGACCGCCGCGCAGGGCGTAGGTGGTGACGACGCTGGAGCCGATCACCTGCTCCGGGGGGATTCCGTAGGCCTCCTCGGCGAACACCCGCATGAACTCCACGCCGCCGGCCGAAACGATGTAGGTGCGGAAGCCATTGGCGCGCAGATGCTCGAGCAGCTCCCGCATCGGTTGGTAGGTCAGGGCGGTGTAAGGCCGCTTCAGGGTTGGGTGACAGGCGCTGTCCAGCCACTCGCGCACCAGATCGCGGAACACATCCGTGCTCATGCCGGCATGGGTGATCCCCACCAGATCCAGCAGACCCTTGATGCCCATGGTGAGCACGGCCTCCCCGTTGCCGGCCGCGGCTGCCGCGGCGATGACCGGATTGGCCGCGAGTCCGGGCTGCTGGGCCACCATGGCGCGGGCTCGCTCGATCGCGAAGGCCAGCTGCACGTACATCGGCTGCTCCGACCAGAGCGTGCCGTCGTTGTCGAAGACGGCGATGCGTTCCTCGGGCGGCAGATAGCTCTCCCCTCCCGGCTGGCTGACGCTGGCGACGAAAGCCAGGATCCGCGATCGGGTGGCACCGTCCCGCCAGGAGGGAAGGGGCTCTGCGGCTCCGGCGGTGGAGGCCTGACTGGCCATGGCGGGCGCCACAGGGAACGTCATCGTCAGGCTCAGCAGGCTTCCAGCAACCGTCGTCAGGACCCGCGTCAGCACACCGTTCTCCTGCCGGCGTCCGCGAACAGCCGCCGCAGGGGCGGCAGCAGGGCTTCCAGGGCACGGCCGCGATGGCCTACGCGCCGCTTGAGCTCGGGGGCCATCTGGGCAAAGCTCAGCCCCACTTCAGGCACCAGGAACACTGGGTCGTAGCCGAACCCCCCCTCCCCGCAGGGGGCGTTGAGGATCTCACCCGTGCAGACGCCCTCCACCTCCAGCACCGTCTGGCCGCTGGGGTCAGCCAGGGCCAGGGCTGCCGTGAACCGGGCCCGACGGTTGGATTCCCCCTCCAGGGCCTCCAGCAGCCGGGCGATGCGCTCGGGATCGGTGGGGGCATAGCGGGCGGAGTGGATGCCGGGGGCACCGCCGAGGGCCTCCACACTCAGCCCCGAATCATCGGCCAGGGCCCAGTGCCCCGTGATCCGTGCCACGGCTTCGGCTTTGAGACGGGCGTTGGCGGCAAAGCTGTCCCCGGTCTCCTCCACCTCCAGGCCCGGGGGCTGTCCGCGCACCTCCAGATCCAGCTCCGGGCCCTCCGTGGCCAGCAGGGCCGTGAATTCCCTGATCTTGCCGGGGTTGCCGCTGGCGATCACCAGCACCCTAGGGGTGGCCGCCTGGGCGGGGGCGTTCATGCCGCTTCCGCGAACTGGCGGGCCCACGCCAGGATCTCGCTCACCCGCTCCCCGCTCGGGGCCTCGCTGTAGAGGCGCAGCAGCGGTTCGGTGCCCGAGAAGCGCAGCATCAGCCAGTGGCTGTCGCCAAGGCGCAGCTTCACCCCATCGGTGCCCACCACCTCCAGCACCGGCCAGCCGGCCACGCTGGTGGGGGGCTCCTGGGCCAGCTGGCGCTCCAGCCGTTGCCGGCTGGCCATGTCGCGCAGGCGCAGGTCGAGCCGGTCGTAGGCGCTGCCCCCACCGTGGTCGGTCTGCAGGCGGTCGAGGCGCTCACCCAGAGGCAGGCCGCCCTCCACAAGGGCTTCCAGCACCAGCAGGGCGGCGAAGAGGGCATCCCTCTCGGGCAGGTGCAGGCCGAAGCCCACCCCGCCCGATTCCTCGCCGCCCACTAGCACCCCGCCGGCGAGCATCTCGCTGGCGATGTACTTGAACCCCACCGGCTTCTCGATCACCGGCCGTCCCAGCCCCTCCGCCACCAGTTGCATCAGGTCGGAGCCGCTGACGGTCTTGACGACCGCACCCGGCAGGGCCCGGGCCCTGGCCAGGTGATCGATCAGCAGCGGCATCAGCAGCTGGGTGCTGCAGTAGCGGCCGCGCTCATCGATGGCGGCGATGCGGTCGCCGTCGCCATCGAAGACGATCCCCACCGCCGGCCGGCCGGCCTCGCCGCTGGCCCGCACCGCGTCGATCAGCTCCTCCAGGTAGGGAGCCAGGGGCTCGGGCGGGTTGCCACCGAAGAGCGGATCACGCCAGGAGCGGATCTCCTCGATGCACGCATCGCCGGACCCGTCAGCGGCTCCTTCAGCGGTTCCTGAGGGGACTCCCAGCAGGGCCGGCAGCCCTCCGGCCGCAGACCCGTGCATGGGATCGACGATCACCCGCAGCCCCATGGTCTCCAGCCCCCGGCGCAGGGCGCCGGTGTCGACCAGCTGGCGCAGGCCCGCCAGGTAGCCGCCCCAGCCATCGAAGCGTGGGGTGTCGCCGGGGATCGGCACGGTGATGCCCCCCGCCTCCAGGCGCTTCTCCACATCGGCGGTGAAGGCCTCCTCCACCGAGCCGCCGAAATGACCCTTGATCTTCAGGCCGATCCATTCGGGAGGGTTGTGGCTGGCGGTGATCACCAGGGCCCCGAGGGCGTTCCGTTCCACCACGGCCCAGCTGCAGGCGGGTGTCGGCACGGCTGAATCCGTGAGCACCGGCTCGAGATCGGCGCCGCGCACGGCGCTGGCGATGGCTTCGGCCAGCTCCGGTGCCAGAAAGCGGCGGTCGTAGCCGATCACCACCTCGCGGCTCGTGAGTTCAGGCGGGGCGGCGCGCTCCAGTTCGCGGGCCGCGGCCGCGGCCACCACCAGCAGGCGCTCCAGGGTCACATCGACGCCGAGGATGCCGCGCCAGCCGTCGGTGCCGAAACGGATGGGACTGGGCTCCAGGGGCAGGGGGGCAGAAGCCATGGGGGGAGCGGGGTTCAGTAGCTCGTAGCAGCAGTCCGGCCGGCCTGGGTTGGAGCAGGTGCCGGCCTGGCGGCAGACCACTGCCCGCCGTAGCCTGCTGGCATGCCCGCTGAACCGTCCAACCGGCTGGTGACCGACCGGTTGCTGCGCAGCTGGCTGCGCTGTCGGCGCCGGGCCTGGCTCGATCGCCATGGGGATCCCGGGCAGCGGCTCTGGAGCGCCCACCGGGCCCTCCAGCTCGACGATCAGCAACGCTGTTTCGTGAGCCTGCTGGAGCAGCGGCCCCTGGCCGGAGAAGCCGCCTGCGCCGCCGCTGCCCCGGCGGTGGTGGGCGTGCGCCTGCGGGGCCGGGGCACCGCAGGCCTGGAGCTGGAGGCCCATCCCCCGCTCCTGCGCCGCAGCAGCGGGGAGAGCCGCTGGGGGGACTACGCCTACCAGCCCGTGATGGCCCGGCAGGGGCGCCGCCTCACCCGCGAGCACCGGCTGGTGATGGGGTTGTGGGGACAGCTGCTTTCGGGGTGGCAGCAGGGTCCGGTCAGCCATGGCCTGGTGGTGGCGATCGGTGCCGGGCGGCTGGAACGGGAACGCCTGGCACTTGGGGACGGGCTCCAGCGCCAGCTGGAGGACACGCTCCCCAGGCTGGCGGCGGATCTGGATCGCCCCCAGCCCCCCCCCCTGGTGAGCGATCGCAAGAAATGCGTGCTCTGCTCCTGGCGCGGCCTCTGCGACCGCGAGGCGGCCGCGCAGGGCCACCTCAGCGAGGTGAGCGGCATCGGCGCCAAGCGGCGTGAGTTGCTGATCGAACTGGGCCTGCCGCAGCTCAGTTCCCTGGCCGCGGCTGATCCAGAGGCTCTGGCCGATGCGCTGGAGGTCCACGGAGAGCAGCACCGCGAGGTGGCCGCGCGGCTGGTGGCCCAGGCCCGCGTCCAGCAGCGGGGGGAACCCCTGCGCCTGCCGGTGGAGCCCCATCAGGCGGCCACGGCCCTGCCCGAGCTGGACAGCGCCAGCGGGGTTCTCGTGTACGACATCGAATCCGACCCCGACGCCCGCGACGACTTTCTGCATGGTTTCCTGCGCATCGAGCGGCAGGCCGATGGCCGCTGGCCCGCAGGGCTGGCCGCCAGCGTCGGCCGCTACCGCCCCCTGCTGGCCCTGCATGAGCACGGCGAGGCCAGGCTCTGGCAGCGCCTGCGCCGGCTGCTGGCGGCCAGCCCCCCCGACTGGCCCCTTCTTCATTACGGCGAAACCGAATCGATTGCCCTGGTGCGCCTGGCCCAGCGCCAGGGGGCCAGTGAGCGGGAGCTGGCGGACCTGCGCCGGCGCCTGGTGGATCTGCACCAGCGGCTGCGGCGTCACTGGCTGCTGCCGGTGAACAGCTATGGCCTCAAGGCGGTGGCCGGCTGGCTGGGGTTCTCCTGGAGCCAGAAGGGGGTCGACGGGGCCCGCTGCCTGCTCTGGTGGCGCCAGTGGCGGGGGGATGGCACCCCGGCGGGCCGGGGCAGCCTGCATGGCCTGCGCCGGATCTTTCGCTATAACCACGACGATGGCCTGGCCACCTGGGCGGTGGCCAGCTGGCTGCTGGCTCAGGACGCCGCGCCGCCCGCCCCCACAGGTGGGGGCACCACCCCCGTGGGCACCGACATCTCCAGGGTGGTTCCCGCGCCGGTCACCAGCAGCGGCTCCTCCAGCGCCTGACGCCGCACCAGGGCCAGCCCCAGCCAGAGGCTGCGGCCATCGGGCCCGGCGTTGAGCCGCAGGCTGGAGGTGATCCGTCCCGCCCGCTCTCCGCCGGGAGTGCGCAGCACCGCCCCCACCACCGGTCGCTGATCGTCGCTGGCGGTGTCCGCGGGAGCGTCGGTGGGGGCCGGTTCCTGCCAGCACCAGCGGCGCAGCTGCTGCTTGACGCCGTCATAGGTGGCCAGCTTGGCCAGGGTTTCCTGGCCCACGTAGCAGCCCTTGCTGAGGCTGACCCGATCCGCCAGGCCGAGCTCGAAGGGGTTCACCTCCTCGCTGATCTCGTTGGGGGCCTGCGGCCGCCCCTGGCTGAGGCGCCAGCGCTCGGTCTGGATCGGCCCCAGGGCCGGGATGGCCACGATCTCAGCGGGGAGGCACTCCCCATCCCTCAGCACCAGCCGATGGCCGGGCAGCTGCCAGCCCACGGCGGGTGCTGCCATGGTGCCGGCTCCCTCCAGAGTGAACAGCGTCCCCGCCAGCGGCGGCCCCAGGGACACCTGATCGGCGGGGAAGAGGACCCGGTCAAGGGCCTGATGGATGGCGGCCCCGTCGCCGGCGGTGATCACCAGCCAGGCACCAGAGGCGTCGACCAGCACCTCGGCCAGGCCGCGCACGCGGGCGGTGGGGGTGAGGCAGCAGGTGGCCAGGCACTGGCCGGGCTGGGCCCGCTCCAGATCCTGGCTGCTCTGGCCATGGAGGAAACGCAGGCTGTCTGGCCCGTCGAGGCGGATCAGGCTCACGGACTGGTCCCAGCGGCTGGGACTGGCGGGCCGCCAGCCCCAGGGGCCTGAGGGGGTGGAGCGGTTCAGGTCCATGACGGGCTCGGCGTTGGGCTCACCCTTGCAAAGTCCGTGCCGTGGTGGCGATCTCGTCCAGCAGTAACAGGCTGCGCAGCTCCAGGCCCGCCGCGGTCATGGCGTCAAGTCCTCCTTCCTGGCGGTCAACGATCGTGACCACCCGCTCCACCACGTAGCCGGCCTGGCGCAGCTGCTCGACGGCCTTGAGCGAGGAGCCGCCCGTGGTCACCACGTCTTCCAGCACGGTGATGCGGGCTCCCGCGACGGGCAGGGGACCCTCCAGCCAGGCGCCGGTGCCGTGCCCCTTGGCCTGCTTGCGCACGATCAGGGCGTCGAGGGGCAGCCCCGCCTGGGCGGCCGCCATGGCCACGCCACTCACCAGGGGATCAGCCCCGAGGGTGAGACCGGCCACGGCCGCGGCTCCCTCCTCCACATGCTCCAGCAGGGCCTTGGCCAGCAGAGCCAGGCCGTAGCCGCTGAGGCTCACCGGCTTGCAGTTCACGTAGTGGTCGCTGCTGCGGCCCGACGCCAGGGTGAACTGGCCGTGGCGGTAGGCCTTGGTGGCCAGCAGCTCCAGCAGCACCTGGCGGCGCTCCGGTGCTGTGTCGGGGATGGGGGTCAGTGGCATTGCAGCAGGGAGAGAGCGGGCGGCGGCGGCGCTCCGGCCAAAGCGCCTGGCAGAACACCGCTCTGCCGCCTAGTTTGCGCGATGATCGGAGTGTGATGCCCCATCCTCACCCTGCCGGCCTCCTGAGCCATCAACTGCCGCAAAGCCATGTCCTCAGCCACTGTTCCCTTTGCCAGCCGGCTTGAGCGGGCCGCCCCTGGTGTGCCCGTGGTGATCGGCGCCCTGGCCGGCAGCGCCCTGGCTCTCCTTCCCCCGCTCGCCGCCCATGCGGGGCCGGTGATCTGCACCACCACCCTTGAAGCCCCCCTGGCGGGCACCGGCAACAGCACCCGGCCGCTCAGTGCCCCGGTGGAGGTCACCCGCTGTGATCCGATCCAGACCACCGCGGAACTGGTTCAGCAGCGCGCCTACACCTGGCGCTCCAGCTTTGCCCGTGGGGTCAGCCTCACCAATCAGATCACCGACATCCTCGGCATCGCCATGGGTGGCCCCGAGGGCAACCGCGTGATGGGGCTGGGCTTCCCTGAGCAGGCCATGGTCTGGGATTCCTCCGCCATCAGCAACACCTCCGCGGCCCTGCTGGAGCAGCAGAGCGCCCCGATGCCCTGGCGCAATGCCGATCTCCCTTCGGTTTTCTCCGCGAGCCTGCAGGTGGCTCCCATCTCGGTGCCGGTGGAAGCCGCTCAGCCCGGGGCCAACGAGTACCCGATGGCCCTGCCCTTCGAGAGTGCTCCCTCACGCCAGCCGGTGCGCGGCCTCTGGTGAGGCCGGCGGATCACCTGGGGGTCTAGCAATCTGGTGAATGCAGCGGGCTCATAATCCGCCTGAGCCGAGTTCGATCCTCGGGACCCCCATTCCTCGAACTCCTGCCTGTTCAATCCAGGCTGCTGCAGACAGCCTTGGTCAGAACTGGTCACATCCCCGTGGAACCTGCCGACCATCTGTACATGGCTCAGACATGGATTCTGGCCACCATGGAACTGATACCGACGCAGCTGGGGATTCACGAAAGACCTACGACATAGCCTCGCACCAATTGCTTTGCTCGCTGGCCTGGCAACGTGCCTGGGTGCGGTTCCCGCCCAGGCTCAGGTGGGAGTCACGTTCCAGCTTGGCCAGCCCGGGTATTACGGACCCATTAATCCCAGTGGCATCGGCCTGAATCAGTTGCTCTACCCGCAACCGGTGATCATTCAACCCGGCTACTGGAACTGGGGTTCGGGTAGGACTGTTCAACCGATCTACCTGCGGGTGCCGCCTGGGCATGCCAAGAACTGGAGAAAACATTGCCAGCGATATCAAGCCTGCAACAGGCCGGTCTATTTCGTGCAGGACAGCTGGTACAACGACGCCTACGGCAGTCGCTACCGTCAGAAGCCTTATGACAACAAAGGTGGAGGTGGCAAACACGACGACGATTAGGTGTTTACGCTTACCGGTTTGTTCGGTTGAAGATGATTCATGAATTCATGAGTCTTGGCATCACCGCTGCGGCTAGGCCGCAGTTGGATCACTTCAAAGGATGTCGTTAAATAGAGGTGTGTTGCGATGTGTGATGAGGCTCGGGGCCTGCCCGATGTAGCTGCAACAATTCGAGTTGAATTGTTGTTGATTTCTTGTCGTGACCTGCGAACCACGGAATTTACTGGAATCCATTGAAGATGGTGTGGCTGCGATCATTAGGGGTGGCGCCAAAGGGCTAGGGCAGAATCAGCTCGGTGCGTCGGGATCTGTTAAGGCGCCTGACTTTGTTCCTGAATTTGCAGATCCTCTTCTGAATGTTGGGACTTTGCAACTGGAAGGAGGCGTCAATGGTACCCCTGCATATGTGCAAAGTGGCATCATTCCGTGCGATGCAAAGGGCACCAACGGTTTCCACGCTGACGTGCCATGTGAGTGCAGGCATCTCTGATCCCAAAAGTCAATCCCGGCCCCTGAGTTGGCTTCTGTCTCGGCTAAAGTCTCCACATTGGGCCACAGCAACACCTCTTATGCAAGGCCGTTGATGGCGCAGCGGCCTTCTGGTTTCCTATGTCTTGATTGAGGAGCGCATCTCAGGTCATCAAGGTCCAAGACGATCTCTCGTCCACTTGATTTGGGGTCTCAATCTGCATGGCTCCATTCAGGATCATGTCACTGATTAAGCCCTGCCGAATTCGTCTCCATCATGCCTCAGAAGAGGTTGTTCAGGATCGAGCCAGGTGCCGTCGACGGCACCTGGCTGCATGTCTAGGCTGCACAAACGTGCCTCGCTCGCTGGCCTGGAGCGAATGGAGCTGTTTGAGCGTTTGCTTCGGGTCGGTGAGTCTGCCTGAGAAGGCTTTCCCGTCACCGCTTCAGGTACCGGCAGCAGCCTGTGTGCGGCGTCTGGCCAGGCTGGGTGTGATCCTTAGGGGGGAGTCCCCATCACCTGTGGATGCCTTGTTACGCCTGCGTCATCCAGCACACCGAGGAGGTCTCCTGAGCCGCCTGCGTCGCCACGGTCGCGAGGCGGTACGGGAATCGTCTTCCCCTCTCCCGGGTCCGGGAACTCGTCGGGACCGGCTCCACAGGCACCAGCCTTCTCGGTCTGCGGCGCGGAGCGGATGCCGTGGTCTTCCATGCCCGGGCGGTGCGCGCTGACGCGGAGCTGCTCGATCAGCTGGATGCCGTGCCCTTGCCCGCCATCTTCCACTGGAAAGGCACGCACTGGGTGGCGTTGCATCGGCGCCAAGGCCAGCGGTTCCTGATCGCCGATCCTGCCGTGGGTTTGCGCTGGCTGCCGCGGGCTGATCTCCTGGCGGGCTGGAGCAACGGCGTGATGCATCTGCTGGAGCCCGATCTTCACCGACTGAACGCGCAGGAGGAGGCCCCCCGCGCTCCGTTTCTGCGCTTTCTGCAGCTGGCGCTGCCCTACCGAGGCCTGCTGCTGCAGGCGTAGGCCATCAATGCCGTGATCGGTCTGCTGGCGCTGGGCATGCTGCTGCTCTTCCTGCTCCGGAACCTGATCTCCCTGTTGCAGGGGCACTTGGTGGGGCACTTCGCCCAGCGGATGCAGCTCAGGATGCTCCTGGAGTACGGCCACAAGCTGCTGCGGCTGCCGATGACCTACTTCGACAGCCACCCCAGCGGTGAGGTGGTGAGCCGGATCAGCAATGTCAGCCGCATCAATGGGATGCTCGCCTACGGCCCGGCCCTCACGGCGGCTTCGCTGCTGACCTTCGTGGTGGTGGTGTGCTCCAATCTGATGTTCCTGCCGGCTCTGCGCCAGAAGACCCGCCGGCTGATCGTGGAATCGGCCGGGAATCAGGGCTTTCTGATGGAGGCGTTCCGCGGCGCGCAGGTGCTTAAGACAACCGAGGCCACGCCCCAGGTGTGGGATGAGTATCAGAGCAACTTCGGCACGCTCTCCCACCTGCGCAGGAACACCCTGCAGCTGTCGTTGTTCAGTTCCACCACCACGAATCTGCTCTCGAGCGGCACCACCCTGGTGCTGCGTGAGGCCACGACGGAGGAGTTTCTGCCCTCGGTGGCGCCGCGGATGCGGGCGCTGCAGCGTGGTGAGGTGATTACTGCATTGGATCAGGCGGATCTGGTGGGCATGAGGGAGGAACTGGCCCGGATCGCACCGAGTGGCCGGGATCTGGTGGAGTCGGTCATCGATGGACAGTCTGGTGGTCACGGCGTGACCCTTGTCGACTTGTCCTCAAAACCGGGGGACCCTACTGGTGCTGTCGCTGGCGGAGCGCATCCCTCACGGCGGCGTCACGAGCCTGTTCATGGTCGTTGCCATGGCCGCCGCGGCCGGTTCAGTGCGAGCGGACATCTTCCCGGACAGGGGGAACGGCTACCGCTCCACTTCATGCTTGAGCAGCTGGAGCAACCGCTCCACCCGGCCTGCTGCCACCTGACTGAGACGTTCGTAGGCCTCTCGCTCCTGCTCCTCGATCTGGACCTGGCTGAGCAGGGAGCGATGAGCGCCCAGTTCGGGCCATTGCGCCAGGACCGCTTCGATGCCGCGAGCCTTGAGGGCCTTGCGTACCGAGGCGGTGTTCAGCGGCAGGGAGAACGTGAATCGCATGGGGTGATCAACTCAGGAACCAGGGGACAGGGGCGGGCAGGGCTCCGTTCCAGGCACGGACACAATGGCAGCTGGATCACTGGCGCCGACCACCTTGGCACGGTTTTGTTGGAAGTTTTGCCCTCAAGGTGTGACCAGGCTTTTCAAGGGGGATCACTCTGTACCACGCGAGTGCCTCTCCCGATTGAGAAGTCAGGGCGGAGAGGCTCAGGTGATGGCGCCACCGTCCACGGCCAGCAGGGCCCTGACGTGCTCAGGTCCACTCCTGTCTGAAAGAAACGACGCGTGGTGAATCCTGCTGGCCTGAAGTATCGAGGCTGGGAGGTCGTCTTCCGGAAACAAAGCCAGGTGCTGCTGCACCATGGTCACCCTCAGTTGGATGGCAGAGGTGAAGAAGGCAAGGTCAGCCAACGCCTCCGATGAAGGTGTGACCAGCCACATCAGAGTGTTGTGGCAACGATCAGCCTGGGCGGTAAGCTTTTGTTCATCAACCTATTGCACTCATGGCTCTCACCGGTGCTGATCTGCTTGCCAAAGTCAAGGAGCTGGGAGAGGCCTCCAAGTCCGATCTGGTCCGCGCCGCTGGCTATGTGAGCACCAAGAAGGACGGCAGCGAGCGGCTGAACTTCACCGCCTTCTATGAGGCGCTGCTGGAAGCCAAGGGTGTCAGCCTGGGAGATGGTTCCGGAACGGGTAAAGGGCCTGGTAACCGTTCACTCAGCTATGTGGCCAGGGTGCAAGGCAACGGCAATCTGTTGGTGGGCAAGGCCTACACCGCCATGCTCGACCTCGAGCCAGGCAATGAGTTCGAGATCAAGCTCGGCAGGAAGGGGATTCGTCTGGTCCCCGCAGGAGCCGCTGATGAGGCGGCGTGAGGGTCATTTCACCCTCCCAGCAGGAACGGATTGGTCCTTACTGGAGCAGCCGGCAGGACACCAGAAACGCGCTGACGTCATCCGGCCACTTCGCCACCACCAGTAGTTCACGGGAGGTTCGGGCAAAGCCCTTCTGGGAGAGGGTGGCAAATTCGACGAGGGTGTCGTGAGTGATCAGCGCCTGACCCGTTTCGGCGACCTCGCAGGCCTGCTCGAATTCCATCCCCTCGTCCTGCAGCCTCAGGAAGGTATCGAGCTCCGGTCGGGTGTGCTCCAGGAGGGATGAGAGTGCACTCAGCGGGCCGATCGTCGCGCAACACGTCTCGGTGTGCATCGGCACCATTGCGATCACCAGGGCATCCCTGTAGTCCTGGGCCAGCGTCCTGAGGGTTTGTCGCAGGTCCATCAAGCTGCAGGCGGTGGAGATCACGAAACGGCGATGACTGGGGATGCCGGCGGGACAGGTTATCCATCGCAGGGCCTCTGAACCCGGTTGACGCCACCCTCGGATGCCCTGATGGTGAGCTGCAAAAGGGGTTACTGCCGACGACCTTTTTTTGTGCCTCTTCTGCCGGATGACCGCTTCCTTGATGCAACAGGAGACGGACAGTCTCCAGATCATGAACTGATCCATCAAGCCTTCCTGGCCAGCGTGAAGGTGTGTTGGTGGTGCCGGTTTCCAGCCAGCACAGCTCTCAGGGACTGCAATCCTGAACCGGTACGCTCATGATCCCCATGGCCAGCGCCAACGCCAGTCTGGAGAGAATGTCAAAATCGCCCGAAACTCTGTATTTCACATCACGGATGACGTCGCGTCACTGGCAAGGCTTATATAATTCTAGCTGTACGTTTCAGCGTCTGCTTGGTATGTGGGGCCTTTCGGCCACTTGAGACAGGAAGATTGCGGGAGCGTCCTTCCCTTGGGCGTCCTGTACCCCTGTCACCGTCAATCCCGGGCGGGAGGAATAGGGTTTGGTGCCAGCCAGGATTCCTTGGGGAGTTCTGTCTTCCAAGGAGTTGGGGCCTCATGCGTTATTTTTGCCATAGAGATCGGGCTGGTCTCCTTGCAATTTCTCAGCCATCACCGTAGGTTCGTCTATATACTGACTGACGGTTGACCACTGTCTTTCCACCAGTGAGTTGCCAAAGCAGCGCTTTCGGCTTGACAAGCCACGCACGATCTCTCCTGGCCAGTTTTTCGGCAACGCTGTTGATGAAACTCCGACACCTCATCGTCCAACGGTCAGTAGCTGCTGGAGGCCTGTCTGGCGCTCCAGCTCATCGCTCCCAGCGGATTGTCCGTGCAGAACTGAAGCCCAGCCCATGCTCTCAACTCATCACATCCGTGAGATCAGCGATGTTCGGAGCTGTCCGTGATCAGGACGTCTCAGCACCTGAATACGATCGACGCAGGCATGCCGCTGCCAACCAAGGGTCCTCTCCAGCGGAATCATCCGGCGACGTGGGTTCGAGGTCTGCCGGCCTGAGGCGAGTAAGATCCCTCAGCGACCTGTTCCACACTTTCCAGGCGTTGAGGACGAGGTGATGCCTACCGTTCTGATGATGCAGCTGGCGACAGCGAGCTTCCTGTTCGCGGGACTGTTCCGAAGGATGGGGCGCAACCCTCTTCCTGTCGTGCTGCTGGCCCTGGCCGTGCTTGGACTTGGGGTCTTGCTGGGCTACGCGATCGGTTCACGCAAGGCCGCAGCGAGAAATCGCAGGGAGCTCTGACAAGAGTCAGACAGACAGGGCCTGCTAGGGGGCCGTCACTCCACCCTGGTCAGCATGACGAGAGCCTGCCACTGGTGCAGGCTCGTTGGGCTGGAAACCATCGGTTCATGTTTCAGAAGCTCTGCAAGGAAATCGATCCATGCACGCTGCATTGGCAGGCCAGGCGAGCCTGGGGATCACCGTCGGCCAGCACATCAATCAAAATGGCTTCACTCTCCGTGATCGGAGAGAGATGATCAGCGCCAGCAGTGATCCGCACCAAGCAAGTGCCGCAGGACGCGGAGCGACAGCCCATCAGCACGGGGGTGTTGAATTCATCGCAGATCTCCATCAAGGGTCGACCGGCAGTTGTGGTCACTACCAGGTCGATGTCTTCGAAGTTGATGGTGATGGATTCAGTAGAAGTCATGGCGAGGGGGTACCCCTATCTCTCTCGAGATCATGCGAGGCTGAAGACTTCGTTGAGGTTCTTGAGAGCAAGGATGTTTTGATAGCGCTGTAAGCGATTGTCAAGGTTGGCCTCATTATAGTCAAATCCCATTGCCTCCCTTGCTCGCTCGAATTGCTGGGCGATATAGCGCCAACGTTTCTGCGTGAGCAGGCCCGGGCCGAAGGGGGGCAAAACATACTGCCATTCCATCTCTTGCCAGGATGTGAAGAGGCCATCGATGTCCACTTGCTTATCGGCGAATTCCGGATGGCAAAGGGCCATCTCAAGGGTTTGATGGCCGAGGCCGATCACGGTGCATAGATCGCCATGCATGGATCGCTCCAGCATCTCTGGAAAATGTAGAAATGTGCCGTTGATGTAATCCTCCATGGTCAGACGTACCAGTTCACGGATGAACTGCTGCGCTTCGGAGGTGGCTGCCTTGTAGAGCGCAAGACCAATGTCGAATGAGGTGGTGTAATGCCTGGCCTCATCATGGAGGTGCCCCTCATTGATCTTGAAGGCCAAGGGCTCGTAATTGTAGAGCTCAGGATTTTCGAATAGGTAGGCTTCTGCCTGCTTGAGTTCCACGTTTGAAACAAAGCGGATCAGCAACCAGAGACCACCGAGGCCAAGGGACTGAACCTCGGAAGGGCTGAGCAGCCTTGGAGCATCTCCCATCAGGAAGTGCAGGGTGCGGTAGCGGTAGCCACGACCTTTCCGCATCATCTCCTCCAGTAATGCCTGTAGGCCCCCTGGTTGACGGATCAATTCCAGGATATGCGTGCATTCCTCAGTGAGATTGAACTGTGTATCGATGGCTTGTTCATCAGCCCTGGGAATGAAGCCTACCTTGCCGCGGAAAAATCCTGGGGCATCAAAGGATTCCTTTGATCCGGTTTCCCGACAAACCATGCTGTAAACGGTGCGGAAAGTCCAGATATGGTCCATCTCTTCGCTTGTTTCCTGATGGAGTATCATATACTCATCAGAATATGGCTCAAATGACTTGTCCGCAGCCGCCATGTTGGAAATCAGCGTCTGCGATTCACTGTTCGCCACTAGCTTGTAAAAATTTACGAAATAACAGGCCGTAAGAATGGCGATCTGCCGTGGATTGAGTGACTTGAGATATTCACATCGCCTCAATGGCAAAGGCATGATGTTTGGGTTTGCGTAGAGGGCATCGCCTACGATTCCCTGGCTGTAGCGGCGTCCCAGCAAGTGGTGTAACTCAGGAGGATCAGCCCCGGCGTAGCCGGGGCTGACGGCTCACCTCCCTCAGATTTCAGCTGTGGCAATGGGTGGGCCGGTCTGTGACCCTGTTCGGAGAACTACCACCAAACCGAACACAGACCATGACCCTCACCCATAGTGGCGCCTCCGAGCTGAGCCAGCTCATGGAGGGCACCACCGCTGGCGCCCTGATCCCAGAGATCGTGCGCCGGGGTTTCCAGGACCTGCTGGAAGCCGAGGTTTCTGCCCTCACGGGCGCTCAACTCCATGAGCGCTGCCCCGATCAGCACTCCACCCATCGCAACGGCTACCGGGAGCGGCTGCTCACCACCCAGGTGGGCGACCTCAGCCTGGCCATTCCCAGGTTGCGGCAGGGCAGCTTCTTTCCCAGCTGGCTGGAGCCACGCCGCCGGGTGGACAAGGCGCTCTACGCCGTGGTGATGGAGGCCTACACCGGCGGGATCTCCACCCGCAAGGTCGACGCCCTGGTGGAGGCGCTGGGCGGGGCCAGCGGCATCTCCAAATCGGAGGTGAGCCGCATCTGCCAGGGGCTCGATGAGCAGGTGAAAGCCTTTCTGGGCCGGCCGCTTGACCATGCCCGCTTTCCCTACGTCTACCTCGACGCCACCTACCTCCACGGCCGCCTGGGCCGAAATATGCAGGTGGTGTCGCGGGCGGTGGTGGTGGCGATCGGCATCAATGCCCTCGGCTACCGCGAAGTTCTCGGCATTGCCGTGGGCGACAGCGAGGCGGAGGGCTTCTGGCGTCAGTTCCTGGGCTCACTCAAGGAGCGTGGCCTCGACGGCACCCGCCTGGTGATCTCGGATGCCCACCTGGGCCTGACGGCAGCGATCAAGCGGATGTTCCAGGGCAGTAGCTGGCAGAGGTGCCGGGTGCACTTCCTGCGCAACCTGCTGAGCCATGTGCCCAAGGCCGGCCAGGACATGGTGGCCGCTGCCATGAAAGCGGTGTTCGTGATCCAGGCTCCAGATCAGGTGCGCGCCCACTGGCAGCGGGTCACCGAGATGCTGCGCAAGCAGTTCCCCGGCGCCGTGCCCGTGATGGAAGCCGCCCGGGACGACGTGCTGGCCTTCCTGCACTTCCCCCAGGAGCACTGGCGCAAGGTCTGGAGCACCAACCCGCTCGAGCGCCTCAACAAGGAGATCAAACGCCGCACCAACGTGGTCGGCATCTTCCCCAATGATCCAGCGATCGTGCGCCTGGTGGGCAGCCAGCTGCTGGAGCAGCAGGAGGAATGGCAGCTGGAGCGTCGCCGCTTCTTCTCTGAGGCCACCATGGCCAAGATCCCAGAGCCAGAAGAGCCCTTGGAGCTCACCGATGCAGATCCGAACGCCCAGCCGGCTGCAACCATCAGCTGAAGCGCACCAGCTTCTACCTCGATCTACACAGAACACATCGATCGCTGAGTTGCCAATTCAGCGATCAGGGTTCATAATGGATCAATGGAGCTGCGCAATCAGCTTCCAAGCAGTCATCCCCTGACTGCTCCTGTTCACCCTCCGGAGAGGGTCACAGGACCTCCTGAGTTACACCACTCGGAGGGGCGCTACCCTGGCTGTCGAGTGCAATCCCCAGGAATTTGAGTTCCAGTGGCTCGGCGTGAGCCTTCTGGAACAAGCGGTTCTGAATCGTGGTCAGCTTGGCATCAAGGGGAATGCTTGTCGTGGGCGCGGGAGTGACCGCCATGTCGGGCAGGCTGCTGTTGTGATCCATTGTGCCATGTATAGATACTGCAGAACATTAAGAAATTGATGGTACCGTCACTATGCTCGTGTTGGTGTGGGGAAATTCTGTTCTGCAGTTCGTCTCGTCTTCCGGTATGGTAAAGCTCTAAAATGGATAATCGGAATCAGGCCAGTCTTGTTTCCATGAATGCCCTTTTTGGTTGCCAAATAGAAGTGCCTCTTTAACGAATTCCTTGATCCCCCCTGGCCAAGTCATCTCAGGTGATGCCGTCGGGTGAGGCGGGCTGACCGGTTGCCACAGGCGCGTGCTCAGGTGCGTTAGGGCCTTGAGTAGGGATCAAGATCACGTTTCATCCAGGGACAGGAACTGGTCTGCCTCTGCCCCTGCAATCGTGACCTGGTGACCAAGCTGCCCTTGCGAGGATATCGATCCTCTGGGCAAGGGGCCACGCGATGATCTCCGCCTCGTCGGTTGCCCCTATCCCGACTTCGGCACCCTCAAGGCACTGATGACCAGCATCGATCCGGATGCGATGCAGGCTCCCTCTCAACAATCGTATGCGTTCAGGGGTCGGGACGCCCCACCGCACGAATGCAAGCCTGATCGCTCACCGCTGAGCGATCAGAGACTCTTCCTTGTCCTTTCTTCTGCCTTCAGGGATCGCTCAGCAGTGACGGCATCACCCCATCGCGGTGATGGGCGATCCAGGCCTGCTCCAGGAACTCCCAGACATCCCGCCCCTGTTGCCTGAGGGTAGTGGTGACCGTGAGCAGGCGGCTCCGGCAGATCGCACCTTGGCGGGATTGGACTCCTTGACTGATCTTGCGCTGAATCACCGATTGGCGCAGGGCACGTTCTGCGGCGTTGTTGGTGGGCTCTATTCCCTCGTTCTCCAGGAAGGTCCACAACCCACCTGTCACCTTCTGGAGCTGCTGGCACGTGCGCACTGTGCTGGCCCAAGGCGTTCGCTCGCCGCGCTGGTAGCCGAGCTCTACTACCCGCTGCAGCGTGGTCTCAAAGGTCTGGCGGATCGGCCGGCAGCTTTGCTGCAAGGCGGGCCAGTCAATCTTTCCCTCCTTGTAGCGGTGCCAGTGGCCAAACAGCTGCTGCTGCAGGCCCAGCAGCTGGGCTCCGAATTCAGCGCTGGCGCCCGGGCGTTCGGCGATGGCCGTCAGGTCGCGGATCAGGTGCGCCCAGCACAGCTGGCGCTGCTTGGTGGGCAGGTGGTTGTAGGCCGAGAAGCGATCGCTCACCACAATCCCGCCAAAGGCGTTCCCCAGCAGCTCGATGGCAGCGGTCGTCGATCGACTCAGCCCTTGCACAAATACCGTCACCACGGCGGTGACCATGACCCACTGCCAGCCCCGCTTTCCAGTGGGATTGTTGCCGTCGGCATTGCCGGTGGGGGCGCCAGTTTCATCTACGTAGGCCACCGGCTGCACGCGGGCAAAAGCAAGGGCCTCCTGCATGGGCTGCTCCAGTGCTGCACTCAAGCGCTGGCGGACCCGTCCAATCGCGCCGCGGCTCATCTCCACTCCTACCAGCTGCTGGAGCAGGGCCTGGGTCTTGCTGAAACTCAACGGAAAGGCACTGCCCAGCAGGCCCACCAGTGCACTGAGCCTTGGGCCGTAGTGACTGGCCTCCACATCCGCCGGCAACGAGGCGCAGGTGCTGGTGGAACAGCAGGGGCAGACCAGGCGATGCAGCCGGTGCTCGATCACCAGCGGGGTAATCGGCGGGATCTCGATCACCTGATGGCGCAGGGGATCGAGATCCTCTCCCTGGAGCAAGGTGCCACAGCGGCGGCAGGCATCAGGGTGGTGATCCACCACCTGATCCACCCGCTCGATCGACAGCAGCTCTGGTCCGGATCCGGGATGGCCCTGCTGGCCGCCCCGCTTGCGGCCACTGCCCTTGCGCCGTTCTGGCGGCTTAAAACCCAGACCATCACTGGAGGGAGGTTTGGATGAGTTGCGAGAGCTGCGTCCGATCCGCTCACGCAGGTTTGCCAACTCGGTGGCCAAGGAGGTGAGTTGGCCGCGCAACAGCTCGATCTCCTGCTGCTGGGCGTTGATCAGCGCTCTGACGCTGGCGGGAGTTTCCAGCCAGTCGGCTTCTGGAATTCCAGCCGGATGTGCGGTCATCATAGGCGGGTCTCTACCTGAGATGCAACCGGAAATCAAGCTGTCGTCAAGGGTTCAGCAGGGCCGATGTTCGCCGCGAGCTGTCACGCCCCCTGAACGGATACCAACAATCAGTTCTTTCAGGCCCGCGCTGCTAAGTTCTATTGGACCGGCGTGCTAGGGGTCCTCAAAATCCTGTGAAGCGGGAGAGAGCAGAGTCCAAGGCTGAGACAGCGAAATTAATCTTCCAGGACTGTTTTTGAACGTTGACATTCATGCTGGTGGCGGTGAGGGCATTTCCGTTATTCGCTTCATGGAGAATGATCGCTGAACTTCCCGATAGAATTTCAGGCGGTGTTAATATATTCTTGAGTAGGAGTGTGGTTGCATCTCCTTATGCAGTTGTATGCCCATTGACATTGTTCTTTGGCGTAACGGTCAAGGCCTCCTGAAATTCTGAGCCAGAGCTCCTGCAGGGATCAGCACTGCCGCATCGTGCAGACGCTTAGACAAGCTGTTGGCGAGGTCAGCAAAATGATTCTGAGTTGTCGTGAGATTTAAGAACAATGAGTAGAGGTATGCCGGAGTCCTCATCTTTGGATGGGCTCTAATCTCGTTGACTTGTGGATGTGAAAACACCAAGTCAGTTTTCCAGGACGTGTAGGAGTGGCCGACAAGCCCTGCCCGCCGTGGGTCGAGCATAGGTGAATCTGCAGCCCTGAGCCGAATCAATCAAGCAGAGTGTGCTTGGCTTGGATTGCCGAAATTGGTGTCTGGACCCGCTGTCTTGGCCTGTCCGTAGTTGGTTGGATCACAGCAGCAGCAGTGATGGGCTGGTCGGCATCATCTTCGATGAGTACAATTTTTATGACTACACCACATGTGTGCAGTATGCGCTTAAGGCTATAGCTGCCCCAAGTGCCTCAGAGGCGCATCTAGTGGCCGACAGGGGACTTCGAGTTTGCAATCCTTAGTTCGAACCGAGCTGTTACGCAACTCCGCCCACCGCACATGGCGCTCCATTCCCGGCGTCTGTCAGCTCACCAGCTCACCCCGTGCAACTTGGGCAGAGGTGCTGTCTGGCTGGTGACGGCGAACAGCCGGGGGATGCGATGGCTGTTGTACACATGAAACTCACGCACCAGGGAGACACCCTCCTCGCGCACGGCCTGGTTGAGCACCAGCGACCCGTCGGGATCCGACACCGAGCGGTGGAAGGTGCCTGGGGGGATGCGCAGGATGTCACCGCCGGTGTCGAGGCGCACGATGTGGAAGGGGTAGTTCCAGCCCAGGTTCACCAGGAAGAAGGTGCGGCCGCCGTGCATCGCCAGCAGGTTGTCCTCCTGGTGGGGGTGCAGGTAGAACTGCCAGGCGCCGGTTTCGGGGTCGTCGGGGGGGCTCACCGCCGGGCCGCTGTGCACCACCAGATCCCGGGCGTTGGACGTGGGCACCGTGATGTCGAAGAAGCGCACCGCCGGGGTGTCACGGAACTTCTCGTAGGGAATCAGTTCGAACATCGGGGCCGGTCTGGGCCCTTTCTGTTCGCTGTTTCGGAGCAAGGATGCGGCCATGGCGGCAACCGCCGGCACTGATGGCCTGACGGTGTGAAGTCTTTCCATTGAACAGAGCCGCCGCCCCCTTCAAGGTGCAGGACGCTACTGAACGGACTCCTGCGGACAGAAGCCGATCCGGTCATGACGGGTCTGGCCATCGTTGGTTGAATGGATGTCTCCTGGAAGCCTTCGCCTTGTCCGATCGCCCCAACTGCCTCCCCGCAGCGCTCCTGGCCTGGATGCCGGTCCGCTCCATGCCCCTGCTCCTGGCCGCTGGACTCGGCCTGGGGGTGGTTGCGGCACCGGTCCAGGCGCAACCTCGGCCCGTGGCGGGCCGGCCCACGGTCTCGGTGCCTGATTTCAAGAACACCGTCACCCAGCAGACCTGGTGGTGGCAGGGACCCGTGGCCACGGATCTGGCGGCGATGCTCGCCAATGAGCTGCAGGCCACCGGCGATATCCAGGTGGTGGAGCGCAACAACATCAAGGCGGTGCTCTCGGAGCAGGAGCTCGCGGAGCTGGGCATCGTGCGCCGCAACGCCAATGCGGCCCAGCGTGGCCAGATGACCGGGGCCCGCTACATCGTGCTCGGCACGGTCACCTCCTACGAGTCGAACGTCGAGAGCAAGACCTCAGGCAGCAACTTCGGCCTGCTGGGCTTCGGCACCAGCAAGCAGCAGGCTGAAACCAAGGACTACGTGGCGATCGATGTGCGGGTGGTGGACAGCACCACAGGCGAGGTGGTGGGTCAACGCACGGTGGAGGGCCGGGCCACCAACACCGCCGCTGCTCAGGAGAACGGCGTGAATCTGCTGCCGGCCGCCGGCCTGGCCCTGTTCCTCGCTCCCAACATGGGGCGCACCGGCCAGGGACTCACCGGGGCTGCCGGCACCCTGCGCTTCGGCTCGAACAGCTCGGAAGCCCAGCGCACGCCGGCAGCCAAGGCGATCCGCGCCGCCCTGATCGATGCCTCCAGCTACGTGAGCTGCCTGCTGGTGCCCAAAGGCAACTGCATGGCCAGCTTCGAAGCCCAGGAGCAGCAGCGGCGTGAGCGCACCCGTGGAGTGCTGCAGCTGGAGTGATCCTGGGTTCTGTGCCGGCGCGGGTTGATCAGCGGGGCTTGATGTTGAGCAGCTTGGCGCCGTAATCGGCCGTGAAGGCCGCCTGCATCTGCCAGGCCCGCAGCAGGGTCTTGGCCACCTGGCGCAGCTCCTCGATGTCGTTGCAGCTGTCGATCGCCCTGGAGTGGACAGCCGTGGAGAACTCGCGGGACAGGGAGAGGGGGTCGTTCATGGTGATTTTGCATTACGTTACAAAGCGGAAGCGGTCTTCCGTGGGGCGGCTTGCCGTACAGCGCCCACCCCGGCCTGTCAGGGCTGCTCAGAACGGGATCGGCATCTCCACATCCGCCGGCGGGGGCGCACAGGCCGCCACCCGCTCCAGCACCACCTGGCCGATCACCACAATCGAGGGTGACCCGTAGCCCTCGGCTTCGGCCGCATCAGCCAGTTCCCCGAGGGTGCTCACCAACTGCCGCTGGCCACTGACGGTCCCCTGCTGGATCACCGCTGCGGGGGTGTCCGGTGCCAGCTCTCCGGCGATCAGCTCATCGCAGATGCGGCGCAGGTTGTGCAGCCCCATGTAGATCACCAGCCCATCGCTGCTGCGGGCCAGGCCGCGCCAGTCGACCCCGGGTCGCCCCTTGTCGATCTCCTCATGGCCCGTCACGAAGGTGACGCTGGAGCCCGCCTTGCGGTGGGTGATCGGGATGCCCGCGTAGGCGGGTGCGGCGATGCCGGCGGTCACGCCCGGCACCACCTGCACCGGGACCCCATGGCTGGCCAGGTGGGCCGCTTCCTCGCCACCACGGCCGAACAGGAAGGGATCGCCGCCCTTCAGGCGCACGATCGTGCGGTGGCGTCGGGCCAGGTCCACCAGCACGGCGTTGGTGCTCGGCTGGGGCACGGAATGGTGTCCCCGGCGCTTGCCCACGAAATGTCGCTCGCAGCCCACCGGGGTCAGCTCCAGCAGGGCCGTGGGCACGAGGGAGTCGTAGACGAGGGCATCGCAGCACTGCAGCAGGCGGTGGGCCTTGACGGTGATCAGCTCGGGATCGCCAGGCCCCGCCCCCACCAGATACACGGTGCCCAGGTGGTCGCCAGCGGCATCAGCAGGATCCGCCTTGCCAGCACTCATGGCAGGGCCTCGAGCTGATCGAGCAGCAGCGCCTGGAAGCGCGGGCGTTGCAGCAGCGGGGCACCCAGCGCGGCGGGCAGGCTCTCGGTGAGCCGGTTCGCGGCCAGGGCCAGGGGCAGGGCAGCGCCGCGGATCGCCAGAGTCAGGTCCTCAAGATCAGTCGCAGTGTATGGAGCGGCTTGACAGGACGCCGAACAGCGGCGCTCGAGGTGGGCCAGGTAGCGGTCGGCCACGCCCGGCGCGAGCGGGTGGTGCAGCAGCAGAGGTGGCAGGTCCGGGCTGTGGCTGGCCGCCAGCTCAGCCAGCTCGTCGGCGAGCGCTTCCTGCCAGCTGGGCCAGGCCCCGAGGAAGGGAAGCCGCCGCAGGGGACCGTGGCGGCGCCAGGCCGCCGCGATCGCTGGGATGTCGTGGCGCACGTGGTTGCCGGGCAGCAGCAGCAGCGGCACCAGGGTGAGCGGCAGCTCGGGACTGTTCTCCCCCGGGGCGGCGGGATCGGGGGGAGCCGCGTCGCCACTGAGGGTCTGCAGCCGCACGGGGGCTCGCCTGCGGCGCTCCAGGTCGCGGGCCAGGGTCTGGAGCTCCTCGGGAATCACCCCCCCGGCCCGGCCATGAACCACCAGCAGCAGCGGGCAGCGGGGCAGGGACGCCAGCCGACGCCGGGCACGGGCTTCCGTGCCGGGGTCGAGGGGGTGGCTCAGGGCCTGCTCAAGCCCCTCTCGGGCAGTGGGCAGGCGAGCGAGCAGATCCACGGCCTGGGACGCCAGCGTGCCGTCGAGGTCGCTGCAAAGCTCCAGTAACAGCTGCTGCAGGGCTGCCTGGGGCCAGACGCTCAGCCCCACCGCCAGGCCCTCCAGGGCGGCGCGGCGCAACGGAGATGGGCCGGCCTGGCGCGCCATCTGTTCGAGACGGGCAAAGTCCTGGCTGTCGCGTTGGTGCCCCAGGAGGGGCAGCAGGGCCGCACGCGGCCGCTCGGCCACCGCGGCTCGCAGCAGGGCGGCGCAGGCGGGATCCCGGCGGCGGCCGATCAGATCGAGCAGCTCCAGCCGCAGGGCCAGCGCGGCGGGCTCGCCGGATTCGGGCAGGCTCAGCCACCAGCGCAGCAGCCGGGCCGATCCGGCTCCATCGAGCTTCTCCACCAGCACCGCGACCAGGTCGGTGGCCGCAGGCAGCGCCCCCTGCTCCAGGGCGTCCAGCCAGGAGCCTGTGGCCACGTCGGCCGATCGCCTGAGGCGCTGCAGCCAGGGCCAGCGCTCCAGGCTGCCTTCAGGCGGCAGCTGGGACGGCAGCGCTGTCACAGGGAGGGCCCCAGCGCCATCAGGCGCCTCCTCTGGGCTGAATTGGATTGAAAACTGTCTCCATTGATACGTTTTATGGGGAGGGCCTGGTGGGGCAGCGGCGCTCCCTCTAGCAAGGAAGGAGACACAGCTGTCAGGACAAGGACGCCATGGACCAGGGCCACGCCACCACCGAAGGCTCGACGGATCGTGGAGCCTGTGCCCGCAGCGGCGGCAGGCCCAGGGCTCCGCTCCCGGCCAGTTTCGCCGAACTCAAGCAGCAGCAGCTGGTGTTCACCCTGGTACGCCAGTTGGCCGAAGCCATGTTCGTGCGTGCCGATCGGGAGCTCAGCCGTCGGCTCTGGCAGGAAGTGGCGGTGCTGGAGATCGATCCTGACCGCATCACCGCCCTGCTCTACGGCGGTCAGTCCTGCGACGACCGCGAGGGCCTGATGGCCCTGGATGCGAGCTGGACCGAGCAGGTTCATCCTGCCGCCGAGCCACGCCGTGGCTTCCGCTGGGGCTGGGGTGGCGGTGCACCCCGCCGCGGTGTGATCAGCTCACGTCCGTCCGCGGGCGGGCGCCGTAGTGCTCCACCAGCAACGCCTCCAGCACGTCGGGGAGCTGGCTGAGGGGCACCCCCTTGTCGTGCAGCGCCGCCAGTTTCGGGTTGGCGTCCATGGCACCACCCAGGAAGATCTTGGCGGCTTCCACCATCTGTCCGTCCACCCGGGTCTTGGCGCCCATCAGGCCGATCTGGCCCATGTAGGGCTGGCCGCAGGCGTTGGGGCAGCCGGTCCAGTGGGTGCGCACGCCATGGGGCAGCTCCAGGCGCCGCTCCAGTTCATCGACCACCGCCTGCGCCGTGCTCTTGGTCGGAATGAGAGCAAAGCTGCAATAGCGGTTGCCGGTGCAGCTCACCGCTTCGGCCTGCAGGGGTCCAGGGGTCACCTGGAAGTGCTCCAGCAGCGGTTCCACCAGCAGGGCATCGAGCCTGCCCTCGGGCACATTGGCGATCAGCGCGTTCTGGCTTTCGCTCAGCCGCAGTTCGCCGCTGCCGTACTCCCTGGCCAGACGGGCGAGTTCCACCATGCTGGCCGCCTCCAGCCGGCCCATCGGCACGTGCAGGCCGACCCAGTGCAGACCCTTCTGCTTCTGAGCGTGGACGCCGCAGATGTCGCGCGGGGCCTGGGACACCAGGTGGGAGCCGTCGTGGGCGGGGGTGGCGGCGGCTTCCTCCACTCCCACGAATTCGGCGAAGGTGTCCAGCACCTGGGAGCGGTAGTCCTCGAGGCCCAGGGCGTCGATGAGATACATCAACCGGGTCTTGTTGCGGTTCTCGCGGTTGCCTTCCCGCTCGTAGTGGCGCAGCACCGCCAGGCTGAAGGCAGGCAACTGATCGCCCCGCAGCCAGAGACCCAGGGGAATGGCCAGTTCGTTGCGCTGGGCGGAGAAGAAACCGCCCACCATGACCGTGAAGCCCAGCTCACCGTTGTGATGGGCCGGCAGGAAGGCCAGATCGTTGTGCAGCAGAAAGCTGTCGGGAGCTCCACCCACGGCCACATTGAATTTGCGGGGCAGGTTGCGCGGGCCTTCGGGCCCCAGCAGCGCCTCCTGGATCGCATCCACCAGGGGCCGGGTGTCGAGGAATTCCTCGGGGTCGAGGCCGGCGAGCGGATTCCCCGTGACGTTGCGGGGGTTGTCGTGCCCCGACTGACGGCTGGTGAGCCCGACGGAGGCGAGCGCCCGCATCAGGGGGGCCATGTCTTCCAGCAGCAGGCCCCGCAACTGGATGTTCTGGCGGGTGGTGATGTCGGCACTGCCGTGTTCACCGCAGCGATCGACCACATCGGCAAGTACCTCCAGCTGCTCCGAGCTGATCACACCGTTGGGCAGCCGCAACCGCACCATGAAGCGCCCGGGGGTGACGGGCCGGAAGAAGATGCCCAGCCATTTGAGGTGGATGGTGAGGGTGGCCTCATCGAGGGAGTCCCAGCCCTGGGCACCGAGATCCTCCAGTCTGGGCTCCAGATCCAGACCGCAGGCCTCGGCTTTCGCCTTCTCCACCTTGTTGAGTTTCTGGCTGGAGCCAGCCGGGGCTGCAGGCAGATCTGAGGAGGGAGAAGACGTGGTCACGATTGCATCCAAACCATCTGAGTCTGACCCTTTAGCCTCTCAGCAAGCGCCTCCATCCCCTGTTGCAAGCATTACCAAACATGGTTCCCGGGGGGATCGCGGGGGAGGTGTCCAGGCGTCCGTTGATGGCACCGGAAGCGATCCGCTTCCGGGAGCTTCTCGCCAAGGTGGGCAGCGGAGAGCACACCAGCACCGGCCTGAACCGCGGCGAAGCCCGCGAGGCCATGGACCTGATGCTGCAGGGGCTGGTGGGTGATGCCCAGCTGGGGGCTTTCCTCATCGCCCACCGCATCCGCCGGCCCGCCGCGATCGAGCTCACCGGGATGCTCGACAGTTACCGCAGCCACGGCCCGGTCCTGCGGACCCCCGGACGACGACCCCTCTGTTTCGGTGTTCCCTACGACGGCCGCAGCCGCACGGCGCCGCTCCTGCCGTTGCTGGCGCTGGTGCTGGCCTCCGCGGACCAGCCGGTGGTGCTGCACGGTGGCGATCCGATGCCGGTCAAGTACGGCGTGACCCTGGCGGAGCTGTTCTCCGTCCTCGGGCTCAACTGGCGGGGCCTCAGCCTGGCCGAGGTGCAGCAGCGACTGGATCGCCATGGTCTGGCCCTCACCCACCAGGCCGATCACTTCCCGGAGGCCCAGAGGCTTCTTCCCGTGCGGGACGCCATCGGTAAACGGCCGCCGGTCGCGAGCCTCGAGCTGCTCTGGACGCCCCATCAGGGGGACCACCTGCTGGTGAGCGGCTTCGTGCATCCCCCCACCGAGAGCCGGGCCTGGGAGGCCCTGGGCCACGCCGGTGAGGCGGATGTCTTCACCGTCAAGGGCCTGGAGGGTTCCACTGATCTGCCCACCACCCGGGCCGGCATCACCGCCCGGCTTCGCCATGGGGGGATGACCCGGATCCTTCTCCACCCCCGCGACCACGGCATCACGGCCCAGGAAGTGGCCTGGCAGAGCCTGGACGTGTGGCGTGACCAGGCCCTGGCCGCCCTGGTGGGGGTGGGCCCCCTGGCGGACGCGCTGCTCTGGAATCTGGGCGTCTACTGGTGGCAGGCCGGCCACAGCGACAGTCTGGAAGCCGGCCTGGTGCAGGCGCGGGCGCTCCTGGCGGCCCGCAGTGGCGAGCGACTGCGGCGGGAGCTTGCCGCATGAGCCTGCACAACCGCTGCTTCGCCTTCGAGGCCGACTTCGTGGATGATCTCCGCTGCCTGCCGATGGCGGTGCGCCGCAAGCTCGATCTGGCCGGTGTGAAACTGCCGCTGAGCCACTGGCATGCCCTCACGGCGGACGAGCGGGCGGAGCTGCTGGCCTGGCCGGATCACCCTGGGGCCATCGATGAGCTGCGGCTCTGGCTGCAGCGGCGGACCGCCGGCCTTGCCGACGGTCCAGCCCGCGGGATCGATCCCGCTGCCGGACTCGACTGGCAGCAGCGTGAAACCGTGCCGGAGCGGTTGCGAACGGCCTGCGCGCAGCTCGGCGCCCTGGTGGAACCCCGCCAATGGCAGTCCCTCGATGAGCTGCAGCGCTTTGCGCTGGTCAAACTCAGCCATCCCGGCCACGAACATCGCAATCTCCCCCGTGCTCTGAAGGAGTTCGGCCTTTAAGGCCCGAGAATCCTCACCACCCTGCAGTTGGTAGCAATGAACACGCTGGAGGGGTAGCCATTCGTGATCTTGTAAGTGTCGTTGGTCAGCTTGTGCGCCAGCCACATCCCCGGTTCGGTGCGCTTGATTGCGGAGCCCGTCCGGATTGCGATTTTTTCGCAGCCCGACACATTCACCAACCGTTCCAGGCTCCATGTCCAATCTTTCGCGCCGCAGATTTCTGATCACCGCTGCCGGCACAGCCGCCGGCGCTGTCTGGTTGAGTGCCTGCGGTGGCAAGAAGGCCGCCACCACCACCGCCCCGGCTGGCGCCGGAGCCAGCGACACCGAAGTGAAGGGGGCCACTCTTGGCTTCATTGCCCTCACGGACGCCTCTCCGCTGATCATCGCCAAGGAAAAGGGCTTCTTCGCCAAGCACGGCATGCCCGACGTGAAGGTGGTGAAGCAGACCTCGTGGGCCGCCACACGCGACAACCTCGAGCTGGGAGCAGATCGAGGTGGCATCGATGGGGCCCATATCCTCACGCCGATGCCCTACCTGCTTACGGCGGGGACCATCACCAAGACCAGCAAGCCGCTGCCGATGTATATCCTGGCGCGGCTCAATGTGAACGGCCAGGGTCTCTCCCTCTCCAATGAATTCCTGAAGGAAAAGGTCACCCTTCAAAGTCCCAAGATCAAGGAGATCGCCGACCGTAAGAAGGCTGAAGGCAAGCTGCTCAAGGCGGCCATGACCTTCCCCGGCGGTACCCACGACCTCTGGATGCGCTACTGGCTTTCCGCCAACGGTGTCAACCCGGTCTCGGAAGCGGATCTGGTGGTTGTGCCCCCGGCCCAGATGGTGGCCAACCTTCAGACCGGCACCATGGACACCTTCTGCGTGGGTGAACCCTGGAACCAGCGCACCGTCAACAAGAAGATCGGCTATACCGGGGCGATCACCGGTGAACTCTGGAAGGATCACCCCGAGAAGGCCTTCTCGATGCGCGCCGACTGGGTCGACAAGAACCCCAAGGCAACCAAGGCCATGCTGATGGCGGTCCAGGAAGCTCAGATGTGGTGCCAGGATCCTGCCAATCTCCAGGAACTCTGTGAGATCACGTCGAAGGACAAGTACTTCAAATGCAATGTGGAGGACATCAAGCCGCGCCTGGCTGGCACGTTCGACTTCGGTGATGGACGCAGTGTCACTGATTCACCGCTGAGGATGCACTTCTGGAAGGAGACCGATTCCCATTCCTTCCCCTACAAGAGCCACGATCTCTGGTTCCTCACCGAAGACATTCGCTGGGGCTACCTCCCTCAGACCACGGATACCAAGGGCCTGATCGACAAGGTCAACCGCTCCGATCTCTGGAAGGAAGCCGCTATCGCCATCGGCCAGGAGAAAGCGATCCCTGCCTCCGATTCCCGGGGCAAGGAAACGTTCTTTGACGGTGTGGTCTTCGATCCCGAGAATCCCAAGGCCTACCTCGACTCGCTCAAATTCAAGGCCCTGACCTGATCGGGATCCGGCCCGACTCACCAACGCCGATACATGACTCTCACTGCTCCCCTCGACCGGCGGCGCCCCCGCCCATTCAGTCTCGCCATTCTCAAAGGAGTGGTTCCCTATGTGATCTGCATCGGGGCCTTTCTGATCAGCTGGCAGTTGCTCTCAGGCATCCTTGGAGCAGCCCGTCTGCCAGGACCCATTCAGGTGGTGGTCGATACCTGGGATCCCTACATCAGCGATCCCTTCTATGACAACGGGGGGACCAGCAAGGGTCTGGGCTGGCAGATTCTGATCTCGCTGCAGCGGGTGGCGATCGGCTACGGGCTCTCGGGCATCGTCGGCATCGCCATCGGTGGCCTTCTTGGCCTCAACCGCTTCATCGGTAAAGGATTTGACCCGGTGATTCAGGTGCTGCGCACGGTGCCGCCTCTGGCCTGGTTCCCCATTGCCCTGATGGTGTTCCAGGACGCCAATACATCGGCCGTCTTTGTGATCTTCATCACCTCAATCTGGCCTGTGATCATCAACACGGCCGTGGGCATCCGTCAGATTCCCCAGGATTACACCAATGTGGCCAGGGTGCTGCGCCTGCGCAAGCGCTCTTACATCCGGGAGATCGTGATTCCAGCCACAGTTCCTTATGTGTTTACCGGTCTGCGCATCGCTGTGGGTCTGGCCTGGCTGGCAATCGTGGCGGCGGAAATGCTCAAAGCCGACGGTGGAATAGGCTATTTCATCTGGGATGCGTACAACGCTGGTGGAGACACCAGTGCCAGCCAGATTATTCTCGCGATTGTCTATGTCGGAATTGTGGGGCTGGCACTTGACCGCCTTGTGGCCTTCGCGGGCTCGAAGGTGAGTGGAGGACACTGACCATGCCTGCTCTGTTCACCGTTGACAACGTCACTCAGACCTTCCCCCTCAAGGATGGTGGCACCTACGTCGCTCTGAAGGATATTTTTCTGAACGTGGCGGAAGGGGAATTCCTCTCCCTGGTGGGTCACTCCGGTTGCGGCAAATCAACTCTGCTCAATCTGCTGGCCGGCCTCACGCAAGCCAGTGAGGGCGGAATCCTCATGAACGGTCGGGAAGTCACTGAGCCAGGGCCAGACCGGATGGTGGTGTTTCAGAACTATTCCCTTCTCCCCTGGAAGTCTGTCCGCCAGAATATTGCTCTCGCTGTCGACAATGTGATGCGTAGTTCCTCCAAGGAGGAGCGCGAAGCCATCATTGATTACAATATCAAGCTGGTGGGGCTGACGGCTGCTGCCGATAAATTTCCCCATGAAATCTCGGGAGGAATGAAGCAGCGGGTGGCGATCGCCCGGGCTCTGGCTCTGCGCCCCAAGCTGTTGCTGCTGGATGAACCCTTCGGTGCGCTTGATGCCCTCACCCGCGGCAATCTCCAGGAGCAGTTGATGCGCATCTGCGAGGAGGCCCAGGTCACCACCGTGATGGTCACCCACGATGTGGATGAAGCCCTGCTGCTCTCCGATCGGGTGGTGCTGATGACCAATGGGCCGGAGGCCTACATCGGTCAGATTCTCGAAGTTCCCCTGGCCCGACCCCGCACCCATCTCTCGGTGGTGAAGGACCCTGGCTACTACAGCCTGCGCGGCGAGGTGGTCCAGTTTCTCACCCAGCAGAAAGAGGCCCGTAAGCAGCGGCTGAATCCTTCCGCCGCCGTTGCTGCCAACGGCCTCGAGAAGGTGAACCTCACCCTCGGCTTCATCCCCCTCACCGACTGCGCGCCTCTGGTGGTGGCCAGTGAGAAGGGATTCTTCGCCAGATTCGGCCTGGAGCAGGTCAGCCTCAGACGTGAGACCAACTGGAAAACACTGGAAGCCGACCTTCGCCAGGGGGTGATCGATGGAGGTCAGGTTGTGGCCGGGATGCCCCTGGCCATCACCCTCGGCGCTCAGGGCAAGCCGCCCCTGGCCATGGTCACGGCGCTCACCCTCACCCGCAACGGCAACGCCGTCACCCTGCACCGACGGTTCCACGACGCCGGCGTGCGCACCATCGCCGATTTCAAGGCCTGGATCAGCGCTCACCCCGAGCACAAGCCGGTGCTGGCGATGGTGCACCCAGCCTCGATGCACAACCTGATCCTGCGGGCCTGGCTGGCGTCGGCCGGCATCGATCCCGACCGTGACGTCAGTCTGATCGTGATCCCGCCGCCTCAGATGGTGGCCACCCTCAAGGCGGGCACCATCGATGGGTTCTGTGTCGGGGAGCCCTGGAACACCCGGGCTGTCCAGCAGCAGCTGGGAACGGTGATCGCCACCGACAACGACCTCTGGCCCGGACACTGCGAAAAGGTGCTTGGGGTTCGCGAGGACTGGGCCGCCGCCCATCCCCGCACCCACCTGGCCCTGATCAAGGCCCTGCTGGAGGCCTGCCGCTACTGCCAGGACCCCGCCAATCGCTCCGAAGTGGCCGAACTGCTCGCCCGCAGGGACTATGTGGGCACCGAGCTGGACACGATCCGCCCTGGGTTGGTGGACCCCTATGACCGCGGTACCGGTGCTCCGGAGCTGATCCAGGACTTCAACCAGTTCCACGGTGCCCAGGTCAATGCCCCCCAGACCCGCGATGGGCTCTGGATCCTCACCCAGCTGGCCCGCTGGGGGATCACCGCATTCCCCGAGAACTGGAGCGAGGTGCTCGAGCGCGTGCAGCGCCCCGATCTCTTCGCCCAGGCCAGCGCCGATCTGGCCCCTGAGCCGAGCGCCAACGGCCACCGGCTGCTGCCCGTGCCGCTGTTCGAGAACCAACCTCTGGATCCTGGTGATCCGATGGCTTATCTCAAGCGACTGGAGACCTCGAGGGCCATCCGCTACGAAACGATTTCGCTGCCCGAGCGACCCTCCACCCTCGAGCCGGCTGCGCCGCTTCGCTGAGACTCCTCTCCTTCCTACCGATGCAGACCCTACCGTCCACGACCACCGCAGCCACCACCCAGGGATCGGAGCCGTTTCTGGTGATCGATGGGGTCTCGAAGGTGTACCCCACCCCCAACGGCCCCTACACCGTTCTCGATGATGTTCACCTCGAAGTTCGCGAAGGTGAGTTCATCTGTGTGATCGGTCACTCCGGTTGCGGCAAGTCCACTCTTCTCGACATGGTCTCCGGCTTCCGCAAGCCCACCACCGGCCAGGTGCGGCTGGAATCCAAGCCGATCGAGGAGCCCGGCCCCGATCGCATGGTGGTGTTCCAGAACTACTGCCTGCTGCCCTGGCTGTCGGCCTACGACAACATCGCCCTGGCGGTCAACAACGTGTTCCCCGAGCTCAAGCGCAACGGCCAGTCCCGGGCCCTGGTGGACAAACACCTGGCCATGGTGGGCCTCACCGAGGCTGCTGCCAAGAAACCCGGCAGCCTCTCCGGCGGCATGAAGCAGCGGGTGTCGATCGCCAGGGCTCTGGCCCTGCAACCCAAGGTGCTGGTGCTCGATGAACCTTTCGGGGCTCTTGATCCGATCACCCGGGAAGAGCTCCAGGAGGAGCTGCTCAAGATCTGGTCGGAGCACAGGATCACGGTGCTGATGATCACCCACGACATCGATGAGGCTCTGTTTCTTGCCGACCGGGTGGTGATGATGACCAACGGACCGGCGGCGAAGATCGGCGAAATCCTTGACCTCCCCTTCCCGCAGCCCCGCGATCGCGCCCGGCTGATGGAGCTTCCCGAATATTTCGACTACCGCAACAGAGCCCTCGATTTTCTCTACCGCCGTTTCGCCCACGACGACACGTGAGGACCGCACTTCCCGTCCAGCAGTCCTTCTGTCAGCTGTCGATGGCCGTTGGCCAGACCCTCCTGCTGGATGGCGGTCATGCTGCCGCCACCTCCCCGATGCGCATCCTCTCCGGCATCCTGAGGGTGTTTCTGCTGGCCTCCGCGGGCCAGGAGATCACGATCGGTTTCCTGCAGCCGGGTGATGTCTGTGATGCCCTGGCCCTTCGCCGTGACTGGGTGGGCCTCGAAGCCCTCACCCAGGTGCAGGTCGAGCGGGTGGAGCGCACTGAAGCCGTGGGCGATCTCACCGATCTCAGCACCTGGACCCTGGAGCTGCTGATGATCCGTCACCACCCGGACACCGAAAGGCGACTGAGGGCGCTGCTGGCCCTGCTGGTGGAGCGGCTGGGACGGCGCAATGGCCTCTGGTACGAGCTGCCGATCCGGATCACCCATGAGCGGCTGGCCGAGTTGATCGGCAACACGCGCGTCACAGTCACCAAGATGTTCTCGCGCCTGCGCCAGTCGGGCTTGGTCGAAGACCCTCCCGGCGGCAGTGGCCCCCTGGTGCTGCGGCTCTCCCCCGAACTGGTGGAGGCGATGCTGCCGATCGGCTGAGTGCTGGGGGGCCTAGGCCCGCTCCACGCGCACGGCGGCTGCCTTGAGTTCCGGTTGCTTCGAAACCGGGCAGCCCAGGGCATGCATCAGCCGGTTGGCTTCACAGGCCTGCTCCTGGGCGGCCCCCCAGTGCATCGGCAGAAACACCGTGCCCGGACGGATCCGATCGGTGATCTGCACCTTCACACTGACGGCGCCCCGGCGGGAGCTCACCCGGGCCAGAGCACCCTCATCGAGGTTGCAGCGTTCGGCGTCCGCTGGGTGGATCTCCAGCAGGGGCTCCGGGTGGCTGCGGCGCACCCGCTCCACATGGATGGTGCGGGTCATGGTGTGCCAGTGGCCGAGGTACCGCCCCACCGTCAGCACCAGAGGGAAGTTGGCATCCGGTGGCTCCCCCAGCCCCAGGGGTTGCTGGGCCACCAGGCGGGCCTTGCCGTTGGCGGTGGGGTAGATGGCCTGAGTGTGGAGCCGTGGCTGGCCGTGCCCCGCAGCCGTGCCGGAGGGGAAGGGCCATTGCTGGGGTCCGTGCTCGGCCAGCAGGCCGTGGCTGAGCCCGCTGTGGTCGCAGATCCGCCCGGAGGTGATTGCCGCGAACTCGGCATAGACCTCAGCTGGGGAGCCGTAGCTGAACTGCTCGACAAAGCCCAGCCGCCGGCCCACCTCCGCGAAGATGGACCAGTCGGGGCGGGCCTCACCGGGGGGCTGGCGGAAGGCCTGCGACAAGGTGACCCGGCGCTCCGAGTTGGTCATCACCCCCTCCTTTTCGCTCCATTGGGCGGCCGGCAGCACGAGGTGGGCCACCGCTTCGGTTTCGGTTCCTGCATAGGCCTCGTTCAGCACCACCAGGGGGCAGCTGGCCACCGCCTGGCGCACGCGGTCCAGCCAGGGGAGGCTCACCAGCGGGTTGGTGGCCGCCACCCACCAAAGGCCCAGCTCGCCGCGTTCCATCGCCTCGATCTGCTCCCACACCGAGAGGCCATCGCGCTCGGAGATCGCGCCGGGGGGAAATCCCCAGTGCCGCTCGATCGTGGCGCGGTGGCTGGCCTCGTGGATCGAGCGGTATCCGGGCAGCAGCGCGGCCAGGCCTCCGGCTTCCCGTCCGCCCATGGCATTGGGTTGACCAGTGAGGGAGAAGGGGCCGGCGCCGGGTTTGCCGATCTGGCCGCTGGCCAGATGGAGGTTGATGATCCCAGCCACGGTGGCCGTGCCCTCCACGCTCTGGTTCACCCCCATCGACCAGAGGCTGAGCACCCCGGAGCTGGCGGCCCACACTGCGGCCAGACGCCGCAGCGCCTCCTCCTCGATCCCGCAGAGGGCGCAGACCCGCTCGGGAGTCCAGCCTTGCCAGAGGGCCGCCAGCTCGGGGAAGCCGTCGGCGGTGGCGGCCACCCGCCCTGGATCCACTGCCCCCAGTTCCAGCAGCAGATGGCCCACGCCATGGAGCAGCACCAGATCCGTGCCCGGGCGGATGGCCAGGTGCAGGTCAGCCGCATCACTGGTGGCGGTGGCGCGGGGGTCGACCACGATCAGCTGCAGCGCCTCCTTCTGACGGCGTTTGCGCTTGAGCAGCCGCTGAAAGAGCACGGGGTGACAGTCGGCGGTGTTGGTGCCGATCAGCACCACCGTGTCGGCAAGGTCGAGGTCGTCGTAGCAGCAGGGGGGGCCGTCGGAGCCCAGGCTGAGCTTGTAGCCAGACACCGCTGAGCTCATGCACAGCCGTGAATTGGCATCGAAATTGTTGGTCCCCAGGGCCCCTTTGATCAGTTTGTTGGCGACGTAATAATCCTCGGTGAGGAACTGGCCGGAGCCGTACATCGCGATGGCGCCTGCTCCACGCTCCGCCTGAATGGCCCGGATCCGTTCCACCAGGATCGTCAGGGCCCGCTCCCAGCTGATCGCCTCAAAGGGCTGGTCGCGCTGCTCGCGCCACAGGGGTGTGCTCAGACGGTTGCAGTCGAGGGTCTCGGCCACCGTGGCTCCCTTCACGCACACCTGGCCGAGGGAGGAGGGATGCTGCCGGTCACCCCGGACCGACCAGAAGCCATGGCCGCCGCCCGCCGCCGGGGGTTTGAGCTCCAGGCCACAGCCAACCCCGCAGTAGGGGCATTGAGCCTTGGCTTGAGCGGGCACTGGGCAGGTGGTGCAAGGGGAGTCGCGCTCCATGCTCGCCCATGGGCTGCGACGGCGACGGGCCGTGGCGGAGTGAGCACCGGGGCCTATGGCGCCAATCAACAAACCTCATCAAACAGTGGTTGACCCATAAGAAAAGTGCCGCCTAAGGTTCGCGCACCGACCCCCAACCGAGGAGCCTGATACGCCGTGAATCCAGCCATCCCCGCCACCATCGAGCCGATCAGCGCCGATCGGCCGCCGTCCCAGGCCGCGCCGTTGCCGGTCCCCCCAGGCTCGAGTGCCCCTCCCCCCGGGGATGTGCGCTGGTATCAGCAGTTCCGCCGCGTCCAGATCGTTCAGTCGCTCGAGGCGATTCAGGATCTGATCGCGGTGTCGCTCTGCGTGGGTCTGTTCTGCGTGATGGTGCTGCAGATGCGCATCCTTTTCTCCACGCTGCTCTCGGCACCGCAGTTCCACGCGATCACCGCCGATATCCTCTTCATCCTGATCCTGGTGGAACTGTTCCGCCTCCTGATCATTTATCTGCAGGAGCAGCGGGTGTCGATCGGTGTGTCCGTGGAGATCGCAATCGTTTCGGTCCTGAGGGAGGTGATCGTGAACGGCGTCCTTGAGACCGACTGGCACCAGATCCTGGCGGTCTGCATGTTCCTGATCACCATGGCCGTGCTGATGGTGGTGAGGGTCTGGCTGCCGCCCACCTTCGCCGGGGTGGATCCGGAGGCCAAGGTCTCGGCACGCATGAAATCCGGGCCCTTCACGCAGCAGTGAGTTCCGACCACCACCAGGGACCTCTGGGCCTGCTGCTGCTGCACGGCTTCAGTGGCAGCACGGCCACCTTCGCTGACCTGGAACCTGAGCTGGTTCAGGCTGGAGTCGTGGTGAAGGCACCGCTGCTGCGCGGCCATGGGCACGACTCCCCCCAGGCCCTGGCCGGGGTCACCTGGTCGGACTGGCTGGACGATGCCAGCATCGCCCTGGCCGAGCTCCGGGCCCTCGCCGGGCCGGTGATCGTCCTGGGTCACAGCATGGGTGCCCTGATCGCGGCACTTCTGGCCGTCGAGCAGCCAGAGGCGATCGACAGCCTCGTTCTGGCGGCGGCCCCGCTCCGGCTGGCCTCCCCCCTGGCGCCTGGACGCCCTCTCGAGGTCCTGACGCCACTGCTGGGGCGACTGCTGCGCAGCTGGCCCCTGCCAGGGGATTACGCCGACCCGGCCCTGGCCGCCAGCGACACCAGCTATCCCTGGGTGCCGATGGACGCCCTGCTCTCCTTCCTGCAGCTGAGCGTGGTGGTCCGCCGCCGCCTGGCTGAAGTGCATCAGCCGGTCCTGATTCTCCACAGCCGCGCCGACCGCGTTGTGGCCCCCGCCTCCGCGGATCTGCTCGCCTCCGGGCTGGGAACGCCCTTGGAGCAGCTGCGTGTGGTCTGGTTCGAGCGCAGCGGTCATGAGCTCTTCCGGGATTGCGAGGCAGGAGCCGTGATTACCAGCGTGCTTCAGTTCGTGGATGAGCGGATCAACCGGCGGCCCGTCGCTCCTTGACCCCAGACCGAAGCCGGCCTCCCTCAGGGCCTGCCTGCTCAGCGGTGGTGACAGCCGGCGCATGGGCACCGACAAGGCCATGCTGCCCCACCCCAGCGGCGGCACCTGGCTGGAGCAGGCCCTGCAGCTGCTGGCCGGTCTCGGGGTGCCGCTCACCCTGGTGAGTCGCCATCGCGCCCATGCCCGTCTGGCCCGCCAGTTGAACGAGCGGCTCGGGCTGGAGATCGAGGTGCTGCTCGAGCCGCCTCCCCAGGAGGGGCCTCTGCTGGCGCTCACCCGCCTGATGGCGCTCTACCCCGGCCAGCGGCTGCTGCTCGCCCCTGTCGACATGCCCCGGTTAAGGCTGGAGAGCCTGCGGGCCCTGCTCAATGCCGCCGAGGCCGGCTTCGATCCCGACACCATTCATCTGGCCCATGACGGCCGCCGGCTGCAGCCTCTGCTGGGCCTCTATCCGGCCACGCCCTCCAACCGGGCGGCGGCGGAGACCTTCACCGGCCGGGGGGGGCGCAGCCTGCTGCGCTGGCTCGAGCAGACCCGCTGCGTCAGTGCCGTGGAGCTCGATTCCACCCAGCTGCTCAATGCCAACACCCCGGGCGATTGCGGTCCTGGGCCGGGCAACGGTTTCAGCGGGTCTGCGCCAGGCTGAGCTTCCGGCAGCCGGCCGCCCAGGCCGGGCAGATGTGGCAGCTCAGTCCCCTCTCCTCGATCAACTGGGCCGCCCGGGGGGAGTGCTGCGTCTCTCCCTCACCGCCCGCTGCAACCTCGCCTGCCCGTACTGCTGCCCTGACAGCCATGACCCTCCGGGGCTGCTCACCCTGGCGGAGCGGGTCCGGCTGGTGAGCACGGCGGCGGAGCTGGGATTCCGCCGGTTGCGGCTCACCGGTGGGGAGCCCCTGCTGCACCGGGGCCTGGAGGAGCTGGTGGCCGCCCTGCAGCCCCTGCGTGCCCCGCACCCGCAGGGCGGCGGCCCAGGGTCGCGGGGGCTGAGCGAGATCGCTCTCACCACCAATGGGGTGCTGCTCAGCGCCCAGCGGGCCCAGGATCTGCGGGCGGCCGGCCTGGATCGGATCACGGTGAGCCTCGACGGCACCGACGGCGAGAGCGTGGCGCGCATGGCGGGACTGGCCGGTGGTGCGGCGGCCGGAGAGGCCGTGCTCGAGAAGGTGCTCGCTGCCCTTGACCATGCATGCGCCGCCGGTTTCGATCCCGCCAACGGGGGCCTCAAGCTCAATGCCGTGATCGCCAGGGGCCGCAACGAACATCAGCTGCTGCCCCTGGCGCAGCTGGCCCGGCAACGGGGGATCGAGCTGCGGTTGATCGAGTTCATGGATGTGGGCAACCGCAATGGCTGGCAGCCGGATCTGGTGCTGCCTGCGGCCGAGATGGTGCGCCGGATCGGTGCCCACTGGCCCCTGGTGCCCCTGGGGCGCGAGGTCCATGGCACCGCCAGCCGCTGGCGCTACGGCGATGGGGCCGGCCATCTGGCTGTGGTGGCCTCGATTTCCGCCCCGTTCTGCGGCGACTGCGACCGGCTGCGCGTCACCGCCGATGGGGTGGCCTACACGTGTCTGTTCGCCTCCAGCGGGCTTGACCTCAGGCCCTGGCTGCGCGCGCCCTCAACCGTCGGGGAGACCCTGAGCGGGGCCATGCGCAGCCTCTGGAGCCAACGCCACGACCGGTACAGCGAGGAGCGCGCCGAAGAGCAATCTTCAGGGACTGTCACAACTCAGCGCTCCCATGCCGAGATGGCATATCTGGGGGGGTGATGATTGAGCTGACGCCCAGGTGCTCAGCCTTCACTCGCATCCCTGTCCATGCGCCACACGTTTCAGGTCGCGCTCGCCATCACGGTGATCAGTGCGCCTCTGGCCGCGATGGCCCTTCCCTTCAAGCCAGATCCCACCTCCTTTGCCATCTATCTCGGCAGGAAATCGATCGAGGATGGATCGCGTGTGACGTTCTCCGAGCTGGTGGGGTGTGCCGCCAGCGGGAAGGGAATGACGGAGAGCTACAGCTGCCAGACCGGCGATGCCCTGCTGATCACCCCGACCGGCGTTCAGCGGTCGTGTCGGGCGATGGTGCGTGACGGCCGCCCTGGAGTCATCTGGACGGCCCAGGCGAATGGAGTGGGTTCATGGCGGGCCAATCTCGTCTGCCCCGCCCTTCCCGAGACGACCTCGCCAGCTGGGGAAGGTGAGGCGCTCACCCCCCGCTGATGGACGGTTGGGCTGCGGCGAGCGAGGCGGTGAACGCGGCCACGCTCATTTGCCGGCAGTAGCCCCGGAAGCAGCGCAGGGCCGCCCGGTGGCGCTCGGCTGATTCAGCCATGCAGGCATCGCTCAGGCAGGTCACGAGGTAGCCGCGGTCGGCGGCGTCCTTGACGGTGTGATCGATGCACTGATCGGTCAGCAGGCCTGCCACCACCAGCTCGGTGATGCCGATGTTGCGCAGCAGGTAATCGAGGCTGGTGGAGTTGAAGGGGGAGGAGGAACTCTTCGGCAGCACCAGTTCATCGGGCCAGGGAGTGAGGGGCTCGATCACCCGGGCTTCCCAGCTGCCTGGTGCAAAGCCCAGGCCGGAGCGTTTGTAGTCGAGGCTGCGGTCGCGGCCATCGGCGGTGAGGTTGGCGATCACTGTGTGGATCACCTCCAGCCGGGCCTGGCGGGCGTGCTCCAGCGCCCGTTGCAGCCGGGGCAGGACGGCCGCCTGAAAGTGCTGATCGAAGCCGGGCGGGCGTGTTGAAAGCGTGGCCGCGGCGTGGCCTGGGGGGGCGGCGGGGCCGCAGGTGCCGTTCTGGACATCGATCAGGAGCAGGGCCGCGTGAGCCAAGGAGAGAGGTGGCGGCGGCCACCACGATGGCCGGCGGCCGAGGAACGGGCAATGATTTCGGAGTGAGTGCCTGCTTCCCCGTGCCGGACCTGACCACCGCCACCGCCCTGACGGCCGACTTCCTGGACCGCGGCCTGCGCCGGGTGGCGGTCACGTTCGTGAACCACGCCGGGGCGGTGCTGGTGAAGGGGGTGCCGCTGGCGCGCCTGCCGCTGGTGGCGCGCCACGGGGTGGGGTATTCACCGGTGGCCGATGCGTTCGGGGCCACGGGCCTGATCGATCCGCAGCAGTCGCTGGCGCGGCCCGATGGAGACCTGCGCCTGAAGCCCGATCTCCGGGCCCTGCGCCCCCTTGACCCCGGCACCGGCTGGGCCTGGGCTCCCGGCCTGCGCTTCGAGCGCGACGGTGAGGGCTATGCCCTCGATCAACGGGGCTTCTGCGCCCGGCAGCAGGCGGCCCTGGCGGCAGCCGGTCTGAGCGCTCAGTTGGGCTTCGAGATCGAGTGGATGCTGGGCCTGCCGGAACCGGCTGGGGGATGGATCCCGGCCGTGGCGGGTGGCCCCTACGGCGCCGATCGCCTGGTGGAGGGGCTCGATTACCTCACGGCCGTGGCCGAGGCCCTCGATGCCGCCGAACTGCCCTGGCTGCAGCTGCATCCTGAATATGGCGCCGGTCAGTTCGAGCTGTCGCTGGCCGCCGCCGAGCCCCTCGAAGCCGCCGATCGCCTGGTGGCGGCACGCCTGGTGATCCAGCGGGTGAGCCGCCGCTTCGGCTGGACCTGCAGTTTCGCTCCGGTGGTGACGGCCGAGCTGGTGGGCAACGGCGGCCACCTTCATCTCAGCGTGGCGGAGCATGGGGTGCCGCTGCTGGGCGGCGGCCCGGGCCCGGCCGGATTGACAGCGCGGGGGGAGGCGCTGCTGGCGGGGCTGCTGGAGCAGCTGCCGGCCCTGATGCCCCTGGCCTGCGCCCTGGCGGTGTCGTACAGGCGGCTGGCGCCGGGGCGCTGGGCGGCCCCCTTCCGGGTCTGGGGGGTTGAGAACCGTGAGGCGGCGCTGCGCCTGGTCCCTGCCGGCGGGGGTGAGCCGGCTCACCTCGAGCTCAAGGTGGCCGACCTGAGCGCCAACCCCTACCTGCTGGTGGGCGCGGTGCTGGCGGTGGTGCGGGAGGGGCTGGGCTGCCACCGCGACCTGCCGCCACCGCTGAGCGGGGATCCCGCCGCCGCACCACCCGCCGAGGCCCCGAGGCTGCCTCGGACCCTCGGCGAGGCGGTGCGGGCGTTCGAGGCCAGCCCTGTGCTGCGGGAGGCCATGGGGGAGGCCCTCCAGCGCACCGTGGCGGAGGCGCGCCAGGCGGAGGTGCGTCGCAGTGACGCCCTCGCCGATGAAGCCCTGATCACCTCCACCCGCTCCTGGCCTCTCACCGGACTGTGAGCGTGAACCTGTCCAGCGGCATCACCAGCAGCGCGGTCGTCGACTGGCACGCCCCCGCCGTGCGGGACCTGGCGCGGCACCTGGGCGACGGCAGCCAGCGGCAGGTGGCCGAGCGCTGCTTTCTCTGGGTCCGGGACCGCGTGAGCCACAGTTTCGATGCCGCCGCTGCAGGCCCCATCCCCACGGACTCCTGGGCTGACGCCACGGCCATCGCCGCCGACACCACCTCCGCCACCTGGCCGGTGACCTGCGCCGCCTCGGAGGTGCTGGAGCGGCGCACGGGGATCTGCTTCGCCAAGTCCCATCTGCTGGCGGCCCTGTTGCGGGCGAACGGCATCCCGGCCGCTTTCGGCTACCAGCGCCTCTCGCTGAACGACGACGGCCCCCCCTTCGTGCTGCACGGCTTCGTGTGGCTGCGGCTGGCCGGACGTCGCTGGCATCCCCTCGATCCCCGGGGCAACCGGCCGGGAGTCACCACCCGCTTCGATCTGGAGGCCGCCTCGCTGGCCTACACGCCGCGGCTGCCGGGGGAGCGCACCGATCCGGCGGTGTACCCCGAACCCCTGCCGGCGGTGGTGGCGGTGCTGCGAAGGTGCCGCACACTGCCCGAGCTGCGCTCAACTCTTCCGGACGTGGAGCCATAACAGATCGATCTGTCTAGGTGGCTAGGGTGCTGCTGCCGAGCATCGCCCATGGCCCGACCTGCCGCCACCGGTCCTGCGCCCAGCAAGCGCGAGCTGCTGATCGATGCCGCTCTGACACTCTTCGGCTGCGAGGGCTACCGCGCCGTGGGCATCGACGCCCTGCTGCAGCGGGCCGGGGTCGCCAAGATGACCCTCTACAAGCACTTCCGCTCCAAGGAAGATCTGATCGCCGCGGCCCTGGAGCAGCAGGCCGCAGCGATCACGACCGCGATCAGCGCCCGGATCGACGCCGTACCTCCCGAGGGAGCCGATCAGCCCCGCGCCCGGCTGCTGGCGGTGTTCGCCTGGCTCGAGGACTGGCTGCAGGATCCGACCTTTCACGGCTGCCTCTTCGCCAAGGCCGCCGGCGAGTATCCCCACCCCGGTGATCTGCCGCGGCAGGCCGCCGTGGCGTTCAAGGCCTCCTGCCGCACGCTGCTGGAGCGTCTCTGCACCGAGCTGCCGTGCCGGCACCCCATCGCGCTGGCGGCTCAGCTGGAGCTGCTGATCGAAGGGGCCGCCTCGCTGGCTTTCCTGCGCCGTGATCCCGGAGCCGGCCCTGCCGCCCGGCAGGCCGCCGCCGTGCTGATCGATGCGGCGCGTCGCGGCGATCCGGCATGACCGCCGCCCGGCCACCCGGGGATCTGCGCATCGATCGCTCCACCCACGACGACGTGGAGCCGATCGTGGACCTGGTGGTCGCGCTCCTGGAGGAGATCAGTGCCGGTCTCGGCGAGCGGGTCTTCAGTGCCGACCCCGACACCACCCGGACCCGGTTGCGGCGGTTCCTGGATCTGCCGGGCTACGCGTCCTTCCTGGCCCGCCTCGGGAACGAGCCCGTCGGGGTGCTCACCCTCTACGAGTCGCTGGCGCTCTATGCGGAGGGTGCCTTCGGCACGATCGCCGAATTCTCCGTGGTGCCGGCCTGGCGCGGGCGCGGTATCGGCCGGACACTGCTGCAGGCGGCCCGGGCCTTCGGGGTCTCCCGCGGCTGGACGCGGCTGGAGGTGACCACGCCGCCGTTGCCGGCCTTCGCCCGCACCCTGGCGTTCTACAAGCGTGAGGGCTTCGCGGTGAGTGGCGGACGCAAGCTGCGCTGCCTTCTGGAGCCCCCGCGCTGACGCTCCAGCCTGCTGTTGCCCCGCCTTAGGCTCACGCCTCCTGCTGCGCCGGCCGTGGATCCCGACACGACGGCATCCGGGGCGCCCCAGGGCGGCCTGCTCCACATCCTGGGGGTGAGCTTCGGGATCGCCGGCGCGGTGGGAGGCACCATCGGCGCCGGCATTCTGCGCACGCCGGGGCTTGTGGCCGCGCAACTGGGCAGCGCGCCCCTGATCGTGGCCGCCTGGGTGGCCGGGGCGCTCTACGCCCTGCTCGGTGCCCTGGCCGTGGCGGAACTGGGCACCAGTCTGCCCCGTGCGGGTGGCTGGACCGTCTATGCCCGCCGGGCCCTTGGTGATCAGGCGGGCTTCTCCGTGGGCTGGATCGACTGGGTGGGCCACTGCGCCGGCCTTGCCTGGGTGGCGGTGACCATCGGCGACTACACCATCGGCCTGCTGCCGGCCCTGCCCGTGGGTGGCAAGGTGGTGGCCCTGATCGTGCTGCTGGGGTTCGCGCTGATCCAGCGGCTGGGCGTCGAGGCCGGCAGCCTCAGCCAGAAGATTCTCAGCCTGGGCAAGGCCCTGGCGTTCCTCGGCCTGATCGTGGCCTGTTTCCTGCATGCCCCGGTGAGGGAGCTGGCGGGGTTGGCCGAACCGCTGCTGGAGTCCGCCACCGCCACCGCCCCTGGCGCGGCCGCCGCCGGGGGGATCAGCCTCGGCATCGGTGTGGTGTTCGCCATGCAGGCGGTGATCACCACCTACGACGGCTGGCACAGCCCGATCTACTTCGCCGAGGAGTTCGCCGAACCGTCGAGGGATCTGCCCCGCTCCCTGGTGGGCGGGGTGCTCAGCGTGGCCGGCCTCTATCTGCTGGTGAATCTGGCCCTGCTGCGGCTCCTGCCGGTCCCGCGGATCGCAGGGTCGGTGCTGCCCCTGGCCGATGCCGCCGAGGTGCTCTTCGGGGCCTGGAGTTCCCAGCTGATCGTGCTGCTGGCCCTGATCTCCTCCTTCGGCCTGGTGAATGCCGTGGTGATGGGCGCGCCGCGCATCCTCTACGGCCTCAGCCGGGATGGCCTGTTCCTGCCGCAGTTCGCCACGGTGAGCGCCAGCGGCACCCCCGTGCTCGGCCTGGCGCTCACCACCGTGGGCGCGGGGCTGCTGGTGAGCTTCGGCGACTTCACGATCCTGCTGGGCATCGCCTCCTTTCTCTACGTGCTGCTGTACCTGAGCGGCATCACCGCGCTGTTCCTGCTGCGCTGGCGTGAGCCCGCTCTGGAGCGGCCCTTCCGTGACCCTGGCTATCCGCTCAGCGCCGCGATCGTGTGGCTGGGGTCGCTGGCCTTCCTGATCGCCGCGATCCGCAACGACACGGCCAACAGCGCCTGGGCCCTGGGCCTGATCCTGCTCAGCCTGCCTCTGCACCAGCTGACACGGCAGAAGGTGCCGCCTCCGGCCTGAGCCCGGAGCGCACCAGCACCGGCGCGCGCTTGAACGCCGGCGTTCCCGAGCGCGGGTCCACCGGGACCCGGATGATGGCGTTCACCTCCGGGTAGAACATCAGCGCGGCGCCTTCGCGGATCTCACCCGGGATGATCTCCACACCCTCCAGGGCGCCGGCTTCCCCCTGCACCGTCACCGTCTGGTGGGGCGCCAGGCCTGAGCGGGCCAGATCGGCCCGGTTCATCAGGATCGTGTGGCGGTGGGGCATGCCCCGGTAGGCGTCACCCGGCTTGTACACCACGGTGTTGTGCTGGGAGTAGCTGCGGGCGGTGATCAGGGTGAGCGCCAGGCCGGCCTCCCCCGGCGCCAGGCCGCCGAAGTGGGCCGGCTCCGGTTGCACCAGCGCCGGCAGGGGTGTGGGCTCCATCCGTGCTCTGCCTGACGGCGTGGGGAAGCTGGGCTGCTCGAACACCCGCCCCTCCACACTGAACTCCCGTTTCGTGGCATCGATGGCGGCGATCGGGCCGTAGCCGGGCACGGTGCGGGCGATCAGCTGGCGCACGTAGACGGGATCGTGGAGCTGGCCCCAGTCCACGGGCTCCCTGCCCAGCAGCCGCGTCGCCAGCCCGGCGAGGAATTCCACCTCGCTGATCAGATCGGCGTGCTTGAGGTGGGTGTGGCCGGGTTCGTTGAGCCTCACGAAGTTGTTGCCCGATTCGGTGGTGGTGCGGTGGGGCGTCTCGAAGCGGTTGAACACCGGCAGCACCAGGGTCCGGCGGGCACCGAGACCGTGGAAATGCCCCTGATTGGGCTTGGTGGCCAGGTAGATCACGGTGTCGATGCGGCCGAGGGCATGGCGGGCCTGGGTCGAGTCCGGATTGGCGCCCCAGAGGTTGCCCCCCAGGCAGAGCAGGGTGTCGACCGTGCCGGCCTCGGCGGCCTCGATCAGGGCGCGGGTGTCGTAGCCGGGCACGCGGCTGAGGGGCCGGCCCAGCAGCGCCTCGAGGGCCTGCTGCATGTCGGCGCGCAGCTTCACGGTCACGCCCATCGAACCGAAGCCCTGCACGTTGGAGTGGCCGCGGATCGGCATCGTGCCCGCACCAGGGCGGCCGGCGTTGCCGCTGACCAGGGCGGTGTTGGCGATGGCCTGCACGTTGGTGGTGCCGTTGGCGTGGTGGGTGATCCCCATCGCCCAGGCGAAGACCACGCCGCGGGAGCGGGCGATCACGGCGGCGGCGTGCTCGAGCTCCTCGCGGCTGAGGCCGCAGCAGGCGGTGATCGCCTCCCAGGGGGTGGCGCGTGCCTGCTCCAGCACCGCGTCGGCTCCCTCGGTGTGGGCGTTCAGGAAGTCCCAGCGAATCTGACCGGCCTCCAGCAGGGCCTTCTGAAAGCCCAGGAACACAGCCGTGTCGCTGCCCGGCACCGGTTGCAGGAACAGCGAGGCAATCTCCGAGCCCCGCAGCATCGACTTGATCGGGAAAGCCGGCGAGCCGAACTTCAGGAGCCCCACCTCCAGCACCGGGTTGATCACGATCACGCTGCCGCCGCGCTCGCGCAGGCGGATCAGCTCGTTCATCAGCCTCGGGTGGTTGGCCGGCGCGTTCGAGCCCACCAGCACCACGCAGTCGGCCTGCTGCAGGCTCTCCAGGCTCACCATCGAGGTGCCCGAGCCGAACACCGCGTTCAGCCCCACGGTGGAGGGGGCATGGCAGAGGTCGGAGCAGTCGGCAAGGTTGTTGGAGCCCAGCGCCCGCAGCAGCAGTTGCAGCAGGTAGGCGGCCTCGTTGGAGGATCGTCCGGAGCTGTAGGAGGCCAGCCGTTGCGGCGGCACCCGGAAGGCGGCTTCGGTGATGGCGAAGACGTCGTCCCAGGCGAGGCGTTCGTAGTGGCTGCGGCCCTCGCGCAGGATCAGGGGATGGCTGAGCCGGCCGAGGCGATCCGCCTCCAGGGAACTCAGGCGCTGGAGCGCGCTGACGCTGCGGCCCGAGAACACCTCGTGAGGCACCGCGGGCTGCAGTTCGGCGCTGATCGCCTCCACGCTCTTGAGGCAGCGCTGCAGCGGTTCCCCCAGCTCATCGCTGAAGCCGCCGTTCTGGCCGCCCGTGCCCCAGGCGCAGGAGAGGCAGGCGCTCTTGTGCAGCAGCGTCTGCCAGAGCAGGGGGCCCTTCGGGGAGAGGGTGGCTCTGGCCCAGCCCTCGATCACGGGCCAGCCGCCGCCCACGCTGGGGGTGCCTGGATCGGGCGGTTCTGCCTTCACGACGCTCGCTCCTACGGCCACCCGTTCAGGATGGCGTGCCCCACCGCCCGCGGGGCCCGGTCGCAGGGTTACGGCTTGTTGCCGCCGATACGATCAGGTCTCAACTCCAGGATCCGGCATCCCCCCAGTCGCCGCGCACCGAAGTCAGGTCTTTTACGGCTGCGCGGGGATTTTCCTTGGCCAGGCTGGGCTTCTCATCGATCTGCCTTCCCTGCCGCTCCTGGCGCGGGACTTTGAGGTGAGCGCCGCCGCCAGCCAGGCGTCGATCACCGCCTATGCGTTGGGCTATGGCCTCTCGCAGTTGGTGTGGGGCCCGCTCTCCGATCGCTGGGGCCGTCGGCCCACGGCCCTCACGGGGCTGGCTCTGTTCAGCCTGGCCAGTCTGCTGCTGGTTGCAGTCTCGGGATTTGCTCCATTCCTGACCATGCGCTTGATCCAGGGCATCGGCGCCGGCTGCGGCACCTCGGTGTCACGGGCCTGCCTGCGCGATGTCTTCAGCGACCGGCTGCTGACCCGGGCCATGTCGTTCGTGGCCATGAGCTATGCCCTGGCTCTCGGCCTCGCGCCCTTTCTGGGCGGATTGATCGCCCGGGTGGCCCCGTGGCGCGTTGATTTCCTGCTGCTGTCGCTGTTGGGGGCCGCCACGGCCGGGGTGCTCTCCCGGGGGCTCAGGGAACCCCGCAGACCGGCCCCGACTGAGCGGAGAGCAGGGTGGGGCGTGGGCGAGATCGCCCTGGGCTATGGCCGCCTGGCCCGTGATTCCCGCTTCCTGGTGCCCGCCTTGATCGCCACCTTCGGCACCGGACTGATGGTGGTCTACAGCGCGGTCAGTCCATTTGATTTCGAGAAGGGATTGGGCTTCAGCCCGTCTCAGTTCGGTGCCATCTCCCTCAGCCTGAGCATTCCTTATCTGGTGGGCGCCGCCGTGCTGAGCCGCTGGGTGATGGGCCTGGGCCAGGAGCGGTTGCTGCGCGGCGGGCTCGGCGCCGTGCTGGCCGGTGCGGCACTGATGCTGGCGCTGGGGGTGACGGGACGCTTCGATGCCGACTCCCTGCTGGTGCCGATGCTTGTGGTCACGCTGGGGGCGGGCCTCATGGTGCCGATCGGCCTGGCCATGCCGATGCAGGCCTTCCCCGACCAGGCCGGGCAGGCCTCGGCCCTCACGGGTTTCCTGCAGCAGGAAGGATCCGGTCTGCTGGTGGCCCTGGCGGTTGGGATCCCCGACACCACCCAGGTCCCTCTGGCAGGGGCCTTGCTCGCCCTCGGCGTGGTCCTGGCCCTGCTGGTGCGTGCCTACGGGCGCCTGGCCCCCTCCCCGTGACTGGCCCACGTCCATCCCCTGCTCCGGGCCTGCGCGCGGCTCTGGCCTGGTCGCAGACGCTGCTGGTGGCGGGGGGCGCCATCGGGCTGGTGGAGCTTCCCTATCAGTGGCTCTCGGAGCTGGGGTTCCGCCTTCAGGCGCTCTGGACTCCGGGCGGGCCGGCGGAGCGCCCCTGGCTGCTGCTGCCCCTGGTGCTGGGCACGGCCCTGTTCCTGGTGCTCGCCTGGGGGCCGCTGGCGGCCGGCCGGGGCGGCGGCATCACCGGGGTGCTGGTGCTGCAGAACGCCAGCGGCGACGCCGAGCGAACCAGGGCCGGCGCCAGCCTCGAGCTGAGGCGCCAGCTGGTACGCCTGCCGCTGGTGGCCCTCACCCATCTGGCCGGCCTGAGTGTCGGCACCGAGTCCCCGTCCGCGGCCCTGGGCGCCTCCATGCTGCTGGCGCTGCGCCGCCGCTTCCTTGTGCTGCAGCAGCTGCCTGTGGCCCTGGTGGCCGCCATCGGGGGTGGCGCCGGCCTTGGGGCGGCCTTCCGCTCTCCCCTGCTGGGAGCCGCCTATGCCCTGGAGGAACTCAGCGCCGTCCATGGCTTGCCGCTGATGGTGCCGACCCTGATCCTTGGGGGGCTCGGCGGGGCACTCAACTCGCGGCTGGGTCAGCCGGCCCGCCTGGCGGAGGGCATGGGCGCGGCTCTGGAGCTGCGGTTGCTGCCGCTGGCGTTGCTGATCACCCTGGTCACGGCTCTGCTGGGAGTCCTGCTGGTGCGCCTGCTCATCCCCCTCTCCGGCTGGCTGGCCCAGCGACTGCGCGACCGCTTCCGCTGGCTCACCGCTGTGGGGATCACCCTGAGCCTCGCGCTGCTGGCCGTGCTAAGCGGAGGGCTCAGTCTCAACGACGGCTCCCTCGCCCTGGGACCGGCCCTGGCCGGCGCACCCGCAACTGGGTGGTGGGCGGCTGTGCCGCGCCTGCTGGGACCCCTGCTCAGCATTGCGATCGGGGCCCCCGGAGGACTGATGCATGACTCGATGACCCTCGGGGCTGTGCTGGTGACCCCATGGCTCGGCGCCTTGCCCGAGCAGCAGCAGGCGGCTCTGGCGGGAGTGGCCGCGGCTGCCCTCTTCAGCGGGGCCTGCCGTACGCCGCTGTTCTGCGCCCTGTTCGTGTTCACCCTCCAGGGCAATGCCGTTCTGCTGCCGTGGCTGCTCACGGCTTCGGCCATCGCGGCGGCCATGGGCCGCTGGCTGGGCGGCCCCAGCTGGAACGAGGTGCAGGTGGAGGCTTTCCGGACTCGATAGCCTCGAGACTGGTGTCCGGGAGGTGGATCTGACTCTCGATGCAGCGGCCCCGGCGGTGGCCGGAAACCAGGAGGCCAGCGCCACCTGTCACCGGCTGGCGGGGATCAGCTTCCCCTGGGACATGACCCGCTCCCTGGAGCTGGCCCTGCTCAAGACCTTCTGTCTGCCCTCGATCTCCGGCCTGCTGCAACGCAGCGGTGAGTTCGAGGCCCGCCCCCGCAAGCGCTATGACGACACCGGATTGATGGTGGCGGAGCTGCTCAGGCATGGGCCCGACAGCACCGCGGGGGCGGCGGTGATCGAGCGGATGAACCGCATCCACGCTCACTTCGCCATCAGCAACGACGACTCTCTCTATGTGCTCTCCACCTTCGTGGCGGAACCGATCCGCTGGATGGCCCGTTATGGCTGGAGACCGCTCACCCGGCTGGAGCAGGACCACCTGTTCCGCTTCTGGGCGGTGGTGGGCACCCGGATGGGCATCGCGGGGATCCCGCCCAGCCTGACGGAGCTGCTGGAGTGGAACCGCCGCGTGGAGGTCCAGCACTTCCGCTACACCGCCAGCAACCAGCGCATTGCCGACGCCACCCTGGCGATGTTGCTCGAGGACTGGCCGGCTCCCCTGCGGCCGCTCGCGCGCCGCCTGCTGATGGGTCTGCTCACGGCCCCGGTGACCGACAGCCTGGGCTGGAGCGAGGCGCCCAGCTGGGTTCAGAGACTGGTGCTGATGGCCCTGAAACTGCGCAGCGTCCTGGCTGCAGCGCTTGCGCGCTGGAGGCCCCCAGGCGAGGCCCGCTTCTATTCCGATCGTCCCACACCCAGTTATGGCCCTCGGTTTTCCCTCGAGCAGCTGGGTCCACCGGCCTTGCTGGCTCGCCTCAACACGCCCCCGTCCAGCGCGCCCGGGGATGGGCGGGACCCCTCTGCCGGCGACTGACACGCCGGGGCGTTCGCACTCCTGCTGGTTTGCTATCTCTGAATGAAAGTTCCCATGATGCGATAAAGACTTGACGGAATGCCCGGAAATATGTATTATCAATTCATGGATTGATCAATGGGAAGTTGCTTTTGCACGCTTCTCTGCATGGTTTCGTTTCCCGTGCTTTCCGCATGCTTCCCTCTCTGAGTTTTGATTTTTGCATCAGTGTTCATGGTGATTGACAAGGGCGGTTTCTGCCATGCAGTCCTTGTCGGTCGGTTGACAAGCTTATTTGAATCACTTTCTTCCGGGCAATCATGGTAGATACGGCCAGTACCAGTGGTCTCTATATTCTGCTCATCAGTGTGCATGGATTGATTCGAGGGCAGGATCTCGAGCTCGGTCGAGATGCCGATACGGGGGGACAAACAAAATACGTTGTGGAGCTCGCCAAGGCTCTGTCCAGGCAGGAGGGGGTCGAGCGGGTTGATCTGGTGACACGGCTGGTCGTCGATGAGGCCATCAGCCCTGATTACAAAGCTCCCGTTGAGAAGCTCTCCGAGAATCTTCAGATCGTCCGGATCAAGGCCGGACCAGATGAGTACATACCGAAGGAGCAGCTCTGGCCACACATGGACAGCTTCGCTGACCATCTCTACACCTGGCTGAGTGAGCAGTCGCGCCTTCCGGACGTCATCCATACCCACTATGCCGATGCCGGATATGTAGGAGTCCGTCTGGCGAATCTCACAGGACTGCCACTGGTGCATACAGGCCACTCCCTTGGTCGCGATAAGTACCGTCGCCTTCTTGCCGTGGGTATGGGCATTGAGCAGATCGAGCAGCGCTATCACATGCAGGCGCGAATCAGCGCTGAGGAAGATACATTGAGTTGTGCTGAATTGGTGATCACCAGCACCCGCAATGAGATCGAAAGTCAATATGAGCTTTATGATTATTACACTCCTGAGAAGATGGCGGTGATTCCGCCGGGGACTGATCTCGAGCAGTTCCATCCCCCCATCGAGGGCCAGCCTGCTGAATCGCGGGCGTTTCAGAACACGCTCAACCTGTTTCTGCGTGATCCGGCCAAGCCGATGATCCTGGCGCTGTCACGGCCGGACGAGCGCAAGAACATTGTTTCGTTGCTTGAGGCCTATGGCCAGACCAAGAGCTTGCAGGAGCTGGCCAATCTTGTGATCGTGGCCGGCAACCGCGATGACATCCGCGAGCTCAATGATGGGGCTCAGTCGGTGTTGACTGAATTGCTCTGGGTGATTGATGTCTATGAGCTTTACGGAAAAGTAGCCCTCCCCAAGCATCACTCTGCTGAGAACGTTCCTGAGATCTACCGCCTGGCGGCGGCCTCCAGGGGAGTTTTCGTGAATCCCGCCCTGACCGAGCCTTTCGGACTCACCCTCCTGGAGGCCGCCGCCAGCGGACTGCCCCTGGTGGCCACCGAGAACGGCGGTCCTGTCGACATCATCGGCAACTGCCGCAACGGCCTGCTGGTGGATCCGCTCAGCCGTGAGGCCATCGCTGATGCGTTGCTCTCCATTCTTCAGAAGCCGGCGCGTTGGCAGGAGTTCTCTAGCAATGGTCTGCGCAACATTGCCCGCTTCTACTCCTGGGAGGCTCACGCCAAGGCCTACCTGGCCATGGTGCAGCCGCTGGTCTCCAAGCGAAAGCCGCTGACACAGGTTCCGTCGACCCACCAATTCAGCAGCTACCGGAATCGGGCGCTGTTCACCGCCCTCGACAACACCCTTCTTGGCGATGCGGAAGCGTTGGAGCAGTTCGCCAAGGTGGTGCGAACCCATCGCCGCCAGTTCCTCTTCGGCATCGCCACGGGCCGGCGCCTGGATTCCGTGCTGACCATCCTCAAACGCAACAGTATCCCCACGCCCGATGTGCTGATCACCAGCCTGGGGACGGAGATCTATTACACCTCGGAGTTGTTTGCCGACATCGCCTGGAGCTACCACATTGATCACTCCTGGACACCCCAGGTGCTGCGTCGAGCCCTGGAATCCCTGCCAGGGCTTTCACCACAGCCCAAGAATGAACAGAGCCGCTTCAAGGTGTCGTATTTTTATGATGCCCAAATCGCTCCGCCGCTGGACGAGATTCTGGGTTTGCTCAGGCAACAGGAGCTTTCAGTGAATGCGACGTTGTCGTTCGGCCAGTATCTCGATATCGTTCCTGCGCGAGCCTCGAAAGGTCAGGCTTTACGTTATGTCGCCAGTCAATACAATATTCCTCTTGACCGCACCTTGGTGACGGGTGGATCGGGAGGAGATGCTGACATGCTACGTGGTAATACGCTCGGTGTTGTTGTAGCCAACCGCCACCAGGAAGAGCTCTCCAACCTCAGTGAGAATGAACAGGTTTACTTTGCCAATGGCGCCCATGCCTGGGGAATTCTTGAAGCGATCCGCCACTATGGTTTTTTCTGACCAGCCATGAGTCGTTTGGCTGTCCCCTGATCAATCACGAGTGTTCCAGTCCATGCTTCAGCTTTTTTCATGACCCAGCTCCTGATCTGTACCGACCTTGATCGCACCCTTTTGCCCAACGGTGATCTTGAGGAGTCGCCGCACGCCCGTGAGCGGTTTGCTGCGGTGGCCTCCCGCCCGGAGGTCACGCTGGCCTACGTGTCGGGCCGGGATCTGGCCCTGGTTGAGCAGGCCATCACGGACTTCGGCATTCCCAGGCCTGACTGGGTGATCGGCGATGTGGGCAGCAAGCTCTATCAGTTGAACGAGGCGGGTGAAGGGAATGATCAGGGACAAAACAAGGACCCAACCACCTGGATCCAGTCCAGTGCCTGGGAGGAGGACATCGCCCTGGACTGGCCTCGACTCGTCAACGAGCAGATCGCTGAGGCCCTCACCTCGATCCATGGCCTTGTGCTTCAGGAGCCTGCTCGGCAGAGCCGTTACAAGGTGAGTTACTACCTTCCACTCGGTTTCGATCTTGATACGCTTCGGCAGGACATGGGAGCCAGGCTCCAGGAGTTGGGGGCTCATTCAAGTCTGATCTACAGCGTGGATGAGCAGGCGCAAGTGGGTCTGCTCGATGTCCTGCCTCAGCGGGCCACCAAGCTTCATGCGGTGGAATTCCTGATGCAGAGCCTGGGCGTGACGACCACCAACACTGTATTTGCGGGTGACAGCGGCAATGACCTGCCGGTTCTGGTGAGTTCAGTTCCTTCCGTGTTGGTGGCCAATGCCCATCCGGATGTGATTCGAGAGGCTGAAGCCAGTTCACGGGATCGCAGTACAGCAGACTTCTTGTATCTGGCCAAGGGTAACTTCCTGGGCATGAATGGAAACTACAGCGCTGGGATTCTGGAAGGTCTGGTTCACTATCATCCCGAAACGAAGGACTGGATCACCTGACCCTTCATAGGCATGGGGCCCTCGTCGAGGCGTGCGCCAACACCTCTGAAGGATTCTTTCCCCGACCCACGTCCCTGATCTTCGCCCCCATGGTCATCGGTTGGGGCTTGTCCGACTGTCGGCCTCGGCCTCCTGCTCCACCCGCTTCCTCTGCCCGCTCAGTAACACCTGTTCGGAACTTAGACGCACGAACTGTTGGTGCTTCTTTCTATCCTTTTCGGAGGATGCTTCTCGGTTCTGAACTCGCTGCCGGTCACGCCAGGCGGCCAAGTCACCTCCGACCGGCGCGGGTTGGGTTCCAGCCCTCCCTCCAGATTCTTTTTGTTCAACTGTTGATTCTCTGATGTACGAACAGATCTCTCATTCACTGTTGAACTCGATTCTGGACGAACTCAGACCGGAAATCAAGCGACAGAACCTCCGTCATTTCTACACAAGACTGGGCGCGAACTTTTATGCTATTCATTCGCTGTTCTCCACTCTTTATGGCGACCGCGACGATTTTCAGGCCCAGATGGTGCGCCTGGTTGAAACTATGGCCGAAGGCTATATCTACCGATCAGAGGAGTCCGAGCGGCTGGACATGAGTCGCGAGCAGGACCACAACTGGTTCCTGTCGCAGAAATGGGTGGGCATGGCCCTGTACACCAACGGCTTTGCTGAAAACCTGGCTGATCTAGCCAATAAAATTGGCTATTTTCAGGAGCTGGGTGTGAACATGGTTCACATCATGCCCATTTTGAAGTGTCCAATCGGCAAGAGCGATGGCGGTTATGCCATCAGTAATTTCCGGGAAATTGATGGCAGGGTGGGTGATCTCAACGATTTTCAGAAAATATCGGAGCAATTCCGGAAAAACGACATCCTGTTGGTGCTTGATATCGTGCTCAACCATACCTCGGATGAGCACGAATGGGCGCTCAAGGCCAAGGCCGGTGACCCTCACTATCAGAACTACTATCTCACCTTTGAAGACCGCTCGGTCCCCGACGTCTTCGAGCAGGGAATGCCAGAGGTTTTCCCTGAAACGGATCCTGGAAATTTCACCTGGAATGAGGAGATGGGGCGTTGGGTGATGACCGTTTTCCACGACTACCAGTGGGATCTGGACTATCGCAACCCGGACGTCTTCATCGAGATCCTCGCGATCGTTCTGTTCTGGGCCAATCAAGGCGTGGATGTTCTGCGCCTTGACGCCGTTGCATTCCTCTGGAAAAAGATGGGATCAACCTGTCAGAACGAGAGAAAGGCACATCTGATCCTGCAGCTCCTGAAGGACTGTTGCCAGGTCACGGCTCCTGGCGTTCTCTTCATTGCGGAAGCCATTGTCGCTCCTGGTGAACTGGCAAAATATTTTGGAGAAGATGCGATTGTTGCCAAAGAATGTGAAATTGCCTACAATGCCACGTTGATGGCCCTCCTCTGGGACGGCATCGCAACCAAGAACACGAAGTTGTTGCGTGAGGGCATCAAGAGCCTTCCTTCCAAGCTGGATCGTGCCACCTGGCTGACCTATGTGCGCTGTCATGACGATATTGGCTTTGGCTTTGATGATCGAGATATTTCGGCTGTGGGTTATGAGCCTCATTCCCATCGAATGTTCCTGATCGATTATTTCAGTGGAAAGTATGACGATACATCCAGGGGGCTGGTGTTCATGCGCAATGAGTTCACCGGAGATGCGCGTATCTGTGGGTCCCTGGCGTCCCTGGCCGGGCTTGAGTCTGCCCTCGAGAGTGGAGATCAGGCCAGGATCGACCGTGCCATCAGCAAGATCCTGCTGCTCAACAGTGTGATCATGTCGTTCGGCGGGATCCCTCTCCTCTACAACGGTGATGCTCTGGGCCTGCTCAACGACTACAGCTACAGCGGTGACCCGAGCAAGGCCAATGACAGTCGCTGGGTGCATCGCTCCAAGATCGACTGGGAGAAGGCAGCGCTTCGGCATCAGCGTGGCTCCGTGGAATGCAGGATCTTCACGGCCATGAAGCGGATGATCTCCATTCGAAAGGAGATCTCGGCTTTTGCAGACTTCAACAACCGTGAGCTGCTGCACTCGGACAACGAGCATCTCCTCTGTTATCTCCGCTTCAACCCGCTGAGGACCTCAGACAAGGTCTTCGTGGTGGCGAACTTCGATGATCATCCCCAGCGCCTGGAGCTGGAGAGCTACAGCCGTTATGGCATCAACCCCCGCGGAAATTATGTGGACCTTTTCAGTGGTGTGCGGCCCTCCCAGTACGAGGGTTGCATTGCCTTGCAGGGTGGACAGTTCTATTGGCTGAGCGAGAATTGATTCAGAGAGAATTGATCAGAGCCTGAACCAAGCCGAGGCTGGCTCAGGTCTCACTCTCCAGCACCACAGGATCACCCACCTGGACCTCACCAGGTGTGACCACGCTCAGGCGGATGCCGGCTACCACCTTGTTGTGACGTGCCGTGGCCCGCAGGATCTCCAGGTCTTCTGGAAGATCACCCTGGCTGAGGGTGGTGACCACGCAGCGCGGACAGCCGTCATCGACCCGCAGGCGCAGCTCCCGGCCGAGGCGAAGGGTGCAGCCGATCCAGGCTTCCTCGAGGAAGCCGCTGTCGCCGCTCTCCGGCTGGATCAGCAGGTTCGGGCGGAACCGCTCCACAGCGAAATCGAGCTCGGGCTCCAGCGTCCGAAGCCGTTCCAGAGTGGCGGTGGTGATGGCGTGCAGGGGGCAGGAATCGAAGAAGGTGCCGCTGGGCAGCACCAGTTCATTCACCACATCCTGAAAGGCCCTCTGAGGTACCGGAGGCCAGTACTGATCCAGGCTGGCGCCCTCCGGCGGCTGATCCAGCAGGCTGACCGGGCGCTCCAGCCAGTCGGAAAGCCTCGCGCTCACCTCGGGATCACTGCTGAGCATGGTGTCTGCGGGGGTCGTGATCGCCACCGCCGGCGGCGCCTTCCCAGAGAGCGGGGGTTCCACGTAGCGGGCGCTGCAGCTCAGCAGGTCCTTCCAGAGCCGCGGATTCTTGGCGCTGGCCACGCGGCCGGTGTCGTGGTCCCAGAGGGCATAGGCCCGGTCGCCGCAGAGGCCTGACCTGCCGATGCTGGCGGTGGGCAGCCGCTCCCCCAGCATCGATTTCACCGGGTAGCGCCAGATGGCCTCCACCTGCCCCACCCGTTCGCCCACGGGCGGCTTCTCGATCTGCGGCACTGCTCGTCGCTCCGCCATCTCAGCGCCCACTTTCAGTGACGGCTCATTCCAGCCGCCGCATCGCCCTGACGAGGTTCAGCCCACACCTTTCGGCGCCGTGGCCGGACGCAGCGGGTCCTCACCCAGGCGTGGCAGCAGCTGCACCAGGTTGCAGGGCTGGGTGCTGCTCTCGAGCTGGGCACCGATCAGGCGGTCCCAGGCGGTGCTCACAGCATCGAGGGAGCCGGGCAGCACGAAGAGGATCGTGGCGTTGGCCACCCCCGCCAGGCACCGGCTCTGCAGTGTGCTCGTGCCGATCGCCTCGAACGAGAGCACCCGGAACAGTTCCCCGAAGCCATCGATCGTCTTGTCGAGCAGGGGTGCCACCGCTTCCGGTGTGCCGTCCCGGCCCGTGAGACCGGTGCCGCCGCTGCTGATCACCACCTGCACGCGGGGATCGGCGATCCAGCCGCTGACGACGGCGCGGATGACGTAGCGGTTGTCGGGGACGAGCTTCCGCTCGGCGAGGCGATGGCCCGCGGCTTCCAGCCGCTGCAGCAGGGCATCACCGGAGGGATCACCGCTGCCCGGATCGGCGCTGCGTCGATCCGAGACCGTGAGCAGGGCGATGGCGAGGGACACCGAGGGCATCGGACGGCGGACCTCTCTTCTCTAGAGGGTGATCGGCTCCATGGGGCCGCTGCGCCAGCGCCCCGACACCTGTTCCGCCAGCAGCGGCGTGAGCGTGAGCCGCAGCGGTGACCCGGCCGCCACGTCGACCCGAAGGGCGGAAAAGCGGCGCCGGAGCTTGCTGCCATGGCCCGAGCGCCCCACGAACAGCTCGGAGTGGGCCACGATCCGCTCCTCACCCGGTGGGCCTTCCAGCAGCGTGCTCCCCTGGGCCCGCTGGCGGCGCAGGCTGTAGCCACCGCCGCCGCAGATCAGCCAGGGAATGTGGCTGTCGCCATGGCCGGTGGAGCCGCTGCGCAGGAGTTCCAGGCAGTGGGCATGGCCGGTGAGCACCAGATTCAGCAGAGGCCGCCGGGCCGTGGCCGGGCCGACCCGGGCGGCCACCTGATCCAGCACGGCGCGCAGATGCCGGCGCACCGCCAGGGTCTGCGGTTCCTGCCACTTGCTGGCCTCGGTGGCGTAGGGGGGATGGTGCAGAACGAGAATCCGGCCCCGAACCCGTGGATTCAGCCACGACGCCACCAGGGTCTCCCGCAGCCAGGCCAGTTGCGCGCCGTCCGCGGCGTCCTCGCCGGAGTCCTCCCGGGCCCGGGGTGGAGGCCGATCGAAGGTGTTCGAGTCGAGGGCGAGCACATCGACGCCCGCCCAGCGGAACGTGTAGTAGCGGTTGGGCAGGCGCGTGAACTGGCCTGGGCGGTAGTCCAGGCAGCGATGGCCGTCGTGGGTGGCGGTGTAATGCCGGTCCAGGTGGCCCCCGAGCCGCTCCTCCGGAAGCGCGGCCAGCCCGTCGAGGAAGGCGCGGGCATAGGCCTCGCCCACGCGCGATCCATGGAGCCCCACATCGAAGTCGATCCTCGGCAGGAGCCGGCGCACAGGGCTCGAGATCCCGGCCAGGAGGAGAAGCGGCACCGACAGGTCGTAGTAATCGTGGTTGCCGGGCACCGGCAGGAACGGCAGGCGAAAGGTGAGCCGGTCGAAGCGAAGGCTGCGCCAGTCGTCCCCGCCCACCAGCCATTCCCTGTAGGGCTGGATGAAGTTGCGCGGATACTGCTCGCTGGAGCCCACCAGGTACACCACATCGCCGGTGTGGAGCACAAACCCCACACCATCACGCTGGGCCTGGAGCAGCTCGGCCACCTGCCGCTGCGGGCTGCCGGGTCCGCAGCGGCCGGAGCCGCTGTCGCCCAGGGCCAGGAAGCTGAAGGCCTCGTCGCCGTCGGGTGCCGACGCGATGGCCAGCCGCGTCTGGTCGATGCCGCGACGCCTCAGGGCGGGGTGGCCCCGCCGCACCCTGGCATCCATGCGCTCGATCTTGGCGGCAATGCTCGCCTCGGACGCCAGGGTCATCGCGGGTCTCAGCTCACGGGCAGGGGGGCGAACACGGTGAGGGCCCCGCTCAGGCAGGTGATGCTGATCGGATTGGCCTCCAGCAGTTCGCCGTCAATCACCAGTTTCTGGGGGGGATCGGTGCTGATCGTGATCGACCGTGCGCGCAGACAGAGCAGATCGGGCCGGTTGGTGGGGGAGCGCACCACCGCCGACGCCACCAGCGAGGCGAAGGTGTTCAGGCCCTGCAGCCGGTTCGTGGGGGAGGCGATGGTGATCTCGAGCAGGCCGTCGTCGGGGATCACCCGGCCGAAGCCCTGGGCCAGCACCGAGGTGGCCGGCGCCACGTTCGCCACGGTGATGGCGCCCGTCTGGAGCTCCGTCACCTGGCCATCGATCTCGAGCCTGGCCTGGAAGGGTTCCTGGCTGGCCAGCTGCTGCGCGCCGGCCAGCACGTAGGCCAGGGGACCGAGCATGGTCTTGAGGTCGCGGGTGGCCCGGTCCACCATCCCCGCTTCGAAGCCGACTCCCGCCAGCAGCACCATCGGAGTGCCGTTGCAGCGGGCTGCGTCCACCACCCGGGTCTGCCCGGCCAGGATCGTCAGGCAGGCGGCCTCCAGGTCGATGGGGATGTTCAGGGCCGTGGCGAAGGCGTTGGCGGTGCCGCGGGGGATCACCCCCAGGGGAATACCGGCCTCCATCACCGCACCCGCCACGGCCGAGACGGTGCCATCCCCGCCTGAGGCCAGGATCATGACCTCGCCGATCTCGGTGGCAGGCCGGGCCTGAACGATGTCCACCAGTTCCCGGGTCTGGTCGGCGGGGTCGCGGTCCGGCCTGGTCAGCACCACCTGCAGCAGGATCTGAGGCTCGAGGATGGTGCGGATCAGGGCCAGATCCTGGTTGGGATCCCCCTGACCGGCCACCGGGTTGAAGATCAGATAGGCCAGGCGGCTGCGGGCCAGCCCGCGCAGGGCCAGCTCCGCGGTGGCCGCGTTCAGGGCCAGGGCCGTGTCGGTGAGGCTGCAGGCCCGCAGCAGCAGGTTCAGATCCGGCGTGCGGCCCGGGGGAGCCGCCGGGTCCACGAAGAACAGCACAGCGCTCACCTCGCCGGAGAGAACCCTCTCCGCGAGCTGGATGTCGCCGCCGGCCGCCAGCGCTGCCAGGGGGCTGACCGCCAGGGAGGTGGTGCGACCATCCCGTGCCAGCACATCGGCCAGCTCCGCCGGCGCCAGCAGGGGGAACCCCGCCAGGGAGGCCTGGTGCCTGGCCAGGAAGCTGATCAGGGTGTTGAGCTGGTCTTCGCCGGCCAGCAGGGCCAGGGCGTTGGGCATGGCCGGATCACTCCTCCAGGGCCACCAGGTCGCGCAGCTGACCGGGGTCGAGGCCACCCAGCCACTCCTCGCCGCTGCCGACGATGTCCTCGGCCAGGCGGGCCTTTTCGCGGATCATCCGGTCGATCTTCTCCTCCACCGAGCCGCTGGTGATGAACTTGTGCACCATCACGCGGTTGGTCTGGCCGATGCGGTACGCGCGGTCGGTGGCCTGGTTCTCCACCGCCGGGTTCCACCAGCGGTCGATGTGGAACACATGGCTGGCTCGGGTGAGATTGAGACCCACGCCGCCTGCCTTGAGCGAGAGCAGGAACAGCTGCGGACCGCGCGGATCCTCCTGGAAGCGATCCACCATGGCCTGACGTTCCGCCTTGCTGGTGCTGCCATACAGAAAGGGCACCTCCTGGTGGAAGCGCTTCTGCAGGTGGACCCGCAGCAGGTGACCCCACTCGGCGAACTGGGTGAACAGCAGAGCCCGGTCGCCCGCGTCGATCACTTCCTCCACGATTTCCTCGAGGCGCTGCACCTTGGCCGAGCGGGCGCTGAAGCCATCGCCCACCTCGGTTTCCTTGAGCATCAGGGCCGGATGGTTGCACACCTGCTTGAGTTTGGTGAGCAGGCCCAGCACCTGGCCGTGCTTCTGGCCCAGCGGTGCCCGTGCAATCGCATCGAGGGTCTCATCCACGGTGCGGCGGTAGAGCTTCGCCTGTTCGGTGGAGAGCCCCACCCACTCGCTCAGTTCCACCTTCTCCGGCAGATCGGAGATGATCGAGCGGTCGGTCTTGAGCCGGCGCAGGATGAACGGCCCGACCCGCGCCTTGAGGTCGCGCACCGAGGCCATGTCGCCGTAACGCTCGATCGGCAGGCGGTAGCGCTGGCGGAAGAACTCCTCTTCCCCGAGCACCTTCGGGTTGAGAAAATCCATCAGGGCCCAGAGTTCGCTCACCCGGTTCTCCACCGGCGTTCCGGTGAGGGCGATGCGGAAGCGGCTCTGCTTGAGGGGCCGGGCCAGCTCGCGGGCTGCCTGTGATTGCCGGGCCAAGGAATTCTTGATGGCCTGGGCCTCATCAATCACCACCCCCTGCCAGTCGAGGCTGCAGAGCACTTCGCTGTCGCGCTGCAGCAGTCCGTAGCTGGTGAGCACCAGATCCACCCCTTCCAGCTTTTTTTTCAGGGCGGCGGGTGTGGAGGGCCGCCGGGGGCCGTAGTGCTCCACGACGCTCAGCTCCGGGGTGAAGGCCTTCGCTTCGCGCAGCCAGTTGGTGAGCACCGAGGTGGGGGCCACCAGCAGCACGGGCCGCTTCAGTTCCTGCTCCGCCTTGAGGTGCTGAAGGAAGGCCAGCAGCTGGATCGTCTTGCCCAGACCCATGTCGTCGGCCAGGCAGGCCCCCTGATCGAAGCGGTGCAGGAAGGCCAGCCAGCCCAGGCCGCGCTCCTGGTAGGGCCGCAGCTGACCAGCGAAGCCCTCGGGGGCCGGCAGGGGATCGGGGGCCTTCTGCTGGTGGTACTGCTCCAGCACCGCCTTCAGCCTCGGGCCGGCCGTGAAGCGGTGCACCGGCAGCCTCTGAAGGGTCTCCCCCTCGTTGCCGGTCAGGCGCAGGGCGTCATCGAGGCTGAGGACCGGATCGAGGCCGCAGAACTTCTCGGCGTTGCGCAGATCACCCGGACGCAGCTCGATCCAGGCCCCCTTGTGCTGCACCAGCGGGCTGCGCTTGCCAGCCAGTCGCTCCAGGTCACGCAGGGTGAGCGTGACGCCGCCGATCATCAGCTCCCAGCTCCACTGCAGACTTTCGCCGAGGCTGAAGCCCCGGGAGCGCTCGGGCAGGTCGGCCTCGATCGCCAGGCCGAGCCGGCTGGCCAGACCGCCGCTGAGGCTGGGGGGCAGGACCACGCCGACGCCCACATCGCGCAGTTTGAGCGCGGCGGTGCGCACCAGCACGAAGGCTTCGGCCGGGGTGAGGGCCATTCGCTCCGGTGTGGCGGTGTCGAGCCCCCGCTCGATCGGTTCGAACACCTGCAGGGCCCGGCCGAGGCCCTCCAGCAGCAGTTCACCGGGCTGCTGGAGTTCGGTCTCACCCAGCTGCAAGCACCCAGCCCCGGCGGCCCAGACCCCGGCTGCGGGCAGAAGCAGGCTGGGATCGGCCTCGGCCTGGAGGCTGAAGCGCAGGGGCCAGAGATCCTCACCCTCGTCGGGGGTGTCGAGCTCAAGACAGGCCCGGGCCGGCTCGACCCGGCCAGCCACCGCTTCGCGCCAGTGGTGAGTGGCCACCTGCAGGCGTTCGCAGTCGTCGTCCCCGAGATCGAGGCGGCCGTCACCGGGGCCGAGGGCCCTCTGCCAGGCCGCCAGCAGCGGATCCAGACCGTCCTGGCTGGGGGTGAAGCCCGCACGCATGCGCGCATCCACCAGATGCGTGAGGATCGAGGCCAGCCGCCGCCGCCCGGACCCCGGATGCCAGCACGCCATCGCCACACCGGCCTCCCCCTGTCCGGGTTCCAGGGCCGCCACCGCCACCTGGGGCAGACGCGAGGCCAGATCCTCCAGGCGGCGCCGGTCGTCTTCACGGTTGATCAAGGGCAGCCAGCGGGCGCGGCCTCCCTCCACCTGGGGCAGCAGCCGGCCCCGGGCCAGCAGGCTCAGCGACCAGCGCTGCAGGTGGCTCCACCAGCGCAGGTCATCGGCCAGATCGGGATGGTCTCCCGACAGGGGCAGTCGTCCCAGCCAGACGGTGGCAGCGCCCGGCTCGAGCCACCAGCCCTCTACCCGCCAGGGCCACCACTCCACCGATTTCGGGATCGGTTCGCCCGCCTGCAGGGGCAGGCCGCTCCAGCTGCTGCTGTCGGCTTTCCTTTTCCCCCTGGCCCCCTGGCGGCGGCTGGGCAGGCAGAGGGTGGCGCCCGCCGGGCGGAAATCCTCCGTCCACAGGTCCGTCTCCTCCAACCAGGCGCCCAGGTCGTCCTGGTCGAGGCTGAGGGGGTGCCCGGGCGGCTCGCTGGCCGGTGTCCGGGGTTCCGCCACACGCCAGGTGTCGGCCCAGAGCAGAAGCCCCGGCCGGTAGCCGCCCCCCAGGGCGGGCACGGCGGACGTTTCGGCCGACAGCCAGGTGGCGTGCAGCAGGGTCATGGCCTCTGAGCCCGCTCAGACCAGGTGTGGCGTCGCATCGTGAACACCGGCAGCAACCACGGACATCGACCACGGACATCGCCTCGGCTCGCATGAGCGGAGCGACTCCCAGGGCACTCTGCCGGATGGTGCGCCCCGAGGCTGCAGCTAAGGCCGCAAAGGCGGCAGCCAGCGCTGCAGGGCCTGAAGCACGAGGGCACTGCCCGCCAGGGGCAGCCAGAGCGGCAGCCAGACCAGCAGCAGCTCCAGAGCCAGCCCCGGCAGCAGGCGCAGCCCCCCCTCGCCCAGAAGCTCCCCGACGGACGGCAGCTCGGGACTGGTGCCAAGGCTGCGGATGCCGCAGACCGCCCCCACCAGCCCCGCCTGCAAATGGCTGTCGTCTGGATCGACCCGCTGCAGGTGGAAGGCCAGCAGGCCGTAGAAGAAGCCACAACCCCCCGCCCGCAGGGCCGGTCTCAGTCCCAGCACCAGGGCCAGGGCCAGGGCGGTGGCGCCCGCCAGCAAAGCCCAGGCGATCGACTGCAGCCGCAGCTGGGCGCGATGGTCGGTTGGGGCCGTCAGGGCGGGCACGGGGACAGCGCGAATCGGTAAGGGCCTGTGCTGGGCGATCATGCCCTCTTCAGGGTTGATCTGCCTCGTCCGGCCATGGCTGCCACCACCTCCAGCCGCTCCGGGCGGCGCTCCCGCCCCCACAGCGGTGCCGAGATCCGCGAGGCCTTTCTGGCCTTCTACGAGGCCAGGGGGCACCGGCGCATGGCCAGCGCCTCACTGGTGCCCGACGACCCCACGGTGTTGCTCACCATCGCCGGGATGCTGCCGTTCAAGCCGGTGTTCCTGGGGCAGACGCAACCCCCGGCGCCGCGAGCCACCAGCAGCCAGAAGTGCATCCGCACCAATGACATCGAGAACGTGGGCCGCACGGCCAGGCATCACACGTTCTTCGAGATGCTGGGCAACTTTTCCTTCGGCGACTACTTCAAGACCGAAGCGATGACCTGGGCCTGGGAGCTGGCGACCACGGTGTACGGCCTGGAACCGGGGCATCTGGTGGTGAGCGTCTTTCGCGACGACGACGAAGCCGAGGCGATCTGGCGTGATGTGGTGGGGGTCGATCCCCGGCGGATCGTGCGCCTGGGGGAGGCCGACAACTTCTGGGTGTCGGGCCCGACAGGACCCTGCGGCCCCTGTTCCGAGATCTACTACGACTTCAAGCCCGAGCTTGGCGTCGACCATCTCGATCTGGAGGATGACAACCGGTTCATCGAGTTCTACAACCTGGTTTTCATGCAGTTCAACCGCGACGCTGAGGGCAACCTCACGCCGCTGGAGAACAGGAACATCGATACCGGCCTGGGCCTGGAACGCATGGCCCAGATCCTGCAGGGGGTGCCGAACAACTATGAAACCGACCTCATCTATCCCCTGATCGAAACCGCCGCCACCCTGGCGGGAGTGAACTACAGCCAGCTCGACGCCCGCGGACAGACCTCCCTGAAGGTGATCGGGGACCACAGCCGCGCCATCACTCAGCTGATCGCCGACGGGGTGACCGCCTCCAATCTGGGTCGGGGATACATCCTGCGCCGTCTGCTGAGGCGGGTGGTGCGCCATGGACGCCTGCTGGGCATCACCACCCCCTTCCTCACGGCGATGGGGGAGGCGGCCATTGCCCTGATGGTGGATGCCTATCCCCAGCTGGTGGAGCGTCGCGACGCGATCATGGCCGAGCTGGCCCGGGAGGAGGCCAGGTTCCTGGAAACCCTCGAGCGCGGCGAGAAACTGCTCGCGGAGGTGCTCTCCTCGGGGCCAAGCCAGATCAGCGGTGAACAGGCCTTCGAGCTCTACGACACCTACGGCTTCCCCCTGGAGCTCACTGAAGAGATCGCCGAGGAGCACGGGCTGGCAGTGGATCTGGCGGGATTCGAGGCGGCGATGGAGGCCCAGCGCCAGCGTGCCAAGGCCGCGTCGGTCCGCCTCGATCTCACCCTGCAGGGGGCGATCGAGGCCATGGCCGAGCAGTTGCCGGCCACCGACTTCCGCGGTTACGAGGCCCTGGAGCACCCCAGCCAGGTGATGGCCCTGGTGGTGAACGGGCAGGCGTCCCAGAAGGCCCTGGCGGGAGATGAGGTGCAGATCGTGCTGGATTCCACTCCGTTCTATGGCGAATCGGGCGGCCAGATCGGTGATCGCGGTGTGCTGGCGGGTGGGGCGCCTGGGCAGGGCCCCGAGACCGGCGTGATCGTGCGCATCGAGGCTGTCAGTCACCAGCGCAAGCTGATCGTCCACCACGGCAGGATCGAGCGTGGCGAGCTGGCCCTGGGTGACACCGTGACCGCCCTGGTGGACCGCTCCTGCCGCCGCCGGGTCCAGGCCCACCACACCGCCACCCATCTGCTGCAGGCGGCCCTGAAGCAACTGGTGGATCCCTCGATCGCCCAGGCCGGCTCCCTGGTGGATTTCGAGCGGCTGCGCTTCGATTTCCACTGCCCCCACGCCATCAGCCCGGAGGATCTGGAGCGGATCGAGGAGCGGATCAACGGCTGGATCGCCGATGCCCATGCCCTGGAGGTGCGCGAGATGGAGCTGGAGCGAGCCCGCTCGGCGGGGGCTGTGGCCATGTTCGGTGAAAAGTATGCCGACACCGTTCGAGTCGTCGATGTGCCAGGGGTGTCGATGGAGCTCTGTGGCGGGACCCACGTGGCCAACACCGCGGAAATCGGACTGTTCCGCATCGTCAGCGAGAGCGGTGTGGCCGCCGGCATCCGTCGCATCGAGGCCGTGGCCGGTCCTGCGGTGCTCGACTATCTCAAGGAACGGGACACGGTGGTGCGGGCCCTGGGGGATCGCTTCAAGGTGCAGCCCGGTGAGATCCTCGAGCGGGTCAGCAGTCTCCAGGACGAGCTGAGGGCCGCGTCCAGGGCGCTGGCTGAGGCCCGCTCCGAACTGGCCCTCGCCAGGGCATCGGCCCTGGCCGCCGACGCCCTCGAGATGGGGACCTTCCGGGTGCTGGTGGCACGGCTGGATGGGGTGGAGGGAGCCGCCCTGCAGACGGCCGCCCAGCAACTCCAGGAGAGACTGGGATCAGCCGGGGCAGTGGTGCTGGGCGGCCTGCCCGCTCCTGAAGATCCAGCCAAGCTGGTGCTGGTGGCGGCCTTTGGCGCCGAGGTGATCACTGCAGGGCCGAAGGCCGGCAGCTTCATCGCCGTGGTGGCGAAGCGTTGCGGCGGCGGTGGCGGCGGTCGCCCCCAGCTGGCCCAGGCGGGCGGGCGCGATGCCGCCGCCCTCGACCCGGCCCTGGACCAGGCCCGCACCGACCTGATCAGCCAGCTGTCGTGATCGGCTTCATGTAGCGCCCGCTACAGACCGACGACCTGGCTGGGGATTGGTATCACTGCTGTCCAGCTTTTCATGCCCCGCTGGATCCTGACCGCATGATGGATACTCCCAGCAGCACCGCCGATGTGATTCAGGGGCTGCTTGCGGACCTCCATCGCCGTTATTCCCTGCTGGAGGAAGGGGCTCCGGCCGACTACATCCCGGAGCTGGCCAAAGCGAATCCCTCGGATTTCGGTATCTGCATCACCACGGTGGATGGACGCATCTATGAGGTGGGCGACACCCGCAAGCCATTCACGATCCAGTCGATCTCCAAGCCGTTTGCTTATGGTCTCGCCCTGAAGTTGTTCTCGGACGACTACCTGGCCACGAAGGTGGGGGTGGAGCCATCTGGAGATGCCTTCAACGCCATCAGCCTCGATCAGAAGACGGGCCGTCCCCGCAATCCGATGATCAACGCCGGGGCCATCGCCACCACGGCGCAGATCTGGAATCATGATCCGCATCAGGCCGAAGCCCTGATGCTCGACTTCTTCAGTGAGCTGGCCGGGCGTCGCCTCAGCATCGACCAGGCGGTGTTCCAGTCCGAGCGTGCCACTGGTCACCGCAACCGGGCGATCGGTCACCTGCTGCGTAATTTCGGAATCATCGAGGATGATCCGGAAAACGCTCTCGACCTCTATTTCAAGCAGTGCTCGATCACGGTCACCTGCCATGATCTCGCGGTGATGGCCGCCACCCTGGCCTGTCAGGGTCACAATCCCTTCACCGGATCCAGGCCACTCACGCCAGAGATCACCGTTCGCATGCTGGCCCTGATGGCCACCTGCGGCACCTACGACTTTGCCGGTCAGTGGCTCTATGACGTCGGCATGCCGGCCAAGAGTGGCGTGGGTGGTGGTGTGCTCGCGGTGGTGCCCGGCCGGCTCGGGATCGCCACCTATTCCCCGTCGCTCGATGCGCTCGGCAACAGTGTGCGCGGCATTGCGGTCTGCAATGAGCTCTCCGACAGCCTCGGCCTCAGTCTCTTCAACCAATATCCCCAGACCAGTTCCACCATCCGGCGCTCTTATAAAGGCTCCCAGCGCCAGTCGCGGCGCTGGCGCGCGGCGGATCAGGCGAAGTTGCTGCAGGAGCGGCGAGACGCAGTCCGCATCGTGCATACCCAGGGTGTGCTCGATTTCGCCGCGATCGAGAGGCTGCTCTCCGAGCTCAGCGAGATCATGGCTGATGCCTGGATCCTCGTGCTGGATGTGGCCCATGTCACGGAACTTCCAGAGGAGTCCAGGGGGCTGTTCCTGCATGAACTCACCTCCCTGCGGCGCCGGGGAGTGATCGTGCTGATGGCCAGGGCCCGCCATCTCAACCTTCCCCGATCACTCAGCGTGGCCGGGGGAGTCGAGGAGATGCCCCAGTTCGAGCAGCTGGATCAGGCCCTGGAATGTGCCGAAGACCTGCTGCTGGACTCCACCAAAGACGAGAATCCGAATCCTCCCTTCAGTACGGAGATCGATCAGACGCTCGGCTTTCTGGGCATGTTGCAACCCACCCACCGTCAGACCCTGGCCGATCTGATGCAATGCCGCAACTTCGCCAAGGGGGAGTACGTGGTCAGGAAGGGTGATTCCGGCCATGAGCTTTTTCTGGTTCGGGAGGGGCGTTTCACCATCACCGTCGAACTGCGCGGCAATGACGGGCAGTCCTATGCATCCCGATTGGCCACCTTCGAGCCGGGGATGTGCTTTGGGGAGATTGCCTTCCTCTCCGGCACACCCCGTACAGCCAATGTCACAGCGGATCTCGACGGCAGCTGCTGGGTGCTCGATCGCCACGATTTCGATAACCTGCGCCAGTGGGAGCCCGATGCCGTCACGGAGCTGTTGCTGGCGCTCACCCGTGATCTGGGCACCAAGCTTGCTCTCACCAGCTACCAGCTCACCTTGATGGAACATCTGTGAAGCCGTTGCGTCCATGACCCCCCGAGCGATCACCTGGCTGCGGCGCTATGGAGTGTTCGTGGTCTGGGCCGGCGCCTGTGCCCTCGGCTATGGACTGTTCCCGGACATCTACGAGCATTGGCAGCTGGATCTCTCCTCCCGCACCCAGGAACTGCGCGGACCACGCAAGCCACCCTCCGGGGTGGTGATCGTCGGCATCGACGACTACAGCCTTGTGCAGGGTCAGAACGCCGACCTCAGCCAGGACAAGGACCTGCGCCGCCTTGCTGACTGGCCCTGGCCCCGCGCGATCTACGACCGAGTGCTGGATCGTCTCTTCTCAGCCGGTGCCCGGGTGGTGGGCTTCGACCTTCTCTTCGATGCTCCCAGCAGCCACGGCCCGGAGGATGACGCGGCCCTGGCCGCCGCCCTGCGCCGCCACAGCGGCAAGGTGGTGCTCGGGGCCCAGGTGTTCGAGAGCCGCGGCCGGGTGGGCGGCCTCACCCTCAGTGCCGCCATGCCCTTCCTCAGCGAGGCTGCCGGTCCCCGCAGCTCGGGGCTGCTCAATGGCCTCCAGGATCCCGATGGCTACATCCGCCTGCGACCCAGCACCTATGCCGAGCAGCTGCGGCAGTCGGGGATGCTGGATGTGCCGGTGGGCCTCTCCAGCCAGCTGATCGCCAAGGGCCGCGTGGCCGAGATTCCGCCACCGCCGATCCTCGCCAGCTGGCGGCCTCTGGTGGACCCCTACGGCCCGCCTCGCACCATCCCCACGATCCCGATCTGGGAGGTGCTCGAGTCGGGCAGCTTCGCCCGTCTCAAGCAACAGGGCACCTTCCGCAACCAGGTGGTGCTGATCGGTCCCACCGCCAGCGTGCTCCAGGACATCCACCGAACGGCCTTCGCCGGCGCCGAGGGCATGCCCGGCGTCGAGATCCACGCCGCCGAGATCGCCAACCGTCTGGAGGGACGTGCCCTTTACATCCCCCCCAACGCCTGGTACCTGGCTCCCTTGCTGGGGTTCCTGGTGCTGGCTCTCGGCCTGGCCAGCGCCCGGGCGGAGAAGCCGCAGGTGCGGCTTGGAGCCCTGGCGCTGCTGGCCGGAGCGATGGTGCTTCTGGGGCTGATCCTGCTGAGCAGCACCGGCGCCGGCATCGGTCTGCTGGGGATCTCCGCTCTCATCCTTGCCACCGGCCTGGTGAGTGCCGGTGATGCCACGGTGAGGCTGCAATGGAACCGGTTGCGACTGCGCCGGATGCTGGAGCGCTACCTCTCACCGGCGGTGGCGGCCCAGATCGCCAGCCAGCCTGAGGAGGCCGATGAACTGCTGGGGGGCAAGGTGTCGGAGGTGGTGGTGTTCATCTGCGACGTGCGTGGCTTCACCCAGCGCACCACCAAGATGAGCAAGGAGGGTAAGGCCACTCAACTGGTGCAACAACTTAATGAATATTTTGCCGTGGTTGTTGATACCCTCCAGCGCAAGGGAGCGATCATCGATAAATATATGGGCGATGCTGTGCTCGCTGTCTTCGGGGTGCCCCTGAACCGGGGGATGGAGGTGGAGGTTCAGTCGGCTCTGGAGGCGATTCTGGAACTTCAGGACCAGATGGAGGCCCTCAACCAGCGCTGGGCCGCCCAGGGAAAGGACCCCTGGGAGCAGGTGATGATCCTGAGCGGCGGGCCTGTGATCAGCGGGAACATCGGCTGCGCCTCTCGGATGGATTACACCGTGATCGGTGACACCGTCAACATGGCCAGTCGCCTGGAGGGGGTGGCCAAGCAGTCGGGACGCGACATCATCCTCAGCCGTGTGGTGGCTGAGCATGCTTCTCGCGAATGGGACTTGGAGCGGGTGGGTGAGTTCGAGATCCGCGGCCAGGAAGCCCAGGAGGTCTTCACGATGAAACCGAGGGAACATTATGAGCGGAGTCAGGGCTAGCCTGACCTTGATGGCTCATCTTCAAGCTCCATGAACCACCGCCTGGTTGCAACGTTTGGCGGACTGCTTCAGGTTGGCCTTCTCCAGGCCGTGTTGATGGTGCCAGCCGCCCCGAGTCATGCGGCGGCCTTCGAGCAGGCCACCATCAAGCGGCTTGTCGATGGTCGTGAGGTCTACATCGACGGCAAGGCCGCCCGGGTGAATGAAGTGGCCCGTTCCGGCCAGCAGGTGCGCACCGGCAAGAGTCGCGCTGAGCTTCTGTTTGATGCCCGCGCCACGGGCTTCCTGGGTCGCTCGAGCGTGATCACCCTTGGCAATGCCTGCTTCCGCCTCAGCAAGGGCGCGGTGCTGGTGAGTGGACCCCAGAAGGCCTGTCTCGGCACCAAAGTGCTGGGGGTGAAAGGCACCACCTATGTCCTCACCCGCGCCGATGACGGACTGTTCGACTTCGTGGTGCTGGAGGGGCAGGGGTATGTGGGCCCTGAAGATGGTTACGAGGAGAAGCAGGACTCCACCACCTCCGGTTCAGCAGCGGGTGCGGCCGGGGATCCCTCGGGCAACACCACCTATGTCTGCCGCTGTGAAGTGGCCCGCTTCACCGCCGACGGCGAATTCGTCAGCCAGGGCAAGCTCAGCCGCAGCCAGTACCAGGCTCTGCTGAGCCTGCACACCTCCGGTCAGAGTCAGCTGGGCAAGAGCGCCGAGATCAAGGACGCCTTCTCGGAGTGCTACAGCGGCAGCTGAGCCTTCTCCAGGCCTCAAAGAGTCAGGGTCTCGAACAACTGCTTCATGCGCTTGAGCAGCTGATTCTCATGCTGCTTCACCTTCTCCCTCTCCATCCCTTCCAGCTCGCCGCGGCGTTTGCTCACCAGGTGGGCCATCCGGTCCATCAGCGGCGGGTTCTCAATCAGCAAGGGACCCAGGCTGGTGCGTGAGACCTCCAGCAGAAGGCATTCCTCCAGTGCCCGGACGGTGGCACTGCGCCGGTTGCCGGCGAGCATCGACATCTCACCGAAGACATCGCCGGGTTTCAGGCAGGCCACCCGGAAGGGCTCCTCCTCCTCCTGGTCCTTCAGCACCTCGACCATGCCCTGAACAACCTGGAACAGGGAATCACCTCGGTTGCCCTCGCGCACCACAACTTCCCCCGGCGCAAACCGCAGGCAGCGGGTGGTCCTGGCCAGCTGGATCATTTCCTCCTCGCTGAGGTCCCCGAAGAGCGGGTTGCGGCTGAGCAGAGCGCGCCGTTGGTCAAGGCCGCGCTGGTCGGGATGCCCTGCATCAAGGACGGTCCGTTTCTCCCGGAGTTCACGCACCGGATAGGGGACGCTCTGGCCGGTCCGCTCCAGGCTGAACCAGATCTGCTCCAGCAGTTCACTGCGCAGGTCGAGCATGTCACCGAGATTGCCCGGGGGCTGGAAAGCGATGATGTCGTAGGTGATGGCACTGTCGGCGAAGGCCTGCACCCGCACGGCAGGAGAGGGATTCTCCAGCACACGAGGATGTTTATGGAGCACCTCCAGCAGCAAGTGCCGGGCCCTGGAGGGGGGCAGGGTGTAATCGAGGCCGATGCTGAAGCGGTTGCCCATCGCACCAAAGGCCACGTAGTTGCGCACCACAACTTCGGTGACCTTGGTGTTCGGCACCACCACCAGTGCACCGGTGACATCCTTCAGGCAGGTGTCACGCCAGTTGATCGACACCACCACGCCCAGGGTGCCATCTCCCAGATCGAGGAAATCTCCCACGGAAAAGACATCATCGAACTGGAGTTCCAGGCCCGCAAAGAGGTCTTTGAGCGGCTCCTGGGCGGCCAGACCCAGCATGGCGGTGAGCACGGCCGAGGTGGTGACCAGGCTGACCAGATTGAAGCGGGCCTGCTCCTGCACCACGATCACCGTGGCCACGATGCCTCCACCCAGCATCAACAACTGCAGCAGAATCTGGGCAGGTTCTTTCCTCAGACGCAGGGCTGCCGGAAGTTCGAGAAACCCCCAGAGAGCGAGGCGGATGCCCAGGTAACTGAACATCAACTCGTCGATGGTGGAGATCCAGGCCCGGTAGTGAGCGGGCAGGAGGATCAGCGGCAGGGTGCGCACCACCGCCCAGCTCAGAATCGCCAGGGCCGCCAGCTGAATCGGCAGCTTCGGCAGGCGCAGGCGCCGGATCAGGAGCTGCAGGGGCAGCAGCAGGACCATCGTCACGATGGCTGTGAGCCACACCTCCAGCAACAGCATCCTGAAGTTCAGCGCTCAATGGGACGCAGAGCATCCGGGCATGGCCGGGAGAGCCCGCACAGCAGGATAGAGGCGATGGCCGTTCGCCCTGCCGTCACTGCCGTTCTTCGCCTCCGTCAGCCCATGGTTCACCCTGGTCGCGCCGCAGGGGTATGGCCCCTGGCCTTGCTCCTGCTCCAGATGACCCCGCCGGTGAAGGCTCAGCAGGTGCAGTTGCGCTGTGATGGCACTCTGCTCGAAGCCCGGGGCAGTGCCGAGCAGAAGCGCACGATCAACGTTCTCCGGGTGTCCCTGGCGCTCTCAGCGGAGGCGGCCACGGCGGATGGAGCCCTGGGCGAGCTGCAGCGGCGGCTGGCACTGGTGCGCCAGGCTCTGCAGCGCCTTCAGGTGAGGGAGCTGGTGGTGAGTTCACCGTCCAGCTGGGAGCGGCCCGCAAGCCCGAAGCGCCCGGCGGCCGTGGAGGCCAATCTTCAGGTGAGCGGTGAACTCGCCCCGGCCCGGCTGCAGGCTCTGGTACGGGAGGTGGGGGCGCTGCCCGGCGTCCGCCTCAATCCGGTATCACCCAGGGCCGACCAGGCCGGAGATGCCGCCGTGCGCCGCCAGTTGCTGCGGCTGGCTTATCAGGATGCGCTGCTTCAGGCCAGGCAGCTGGCCGAGGCCATCGGCCTGGGCATGCCAACACCCCTGGAGGTGCAGATCGACGGCGGATTCCGGCCGATGCTGGCCAAAGGCATGGTGGCCGATGCCGCTCCCCCACCCTTCGAGGCGGGCGAGTTGCCTCCTCCGATGGATCGGCTCGACATGCAGGTGCGCTTCTGTGCCCGTTGAACCGGGACCCTGTCTCCAGGTTCCATGGTGACCGATCACTCCGCAGGGCGGGACCCTGAGGCGGCAAGCTGGTACTGAGCTGATCTTTCCCATGGCATCGGATGGCGCCCAGGCCATGTCTGGTCTCGGGCTTTTCGCCTTGCTGGCCATGGGCCACTTCGTTGCCGACTTCGGCCTCCAGAGTGATCGGATGGCCGTGGAGAAATGTCCGGGGAAGGATCACACCCTTTCCTGGCCCTGGTGGCTGCTCGCCCATTCCGGCATTCATGCCTTCATCGTCACCTGGCTCACGGGAGTGGTCTGGCTCGGTCTGGCCGAGTGGGGGATTCACGCCCTGATCGATTACGGCAAGTGCCGCCACCGCTATGGGCTTGGGGTGGATCAATTGCTGCACATGGCCTGCAAGCTGATCTGGGTGCTGATTCTGGTGATCCTCGCGCCTGTGGGCTCCGGTGGGTTGCTGCAGGCTTTCCCCCGCTGAGCGGGGATCAGCCTGTGGAGTCCGGTGTTGGGCCTGAGCGTCCCTGGCCGATCACCAGCAACCGATCCATCGCCTTGCTCAGGCAGTAATTGAGGGGTTTGAACTCCGACTCCAGCCGGTTCAGTTGATCGGTGTCGCCCCGCTCGCTGGCGGCGATGCCATCGAGCAGCAGGCCGATCACCTCATTGCTGCGCATGCAGCGCTGGCTCACCAGCGCCAGCATCTCCATGGCCAGGTCGATATCGAAAAGCAGGGTCTTGAGGAAGTTGTCAACGCTCACCTCCACCAGCTCGGCGGGGCCCTCCACAACCCGCACATCCGCGGAGTGCTGGCCTGAGCCGAACAGACCCATCTCCCCCAGCAATTCCTCGGCCTCGATCACCGCGAGGGTGTGGGGTTCGGGCTCGGTGAGGCGGATCTGAATCGCCACCTTCCCTTTGGTGAGCAGCATCAGGCTGTCGGCCGGAGCTCCCTGGCTCATCACCAGATCGCCGCTGGCGGCCTGGCGGATCACCGGTGCCAGTTCGTCGTGGTGGATGTCCAGCAGCAGTTTCATCCGCTCCCTCACCACCTTCAACTGCGGTTCGTCGCCCCACATGGATCGCTCCTCTCAGGTCTGCAGGTAGGTGCTCTGGCGGAGGCTGTTCTGCAGATGGGCCATCAGCCGGCCGGCGTCGGGCACCGTGAGGGTGCCGCGGTGAATGGCAGCCTCGCTGGCCACCCGCAGGCGCTCGAGCAGGGTCTCGGGGTCGTGTTCCATCGCTTTGAGCACCTCCGCGTTGCTGTTGCCCCGCACCACATGGTCGACCCGGTAGCGGCCATTGGCACCCAGACGGATATGGACTGCATTGGTGCTGCCGAACAGGTTGTGCAGGTTGCCCATCACTTCCTGGTAGGCGCCGCCGAGAAACAGGCCGATCCAGTAGGGCTCACCCTCCCGCAGCTCATGGAGTTCCAGCAGCGGTTTGGCCTGGCCGGGGCCGATGAAGCGGGCCAGCTTGCCGTCGGAATCGCAGGTGAGATCAGCGAAGCTGCCCAGACGGCTGGGGCGCTCATCGAGCCGGTGGATGGGCATCACCGGGAAGAGCTGATCGATGGCCCAGGTGTCGGGAGCGGAGCGGAAGATCGAGAGGTTGGCGTAGTAAGTGCCCGCCAGGGAGGCCTGCAGCGCCTTGAGGTCGTCGGGGATGGGGGTGGCCGCGCTCCAGCTCTCCAGCTGCGTGGCGATCGCCTGGCAGCAGGCCCAGTAGAGCTGCTCGGCCGCTCCCCGCTCGGTGAGGCTGAGGTAGCCCAGCCGGAAGGCGGAGAGGGCGTCCTGCTTGAACTTGATCGCGTCGTTCCAGCTCTCCTGCAGGTGGTCGACCTGGCCAGGTGCATCGAGGGCGGTGGCCTGGATCGTCGCCAGGGTGTCGCGCAGGTTGCGCACGATCAGCGGCTCCTCCGCCTGGAGCGCCGGCTCCTCCCCCTGCACCCCACCGGTGCCGAGCACATCAAAGACCAGCACGCTGAAGTGGCTGGCGATCGCCCGACCGCTCTCGCTCACCAGGGTGGGCAGCGGCACCGAGCGGGGCTCGCAGCATTCCCGCACCGTGGCCACCACGTCGTTGGCGTAGTTCTGCAGGGAGTAGTTGGTGGAGGCGGCGCTGGCGGTGCGGCTGCCGTCGTAGTCGATCCCCAGGCCACCGCCCACATCGAGATAGCCCATCGGTGCCCCCAGTTCGGCCAGTTGCACGTAGATCTGACCCGCCTCCTGCAGGGCGTCCTTGAGCACGGCGATGTCGTTGATCTGGCTGCCCACGTGGAAGTGCAGCAGGCGCAGCTCGCTGAGCAGATCGGCCTGGCGCAGGGCCTCCACCGTGGCCAGCAGATCCGGCACCGACAGCCCGAACTTGGCGCGCTCCCCCACCGAGCTGCCCCAGCGGCCACTGCTGCGGCTCGAAAGCTTGGCGCGCACACCGATCAGCGGCGCCGCCCCCAGCTCGCGGCTGGCGCTGATGATCCGCCCCACCTCGTCGGCTTGCTCGATCACCACCACGGGTTGGCGGCCCAGCCGGCGGGCCAGGATCGCCGTTTCGATGTAGCGCTGGTCCTTGTAGCCGTTGCAGATCAGCAGGGCTTCGGGATCGTCCACCAGGGAGAGGGCGATCAGCAGCTCGGCCTTGCTGCCGGCCTCCAGGCCGAAATGCCACTGGCGGCCGCTCTCCACCAGCTGCTCCACCACGTGGCGCTGCTGGTTGCATTTCACCGGAAAGACGCCCTGATAGCGGCCGGCGTAGCCGTACTGGGCGATGGCCCGCTCAAAGGCGGCATGGAGCCGCTCCAGCCGGTCTTCGAGGATGTCGTCGAAGCGGATCAGCAACGGCAGGCTCAGATCCCGCCCCTGCAGGCCCTGCACCAGCTCCACCAGATCCAGGCAGCCGCCCCGCTCCCCCCGCGGCTGCACCATCACGTGGCCGCGGGCGTTCAGGGTGAAATAGGGATCCCCCCAGCCATCGAGGCCGTAGAGCCGGCTGCTGTCGGCCAAGCTCCAGGCCGAGGGCGGTGGAGCGCTGGTGCCATCGGCCCGTTCAGGCTTGGGGGGATTGGCGACCACCATCGGAGCCGAATGCGGCGACAAGGCTGACGTAGAAATCTAGTGGTTTCGCTTGAGGGGTCCAGCTGGCAACCATGGCACCCTATCGATGGGTGAAATTCCGTGTTGCGGGCCCTGATCGTGATTCAACTATGGAATGGCTTCATATGATCTGACAGTATGCTGAGTTCTTGTGGGAAAGCAGATTTTTGATTGGTCAGCTTCAGGCACGGTATCACCTCGAACGTTTGCTTGGCTGAGCTGTCTTGCGCTTGCCGGATGGATGTTCAGTGGCTTTACGGCTGTGGCCCAATCGCTGCAAACCACCCAGACGTCCACCATTGGCTCGGTCGTGAACTACGACAACAACTGGGCTCAGACCTTCTCTGTAACGGGTGGGGAGCTCACCACAACCAATGGTTCTGCACAGATCCAGCCCTTCGCCAAAGTGGAAGGCTCGGATCACCTGAGATTTCCGAACTCGGGTACAGCCGAGTTCAAGGCGTCGGTGACGAACCTCAGCGACGAGGGAGGCTACACCAGTGGCAATGCCCAAATTAGCGGACTATCCATTAACAGTGTGGTATTGAATCCTTCGAGCCAAAACGGCGTTCCTGCGATCGTGATTCTCACAAGCAGCCCAAACGTGGGGGCTGGCTTGCAATCACCCTGCATCGAAGGCACGATAGCTGACAGCAGTTGTCCCACCGCCACCAGCCCCACGCCTTTGGCTGAAAGTGTGCCCACAGGCGCCAGCATCATCGGCGACAACATCGGCACTGAGAGCATTCAGGTTACCGGCACGCAGAGCACTTCCATCACTAATTCACTCACCGTGTTCTGATGAGACGCCGCAGGCTCCAGCTACACAAATCCCAGGCACGCGTCCTGTTTCAGAGAATGGGCCTCTGCCTGATGGGGCTGCTTCCGCTGGCCTGCCTGCCTGCCGCCTTCGCTCAGAGTGCCACAGTCACGGACGTGCGGGTCACCGGCGTGAATGCCAGCTTCGCCAATGGGGGGGGCTTCACGATTGTCAGTGATGGCAGCCTCTCCTATGGCGGCCCCCTCAACGCGATCCGTTCATCCGATCCCCCCAGCCTGCGCATCGTGCTGAACGGAGAGGAGCTGCTCAATGGCGTGCCTGCTCCCGTGGCCGAAGCGCTTCCCCTGGGCACCGTGCGCTCGAATGTACTGAGCCCCGAACTGCAGGATGCGAAGCTGAATCTGGATCAATCACCGGCGGCGGTGGTGCTCGGCATCGGCGGCACGGTAGCCACCTACACGGCGGCTGGGGCTACGGTCCAGACGCAACGAATTGAATCAGTGGGGGGTCAAGCATTGAGCATCTTCCCCGATCTGCTGCCTAGTGTGTTCAACCGTGGGGTGCTGCGATGACCCAGGTTAAACGTTCGTTTCAGCTGGCCGGCAGCCTGCTTTTGCTGGCTGTCTCCTGCTGGCCGAGCAATGCCGCTGCCCAGATCACCGTGGGGTATCGCAATCCGATCTTCGTGAATCAGAGCCGCACGCGCGAACAGCGCCAAGGTGTACGGACCACTCGGCGCTTTGAGGTGTCTGGCATCAATGTCAAGCCGCTGGACGGCAGTTTGATCTACGACGAAGACACCATCTGGACGATCTCGGAACCTGGTAAGCCGTTCTCGCTCACCGTGCTGGATCAGAATCCACTGGTAGAAACCCGTCAGACCTCGATTCAGGCGGAAACCTCCCAGGCCGCTCGCACGGAGCGGGTTTTTGTGCAGGTCACCGGCCCGGCGGCGGAAGCGCTGCGATCGCCCTTTGAGAATCAGCAGCGCCAAGAGGATCTGCTGCTTGGAGTTCCTCCCAGCCTGACCAGCGTCTTCGGCCCATGATCCACTCCACGTTTTGCCGCCGGCTGCCGCCACAAGACCGGCCTCGCCTTCGCGGTTCTCTGCTGCTGTCTGGCCTGCTGGCCCTTCTGCCTGCGCTGTTGATCTTGCCAGCGTGGGGGCAGCGGGTTCCCAATATCACCGGCTGGAGTTTCAACTTTTCCTCCGGTCGTGGCGGCCAGAACCGCAGTACGGCCGGAGCACTGAGTAGCAGCGATGGTGTGCAGGTGGTGGTGGAGCCGGGCAACACCGAACTGATCCAACGTCCTGATGGCACGTTCGCCTATCGCATTCTGGATCCCAATCAAAAGTTCGGCTCTGCCTTGCAATCCCGAACCAGCAGTGAACAATCTCGAAGCAACACTTTTGGCATTAGTGAATTCAGAGATTTTGGCTATTCGGTGTTCATTCCTTAAGTCTAGAGGAGTTGTCTCAGGGATTAAGCCAATCCCAGCAGGCCGCTGAGCAGGGCTCCGAAAAGCCACAGGATCGCATATCGCAAGCCTGCAGATCGTTATCTCGTGGCATTCTCAACAAAGTCAGGAGCGAGCGTTGTTCCGTTTTTCATATCATGGTGAGCCAGGCAGTAATAGGAAAGATCTGGACTGCCATAAACAGCAGCAAGCACGCTTAGCTTGAGTAGTTGCTGAGCACCTAGATTCTGGATAGCCTGGATATGGCGGATGAACACTGCGTCTGACCAGATATGTTGAGAAGGCAGATTGGGATCATTGTTGATTACTATGGGCTTGAGCGCCCTGCCTGCGAGGCCAAGAAACTTATGGAACATCAATTGATGCTGATCCAGGAATGTGCAGACATCACCAAAAAGAGGCTGCCCCACATAATGTGAAATGAACTCCACCTCACAGACGAGTGCCAAAACGCTTTTCAGCGCTTCTATTCCACCTTTAAACACGTCTAGCTCTGCACCTTGAATATCAATCTTGATAAAGTCGGTTTCGGATATGCCATTCTCGCGAGCAAAATAATCCATGCTGACTGTATCGATCACGCCCTTGCGCTTGAGATAGGCAACCTCAAAGTTATTGTAGAGGCTGATTAAGGCTTGGTTCGGCTCGTACAAGCTGCAGCACATAGGGTGATTGGTTATATAGAAGTCGCGACGCTCGTTCCTTTCGCCAAGTGCGTTCGGATAATACCTCACACCGGCCTTCGCTTTTGCATTCATCTGGTTGCAGAGATCTTCATCGACTTCAAAGCCGATAATCTGAGAGCCTGGGAAAAGATCTAGCAGTGGGTAGAATGGCTCAGGGTTTCCTTCGATCTGTAAGGCTCCGAAAGGCTCCGATTTCCATTATCGTGAACTTTAGCTCAGGGCTTTCGGCAAGAATGATGGACGCCAGTTGCGCAAGCATGGTTTTGAATTTCTTTCCTGTCGTCATTTTACTGGGGTGCTGACTATGTGGGGTCCAAACGTACCGACGAGTTGGCGCCGCTCTGGAAGGCCAACAGAATCGTTCCCTCCGGGCTCAGAGGCCGAGATGGATCAATGCGTGCTTCGTCCATTCTTTGCAACAGATTGAATCTGGCTTGCAGCCTTAGAGCACGACCAGATCAGCCCTCACTGCCACAGCGGTGAGCGTTCATTGGTCAACGCTGGCAGGCTGCGCTGCTGCGATACAGCCCCTGAGCGGGTAAAGTTGGTTTCGTGAGGTGGCTGTACCAGCCAGCCAGTGGATCAATTGAAATTCTTGTTTGATCACTGGGCGTGTTCAGCGCTCCGCCACCAAGCTTTACCTTTCGCCGGGTTGACAACCAGTCTCATGAGCACAGCGGCTACGCCATGAACACCATCCTTTTTGCTGGATATCCTGGATCGGGGAACAGCCAGCTCAGCGCCGCCCTTTGCTTGGCGGCAGAATTGCATGGCGGTGGTCAGCCTGATTCTGGTTCTGCCAGGCTGCATGAGATTTACAGGCTCAAAAGCGACCTACAGGCTCCAGCGCAGAAGATACCTGAGCCCAATCCATGCCTGCCTGGTGAATGTGTCAATATCATGACGCAAGAACCATTGCGATACAAGCAACTGGATCAGATCTATTTCGGATCTGTATCCAGGATTGTGCTCACACTCAGCGATCCTTTTGATGCGCTGTTGTGTGCACTTCTGTTTGTGCGCTATTCAGCAAGTATCGCCACAACTGATCAGCTGCCGCCAGCGATTACGGGATCCCTGGAAAGCCTGCTACCAGGCTATGCCTATGCGCAGGATCGGCAGGCTTTCCTGGAGCAGTTCACATTGGAATCACTGCGCGATGCCGGCATTCTCGATCGCTGCCTGCTCTCATTTTCTAATTCAGGCACCGTGATTCCCTTCTTTCATGCCATGGCTGGCCCCTGGGCCTTCTATGGCTCCAGTTATGATGTGAGTGGTAGGCCGGTGTTGAAGCTGCGCCAAGATCATTTGGTGAAAGCCGCCAGCGACGGCTTTGCGGCCATCGCCAGCCCCTTAAGCGAGTTTCTAGGCTGCGATCAGGCTCTGCTGCTCGATGCATTGCGCCTGCAGAAGCAGCAGCAAGGGCAGGCCAGCGAGGCTCAGGCCCAGGTTTCTGCCTATCAGCCGGGAACTCAGGCATTTGCCCGCTATTTCTCCAGGCCTGCTTTGCACAGCTTCGCCAATCAATACTATTCCTGCCTGATCAGCCTTGGCTATGAGGATCTGGTGGATGCAATCTTTAGCCCTTACAAGCTATGAACCGGTAATCAGGATGCAGAATACTTATTATCGCCGATCTTCATCACGATAACCTCATTTACGATTTGATTCCAACGCAGGATCACTCAGTAATTTCGCCCAGGTAGTGGGCATCATGGTTCCCGAATCCGATTCATTGATTTCTAGATTGTTGCAGCGGTCAATGCCAGCCGACATGCTTTGAAGAAAGCGGTGGACGCATTAGCTAGTTGTCAATTTGCCCGCGCCGCCTATCGCTGTACATCCCCTGTGAGCAATGAGTGTGACGTCCGGCTACGACAACCAGACCAATTGCAAAATTTGCTCTGCAGGGCTGCTCATGCAATGCATTTTCTGCCGAATACATAATCAGAATTCAAGCTGAGGAAGTCAAGGGTTCAGCAAAGCAGTCGATGTTGCAGCGCCCCCCGCCGCCTCTGAGACTTTTTGGGCCAAATCCACTGATAGAATCGTCTGAAGCCAAAGCAGTTCGAGTCATGCCAAGCCAGATGTCAACCATCGCAGTTGAGCTGGTAGATGGCATCAAGGTCGTCGTGCCTAATTCGCTCGAGCACATCACATCTTATGTGCTTCAGGAGCAGGGAGACTGGTTTGAAGATGAAATCAAGTTTCTTCGTGGCCTTATTGAGCCTGGCGATACCGTCGTGGATGTCGGAGCCAACTATGGAGTCTACGCCCTCTCTTTGGCAAAGAAAGTAGGTCCATCTGGGCAGGTGTGGGCCTTTGAGCCGGCCGCAAATACAGCAGGGTTGCTCGCAGAAAGTGCATCAGCCAATGCCTTGAATTGGCTTAAGGTGGTGCAAAAGGCGCTATCAAATCGCGAAGGTATTGCCTGGCTGCAGACGCCAGGGCAGTCTGAACTGAATAGTCTGGCCAGCCTGGATTCCCAAAGCGCTGCCTCGGTGGTAGGGCCTGGAGAGGATGTTCAAGTGTCCACACTTGACGCCTGCCTGCAGCGATTTAAATGGGCTAATGTGGATCTGCTCAAGATTGACGCTGAAGGAGAGGAGGAACGCATCCTGCTCGGAGGAGTGCGCTTCTTTCAGGTCCTTTCCCCGTTGGTGATGTTCGAGGTGAAGGCGGGAATAGAGCTGCATTTGGACCTAGTCGCCAGATTTGAAGAGATTGGCTACCAGTGTTTTTATCTTGTTCCTGGACTAGATGTTCTGCTTCCCTTTGATCCCGCTGATGGCGTGGATGGTTATCTGCTGAATTTATTCGCAGCCAAACCGGAGCGGATCAAGCGTCTGGCTGCCGCGGGAAAACTTCTAGAACATGCAGAGAGAGTCCAAGTCTATGAAAAACCTGATTATGAATCGTGGATTTGTGATGTAAAAAATCAACCTTATGTTCGTAGCCTTTCACTTCAATGGGATGGAACAGCTGCACAGCCAGAACAAAGCGCCATTCGTCAAGCATTAGCTTTCTGGAGAGCCTCTCAGGATTGCAGTTCGCCGATTGCTAGGCGTTATGTAGCCCTTGCGGAAAGCTTTGCTTTGCTGAAGAAAGAGTGCCAACCAGAATGCCCTAGTACCCGCTGGGCAAGCCTTGCAAGAGTGGCGATGGCTCTTGGCATGCGCCAAGTCGCAATGCAGGCGGTGAACATGCTGCTCCATGAGGTTCAGTTTGGCGGGGATGTTCTTCACGATGAACCTTTCCTCTGCCCCGACCCACATTTTGACACTGTGGATACCGAAAATAGGATTGATGACTGGCTTGAAGCTGCTTCGTTGTCGGCAGCCGAAAGATTTGGCAGTTACTCAGGATTTTTTTCTGGTGCATCAGCAGTCCCGAGACTTGAGAGACTGGCTTTTCTCGGTTTTGGCAAGGAGGTTATACAAAGGCGCATCGATCTAGTAAGCAAACGTTTTGGCACTGGACTGATGTCTGCTGCTGCTGCTGCTGCTACTGCTGCTGATCGGCTGCCTTCACGGCAGGCCACGCAACCAAACACTGCTTCAGCCACGCTGCAACAGAACAAGCAGCAGGCCATGGAGCTGATCGGGGCCGAGCGCTACGGCGAAGCCCAGCAGATCTATGAGCAGCTGCTGGCCTCCGGCCAGGCCGATGCCCAGGTGTGCACCAACCTGGCCGCCCTGCACCAGATCGCTGGCCGCTCGGCTGAATCGATTCCGCTGCTGGAGCGAGCGATCGCCCTGCAGCCCGCCTATCCCGAGGCCCTGCTCAACCTCGGCAATGCGCTGCAGTCAGGCGGCCGCTCCGAGGAGGCGATCACCGCCTTCCGCCAGGCAATCGCCCTCAATGCCGCCCTGCCCGAAGCCCACACCGGCCTGGGCGTGGCCCTACAAGACCGCGGCCAGCTGCAGGAGGCGATCGACCACCACCGTGAGGCGCTGCGGCTCAGGCCGGCCTACGCCGCCGCCTGGTCGAACCTGGGTGTGGCCCTGCGCAGCCGCGGTGATTGCCGCCAGGAGGCGATCGCCGCCTTCCGCGAGGCGCTGCGCCTCAAGCCGGCCTATCCCGAAGCCCTCTCCAACCTCGGCATCGCCCTGCTGGCCGATGGCCAGAGCGAGGCGGGGCTCGCCAGCCAGCGCCAGGCGATCGCGCTCAACCCCAGCCTGCCGCAACCCCATCTGCATCTGGGCGATGGGCTGCGCGAGCTCCATCGCCTGCCGGAGGCGATCACGGCATACCGCACGGCTATTCAGTGCAAGCCCGATGAGGCCGGCGCCTACGCCGGCCTGGCTCTGGCCCTGCAGGAGCTCGGTGATCTGGAGCAGGGCCTGCTGGTGGCGGAGCAGGGGCTGGCGATCCGGCCCGACTGGCTGCCGATCCACTGGAGCAGGATCAAGATTCTCGACGAGCTGCGCCGGCCAGAAGAGGCGCTTGAGGCGAGCGAGGACCTGCTGCATCTGCAGCCCGACAATGCCCGGGGCCACCTTGCCCAGGCCGCTGTGCTCGAGACCCTGAAGCGCTACGCGGAAGCCCATGCGGCCCTTGATCAAGCGCTGCAGCTTGATCCCAGCTTGTCTGAAGCCCATTACTGCCGCGGCTGGATGCGGGCGGGGGAGGGTGAGACCCAGGCCGCGATCGACGCCTACAGGCAGGCGCTGGAGCTGAAGCCTGGTTCCTATGAGGCCGGCTGTGCGCTGTTTTTCACCGAATTGTTTCTCCGCGGCGAGCAGGGCGAGCGCATCCGCGCCGATGCGGAACAGTTCTGGGCCCGCTTCCCAGCCGCTGCCGTGGCCCCCTTCCCGCCACGGGCGGCGCTGGCCGCCCAGGCCCTGGCCGCTGCCGCACCGATTCGGCTGCTGCTGCTCTCGGGCGACATCGGCGACCATGCCGTGAGCTGCTTCCTTGAGCCGTTGTTGCGTGGCCTCGATCGCCGTCGTTTTCAGCTGGTGCTGGCCCTCAGCCACCGCCGCCGCGAAGCCCGCGCCCGAGACCTGGAGCAGCTGGCGGATGAGGTGGTGGATCTCACTGGCCTGGGGGAGGCGGAAGCGGTGGCGCTGCTGCGCCGCCAGGGCTGTGCCGTGCTGATGGAGACCAGCAGCTGGACAGCCCACAACCGGCTGCCGGTGCTGCGCCACCGGGTGGCGCCGGTGCAGTGCCACTACGTGGGTTTCTGCGGCAGCACCGGCCTGGCCAGCATGGATTACATGATCGGTGATGCGGTGCTGACGCCGCCCCAGCTGCAGAACCAGTTCACGGAACGGCTCTGGAGCCTGCCCCGCTGCTGGTCCACCTATGCCCCCACCTTCACGCCGCCACCCCTGACTGACCGCCTGGAAGGCGCGCCGCTCACCTTCGGATCCTTCAACAATCTGCTCAAACTCACCGACCGCTGCGCCGACTTCTGGGCGGCGGCCCTGCAGGCGGTGCCGGCGGCCCAGATGCTGATCAAAGACGGCAAAGCCCTTGAGCCCTCCGTGCAGAGCCGTGTGCGGCGGCAGTTGCAGAGCCGTGGCGTGGCGCCCGAGCGGCTCAGTTTCATCGGCCATGTGGCCGACTGGCATGCCCACATGGACCTTTACAACCGGGTGGACATCGCCTTCGACACCACACCGATGACCAGTGCCACCACCGGCTTCGAGGCGCTCTGCATGGGTGTGCCGCTCCTGGCGATCCAGAGCGACTGGATGGGCGGCCGCATGAGCTCCTCCGCCCTCACCGCCCTGGGCTGCGCAGACTGGATCAGCCGTGAGCCTGCGGCCTTTGCGGCCCAGGCCGCTGAGCTGGCCGCCAGCAGCGAGCGTGTGCCCAACCAGCTCAAGCGGCAGTTGCATCGGCAGGTGCGCGCCTCTGAACTCTGGGATGGCGCCTCCCTCTGCCGTGCCCTGGAGCAGGCCTTCGAGCAGATGCTTCAGCAGTGCGCCAGCGGCGGCAGCTGAACCCGCGGGCTCCGCCCGGCAAAGCCAAAAAAAAGCACGGCTTTCGCCGTGCCCTGAAACAAGTTGAAGCAAGCGCTTCGATCAGAAGGCCGTGAGAGAGTTGATCACGGTCAGGCTGTCGGTGAAGCTGCCTGTGACGCCGCTGGCGCCTTGATTCTCTGCTGTGATGCTGGCACCAACGACGCCGGTATCGGTACCAGCACCGATGACGGTGATGCCCGCAGCCGAGGATTGGTTCAGCACCACAGCCGTAGGGGTGGCGAAGATAATGGACGAGGTAGCGGTGGTGATGCCACCGGTGCCACCCTGGCCTCCCAAGGGAACGATCGCCGCCTGCACCGCGAACGAAGGGGTTGCCAGTGTGCTACCGGTGTTAGTGGTGGCGCCGAATCCGTTGCGGTCGAAAGAAGCCGTCAGGGTGGAGGTGCCGGCATTGCCTTCAAGAACCCCAACACCCGTGGCAGACAGGGCGGTGTTAACGGCCGTGACCTGGAAGGGATTGAGCGAGCTCGGGGTATTGCCGAGCACTTCGATCGACTGGCCGTACTGAAGGTTGTAATCAGCACCAGCCTCGAAAGTCTGGGTGCTGTTGCCGGTGAGGCTGGGGCCAGCCAGCGCTTCGGACATCATGGAGCCTTGGCCAATGGCGGCAAGGCCTGCGCCGGCAACGGTGAGGCTGAGCTTGAGCTTGGGATTCATTGGAGTGAACGGCGTGAGAACATGGGCCAAGTGTGGGCCTTAGTGCCGGGTGCAGTTCTAAGCGGAAAAAGGCCCAACCATTGACAGTTTTTGAAGCTACCCTATCGATAGGGTGATCCGAATTGATCAGCCCCAGCTTCCTCTCAGTGATGAATGCCCCCCCCCCCCCCCGTGAATTCAACAAACAGCCAGATCCTCGATCTCTCCTCACTGGAGAAATCCTGTCTACGTTGGCTATTTGTCTCTATCGGATCGGTGTTGCGGGGGAAGGAGCAGCGGCTGGTGGTATTTCGCAGCCGCATGATGCTTGCTGGGATCTACAGCCTGCTCCCCTTCTCGGATCGGCACCGGGTGATGACCACTAGCGGGACATGCGCGCTAGCGCATCTGCGCACGAGCGTTCCCTGCCACATCATGATCCTTGAGGATGGCCTCGATGACATCCACGGCTTTGACCTGGTGTATGCGTTCAGGGGTCGGGACGCCCCACCGCACGAATGCAAGCCTGATCGCTCACCGCTGAGCGATCAGAGACTCTTCCTTGTCCTTTCTTCTGCCTTCAGGGATCGCTCAGCAGTGACGGCATCACCCCATCGCGGTGATGGGCGATCCAGGCCTGCTCCAGGAACTCCCAGACATCCCGCCCCTGTTGCCTGAGGGTAGTGGTGACCGTGAGCAGGCGGCTCCGGCAGATCGCACCTTGGCGGGATTGGACTCCTTGACTGATCTTGCGCTGAATCACCGATTGGCGCAGGGCACGTTCTGCGGCGTTGTTGGTGGGCTCTATTCCCTCGTTCTCCAGGAAGGTCCACAACCCACCTGTCACCTTCTGGAGCTGCTGGCACGTGCGCACTGTGCTGGCCCAAGGCGTTCGCTCGCCGCGCTGGTAGCCGAGCTCTACTACCCGCTGCAGCGTGGTCTCAAAGGTCTGGCGGATCGGCCGGCAGCTTTGCTGCAAGGCGGGCCAGTCAATCTTTCCCTCCTTGTAGCGGTGCCAGTGGCCAAACAGCTGCTGCTGCAGGCCCAGCAGCTGGGCTCCGAATTCAGCGCTGGCGCCCGGGCGTTCGGCGATGGCCGTCAGGTCGCGGATCAGGTGCGCCCAGCACAGCTGGCGCTGCTTGGTGGGCAGGTGGTTGTAGGCCGAGAAGCGATCGCTCACCACAATCCCGCCAAAGGCGTTCCCCAGCAGCTCGATGGCAGCGGTCGTCGATCGACTCAGCCCTTGCACAAATACCGTCACCACGGCGGTGACCATGACCCACTGCCAGCCCCGCTTTCCAGTGGGATTGTTGCCGTCGGCATTGCCGGTGGGGGCGCCAGTTTCATCTACGTAGGCCACCGGCTGCACGCGGGCAAAAGCAAGGGCCTCCTGCATGGGCTGCTCCAGTGCTGCACTCAAGCGCTGGCGGACCCGTCCAATCGCGCCGCGGCTCATCTCCACTCCTACCAGCTGCTGGAGCAGGGCCTGGGTCTTGCTGAAACTCAACGGAAAGGCACTGCCCAGCAGGCCCACCAGTGCACTGAGCCTTGGGCCGTAGTGACTGGCCTCCACATCCGCCGGCAACGAGGCGCAGGTGCTGGTGGAACAGCAGGGGCAGACCAGGCGATGCAGCCGGTGCTCGATCACCAGCGGGGTAATCGGCGGGATCTCGATCACCTGATGGCGCAGGGGATCGAGATCCTCTCCCTGGAGCAAGGTGCCACAGCGGCGGCAGGCATCAGGGTGGTGATCCACCACCTGATCCACCCGCTCGATCGACAGCAGCTCTGGTCCGGATCCGGGATGGCCCTGCTGGCCGCCCCGCTTGCGGCCACTGCCCTTGCGCCGTTCTGGCGGCTTAAAACCCAGACCATCACTGGAGGGAGGTTTGGATGAGTTGCGAGAGCTGCGTCCGATCCGCTCACGCAGGTTTGCCAACTCGGTGGCCAAGGAGGTGAGTTGGCCGCGCAACAGCTCGATCTCCTGCTGCTGGGCGTTGATCAGCGCTCTGACGCTGGCGGGAGTTTCCAGCCAGTCGGCTTCTGGAATTCCAGCCGGATGTGCGGTCATCATAGGCGGGTCTCTACCTGAGATGCAACCGGAAATCAAGCTGTCGTCAAGGGTTCAGCAGGGCCGATGTTCGCCGCGAGCTGTCACGCCCCCTGAACGGATACGACCTGGTGGAGCAGGCGCACAAGCTCAGGCCCGATCTGTTGATTGGCCTGTTTTTGCTGGATCCCGCCAGCCTGGCCTCCCCTCAGCTGCTGCAGTGCAGCGCCAACTGGATCATTGCTGATCGCGACATGCTCACGCCGGACCGCCCCTTGGTTCGGGCGATCAAAGCGGCGTATGGCGGTGAGACCTACCGCAGCCCTGCCGTATGCCTGGCCATGCAGGCCCTCATGACTGAGGGACCCCACGACGCCAGCGCCGCCACCCTGCCGCGCCAGCACTGGTCGGAGCGGGAGGAACGGCTGCTGCTCCACCTCTGCGCCGGCCGCAGCAACCGGGAGATCGCCGACGCTCTGCACTACTCCTTGGCCACGGTGCGCTCCTATGTGCGCGATCTGATGCGCAAGCTGGGCTACTCCAACCGCATCAGCTTTGTACTCCATGCCACCAGCCTCGGTTTCCCGCCGCCGCCTGGCGCGGGCCCCACGCCAATCCCTGATCCTTGAGGGGCCTGAGGGAGTGGATCAATGCACTCCCTCAGGCTGTTATGGGCTAAATTTCAGCCGACCTGAGCGCCGTTAAAATTCTTAACGGCTGCCACTTAAAATCTTCATTATTGTTGTTTTTCAAAATTATGCTTTTAAATTACCGCCTCCTGACTTGTAATTATCGTCAGTTAACGCCCAAGCTGCTCCTGTGCCTGCTGGCTGCTGTGGGTCTGTTCGGATTGTCTTGGCTGACTCCCCGAGCCAGCCAGGCTCAGAGCGCCAGTGCCAATTCGGCTGCCAATTCCGCCGGTACCACGGTCAACAACCAGAACAATTCCCAGATTAACACCAGGGCACCTCGAAAAATCGTAAGACCGCTTGATAACGTCCGGATTTAGATTATACTAGGCCATACCGATTACATACTTTCTATGGGCCAGCGAGGTTTCTGGGACGAACAACAAAGAGTTGCAAAGCTCCAAGAGAAGAAGCCGGTTCTGATCCGTCTCGCAGAATCGATTCCCTGGGAATCTTTCCGCCCTTTGCTTGACAAGGGCTATAGCCAGGAGCGCAAAAGCAATGCTGGACGCAAGAGAATCGACCCACTGATTCTTTTCAAGATGCTGGTGCTCCAGCAGCTATTTAATTTAAGTGATGAAGAGATCGAATTCCAAGTAAATGACCGTCGCTCCTTCGAGGGGTTTGTTGGTCTTGGGGTGATGAATGACATACCAGATGCCACCACAGTCGCCTTCTTCAGAGAGCGACTGCGCAAGGCGGGAGTTATCGAGGAACTCTTTGAGATGTTTGAGGAATACCTGCGCTCTCAGGGTCTCCAAGCCCGGGGTGGTCAGATCATTGACGCGACTCTCGTCCCTGTTCCCAAGCAACGCAATACCCGCGAGGAGAACAAGGAAATCAAAGCCGGAAGGCTGCCAGAGGGCTGGGATGAAAACCTAGACCGCTTGCAGCAAAAGGATTTAGACGCTCGCTGGACACAAAAGAACGGCCTCAGTTACTACGGTTACAAGAACAGTATTTGCATCGATGTCGACCATGGATTCATACGCCGATATGCTGTCACTCCTGCCAATATCCACGACAGCCAGATGCTTCCACTTCTGCTTGATCCAGAAAACGAGCATGACTATGTCTGGGCAGACTCAGCATATTCCGGCGAATGCTTTGATGCTCTTCTGAGTCTCGGTGGCTTCGAAAGCCTGATCCACGAAAAAGGCGCTCGCAATCATCCGCTTAGCGACGCAGCCAAGGAATTAAATCGTCTTAAGTCGTCGATCAGAGCTTGTGTCGAGCATGTCTTTGGCTGCATGACCATGTCCATGGGTGGAAAGCTGACAAGAAAGATTGGGCTAGAAAGGAACGAGGCTTGGTGGGGTCTCAAGAACCTAACATTTAATTTACTGCGCTATCTCCAGCGCTCTGCCCACGTAGTAGTGGTTGCATGAGTCACTCATAGAAGTGATACGGTTCAGTGAAACTCGTCAATAGTTGATATAATGCTTTCTTGCGTAGCCGCCTCCATGGCGGCATTTTTATGTCCGCAAGATTTCCTATTTGTGCTGATTATTCGAGGTGCCCACCAGCACATTCTATGGCTTTGGCCCCGGCATCAACTGCCCCACGCCCACCCTCGCCGTTGCCGGCTTCAGCGGCAACGGCGAGGGCTCCAGTGATGGCGATGTGCTCGGCGCCACAGTCAACAGCAACAACTATGGCGGCATCGTGACGTTCACTTTGCCCATCGGCGGTGCGAACGCAGAAATCTGCAAGGAGATCGGCAAGGCTCAGGTTCAGGCCTTGATGGCGAACGTGGCGCGTGCCACCATCGAGGCCAACAAAGTCCAAGCCGACATCAATCTCGTCACAGCCATCAAGTGCGTGGAACTGATGCGGGTGGCCACCCTCTCTGGTGTCTACGCCGAGATCTGCCGGGGTGTCACACCCATCGGCCAGAAACCCCTTCCCCCGACGGCGAGCCAGGCGGCTCCCCTGCCAGGGCAGGCTGGATTGATCAGGCCGATGCCTCCCCGGGCTTCCCCCACTCCACTCTCAGCCATCCCCCCTAACCAAACGCTTTCCTCAGCCTCAGAAGGTGCCTGATGAGTCTTGCTTGGTTCAGGAGTCTTCTGCATAGAGAGCGCCTGTTGCTTCGTTGGCTAGGCCCCAGGCTGCTGCTCCCTGTTTTGCTGTCCACCCCTGCCGTCACCCCTGCCGCCCACGCTTCAACGTTCGAGATCTATTGCGTCAACAATTCCGATGGCACCTCCAGTTGTGAAGGCTGGGATGGCGGTGAAACTCTGGTCTGCACCCCCAGCAGTGGCGGAACCACCAGCTGCAGCTCCTCCAGCGGCAGCAGTTTCACCTGCGTGCGAGGGCGTGATGGCACCACCACCTGTGACACCGCCAGTGGCGGGGGACAGCAGCGTGTTGGCACCCGTTGCATCCGCACAGGCCAAGGATCAATCAGCTGTGACGCCGATGACCCCCCAGCTCCGGATCTACTTCCTGGGCCCCGGCTGCCCAGCACCGGGCCTGATCTGGATCTGCTGATCCCTCGCCTGAACGGAAGTCTGGAGATCCCCAGCCTGTTCCCTTGAAGCTGAAATCGGGCTCCACAAAGCCTTCCATCGATGCAGTCACGCGATTGAGCTTGTTGGTTGAGCCGCTCAGAGGCACATGGCAAGCGTTCACTTGTTGATACCCCCCCGCGCTTGCCAAGCGGCAGGCTCAGCACAGACGATGGCTTCGCCCTCCAGCGCCCCTGCCATGGCCACCGAACGCACTTTTCTCGCCATCAAACCCGATGGGGTGCAGCGCGGCTTGGTGGGCGAGATCCTCGGCCGCTTCGAGCGCAAGGGCTTCAAGCTGGTGGGTCTCAAGCAGCTGGTGCCCAGCCGTGAGCTGGCCGAAAGCCATTACGGCGTGCACAGCGAGCGCCCCTTCTTCGCCGGCCTGGTCGAGTTCATCACCAGCGGCCCGGTGGTGGCGATGGTCTGGGAAGGGGAGGGGGTGATCGCCAGTGCCCGCAAGCTGATCGGCGCCACCAAGCCCCTCGAGGCCGAGCCGGGCACGATCCGCGGCGATCTGGCGGTGAACATCGGCCGCAACGTGATCCATGGCTCCGATGCGCCCGAAACCGCCGTGTTCGAGATCGGTCTGTGGTTCCAGCCCTCCGAACTCAGTGACTGGACTCCCGCCGATCAGGTGTGGCGCTGCGAGGACTGAGTGTGCAGGCTGGGGCCTGGCGCAACCTCCAACCTGCAATCATGGCCCGCCTCACTCCCCTCGTCCCCCTGGTGCTGAGAGGCACCCTGGCACTCAGCTGTGTTGCTCAGCTGGCGGAGGGCCTTCCGGCCGGGGCCCGCGGCGGGATGCCTGTCCTGCCCCAGGTGGTGGAGGTGCCCTCCAGGCCCGCTTACGTGACTCCGCCCAGGGGAACCGAGGCCGCCGCCCGCAGCGGGCAGCTCCTGGAGCCCGCCACCCTGCTGCGCACCCGCACGCCAGGGAGGCTGCAGGTGGCCTTTCCGGATGGACGCCGCTTCCGCCTGGGGGGAGACGCCCTCGCCCTGATCGGCCGCCGCGAGGTGGAACTCAGCCGCGGCCAGATCATCGGCTGGCTGACCCCGGGGCGGAACGCAGGTCCGCCCCTGAGGATCAGGACCCGGGTGGGCACCGCCTCGATCTCGGGCACCACGGTGTTCATCGAGGCCAGCCCGGCGCTTCTGCGGATCTTCAGCTGGGAAGGTCCGGTTGAGGTGGAGGCCCGCAATGGTCAGCGCTTCACCCTCAACACCGGTGAGGAAGTGGTGCATTCCGCCGGTGGCTGGAGTTCACCGCGTCGACTGAGCCGTGCGGAGGCGGCTCGCCGACGCCGTGCCAGCTCCCTGCTCAACGGGTTCTCCACACCGATGGAGACCCTGCCCGAACTGGAGCGGCAACTCGACCGCCTGCCGTGACGAGGCCACGAGTCTGGTGGCTGGCGCTGGCTGTGCCCCTGGTGGTGGCTCTGCCTGCCTTTCGCTTCACCCCGCCGGGTGCAGCCCTGGCACGGCTCGATGGTCAGGCGCGAGGGCAGTTCTTCCGCTGGCGAGGTCCGCGGACGGCCCCTGCAGATCCCCTGATCCTGGCCATCGACGGCGAGTCCCTGCGCCTGGCGGATCTGCTCGGGACCGACGAACGTCAGGCCTCACCGTTGTGGCGCCGCATGGGGCCCTGGCCGTGGCCCAGGGCCCTTCAGGCGGAACTGGCCGCCACGGCCCTGCGGGGTGGTGCCCGGCGGGTGATGATCAACATCGAGTACAGCCAGCCCAGCCGATACGGCCCCGCCGATGACGCGGCGGCCCAGGCCCTGCTGACCCCCTGGCGGCAGCGGGTGCATCTCGCCACCGGTTATGCCCTGGAGCGGCGGCAGGGTCTGGAGCAGATCAAGCTGCGGCGTCCGTTGCTGGCTCTTGGGCCCTCCGGTCTGACCACTCTGTTGCAGAGCGAGGCGGGCGTGGCCGAGGCGGTGCCGGGCCGACGCTGGTGGCGGGAGCAGCTGGCTGGCTTCGCCCTCCCCCATCCGCTGCCGATGGCGTTCCTGGCGCGGCCGGATGCTCTGGAGGAGGAGCCGCTCGGCCTCAACTACCGCGGTCCTGCCGGGACCCTGCCCTCGCTGTCGGCCTGGCGGATCCAGCAGGCACCGACAGGGATCTGGAAGAACCGCACGGTGGTGATCGGGGCCACGGCACCGGAGCTGGGAGACCAGCTGGAAACGCCCTTCGGCGCCATGAGTGGCAGTGAGGTGCTGGCCACCGCTGTGGGCAATGTGCTGGCGGAGGATGGACTGCGCTCAGCGTCGGGACCCGCGACGGGACTGTTGCTCCTCCTCTGGGGAGGCGGTGCGCTGACCCTGCTGGCGCGCCCATCGTCGGCCCTGGGCACGGTCGCCGTGGCTGTGGCTCTGATGGCCGCTGGCCTTGGCCTCACCTATGGACTCTGGCTCTGGGCCCAGCTCGATCTGCCCCTCGCGGCGCTGCTGCTGGCTCCCCTGCTGGGGGGCGGCCTGCGCGCGGCCGGGCAGGCCCGGCAGGAGCTGCGGGAGCGGGCCTATCTGCATCAGGTGCTCTCCCACCGCATCTCCCCGACCCTGCTCCACGACATCCTGCGCAACCCCGCGCCGATCTGGAACCAGGCCGCGGGTGTGCGCTGCCGCTGTGTGTTGCTGTTCAGCGATCTGGTCGACTTCACCCCCCTGAGTGCCAGCCTGGAGCCGGCGGAGCTCTTCGATCTGCTCAACCGCTACTTCGAGGTGATGGCGGCGGCGGTGCTGTCTGAGCAGGGGCTGCTGGACAAGTTCATCGGCGATGCGGTGATGGCGGAGTTCGGGGTGCCACGCAGCCGCGGCGACCAGATCGAGGCCCGCGCGGCGGTGCGTGCGGCTCTGGCGATGCAGCGAGGTCTGCAGACGCTCAATCGAGCGTTGGCCGAGAAGAACCGTCCGCCCCTGCGCCATGGCATCGGTCTGCATGTGGGGGAGGTGATCGCCGGCAACCTCGGCTCCAGCCAGCGGCTCGAGTTCACCGTGGTGGGCGCCAGCGTGAACGTGGCCAGCCGGCTGGAGGGGCTGACCCGTCGTTATCCCCAGCATCCGATCCTGATCAGCGGCGATCTGCTGGCGCTGCTGCCGGGGGAGCTGGTGGTGGAGCCTCTTGGCCCACATCCGCTCAAGGGCTGGCCCGATCCCCTGAGGGTGTTCGCCCTGCAGGGTCTTGAGCCGGAGGCACCGGTGGCGGATGAATCCGGAGCCGGCGCGCCGCTGTGACGAGCAGGGCAGACGCCGCCACAATGAGGAATCTGCGGGGCAACCTCCGGCTCACGGCCGCTGGGCTCTGAGCCATCACGCCACCTGTCACGGTTCACGTCGTCAACACTCACGTCGTCAGCACCCATGTCGCCGCTCCCCCGCCCGGCTGTGGTTGGCTCCCTGCCAGTCCGCCCACAGGCAGCACACCTCCGCCTGCTGCTTCCCGCTGCGCTGCTGGCCTGCCTGGCGATCCCCTTCCGGCCGGCGCCACTGCGGGCCGCCGAGGCGGCCACGGTGCGGGAGATCCTCGACGGCAAGGAGCTGTTCATCGATGAGCGCCAGGCCAGGGTGAACGACAAGGCGGTCACCCCCCAGGAGGTGAGCACCAGGAACAGTCGCGCCCAGCTGGGTTTTCCCTCAGGGGCCGCCGGACGTCTCAACCGCTTTTCCCTGCTCCGCCTCGGTCAGGATTGCTTCCTGCTCAGCAAGGGTCAGGTGCTGGTCTCCGGGAAACAGGCGGGATGCACCCGCTCGTCGCGGTTGAGTGTGCGCGGCACCAACTACCTGCTCGCGGTCGATGAGAGCGGCGGCACCGAGTTGTCCGTCCTCGAAGGCTCGGTTGAGGTGGAGCCTCTCAACGGAGGACAACCTGCCCCCGGGGGGGCCACCACCGTGAATGCCGGAGAGAAACTGCAGCTCTCACCGGCCGGAGTGGTGCTCACCCTGCTCAAGCTCAGCAATGGCGACTACAACGCGATTCTCGGTGGGCCTCTGTTCCAGGGCTTCACCACACCGCTGCCGGCCTTCGGATCCCTCGAGAGCTACCTGCGCTCCACCATGCCCTCGGTGTCGATCCCCTCGGCGCCGTCAACCCCTTCGATTCCGTCGTTCGCGCTGCCGCGCTTCTTCTGATGGGGCAACCAACCCGATGAGGGCCAGGGTGATGCGCGTGCTGCGGTGACCACCATGCTCAGGGAGCCCCTCCAGCCATGAGCCGACCCCGCGCCCTGGTGGCGGCCTCCCTTGGTGTGGCCCTGCTGGCGGGGGCGATCAGCGGCTGGCCCATCGGCCGCTGGCGCGCCTGGGAACGGGGCCTGGAAGACCAGCTGCTGGTGCTGCGCGGCCGCCGCCCGCCGCCGGGGCAGGTGGTGCTGGTGCCGATCGATGATGCCACCCTTCAGCAGGGGGACTGGTACCAGAGCCAGCCGCAGGAGCGTCCGCCCGACTGGGCGGTGGGCACCGGCACCTTGCCCTGGCCCCGGGCCGCCTATGGGCTGCTGGCCTCCCGGCTGATCGAGGCCGGAGCCAGGGTGGTGGCCATCAATGTGGTCTTCGCGGGCCCCAGCAGCCTGGGCCCCGCCGACGATCGGGCCCTGGCGGTTGAGCTGCGCCGCCATCCGGGCCGGGTGGCCCTGGCGGCCGAGATGCTGGAGCCGGAGGATGCGCGCACGGGTTCCTCAGGCCTGACCCTGATCCGGCCGGAGGCGGTGCTGACCGCCCTGGGCGGGCCCGACCGCCTCGGACTCGGCAACACCCTGCCGGCCGAACCCGGGGAGCCGCCGCGGCACCCCGAGGCCTACGGCCGCGGGCTGCTGCCCGCCAATGGCGTCGCGCCGTTTCCGTCGCTCTCCGCCACGGCGCTGCGCCTGGCCGGGCGCGGCAGCCGTCAGCACGACCCCGCCATGGCCCTGAACGTCTATGGCCCTGAGGGCGCCTTCCCGCGCATCCCGGCCTGGGAGGTGCTGGACCCTGACCGTTGGCGGGGGCATCCCCTGCGCGCGCGCGTCCACGGTTCCGTGGTGCTGGTCGGACCCGTGGTCTCCCAGGGGGAGGCCGGCAACCCCACCCCGTTCGGACGCCTTTCCGGCCTCGAAGTCCTGGCCACCGCCACGGCCAACTCCCTGCAGGGGGATGGGTTGGCCCCCTGGCCCACTTCCGCCCCCTGGAGGGCCCTGCTGGCCATGCTCCCCCTGCTGCTGGTCGCAGCCGTGGCCCTGCGGGGCGCAGGCCTGGGCTGGCGTCTCGGCTGGGTGGCGGCGGGCCTGCTGGTCCTGGCCCTGGCGGGCTGGCTCACCCTGCTGCAGGCCCACCGCTGGCTGCCGCTGCTGGGTCCCGCCGGAGGTCTGGTGCTGCTGGGCCTGCTCTATGGGGGTGAGGCCTATCAGCGGGAGGAGTCGGAGCGGCGCCGGTTGCGGCGCACCTTCGAGCGCTACGTGGCCCCCAGCGTGGTGGCCGAGATCCTGGCCGACCCCACCGCTGCCGAGGGCATGCTGCGCGGGCGCGTCCGCCCGGTGACCGTGCTGTTCTCCGACCTGATCGGCTTCACCCAGCTCACCCAGAAGCGCGGCAAGGAAGGGCAGACCGAACTGCATGTGCGCCAGCTCAACCGCTACCTCGGCGCGATGGTGGCGGTGATCACCGACCATGGCGGCACGATCGACAAATTCATCGGCGACGCGGTGATGGCGGTGTTCGGCTCGCCCCTGGGCCGGGGTGAGCGCGAGGAGGCCCTGGCGGCCCTCCATTGCGCCCGGGCCATGCGCCGTGCCCTCGAGGAACTCAACACCGCCTGGCGGGCCGAAGGGGTCGAGCCCCTCAACAGCGGCATCGGGCTGGCCAGCGGTCCGGCGATGGTGGGTCAGATCGGCAGTCCCCAGCGCCTGGAGTTCACCGTGATCGGCGACACGGTGAACCTCGCCAGCCGCCTGGAGGGTCAGACCCGTCCGCTGCAGGTGCCGGTGGTGTTCGATGCGGCCACTGCCGAGCTGGTCCGTGGGGAATTCCCCGTGAGCCCGTTGGGTCTGGTCACGGTCAAGGGGATGGGGGAGATTCCCGTGTTCACGCTGGGAACCGGTCCCAGCGGAAGTCCTTGAGCAGCCCTGCCGTCGCTGGGTCTGGCTGCGGTGCCATGGCCGCCGCGATCAGCTCCGCGGTGATCGCCGCCAGCAGCACACCGTTGCGGTAGTGGCCCGTGGCCAGCCAGAGCCCCGGGATCGGACCGGGGCCGAGCAGGGGCGCCTCATCCGGGGTGCCGGGCCGGAAGCCCCACCAGCGCTCCATCGGCGGCCAGCAGGCCGCTTCCGGCAGCAGCGCCTCGATGCCGGCCTGCAGCTCCCGTTGCCCGAAGGGAGTGAGACCCTCCGCGAAGCCGGCCTCCGGCTCGCTGGTGGCCCCCACCACCAGCAGGCCGTCCTCCCGGGGCACCAGGTAGATCCCCGGACCGAACAGCACCCGCTTCAAGGCGTCCCGGGGCCCCTGCAGCGAGAGCATCTGCCCCTTGATGGGGGCCACCGGCAGCGCAGGCATCAGCCGGGCGCTCCAGGCGCCGCAGGCCAGCACCGCCCGCCGGCAGGGGATCGTGGCGACGTCCCCCTGGGCACGGCGGATGCGCACCGCTTCGAGCGCATCACCCTGCCGGCACACCAGCTCCAGCACCTCAGCCCCTTCCTCGAAAGCCACCCCCCGCTCCACGCAGGCCCGCTCCAGGGCCCGCATCAGCTGCCGGCGGTTGTCGATCTGCCCGTCCTGGGGGAACAGCAGCCCGGCCTGCCAGGAGGGCCCGAGGCCGGGGATCTCCCGCTCCAGCTCGGCCCGCGTCAGGGGCGCCCCGAAGGCGGCGGTGGGGTAGGCGTCGCGCTGCTCGGCGGCGGCAAAGGGCACCACGATCCCGCAGGGCCGCAGGCCGCAGCTCAGGCCGCTGTCGGCTTCGATCCGCTGCACCCAGGCCGGAATCCGCTCCAGGCTGGCCTGGCCGAGGCCCAGCAGCGGGCCCGAGATTCCCTCGGCGTGGGGGGCCAGCATCCCGGCGGCCACGAACCCCGCCGCCTCACTGCGGCGCCGGCTGAGCACCTGCACCAGCTCTCCCCGGCGGGCCAGCTGGTGGGCCACCGCCAGACCGATCAGGCCGCCACCGAGGATCAGCACGGGGTCGCTCTGGACGCTCATGGGGCCGGCTCTGGGGTCCGCAGGGGATATTCAGCTTCGGCCATGGCCTCGCCCTGCGGCGGCGGCCGGACGGGGCCTGCTGCATAGGATCGCCCCAGGCGGGATGAAGGCCATGACCGGGGTGAGCGGAGAAGGGGGATGGGAGGCGGTGATCGGCCTCGAGACCCATGTGCAGCTGGGCACCGCCAGCAAGATCTTCACGGCGGCCTCCACCAGCTACGGCGACGATCCCAACACCCATATCGATCCGGTGGTGCTGGGGCTCCCAGGCACCCTGCCGGTGCTCAACGAGAAGGTGCTGGAGTATGCGGTGAAGGCGGCACTGGCCTTGAATCTGCAGGTGGCTGAGCACAGCAAGTTCGACCGCAAGCAGTATTTCTATCCCGATCTCCCCAAGAACTACCAGATCTCCCAATACGACGAGCCGATCGCGGAGAACGGCTGGATCGAGGTGGAGGTGGCCGAGAAGGGCAAGGACACCTACCTCAAGACGATCGGCATCGAGAGGCTGCACATGGAGGAAGACGCCGGCAAGCTGGTGCATGCCGGCAGCGATCGCCTCGCCGGCAGCACCCATTCGCTGGTGGATTACAACCGGGCCGGCGTGGCATTGGCCGAAATCGTGAGCAAGCCCGATCTGCGCACCGGCCGTGAGGCGGCGGAGTATGCCTCGGAGATCCGCCGGATCATGCGCTATCTGGGCGTGAGCGACGGCAACATGCAGGAGGGTTCCCTGCGCTGCGATGTGAACATCTCGGTGCGCCGTGGGCCGGATGAGCCGTTCGGTGTGAAGGTGGAGATCAAGAACATGAACTCCTTCTCGGCGATCCAGAAGGCCTGTGATTACGAGATCGCCCGGCAGGTCAAGGCGATCGAGGCCGGTGAGCCGATTCGGCAGGAAACGCGCCTCTGGGACGAGAGCAAGCAGCTCACCAAGAGCATGCGCAGCAAGGAGGGGAGCAGCGATTACCGGTACTTCCCCGAACCGGATCTGGGCCCGATCGAGGTGACCGCCGAGCGGCGCGAGGGATGGCGCGCGGAGCTGCCCGAGTTGCCGGCGGCCAAGCGCCATCGCTACGCCGAGGAGCTCGGCCTCTCGATCTACGACGCCCGGGTTCTCACCGATGAACGCGCGATGGCCGAATACTTCGAAGCCGCCGTGGCCGCCGGAGCCGAGGCCAAGTCGGTCGCCAACTGGGTCACCGGCGACATCGCCGCCTATCTCAATGCCGGCAAGCTCTCGATCACCGAACTGCCCCTGAAACCCGAGGAACTGGCGGAGCTGGTGGGCCTGATCGACGATGGCACGATCAGCGGCAAGATCGCCAAGGAGATCCTGCCGGAGCTGCTGGAGAAGGGCGGCTCCGCCAGGGCGATCGTGGCGGAGCGCGGCCTGGGCATGATCAGTGATCCCGCCGCCATCCAGGCGGTTGTGCAGGACCTGCTTGCCGCCCATCCGGCGGAGGTGGAGGCCTTCCGCGGCGGCAAGACCAAGCTTCAGGGCTTCTTCGTGGGCCAGCTGATGAAGCGCACCGGCGGCCGGGCCGACCCCAAGCTCGCCAATCGCATCCTCAGCGAGCAGCTGAAGGGCTGAGGTTTGAGTCGGAAATCCATGGCCAGCAGCTGGCTGTGGTGACTGATGGCCGGTGCACCAGACGCAGTCTTCGCAGCTTTCAACCTGCTGAGGAGCACCGGCTCGAAGTTGGCACTCTGCTCCTGGAGCTATCGAAAACCGCTGGTTGGGTGTGGAGAGCAGCTGTCACGACTGGGGGAGCTGCCACCGATCAGCCGCCAAGCGAGGTTCACGGCTGACACGAGCACTTGCAAGAGCATCAAAGGGTGGCATTGAGGCCTGAAAGTGATCACCAATGCTGAAATGGCCTCTGATCACCCGGTTACCCCAATGAGCGACCACAACGACCAGAAACTGTCTCCGCGGGAGATGATCCGGGTTCATGCGGGGATCGTTCTTCAGTTGGCCACGACCATCAGCGCTGTCGTCATCGCTGCATCACTGGTTCCCATCGCCCGGCAGGCGAAACTCTGGGAGGCCTGCCATGACACCTCCGTGAAGTGGCACGGTGTGTGGCACGTTGACAACATCACTGGCGATACGAAGGATGTGCATTAGGCCTGGGCGACACGCTTCTGCAATGGCGGCTCCCTCAGGCCCAGAGAGTGAACAAGAGTGCCACCAGGCTGGGAGGTAGCCGGGCTTTGATCGACAGAGATCTTCATTGAGCTTGCGCGCGCAAGGCCTGCTCAGGTCCCTGCTCTGCAGCGATGCCGCCCGGATCCTGCTGGGGATGCTGAAGCGAAGAGCGCACGGGATAACCTCGGAAGGCTGGAGATCAGGTTCAAGACGTGGACTGGCCGGACGTCATCCTTGTCAATGGACCGTCCAGTGCGGGCAAGTCCACCCTCTGTCGACGGCTGCAGGCGCGGATTGGCCACCCCTATCTCTGCCTCGGTTTCGACGACGTTCTCTTTTTCGCTGCCCCTCGCTATTACAGGGGGGCAGACACGCCCCGGCAGGGCGACACCGATCCGTTCACCGCCGAGGGCGTGCAGATGCATCGGGTGTCCGCAGAAGGGGAGCCACTGGATGTGCGGCCCGTGTTTGGACCCGTCTTCCAGCGCCTGATCGAGACCATGGCACCTGTTGTACGCACACTGGTGGATGGCGGCAACGCCGTGATTTTTGATCATGTCCTGCATGATCAGGGGATGATGGACAGCTGCACAGCCGCCTTCGCCGGACTGCGGGTGTTCAGCGTGGGCATCACCTGTGACCTGGCGATCCTCGAGGCACGGGAGCGGGCCCGCGGCGACCGCGTCCTTGGCCGGGCTCGTGGCCTGGCGGACGTGGTGCATGGCTTCTGCACCTATGACCTGACCGTGGATTCCGGGCAGCTGGGGCCTGAGGACTGCGTGGATCGGGTGGTCTCCGCTCTGCATGGGGTCTGAACCTCCACGGCCTCCTTGACCCGCTCGGCCAATGAGGTGGCGGCCCCCTGGTTGTCGATGACCAGGTCGGCGAGCTGCCGCTTGCGCTCCAGAGGCCACTGGGTCGCCACTCGGGCGCGAGCCTCGGCCTCGCTGAGCCGGTCGCGGGCTATCAGCCGTTTCAGTTGCTGGCCCTCGTCGCAGTCCACCAGCCAGACCTCGCTGCACAGTCCCTCCAGCCCCGCCTCGAACAGAAGCGGGATCATCATCACCACCACGGGGGCCGCGGCCAGTCGAGCCAGATCGGCATCGAAGCGGGCTCGCACCAGCGGATGGATCAGTGCCTCCAGCCAGGCCCGCTCCGCCCCATCCGCGAAAACGATCCGCCCGAGAGCGGCGCGATCGATCCCTCCTGTCGCGTGGCGCACCCGGTCGCCGTACCGCTCCAACACGGCCTGCTCCCCTTGGCTGCAGGGGGCCAGGGCCTCCCGGGCGTAGCGGTCGGCATCCAGCACGGGCAACCCATGGCGCTCGGCGAGGAACCGCCCCACGCTGCTCTTGCCCGTGGCAATGCCGCCGGTGAGACCGATGCGGCGCTGCCCGCCACGCCAGCGGTGCCGGATCAGCATGGCTGGGAGCGGGGATTCGGTCCGGGGGTTGGTGGGGGCCATGGCATGGCGGCTCGGCAGGATGGCAGCACTCATCCTGCTGCCGTGACCCTCGCTGCCCTCTGGCACACCATCCCCGGTGGCCTCACCGCCCCCGATGGCTTCCTGGCGGCCGGGATCACGGCCGGTCTCAAGCCCTCTGGCAATCCCGACCTCTCCCTGCTGCTGGCGCCGGAGGGGGCCGTGTGCGCCGGTACCTTCACCACCTCGCTGGTGCGGGCCGCCTGCGTGGACCTCTGCGCCGAGCGACTGCAGGCCTTGGGCGGCCATGCCCGGGCGGTGCTGACCAATTCCGGCCAGGCCAATGCCTGCACCGGTGACCACGGCCTGATCGACAGCCTGCGAGCCACCCAGGCCCTTGCGGATCGGCTGGGGCTGGCGGCCGAGGAGGTGCTGATCTGCTCCACCGGTGTGATCGGCGTACCGATCCCGATGGACACTCTGCTGGCGGGACTCGAGCCCCTGGTGGAGGCTCTCAGCCTCGAGGGGGGCGACGCTGCTGCCACCGCGATCCTCACCACCGACCTGACCGACAAGCAGATCGCCCTGGAGGCTGATCTGGGCGGCCGGCGGGTGCGCCTCGGCGGCATGGCCAAAGGCTCGGGGATGATCCATCCCGACATGGCCACATTGCTCGGCTACCTCAGCTGCGATGCCGGTGTGCCGGCCGAGCTCTGGCAGGCCATGGTGCGGCGGGCGGTGGATCGCTCCTTCAACGCGATCACGGTGGACGGAGACACCAGCACCAACGACACGGTCCTGGCCTTTGCCGCCGGGGAACCCCTGAGCCCCGAGCACCTGGGCGCGCTGGAGGCCGGCCTGACGGCGGTGTCGCAGCACCTGGCCAGGGCGATCGCCCGCGACGGCGAGGGCGCCACCTGTCTGATCGAGGTGCAGGTGGAGGGAGCCCCGGATGATCCCGGTGCCCGGGCGATCGCCCGCACCATCTGCGGCTCCTCGCTGGTGAAGTGCGCCATCCATGGGCGTGACCCCAACTGGGGCCGGATCGTGGCGGCGGCGGGCCGCGCCGGCGTGGCCTTCGATCCCGGAGCGGTGGCCCTCTGGCTTGGCGAGCACCAGCTGATGGCCGCTGGGCAGCCCCTGGCCTTCGATCGTCCGGCGGCCTCCCGCTACATGGCCGATCGCGCCGCCGGCGCCTATCTCCACGACGACACGGTGGCCATCCGCCTGCTGGTGGGCTCCGGCCCGGGCACCGGCCTGGCCTGGGGCTGTGATCTCTCGGATCAATACGTGCGCATCAACGCCGACTACACCACCTGAAGGCTTGCGGCTGGAGGCAGGATGGAGACTTCCTCGAATCCAGCTCCCCCATGCCCGAGGCCGGAGCCCGGCGCCGATCCCGTCGATCCAGCCCGGAGGCGACAGCACCCCAGCCGCCGAAGCGCTGGGCACCCTGGGTGCTCCCCCTGGTTGCCGGTCTCGCCTTCGGCTCGGGCTACGGCATCACCGACCGCCTGCTGGCCCTGCAGGCCGGAGGGCCGCTGAAACTGGATCAGGGGTTTGATGTCAAGCCGTTCCCTGGCACCACGCTGGAAAGCCTGCGACTGCGTTATGGCGCCGACCGCGAGGAGCTGCGCGGTGATCTGGAGCTGATCGAACTGGAACGCCGGCAGCAGGAGGCCGCGGCCAAGGCCAAACGCGAGGCCAAGAAGACTGCCGAGCAGACGACGGCGGCTGGAGGCACCCAGGCTGGTGGCGCCCCGGACGGGCCCCTGACGGAGTCCTCCAGGGACACCGACTCCGCGGCTGACGCTCCGAGCCAGGAACCCGTCCCAGAGCCCGGCCCGCCCTCGCTTGACGTGCCGCCGCCACCGGCTCCCGAGCGCCAGCCCTGATCTGCCACAGTTTGCCCATAGCGGAAGGTCCCTTCGATGCATGCCCCCCAATCCCTGCTGCAGGCTGCGTTGAATCGGCTGGGGGCCCGTCTTGGCAGTGGCTTCGCCGATTCGGCAGCCAGCCTGGCCGTGCTGGCCCAGGAGGCCCCTGAGCGCCTCAGGCGCGAGCTGGAGCTGTTCTGGAGTGAAGTGGAGCAGGAGGCCCAGCGTCTCGAAACGGAGGCCAGCAGGGGCGGCACAGGCACCGAGGCCGGAGGAGGGGATGCCACCGCCACGGCTGCGGCCTGGGCTGCCGCACCTCCACAGGATCAGATCGATGATCTGCGAGCCCGGGTGGCGGCACTCTCGCGCCAGCTCGAGGACCAGGCTTGATGGACGCCTTGCGTCAACGGTGGCGGGGCTTCGCCCGCTCGCTGCGCATCTGGTGGACGGTGCTGCGCTTGCTGGGGGGGCTCTGGTGGGACGGGAAGGACTGGACCTACCGAGGCGGCTCCACACAGGAGCGGCGGGAGGCCAGGCAGCAACGCCGTGCCCGCTGGCTCACCGCTGAGTTGCTGGGGCTGGGCTCGGCCTTCATCAAGCTGGGTCAGTTGCTCTCCGCCCGTCCCGATGTTTTGCCGGCGGGCTACGTCGAGGAGCTCTCCCATCTGCAGGATCAGGTGCCCTCCTTCCCGTTCGCGGTGGTTCAGGCCCGGCTCGAGGAGGAGCTGGGAGGACGCTGCGCTGAGATCGTCGATCTCGAAGAGCGGCCTCTGGGCTCCGCCAGCCTCGCCCAGGTGCACCGGGCCAGCCTGCGCAGTGGCCGGCAGGTGGTCTTCAAGATCCAGCGGCCCGGGCTGGAGCGGTTGTTCCGGCTCGATCTGGAGGTGATGCAGCAGGTGGCGGCCGTGATGCAGCGCCATCCGCGCTGGGGTGAAGGCCGCGACTGGGTGTCGATCGCCCAGGAATGCCGCCGGGTGCTGTTGCGCGAACTGGATTTCCGCCTGGAGGCCGAACACGCGGCCCGCTTCCGTCAGCAGTTCCTCGACGATGCCGGCATCCGCATCCCCTCGGTGATCTGGGAGCTCAGCACCCGCCGGGTGCTCTGCCTGGATTTTCTGCCCGGCATCAAGATCACCGATCGCACGGCCCTTGTGGCGGCGGGCATCGATCCGGCGGCGGTGGCGGAGAAGGGGGCCGCCAGTTACCTGCAGCAGCTGGTGCGCTTCGGTTTCTTCCACGCCGATCCCCATCCCGGCAACCTGGCGGTGGCCGCCGATGGCTCTCTCATCTACTACGACTTCGGGATGATGGGCCAGCTGTCCCCGCGGCTGCGCAGCCGGCTGGGGCGGATGGTGCGGGCCGCGGCGGCGCGGGATGCCGCCGGCCTGGTGGAGGAGCTGCAGGGGGCGGGGGTGATCGCCAGGGAGGTGGATCCCGGCCCGGTGAGGCGACTGGTGCGGGTGATGCTCACCGAAGCGCTCACGCCGCCGTTTTCCACCAACGTGATCGAGAAGCTCTCCGGCGACCTCTACGACCTGGTCTATGGCCAGCCCTTTCGCTTGCCTGCCGAGCTGATCTTCGTGATGCGGGCCCTCTCCACCTTCGAGGGGGTGGGCCGCAGCCTCGATCCCGGCTTTAGCCTGATGGCCATTGCCCGCCCTTACCTCCTACCCCTGATGACTGCGAGCGGGAACGGCCCCAACGACTTCCTCGGTGAACTGAGCCGCCAGGCCGCTGAGGTGGGCAGCCGCGCCCTGGGGCTGCCGCGCCGGCTGGAGGACAGCCTGGTGCGCATCGAGCAGGGCGACCTGCAGGTGCAGATCCGCGCCGGTGAAACCGATCGGCTGTTGCGTCGTCTGGCCCTGGCCCAGCAGAGCACCAGCCTGGCGATCGTGCTGGGCGCTTTCGCCGTGGCTGCCGCGGTGCTGGGGGCCGGCAGCCAGCCGGCTCTGGCGGCGATCCCGCTGGTGGCCGGTCTGCCGGTGGGTCTGAGCTGGATCAAGCTCCAGGGCCGTCAGCGGCGGGATGCGCGCCTGGAGAAATTGCCGGGAGCCGGGGGCTGAGCCGAGGGCTCCAGGCAGGCTGGATCAGCCCTTGCCCTGGGGTCCCCGTCCTTCGGCGCCGGCATAGAGCGCCTGGCTGCCCAGTTCGTCTTCGATGCGCAGCAGCCGGTTGTACTTGGCCACCCGCTCGCTGCGGCTGAGGGAGCCCGTCTTGATCTGGCCGGCGCGGGTGGCCACCGCCAGGTCGGCGATGGTGGTGTCCTCGGTTTCGCCGCTGCGGTGGCTGATCACGCTGGTGTAGCCGGCGCGGCCGGCCAGATCGATGGCCTGCAGGGTTTCCGTGAGGGAGCCGATCTGGTTCACCTTGATCAGGATCGAGTTGGCGGTGTCGGCGTCGATCCCCCGCTGCAGGCGGCTGGTGTTGGTCACGAACAGGTCGTCGCCCACCAGCTGGAGCCGGCTGCCCAGGCGCTGGGTCATCAGCGCCCAGCCCTCCCAGTCGTCTTCGGCGAGGCCATCCTCGATCGAGACGATCGGATAGCGGCTCACCAGCGCACCGAGCTGATCCACCATCTCGGCCGAGCTGTAGCTGCCGCCGCCGAAGGCATAGCGGCCATCGGCATAGAACTCGGTGCTGGCCACATCGAGGGCCAGGGAAATCTCCTCGCCGGGCCTGTAGCCGGCCTTCTCGATCGCCGCCACCAGCAGGGCGCCGGCTGCATCGTTGCTCTCCAGGTTGGGGGCAAAGCCACCCTCATCGCCCACGGCGGTGGAGAGGCCCTGGGCGCTGAGCAGGCCCTTGAGGGTGTGGAACACCTCGGTGCCCATGCGCAGGGCCTCACGGAAGCTGGGGGCGCCATGGGGCACCAGCATGAATTCCTGAAAATCCAGGTTGTTGGCGGCGTGAGCTCCGCCGTTGATCACGTTCATCAGCGGCACCGGCAGCAGGGTGGCCATCGGCCCACCCAGGTAGCGGTAGAGGGGAAGACTCACCCCCTCGGCGGCGGCCCGCGCCACCGCCAGGCTCACGGCCAGCACCGCATTGGCCCCCAGGGCCGATTTGTTGTCGCTGCCATCAAGTTCGATCATGGCGGTGTCCACCGCCACCTGCTCGATGGCGCTGAGACCGCAGAGCACCGGCGCGATCTTCTCCTCGATGTTGGCCACCGCCTGGAGCACGCCCTTGCCGGCGTAGCGGCTGCCGCCATCGCGCAACTCATGGGCCTCATGGGCACCGGTGCTGGCGCCGCTGGGCACGATGGCGTGGCCCTGGGCGCCGCCCTCCAGCCGCACTTCCGCTTCCACCGTGGGGGTGCCGCGGGAGTCGAGCACCTCCCGAGCCACGATGGAATCGATCACGAGGTCGAGGGAGTCGAACACGAAAACTGGAGGCGGTCAGGGCTTGCGGGGATCCTATGGGTCGCCCCGGGGCGCTCTGATGTGACCGTCGGTACCGACGGCCCAGCTGAGCGGCAGGACCCGGCCGCCAGAATCAAAGTCATCTGTCCCGCTGAATTCCATGCGCCTGCTTCACACCATGCTCCGGGTGGGCGATCTGGAGCGCTCCCTGGCCTTCTACACCGAGGTGCTGGGCATGCGCCTGCTGCGCCGCAAGGACTACCCCTCCGGCCGCTTCACCCTGGCGTTCGTGGGCTATGGCGATGAGAGCGACACCACCGTGCTGGAGCTCACCCACAACTGGGACACCAGCTCCTATGCGATCGGTGATGGCTTCGGGCACATCGCGCTGGGGGTGGAGGACATCCACAGCACCTGTGAGGCCATCGCCGACAAGGGAGGGCGGGTGGTTCGGCCGCCCGGGCCGATGAAGCACGGCAGCACGGTGATCGCCTTTGTGGAAGATCCCGACGGCTACAAGGTGGAGCTGATTCAGTTGTCGTCCAGCCCCGAGCGAGCGGCGGATGAAGATGGGTTGACCTGATCCCGATGGCCTCGCGGTCCGATGCGCCCTGAGTCCCCAAGCTTGAGCACCCCCCAGCCCTTCAGCCTCACCAGCGAACCCGACCGGTTCAGCGAGGTGGCCTGGGAGCTGCTGCTGGCCTCCCAGGACCAGGCCCGTCGCTGGCGCCATGACCAGATGGATGTGGAGCACCTGCTCCAGGCGCTTCTGCAGGATTCACGCTTCGCGGCCTGGGTGGATCCCTTGCCGATCGAACGTGAGCGACTGCTCGATCGGCTGGAGGGCTTCTGCGCCGAGCAGCCCTCGTCGCCCGGCGACGACCTCTACATCGGTGATGCCCTCGAAGACCTGCTGGAGGAGGCCGACCGCCGGCGCTCCAGCTGGGGTTCGCGCCTGCTTGACATCCCCCATCTGTTGCTGGCCCTGCTCGATGAACCTCGCCTGGGAGCTGCGCTGCTGGCGGAGGAGGGGCTGAGCGAGCCGGAGTTGCTGCGCCAGCTGCGGCCCGCGGCCGCCCCTGTCTCCGGCCCAGCAGGCATCAGCTCGGCTGCGTCGGCCGGGTCCGGGCGTCCCCGCCGTTTCGAAGCGCCTCCGGCCCCATCCGACGACTGGATCGACAGCCCCACCCGGGAGCCCGCCGCGGTGCCGTCGCTGACCGCCCCCGCGGCAGCAGCCCCCGTGCCCCGTCCCCTCAGGCCTGTCCGAGCCCCTGATCAGGAGCTGACGCTGGAGGCTGAGGGGGGCGAGCCCAGCGCCCTCGAGCAGTACGGCCGCGACCTCACCGCCGCCGCCCGCGCCGGTCTGCTCGATCCGGTGATCGGCCGCGACACCGAGATCCGCCGGCTGATCCAGGTGCTGTCCCGCCGCGGCAAGAACAATCCGGTGCTGATCGGTGAGCCCGGCGTCGGCAAGACGGCCATCGCCGAGCGGCTGGCCCAGCGCATTGTCAGCGGCGAAGTGCCCGACTCCCTCAAAGGCCTGCGCCTGATCGCCCTCGACCTCGGTGCCCTGATCGCCGGCGCCAAGTTCCGCGGTCAGTTCGAGGAACGGCTGCGCAGCGTGCTGGCCGAGGTGAAGGATCCGGAGGAGGGACGTGCCGCTGCGGCCGGCGATGGCGGTGTGGTGCTGTTCATCGATGAGCTGCACACCGTGGTGAGCGCCGACCGCTCCAGCGCCGATGCCGGCAGCATCCTCAAACCGGCCCTGGCCAGGGGTGAGCTGCGCTGCATCGGGGCCACCACCCCGGAGGACTACCGCCGCACGGTGGAGAAGGATCCCGCCCTCAACCGCCGCTTCCAGCAGGTGGTGATCCGTGAACCCAGCAAGGAGGTGAGCCTTGAGATCCTGCGGGGCCTCAAGGAGCGCTATGAGCTCCACCACGGCGTCACCATCACCGATGGGGCCCTGCAGGCAGCGGTGCGTCTGGCCGAGCGCTACATCGCCGACCGCTGCCTGCCCGACAAGGCGATCGATCTGATCGATGAGGCCGCCGCCCAGCTGCGCATGGAGGTCACCTCCAAGCCCCAGGTGGTGGAGGCCGCCGAACTCGACCTGCGCCGGATCGAGCTGGCCCTGCTGGGGGCGGAGGCCGCCTCCGAGGACGAGCGCGTGAACCTTCAGGATCAGCGTCGCATCGCCCTGGAGCGCCTGCAGGATCTACAGCGGCGCTGGCAGGCGGAGCGCGAGCAGCTGGCGGAGCTGAGAGAGCTGCTTCAGCAGGACGATGAGCTCCGCCTGGCGATCGCCGAGGCCGAGCGTGACGGCGAATTCGAGGAGGCGGCCCGCCTGCAGGTGGATCAGCTGCAGCTGGTGCAGCAGCGCCGCGCCGCCCTTGAGGAGGAGCTGCTCGACGATCAGCGCGGCGGTCTCTCCCTGCTGCGTGAGCAGGTGGATGAGGGCGACATCGCCGATGTGGTGGCCCGTTGGACCGGTATTCCGATCCAGCGTCTGCTGGCCGGGGAGCGACAGAAGCTGCTGGAGCTGGAGCAGCGGCTGGCGGAGCGGGTGATCGGCCAGCCCGAGGCGGTGGCAGCGGTGGCGGCCTCGATCCGGAGGGCCCGGGCCGGCATGCAGGATCCGCGCCGGCCCGTGGGCTCCTTCCTGTTCCTGGGCCCCACCGGCGTGGGCAAGACCGAGCTGGCCAAGGCCCTGGCCGCGGCCCTCTTTGATGAGGAGGACGCTCTGGTGCGGCTCGACATGAGCGAGTTCATGGAGCGCAACGCCGTGGCCCGCCTGGTGGGGGCTCCCCCCGGCTATGTGGGCTACGAGGAAGGAGGACAGCTCACCGAGGCCGTGCGCCGCCGTCCCTATGCGGTCTTGCTGCTCGATGAGGTGGAGAAGGCCCACCCCGAGGTGTTCAACCTGCTCCTGCAGGTGCTCGATGACGGACGCCTGACGGATTCCCAGGGCCGCACGGTTGATTTCCGCCACACCGTGGTGGTGATGACCAGCAACCTGGCCAGCCGGGCCATCCTCGAGAGTGCCCGCAGTGGCGACGACTCCGGCCTGGAGGCGGCGGTGGAGCGCGCCCTGGCCGGACAGTTCCGGCCTGAGTTCCTCAACCGCATCGACGAGGTGATCCGCTTCCGCCCCCTGGCGCCGAGTGACCTGCAACGCATCGTGCGCCTGCAGGTGGCGGAGCTCGCGGCGCTGCTGAAGGAGCAGCGGCTGGAGCTGGAGATCGATGAGGCCGTGGTGAGCCGCCTGGCGGAGCTGGGCTATGAGCCGGAATTCGGAGCCCGGCCCCTGCGCCGGGTGTTGCGCCGCCGCATCGAAAACCCCCTGGCCACCGAGTTGCTGGAGGACCACTTCCGCGCCGCCCGTGGTGTGCGCGTGTCTCTCGGCGATCCCAGCGGTCCCGGTGGTGCCGACACTTTGCGCTTCCTGCCCCTGGAGTGACCCCCTGAAAGGGTGTCCGGTAGGGTGTTCGTTTGCCGGTACGCCTCGCCGTCCGGTGCGCCCGCGCCCGTGGATTCTCCAAGCCGCACCACCACCTCCGACGACATCCCTGAGCAGGAGGTCAAGCCTGCCCAGCCAGCTGGTGTCGGGGGTTTCATCTCCTCCACCCTGGAGGAGCTGCGCAAGGTGGTGTGGCCCAGCCGTCAGCAGCTCTTCAGCGAGTCGGTGGCGGTGATCCTGATGGTGAGCCTCTCGGCCGCCACCATCGCCGCCGTCGATCGCTTTTTCAGCTGGGCATCCACCCAGGTCTTCCCCTGAGGAGCCGGTGGCACCTCAACTTTCCCCCGTCCCGTTCGTTCTGAGCACCCACTCCTCCGTCCCCGTGTCCGAAGCCGATCTCGTCACCGCAGCCAGCCCCGACGGCGCCCCTGAGGAGGACGCCGCCGTTGACGTGCTCGCCCTTGAACCCCCCGCGCCGGCGGAGCGGGAAGGCAAGCCGATGGTGGCCCGCTGGTACGCCGTGCAGGTGGCGTCCAGCTGTGAAAAGAAGGTGAAAGCCACTCTGGAGCAGCGAGCCATCACGCTGGGCGTCGACAGCCGCATCCTTGAGATCGAGATCCCCCAGACCCCGGCGGTGAAGCTCAAGAAGGACGGCAGTCGTCAGGCCGCCGAGGAGAAGGTCTTCCCCGGTTACGTGCTGGTGCGGATGATGCTCGATGAAGACACGATGATGGCGGTGCGGAGCACCCCGAACGTGATCAACTTCGTCGGCCAGGAGGAGCGCCGGTCCACCGGCCGGGCCCGTGGTCACATCAAGCCCAGGCCCCTCAGCCGCCAGGAGGTCGACCGGATCTTCAAGCGCGCCGCCGAGAAGAAGCCCGTCGTCAAGGTCGATCTGGCCGAGGGTGATCAGATTCTGGTCACGGCCGGCCCCTTCAAGGACTTCCAGGGCGAGGTGATCGAGGTGTCGGGCGAGCGCAGCAAGCTCAAGGCCCTGCTCTCGATCTTCGGCCGGGAAACCCCGGTCGAACTCGAATTCGCCCAGATCAGCAAGCAAAGCTGATGGTCACGGGGCCGCCTCCCTGCGGAGGGCGGCCCAACCCGGCGGCACCGTTTCGGCGCCGCCGCCCAACGCCTCGACCCAAGGGTCAGGCGATCCGCAGCGCTTCCCTCCGTAGACCAGCCGATGGCCAAAAAAGTCGTTGCCGTAATCAAGCTGGCGCTCAATGCCGGCAAAGCCAACCCCGCACCACCCGTGGGCCCTGCCCTCGGTCAGCATGGGGTCAACATCATGGCCTTCTGCAAGGAGTACAACGCCCGCACCCAGGACAAGGCCGGCTATGTGATCCCGGTGGAGATCTCGGTCTTCGAAGACCGCAGCTTCACCTTCATCACCAAGACTCCGCCGGCTTCGGTGCTGATCACCAAGGCCGCCGGGATCGATAAGGGTGCTGCCACCTCGGCCAAGGGCCGTGTGGGCGCCATCAGCCGTGCCCAGCTCCAGGAGATCGCCAGCACCAAGCTGCCCGACCTCAACTGCTCCAGCCTGGAGTCGGCCATGCGCATCATCGAAGGCACCGCCCGCAACATGGGCGTCGCCATCAGCGACTGAACCTGCAGGAGCCCGGCTCCGCCATTCCCGCTTCATCCACCGTTCACCCCACCCGGGGGAGACCCTCGCCGCCGCCCCAGGCCCAACAAGCCAAGGCCAAGCCCGGAGAGTCGCCTGAACCCCGCTGAAACCCATGCCCAAACAATCCAAGCGTTTCACCGCCCTGCTCGAGACGATCGAGGATCGCGAGTACACCCCGCTCGAGGCCCTCGAGCTGGTGAAGGCCAACGCCAACGCCAAGTTCGATGAAACGATCGAAGCCCATGCGCGGCTCGGCATCGATCCCAAGTACACCGACCAGCAGCTGCGCACCACCGTGGCCCTGCCCAAGGGCACCGGCCAGACCATCCGCATCGCCGTGATCGCCCGTGGCGAGAAGGTGGCCGAAGCCAAAGCCGCCGGCGCCGACCTCGCCGGTGATGACGAGCTGGTGGAGGCCATCGCCGGCGGTCAGATCGATTTCGACCTGCTGATCGCCACGCCGGACATGATGCCGAAGGTGGCCAAGCTGGGCCGGGTGCTCGGTCCACGCGGTCTGATGCCGAATCCGAAGGCCGGCACTGTGGCCACCGATCTGGCAGGAGCGATCAACGAATTCAAGGCGGGCAAGCTGGAATTCCGCGCCGATCGCACCGGCATCGTGCATGTGCGCTTCGGCAAGGCCAGCTTCTCGGTCGACGACCTGCTGCAGAACCTCAAGGCTCTGCAGGAAACCATCGATCGCCAGAAGCCCAGCGGTGCCAAGGGCCGCTACTGGCGGAGTCTCTACCTCACCTCCACCATGGGTCCGTCCGTCCCCGTCGACGTCACCGCCCTGCAGGACATCAAGTTGGAGGGCTGAGCCCAGTTGAGGCGGGGTGATCGTGCTCAAGCACCCCGCCGTGTAAACTCATTAATCGGGCACGCGCCCGGCCCAAGACAGCAGGTCAGTGCTGCGTCCTCAGGGTCACCCGCTTCGGTGGTGTGTCCAAGAAGATGCAGTCCAGGTAAATCCTGCCGAGGTGCACGCGACTTTTTCCGGTTCGGATTCTCCGGGCGGATCACCGTTCAGCGGCCTCGAGGCTTCCCTCCGGTTCACCCCGGCAGAGAAGTTGGCGGCCGCGTCCCGGCTTGTTCCCCCAACTCCGTACCAAACCCATGGGCCGCACGCTGGAGAGCAAGCAACAGATCATCGAAGAGCTCAAGGGGCTCCTCGGTGAGGCCGAAATGGCGCTGGTCCTTGATTACAAGGGCTTGTCCATCAAGGAGATGTCTGATCTGCGGACCCGTCTGCAGGCCAACAGCGGCATCTGCAAGGTGACCAAGAACACCTTGATGCGCCGCGCCATTGATGGCAACAGTGCCTGGTCGGAACTCGATTCCCTGCTCACCGGCACCAACGCGTTCGTCCTGATCAAGGGCGATGTCGGTGGTGCCGTCAAGGCCGTTCAGTCCTTCCAGAAGGACACCAAGAAGTCGGATGTGAAAGGAGGCCTTTACGAAGGCAAACTTCTTTCCCAGAACGACATCAAGGCCATTGCCGAGCTGCCCTCCAAGGAGGTGCTCATCGCCCAGATCGCCGGTGCGATCAATGCGGTGGCCACCAAGTTGGCCGTTGGCATCAACGAAGTTCCCTCCGGCCTCGCCCGGGCACTCAAGCAGCACGCCGAAAGCGGCGACGCCACCTGAGCCCAGCGAAATCACCCCCGGCTCCGCCGGTCCAAGACCACAGATCTGTTGCTGATTCTCAATCATGACCACAAAAACTGACGACATTCTCGAGTCGCTGAAGACTCTCTCTCTGCTGGAAGCCTCCGAGCTCGTCAAGCAGATCGAAGAGGCTTTCGGTGTGTCCGCCGCCGCTTCCGCCGGCGTCGTGATGGCCGCCGCTCCCGCAGCCGCCGCTGAGGCGGTTGAAGAGCAGACCGAGTTCGATGTGATCCTCGAAGGCTTCGACGCCGCCGCCAAGATCAAGGTGCTCAAGGCCGTCCGCGAGGCCACCGGCCTCGGCCTGGGCGAAGCCAAGGCCCTTGTCGAGGCGGCTCCCAAGGCCGTCAAGGAAGGCATCAGCAAGGACGAGGCCGAGGCACTCAAGAAGTCCATCGAGGAAGTGGGCGGCAAAGTCACCGTCAAGTGATCCCGCCCGGCGGAGGGTCCCCTCCTCCGCCGACTTCATCCTCCGCAGCCGGTCTCTCGGGGCCGGCTTTTTGCTGGGTTCAAACGGCCAAAAAAAAAGCCCGCCGAAGGCAGGCCTTTGAGGTGGAACGATGCCGGGAGTCTGTCCTCGTTTCGACCCCGGGAGAGCGTTCTGCACTCCTCACACAAGACAACCATATGGCCTGGATCAGTTGGAAGCTCGCGGCGGGGGTCGCTGTGTCGACTGTCACTCCCGGAAGGGGATCACCTGCAGGGCGATCGGCCCACTCTCCAGTTCTCCACCTCTCGCCATGCTTCCCAGGACACGTCCAAGGCTCCCCGGCCCACCGCTGCTGATGGGCTGAACCGTCTCGCGGCTGCCCCCACCGGCCTGGGCGATCAGCTGCTCCAGGGGGGTGCTGGCGGCAAAATAGATGTGGTTGAGGGTTTGCTGGCCGAAGACGCGGCGATTCAGCTGCCAGTCGCTCTCGAGTTTGATCGGAACAAATCCCTCAGGGTCACGGCGGCTCACCTCCCCCCGTCCCACCAGCAGCAGGGTGGTGTCCGCCGGGCTCATGGCCTGCAGCTGCAGTTCGTCGCCCACCTGGCTGAGGCGAAGTCGGTAGCGGCTGGCCAGGTCCTGGTCCGCCACCCTCAGGGAGTAGGCGTTGCTGCCGGCGTAGCTGGTGCAGATTCCGCGGGAGTCGAAGCGATTCATCGAGGCCTCCACCAGGCCATCGGGCCGGGCCTGCCAGCAGGGCTGGCCGTTGGCCGTCTGCTCGATCAGCACCAGCGACCAGTCGGCGAAGCCGACCGGCTTGGCCAGCACCGCAAACTGCGACGCCTCCACCGGCTGGCTGTCGAACACTCCGGCGGCCTCAGCCAGGGGCGTTGTGACGGCCTGGAGCGTGGTGGCGGCCAGACCAGCCCCCGCGAGGGCCAGGTAGGTTCGCTGCATGGTGGATTTCCTGTGTTCCAACATCGTCGCCACGGTCTACGGCACCACTGTCTACCGAACATTGGCCGGATTGCCCAGTGGCTGCTGAGCCGGTGAGGGTGGTGGCCGCCGCCTGTGATGGCGCCTGCCGGGGTAATCCGGGCCCGGGAGGCTGGGGCTGCCTGCTGCGTTTCGAGGACGGCAGCGTGCGCGAGCTCGGTGGGGCCGCCGCGGCAACCACCAACAACCGCATGGAACTCACCGCTGCCCTGGCCCTGATGGAGGAGTTGCGCCAGCTGCCGCTTCACCCTGACCTGCGTCTGACAGCCGCTACCTGATCGATGGTCTGACCAAGTGGATGGCGGGCTGGAAGCGCAAGGGCTGGCGTACAGCCTCCGGCGGACCCGTGCTCAACCGCGACCTCTGGGAGGAACTGGACCGGGCACGCCTCCCTGGGGTGCGCCTGGTCCACGTCAAGGGGCACAGCGGTGATCCCGACAACGACCGCTGCGATGAGATCGCCGTGGCCTTCTCGCGCGGAGGCTCCCCTCCGCTGGCCACTGGACCCGGGTCCAGCGGCCAGCGGAACGCTCCTCAATCTGGAGCGGCTGAGGTGGATGGGCTGGAACAGCCGGCCCCTGCGGTCCTGGGCGAGCTGCTCACCCGTCTTGAAGTGGCCGACCGCCTGGCCAGCGGCGGTTATGCCCTGACAGCCGCCGAGCTGGCCCGCCTCGTGGAGCAGCCCCTGGCCCGTCTGCAGGAGCGGCAGGGTCCCTGGATCTGGCGCGACTGGCGGGTGAGTCCCGCCAGCGAAGGCCGCTGGCGGCTGGAGCGCGCCGAGCCCTCCCTGCAGGAGTCCCCATGATTTTGGAGCGACCAGAGCCTTCCTCCTCAGGCACCACCGCCGGCACCAGCACGGGCTCGCTCTACCGACGCTGGGTGGGTCCCCTGCTCGCCAGGGATGAGGGGGCCGATGCCGAGCAGCTCAGCAGTCTCACCCTCGCCGCCCTGGCCCAGGCCTCCCTGCGCCGCGACTGGCCCCTGGTGTCGGGCAGCCTGGCGGGCCTTGGGGCCGAGCTGCAACGTCGCGACCATCGCCTCGAGCAGACCCTGTTCGGTTGCCGCTTCGCCAATCCGGTGGGACTGGCTGCCGGCTTCGACAAGAACGCGGTGGCCGCAGGAATCTGGCACCTGTTCGGTTTCGGCTTCGCCGAGCTGGGCACGATCACCTGGCACCCCCAGCCCGGCAATCCACGGCCGCGGCTGTTCCGCCTGGCCCAGGAACGGGCTGCGCTCAACCGCATGGGCTTCAACAACGACGGTGCCCAGGCCGTCAAGCGCAACATCGAGCGCCAGCACCTGCCCCCGCCTGGCCAGAGGCCCGCGGTGCTGGGCCTCAATCTGGGCAAGTCGAGGATCACCTCCCTGGAGCTGGCCCCCGATGACTACGCCTCCTCCCTGGAGCTGCTCTCGCCCCTGGCCGACTACGTGGTCATCAATGTCAGTTCACCCAACACCCCCGGCCTTCGCGACCTGCAGGACGCTGTGCAGCTGAGGCGCCTGGTGGAGCGGCTGCGTCGCCTGTCGGCCTGCCCGCCGTTGCTGGTCAAGATCGCTCCCGACCTCGAAGACGACGCCATCGACACGATTGCCCGCCTGGCCTACGAGGAGGGCCTCGCCGGGGTGATCGCCGTGAACACCAGCGTCAACCGGCTGGGGCTGGAGAACCGTCGCCTGCCCCAGACCGGGAGGACCCTGGCGGAGGAGGCGGGGGGGCTGAGCGGCGCTCCCCTGCGCGGCCGGGCTCTGGAGGTGATCCGGCGCCTGCGGGCCACAGCCGGACCAGCCCTGCCGCTGATCGGTGTTGGCGGAATCGATTCCCCCGAGGCCGCCTGGGAACGGATCACGGCGGGAGCCTCATTGATTCAGGTTTATACAGGCTGGATTTACCAGGGGCCGGGCCTGGTGCCGGCGATTCTCGAGGGCCTCGGCGACCAGCTGGACCGCCATGGCTGCAGCCATCTGAGTGAGGTTGTGGGCAGCGGCCTGCCCTGGCGCTGAGCGCTGGCCCTGTCTCCCGATCGAGACGGGTCTGCAGGGGATGTGCGCAAACGGCGCGAGGCCGATACGCTGCATCGGGATTCCAGGACGTGACGATTGGTCCTTGCCGGCGTTCAGGAACAGCTTCAGCCTTTAACAGCCCGTCTTTTTCCTCGCCGGGTCTGGCTGGCACTCGAGGATGACGCGGTCACGGTGCTCACCACCAGGGGCCATGGCGAGCCTGTACAGCTGGGACTGCTGAGGCGGGTGCCCCTGCCGCGCGGGGCCTGCTCCGCCGGTGACCCTCTGCAGGTGATGGCCCTCGGCGACCTGATCGGCGATCTGCTGGTGGAACTGGGCCTGGTGGGCGCTGAAGTGCTGGCGGTGCTGCCCGCCGCCGCCTGTTCCTGGAGGGTGGTGGAGTGGCCCTTCGACGACTGGCCCGAGTCGGCGGATGAGGCCCTGCGCCAGATCGATCCCCCCCTGGGGCTTCCCTACGACCTCTCCCAGGCTTACGTCGGCCTGATGCCACTGGAGGGTGCAGGTCAGCAGGCCTCCGGTCACTGCTCCTCGCTGCTGGTGACTGTCCCGCGCCAGCGCGTGCTCAGCTGGATTGAAGTGTTCGACATCGCCGGGGTTGAGCTCGAGCGGCTCGAAGCCCCCCAGGTGTGTGAACTGCGGGCCCTGGCCTCCTTGCTGGAGGGGGGCGATCCCGGGCTTCTGGAGGCTCTGCTGGTGGTGGACGAGCGAGGAGGGCGGCTCACCTTGCTGCGCCGCGGCGTGCCTGAGTACGAGCGGCAGTGGACAGGGGCGATGGCCGAGGACGAGGTCGAGCGGTGCATCGCCTACTGGCGCGGGCTGGATCCCGCCGTGAACGGGGTTCGTCTCTGGCTGGCCGGCTCCAGCTCCGATCTGCCCCTGCTGGCCGGGACCCTGAGCCAAGGCCGCGAGTGGCCGATCGAGATCCTCGATCCTGTGGCGATGGGCTGGATGACCATGCCCCCTGACAGCGGCGATGAGGGCTCCCTGCCGGGTTGGTCCCTCACCAGCCTGTATGGGTTGATGCGGGCGGAGCTGGCCCGATGAGCCCAGTCCTTCCTGGTCTGGACCTGCTGCGGGAGCGCCGGCTGGAGCTGGGCCTCAGCGCCGAGCCGCCCAGACCGCCCGATGCCAGGCGACTGCTGATGATCGGCTCCGCCATCGGTGGCGCCATCGTGCTGGCCAGCGTGGGTGTCGCCATGGTGCTGAAGATCCAGGGACTGCTGCTGGAGCAGGAGCTCACCCGTCTGGCGCCGGTGAGAACCCAGGTGGAGACGATCGAAGCGGAACTCGCCGCTGACAAGGCTGGTCTGGAGCTCAAGAGCAAGGGCAATGCCGAGCTGGTGAACGGCCTGGTGGCGGTGCGATCAGGTTCGGCCCTGTTGACCGACCTGGCAGGCCGCACTCCGGTCGCCTTGCAGCTCACATCAGTGCAGGTGGGCAAGGATGATCTTCAGATCAAAGGCCGCACCGGTGATCCAGGAGCGTTCGAGCGGATCAACGCACTTGTTCTGCGCCTGAAATCCTCCCCGCTGATCGATCCGGCCAGCGTGAACCTTGGCCGTGCCATCCGCAACGACACCGACGCGAGCAAGCCCGGCAAGGGCCCTGAGAGCGGCCTGGTGGAGTTTGAAATCAGTGCGGCTTTCAGCCGTCCGCCGTCCAGTTCTGCCCGGTTGACTCAGCTGCAGGAGCTGGGTGCCGGGGGTATGGCCCGTCGCCTGGAGCTTCTGCAGAAGGAGGGCCTGCTGCGATGACCAATCTTCAGCAGGGCGCTCCGCCCCGGTCTCTCCTTCTGCGCAATGGTCTGCTGATCGGACTGCCGGTGGCGGCCGGGGTGCTGGTGGCGGGCCTGGTGGCCCTTCTGGGAGTGTTTCAACCCTGGAATCAGGTCCGCCGCAACCAGCTTCAGCTCGATGAACTGCGGGGCATGAGCGAGCGCTTGCCGTTGCTGCGTGCCCAGAGGGTGCGCCAGCTCGATCAGGTCAAGACGGTGGATGGACAGCGCTCCAGCCTGCTGAAGCTGATCGCCGGCAGTGGCCAGATCAGCACCTTCCTCGCCCAGCTCAACCGGGAGGCGACGGCCACCGGGGTTCAGCTCGATGTGTTTGAACCCGTGGAGGCACCTGCGGCTGGGGGCAAACCGGCCTCGGCCCCGGCACCTGGGGCTGCCAAGGACAAGGACGCCGCCCCCCCTTCCGATCCCCTTGAAGCCGATGGCCTGACCAGGACCACTCTCCTGCTGAGTGCCCGTGGCCGTTATCCGAACCTGCTGGTGTTCATGCGCAGGCTGGAGCGTCTCAGCCTGCTGGTCGCCCAGAGCGACCTCAACCTGGATCTCGAATCCATTCCCGCACAGGCTCAGCCAGTGGCCAACAGGCCTGGAGCTCAGCCCCAACGGGTCCCCCAGGTGGTGCTGAAGCTCAACCTTGCCCTCTACGGGGAGGGGCCGGCTGCCAGGCCAGGTGCCAGATCGGCCAGGGTTGCCCAGGCCTCACCACCAGCCGCCACCCCGCCAGCCGCCAATTCAGCGGCGGGAAGACCTCCGGCAGCCCCCCAGCCCACCGCACCACCTCCGGCCCCAGCCCAGTGAGGAGGGGGGGCACAGTCGCATTTGGTCATCTGGTGTTTACAGAACACGTCCCATAACATTCCGACGTGATGGATGCGTTGATGGCCCCAGCTGGTCTTGGATTCCGTGCCGGTCTATGGCTGGCCACCACCGGCAACCTGCTGGCAGCCTTACCTCTGACAGTGACTCCAGCTCCAGTGCAGGCCCAGGCGGCCATCCGCCAGGACGGCCTGCAGCTGAAGCTGCGTCGCCTGCCCGATGCCCTGGAGCTCGTGATCCAGGATGCGGGCACCGGCGTCGACCTTCGCCAGCAGATGCAGGGTCAGGTGTGGGTGGGTGAGCTGCGCACCGAGCAGATCCGGGGGCTCAAGGCCGGTCCCCAGTCGCTCTCGATGACCGATGCCGGCGTGGATTCCATCACCTTCGACGGCACCGGCACGGAATTCCAGCTGAAAGTCACGCCGATGCCGGGACGCAATCTGGGCACGCCGTTGGTGAGCAGCGATGGCCGAAATCTGACCGTGCGCTTCAACGCACCCCAGGTGCCGATGAGCCAGTCGGCCGGTGTGGATCTGCGGGCGCCGGCACGGGTGCCCACCTCGTCCTTTGTGCCTCCCCTGCGGCCCCGTGCCGTGGCACCCCCCTCCGGCGATATCGCCGTGGGCACGATGACGATCCGCAATCGCGGTTATCTCAGCCTTTACGGTCCGCCTGTGACGCTGACCACCCGCAGCGCCAATCCCCGCGATGTGCTGATGGTGCTGGCCCAGATGGGGGGGTATGGCTTTGCCTTCTCTGACCCCGCCTTGACGGCTGGTAGCAATCCCCAGGGCCCCAGGCCGAGCCTGTCTCCTGTGACCGTGGCCTTCCAGAGCGAGCCTTATGAACGGGCGTTCAACTTCGTTCTGCTCTCTTCCGGGCTGCAGGCCCGCAAGGAGGGCAACACGATCCTGGTGGGCTCCGACGTGCTGGGCAAGACGATCGGCCCACAGATGTCGAAGGTCTATCGACTCAACCAGGTGTCTCCCAACTCGGCAGCCGATTATCTGGCCAACCTCGGCGCCCAGGTCACCAAGACCAACACGATCACCACCGCTGTGTCCCAGGGCGTGCCGCTGGGGGCTCAGCCCGCCGGAACTGGCCTGACCGCCACCTCCCAGAGCACCACATCCACCCAGCAGACCGTGGAAGCCTTCGGGGCCTCATCCGGTCCACTGGTGGGGCTGCGCGCCACCACCGATCCACGCCTCGGCACGATCACGATCGTCGGAGAACCATCGCTGGTGGCGATCGGAGAGCAATATCTCAAGCAACTGGATCTGCGCCAGCGCCAGGTGGCGTTGTCCGTGAAGATCCTGGACGTGAATCTTACAAATACAAGCGATATAGATAACAGCTTTGCCTTCCGCTTCGGCAACAACTTCATCGTGAATGATGGGGGACGTTTGTTGGCGGCTTTCGGACGCAATCTGCCGCCAACGGCCAATGACTTCCGGCGGGGTGTCCCCAATAATCTGGAGGTCGAGCTGACCCCGGGAACCGGCACGACCCCTGGCACCATCACCACGACTGGTGACAACCTGCCAGGTCTTGTCGCCACTGGGGCAGCGGCACTCAATGGGGCGACCTCGACAGGCAGTTCCCTGGTGGACGGTATCCGCCGCAACCCCGGCCTGAACTACCCCGACAACCAGTTCTTCGACTTCCTTCAGGCTCAGATCGTCTCGGAGAACGCCAAGGTGCTGGCCAGCCCCACCTTGATTCTCAGTGAAAACCCGGAAACCATTTCAGGGGGTGCCGATATCGGTGCCGGGGGGCTTTCCGGTCAGGCCGGAGACACCTCAGGCCTGAGCGCGGCCACGATCGGTCGCACTCGGGCCAATGAATCCTTTGTGACGGTGGGCCGCCAGGTGGTGACGGCTTTTGACGTCACCAACACCGCCAATGTGGGCACCACCTGTGAACCCACCTTCAGCACCGCCGGCCTCACCTTCGGTGCCCGTGTCTCCAAGATCGACGACAATGGCTTCGTGACGTTCACCTTGTCCCCGGCCATCTCCGGGGTGGTGGATCGTCAGCCGGTTCCAGGCTGCGGCGATATCGACATCCTTCGTCTCCGCCGGTTGGACACCGGCAGCGTGCGTGTCCGCGATGGCCAGACCCTCATCCTCACCGGGGTCATCTCGGATGAGGATTTCCAGGTGGTGTCCAAGTGGCCGATCCTCGGTGATCTGCCCCTCCTGGGTCAGTTCTTCCGCAAGACCACCGGCTCACGTAATAAAAGTGAACTCGTGATCCTGGTGACGCCGAGGATCATCGACGATGAGCAGGGAGGCACCTACGGCTATGGCTATAACCCCTCCGGCCGGGATGCTCGCCGCCTGATCTACAGCCCCTGACGCTCAGCTCAGAAGGCCAGGGGCGCGAAGTATTTGATCGCCAGCGGCGCCAACTGCTGGAAGATCGCTGCTGCGCCCTGCAGGAACTGGCCTCCCCAGCCATTGCCTGCGTCCTTGCCGTCCGGATTCTTTTTCAGGTCTTCCGCACCTTTGCGCAGTTGCTGAGCCACCGGCTTGTTGCCCTGCTGCTCATACAGGCTGGCGGCGTAGGTGAAGTCGGCGGCGGCCAGGTCGCGCTTGTCCTGCTCCGCCCGGCTGATGCCACGGGCCAGCCAGCTCAGTGGAGCGTCGGGTTGTTTCTGGATCGCCTGATTGAAGTAGGTCTCGGCCTCGCTGGCTCGTCCTTGGAGCGCAGCCTCCACTCCGGCATTGTGCAGATCGGCGTAGCTTCTGGCGCTGGGATTCACTCCCACCGCTTGCTTCCAGTGGCTCCGGGCCAGGGCGTTCACGTCGAGCAGTGCTCCGCTGAGATCGGCCTCGCGCAGATCCGTGCCCTCTAGCTGGGCGCCGCGCAGGTCGGCGCCGCGCAGGGAGGCCCCAAGCAGCGAGGTGAACGTGAGGTTGGCCCCCTGCAGATTGGCGCCATCCAGCTGGGCGCGGCTGAGGTTGGCCCGCTGCAGCTGGGCTTTGCTCAGATCGGCGTCCCGCAGGTCGGCAAGGACCAGATCCGCGTCCTGCAGCCGGCAGCTGGAGCAGGCCCGCCTGTCGAGCAGGCGCATCACGTCATCGGCCTCGGCAGCCTGCACGGCTCCTCCGAGGAGCTGGGCGCCGGTGGCCAGCAGCAGGGCGCCCTTCAGGAGAGGGCCATGGGATCGCAGCGGGGGCGCCATGCCGGAGGGAGTGAAGCGGGGTGGATTCAGCGGGTGGCCGCAGCGTCGGCCTTTGGATCGCGGTGCTCGATGCACAGCGACGGCCAACTTTCATCCATCCACAGCCCGCCGGCAAGAGCACCAGATCCGCCATTGCGGTGAACAGTCGGCTGAGCCAGGGGGCGGTCCGCTTGAGCAGGTCTGGAGGCAGAGTCCGTTGACCCAGTCCCTGAGACTGATTCCGGCCATCGGTCCACCAGCGGGATCGGTTCCAGCCAGGTGGTGCCCGATGGGGAGATCCTGACTCGTTCAGGCTGGGGCGCATGGGCATTCACGCTGGGGACCCTGCTGGAGCTGTCATGGACGGTGGGGCCCTCGAGCGCCATGGCGGCAACCTGGAGGCCGTGGCCAGGCGGTTGGGTTGCCGCCCCGCTGATCTGCTCGATGCCAGCGCTTCCCTGGTGCCCTTCGGGCCTTCCAACGGCGTGCGCAGGCTGCTGCAGGCGGTGCTGCGCACGCCGGCCGGGTTGCCCTCGCCCCTCAGGGATTATCCCGACCGCCAGCAGTTGCGGCTGCGCCAGGCCATCGCCGCCCGCCACCAGCTCGATCCGGCGTCGGTGCTGCCCGGTAACGGGGCGGCGGAGCTGTTCACCTGGCTGGCCCGCGACGCCGCCGCTGTGGGCACCAGCCTGCTGCCCACACCAGGGTTCGCCGACTACCCCCGGGCCCTGGCCTGCTGGGGTGGGTCCTGGAGTCCCTGGCCGCTGGATCTGCCCGATCCGGGCCCGGCAGTCTGGCCCCAGCCCCTGCCATCACTTCCAGCCGGGTCCATCCAGGCGCTGTGGGTCACCAATCCCCACAACCCCACCGGCCAGCTCTGGAGCCGGGCTTCGCTTGAGCCACTGCTCGAGCGCTTCGCGCTGGTGATCGTCGATGAGGCCTTCCTTCCCCTGGTGCCCAGCGGGGAGAGCCAGTCCCTGGTGCCGCTGGTGGCCCGTCACCCCGGCCTGGTGGTGATCCGCAGCCTCACCAAGCTGCTGGCGATCGCTGGCCTGCGCCTGGGGTATGCCGTGGCGGATCCTGCCCGGCTGCGGCGGTGGGCCGCCTGGCGTGACCCATGGCCGGTGAATGGTCTGGCGGCCGCAGTGGGTGAGGCGGTGGTGGGCGATCGGCTCTGGCAGGAGCGGGTGCAGCGCTGGGTGGCGGTGGAGGGTCCCTGGCTGCGGCAGCGGCTGGCGCAGCTGCCAGGTCTCACGCCACTGCCTTCGGCCGCCAACTTCCTGCTGCTGCGCTCCGAGAGCTCCCTGGTGGGGCTGCGTGAGCGGCTGGAGCGCCACCAGCGTGTGCTGCTGCGTGACTGCCGCTCCTTTGACGGACTGGGGGAGTGCTGGTTGCGGATCGCCCTGCAGGACCGGCGCAACAACCGTCGCCTGCTGCGGGCCCTGCGGCAGGAGCTCACCCCCTAGCCAGCTCGATCAGCAGCTCCGCCAGCCGTTGATCGGCGTCGCGCACGGCCAGGCGCTCCATGCCCGCCCTCAGGGTGTTCAGGGGATCGAGGCCAGGACTGGTCCCGCGCAGCCGCGGACCCAGCAGGCGCCACACCGCCTGCTCCAGGGCCTGGTGCTCCGGGGCGTGCTGCCACACGATCACGGCGGCGCCTGCCGCGGCGGCGGCTTCAGCGTTGGCGTCCTGGTGGTGGTCGGCGGCCTGCGGGAACGGCACCAGGATCGTGGGCGTGCCGCAGACGGCCAGTTCGCTGAGGCTTCCGGCCCCCGCGCGGCTGATGGCCAGCTGGGTGTGCTGAAGAAGGCCCGGCAGGTCGTCGCTGAAGGGCCGCTCGATGTAGGCGGGGATCCGCAGACGGCCGGTGTCGGGATCATGGCTGCCCGTGAGATGCACCACGCGGCAGCCGGCGGCCACCAGCTTCGGCACCAGGGGACGCACCATGCGGTTGAGGCCGACAGCCCCCTGGCTGCCACCCATCACCAGCACCAGGGGGCCTTCGCCCGCTGGCACCCAGCTGGGCAGAGGGGCCGGCCGCAGGAAGTCGGCGCGCACCGGCGTGCCTGTGACCAGGGGGCGGCAGCGGGGCAGCCGCTCCGCCGCTTCCCGCAGTCCCACCGCCACCCGGCTGCAGTGACGGCCGAGCAGGCGGGTGACCCCTCCCGGGATGGCATTGGATTCATGCACCACCACCGGCACACCGCACCAGCGGGCCGCCAGGATCGCCGGGGCGGCGATATAGCCCCCGGTGCTGAACACCAGACTGATGCCCTCCCGGCGGATCAGCCGCCTCACCGCCACGCTGGAGCCGATCAGGCGTATCAGCTGCCAGAGCTTCTGCAGCCCCTTGCCCTGCAGTCCCCCAGCCCGGATCGTGTGCAGCGGGTAGCGCCTGGGCACGAGCTCGGTCTCGAGGCGGTTGGGCACCCCCAGCCACTGCACCTGCCAGCCATCGGGCAGGGCCTCGGCCACCGCCAGGGCAGGGAACAGATGTCCGCCAGTGCCGCTGGCCGCGATCAGGAGCCTGGACATGGAGCTTCGCTGATGCGCGCGTCGCGCTACCGGGGCGCGCCTAACTTAAAAGGGCCGCCATGGCTGACCTCGATGCCGCAGTCCCGCCCGTTTCTCGCCGTGTTGCTCGCGGCCTCGGTGGTCGCGGCCCTGCCGGCCGCCAAGGCCGCTCCGCCGAGTCCGGCTCTGCTCCAGAGCCTCGAGACGGCCCTCAACAGCGGTCAGCCCTCCAGTCTGTCGGCCCTGGTGGAAGCTGGTCCCGGCCTGGATCCCGCTCGGCTGGAGGCCCGCTACGCCATCCTGCGCGACCGCTTCCCGGATGCCCGCTGGCAGGTGAGTCCAGGCACTCCACTGCGGGATGGCCGCCCCACCGTGGCGATTGTGGTGAGCGGCAGCCGCTCCGAAGGCCCATTCCGCTACACCCTCCAGGCGGAGCAGCTCCTGGCCCTCAGTGCCAGTGGCTCCCGGCTGAACGGGCAGGAGCTGATCCGCGAAACCACCACACTGCGCAGCGGTGAGGCGAATCTGCCGGTCAGCGTGCTGATTCCGGATGCGGTGCTCACCGGTCAGCGCTACGACGTGGACGTGGTCTTCGATGAACCGCTGGATGGGGCGGTCGCCGCCGGCGGCATCGCCGCGATCACACCGGCTCAGATCAGCGCCCTGGAAACCCCTGACCTGGAGCTGGCGGCTCTTGGTGGTGGAGGGTTGTTCAAGACGGTGCAGGCGCCTCTGACGCCCGGCAGCCAGACGTGGGCCGTGCTGCTGGTGCACCCCAAGGGCATCGTCAGCACCACCAAGCGTGTGCGGGTGGTCGCCGACAAGGCCGCGCTCACTCCCTGAGGGCCTCGAGGTCCCCGTCTGACTGGAACCACCGTGCCAGGGCAGACACATCCTCATCGCCGTGGCCGGCGGCAATCAGGACATCTTCGATCCCGGCCACGCTGGTGCTGATCGGCAGGGTCACTCCGGCGGTGGAGGCCGTTTCGAGAGCGATCGCCAGATCCTTGCGGTGCAGGGCCAGCCGGAAGCCGAGGGGGTAGGTGTTCTCGATCATCTGGCTGGCGCGGTGCTGCAGGGCCCAGGAGCCGGCGGCGCCCCCCTCGAGGGCGTTGCACACCTGCTGCAGAGGCAGCCCAAGGGCCCTGGCCAGGGCCAGTCCTTCGGCCAAGGCGGCATAGCTCCCGGCCACCAGGATCTGGTTGACCGCCTTCACCTGCTGACCCGAGCCCACAGGACCGAAGTGGCTGATCCGGTTGCCGACCACCTCCATCAGGGGCCGGGCCCGCTCCAGCTGGTCGCTGGCGCCTCCCACCAGCAGGGAGAGCGTGCCGGCACGCGCCCCCTCCGTGCCTCCGGTGACCGGGGCATCGAGATAGCCCACCCCCAGCTCACCCAGGCGGGCGGCCAGACGCTGGCTGGTGGCCGCCGCAATCGTGGAGAAGTCGATCACCAGGGAGCCTGGAGTCACGGCCTCGGCCACTCCGGCCGGGGCAAAGAGCACCTCCTCGACGGCGGCGTCATCACTGAGGCAGAGGACGATCAGTTCGGCGGAGGCAGCCGCCTCCGCAGCCGTGGCGGCCCTGGTGGCCCCTGAGGAGGCCAGCGGCTCTTCCGCGGTCCTGGTGCGGTTGTGGACGATGAGGGGGAAGCCGGCCGCCAGCAGCCTGGTCGCCATCGGGGCTCCAAGGGCCCCCAGTCCGAGGAAGGCCACGGCTGGATGGCCCTGACAGCCCGGTTGCTCCGGGCCTCCGGGGAAAGATCTGGTCATCGGTTCTGCCCGTTCAGTTGGCACCTGGACATCCAGCTACCGGAGCATGGTTCTTGGGAATCCTTATCGTCATGTCCGTCATCCGCAATGCCCAGCTTGTGCTGATCCCGCCCGCGGCGGCTGCCCTGTCGATGCTGCTGCAGGTGGGCTCAGGCCAGGCCCAGCCCGGCGCTGCTCCCGGTGACCGGACATCTCCCACGCGTATCCAGCTGACCCCCAGTCAGAAAAATGAGTTGTTCAAGGGGCAGCGCAGTCTCTCGTTGCGGGCCCATGCCGACATGATCGCCATCCTCCAGAAGGGACAGCGTTGTCTCGACGAAGCCAGGGACCTGGAGGCACTCAGCGCCTGCCGCCAGACGGAACGCCAGGCCAAGCGTGATCTGATGAACCGGAACCGGGAGGAGGCACGGGCCCTGCATCAGCGGCTGGGTTTGCCGGTCCGCGACGGTCGGGACGGCAAGGGCGCCCGCGGCACGTGAGGCAGCGTCGGTCGGCTGGCCGGATGACGGAAACGCTGGACATTGAGGTCAAGGCCAGGACCACGTGTGAACAGCACTCCTCGATCCAAGGGATGGCCAAAGCCGGCTGAATCCGGTCAGGGGGATGAGAGTGTACTGGCCTCATCGGACCGTTGTCCTGCCCCTTTCCGTGGTCAGGGTTTTCTTGTGTTCCTCACAACCTGCAGGCTGTCGAGTTGCTCTCAGGCCTGCTTTTGGATGGCGGGATTGGCTGAGTGAGATAAGGGTAACTACCTGTGGACTTCCGGGCTGTTCGTCCCGCTCTGTGAAATCTGGTTGAAGTTTGGATGTTGTTGGGCTTCAAGCATGGATTTGGAACGAAAAATCTGGGGAGTCTGCCACTCCTTCGGTGCCTGAGGTCATCTCGTATTCCGCGATTCTCTGCGAGGAGGTCATGGCTTTCCTCGCGCCGAACAGCGACGAAATAGGACAGCTTGGGCATGCTTTAGCCATATTCATTGGCAATCTTCGCAACGCACCCAACCCGATGGATTGGGGTAGTCGATGCCAGTCAATATCAAGACTTCATGCGGACTTCCCTGGAGATTGCGGTGGGATCTCCGGTCAAATCCGAGTACACTGCCGAGTACGTCGAACAGCCCCTGTCATTCACCTTCCGGAGTTTCGATGGGGATTGGGTCAGTGTCGGAAACGGCCGTGATCGTGTCAACGGAGAGCTTCAGAGCTGACGGCAGGATCCGATCACAGGCGAGTTCATGGGGCAGGCTCCTCCTTCGCCCAAGCCTGCCCCCACGTCCCTGGCCTGTGCCGATCAGGCGATCAGACGTCGTCGAGGGCGGCGACGCCCGGCAGCACCTTGCCCTCCAGCAGTTCGAGGCTGGCACCACCGCCGGTGGAGATGTGGCTCATCTTCTCGGCCACACCCACCTTTTCCACCGCCGCCACCGAATCCCCGCCACCGATGATGGTGCAGCAGCCCTTGGCGCTCAGGTCCGCCAGGGTGTGGGCCACACCGTTGGTGCCGGCGGCGAACTTGTCGAACTCGAACACGCCCATCGGCCCGTTCCAGATCACCGTCCTGCAGTCGGCCAGGGCAGCCTGGAAAGCCTTGAGCGAATCCGGGCCGATATCCAGACCCATCCAGCCGTCGGGGATCACGTTCACCGAGGTGGTGAGCGTCTTGGCGTCGGGTGAGAAGGCGTCGGCCAGCACCACGTCGGTGGGCAGCAGCAGCTGCACGCCCTTGGCCTTGGCCTTGGCCTCCAGCTCCCTGGCCAGCTCGAGCTTGTCGTCCTCGACAAGGCTCTTGCCCACCGCCAGGCCACGGGCCTTGTAAAAGGTGAAGATCATGCCGCCGCCGATCAGCACCTTGTCGCACTTGTCGATCAGGGCTTCGAGCACGCCGATCTTGCTGCTCACCTTGGAGCCGCCCACGATCGCCGCCAGGGGACGCTTGGGCTCATCGATGGCGCCCTGCAGATACTGCAGCTCCTTCTCCATCAGGTGACCGGCCACATTCGGCTTGAGGTATTCGGTCACCCCTTCGGTGGAGGCATGGGCCCGGTGGGCGGCGCCGAAAGCGTCGTTCACGTACACCTCGGCCAGGGCCGCCAGCTTTTTGGCGAATTCGGTGTCGTTCTTCTCTTCTTCGGCGAAGAACCGCACGTTCTCCAGCAGCACCACATCCCCGTCGGCCATGGCCGCCACCTTGGCCTCGGCATCGGGGCCGATGCAGCTGTCGGTCTTGACGACCGGCTTGCCCAGAAGCTCGCTCAGACGGACGGCCACCGGTGTGAGGCGCATCGCGTCGTTCACCTCGCCCTTGGGCCGGCCGAAGTGGGCGGCCAGGATCACCCTGGCGCCCTTGGAGATGAGGTCGTGGATAGTGGGCAGGGCCGCACGGATGCGGGTGTCATCGGTGATGGCACCGCTCTCATCCAGAGGTACGTTGAAGTCGACCCGCACCAGAACACGCTTGCCTTGCAGATCGGCCGCGGACAGGCTGGTCAGGGATCGCTTCGCCATGGGGTCTGGGGAGGTCGAGGATGGGAGAGATTAACCTGCGGCCCCCGGCCCGGGTCCCAGGCGGGCGCTAGGACAAGTGGGGCGGCGCGTTCTGTCCGACCCTTGCGCCGGGATGGCGACCACTGGATGGCGAACCCATGTTCAACACTGTTCTGTTTCCGATCGACCAGAGCCGCCAGACCATGGACACGGCGGCCTTTGCCCTGAAGCTGGCCCAGCAGCACGGCAGCCGCCTGGTGGTGCTTTCCGTGGTGGAGGCCGAAGAGGGCGTGATGCACGATGCCGCTGCCGTGGCGCGACTTCTGGAGCAGGCCCGCAGCCATTTCGAGCAGGCTGGTGTGGCCTGTGACGTCATCGAGCGGGAAGGGCGGCCTGCCTTCGTGATCGGAGATGTGGCCGATGAGATCGATGCCGACCTGATCGTGATGGGCACCCGCGGACTGTCCCTCGATGCCGATCAGCCCAGCACGGCGTCGCGGGTGATCCAGCTGGCCCCCTGCCCTGTGCTGGTGGTGCCTTGATGGAGGGCATCGCCACGCCCGCTGGCGAGGGCCTCAGCCAGTCGGCTCCCGCAATCCAGTGGTATCCGGGGCACATCGCCAAGGCGGAACGGCAGCTGTTCACCCAGCTCGCCAAGGTCGACCTGGTGATCGAGGTGCGTGATGCCCGCATTCCCCGGGCCACCGGTCATCCCCGCCTGCAGCGCTGGATGAAGGCCAAGCCGCGTCTGCTGGTGATCAACCGCCGCGACATGATCAGCGAAGCGGCCCGCCAGGCCTGGGACCTCTGGCTGCGTGAGCGGGGCGAGACTCCCTGGTGGTGCGACGCCAAGGTGGGCACCGGCGTGAAGCAGTTGCAGGAGGCTGCGATCCGCGCCGGATCCCAGCTCAACGCCCGCCGGGCAGGCCGGGGCATGCGGCCGCGGCCGGTGCGCGCCCTCATGCTCGGCTTCCCCAACGTGGGCAAATCGGCCCTGATCAACCGCCTCGTGCGCCAGAAGGTGGTCGACAGCGCCCGCCGTGCCGGGGTCACCCGCACCCTGCGTTGGGTGCGCCTGGGCCAGGAGCTGGATCTGCTCGATGCCCCCGGCGTCCTGCCGCCACGCCTCGATGACCAGCGCGCCGCCCTGCTGCTGGCCCTCTGCGACGACATCGGCCAGGCCGCCTATGACGGCGAGGCCGTGGCCGTGGCGTTCCTGCACCTGCTCGAGTCGCTGCAGCGGCACCCGGCGGCGGGGATCTCATCCGGAGGCGTGCTCGGGCGCTACAGCGTGCCGGTGCCCTCCCCGATGGATGGCTGGAACTGGCTGGAGGCCGCCGCCGCACGCCACACCAGCGGCGACACCGCCCGGATGGCCCAGCGCCTGCTTGACGACTTCCGCCGCTCCCTTCTCGGCCCGATCGCCCTGGAACTGCCTCCTGATCCGGCATGACGGGCTTCGGTGAAGGAGAGGGGGAGCTGCTCACGCTCCAGTACCCGAAGCCGCTGCCGATGCGGCTCGACCGCTGGCTCGTGGCCCAGCGGCCCGAGCAGAGCCGGGCCCGCATCCAGAAGTTCATCGAGGCCGGCTACGTGCGGGTCAATGGCGTCACGGGGCGGGCCAAGACTCCCCTGCGACTCCACGACGAGGTGGAGCTGTGGATGCCGCCGCCTGAGCCACTGCCCTACCTGATGCCGCAGCCGATCCCCCTCGATGTGCTCTACGAGGATGCCCACCTGATCGTGCTCAACAAGCCGGCGGGCCTCACCGTGCATCCGGCTCCGGGTAACCGCGACGGCACGCTGGTGAACGGTCTGCTGCACCACTGTCCCGATCTGCCCGGGATCGGCGGCGAGATGCGCCCTGGAATCGTGCATCGCCTCGACAAGGACACCACCGGATGCATCGTGGTCGCCAAGAGCCAGGAAGCCCTGGTGCGGCTGCAGGTGCAGATCCAGAAACGGGTGGCCTCAAGGGAATACCTGGCCGTCGTGCATGGGTCACCGGCGCTCGGGAGTGGAACGATCGTGGGGGCGATCGGTCGTCACCCCGCCGATCGCAAGAAGTACGCCGTGGTGGCCGAGGAGAAGGGGCGCTTCGCCTGCACCCACTGGACCCTGATCGAGCGCCTCGGCGATTACTCATTGCTGCGCTTCCGGCTCGACACCGGCCGCACCCATCAGATCCGGGTCCACTGCGCCCACATCGGCCATCCGATCGTGGGTGATGCCACCTACAGCCGCTGCCGCAAGCTGCCGCTGGAGCTTCCTGGCCAGGCCCTGCATGCGGTGGCCCTCGGCCTCGATCATCCGATCAGCGGTGAGCGTCTGGCCTTCGAGGCTCCGTTGCCGCCGGTGTTCGAGGCCCTGCTCACCTCCCTGCGTCAGCGCCTCAACCCCCACCGCGTCGAGGATCTGACGGTCTGAGCGGCAGACGGGGGCCCTGGTGCACTCAGCGGGAGCCTGGGCTGGCTTCCTCGAGCATCACGTCGAACAGGGTGAGTCGCTCGAGCTGGTCGGCCACGGCGATGGCGGTGAGCACCGCAAAGCCGATCGGCAGCAGCAAGGCGTAGTTCTTGCTCAGCTCGAAGGTGAGCAGGATGGCCGTCAGCGGGGTGCGCGTGAGGGCCCCCAGGAAGGCGCCGCCGCCGGCGAAGAGCAAGGTGGCCGGGGCATAGGAGAACAGCAGCAGGCAGAGCTGCTGCACCAGGGTGCCCAGGGAGGCCCCCACCACCAGGGCCGGTGCCAGAAAGCCGCCCGGGGCCTCTGCCGCCACGGCCACGGCTGTGCCCACCCCCTGGACCCCCAGCGCCAGCAGGGCGGTGGAGGGGGCGCTCAACCCCAGCAGGGCGTCGAAGTCGAGGCTGTCGGGGTTGTCGAAGCTGTCCGGCAGGAGCGACCAGCCCAGGCCGATCATCAGACCCACCAGCGGCAGCAGTTGCCAGGCCGCCAGCCGCAGGGGCCGCAGGGTCAGGCGGAGCCGCAGGATCCCCCGCTGGTACAGCACCGCCAGGCCACCGGCGAGCGCCCCCAGCACCAGCAGGATCGGCACATCCACCAGACGGAAATCATCGAGGCGGCTGGGGTAGGGGATGATCGGCATCAGTTCCCTCAGCCAGGCCGGCCCCACCGATGCCGTTGTGAGCAGACGGGTCCAGGCGATCGTGGCGAAGGTGGCGAAGGTGGCGATGGCGTTGGTGCGGACGTCGGAGCGCTTGAGCAGCTCCTCGATCGTGTACATCGCGCCACCGAGGGGGGAGTGGAACACGGCCGCCAGCCCGGCGCCACTGCCGATGGCCACCGCCAGGCTTTGCTGAGGGTCTTTCCTGGAGAGCCGATCGGCGGATTCCCTGGCCAGGGAGGCTCCGATCTGGATCGACGGCCCCTCGGGCCCCACCGGGATCCCCCCGCCGATCGCCACGCCACTGGCCAGTAGCTTCACCACCGCCACCCTCCAGCCCATGGGCACCGGCACCCCCCGCAGCCAGAGCATCACCTGAACGATCCCCGATCCCTTGGCTCCGGGCTCCACACCACTGATCAGGGCTCCGGCGATGCCGCCCCCCAGCAGGCCCATCAGCGGCAGCACGAACCAGCGAGGCAGGTGGTTGGCCAGCTGCAGGCGCACGGCATTCACGGTCTGGATCTCCAGTCCGTAGACCCAGATCGCCACGGCGACACCGATGCCGATCGCATTGACCAGCAGGAACAGCCTCAGCAGGTGCCTGATCTTCTGCCGGGGTGTCGGGGGCTGGACGGACATGGCTCAGGCCGGTGCCGGCAACCGGGGGCAGGCCTCCACCAGCTGGCGCGTGATCACGGCCTGGGGCCGCTCGAGCATCGCTCCGGCGGGCCCTTCCTCCACGATTCGCCCCCCGTCGAGCACGATCAGCCGCTGGCAGAAGCCGCCGGCCACAGCCAGGTCGTGGGTCACGAAGATCAAGCCCAGGCCGAGACGGCCCTGAAGCTGCCGCAGCAGGGCCAGCACCTCCGCCTGCACCTCGGCGTCGAGCATGCTCACGCTCTCATCGCAGAGCAGCACCTTCGGCTCCAGCACCAGGGCGCGGGCGATCGCAACCCGTTGCTGCTGGCCGCCGGAGAGCTGACGCGGCAGGCGGTTCTCGTAGAGCTCCGGCGGCTCCAGCCCAACGGTGGCCAGCCTGTCACGGGCCCTGGCCCGGGCTTCGGAGCGGCTGGCCAGGCCATGGATCAGCAGCGGATCCGCCACCGCCTCCCCCACTGTCATGCTCGGATTGAGGCAGGCCAGCGGATCCTGGAACACCATCTGCAGGCTGCGGCGGGCCCGGGCCAGCTCGGCCCCGCCCATCCGGAGCAGGTCGCGGCCCTCCAGGCTCACGCGACCGCCCCGCACCGGCGTCAGACCCATCAGGGCACGGCAGAGGGTGCTCTTGCCGCAGCCTGATGCTCCCACCACCCCGAGGGTTTCGCCCGGCCCAAGGCGCAGGCTCACTCCATCGACGGCCTTCAGCCAGCGCCGTCGCCAGGGTGCCGAGGGTAGGGGATGCCAGCAGCGCAGTTCCTCCAGTTCCAGCAGGGGTGCCGTGTCGGTCGAGGGCGGGGTGTGGCTGCCTTCCCGGGCACGGGCCGCCGCCACCAGCCGCTGGCTGAGCGGTGCCTTCGGAGCGCTCAGCAGGCCGCCGGCCGGGCCCTCCTCCACCACCTGACCATGGTCGAGCACCGCGATGCGCTGGCACCAGCGCCCCGCCATGGCGAGGTCGTGGCTGATCAGCAGCAGGGCACTGCCGCTGTCCCGGCAGAGGTCGGTGAGCTCGGCCATCACCTGGGCCGCCACGGCCACATCCAGGCTGGTGGTGGGCTCATCGGCGATCACCAGCGCCGGCTCCAGGGCCATGGCCAGGGCGATCGCCAGCCGCTGGCGCATGCCGCCGCTGAACTCATGGGGATAGCTCCCATAGCGATCCGTGCCGATGCCCACCCGCTCCAGCAGTTGCCGCGCCCGCTGGCGCACCCTGGCCCGATCCCAGTCGGGACGATGGGCCGAGAGGGTGTCGCTGAGGTGCTCACCGATGCGCAGCAGCGGGTTCAGCCTCGTCATCGGGTCCTGGAACACCAGCCCCACGGCCTCACCCCGCAGTCGGCGCAGGGCCGGACGCTTCAGCTCGCGGGGGTCCTCGCCGGCCAGCCGCAGGCCGCCGCTGCAGCGGCTGCCGGGTGGGAGCAACTGCAGCACGGCCCGCGCGACCGTGCTCTTGCCGCAGCCGGATGGACCCACCAGCGCGAGGGTGTCACCGGAGCCCAGGCGCAGGTTGAGGCCATCGAGGGTCGGCGCTCCGCTGCTGCCCGGGTAGCTCACGATCAGATCGCTGATCTCCAGCACCGGCTCGGTGGCACGCATGACGGCCATGGGACGCGGCGGATCAGGACGTGCTGGCCCAGCATGGGAGAGCTGCGGCTGCAGCCGTGGTTTTGTTGCGTGATCTGCATACGATGGGTGCAGAAGCGTCCGGTGATGCTCGATACCGCCGTTGGAATCAAGGACAACGTTGCGGGCGAGAGCTTCGGCACCGATCTGGTTGCCGGACTGAGCCCGGGGCTGGTCGCTGGCTGTGATGATCCGCCGCCCCCGGAGGGTGAGTCGTCCCCGGCCCCAGGTCTGCGACGGAGGCCGATCCGCACCCCCGACGACTACGGGGTGAAACTGCCCGAGTGGCTCAGGGAGTGCATCCTCCACGTGCCCCCTGCCGATGGGGAGACCTGCCCCACCGATCCTGAAGCTCTGCTGGCGGCCGCTTTTGATTTCGCCTTCCAGCTCCACGACGGCCAGGTGAGAGCCACAGGCGAGCCCTACATCATTCATCCGGTGGCCGTCGCTGACCTGCTGCGCGACATCGGCGCCAGCGCTGGGGTGATCGCCGCAGGTTTCCTGCACGACGTGGTCGAGGACACCGATGTCACACCTGAAGACCTCGAGGTTCATTTCGGTGCCGAGGTGCGCGCTCTGGTGGAGGGGGTCACCAAGCTGGGCGGCATTCACTTCACCAACCACACCGAAGCCCAGGCCGAGAACCTGCGCCGCATGTTCCTGGCCATGGCCAGTGACATCCGCGTGGTGCTGGTGAAGCTCGCGGACCGACTGCACAACATGCGCACCCTCGGGGCCCTCAAGCCCGAGAAGCAGCAGCGGATCGCCCGCGAAACCCGCGAGATCTACGCACCCCTGGCCAACCGCCTCGGCATCGGCCGCTTCAAGTGGGAACTCGAAGACCTCGCCTTCAAGATCCTGGAGCCCGAGGCCTACAACGAGATCAAGCAGCAGGTGGCCAGCAAGCGCAGTGACCGGGAGGAGCGGCTGGCCGCGACGGTGGCCCTGCTGATGCAACGGCTTCGGGGCGCAGGTCTGCACGACTGCGAGGTGAGTGGCCGGCCCAAGCATCTCTATGGCATCTGGAGCAAGATGCAGATGCAGCAGAAGGCCTTCCACGAAATCTTCGATGTGGCGGCCCTGCGCATCCTGACGCCCAACCTCGAGAGCTGTTATCGCGCCCTGGCGGTGGTTCACGACACCTTCCGCCCGATCCCCGGCCGCTTCAAGGACTACATCGGACTGCCCAAGCCCAACGGTTATCAGTCCCTGCATACGGCCGTCATCGGCCGCCACCGGCCGATCGAGGTGCAGATCCGCACCACCGAGATGCACCAGGTGGCGGAGTACGGAATCGCGGCCCACTGGAAATACAAGGAGGGGGGATCACCGGCCTCGGCCGGTGCCGCCGAACGCTTCAACTGGCTGCGACAACTGGTTGACTGGCAACAGGATGATGGCGGCGAGGACAGCAGCGACTACCTCGCGTCCATCAAGGAAGACCTCTTCGACGAGGAGGTTTTCGTGTTCACGCCCCAGGGGGATGTGGTGGGGTTGCGCAAGGGCTCCACGGCCGTGGATTTTGCCTTCCGCATCCACTCGGAAGTGGGGAACCACTGCCAGGGCGTGCGCATCAATGACCGTCTCTGCCCGCTGGCCACGCCGCTGCGCAACGGTGACTTCGTGCAGATCATCACGGCGAAGTCGGCGCATCCGAGCCTCGACTGGCTCAACTTCGTGGCGACACCCACCGCCCGCAACCGCATCCGTCAGTGGTACAAGCGCAGCCACCGCCAGGACAACATCCAGCGGGGGACCGCCATGCTCGAGCGGGAGCTGGGACGTGACGGCTTCGACGCTCTGCTCAACGGCGAGGCGATCGCCAAGGTGGCCCGCCGCTGCAATCTGGTGGGCACCGAGGACCTGCTGGCCGCCCTCGGCTTCGGTGGCGTCACTCTGCAGCAGGTGGTCAACCGTCTGCGTGAGGAGGTGCGCCTCAGCACCGCGGCTGCGGCACCGGTGCTCAGCAACGAAGATCTGGCCCGCAGCGTTTCGGACCAGCCCATGCTGCCCCCGCCGTCTCCTGCGGAGAGCGGCGGCAGCCCGATCCTGGGGCTCGAGGGCCTGGAGTACCGGCTTGGGGGCTGCTGCTGTCCCCTCCCCGGCGAGGCGATCGTGGGCAGTGTCGCCCTGGGGAACCATGGCATCACCATTCACCGCCAGGACTGCAGCAACGTGGCTGCCGTCCCGGTCGAGCGCCGGTTGCCCGTGCGCTGGAATCCCGCGGCCGACCAGCAGCGCCGCCGCTATCCGGTGCAGATCCGCATCGAGGTGCTGGATCGTGTCGGCGTGCTCAAGGACATCCTCACGCGCCTTTCCGACAGCCGCATCAACGTCAGTGACGCCAGGGTGCGCACCTCCTACGGCAAACCCGCCCGGATCGACCTCAAGGTCGAGCTCGCCAGCGCCAGTCAGCTGGGCACCACCATGGATCAGATCCGCTCGATGGCTGACGTGCTCGACATCTGCCGCACCGGCATCGGTTAGGCCTCGCGGCGGAACAGTTTGAACTCTTCGGTGCGCAGTCCCAGCTCCCCGTTGAGCTCCTGCCAGCCACCCTTGTCCGGCTTGAGACACTGCCTCAGGAAGTCCTCGGTCTTGGGCCCCTCAGGGTCGGTGCGGGTCCAGATCAGGTGGCGATTCGCAGGCTTGAAGCAGCTGGGCGCAGATCTGGGCCTGGCCCACAGGCAGGCCGCTCCTGGGGTCTCGTCCCGGCCCCCCAGGCACGCCTGGCGATCAGCAGCAGGCCGGCGCCGGGCATCAGGATCAGGCTCCAGATGGGCAGACCTGCCAGGGGCAGGGCCACCACCAGCAGGGCGAAGCTCGCAGCGGCCACGCGCAGGCGCCAACGCCTGAGGCTGCAGGTCGTGTCCTGTTCATCGGCCGCGAGGCTCAGCAGATAGACGCCGAGCACCGGAAAGACATTGGCGAACTGGTCAGGACACAATCTGCTTGGCGCTGCCACCCTTGACCGGGGCCATGGGCCCCCCCCCAGCTCACGGGGTTCTGCGGAAGACCCTGATCGCCCCGGAGGTGAGCCCCATGTCCTGGGTGATCTCCCGCCAGGTGTGCTCGTCGCGGTTCAGACACTCCAGAAGAAAGTCTTCGCTGTGGCGACCTCCCCTCCCGGTGCGGGTCCAGATCAGGTGACGGTGGCGCGGGTCGGTGAGCTGGGCACAGGCCTGTTCGTCGCTGATGGCCAGGCCGATCCGATCGGTTGCCCAGGAGCGCCGCATCCCGTAGGGATCCAGGCTCCAGCTGGGGTGAACTCCCACGGTGGAGGACGGCTGATCCAGCTGCCAGTGCAGGGAGAAATCCTGGGGTGAGGTGAACGTGCCAGCCTCTCCCTTCAGGGTTCGCAGCTGCTGGATCAACCGCTCCCGATCGACCTCCACCGCATCCGCTGCCCTGGCGTCTGCCCCGACGGCCAGGATCTCCGCCACGAAGACGTTGTTCACCAGGATCAGCGAGAGCGCAAGGGCGAAGGCGGTGCCTGTTCGCCGCAGTCCGAGGCTGGAGGACCGCTCCAGGGCGGCCATGCCGCTGGCCACGATCAGCACCACCGGCACGATCGCCATCAGCACGTAATGCCTCCAGAAGTGGGTGGAGCTGAAGGAGAGGATCAACCCCCCCAGGAACACCAGGCTCAGCAGCGGCACCATCAGGCTCCGAGCGGAGGAACCTCCCCGGCCTCGCCTGGCCTGACGGGCCAGGCTCACCACCCCAAGCAGCGGGATCACCAGCAGCATCCAGAGCTCCACCCCCGCCACCGATGCTCCCGCCACCTGCCTGAACAGTTCACCCAGGCCCTGGTGGTCCCCGGGGCGCTGGGCGCTCCACTCCAGCGGCAGAAGCACTGCTCCCGCCCAGAGTCGGGCCGGTCCATCGCTGATCCCCAGGTAGGGAAGCCCCATCAGCACGGCCCCCAGCCCGGCGCCCGCCGTCAGCCAGCCCAGCCCGCTCAGGCGCCGCCGACGGCTCCAGGATCCCGGCCAGGGCAGCAGCGTCAGCGTCACCAGCAGCAGGGGCAGCAGCAGGTTGGGACGCACGGCCACCGACAGGAACAGGCAGAAGCCCACGGCTGCCAGGCCGGCCCGTCGCGTGCTCGGCAACTGCAGGGCCAGCACGGCCAGGGCAACCACCAGGAAGGCATTCGCGAACTGGTGAAGATGGCCGGAGAGGCCGCCGAGCATCTTCTGGCTCATGGTCACGTACAGAACGGCGCCGCCGACCGGCACCAGCGAGCCATCCCGCAGCGGCAGCAGGCCGCCTCGGGCCAGCTGGCGGATCGCCAGGGCCAGCAGCAGGCCGCCGCCGAGGTTGAGCAGCAGGGTCAGCATCCGGTGGGCCCGGATCGATCCCAGCCAGGCCGAGGGTGCATAGAGCACCTGGATGATCGGCCACTTGGCGTTGAAGCCCTCCTCGTACATCAGTCGACCGTGCAGCAGCCTTCTGCCCAGATGGAGGTAGGTGTCCACATCCAGGTCGTAGTGGCCCGCGGCCGTCGGTGCCTGCCAGAGCCGCAGGACCAGTCCTGCGGCGATCAGCAGCCAGAGCCCGGTGAGGGCGATCCCGACCGGCTGACGAGCTGCTGGTCCGGAGGGTGATTCCAGCACGGTCGACCTGGTCTCGAGCCTCGTTTCTAGGGTGCGACCAGCCAAGGGCGACCCGGGTGATGCACGAGCGTCCGAATCCGCTGCTCGCCTTGCCGTTCGAGTCGTCGCTCGAGGGTCTCGGCCCTGACTACTGGGACGTGGTGGAGGCGGCCCGCTTCCCACTCACCCGGTTGCGCTTCCGCAACGATGATCTGCTGGCCCAGCTCGGCCTGGATCCGGCCGCCGTCCGTGATCAGGATCTGGAAGCCGCCTATGGCCGGTTCGAGGCGCGCACCCCTCTGCTGGCGCTGAGCTACCACGGCTTTCAGTTCGGCAGCGACAACCCCTTCCTGGGAGACGGTCGCGGCTTCCTTTACGGGCAGCTGCGCCATCGCCGGGGGGACCTGCAGGACCTGGGAACCAAGGGCTCCGGCACCACCCCCTGCATCGACTGGGTGTCACCACCAGCCGCACCCTCAGCCTGGTGGAAACAGGCGAGGACCTCTGGCGGGGGGACGAGCCCTCTCCGACCCGCAGCTCCGTGATGGTGCGCATGGCCCGCACCCACCTGCGTTTCGGCAGCTGCGAGCGGCTGTTGCACCGGTGAGAGCCCGCAGCCCTCGAGCGTCTGTTGCGCCATGTGGTGGCGAACCACTACCCCCGCATCGTCGCCGCCCATCCCGAAGTGTCCGGCGGAACCAGCGAACCGGCGCTGCTGGCCTTCTACGGCGAGCTGGTGGAGCGGGTGGCACGGCTGGCGGCGGAGTGGATGGCCGCCGGCTTCACGCACGGGGTGCTCAACACCGACAACATGTCGCTAAACCTGGCAAGCCTGGCGTGACGCCTGGTGGGCCACCGGTTCGGCCCTTTCGAGTGAACGGCAGGCGACGATCGCCACCACCCTGCGGCGCTGGAATCTGCCGGAACCGCCGGTGCGGTCCTGCATCGAGAGGATCTGGGCGGGCATCGATGAGCGCGATGACTGGCAACCCCTGCATGACTGGCTGGACCGGTGCGGATCCAGCCACAGCGCCGGATCCGGGTGCTCGGCGCTACAGCTTCAAGCGCAGGATTCTGTCTGAATTCCTTCACCGATTCCCTTCTGGCATGTGTTGCCATGACTTCCGAACAAGCCGCCCAACTGATCGACGACACCCTGGATCTGGTGCATCAACGACTCCAGGCCCTTGATGCAGTCCAGAAGCGCAGGGAGCACAAGGCTCTGGCCGAGGAGTTCCGTGAATGGCGTCAACCCAGCGGAGGTCACATCGATCTGATGCTCTGCCCTGGGTTCGGCGGCTGACGTTCCAGCCAGCGCCAGTAGATCACCCCCAGCATGGATGCGCTGACGGTCCCCACGATCGTCGAGCCCAGCAGCAGTCGGCTGGAGAAGGACCAGCCCAGCTCCCAGATCCCCTGTTCCTTCAGCACGGCCATGCTGGGCCAGCCATGGCCGGGTCCCAGCAGCCAGCAGCCCAGCTGGTAGTTGAACCAGTAGAGGGGCACATAAGTGAGCGGGTTGCTGATCCAGGTCCCGGCAGCCGCCAGCAGATGGTTCCCTCTCACCAGGCTGGCCAGAGCCACTCCAAGCAGGGTCTGGAGCCCGAAGAAGGGGTAGCAGCCGCAGAACACCCCTGCCGCCAGCCCGCGGGCCCGCTGGCCGTGGCTTCCCTCCTGCTCCCACAGCCAGCGGATCCAGCGCCGGAATCGGATCAGGGCGCCGGTCCACCATCGACGCCACCGAGACTGGCGGGGACCCTGGCCATCGGGCTGCTTGGACTCGGACGACACCATTGCTGCGATTGCCACGGCGCTGGCGCCCGGAGAGGGAAGTGTGGCGATCGTAAGAATCTCCGGACCCCAGGCGGAGCCCATCGGTCGCGACCTCTTCGAGGCGCCCGGGGATCAGCCCTGGGGGAGTCATCGCGTGCTTTACGGACATGTGCGCGATCCAGGCAGCGGGGAGCGGCTGGATGAGGCCCTGCTGCTGCTGATGAAGGCACCCCGCAGCTTCACCCGCGAGGACGTGGTGGAGCTGCACTGCCACGGGGGTCTGATCGCCGTGTCCCATGTGCTGGACCTGGTGCTGCGCAGCGGTGCGCGCCGGGCGCGGCCGGGGGAGTTCAGCCAGAGGGCCTTCCTCAACGGCCGGCTCGACCTCACTCGCGCCGAAGCGATCAGCGACCTGATCACGGCAAGAAGCCGGCGGGCGGCCCAGCTGGCCCTGGCGGGCCTCGATGGCGGCCTGCAGCGGCGGATCGGCACCCTGCGGGAGCGTCTGCTCGATCAGCTGGCGGAGCTGGAGGCCCGGGTTGACTTCGAGGAGGATCTGCCCCCTCTCGATCCGCAGGCCCTGGTGGTGGAGCTGGAGGCGGTGCGTCAGGAGCTGAAGGTTCTGGTGGCGGAGGCGAGCGTGGGCCAGCTGCTGCGCGAGGGACTGAAGGTGGCGATCATCGGCCGCCCCAATGTGGGCAAATCCAGCCTGCTCAATGCCCTCAGCCGCCGGGAGCGCGCGATCGTGACCGAGCTGCCGGGCACCACCCGCGATCTGCTGGAGAGCGAACTGGTGCTGCAGGGGGTGCCGCTCACCCTGCTGGACACCGCGGGCATCCGCTCCACCGACGACCCTGTGGAGCGGCTGGGCATCGAACGCAGCCGCCAGGCCCTGGCCAGCGCCGACGCGGTGCTGCTGCTGGTGGACCTCGCTCAGGGCTGGACACAAGCCGACGCGGAGCTCCATGCCCAGATGCCCGCAGGCGTGCCGTCGCTTGTGGTGGGCAACAAAGCTGACAGGGCCGCAGGAGCACCCCCGGCCCAGGTTGATGTGGTGATCAGTGCCCTCACGGGCAGCGGCCTCGAGGCCTTGGCCGAGGCCCTGCTGTCCCGCTGCGGCCACAGCCTGGGCCAGGGGCTGGAGGTGGCGCTCAATGCCCGCCAGCGGGATCTGGCGGAGGCCGCCGCCACGGCCCTGGACGACTCCCTGGCGGCGGCCTCCGCCGGCCTGCCCTGGGATTTCTGGACCATCGACCTGCGCCAGGCCGCCCGCAGCCTCGGAGAGATCACCGGCGAAGAGGTGAACGAGGCGGTGCTCGATCGGGTCTTCTCCCGCTTCTGCATCGGCAAGTAGGCCCGCCCAGGCCATCAGGATGGTGAACCAGGTCCACCCGTGCTGCCGTTGGCCATCCCTGAGAGTGCCGTCCCGGCCGCTTCGCTGTTCAGCCAGCCCCGGCTGGAGCCCCTGCTGCGGTCCTGGCTGGCGGAGGACATCGGCCGAGGGGATCTCAGCGCGGCCGCGCTGGTGGGCCGGCAGGGCCGGGCCAGCTGGATGGCCCGGAGTGGTGGGATCTTCTGCGGAGGCCTGCTGGTGGAGCCGCTCTTCCGCCTCCTCGATGCCACGGTGGAGGTGCGCCTGCTCGTGGCGGACGGGGAGCCGGTGGAGCCCGATCAGCGGCTGCTGGAGCTGGCCGGTCCGGCGACGGCCCTTGTGGCGGGGGAACGCACGGCCCTCAATCTGGCCATGCGTCTCTCGGGCATTGCCACCGCCACGGCGGCGCTGGTGGCTGAGCTGAGCGGCACGGGCGTGGCACTGGCCGACACCCGCAAGACCAGCCCAGGGCTGCGCCTGATGGAGAAGTATGCGGTGCGCTGCGGTGGCGGCATCAACCACCGCTGCGGCCTTGATGATGCCGCCATGCTCAAGGAGAACCACCTGGCCTGGGCCGGAGGAGTGGCCCGAGCCGTTGCTGCGGTGCGAGCCACGGCCCCCTGGACGGCGCGAGTGATCGTCGAAGCCGAAAGTGCAGCCGAAGCGGTTCAGGCCGTGGATGCCGGCGCCGACGGGGTGCTGCTCGATGGCTTCACTCCGGAGGCCCTGCTGGCGCTGGTGCCGCAGCTGCGCAGGCAGGCGCTGGGGCGGGGTTCAGCGGTGGTGCTGGAGGCGTCCGGGGTGGATCCTGCACAGCTGAGGTCCTATGCCGTCACCGGCATCGATCTCATCTCCACCAGCGCCGCGGTCACCCGCAGTCCCTGGCTGGATCTGAGCATGCGCTACGACCCGGTGCTGGCCTGAAGGGCCTCCGTTGACCGGCGTGCTGCCAGGTCGCGGAACCAGCGGATGTATTGCCTCGGTCCGCCAGGCATGGTGGTGTCGATCCACAGGGGATCCTCTGGATCACTGAGGCCCTCCAGGCGGCCATCGGCCAGTGACGGCCGATCCACTTCGCCTCCGCTGCTGTCCACCAGGACCACACGGTTCGTGGTCCCGAAGGCGTCTCCCAGTTCCTGGAGCAGGGTGAGGAAGCCACGGTCGCTCCCCCCTCGCAGCCAGCCTCCGCCCGCCGCCGCCGGCTGAGAGGTGATCGTGTCACCCACCCCCACCAGCCGTGGCATCAGGGCTGGATCGATGGCGCTTCGGCACAGGTCCAGCAGTCCGGCATGGTCGAGGGGCGCGTCGCGTCCGTGGAACTCCAGGCCCAGGGGTGCCGTGCCCGTGCGGCGGTGGATGCTGTGATTGATCAGCACTAGCAGACCCACCTCCTTCAGGCCACCGCGCAGCATCAGCTGAAAATCCGTGGTGCCGCAGCTGCTCCGTTCCGCCGGCATGAGCCGTTCCCGGACACCGTCAGGGGTGAGATCGCGGCCGAGGTTGGGGGCCAGATGCAGAAAGAACGACTCCTTCAGCCCGGCCGAAGCCGCCTGCTCCAGCAAGGCCTGCATCAGCTCAAGGGCCAGCGCCTGCAGTTGCGGCCGCCGGCCGGGCTGCTCCCCCACCGCCGCCATCAGCGGATTGAGGTTGAGGCTGGGGGAGAGGGGGTTGTCGAGGACGGTCATCTCGATCAGCCCGGCCCTGTGCTCCTGGGCCGCCGTGGGCAGCAGGGCCGGCAGCCGCTCCCCCAGAGACGCTCTCAGCCAGGCCGGTGCCGAGGCCAGGAACGACAGTTCCGCCTGGCTCACCCCCGGGTGCGTGAGCCGGCCATGGCGGCTCTGCAGTTGCACACCGCCGGCTCCCAGTCCTGGCAGGTACAACCCCTCGACGGCTGGGTCGGCTGTGCCGGCCAGGGCCTGCTCCACCAGCCGGTTCACGCCGCGGCTGCCCTCATGCTCGCCGTTGGTCAGCACCCCGAAGCGTCCGTCCAGTTGCCGGGTGGCCCGCACGTAGTCGGGATCCAACCGGCGGCGGCGCGGATCGTGCACCAGCTCCATGCAGACCCCGTCGAGGTCCTGCACCAGCAACCATGTTCTGCCTGTGCTGAGCTCATCCAGCAGCTCAGCGGGGCTGATCCTGCTCCGGGCCGGTGGCCTTGCCTGGGCGTTCATGGCTTGGGGTCCGCCAGGATCAGCGCCGAGCGTGCGGCCAGGGATGTGGTGTGTCCAGCCGCTGCCGGAGCGCTCGCCCACAGCGGTGTCGTCGCCGGGGATGGGGGTGTCAGGGGCAGCGGTTCATCACCGCGGTTGATCGCCACCCACACGCGCTCCCGGCCCTCGCCGCGCCGGACCAGCAGCAGGTCGTCGTGGTGGCTCCCGCCAAAGCTCAGAGCGTCCGAGCGCAATGCCGGCAGGCGCCGGCGCAGGGCGGCCAGCTCTCTCAGCCAGCCGGCCAGCGCACCGCCGGGGACGTCCCAGGGATAGGCCTCACGGCAGCCCGGTTCCGGTCCTCCATCCAGGCCCATCTCAGTGCCGTAGTACACGCACGGGGCCCCTGGCAGCAGGAAAAGGAACAGCAGGCAGAGACGCAGGGCAGCCTCATCGCCACCGAGCACATGCAGGGCCCTTGGGGTGTCGTGGCCATCGAGCAGGTTGAGCATGGAGCGGTTCACCGCTGGTCTGTAGCGACCGAGAACCTCACTGATGCGGTGCTCGAAGCCAGCCCGGTCGAGGGGCTGATACGGAGGTTCAGGCAGGGCCGGCAGCTTCAGCTCTCCAGGCACGTTCTCGGCGCCGAAATAGCCGAGGATGCTCCAGGCCAGCGGGTAATTCATCACCCCGTCGAACTGAGTCCCCCCCAGCCAGGGGCGGGCATCGCCCCAGATCTCCCCCACGATCCAGGCCTCCGGGTTCTCAGCGCGCACGGTCCGCCGGAAGGTGTCCCAGAAGTCACCCGGCACTTCATCGGGGACATCCAGCCGCCAGCCATCGGCCCCGGCGGCGATCCAGGTGCGTGCGACGTCCAGCAGGTGCCGCCGCACCGGCGGATGGTCGTGGCGGAATTTCGGCAGGGCCGGATCATTCCACCAGCAGTGGTAGCCGCAGGTCTGGCCTGCCGCTGGATAGGGGTGCAACGGCCAGTGCTCGACGTGGAACCAGTGGCGGTAGGGAGACGTCCGGCCGTTTTCCAGCAGATGGTGAAAGGCCCAGAAGCCCCGGCCGCAGTGGTTGAACACACCATCGAGGATCAGGCGCATGCCGCGCCGGTGCACGGCCTCGATCAGGGCTTCGAGGGCCTCGTTGCCCCCCAGCAGGGGATCCACCTGCTGGTAGTCGTAGGCGTGGTAGCGGTGATTGGCGGCTGAGGCGAACACCGGATTCAGTGACAGGCAGGTGATCCCCAGTCCCTGGAGGTGGTCGAGGCCCTCGATCACCCCATGGAGATCACCCCCCTGGAACCCCTGCAGGGCCGGGTCGCTGCCCCAGGGCATCAGCTCAAGCCCGTCCTGGGCGGCCACCCGCCCGCTGCGGCGGAAACGGTCGGGAAAGATCTGATACACCACGGCCTCGGCCACCCAGGCCGGTGCCGCCGTCGATGCCGAAGACGAGGCTGCAGCCGTTGCAAATCCCATCGCTTGCCCCAGGCGTGCCTCAACCAGCGCTAGCACAAGCAAAAGCGGCTGCTTCATGCTCTCCCCCCTGTTGTTGAGCATCGATCAGGGCACCACCAGCTCCCGCGCCGCCGTCCACGACGTGAAAGGCCGCCGCCTGCTGAGCCGCTCGGTGCCCCTCGAGAGCCGCTATCCGGCCGATGGCTGGGTGGAGCAGTCGGCAGGGGCCATCTGGCTCAGCCAGCTGCAGGCCCTGCGTGAGCTGGAGCAGGCCCTGAGCCCTGAACAACGCCGAGCTGTGGCCGCCTGCGGCATCGCCAACCAGCGCGAAACCACGGTGCTCTGGCGGCGCGGGAGCGGGGAACCGCTGGCTCCCGTGATCGTCTGGCAGGACGGCCGCACGGCGGCCCTCTGTGCCGAATGGAAACAGGGCGGGCTGGAGCCTCTGATCCAGGCCCGCACCGGCCTGCTGGTGGATCCTTACTTCAGTGCCAGCAAAATCGTCTGGCTGCTGCGGGAGAGGCCCGCCGCCGCCGCCGCCGCCGCCGCGGGCCAGCTCTGCTTCGGCACCGTCGACAGCTGGCTGTTGCAGAACCTCAGCACCGGAGGGCGCCACGCCACCGACTACAGCAACGCCAGCCGCACCCTGCTGATGGATCTGGAGCAGCTGCGCTGGGATCCCGAGCTGTGCGCGGCCCTTGGGGTCCCCCCATCGGCCTTGCCGGAGCTGCTGCCCAGTTCCGCCCTCTTCGGCACCATCGCGCCCGGCTTGCCGTTCGCGGGGGTGCCGATCACCGCCATGCTGGGCGACCAGCAGGCGGCCACCCTCGGGCAGGGCTGCCTGGCCGCCGGCGAGGGCAAGTGCACCTACGGCACCGGCGCCTTCCTGGTGATCAACACGGGGGCCACGATCCATCGCTCCAGCGCGGGCCTGCTGAGCACGGTGGGCTGGAGCGATGCCGCCGGCCGGACCACCTACTGCCTGGAGGGCAGTCTCTTCAACGCCGGCACCGCAATCCAGTGGCTGCGCGATGGCCTCGGTCTGATCGAGCGTTCCGACCAGGTGAACGATCTGGCGGAGCGCTGCCTCAGCAGTGGGGGCGTGATGCTGGTTCCCGCCTTCACCGGCTGGGGAACGCCCCACTGGGACCCCACGGCCCGGGGGCTGCTGATCGGTCTCACGCGCGACAGCGGGCCGGCCCAGATCGCCAGGGCAGCCCTGGAGGGGATCGCCCTGGCGGTGGCCACCCTGGTGGAGCTGGCGGAGGAGGCCCGCGGCCAGCCCCTGCTGGAGCTTGCTGCCGATGGAGGCGCTGCGGCGGCGGACCTCCTGCTGCAGGCTCAGGCTGATGCCACGGGGTTGCCGGTTCTGCGCCGAGCCGATCTGGAGAGCACCAGCCGTGGGGTGGCCCTGCTGGCGGGTGTTCAGGCGGGTGTGCTGCCCGATCTCGCCAGTTGGTCGCGGCGGGCTGATGAGCCGGAACCCCAGCGGTTCTCGCCTCGGATCGACGGGCCGTCGCGGCAGCGCTGGCGGGCCCGCTGGCACTCGGCGGTGGAGCGCAGCCTGCACTGGCATTCACAGCCCGCCAGTGTGGGCGCAGCCGAATCAGAGCGATGAGCGTGGACCTGCTCGTGATCGGCGCCGGTGCCACCGGGGCCACCCTGGCTCTGGAGGCGGCACGGCGGGGCCTGAGTGTGGCCCTGGTCGAAGCCGGCGACATCGCCGGCGGCACCAGCAGCCGCAGCACCAAGTTGCTGCACGGAGGGGTCCGCTACCTGGAGCTGGCCTTCCGCCGCCTCGACTGGCGGCAGCTGCAGCTGGTGCGCGAGGCCCTGGCTGAGCGGGGCCACTGGCTGGAGGCGGTGCCCTTCCTGGCTCGGCGGCTGGAGTTGCTGCTGCCCAGTGAAGGACTGCTGCAGCAGGCTTATTACGGCCTCGGCCTGGCGGTGTACGACCGGCTGGCGGGACGGCGCGGCATCGGCTCCAGCCGCTGGCTCTGCCGTGAGGCGGTGCAACAGCTGCTGCCTGAGCTGAAGGCAGGCCAGCTCGGAGTGGCCTACGGCGACGGCCAGTTCGATGACGCGCGTCTCAACCTGCTGATCGTGCGCACCGCCGCCCGCCTGGGGGCCGAGGTGTTCACGCGAACCGAGGTGGTGGAGCTGCTGCGTCAGGGCGACCGGCTCAGCGGCGCCGTGCTGCACCACAGAGCCACGGGCCAGCGGAGCCGGCTCGAGGCCCGGGTGGTGCTCAATGCCACGGGAATCGGTGCCGATCGGATCCGGCAGCTGGCCCAGCACGACCTTCCGCCCTCCCTGCAGGTGAGCCGCGGCGTGCATCTGGTGCTGGCCGACGCTCTCTGTCCCGGGGGGACGGGGTTGCTGATCCCCTCCACCGACGACGGCCGGGTGCTGTTCGTGCTCCCGTTTCACGGCCGCACCCTGGTGGGAACCACGGACACCCCCTGTGGTTCAGCCGAGGCGGAGCGACCCAGTGAGGCGGAGGAGGCCTACCTGCTGGACCATGTGCGTCGCTGGTTCCCGGGCCACGGGGAGCCGGTGGTGAGCAGCCGCTGGGCCGGGGGCCGCCCCTTGCTGCTGGGGAATGGCGACTCGGCCATCGCCGGGACCGCCACGGTGGTGCGTGAGCACCAGGTGGAAACGCTCCCCTGCGGTCTGATCAGCGTGATGGGAGGCAAGTGGACCACCTGCCGGCCGATGGCCTTCGATGGACTCCAGGCCGTGGCGCAGTTGCTGGGTCGTCCCCTGCCCGCTCCATCCGCCGAAGCCGCAGCTGTACCGATCCACGGCGCGGCCGCCACTGGCGCGGCCACCGTCGCCGGGCTTGACCGTCTGCGCCTGGACCTGTCCCAGCGCCTGGCCTGCGGCGACCACGCCCTGCTGGACCACCTGCTGGCAGCCCACGGCCTGGGAGCGGAGGCGGTGCTGGCCTGTGCGGCCAGCCCGTCCGAGCTCGAACCCCTCAGCGCGGTGATCCCGCTCACGGCTGCCGAGGTGCGCCATGGCGTGCGCCACGAGTGGGCCCGGACGGCGGATGATCTGCTGGCCCGGCGATGCCGGCTGGCTTTCGTGGACAGCACCGAGGCCGAGAGACTGCGGCCTCAGGTGCAGGCTCTGCTGGATCAGGAGCTGGCGTCGCTCGAGTCCTCGCCCACCAGCCACCAGAAGAATCCGTAGGCCGGCAGGTACACGAACCAGGCGTCGCTGGCGGGGGGAAACTCACAACCCCAGAGGGTGTCGCGCATACGGCTCCCCTGCCACTGGCCCAGGTCGAGGCAGCTCGAGGCACCGGTTGCCGCCAGATTCGCCGCTACCACCACGGTCATTCCATCGCTGTGGCGGGCGTAACAGAGCACGCTGGGGTGCGCGCTCTCCAGCAACTCGAAACTGCCGTGGCGCAGGGCCGGCAGCTGCCGCCTGCTGGTGAGCATCCGGTGGTGCCAGTTGAGCAGGGAGCCGGACAGTTGCCGCTGCACCTCCACATTCACCACCCGGTAGTCGTAGCCGGGGGAGGTGATCGGCGGCAGGACCAGCAGGGGGTCCGGGGCCGTGGAAAAGCCGCCGTTGCGTTCACTCGTCCAGGCCATCGGCGTGCGGTTGGCATCCCGGTCCCGCAGGCCCGGCCAGTCGCCCATCCCGAGTTCGTCGCCGTAATAGAGGCAGGGCAGGCCTGGCAGGCTGTAGAGCAATCCGTGCAGCAGCGTGTTCGGCCGCGGGTCGCCGTTGAGCAGGGGGGCCAGGCGCCGGTTGATGCCCCAGTTCAGCCAGTGCTCCCTGGCCTCGGGGAAGCCGGTCATCACGGCCTGCACCACCTCGTCCTCCACCAGGTGGCCATCCCCGAGCCAGAGTTCGTCGTGGTTGCGCAGCGGCAGCGCCCAGCGGCAGCCGGGGACCATCTCCTGGGCGTGCTGCAGGCAATCGCGGAGCTTGTCGCAGCGTCCCTGGGCCACGGCGGCAAAGAGCTGGGCCGTGAGGGCGAAATCGAAGGCGGCATGCAGTTCGTCTTCCGCCAGGTAGGGCGCCGACTCCTTCACCGGCTGGATGGCTTCGGCGATCAGCAGCAGGTCGCGCCCGGACTTGTCCACACGGGCGCGCAGGCGCTTCAGGAAGGCATGGGTTTCGGGCAGTCCTTCGCAGCGGGTGCCTTCGCGCTCATGCAGGAAGGGCACCGCATCGAGGCGGAAGCCATCGACGCCGCGCTCCACCCAGAAGTCCACCACCTCCAGCATCGCCTCGGCAACGGCGGGGTTGTCGTAGTTCAGGTCGGGCTGGTGATGCAGGAATCGGTGCAGGTAATACTGACCGGCCACTGAATCCCACTGCCAGTTGGAGGATTCGAAGTGGCGGAACAGCACCTGGGCCTCCGGGTAGCCGCAGTCGTCGTCGCGCCACACGTAGAACTCCCTCTCGCTGCTGCCGGCTGGCGACCAGCGGGCCCGCTGAAACCAGGGATGCAGCACGCTCGTGTGGTTGAGCACCAGATCGAGCAGCACCCGGATGCCGTGCCCATGGGCCTGATCGAGCAGCCTGGCGAGATCGTCGAGGGTACCGAGATCGGGATGAATCGCCGTGAAATCGGTGATGTCGTAGCCGCCGTCCCTCAGCGGTGAGGGATAGATCGGCGTCAGCCAGATCGCATCCACCCCCAGCCACTGGAGGTAAGGGAGCTTGCTGGTGATCCCGTCGATGTCCCCGATCCCATCGCCATTGGCATCGGCAAAGGAACGCGGCATCAGCTGGTAGATCACGCAGCCGTTCCACCAATGGTCCTTGTCGGTCGACATCGAGGGCCGCGCCTTAGAGGGACCTGAGGGCACCCAGCTGCTGCTCGGCCCAGTGCTGAACCGTGAATTCATCCACGGCCTGAGTCATCGAGGCCATCCGCCGCACCTGCTCCTCCGGGGGCATGTCGAGGGCGTCGCTGATGGCCCGGTCCATGCTGCGGTGCGAGTAGGGATTGGTGAGCACCGCATCCTCCAGCTCGACCGAGGCACCGGTGAATTCCGAGAGCACCAGCACACCCCCCAGCCCCTGGCGTGCCGCCACGTATTCCTTGGCCACCAGGTTGAGGCCGTCCCGCAGCGGAGTGATCCAGCAGACGTCGGCCTGGCTGAACCAGCCCATCAGTTCCTCGTAGGACGTTCGGCGGGTGGAGAGGCGAACGGGAGTCCAGTCGATGCGTCCGAAGCGGCCGTTGATGCGGCCCACGATCTCCTCCACCGAACGCTGGATGTCTTCGTAGATGCGCATGCCACTGGCGGCCGCCACACAACCCAGAAACAGCTCGACGCCGCCATGCCAGCGCGGCTGCTGCTCCAGCAGCCGCTCTTAGGCCAGCAGCATTTCCTCGTTCCCTTTGGTGTAGTCGACCCTGGAGGCTGAGAGGATCAGTTTCCGGCCCTTGTGCTGTTCGGCGATCGTGCTGGCCATGGCCTTCACAGCCGGTGTGACCACCAGGTCACGGATCAGCTCAGGGGAGGTGCCTACAGGGGAGGCCTGGATGTGGACACGGCGGCCGTTGTGATCGATCCAGGGCACCACGGTGGGTTCCGAGAGAGCACTGCCATAGCGGCGGAATTTCTTGGCCACGGGAACAGGGTCAGCCCCTTGGACTCCGCGCAGGTTGATGGCGCTGCGTGTGAAGTTGTTGGCGTAGGACGGGATGTGAAAGCCGACGAGGTCGCAGCTGAGCAGGCTGTCGAGAATCTCGTCACGCCAGGGCAGGATGCTGAAGACGTCGCTGGAGGGGAAGGGAGTGTGGTGGAAGAACGCGATCCGGACGTCCGGGCGCTGCTCGCGGATCAGGGCTGGAGTGAGCCAGAGGTTGTAATCGTGAATCCAGATGGTGGCGCCAGGGGCTGCTTCCTCGCAGGCGGCACGGGCAAATGAGCGGTTGACCTCCTCGAAGGTGGCCCAGTCGGAATTGTCGACGCTGAACAATCCGGGGAAGCTGTGCAGGATTGGCCAGAATGATTCTTTGGAGGTGACGTGATAAAAACTGGAGATCTGCTCTGGTGTTAAGGGAAGTCGCCTGAGGGTGAAAGGACTGGGCGAAGTGAGCTCCAGCCGCTCGTCGGCATTGGCGGCGCAAGTGGCATCCTGGCGCCAGGAGATCCAGGTGCCTGAGCGTTCCTCCAGAAAGAGACTGCGAAGAGTCGGGATGATGCCGTTGGGGCTTTTCTGGTCAACCCACTGGCGATTTCCTTCGCTGTCGAAGGTTTCTTCATAGGGCGATCGGTGGTAGACGAGGACAAAATTGCTGTCGCCGCTTGGCATGGCGCCAGAGGGGTTGAGTTGATCGGCGGTGGTCTTGTCGGGGCTGCTGGAGGTGGCGGCAGAATCATTCAGGGATGACATCTGAATCTCGTTCTGCTTTTGTTGTAGTTTTTGCACCAAAGCTTCTTCACTCTCTCGTTTGATGCCATTCTATACTCCCTGAGCCGAGATCGCTTTGCTATCACGAGCGCGACGGGCCTGCGGCACTGTCACAAATCTGAACTCCGGCGCCGCTGAAGCTGGCGAAATCCGCCGGTCGTGTACAGATTGTGGATGGTCTGCCTGGCGACCTCCCGTGCCGCGACGTCTCTTTCCCCTTCAGCTGGTTCTGCCGTTGTCCCGATCCCGCGTGGGTCGCTGGATGGTGCCGACTGGCCTGGCCCTGCTCGCGGGCCTTCTGCCGGCGGCATCCGCTCGCGCGGAGGGGGTCGTCGACCGGGTTGCCCGCAGCGGGGAGCTGGTGATGGTCGGGCTGCCTGATCAGGCACCCCTGCTCTCCTTCACTGCCCAGGGGCAACCGGTGGGCTACGCGATGGAGGTGGGCAACCGCATCGCGGCTGAGCTGGCCGTGGCCGTGGGCCGCCCCGTGCGGCTCCGCGTCGAGGCCGTGGCCGACCCTGCCGTTCTGGGCCAGCGTCTGGTGGGCGGCCAGGCCGATCTCGCCTGTGGCGTGCCGTTCACGTGGGAGCGGGACATCACCCTCGATTATTCCCTGCCCTTCGCGCTCTCCGGTCTGAGGCTGCTGGCGCCCGCTGGTCGGCTGGATGGATCGCCCCAGTCGCTGGCCGGGAGGCGCATCGGTGTCGTCGCCAAGTCTCTGGCGGAAACAGAGCTCAGGGGCATCCAGCCGACCGCCCGGCCCGTGGGGTTCGCCAGTCTGGCCGAGGCCGTGGCGGCGCTGAAGGCCGGGTCTGTGGAGGGGGTGATCGGTGACAGTTCACTCCTGGCCGGTCTGACTGCCGGCGACAAGGGTGCCGCGCTGGCACTGATCCCCTCTGAGCCCTACGAGCGCTATGCCGTGGCCTGTCTGGTCCCTGAGAACGATTCCGGCTTCCGCAATCTGGTGAATCTGGCGATCGCACGGCTGCTGCAGGGCTACCTCGATGGTCAGCCCGAGGCCGTGGGCTCCGTCGATCGCTGGGTGGGACCCGGCAGTGCGCTCAACCGCACCCCGGATCAGATCCGCACCTATTTCGAAACGGTGCTGCTGGGGGTGGAGGCCCTGCGCCCGCTGCCGGCCCAGGCGGGTTCGGCCCCCGTCAGGCCCACGGCTCCCTGATGTCCTGAGGCGACCCCCCCCGGGGCGTCGTTGTCTTCTGCCCCTCCCCCGCTTCCACCCTGCTCCGATGGCCTTCTTCACCCGCTCCCGGCTCTTCGGCATTCTGTTGCTGGCGGCCTCCCTGCCTCTGGATCCAGGGGTGGCCCGGGCCCTTGCGGCCTCAGGCTCAGCTCCCTCAGCCGGTGAGCAGCCCCGCCAGGGCGATGCCATCGAGGCACGCCTGCGACGCATTGCCGCCGCTGTCCGGGAGCACGACGACGCTGAGGCCGGCGTGGAGGCGGCCGGGTCTGACGGCCGGCTGGCGCGGGTGTTCGTCAACGGTCCCAATGTCGGGGTCGGCTGGGGCAATGGCGGCTTCCGCAACGGCGGCTTCTACAACGGGGGCTTCCGCAATGGCGGCTTCTACAACGGTGGGTTCCGCAACGGTGGGTTCCGCAACGGCGGTTTCCGCAATGGTGGCTGGCGCAACTACTGGTGAGCGCATCCGCCCAGCTGCCGCCCCAGCTCCAGGCCGGCCCGCTGCGCCTGCTGGTGGTGCAGCCCACCCCGTTCTGCAACCTCGACTGCGACTACTGCTACCTGCCCAGCCGGGATGACCGCAGCCGGCTGCCGCTGGAGATCCTGGACGCGGCCCTGGAGCGGGTGCTCGAGAGTCCATTCCTCGATGGCGGGTTCACCCTGCTCTGGCATGCGGGGGAGCCGCTCACCATGCCGGTCGCGTTCTACGACGCGGCCTCGGAGCGCATCCGCCAGGCCCTGAAGCGCCATGGACTGCCGCCCGAGACGATCGTGCAGTCGCTTCAGACCAACGCCGTGGTGATCGACGACGCCTGGTGCGACTGCTTCGAGCGCAACGGCATCCATGTGGGCGTGAGCATGGATGGGCCGGCTTTTCTGCACGACGCCCACCGCTGCACCCGCACCGGTCTTCCCACCCATGCGGCCGTGATGCGCGGCATCGCCGCCCTGCAGCGCCGCGGCATTCCGTTCCAGGTGATCTGCGTGCTCACCGCCGATGCCCTCGATCAGGCCGATGCCCTCTACGACTTCTTCAGCGGCGCCGGCATCACCGACGTGGGCTTCAACATGGAGGAAACCGAAGGAGAGAACCTGCGCTCCACCCTCGAGCGTCCCGATGGGGAACGCCGCTACGCCGCCTTCCTGGAGCGCTTCTGGCAGCGGATCCGCTCCGAGCCCGGTCGGCTGCGCCTGCGTGAATTCGATGGCATCACCAGCCTGGCCTGTGGTGAGGCCCGGATGGAGAGCACCGACATGAACACTCCATTCGCGATCGTGAACGTGGACGCCAAGGGCAATTTCTCCAGCTTCGACCCGGAACTGCTGGCGGTGGCCACGGCCGACTACGGCGATTTCACCTTCGGCAACGTGCTCCAGGGCAGCCTCGAAGCGGCCCTCGGCACCGAGAAGTTCCAGCGGGTGTGGCGCGAGATCGCGACCGGTGTCGACCTCTGCCGCCGCGACTGCGCCTATTTCGGCCTTTGCGGCGGTGGTGCCGGCAGCAACAAGTACTGGGAGCACGGCACCTTCGCCTGCAGCGTCACCCAGGCCTGCCGCTACCGCATCCAGCTGGTGGCCGATGTGGTGCTCACCGGCATGGAGCAGGAGCTGGGATTGAGCGCCTGAGCGGTCTGGATGGACCGGGGCGCCCACCCCCCCAGGAGGGATGATCGGAGCTGGATCTCCCCCTTGCTCCGGCGCTCCGTCCGCACCCGCCACCCATGCTCCGCATCGCCCAGACCCTTGACACCCATCTGCGGTCGGCGATGGAGCGGGCGTTCCCGCAGGCGGCCGCCGAGGCCGAGGCGGCCGGCCGGTGCCTGGATCCCCAGCTGGCGCCGGCCAGCAAACCCGAGTTCGGCGATTTCCAGGCCAACGGCGCCCTGCCCCTGGCCAAGCCGCTGGGCCTGCCGCCGCGGGCGATCGCCACAGCGGTCGTGGAGCAACTGACGGCCGATCCGGCCTTCACTCAGCTGTGCTGTGAACCCCAGATCGCCGGGCCCGGTTTCATCAACCTGCGCCTGCGCCCCGAGCGGCTGGCAGCGGAGCTGCGGGAGTGTCTGGTGGATCCCCGCCTGGGTGTGCCCACCACCGCAGGGCCGCTGGCCCCGGTGATCGTGGACTTCTCCAGCCCCAACATCGCCAAGGAGATGCACGTGGGGCATCTGCGTTCCACGATCATCGGCGATGCCCTGGCGCGGGTGCTGGAGTTCCGCGGTCATCCGGTGCTGCGCCTCAACCACGTGGGCGACTGGGGCACCCAGTTCGGCATGCTCATCACCCACCTCAAGCAGGTGGCCCCCGAGGCCCTCAGCACCGCCGATGCGGTCGATCTGGGTGATCTCGTGGCCTTCTACCGCCAGGCCAAGGCGCGCTTCGATGCCGATGAGGCCTTCCAGGCCACGTCCCGTGAGGAGGTGGTGAAGCTGCAGAGCGGCGATCCCGTGAGCCGCAGGGCCTGGGAGCTTCTCTGCGAGCAGTCGCGGCGCGAATTCCAGCTGATCTACGACCGCCTCGACATCGCTCTGAGCGAGCGGGGGGAGTCGTTCTACAACCCTTATCTGGAGGCGGTGGTGGCCGATCTGGCGGCCAGTGGGCTGCTGGTGACCGATGCCGGCGCCCAGTGCGTGTTCCTCGACGGTGTGAAAGGCAAGGACGGCCGGCCGCTGCCGCTGATCGTGCGCAAGAGCGACGGCGGCTTCAACTACGCCACCACCGATCTGGCGGCCTTGCGGTATCGCTTTGCGGAGCCTCCCGAAGGAGATGGCGCCCGCCGGCTGATCTACGTGACCGATGCCGGCCAGGCCAGTCACTTCGCCGCCGTGTTCCAGGTGGCCCGCCGTGCCGGCTGGGTTCCCGAGGGAGGGCGGCTGGAGCACGTGCCCTTCGGCCTGGTGCAGGGCGAGGACGGCAAGAAACTCAAGACCCGCTCAGGCGACACGGTTCGGCTCAAGGACCTGCTGGATGAGGCGGTGGAGCGCGCTGAGGCGGATCTGCGCCGCCGCCTCGCCGAGGAGGAGCGTCAGGAATCGGAGGCGTTCATCACCCATGTGGCCACCACCGTGGGTCTTGCGGCGGTGAAGTACGCCGACCTGAGCACCAACCGGAACACCAACTACCAGTTCAGCTTCGATCGCATGCTGACCCTGACCGGCAATACGGCCCCCTATCTGCTCTATGCCCTGGTGCGGATCGCCGGCATCGCCCGCAAGGGGGGCGTGGGTGCCGGGGAAGGGGATGCGGCCGCGGCCTTCCCCGATCCTCTGGTGTTCAGCGAACCCCAGGAATGGGCCCTGGCGCGCCAGCTGCTGGCGCTGGATACGGTGATCGCCGAGGTGGAGGAGGAACTGCTGCCCAACCGGCTCTGCTCCTACCTGTTCGAGCTCTCCCAGGTGTTCAACCGCTTCTACGATCAGGTGCCGGTGCTCAAGGCCGAGGAACCGGCCCGGGGATCTCGTCTGGCCCTCTGCCGCCTCACCGCCGACACGCTGAGGCTGGGACTCGGCCTGCTGGGCATCCCGACGCTGGAGCGGATGTGAGCGATCCCCGGTTCTCGGAGCCGACAGCGGTTCCTCTGGCACGCCCGGAAGTGGAGGCCCTGGTGGCCTACAGCGCACCCCTGGAAGGCCGCCGCGGGCTGCTGCGGCTCGACTTCAACGAGAACACCGTGGGCCCCAGCCCGAAAGTGGTGGAAGCGATCCGTGCCATCCCCGCCGACCACTACGCCATCTATCCCGAGTACGACGGCCTGCGCGAAGCGGTGGTGGCCTCTCTGGGTGGGACGGGCCTGAGCCCGGCCCACATCGGCCTGTTCAACGGTGTCGATGCCGCCCTCCATGCCCTGTTCCACGCCTACGGCGCCCCGGGCGATCGCCTGCTCACCACCAGCCCCACCTTCGGCTACTACACCCCCTGCGCCCGCATGCAGGGCATGACGATCGAGGCGCTGCCCTACCGGCTGCCTGAGTTCGGCTTTCCTCTCGAGGAGATCCGCGCGGCGCTGCTCGGTCCAGGTGATGCCGGCGAACCCAGCGGCCACTGGCACCCGCCGCGGATCCTGCTGCTCTGCAACCCCAACAACCCCACCGGCACCCGCCTGGCGCCTGAGGGCATTCTCGAGCTGGCGGCCGCAGCCCCGCGCACGCTGGTGGTGGTGGATGAGCTCTATGAGGCCTTCACCGGCGACAGCGTGCTGCCGCCCCTGCTGAACCGGGGGGCCGCCGATGCCTTCGCGGCCCATTCCAACCTGCTGGTGCTGCGCTCCCTGGCCAAGACCGCCGGCCTGGCGGGTCTGCGCATCGGCTTCGCGATCGGCGCGCCGGCTCTCGTGGACCGCATCAGCCGCGTCACCGGCCCCTACGACATCAACAGCTTTGCCGTCACCGCCGCCCGCGCCGCCCTGGCGGATCAGGCCTATGTGGATGGCTACGTGGCCGAGGTGCTTCTGGCGCGCGGCTGGCTGCAGCAGCAGTTGCGCGCCGCGGGTGTACGCCACCACGCCGCCGGAGGCAACTACCTGCTGCTCTGGCCCGCTCGGCCGGTCGCCGAGGTGGAGGCTGAGCTGCGCCAGGCGGGAATCCTGGTGCGCTCGATGGCCGGCAAGCCCTTGATCGATGGCTCCCTGCGGGTGAGTCTGGGCACCCGTGAGCAGATGGCGCGGTTCTGGGACGCCTACCAGGCGCTCGAAACGAGCCGGATCAGCGCATCACCTTGATCTGGGGCCCATCGCTGAGGGGCGCACTGAAGCTCACCGTCCGACCCACCCGTTGCACCGGTGTGCCGCTCATCGCTTCGAGGAAGGGCTCGATGCTGCCCTGGTCGCAGCTGGCCGGGCTGCGGCCACTCACGTACTGCACCGGAATCACCCGCCGGGGTTCGAGCGCGCGAACCACGGCGGCGGCCTCGGCGCCGTCGTAGACCTTGGCGCCCCCGCCCACGCCGATGATCAGCACATCCGGCTTGCCGATCAGCACCCGGTCTTCGGGGCGGAGGGCCGCCGCCGTTCCGCCCAGGTGGGCGATCTCCAGACCTCCCTGCTTCCAGCGCCAGAGGGTGGCCTGACCGAAGCGGCGGCCGCCGATGCGGTCGTGGGGGATGGCGGCTCCTTCCAGCTTCAGGCCCGCCACCCGGTAGGAACCGGGGCTCACCAGCATGCGGCCGGAGGCCACCGGAGCGCCCTCATCCAGGAGCCGGCTGCTGGCCAGGATCACATCGGCACGCACCCGCGGCTCGCTCAGGCCGGCGGCGCAACCCACGGCCTTGAAGGGGTTCACCAGCACCGTGGCACCACCGCCCTGGATCAGCAGGGCGCTGTGGCCGTAGCTGGTGACCGTGACGCCACCGGCGGCCAGCCCGGCTGCGGGCACACCCAGGCTGATGCCGGCCACCAGTGCCGCGCTCAGCAGCGTGGTCTGGCGGCGAAGGGGCCGGCTGACGATGCTGGAGGGGCCGTCGTGCGCGTGCCCTGATGCGGAGGCCATGCCTGCTGGTGCGCCCCGCAGGCGCCGTTCGTGGCGCGAACCTAGCAGCGTTGCCCCAGCCTCCTTCAGGAGGGGGTTCCGGTGAGCGGTCTGGCGCCGCTGGGATGGTGCTGGGCCGCCTGGCGCAGGAAGTTGGCCAGCAGCCGGTGTCCGTCCTGGGTGAGCACGCTCTCCGGATGGAACTGGACGCCTTCGATCGGAAAATGACGGTGGCGCAGGCCCATGATCGTGCCGTCCTCCAGCCACGCGCTGATCTCCAGCTCCTCAGGCAGGCTGGCCCGCTCCGCGATCAGGCTGTGGTACCGGGTGGCCGTGAGCGGGCTGGGTAGGCCGGCGAACACCCCCGCGCCCCGATGCAGCACCGGGGATGTCTTGCCGTGCATCAGCTCTGCGGCTCGCACCACACGGCCACCGAACGCCTGGGCCAGGCACTGGTGACCCAGGCAGACCCCCAGGATCGGCACAGTCGGTCCCAGCTTGTGCATCACCTCGAGGCAGACCCCGGCCTGGTCGGGGTCGCCAGGGCCCGGTGAGATCAGGATCGCCTCCGGCCGCAGGGCAGTGATCTGATCGATGCTCAGGGCATCGTTGCGCTCCACCCGCAGGTCGGCGGCGATCGGGTGCTCCGCCGCCAGCTCGCCGAGGTACTGCACCAGGTTGAAGGTGAAGCTGTCGTAGTTGTCGAGAACCAGGAGCATCAGGCCAGCCGCCAGAACTCCATTCAAACGCCCAGGCGCAGCAGCAGGGGGGGCAGAAGCAGAAGCGCGGCGATCAGCAGGGAAGCCGCGGCGGCCACCAGCACGGCCGCCGCGGCGCAGTCCTTGGCGATGCGGGCCAGGGGGTGGAACCGGCGGCCGATGGCCAGATCCACCACCGACTCGATGGCTGTGTTGATCAGCTCCAGCACCAGCACAGCCGCCACGGTGAGCACCAGCAGTGCCAGCTGTTCGGTGCTCAGCTGCAGCCACAGTCCCAGGGCAAAGACGCAGCCGCCGGTGATCGCATGGATGCGGAAGTTGCGCTGGCTGGTGAAGCCATAGGCCAGCCCCTGAGCGGCATAGCGGAAGCTGAGCGGAAGATCGCTGGCCACACGCCACGCCCCGGTCCGTTGGCCCCGAGCCCGGCGGGAGGAGTCGTTGGCCATGGGATCCGCCAGCGCAAGAGGAACCGGCTCGAGGGGGACCGGGTTGACCATGCTGACTCCTCCTGACGTTCCGCCGCTTCGCGCGTCCGGGCTGAACGTTACCGCCGTCGTCCAGGGGGGTCGCTGCCGTCGCTACCGGCGCAGCACTCCAGCAGCTGGTCCTGGCGGCGCAGCATGGCCTCCAGCCGGGCGTCGTCGGGGTGATCCCAGCCCAGCAGGTGGAGCAGGCCATGGCTGGCCAGCCAGCTCAGTTCCCGCGCCAGGCTCACGCCTGCCGCCTCGGCCTGGCGGACCGCTGTGTCCAGGGAAATCACGATGTCGCCCAGCTCCAGTGGCTCCCCCTGTTCGGGTGACTCCTGATCTGATGCCAGCTCCGGCGGCTTCGGCATGGCCGGTGCTCCCTCCAGCCCTTCGTCCTGGGCGGCGAAGGCCAGCACATCGGTGGGGCCCTGCTGGTTCCGCCAGCTTTCGTTGAGCTCGGCCATCTCCCGGTCGCCCACCAGGCTCAGCCCCAGGCTGTAGGCGGGCGCCCGCAGGGCCTGGGGCAACTCGGGTTGCATCTGCTCCAGCCAGGCCGCCAGCAGATCGCGCCACGGCCCTTCGGCCGTGGCCGGGTCGGCCAGGGGGCCAGCCGCCTCCAGCTGTTCGGCGCTGAGCGCCTCGTCACAGCTGAAGGCCAGGTCCAGGCCTGGAGGGACCGGCGTCACTGGGGCAGGCTGGGCCGGCCGAACCAGGCCAGCAGCAGCAGCACGGCACTGAAGCCCACGGCAGTGAGGCCGAAATGCAGCAGGCTCTGGCGGCCCTTGCGCACCATGTTGCGCATGGCCAGCTTGACGAAGCTGGGAGGTGGACCGGCGGGGACCTCTGTGCTGGCGGTGGGCTCAGTCGGCGTGCCGGGCCCGCTGGGGCTGATGCTGTCGGTCATTGGAGGATCGGTGGGGCTCAGGCGGCCACTTCGGCGGCGATCTCCACACCCTGGCGCAGCAGGGCCTGGATGAAGGGATCGAGGTCTCCGTCCATCACCCCCTGCACATCGGTGGTCTCCACGGCGGTGCGCAGATCCTTGACCATCTGATACGGGTGAAAGACATAGTTGCGGATCTGGTTGCCCCAGGCGGCCTCGACGATGTCGCCGCGGATGTCGGCGATCTCCGAGGCCCGCTGCTCCTGGGCGATCACCAGCAGTTTGGCCATCAGCAGTGCCATCGCCTTCTCCTTGTTCTGGAGCTGGGAGCGCTCCTGGGTGCAGCGCACCGCCAGGCCGGTGGGCACGTGCAGGATGCGCACCGCCGTTTCAACCTTGTTCACGTTCTGGCCGCCCGCCCCGCCGGAGCGGGAGGTGGTGATCTCCAGGTCCTTGTCAGGGATGTCGAGCTTGACGTCCTCGTCGAGCTTGGGCATCACCTCCACGCCGGCGAAGCTGGTCTGGCGCTTGTCGTTGGCGTTGAACGGTGAGATCCGCACCAGCCGGTGGGTGCCCTTTTCGTTGCGCAGGTAACCGTAGGCATAGCGCCCGTCGATCTCGATCGTGCAGCTCTTGATGCCGGCCTCCTCCCCTTCCGAGAGTTCGTCCACGGTCACCTTCATGCCATGGTCCTCGGCCCAGCGGGTGTACATCCGCATCAGCATCAGGGCCCAGTCCTGGGCGTCGGTGCCGCCGGCGCCGGCATTGATCGAGATCACGGCACCCTCCTTGTCGTAGGGGCCGCTCAGCAGTCGCTCCAGTTCCCAGCGGTCGAGATCGGCCCTGAGGCTCTGCAGGCCGCCATTGGCCTCGCTCAGCAGCTCCTCATCGGGTTCGAGGTCGTAGAGCTCGAGGGTGGCGCGGGCATCGTCCACCGCGGTTCGCCACTGCTTGAGCTGCTCCAGCTGCGCCTTCACCTCATCCAGCTGGCGCATCTGCTTCTGGGCCTGCTGCTGGTCATCCCAGAAGTCGGGCTGGGAGGCCAGCTGCTCCAGGTCCTGCTGGCGGGCGTTCAGGGCCGGTACGTCAAAGACAGTCCTGGGCATGGCCCAGGCGGTCGGTGAGTTCGGAGAGGTCGCGCTTGAAATCGGTGAGGTCGAGCACCGGCTGGTCAACGGTTTTCACGACCGTATCAGCGCGGCTGGGCGCCGGGAACGGCTTCTAGGATCCTGATTCAGCTCAGAAACCGCGATGGTGGCCGACACCGCAGTGAACGTCGAGATCTACACCTGGCGGTTCTGCCCTTTCTGTGTCCGTGCCAAGGCACTGCTCGATCGCAAGGGAGTGGTCTACGAGGAACACGCCATCGATGGCGACCAGGCCGCCCGCTCCGCCATGGCCGAGCGGGCCGGAGGACGCAGCAGCCTGCCCCAGATCTTCATCAACGACCTCGGCATCGGCGGCTGCGACGAGCTGCATTCCCTGGAGCGGGCCGGTCGGCTCGATCAGCTCCTGAAAGGGGTCTGAGGGTGCCCAGCAGCACGACCCCCAGCGGACCGTCCCATCTCTTCGTGATCGACCCGATCCAGCGCCTGCGTCCAGGCAAGGACTCGAGTGTGGCCCTGATGCAGGCGGCCCAGCGTGCCGGCCATCAGGTCTGGATCTGCACTCTGGCCGATCTGGCGGTTGAGGGGGAACGGGCCGGCGCCACCGAACCGGGACACCGCCCCACGGTGCTCGCCCAGTCCGCCCAGCTGGCGGCGATCCGTTCCACGCCCGAGGGCTGGGAGATTCCCGAGCCCTGGGTTGAGCTGGGGCAACCCCAGCGCCTGCCGCTCGACGCCTTCCCCTGGGTGTGGATGCGCAAGGATCCGCCCGTGGACGAGGCTTACCTCTATGCCACCCATCTGCTCGAGCTGGCCGAGCACCGGGGCGTGCGTGTGCTCAACAGGCCGGCATCCCTGCGGGCCTGGAACGAGAAGCTCGGCGCCCTGCGCTTCAGCCATCTGATGGCCCCCACCCTGGTGAGCGGCAACATCGAGCAGCTTGCGGACTTCGCCGCCGAGCATGGCGAGGTGGTGCTCAAGCCCCTGGGGGGGCGTGCCGGTCAGGGGGTGGTGCGCACTGAGGCGCGGGCGCCGGGGTTGCAGGCCCTGCTGGAGCTGGTCACGAACCAGGGCCGGCTGCCGGTGATGGCCCAGGCCTTCCTCCCTGAGGTGGTGGCGGGCGACAAGCGCATCCTGCTGGTCAATGGTGAACCGCTCGGAGCCGTGAACCGTCGCCCCTCGCCCGGAGAGTTCCGCAGCAACCTGGCGGTGGGCGGGGAACCGGAGGCCACCGCCCTCACCGATGTTGAGCGCACCATCTGCGCCGAACTGGCCCCGGCCCTGCGCGCGGCCGGGCTGTTCTTCGTGGGGATCGACGTCATCGGTGATCGCCTGAGTGAGATCAACGTCACCAGTCCCACCGGCGTTCGGGAGATCGAGCGGCTGGGCGGCGTGCCGCTGGCCGATCTCACGATCGCGGCGTTGCCGCACGTCTGAAGCGGGTGCCATCCCCCAGCCGGGAGCGGGCATGACCCTGGTCCGCCAGGACGATCTCCCGGTAGCTCTTCCAGCCGAGGAGGGGATAGGCCCCGATCTCGGGTTTGAGCACCAGATCGGCCAGATTTTCCTGGGCTCTTGATTGGCTGTGGGAGGTGCACATCATCGCGCTGATGATGGTCCTGGCTATTGAGGAGCGGCGGCGCTTCCGGTCCGGGCTGTCCTGGTCGGCCGTATCGGGATCCACATCCAACGACACGGCGATCACCCGCCCGTCACTCAGGCCACGGGCGGCGGCGATCGGCAGGTTGTTCAGGATGCCCCCATCCACGTGCAGGTCCCCCCGGCTGTCCTCCACGGGCGGAAAGCTCCCCGGCATCGACATGCTGGTGATCACCGCGGTGGGGATGCTGCCCAGACACCAGGCCTGCAGACGGTTGCGGGAGAGGTTCGTCGAGAAGCAGTGCAGTCTCAGCCAGCAGTCCTGGAGGCGGGTGGGGCCGAAGAAGAGTTCCATCTCCCGCCGGGGGTTGGCCAGGGTGAAGAGGGCGTCACGGGGCAGGGTGAGGTTGTAGGGGCTGGAACGGATGATCACCCGTTCCAGCTGGGAAAGGATCTCGCCGCTGGAGAGACCGAATGCCAGCAGGGAGGCCACGAGGGAGCCGATGCTCACCCCCATCACCACGTCGGTCTCATCAAGACCCACCTCCTCCATGGCCGCCAGGGCTCCGATGGGGGCCAAGCCCCTGGCCCCCCCGCCGCCCAGCACGAGCACGGTCTGCAGGCGCAGCACAGTGCGGGCCAGCCTCCCCAGATGCCCACGGCGGTCCGGCTGGATGTTGATCACCTGCGCCGGCCTGAGGTCCGCGTCCCAGTCCGGGCTCTCAGGACGCTCCTGCCCCCTGGGCCAGAGGCGCATGAGGTGGGCTTTGTCGTTCAGCGCCTGGTTCCAGGCGGCTGCCGGGAGCGTGCCGTCCCGCAGCACGATCAGCCGGTCGATCGGCTGGAGGTTCCGGTGGCTCAGGGCCGTGGGGTGTGATGGATGGCGTTCGGCGATGGGCAGCGCCTCCGGGGGTGGAGAACCCCTCCGGGGATGGCGCCCGTCTCCGGTGGCGCCGAGCTGTTGGCGCCAGGCTTCAGAGCTTCGCGCCACAGGCTTTGCAGTGGCGGGCATCACGGTCGTGGGGCGTGCAGCCACAGCTCGGGCAGTCCCTGGCCGACTCACGGCGCTGGCGCTGGGCCTCCTGCAGACCCACGCTGAGGATCCCGGTGGGGACGGCGATGATGCTGTACCCCAGCAGCATCACGGCCGAGGCCGCGAACCTGCCTAGAGGGGTCACGGGAGTGACATCGCCATAGCCCACCGTGGTGATGGTGACCACAGCCCAGTAGATCCCCACGGGGATGCTCACGAAGCCGCCGGCTTCACCCTCGATCAGAACCATCAGAGCTCCGATCACGATCACCAGGGTGACCATCGTGAGCAGGAACACCAGGATCTTGCGGCGGCTGGCCACAAGGGCCTGCCAGAGCAGGTCGGCTTCCTGCAGGTATTCCCCCAGCTTGAGGATCCGGAAGACCCGGAGCAGCCGCAGGATCCTCACCACCAGGAACGACTGGGAGCCCGGGACCATCAGACCTACGAAGGTGGGCAGGATCGCCACCAGATCCACCAGCCCGAAGAAGCTGGTGGCGTAGCGCAGGGGCCGCTCGACACAGAACAGCCGCAGCACATATTCCAGGCTGAACACCAGGGTGAAGCTCCACTCGAGGGCCTCGAAGGGAATCATGGGCTGCAGTTTCAGCCTGGGGTCGCTCTCCAGGATCACCGTCAGAACGCTGGCGGCGATCGCCAGCAGCAGCACCACATCGAACGCCTTGCCAGCCGGAGTGTCGGCTTCGAAGATGATCCGGTAAAGGCGCAGGCGCCCCAGCCAGCGCAACAGCAGCAGCGCCAGGCCCACAAGCCCCCCCAGCAGCAGCACCGCAACGACCACCGGCGTCATGGGCGTTCACCCCACCGTCTGGTGAAGTGTGCTGGCCGCCTGCTGGCCGGCCGATGGGGCGATCCGCGGCGGATGCGGGGCGCTCAGGTTGAGCTGTTGCTGCAGCACCCCCAGCTTCAGGGCCACTTCCTGGAGTTCCCGCTCAGGCTCGGACCCCCGCACCAGCCCGGCGCCGGCGGTGAGCTCCAGGCAATGGCCGCGAAGCCGGCCGCTGCGGATCGCCACCCGCAGCTCGGCATCGCCGGCGCTGTCGATCCAGCCGATCGGTGCGGCGTAGTGGCCCCGCTCGAACGGTTCGAGGCTGCGCAACCAGGCCATCGCCTCGCGCCGCGGCAGTCCGGCCACCGCCGGAGTGGGATGCAGGGCCTCGGCCAGGGCCAGGGGCTGGTGCTCGGTCAGGGCTGCGGTGATGGGGGTGTGCAGATGCACCAGCTTGCCGTGACGGGCCAGACGGGGATGGCGGGGCCGCCGGGGTGTCAGCCCCGCCTCCGAGAGCACCCGGGTGATCGCCTCCACCACCAGTTCATGTTCGTGGCGGTCCTTGGTCGATTGGGTGAGCTGCTCGGCCGGTGGTCCAAGCGGGGCGGTGCCCGCCAGGGCATCGCAGCGCAGCTGGCCCTGGCGCACCGCCAGCAACCGCTCGGGGGACGCACCGATCAGAGCATCGCCGGGGCGCTGCTGCCAGAGGAAGCGGCAGCTGCCCGGCTGGTGACGGCGCAGGCGGGCCAGCAGCTCCAGAGGGTCGAGTGGCTGATCCAGCCCCACCTGCTGGCGCACCGCCACCACCAGCTTGCGCAGGGCTCCCCCTTCCACCAGTCCCAGAGCCTGACGGACCGCCTCGCGGTAGTCGCTCTCCCAGCAGGAACGGCTGGTGATGCCCACCCGGGAGGTGCTGGGGAGCCAGCCCTCCCCCTCGGCCGGCAGCCGGCTCAGGAGCCGGGCCCGCTCCCAGAGTTCCTCGGCCACGCTCCGGGGGGTGACCTCACCGCCGAGGCAGCGCTGCAGCCGCAGCCAGCAGTGGCGTCCCTGGCGACTCAGCTGCCAGCGTGGCAGCACCGCCTGCACCCCCGGGACCGCAGCGCTGGTCTCCTGCAGCGGGCTGTCAAAAAAGGAGAAGGCGAGCAGCACCCTCGGCCTGGCCAGGGGCGGAACGCTCTGGGGCTGTTGCCCCAGGCGGCTGAGGCTCATCGCGCTGAAGCGCTGGGCCAGCTCGAACCGTCTGGGTCCGCTCAGCTCCAGGTGGTGGGTGGTGCCGCTGGCCGCCAGGCAGAGGCCCGGTGCACCGTCCCAGAGAAAGCGGAAGTGCCCGCCGTCGTCGAGGTGGGGGAGCAGGGCCAGGGGATCCCGGCAGGGCATGGGCAGCGCCAGGCTGAGCACGCCCTCCTCCTCCAGCTGCCGGGCCCCCTGGGCGGCGGCGGCGAGCAGTTCGGTGAAGGAGGGAACGACCTGCACCAGGACGACGGCGGCGGTGGCCATGGAAGCTGCTCAAATGTATGGGTCCTTCCCGGTTCGCCGTCCCTGCTGCCCATGTCCGACCCCCAGGTCGTCGCAAGCCGTTACGCCGATGGGGACTCCACGGGAGGCCTCCCGGCTGGGGATCGCTCCCACGACCCGGCCCGCCGCCGCCTCTGGAAGGCGGCGATCAAATGGCCGATGTATTCCGTGGCGGTGATGCCGGTGCTTCTGGCTGCGGGCTGGTGGGCCGGCCAGGGCCAGGTGCCACGCCTGGATCAGGTGCTGGCCTTCCTGCTGGCGGCGGTTCTGCTGCTGGGCTGGGAGAACCTGGCCAACGATGTCTTCGATGCCGACACCGGCGTGGATCGGCTCGGCAAGCCCCATTCCCTGGTCAATCTCACCGGCCGCCGCGACCGGGTGGCCCAGCTCGCCAATAGCTGCCTGGTGCTCGGCCTGGCGCTGTTCGCCCTGGTGGCGGCCCGCAGCACCCCCCTGGTGCTGGCTCTGGTGCTGGGCTGTTGCGTCCTCGGCTACGCCTACCAGGGTCCCCCCCTGCGGCTGGGCTACCGCGGCCTGGGCGAACCGCTCTGCTGGCTGGCCTTCGGGCCCCTGGCCACCGCCGCCGCCCTGATGGCCCTGGCGCCCACGGCCGCCCCCGCTGTTCCCTGGAAGGCTGCCCTCCTGCTGGGCAGCGGTCCCGCCCTGGCCACCACCCTGGTGCTGTTCTGCTCCCATTTCCATCAGGTGGAGCAGGACGCCAGCCACGGCAAGCGCTCGCCGGTGGTGAAGCTGGGCACCGCCGGCGCCGCGGCCCTGGTGCCCTGGTTCATCGCCCTGACCCTGGCTCTGCAGTGGGCACCGGTGCTGCTGGGCCGATGGCCGCTGACGGCCCTGCTGGGGATGGTGGGCCTGCCTTCCGCCAGGGCCCTGATCCAGTTGCTGCGGGATCACCATGCCGCTCCTGAGCGGATCGCCGGCAGCAAGTTCCTGGCCCTGCGCTTTCAGGCCTTCAATGGTCTGGGCCTGGCGCTGGGCCTGGCGATCGGCCCCTGGCTGCCGCTGCGGTGAAGCTTCGCCTGCACTGGAGGCGCTTCGATCTGGCCTTGCCCATTCCCCTGGTCACCGCCCGGGGCACGCTGAGGAGCAAGCGTGGCTGGCTGTTGCGGCTCGAGCCGCTGGCCGGGGGCGAGGGCGAGTCGGCGCCGCTGCTCGATCGGGGCTGGGGTGAGGCGGCACCGATCGCGCTCGGAGCCCAGCAGGGCGCCGCTGAGTCGGAACTGGCCAGGATCGCCAGGGCCATCGAGGCCCTCGGCTCCACGGTCGATCGTCAGGAGCTGGAGGGTCGTCTGCCGGCCCTGCCGGCGGCTCTGGCCTTTGCCCTCGGAGCCGCCCTGGGCGAGATCCAGAGGTTGGTGGGGACCGCTGCCGGGGGGTGGCTGCCGCCGCCGGCTCCTGCATGGCTGCTTCCGGCCGGTCCTCAGCTGCTGCCGGCCCTGGAGCGGGTCCTGGACACCCACCAGCGCAGCCAGCCGGCTCAGCAGGGTGGTCTTCCTCTCACGTTGAAGTGGAAGGTGGCGGCCACCGACGACCTTCAGGAGCGCCAGCTGCTCGAGCAGCTGCTGGAACGGCTTCCGAACGGGGCCAGACTCCGCCTCGATGCCAACGGGGGCTGGGGGCGCACCACCGCCGCCGCCTGGGCGCGGCGGCTGGCGACGGATCCTCGCCTGGAGTGGCTGGAGCAGCCGCTGGATCCCGCCGATCACGCCGGTCTGCTCGCCCTGGCCGCTGGTCCCCCGGCCCTGCCGGTGGCGCTGGATGAGTCGCTGGCGCAGGATCCAGGCCTGCGCGACCGCTGGAGCGGCTGGCAGGTGCGACGGCCCTCCCAGGAGGGAGATCCCCGGCGCCTGCTGGCGCAGCTTCAGGCGGGGAGGCCCCGGCTGATGCTGAGCACAGGCTTCGAGACCGGCATCGGCCGCCGCTGGCTGCACCACCTGGCCGCTCTTCAGGCGGGAGGACCCACCCCCGCGGCGCCGGGCCTGGCCCCGGGCTGGGAGGCCAGCGGGGATCTCGCCGGTTCCGACCCCGAGCGCGTCTGGGCCGCGGCCGCCGACAGCTGGAGGGAGCCGCCAGAGTTGGCGGGAACGACACCGCCACCGCGATGAGCCTCAGCAAACAGGACACCCTCGCGGCCTCGGCCCCCTGGGTGGCCGTGGTCCTCAACCTGGTGCCCGGTCTGGGCACCGGCTACATCTATCAGCGGCGCTGGCGGGCCTACTGGATCACCTCGGCCGTGAGCACCAGCTGGTTCGCGTTGGGGCTGGTGCTGGGCCGGGGGGACGGGGCCGATCTGGGCGCCCAGGACGACCCACGCCAGCAGTTGGTGGGTCTGCTTGGCCTGCTGCTCCTGGCCGGTGTCACGGCGGTGGAGGCGGGGATTGCCGCCCGCCGCGCCCGAGCGGCCTAGGTCCGGGTTCAGCGCTGATGGCTTTCCCTCTGCTGCTCACCAGCGCCGCGCCGGCCGAGGACCTGGTGGCGGACCTGGAGCAGGCCTGGCGTGAACAGCGCCTGGTGGGCCTCTGCGCCGAGCAGGAGCGGGAGCTGCTTGGGGATGCCCTGGTTGGATCGCCCCTGACCGGGGCCGGTGTGGTGGTGGGCAGTGGTGGCAGCGCCGGTCGCCGCCGCTGGTGCCTGCAGCCCCTGACTCACCTGGAGGCCTCAGCGGTCGCCACCGGGCAGTGGTTGCAGGCGATCGGGCTCGATCCTTCCGCGACGCTGCAGCTCAACCCCCTCCCGCTCCATCACGTCAGCGGTCTGATGCCCCTGGTGAGGAGCCGGGTCTGGGGAACCCCCAGGTGCTGGTTGCCCCCGGGGCTGATGCGCCGGCCCCGGGAGCTGGCGGCGGCATGTCCCCTCCCAGCCGACCGCGGGGCGCTGCTCTCCCTGGTGCCCACCCAGCTGGAGCGGCTGCTGGCCGCAGCGGAGGGCTGCGCCTGGCTGCGGAGCTGCGCCGTGGTCTGGGTCGGAGGTGCGGCGCTGTCTGCTGAGTTGGCTGCCCGGGCCCGCGCGGCTGAGATCCGGCTGTCGCCCTGTTATGGCGCCAGCGAAACCGCCGCGATGGTGGCGGCCCTGCCTCCGGAGCGCTTCCTGGAGGGAGAAGGCGGCTGTGGCCAGCCCCTGGCCGATGTGCAGCTGCGGCTTGACCCCGACGGTGCCCTGCTGGTGCGCACCGGACGGCTCAGCCCCGGCTGTCTGGAGGCTGGACAGCTGCAGCCGCTGGAGCGGGAGGGGGCCTGGTGGCGGAGTGGCGATGGGGCCCGCGTCGGCCCCGCCGGCCTCGAGATTCTGGGACGGGTGGATGGGGCGATCAGCAGCGGCGGTGAAACCGTTTTTCCGGAGCAGGTGGAGGCCCGGCTGCTGGGCTGGGCCCTGGCGGAGGGGGTCCCCCTGGCCCAGGTGCTGCTGCTGCCCAGCCCCGATCCCCTCTGGGGCCAGCGCCTGGTGGCTCTGGTGCGTCACCGCGGTGTCTCAGGTCCGCCAGGGCCTGAGACGGAAACCGCCACCACCGCGGCCCTGATCGCCGATTGCCAGCGGCTGGCTCAACGGCTTCCCCCCGCCCAACGCCCCCAGCGCTGGCTGGCCTGCCCTGAGCTGGCGCCCAACGTCCTTGGCAAGTGGGAGCGGGCGCGCTGGAGCGGCTGGCTGCTCCAGACCTGTGACGGAGCAGCCGGCGCCGATGACGCGGCTGCAGAAGTCCGCTAAAGCTGGTCAGTCGCACCTTCTGGATGACCTCGTCCGCTGATCCGGAACTCTCCAACAAGAAGCTTGCCGCGGGGCTGCTTGGAATCTTTCTGGGCGCCTTCGGGATCCACAAGTTCGTGCTCGGCTACACCACGTCGGGCGTGATCATGCTGGTGGTGTCCGTTGCCGGAGGTGTGGTCACCTGTGGCATTGCCAGCTTCGTGATGGGGGTGATTGGCCTGATCGAGGGAATCATCTACCTCACCAAAACCCCCGAAGAGTTCAAAGCCACCTACATCGACGCCAAGAGGGAGTGGTTCTGATGGCTGGCCGCGGCCTCACGCCTCCCCGGGCCGGCGTCCTCAACCTGCGTGCACCGGGACTGTCCGGTCGCCTTGGCTTGACGCTGCTGATCGGCCTGGCCGCCACGGTCAGCTTCTCCCTGGCGGGGGTGGCTGTGGAGGATGGCTTTCATCCGCTCAGCCTTGTCGCCAGCCTGCTGCCGTTGCAGATGGCGGCCCTGCTCTGGGCGCTCTCCCGCCGCTCGCCGATCCTCTGAGCAGATCATTCCGCTCCGGCTGAGGCCTCCAGCCAGCGCTCGATCGGCTCCGGCAGTGCGCAGCGCCTCCGGCTGCTCGCCTCGATGGCCACGTGCTGGGTGAGGCCCCGGGCCACCGGGCGGCTGGGGCCAGCGAGGCACGTGAAGCTGTAGCTCACCTCGAAACGTCCGGCCGCGAGCCGTCGTGGAGCGAGGACGATCGCCAGCGGATCGCCGCACACCAGGGGTGCCAGGAAGTCGGCACGGCAATGCACGATCGGCAGAGCCACTGTCGCTGGACCGGCGTCGCCGGTGTCGTGGGTCTCAGGGGGCCGGCCGGGGGTGGGGAAGATGACGGCGGCTGAGATCCCGAAGGCTTCGAGGCTCTCCTCATAGGCCTCATGGCACCAGCGCAGCAGTTGGTGGAAATGCATCACTCCGGCGGCATCGGTCTCGCCGAAACGCACCCTTCGGTGAAGCAGCAACCACCCGGAGGGATCGATTGGGGCCGGCCCGCTGCCCATGAGATCGCTGGTCATGGTGTTGCCGCTTGATTCAAGTCTTGGCTTGCCTTGAACTTGGGTCTCCCGTTATGTCTTGCTCAAGCCCATGATCCCACGTCTCCGGAGCACCCGGTGCCCAAGCTGATGATGACAGAAAATGTCATTTTTCAGCCTTGCTGGTCAAGGCGGTTTTTGAGAGCAATGCTTTGAACAGACGGTAAGCGGCGGCCCAGGCAGCAAGGGGTTTCAGATGCGCAACTCATGCTTTCCCGGGCAGAGGTCGCTGGTCCAGTCCTGCTTTTTGGATGTTCACAGATGACACGTTCGATTGTTGATCCAGCTGGCACTCTGTCGGCGGTTCAGACCGAGCCCCAGTCCAGGGAAGCCAGTCACTCCCTCGGCTACAGAGGAACCCGTCTGATGGCAGGAGCCTTCAACCAGGCCCAGATGGCCATGGCGGAGGCCTACATCAACGGTCTGGAAATTCCCGACTCGCTGTTCCGAGGGATGGTCCACGCCTCCATGCCCATTCTGTTCCGCCACTTCCCCGGCCTGTTGGCTCCGTATGACTGGGTGCTGGAGGAATCGGATCGGATTGCAGAGTCATCCAGGGAACTGATGGAAATTCAGTATGATCGCCCCCAAGAGATGCTGAATCGAATGCTGGGCGATTGGGAGCCTATTTACCCAAAGTATAGCACTGGATTCTGGGAGCATGGCGCCAAGGATCTGGAAGAATCGCAACGGCACATGATTGATCAGATGATTGAGCGTCTGGGTATTGTCGATGGAGACAATCTCCTTGATTTTGGCTGTGGCTGGGGTTGCGTTCCCAATTACATCCTTTCAAAGTTTCCCAATCTGCGCTGCACGGGAGTCAATCTGAGTCGGCAGCAATGTGCGTACATGCGTGGGAAGATGAAGGACCCGAACAGTCAATTGAGCTCGGGAAGATTCACCCTGATTGAGGGTGATCTCAATGAAGTGGAATTACCCGAAAAGTTTACCAAGATCATCTCCGTTGGCGTCTTCTGCCATGTCGGCAATCTGACGCGAGCTTTCCGAAAGCTGGCCAGCTTGCTTGAACCCGGTGGGAAGACATTGATTCATATCATCACGGTTAGGATTCCCAATAATATGTCGTCGGGCTTCACCCACAAGTATATTTTCCCTCATGGGCGCTACTGGAATCATGACGCTATTCCCAGCCATGATCGTGACCTCAAAACCATTCAGAAATGGTACATGAATGGAACCAACTACCACCAGACGCTCACTGCCTGGCTGAATCGATTTGACGCCTCCCAGGATGTGGTCAGCCAATTGGACTATGGCATGGACTATGCAAGATTTCGGCGTATATGGCGCTTTTATCTCCTCTTGCTCGGGACAATCTTCAGCAGCTGTGATGGTGAATTCAATGGCAACGGCCAGTATCTGTTGACCCATTCCTGAACTCTGCTGGGGTCGGTTTCAGGTGTCTGGGAAGGCGGCAATGCCGACTCCATAGGTGAGGCTCATCCGCCCAGCCCAGTAGAGCAGAAGCAGCAGTGTCACCACGCCCAGGTGGGTGCCCTTCAATTCCTGGGGCACAAGCCGCCGGGTCCAGAGAGCCTGCGCCGACCATGCCAGCAGGGCGGCAGCGGCGATCGGCCCGAAGGCGTGCAGGTCCACCGACTCCGAGAACCGGCCATTCAGGGCCGCGGCCGTGGCGCGAGTCAGGAAGCAGGTGGGGCACGGAAGGCCCGTGAGTGCCCTCAGTGGACAGCTCAGTCCAGGCAGGGCCGGATGCCAGCCCTTCAGCCAGAGGTAGCCGGTGAGCAACGCAGGTCCAGCGATGCCGCACCGGCGCAACTGATTGAGCCAGCGGCTTCGCCGGCCTCGTCCCCGCCGCCGACTGCCGTCTGCGCTCAGCGGTCCACCGAGCCCATGATCACGTCGATCGAGCCCAGGATCGCCATGATGTCGGCCACCTTGGCCCCGGTGAGGATGTGGGGCAGGATCTGCAGATTGTTGAAATCGGCAGCCCGGATCTTCCAACGCCAGGGGGTGACATCATCATTGCCCATGATGAACACGCCCAGTTCGCCTTTACCCGATTCCACCCTGGCGTAGAGCTCACCGCCGGGGATCTTGAAGGTTGGGGCCACTTTCTTGGCCACATATTGGTAGTCGAAGTCATACCAGGAGCTCTTCTTGCCCTCGTTCATCCTCTGGGCCTCCAGGTTTTCGGTGGGGCCGCCGGGGATGGCTGTGCAGGCCTGGCGCAGGATCTTCAGCGACTGGCGCATCTCCTCGATCCTCACCCGATAGCGGGCGTAGCAGTCGCCCTCCTTCTCCCAGGCCACGTCCCACTCGAAATCGTCGTAGCACTCGTACTTGTCGATCTTTCTCAGGTCCCAGGGCACGCCGGAGGCACGCAGCATCGGGCCCGAAAGGCTCCAGTTGATGGCCATCTCACGGCTGATCACCCCCAGTCCCTCAATGCGGCGTTTGAAGATGGGGTTATTGGTGATCAGTTTCTCGTATTCGTCGATCTTTGGGCCGAAATAATCGCAGAAGTCGAGGCACTTTTCCAGCCAGCCGTAGGGCAGATCGGCGGCAACCCCACCGATGCGGAAGTAGTTGTTGTTGATCAGCCGCTGTCCGGTGGCAGCTTCCCAGAGGTCGTAGATCATCTCCCGCTCACGGAAGATGTAGAAGAAGGGGGTCTGGGCGCCCACATCGGCCAGGAACGGGCCAAGCCAGAGCAGATGGTTGGCGATGCGGTTCAGCTCCAGCATCAGCACACGGATGTAGCTGGCGCGTTTCGGCACCTGGATGCTGGCCAGCTTCTCGGGAGCGTTGACCGTGATCGCCTCGTTGAACATGCCGGCCGCGTAGTCCCAGCGGCTCACATAGGGCACGAACATCACGTTCGTGCGGTTCTCGGCGATCTTCTCCATGCCGCGGTGCAGGTAGCCGATCACCGGCTCGCAGTCCACCACGTCTTCGCCATCGAGGGTCACCACCAGCCGCAGCACCCCGTGCATGGAGGGGTGATGGGGCCCGAAGTTGACCACCATCGGCTCCGTGCGCGTTTCCAGTTGCGTCATGGGCCGGAGGTCTCGGAAGCGGACGTGCGGATCTTAGGAAGGAACCCATGCAGCAGACGTTCGATCACCTGCCGGTTCTGGCCGCTGCCGTGGTAGCCGGCTTTACCGACTTGCCCTGTGAAGGAACTCTGCTGGATGCCACCGTGGGTGGCGGTGGCCACAGCGCCCTCTTGCTGGCGGCTCATCCGGGATTGCGCCTGATCGGCCTCGATCAGGATCCCTCGGCCCTGGAGGCGGCAGCCGAGCGGCTGGCACCTTTTGCTGATCGGGTCAGCCTGGTGGCCTCCAACTTCGCCACCTACACCCCCAGCGGGCCCCTGGTGGGGGTGCTGGCCGATCTGGGGGTGAGCAGCCCCCAGCTGGATCGGCCTGAGCGGGGCTTCAGCTTCCGCCTGGATGGCCCCCTCGACATGCGCATGAACAACGCTGAGGGCGAGTCCGCCGCTGAGCTGATCGACCGTCTGGAGGAGAAGGACCTGGCCGATCTCATCTACGCCTATGGCGAGGAGAGGCTGTCGCGGCGGATCGCCCGCCGTATCGTCGAGGCCCGTCCCTGGCAGGGCTCGGGTCGGGGCACGGCTGCTCTGGCCTATCTGGTGGCCGGCTGCTATCCCCCCAAGGGCCGCCATGGCCGCATCCATGCCGCCACCCGCACCTTCCAGGCCCTGCGCATCGCTGTGAACGACGAACTCGGGTCGCTCGAGCGCCTGCTTCACGAGGCCCCCGACTGGCTGACGCCTGGTGGACTGTTCGGTGTGATCAGTTTCCACTCCCTCGAGGACCGGCGGGTGAAGACAGCGTTCCTGGGCGATGACCGCCTTGAGCGTCTGACCCGCAGGCCCCTGGTGGCCGATGACCAGGAGGCGGAGCGCAATCCCCGCAGCCGTTCAGCGAAGTTCAGGATGGCCCGCCGGCGTTCGGCGGACCCTGTCCCGGGGCAGCGCTGATGGATCGCAGTGACCTGTTCTGGTGGATTGCGTTCAGCATCCAGCTGATGGCCATCCCCGGAACGCTGCTGCCCATCCTGCCGGGGCTGATCTTCCTGCCGCTGGGGGCGGCGGTCTGGGTCTGGGCCGAGGGCTGGGCCGGCACCTGGCCGGAGTTCCTTCTGGCTGCTCTGATCCTGCTGCTGGGCTGGGGAGCGGATCTGCTCGGCGTGACCCTTGGGGCGGCCAGGCTCCAGGCCACCCGCTGGGCCTATGTGGGGGCCGGCCTGGGCTTGCTGGTGGGTCTGCTGGGGCTGTTACCGGCGCTGCCGGTGGGGGGACCACTGCTGGGCGCCCTGCTCGGCCCTTTGCTGGGGGCCTCCCTGGGTGAACTTCTGACGGCTCCCACCTCGCTCGGGCCCCTGGGCCTGCTGCGGCTGCGCCGTTCCCTGCTGGTGGGGCTGGCCGTGGTCACCGGGATGCTCGTGAGCCGGGTGGCCCAGTTCCTGCTGGCCCTGGCCGGAGTGGCGGGGTTCGTTCTGCTCAGCCGGCTGCTGCTGCCGGGTTGACGCCGTGCGGCCGCAGCAGGCTCGCGCCCGGCGGGGCTCCCGGCAGCCCGTCGGTGGCCCCGGCAAGGGAAGGCTTTCCGGTCAGCGCCGCAGCTCTCGCAGGACCCCGGCCACCACCTCAACCGCCTGGTCGATCTCCTCGGACGTGGTGGGGCGTCCGAGCCCGAACCGGATCGAGGCCGCCGCTTCGGCTGGGGTCAGCCCCAGAGCTGCCAGCACGTGTGAGGGGCTGCCGCTGCTGCAGGCCGAGCCTCCGCTCACCGCCAGCTGCCTCCGCAGGGACCGGTGCAGCTGGTTGCCATCCACCCCCTCCAGATGAACGTTGAGGTTGTGGGCGAGACGGTGCTCGAGGCTGCCGTTCACCCGCACCCCTCCCAGCTCCAGCAGACCCGCCAGCAGCTGGTCGCGCAACTTGCCCAGGCGCTCCAGTCGCGCCTCCCGGTCGCGGCTGGCCAGCTCCGCCGCTCGCTGCAGTCCCACGATCAGGGGAACCGGCAGCGTCCCACCCCGCAGGCCCCCTTCCTGGCCACCGCCGTGCTGCTGGGGGGCCAGGATCATCCCTTCAGCGAGCACCAGGGCACCGATGCCCTTGGGTCCGTAGATCTTGTGTCCGCTGAGGCTGAACAGGTCGAGGCCCAGCTCGCCTGGACTGAACGGGCGATTCCCGAAGATCTGGGCTCCATCGCTGTGCAGCGCGATGCCCCGCCCAAGGCAGAGCTCCCGGATGGCGTCGAGGGGCTGCAGCACGCCGATCTCGTTGTTGGCGGCCATCACGCACACCAGCAGCGTGTCGTCACGCAGGGCCTCGCTGAGGCGATTCAGGTCCACCAGCCCATCGCGCCGCACCGGCAGCACGGTGAGATCGAATCCGTGGCCCGCCAGATAGCGCAGGGGCTCCAGCACCGCACGGTGCTCCGTGGCCAGGGTGATCAGGTGGCGGCCCCGCTGGCGGCGGGCCTCCACCAGCCCCTTGATCGCCAGGTTGTTCGCCTCCGTGGCCCCACTGGTGAACACCACCTGCTCCGGGGCCACACCCAGCTGCCGGGCCAGGCTGCTGCGGGCCTGCGCCACCGCCGCGGCCGCCTCCAGGCCAGGACGGTGGGAGCGACTGGAGGGGTTGGCGAACAGCTCGCTCCAGTAGGGCGCCATCGCACTCACCACCGCTGGATCACAGGGTGTGGTGGCCTGATGGTCCAGATAGATGGTGGCCATCCCTCCTTCCCATCCCCGCGGAACCGTTCCATGCTGACAACCCAGCTGCCATGAACCAGCCGATGGCTTCCATCTCGCGACTACGGCTCCTGGCTGCTGCCCTCGCCACCCTGGCGCCTGCGGGGCTGACCTCCATGCCCTCAGTCGACGCCCAGAGCGTTTTCCTGCGCCCGGATCAGAATCGCCCCGCCGGGATGGCCCTTCTGCTGGAGCGGGACATTGCCGACGGCAAGCAGGCCCTGGGGGTGTTCGGCATCACCGCCGATCCCGTCCAGCCCCAGGTCTGGCGGATCAAGGTGTGGGAGGAGCTGCCCAACGATGTCAAGGTCCGCTCCGAGACGGTCCAGTGCTCGCCCTCGGCGCCGCTGCGGGTCACCAACGATGGCCGCAGCCTGATCCTGCGCGAACTCAATCCCGGCGGCGTGGTCACACCGGCCAACCGCATCGACCATCTGGTCTGGTGGGCCACCTGTTTCCCGGAGCAGGCCGGCAAGGACCCCAACAGCCTGCGCGGCCTGGCCCGTCAGCTGGGCTACAGCGGCAACCGGGTGGAGCGGGAGCAGGTGGTGCCCGCCTCCAACCTCTGACCGCCGTGCGGGCCTGGATAGATTCCTCCCAACGCCAGCCGGTTCATGAGTCAGCACGAGTCCGCCAGCAGGCCGGAAGAGGAGAACAGCGCCGAGGAGCCGATCAGCCCGCCGGCCCCGGCCCGTCTGCTGCTGGTCGATGACGAGCCCGGTCTGCGCACGGCCGTGCAGGCCTACCTGGAGGACGAAGGCTTCGATGTCACCACCGCCAACGACGGCGAGGAAGGCTGGACGGCAGCCCAGGAGCTGATCCCCGACCTGGTGATCAGCGACGTGATGATGCCTCGCCTTGATGGCTATGGACTGCTCAGGCGACTGAGGGGCGACGAGCGGCTGGGGGGCACTCCGGTGATCTTTCTCACTGCCAAGGGGATGACGGCCGACCGGATCGAGGGCTTCCAGGCCGGGGTCGACGACTACATCCCCAAGCCCTTCGATCCCGATGAGCTGGTGGCCCGGGTTCGCAACGTGGTGCGCAGACAGGAGCGGCTGCTGGCCGAGGCGGCCCGCTACGCCGATGCCGACATCGGCCAGATGGCGCGGCAGATCACCGAGATCCGCTCCCTCCTGCAGCAGACGGGATCCCACAAGAGCGCCACACCGGCCACCCATTCCTTCACCCCCAGGGAGGCGAGCGTGCTCCAGCTGGTGGCCGAAGGACTGATGAACAAGGAGATCGCCCGCCGCCTGGAAACCTCGATCCGCAATGTCGAGAAGTACGTGAGCCGCCTGTTCACCAAGACCGGCACCACCAGCCGCACTGAACTGGTGCGCTACGCCCTCGAGAACGGCCTGGTTGACTGACGGGCCACCTGGGGACCCCGTCCTGACGGGTTGGTTGCCGGCCCGACTCAACCAGGGCTGGACCTACCGCGACCGGGTCGGCCCCTCCGAGCGCGGGCACTGGCTGAGTGCGTTCTATGCGGCCCGCTACCGGCATTCCGATCGGGAGGCGTGGATGCGGCGGCTGGAGGCCGGCGAGATCAGGTGCAACGGCGAGGCGCTCCGGGCTGATCGACCACTGGCCGAGGGTGATCGCCTGGCCTGGCGTCGGCCCCCCTGGCTGGAGGAGGCTGTACCGGCAAGCTGGCCGGTCGTGTTCGACGATGGCGATCTGTATGTGATCGACAAGCCCAGCGGCCTGCCGGTTCTGCCGGGCGGCGGCTGGCTGGAGCACACCGTGCTGCACCTCCTGGAGCGCCGCTTCGCTCAGGCCGGCAGCGGGGGCCTGGCCCATGGCGGTGTGCCGAGGCCGGTGCACCGGCTCGGCCGGCACACCTCCGGTCTGCTGGTCTGTGCCCGTTCTCCCCGGCTGCGGTCCTGGCTGAGCGCCCTGCTGCGCGAGAGCACGGCAGACACCCTGCGCGTGGTTGGGGGCGAGATCCGCAGTGATCACGACCAGGGCCGACCGCGCGACTGGCCTTGCCGGAGCTGCCTCAAGACCTACAGGGCCCTGACGGCTCCCCTGCCCCTCGCCCTGGCCCCAGGAGAGTGCCTGGAGATCACCACGCCGATCGGCCGTCGGCCCCATCCGCTCCTGGGCCAGATCTGGGCGACGCAGGAGTCAGCGGGCGGGGGCCGGTCGCTGCCGGCGATCAGTCGTCTCACCCTGCTGGAGCGGCGTGGTGATGCCAGCCTGGTGGCCGTGACGATCGGCACGGGTCGTCCGCATCAGATCCGGATCCATCTGGCCAGTGTGGGTGCCCCGTTGCTGGGGGATCCCCTCTTCCTTTCTGGTGGAGACGCCCATCCAGGCAGGCGGCCCGGCGACGGGGGCTATTGCCTCCATGCCCATCAGCTCAGACTGCCCCTGCCCGATGGTGGGGAGCTGGAGCTCGAGGCCCCATGCCCTGCCCGGTTGCGCCGCGAAGCGTTCAACCCCTGACGGGACAGGGACCCCGGCTCACCTCAGTCAGAAGCCTCCCCAGGTGGAGTTCCGGCTGTGGGTGCGCCCTCCCTGGCCGGTCCATTCGATCTGGGTGGATCCAGGCTGGCGCTCGACGACACGCATGGTGGAACGTCCGCCCGGACCCGTGACGACCGTGGAACGATTGCCCTTGCCGTAGGTGGTTTCCCGGGTGGTGGTGCGACCCTGGCGATCGGTCCACTCGACCTCGGTGGAATCCGGTGAGCGCTCGGCGGAGCGGGTGACGGTGCGACCGCCGGGGCCGGTGATGGTGGTGTTGCCTTCCCCATCCCCGTAGGTGGAGGTCTGGGTGTAAGTGCGGCCCTGCCTGTCAGTCCACGTGGCTTCTGTGGAACCCGGTGTGCGCTCGGCGGAGCGGGTGACGGTGCGACCGCCGGGGCCGGTGATGGTGGTGTTGCCTTTGCCGCCCCCGTAGGTGGAGGTCTGGGTGTAGGTGCGGCCCTGGCGGTCGGTCCACCGCGCGTTGGTGGAGCCGGGCTGGCGCACGGCGGAGCGGGTGATGGTGCGACCGCCGCGGCCGGTGATGGTGGTGTCGGCCCTGGCGGCGGTGGAGTCGAGGGGAACCAGGAGGGCTGTTGCTCCGAGGGCGGCGAGGGTCAGAAGGAGGCGTTTCATTGGAAGAGTTGCAATACGGCGTGAGTGAGCCTCAAGTATCCCGCTGGTGGATGAATGAGCCATGTCCGGTGAGGGGGGAACTGTGACTGGATGCACCTTCGGGGCCGGAAGGACCCTGGACCCTGGCCGGAGCGGACGTCTGAGTCCTGGCTGCGCTCAGCGCGGATGGGTGCGCATCAGCCGCTGCACTTCTCCGGCGTGATAGCTGCTGCGGGTGAGTGGTGAACTGACCACCTGCAGGAACCCCAGGCGCCTTTCCCCTTCGTGGCGGAAGTGATCGAACCGGTCGGGGGTCACGAACCGCTGAACGGCCAGATGCTTCGCTCCCGGGGAGAGGTACTGACCGATCGTCACGATGTCCACGTCCTGAGCTCGCAGATCCGCCATCACCTCCAGCACTTCGCTGTCGGTTTCACCCAGGCCCACCATGAGCCCCGATTTGGTGTAGGTCCTTGGCCAGTCCTGGTGGACCCGGCGCAGAAGCTCCAGGGAGCGCGGGTAGAGGCCCTGAGGCCGAACCTGCCGGTACAGCCGCGGCACCGTTTCGATGTTGTGGTTGAGCACGTCCGGAGCCCCCGCCATGACGGCGGCCAGGGCGTCCCAGTTCCCGCAGAGATCCGGAATCAGCAGCTCGATCGTTGTGCCGGCGGAGCGACGACGCACCTCTTCCATGCAGGCCACGAACTGGCTGGCGCCCCCGTCCTCGAGGTCATCGCGGTTCACCGAGGTGATGACCACGTGGGAGAGGCCCATCCGGGCCACCGCCTCCCCCAGCCGCTCCGGCTCGCTGGGGTCGAGGGCCCTCACGCTCCTGTCGAAGTCGATGTCGCAGTAGGGACAGGCCCGGGTGCAGCCCGGACCCATGATCAGAAAGGTGGCGGTGCCCCCGGCGAAGCATTCGCCGATGTTCGGACAGCTGGCCTCCTGGCAGACGGTGTTGAGCTTCAGGTCCACCAGCAGGTCGGCCACCGCGCCGATCCGCTCACGCTGCGGCGCCTTGACCCGTAACCAGTCGGGTTTGAGCATGGCGTCCGGAGCCATCGCGGCAGGGCTGCTGGATCCAGACTTTAGAAACCCCTCTTCCGCCCGGATCAGGCGACGGTCATCCCCTAAAGTCACTTCTGGCGGGATGTGGCGCAGCTTGGTAGCGCACTTCGTTCGGGACGAAGGGGCCGCAGGTTCGAATCCTGTCATCCCGATCGCTGAGCTCCGGGAGGGATGGCGTCCCGGAGCCCTTCAGCACAGTTCGGCGCCCGGGTAGCCCCGTGGCGTCACCATCATCCCGTCCTGACGGCGGGAGGTGCTGTTGCCCACCAGCACAAGGCTGAGCATGTCCACCTGATCCAGGGGCAGGTCCCCGAGGCTGTGCAGGTGCACACTCTCCTCAGCCCGTCCCAGCTGGCGTGCCAGCACCACGGGGGTTTCGGCGCTGCGCCCCTCCAGCAGCAGTTCCCTGGCCCGGCCCAGCTGCCAGTCGCGCCCCAGCGAGCGGGGGTTGTAGAGCGCCACAACGAAATCCCCGCTGGCGGCCGCCCGCAGTCGTTTCTCGATCGTCGCCCAGGGGGTGAGCCGGTCGCTCAGGCTGATCGTGCAGAAATCGTGCATCAGCGGCGCCCCGGCCCGCGCTGCAGCCACCTGCAGGGCCGAGAGGCCCGGATGCACGCTGAACGCGGGTCTCTCCGCAGGCGCCCGCTCCAGCCAGAGCTCCAGGGCCAGCCCGGCCATGCCGTAGATGCCGCTGTCACCTGACGACACCAGGGCCACGCTCAGGCCGGCATCGGCCAGCTCCAGGGCGAGCCGGCAGCGGTCCCGCTCTTCGGTCAGCCTTCCGTCGCGGCGCAGCTGGTCGGGTCGCCGCAGGGGCTCCAGCAGGTCCAGGTAGAGGCTGTAGCCCACCCAGACGGTGCTCTCGGCCAGGGCGAGGCGAGCTTCAGGGGTGAGCAGATCCAGCCGGCCGGGGCCGCTGCCCACCAGATGGATCCGTCCCCGCTGCGGGGCCCACTGCCCTCCCGCCTGGGCCACCGCCAGGGTGGCGGCTCCCCGTTCCCCAGGCCGGGCCCGCTCGATGCGCTTCTCCAGCAGCAGGTCCGGCTGGGGGGAGGAGGCCAGCAGAGCGGCCGCTTCAGCCACGCTGGCGGTGCCCATTTCCCGGAGCACCGCCTCGGACGGGCTGGGCACCGGCACCACCGCCAGGGCTTCGGCACTGAACAGACGCAGCGGCCACTGATGGCGGCGGGCCAGCTCCAGCAGTGCCGGCTCATCGCCCTTGCGGTCGATGCTCGCCAGCCCGGCGACAGCTTCAGAAGCCAGCTGGGTGCCATCGAGGGCCTGCTCCAGCAGTCGCTCCAACAGGCTGAGGCTGGTGTCGCGCTCGCAGCCGAGGCCCAGCCAGAGGCTGGGGGGATGCCAGCGGCAGCCGGGACCCCTGCGTGGGCTGATCACCAGCTGCATGGACGCTCTCTCTGCGGACGTGTGTTCCTCGGCCGGTTCTGCTGCGGGCAGCAGCAGCGTTGCGGCGGCCTGCAGCCCCTGCCAGTCGCTGCAACCGCTCTCCTGCCGCACGGCGATCAGCTCGCCCCGGGCCGCGGCTTTCATCAGCGCGCTCCAGTCGCCCAGGCCCCTGCGCCAGCCCCAGGCCAGCCCGAAGCTGTCGAGGGCCAGGCTGCCGCCACCACTGCTGGCGCCCGTGAGCACCGCTTCGCCCCCCAGCAGGGCGGCCACCCTCTGGCTGAGCTGCTCGGCCCCGGCCCCATGCCCCCCCAGCAGGGGGATGGCGAAACGCCCCTGGGGATCCACCACCACCACCGCAGGGTCGTGCTCCTTGCCCTGGAGCAGCGGGGCCACCAGCCGGGTCACCGCCCCGCAGGCCCCCACCACCACAAAGGCCGACGCGCCGCTCCAGTGGCGGCGGAGCAGCTCAGCCGCCCCGGCCCCAGGTTCTGCACGGGCCATCAGCAGCCCGCCCTGATCCAGGCGCTCGAGCACGGGGGCACCGGCCCTGCTCAGGGCCAGTCCCCAACAGATGGAATCACTCATCCCCCGAACCTGGCACGCAGCCGCTCCTGCGCCGAGGTCTCCGCTTCCGAGGCCATCTCGGGCTCGGCCACCGACTCCCCTGAGGACTCCTCCGAGGAGGCCTCCTCAGGGGATGGGCCCGGGGGCGGTTCCGCGACGGTCGGCTGTTCCGTGGATTCAGGCGTGGTCAGAGGCTCTGGTGAATCAGAAACGTCCGGCGGATCCGCCGGATCCTTCGTGACGGGCTCCTCCTCCAGGGTGCCGGCGTCGTCCGAGGGTTCTGGTTCGGTTGGCGCCTCTTCAGTCGGTCGCTCAGTGTTGGCAGCTTCCGGTGGCCCGGGGGCTGGAGATCTCTCGCGGGTCGCGTCCTCATCCCTGAGATCCTGCTCCGTCCGGGGTTCCGGTTCAGGAGAAGGCTCGCCTGGCCGCTCCCCCAGCAGACGCTCCAGATCCTCCGCAGAGAGGGCTGCCGTCTGCCAGGGACGGGGGGCTTCAGGCCGAATGTCCAGGTTCTGAACCAGGCTGTTGAAAGGTGGATTCAACGGTTCCCCCAACCCGTCGAGGAGTTCCAGCTGCAGTGGGTTGCTGCCGGAGCGCAGACCGGAGAGCCACAGCGGTTCCTGCCGGTCCACCTGGAAACTGTCTCCATTGAGGGTGACCCGCAGCCGCCAGTGCGACCCGTCCCCGTCGAGGCGCTGCAGCGGCGCGTCAATCAGCAGCCAGTCGATCAGGACGGGTTCGTGATGGATCAGGTCGGTGGGGGTGCTGCTCACCAGCTGGGGGCTCCCCCGCCGGGGTTGGCTGAGGGGGTTGGCGGCCAGGCCGTGGAGGCGGATCTGGACGGCGGCGCCGGGATCCTTCACCGCTTCACCCCAGGGGCGGGCCGCATAGACCGTCAGGCGATGACTGCCCGGCCTGAGGGGATCCATGGCCAGGCTCAGCCTGTTGTCCTTAGTAAGAGGCGTCGTGGCGACCTCGGGACCCAGACGCAGGGGTTCCCGGTCATCGAGCTGCACCACCAGGTGGGCGCCGAGCCCCAGGGAGCCGGCATCGGCCAATGGCCAGTCGTCGACGGCCAGCTCCAGCGACCAGGGGGCGAGAGGGAGCACGGAGTCGTCGGCTGGAGCCAGGATGCGCAGCCGGGGCTGATGCTCCGCCAGGCGCAGGCGCAGGGCCTGACTGCCCTTGGGTGGGGGCACTTCCCTCAGTCGTCCGGAGCTGGCCGGACCGGTGCTGGTGATCTGCGGCTCCTGGGGACGTGGCCGCAGACTCCAGCCACCACTCAGCAACACGACCAGGCAGAGCAGCACCGCTCCCAGGCCTCGAAGCCCCGCCGCCAGCATGCGCATCGCTCCTGATCGATGTCGGCCCCAGGCTCAGGTGCCGGGACCCATGGGGACAGTTTGCCCAGCGGGCTTCGGGTCCGTAAAAAATGATGCTGAATGTATCCCCAAATCCTTCGGGAATTGGATAAAGAAAGTGCAGCATCGCGCTGCCGATGAGTGATAGGGAGCTTGGGGCAGAGCCCTGTTCCAGACAGGGGTGGTGCCGGATTGAACCTTTGTTACTTACCCCCCAGAGGGCTTGAAACTCGCCCTTATACTTCCGCCAGCGGTCCCCTCATCGGGGCCCCAGCTCCAGTGCTGGCAGCGGCTTTCGGCCTTTTTCGAAGCCACTCCGCACTGGTGCCCATGGTTCCAAGGGCCTCGGCCCGCGGAACCGTGAGGCCCACCGGCCTGGCCTTTCGGCCCGGTCCGGAGGGGTGGACCTCCACCTCGACTCCGTCCCTCGAGGAACGTCTCGATGACCATCAGCCCACCAGAGCGTGGGAAAAAGGCGAAGGCCCAGGTCGACCAGGTGAACAACCCGGCCACCTTCGAACTGTTCGGCAAGCCCGGCCATTTCGACCGCACCCTCGCCAAAGGTCCCAAAACCACCACCTGGGTTTGGAACCTCCACGCCAACGCTCACGACTTCGACAGCCACACGAGCGATCTCGAAGAGGTCTCCCGGAAGATCTTCAGCGCTCACTTCGGCCACCTGGCCGTCATCTTCATCTGGCTGAGCGGCGCCTTCTACCACGGTGCCCGCTTCTCCAACTACACCGGCTGGCTGGCCGACCCCCTGCACGTCAAACCCAGTGCCCAGGTGGTCTGGCCCATCTTCGGCCAGGAAATTCTCAACGGCGATGTGGGTGCCGGCTTCCACGGCATCCAGATCACCTCAGGCCTCTTCCATGTCTGGAGAGCCTGGGGCTTCACCAGTGAGTTCCAGCTGCTCTGCACCGCCATCGGTGCCCTGGTGATGGCTGGCCTGATGCTGAATGCCGGCGTCTTCCACTATCACAAGGCAGCTCCCAAGCTCGAGTGGTTCCAGAACGTTGAGTCCATGCTCAACCACCACCTGGCTGGCCTCCTCGGCCTGGGCTCCCTCTCCTGGACCGGGCACCTGCTGCACGTGTCCCTGCCCACCACTCAGTTGATGGATGCCATCGACGCCGGCAAGCCGCTGGTGCTCGACGGCAAGACCATCGCTTCGGTGGCGGACATCCCCCTGCCCCATGAATTCCTGAACCTGGATCTGCTGACCCAGTTGTTCCCTGGATTCGGAGCGGGTCTCTCAGCCTTCTTCACCGGCAACTGGGCCGCCTACAGCGACTTCCTCACCTTCAAGGGTGGGCTGAATCCTGTCACCGGCAGCCTCTGGATGACCGACATCGCCCATCACCACCTGGCGATCGCGGTCCTGTTCATCGTCGCCGGACATCAATACCGCACCAACTGGGGTATTGGTCACAGCATCAAGGAGATTCTCGAAGGCCAGAAGGGTGATCCCCTGCTGTTCCCGGCTCCGAAGGGTCACGATGGCCTGTTCGAGTTCATGACCACCTCCTGGCATGCCCAGTTGGCCGTGAACCTGGCGTTGCTCGGTTCGCTGAGCATCATTGTGGCGCATCACATGTATGCGATGCCGCCCTATCCCTACATCGGTATCGACTACCCAACGCAGCTGTCGATCTTCACGCACCACATGTGGATCGGCGGTTTCATCATCGTTGGCGCCGGTGCCCACGCGGCCATCGCGCTCATCCGCGATTACGACCCTGCCCAGCATGTTGACAACGTGCTGGATCGGGTCCTCAAAGCCCGTGATGCCCTGATCAGCCACCTCAACTGGGTGTGCATCTGGCTTGGCTTCCACAGCTTCGGCCTCTACATCCACAACGACACCATGCGTGCCCTGGGACGTCCCCAGGACATGTTCAGTGACACCGCCATTCAGCTGAAGCCCGTTTTCGCTCAGTGGATTCAGGGTCTGCACGCCGCTGCAGCCGGTTCCACCGCACCGAATGCTCTGGCCGGTGTGAGCGAAGTGTTCAACGGTGCCGTCGTCGCCGTCGGCGGCAAGGTGGCTGCCGGTCCGATCCCCCTGGGAACGGCCGACTTCATGGTCCACCACATCCACGCCTTCACGATCCACGTCACCGTGCTGATCCTGCTGAAGGGTGTCCTCTACAGCCGCAGTTCCAGGCTGATCCCCGACAAGGCCAACCTGGGCTTCCGCTTCCCCTGCGACGGCCCCGGCCGTGGCGGTACCTGCCAGGTGTCGGCCTGGGACCACGTGTTCCTCGGCCTCTTCTGGATGTACAACTCCCTGTCCATCGTGATCTTCCACTTCAGCTGGAAGATGCAGAGCGATGTCTGGGGAACCGTGAATGCGGACGGCAGCGTCCAGCACATCACGAATGGGAATTTCGCGCAGAGCGCCATCACCATCAATGGCTGGCTGCGTGATTTCCTCTGGGCTCAGGCCGCACAGGTGATCAACAGCTACGGCTCCTCCTCCAGTGCTTACGGCCTGATGTTCCTCGGCGCCCACTTCGTCTGGGCCTTCAGCCTGATGTTCCTCTTCAGTGGCCGCGGTTACTGGCAGGAGCTCATCGAGTCCATTGTCTGGGCTCACAACAAGCTGAAGGTGGCACCCGCCATCCAGCCCCGTGCGCTGAGCATCACCCAGGGCCGTGCCGTAGGCGTTGCCCACTATCTGCTGGGAGGTATCGCTACCACCTGGTCCTTTTTCCTGGCCCGACTCGTCGCGGTCGGCTGACCTCACACCTGACCTTTCCCAATGGCAACGAAATTTCCTTCGTTCAGCCAGGGTCTGGCACAGGACCCGACAACCCGCCGTATCTGGTACGGCATCGCCACGGCTCACGACTTCGAGAGCCACGACGGAATGACGGAGGAGAAGCTTTACCAAAAGCTCTTCTCCACTCACTTCGGTCATCTGGCGATCATCGGCCTCTGGGTTTCGGGCAACCTGTTCCATATCGCCTGGCAGGGCAACTTCGAACAGTGGGTCGCCGATCCACTGCACGTCCGTCCCATCGCTCACGCGATCTGGGATCCGCACTTCGGCCAGGGGGCCATCACCGCCTTCACCCAGGCGGGAGCCACCTCCCCGGTCAACATTGCGTATTCCGGTCTGTACCACTGGTGGTACACCATCGGCATGAAGACCAACGCCGAGCTGTATCAGGGTTCCATCTTCATGATGATCCTGTCGGCCTGGGCGCTGTTCGCCGGTTGGCTCCACCTTCAGCCCAGGTTCCGGCCTTCCCTGGCCTGGTTCAAGAACGCTGAATCACGCCTCAACCACCACCTCGCCGTTCTCTTCGGCTTCAGCTCCATCGCCTGGACCGGTCACCTGGTTCACGTGGCCATTCCTGAAGCCCGCGGTCAGCACGTCGGTTGGGACAACTTCCTGAATGTGCTGCCTCACCCGGCCGGTCTGGCTCCGTTCTTCACCGGCAACTGGGGCGTCTACGCCGAGAATCCCGACACCCTCAACCAGGTGTTCGGCACCTCCGAGGGCTCAGGCACGGCGATCCTCACCTTCCTGGGCGGCTTCCACCCCCAGACCGAGGCGCTCTGGCTGACCGACATCGCCCACCACCACCTGGCGATCGGCGTGATCTTCGTGATCGCCGGTCACATGTACCGGACGAATTTCGGGATCGGTCACTCGATCCGCGAAATCCTTGAGGCCCACAATCCCCCCAAGGGCACCCCGTTCGGCGGTGCACTCGGTGCAGGACACAAGGGTCTCTATGACACCGTCAACAACTCCCTGCACTTCCAGCTGGGCCTGGCCCTGGCCAGCCTCGGGGTGATCACGAGTCTGGTGGCGCAGCACATGTACGCCTTGCCGTCCTATGCCTTCATCGCGAAGGACTACACGACACAGGCTGCTCTGTACACCCACCACCAGTACATCGCCATCTTCCTGATGTGCGGTGCCTTCGCCCACGGTGCGATCTTCTTCATCCGTGACTACGACCCCGAAGCCAACAAGGACAATGTCCTGGCCCGGATGCTCGAGCACAAGGAAGCGATCATCAGCCACCTGAGCTGGGTCTCCCTGTTCCTCGGTTTCCACACCCTTGGTCTCTACGTCCACAACGATGTGGTCGTTGCCTTCGGTACTCCCGAGAAGCAGATCCTGGTGGAGCCGGTCTTCGCCCAGTTCGTGCAGGCCGCGAGCGGCAAGGCCATCTACGGCTTCGACGTTCTGCTCTCCAACCCGGCCAGTGCCGCCAGCCTGGCTTCGGCCAACATCCCTGGCGATCACTTCTGGTTGGATGCCATCAACGGCAGCACGGATGTGTTCCTGCAGATCGGCCCTGGTGACTTCCTGGTCCACCACGCCATCGCCCTTGGACTGCACACCACCACCTTGATCCTGGTGAAGGGTGCCCTGGATGCCCGGGGTTCCAAGCTGATGCCCGACAAAAAGGACTTCGGCTATTCCTTCCCCTGCGACGGCCCCGGCCGTGGTGGCACCTGCGACATCTCAGCCTGGGACGCCTTCTACCTGTCGGTCTTCTGGGCCCTGAACACCGTGGGTTGGGTCACCTTCTACTGGCACTGGAAGCACCTCGCCATCTGGCAGGGCAACGTGGCTCAGTTCAACGAATCCAGCACCTACCTGATGGGCTGGTTCCGTGACTACCTCTGGCTGAACAGCTCCCAGCTGATCAACGGGTACAACCCGTTCGGCTCGAACAACCTGGCCGTCTGGGCCTGGATGTTCCTCTTCGGTCACCTAGTGTGGGCCACCGGTTTCATGTTCCTCATCTCCTGGCGCGGTTACTGGCAGGAGCTGATTGAAACCATCGTCTGGGCACACCAGCGCACCCCGCTCGCCAACCTGGTTGGCTGGCGCGACAAGCCCGTGGCGCTCTCGATCGTGCAGGCCCGTGTGGTTGGTCTGGCTCACTTCACCGTGGGCTACATCCTCACCTACGGCGCTTTCCTGATCGCTTCCACCTCAGGCAAATTCGGCTGATCCCAGCGATCAACCACCCCGAGGGACGCACCTCAAACAACCAGCCCCCGGAGCTTCTCCGGGGGTTTTTTCATGGCTCCTTAGTCCTGGGCCACCAGCGGCGTCCCTCCAGCAATTTCACCTCCAGGTACACCACCGGCACGACGAACAGCGTCAGGCCGGTGGACACCAGCAGCCCGAAGAACACAACCGTGCCGATGCTGATGCGGCTGGCGGCACCAGCCCCGGTGGCCAGCAGCAGGGGCAGGAATCCGGCGAGCGAAGAGAGCGCCGTGAGCAGAATCGGGCGCAGGCGGCTGATGGCCGCTTCTTCCACCGCCTCGCGTAGGCCCTGGCCTTCCTTCAGGCGCTGGTTGGCGAACTCAACGATGAGGATGCCGTTCTTGGCGGCCAGGCTCACCAGCACGAGCATGCCCACCTGGGCATAGATGTCCAGGAAGAGCCCTCGGCCAGCCAGGCCAAGCAGGGCGCCGAGCAGGGCCAGGGGCACCGTGATCAGGATGATCAGTGGGTCGAGAAAACTCTCGTAGAGCCCGGCCAGCACCAGGAACACCACGGCCATCCCCAGGGCGAACAGTTGCCAGGTGCGTCCTCCCGCCTGGCGTTCCTCCTTGGCGAGCCCAACCCACTCCAGGGCGATCACGGGATTGGCCAGCTCTTGCTTCACCTGCTCCAGCGTCTGGATCGCCTGACCTGTGCTCAGACCTGCCTTGGGCAGAGCCTGCACGGTGATCGATCGTGCCAGCCGGCTGTGGTTGATGACCGTCGGGCCACTGTCCTGCTGCAGCGACACCAGTTCACGCAGGGGAACCAGGTTCCCTTCCCGGCTGCGCACCTCAAGGGCCAGCACGTCCTCGGCCGTGCGGCGGAAGGCCCCATCCAGTTGCACGATCACCCGCCTGACCCGCTCGCCTTCGAAGGTGTCGTTGACGTAGCTGCTGCCGAAACTGGCACCCAGGGTCTTCACCACCGTGTCGAGGTCCACACCCAGCGACGCCATGCGCAGCCGATCGGGCTGCAGGCGCAGTTGCGGTGAATCGGCACTGAAACGTGTCCCCACCCGCTGGAAGTCGCCCGTGGCGTTGGCGGCGGCGATGAACTCGCGGGTGATCTGCTCGAATTCGCTCAGACTGAGACGCCCGCCGCTGAGATCCAGCAGTTCCAGTTCCAGTCCCCCCTCACTGCTGAAGCCCCTCACCACCGGTGGGACGCTCACCAGCACCGTTGCATCGCTGATGGAACTGCGCAGTCGTTTGGAGAGCCGCTCGGCCACCGCTTCACTGCTGTCTTCGGCCCGGGAGCCACGCTCCTGCAGCGGCTTCAGGCGCAGAAAGAAGATCCCCCGGTTCGGTGCACTGTCGCCGAAGGAGCGGCCTGAGTAGAAGTTGCCGACCCGTACCAGAGGCTCGCTGGTCACCAGCTGTCGCACCTGCTCCATGACGGCTTCGGTGCGTTGGATCGATGCCCCGCCAGGCAGGACCACCACTCCGCGGATCTGACTGTCGTCTTCCTGGGGAATGAAAGCCGTCGGCAGTTGCCCCAGTCCCCAGCCCGCCAGGATCAGGCCGCCCAGCAGCCCGAGCAGGATGCGGCGCCGCCAGCGAAAACTGCGATCCAGGGCCCGGCCGTAGTGCTCTCCGAGCCGATGGATCCAGCGTTGGGGCCGATCCAGCAGTCGGCGCAGCCAGTGAGGTTCCTTCCAGCCGTGCTGCAGCAGCCAGCTGGAAGCCACAGGCGTGAAGGTGAGGGCATTGATGGTGGAGAAGAGGATCGTGGCGCTGATCGTGATCGCGATCGGCTGGTAGAGCCGGCCCACGCTGCCGGGCATCGCCAGCACCGGCAGGAAGACCACCACCAGCACCAGCGAAGTGGCGATCACCGCACTGCCCAGCTCCTGCATGGCGTTATGAGCAGCCCGCCAGGGTGGTTCCCCCAGCTCGAGCCGGCGGCCGATGTCTTCGCTGACCACGATCGCGTCATCCACCACCAGGCCTGTGGCCAGCACCATGCCGAAGAGGCTGAGGGTGTTGATCGAACTGTCCGTCAGCCGCAGGATCGTGAAGCTTCCCACCAGGGCCACGGGCACGGCCACGGCGGTGATGGCCGCCAGGCGGCTGTTCCCCAGCGCCAGCAACAGCACCAGCAGCACCAGCAGCACGGCGTCGCGCAGGCTGCCCCAGGTGAGCTGGATGCTCTCGCGCACACTGTCGGCCACATCGACGATGCGCTCCAGTTCCACACCCACCGGGAAGTCGGGCTCCAGCCGGCTCAGTGCTGCGTTGACGGCATTGCTCACCTCCAGGGCATTGCTGCCGTCACGCTGGAAGATCAGCACGGCCAGGGTGGGTTGTCCTGCCAGGTTCATGGCGGTGCTCTCGAAACTCTCCTCATCGAGCACGACCCGCCCCACGTCCCTGAGCTGCACCACCCCGCCGTTGCTGGCCCGGCTCACCACCAGACCCTCCAGTTCGCCGGGGGTGCGCAGCCGACCCTCCATCTCGAGGGGCAGGGTGATCTCCTGGCCGGCTGGGCTGGGGGCATCGCCCACCTGGCCCAGGGCGGCGAGGACGTTCTGCTCCTCCAATGCGTCTTCGATGTCGGTGATGGTGAGGTTGCGCTGCTCCAGGGCCACCGGATCCAGCCAGACCCTGAATGCCAGTTCACTGCCGCCGGCGACGGCCACGTTGCCGACTCCAGGCACCCGCTGAAGTTCATCCCTGAGCCGCTGGTCCAGCCAGCCGCTCAGGAAGGCGTCGCTATACATGCCCTTCGGAGTGCTGAAGCTGATCACCATCAGCAGGTCGTCGGAGCTGCGGCGCACCTGCACCCCCAGACGGGCCACCTCGGGTGGCAGCCGCCGGTTCACCAGAACGGCTTCGTTCTGGGCATTGATCTGGTTGAGCTCGGGATTGCCCCCTTCGAAGGTGAGGGTGATCGAGCTGCCATTGGCGGAACTGGTGGAGCGGATGCTCTCCAGCCGATCCAACCCGTTCAGCTGCCGCTCCAGTGGAGTGGTCACCCCCTGCTCCACCGCCAGGGCTCCGCCACCGGGATAGGTGGCGCGAACGTTCACCCGCACGGGTGCGATCGGGGGAAGGTTTTCCACCTGCAGGCCCGGCAGGCTGAGCAGGCCGGCCATCACGATCAGCAGGCTCACCACCAGGGTGAGCACCGGTCGGCGAAGGAAAGGATCAGAGACCGACATCGAACCGTCAGCTCGGGGCACGCCCGAGGAGTCTGCCCGCCCTGGCAGGGGCGCTGGAGGTTCCTGGCTCGATCAGAGGGCATTCCGCCCAAAAAAAGCCCCGCTGCAGCGGGGCCTGGCGAACCTGTCGGGTTCGATTTGCGGGTTGTGGGGTGAGGGTGTTACAGAGTGCGCCTCAGCCGACACTCCAGACGCCACCGGCGAGGTCGACCAGGGGGGAGACCAGGGCGGTGCCGGCCAGGAACCAGGCGAAGGCGGCGCCACCGCAGCCACCCAGCCAGAACCCGCTGGCGAACTCGGCCCATCCGGCCTTGGTGAAGAGATCGGCGGGGGGGGTGTCGATCGTGACGTCGGGCGGTTGCACGTTCGGGCCGTTGCCCGCGGTGCCGTAGATCGACAGGCAGACGGTGAGGATCGACACCAGGCCGATGGTGGCCAGCAGGCCAGCGGTGGTGGCGTACTCCGTGAGCCGGAGGGGGCCGGTGATGGCGAAGGGTCCGTAGAGGAAGAACCCGTGGGCCATTCCCACTTCCAGGCCGCGGCGGTTGGGGGAGAGTGCCGGTCGGTAGGCGGGCAGGGCGTTCAGGAACGCCTTCGTGAAGTAACTGCTGTTGACGGGGGTGGCCAGATTGCCGACGGTGGGGTCGGCCACGGGATGCACGGTCATGGACGGGCTCGTGGGGGGGACGGAAGGCAGAAAGCGGGCGAGGCGCTCAGTCGCGCGCTTCGATCACGTTGAACAGCAGGGCCATGGCCACGGCAGGGCCGAGGATCCCCACCAGGGGCACGAACATCGACGGCAGCCAGGCGGCGGCGAATTCTCCAGTCATGGCGCGGGCCAATACAGCAACCGCCGGTACTGTAAAGATCACTGCAGGGCAGGCTTTGTCGGCCTGCAGTTGCGACATAAAAGTTCAATCCGATGCAGCAGGCCCTTCCCGCCGCCGCGGCTCTCCTGCTGGTGTTCTGGCTCCTTCGCCGCCGCACAAGTTCCCTGTCATGCCGTGATGACGGCCGTGCCGTCGCCGCCGTCAGCCGCGCCCGGCTCGAGCGGCTGGGCGAACCGGCCGTTCCAGCCCTTCCTTCGACAGCCGTGGCCCCGCAGGCCCCGGCCTTGTCCTGGCCGGCCGCCCAAGAGTCCGGTGCACCCCTGGATCCGTACCGCCGGCGGCAGCTGCTCGCCGAGCTTCGGACCGCCGCTGCGGGCAGCCCAGGCGAGCGCCTGGCGGCCCTGGCCGCCTGCCTGGCCTGGGGTGATCGGGCCTGCCTGCCCCTGCTCAGGAGGGCTCGCTTCGATCCCGACCCCCGCGTGGCGGTCCTGGCTGCCGAAGCGATCGCGGCGTTCCGCGGGAGGCCGGCGGCGGCGGCGCCTCAGCCCGCCAGGCTGCCGCGCAACGTGGCCCGTACCCGATAGATCGGGCGACCCTGGCTTTCGTGATACGTGCGCATCTGCAGCTCCGCCAGCAGCCCGAAGCAGAACAGCTGGATGCCGGCCACGATCGCCAGCACCGCCACCATCAACAGGGGACGGGCACCCACATCGGCGTTGAAGAGAATCTTCTCGCCGAGCAGCATCAGACCCAGCACCAGGCCGATCGCCAGGCAGGCCAGGCCACCGAAGCCGAACACATGCATCGGCCTGGTGAGGAAGCGTTTCATGAACCAGACCGTCAGCAGGTCCATCAGCACCCGGAAGGTGCGATCGATGCCGTACTTGCTCTCGCCGAAACGCCGGGCGTGGTGATTCACCTTCACCTCCGTGATTCGCGCCCCCTCGATGAAGGCCAGGGCTGGCAGGAAACGGTGCAGTTCGCCGTAGAGGTTCATGTCCGCCACCACTTCCCGGCGGTAGGCCTTGAGGGAGCAGCCGTAATCGTGCAGGCGCACCCCCGTGACCCGGGCGATCAGGCGGTTGGCGATCCTGGAGGGGAGCAGGCGCTGCAGCGCCGCATCCTGCCGCTGGTGACGCCAGCCGCTGACCAGGTCGTAACCCTGCTCAAGCCGGTCCAGCAGCAGGGGGATGTCGGCTGGATCGTTCTGCAGGTCGCCATCGAGGGTGATGATCACGTCCCCGTGACTGGCATCGAAGCCGGCGGCCATCGCCGCAGTCTGGCCGTAGTTCCGCCGCAGCAGCACCGCCACCAGTTCTGGAGTCGCCGCGGCGAGTTCCTCCAGCCTTGCCGCGGTCCCGTCGCTGGAGCCGTCATCGACCAGCACCAGCTCGAAGCGGCGGCCCAGGGGCCTGAGGCTGGCAAGCAGCTGCTCCACCAGCGGGCCGAGGCTTTCCTCCTCGTTGAACAGGGGAATCACGACCGAGAGCTCGGGGCCGTGCGTCGCGGTCATGACGGCGGGGCTGTATCGGAGTGCAACCTACGGGAGCCCGGGGTCAGGGCAGGGTGGTGCCGTCATGGCTGCGCATCACCCGCCCGGCTCCGCGCAGTTCGCTGCGGTAGTGACATGACACGGGATGGTCGGACTCGGGGCTCAGCTGGTCGATGCCGAGGCCATCACGGCCATGGTCCTTGCCGGAGCTGTGCAGGTAGCGCCCGCCGCCCAGGTAGAGCCCCACATGGCTGCAGCGCTGGGGGCGGCCGAAGAAGATCAGATCCCCGGGTCGCAGCAGAGCGAACACCCCCGGGCGCACAGCCACCGGCTGACAGAAGCGCTCCTGCTGGTAGGCGTCCCGGGGGATCCAGATCCCAGCGCTGGCGAAGGCGCTCTGGACGAAGCCCGAGCAATCGAAGTCGGGGCCGAGCGTGCCGCCCCAGAGGTAATGGTTGGGCTGCTGCCGGGCTCTCTCGGCGAAGGCCAGCACGTCCGGCAGGCTGGCGGTGATGCGGCTCGGCCCCAGGGGGCGCGGCCGGCTGGGCTGGCCGGGGATGGCCCGCTCCAGCAGGTCGCTGATCTCGATCCAGCAGCGGTAGCCATCCTCCAGCAGCCGGGCCCGCAGCCGGGTCCCCTCGACAGGGCCGAGCAACTGCAAGGCGCGGCCGCGGCGGGCCTGGGTGGCCAGCCCCGGGCCCGTGGAGCGGGCGTGGCCGTCGATGTCGGCGCTCAGCCGCCAGCAGCGGCCCGCCTGCAACGCATCGGCGTACACCCCGGTTCCTACGCTCTCCATGGCAGATGGCGGTACCGATGGCGTTCTACAGCCCCGATGCGGCGATGGGAGCGATCCTCGAAGACCACCTCCAGGCCCTGGAGTTCCAGGGCCGTCCCGGTCTCACCTCCCAGATCTCGATCACCTGGTTGCGCTATCCGGGCAGCCTGATCGGTGCGGCTGAGGCTGGGGAGTCGTCGAGGCCCTGGCTGGGGTCCGTGGTGGGGGCCGCCTGGGCCGGCTCCAGGCCCCGCTATCCGGCCAGCGTGGTCAAGCTCTTCTATCTGGCGGCCACCGAAGCCTGGCTCCAGCGCCAGTTGCTCGAAGAGGGCGTCGAGCTGCGCCGGGCCATGGCGGACATGATCCGCGACTCCAGCAATGACGCCACCGCCGTCCTGGTGGACTGGCTGACGGGCACCACCAGCGGTCCCGATCTGCCGGAGCGACCGCTGCGGGCCTGGATCGAGGGCCGCCAACTGGTGAACCGGTGGTATGCCGCCCTGGGCTGGAGCGAGTTCGAGGGCTGCAACGTCTGCCAGAAAACCTGGGGGGACGGTCCCTACGGACGGGAGCGTCAGTTCTACGGACCGGCCCTGGAGAACCGCAACCGGCTCAGCACGGATGCCACCGCCCGGCTCTTGCACATGATCATGGCGGGGGCTCTGGTGTCCCCCCCCGCCTGCGCCCGGATGCGGGAGCTCCTGAGCCGCTCCCTCGATCCCGGGCTGCGGGCTGCGGATCCGGAGAACCAGGTGGATGGTTTCATCGGGGGCGGCCTGCCCGCCGCTGCCCGGCTGTGGAGCAAGGCCGGCTGGATGAGCCAGGCCCGCCATGACGCGGCCTATGTGGAGATCGAGGGCCGCTCGCCTTTCCTGCTGGTGATCTTCAGCGAAGGGGCCGAGCGAGCCGCCGATGATCAGCTCCTGCCTGAGCTGAGCCGGCTGCTCAGCGAGGCCAGTTCCCAGAGCTGAACCCCCGTGGGCTGGATGCCTGGGCGGGCCGAAATCCGCGGCCCAGGCTGCTGGCTGAAGATTGTTGGAACGGAGAGGGAGGGATTCGAACCCTCGACAGAAGTTGCCTCCTGTAACTCCTTAGCAGGGAGCCGCTTTCAACCACTCAGCCACCTCTCCAGGGGGCCGCAAGAGCTTATCAGCGATCGCGCGCGCCTTCGCCAAGGCGGAGACGGAGCAGGCGGTGCTTGAAGCCGCAGAGAATTTCCCAGGGGATGGTGCCACTGGCCTGGGCCCAGTCCTGGGGGGTGATGCGCTCGCCGCCGTCGTCGCCCAGCAGGGTGACCACCGAGCCCACCTCCAGCTGGGGAGCCTCGGTGGCATCGATCAGCAGCTGATCCATGGTGATCGCCCCCACCTGGGACAGCCGGCGCCCGGCGAAGAGCACCTCCAGTTGGTTGCTGAGCAGCCTGGGCACCCCATCGGCGTAGCCGATCGTGACTACCGCCAGCCGACTCGGACGCCGGGTGGTGTAGCGGTGGCCATAGCTCACCCCCACCCCGGCCGGCACCTCGCGGATCAGGCACACCCTTGCCCGCACGCTCATCGCGGGCTGCAGCGGCACCGCGTGGCTCAGGTGCTCGGCGGGGGCATGGCCGTAGAGCGCCAGGCCCACACGCACCAGGTCGTAGTGGAGCCGGCGGCAGCGCAGGGTGCCGGCGGAATTGGCCAGATGGCGCACCCCGGTGGCCAGTCCCAGCTCACCGGCGCCGCGCAGCACGCTCTCGAAGCGCTGCTGCTGGAGGGCGGTCAGACCGCCCCCTCCCGGGTCGAGGGCATCGGCATCGGCCAGGTGGGAGTAGACCCCCGCCAGCCGCACCGCATCCAGCCCCAGCAGGGCCTGCAGCAGCCTCACCCCATCGCCCCAGTCGACCCCGAGTCGGCCCATGCCGGTGTCGAGCTTGAGGTGCAGGGCCATGGAGCGGCCGCTGCCACTGGCCAGGTTCTGGCAGAGCAGGGCCTCGCGCATGCCGCTGATGGTGGGCATGAGCTCCCACTCCAGGCAGCTGCGCAGTTCCTCGGGGTGGATCAGATTCCCCATCACCAGCACCGGTGCCTCCAGGCCCGCCTGGCGCAACTCGATGCCTTCCTGCAGGGTGGCCACCCCCAGGGACGTGGCACCACCGGCCAGGGTCGCGCGAGCCACCGGGGCGGCGCCATGGCCGTAGCCATCAGCTTTGACGACAGCCATCAGCGATGAGCCCGGAGCCAGCCACCGGCCCAGGGCTCTGGCGTTGTGCTCGATGGCTGTCTCATCGACCTCCACCCAGGCCCTCTGCCGCGGATGCAGCCCGGGTCCGACGAACCGCTGGGGATCCTCAACTGGCAGTCGTTGGCTGGGCTGGAGCATCGTGGCCATCTCAGTCGGGCATCCCAGCAGAGTCAATCTGATGTGAACCGTCAGTCCAATCTCATGCCTGATGGATCAGACCCACTAGCATGGCGGCCATCTGGGGATCTGGCACCCCTTCCGTGGACCATGCGCCGTGAGCCAGGTTCTGGTCCTGAATGCGTCCTATGAGCCTCTGAACATCACCAGCTGGCGTCGGGCCACGGTGATGCTGCTCAAAGGCAAAGCCGAAGGTCTTGAGCACGACCCGAAGCATCCCATCCGTGGCGAGATGCTGCTGCCATCGGTGATCCGTCTGCGCCAGTTCGTGCGGGTGCCCTTCAAGCAACTGCCGCTGACCCGCCGCAATGTCTTCCAGCGTGACGGCCACAGCTGTCAGTACTGCGGCTACCAGGGTGAGCAGCTCTCCATCGACCACGTGATTCCCCGCAGCCGTGGCGGGACGGACACCTGGGAGAATGTCACCACAGCCTGCCTGCGCTGCAATGTGCGCAAGGGGAGCCGGACCCCCCGTGAAGCGGCCATGCCGCTGGCCCGGGTGCCGCGGAGGCCGGTGAGCACGCTCTACTTCGAGGCCACCCGCCACATCCGCTCAGGCCGCCAGGAGTGGGCCAAATACGTGATCGGGGCCTGAGACAGGTCCTCGGGGGTCTTGGAGCGGGCCTCAGTCCGTGCCTGCGCCTTCTGCCACCAGCTGTTCCAGACGGGTCTTCTGCTCCGCTGCCACACAGGCGCCGATCACCTCGTTCAGCTGGCCCTGGAGCACCGGTTCCAGGGCGAAGTTGCGCCCCAGCCGGTGGTCGGTGACCCGGTTGTCCTTGGCGTTGTAGGTGCGGATCTTTTCGCTGCGCTCGCCGCTGCCCACCTGGGCTCGGCGGGCAGAACTCTCAGCGGCGGCGGCCTCTGCCAGCTCCCGCTCCAGCAGCTTGGCCCTCAGGATCTCCAGTGCCCGTTCACGGTTCTGGAGCTGCGATCGCTCCTGGGTGCAGAACACGCGGATGCCCGTCGGCTTGTGCAGCAGATCCACGGCCGTCTCCACCTTGTTGACGTTCTGGCCGCCCGCGCCTCCGGAGCGGGCGGTGCTGATGTCGAGATCGGCAGGATCGAGCTGGACTTCCACCGGATCCGCCTCGGGCATCACCGCCACGGTCGCCGTGGAGGTGTGCACCCGCCCCTGGGACTCCGTGGCGGGCACCCGCTGGACCCGGTGCACCCCCGCCTCGTACTTGAGCTGGCTGTAGACGCCGTCGCCGCGGATGGCCAGGATCAGCTCCTTGAAACCGCCCAGGTCGGATTCCGAGGCACTCAGAGGCTGCACGCTCCAACCCATGGTCTGTGCGAACCGCTCGTACATCCTGGCCAGATCGCCCGCCCACAGAGCCGCTTCATCACCCCCGGTGCCGGCGCGGATCTCCAGCATCACGCTGCGCTCATCGCGGGGATCACTGGGGAGCAGGGCGAGGGTGAGCTGATGCTCGAGCCCGTCGAGCTGGCTTCCCAGCTCCCTGAGTTCCTCCTGAATCAGGGCCTCCATCTCGGGCTCCCCCTTGCTTTGGCGGGCCAGTTGCTGAGCATCCCTCAGTTGCCGCTGCAGGCTCTGCCAGTGACCGAGGCCCGTGGCCAGCGGCTCGAGCCGGGCCCGTTCCTTGGAGAGGCGGCGCAATTCCGAAGGGTCGGCCGCCACGGCGGGGTCGGCCAGCTGACGCTCCAGCGCGTGGAAGGTGCGATCGGCGGCCTCGAGTCGCTCACGCAGCAGGGATGGATCCATGGGGACGGGTGGGCTGACAGCACAAAGCCGGACGCCCACGGGCGTCCGGCCTCCAGAACAAACCTGAAGGGATCAGGCCTGGGCCTCAACCTCGGGTTTGGCCTCTTTGTCCCCGGCCTTGGTGGTGGCGCTGTCGGCGCTGCCCATGCCGTACTTGCGCATGAAGCGGTCCACACGGCCCTCGGTGTCGAGGATTTTCTGGGTACCGGTGTAGAAGGGATGGTTGCCACTCCACACGTCCACGTGCAGCTCGGGCTGGGTGGAGCCGGTGGTCATCACCACCTCTCCGTTGCAGATCACCTTGGCATCGGGATACCAGGTGGGATGGATGTCGGCCTTGGGCATGGCTGGAATGGGCTGAATACGGAAGGGAAGGATCAGCGCTTGGAGAACTGGGGCGCTTTACGGGCTTTCTTCAGGCCGTACTTGCGGCGTTCCTTGGCCCGGGGATCACGGCTGAGGTGCCCTTCGGTCTTGAGCGGCTTGCGGTTGTCAGGCGAGAGCTCACAGAGCGCGCGGGCAGCACCCTGTTTGATGGCATCGGCCTGACCGTTGAGACCACCGCCCTTGACGTTGACCAGCAGGTCGTACTCGGCGGAGAGGCCCAGGGTGTCCAGGGGCGCTTTCACGGCGCTCAGGTAACTGGGGTTGTAGTTGAGGTAGTTGTCGCCGGGGCGGCCGTTGATGGTGATGGATCCCGTGCCTGGGACGACACGCACGCGGGCGACGGCCGTTTTGCGGCGGCCCGTTCCCCAGTAGACGACACGGTTGGAAGCGGTGCTCATTGTGCGGAGGCGGAAGGATCGAGAGCCAGGATCTGGGGCTGCTGAGCGGCGTGGGGGTGCTCGGCGCCCTTGTACACCTTCAGCTTGCGGAACAACTGACGGCCGAGGGCGTTGTGGGGAAGCATGCCCTTGATGGCCTTCTCGACGATCCGCTCGGGCAGGCGAGCCTGCAGGGCCTCGAAGGTTTCGGTTTTCATGCCGCCTGGACGGCCGGAATGACGGCGGTAGATCTTCTGGCTGGCCTTGTTGCCGCTGATGCGGATCTTGTCGGCGTTGATGATGACCACGAAGTCACCGGTGTCCAGGTGCGGCGTGAAGGTGGGCTTGTTCTTGCCACGCAGCACACTGGCCACCTCGCTGGCCAGACGGCCGAGGGTCTGATTCTCAGCGTCCACCAGGAACCACTGGCGGTCGAGGGAATCGAGAGAGGGAACGGAGGTCTTGTTCATCGCACCGGCGGGCCGGATCGGAGTAAGGCACCATCCGGAGGGATGGGGCTGGACATGGGGCGGTACGGCCGCATCGATGGGAAGATCCCAACGGAACGACGCGCAATTCCTGAGCCTAACCTTTGACCCATCGGCCCGTCTCCGGGAGTCCGCTGGATGGATGATCCAGCGGCGAACACGCCATGACGCTGGGTTACAGCGTGGGCGGGCTCAGGGTAGGAAGCTCAGGCGGGTCCTGGCATTCCAGCCAGTGCCGCGGTTGGCCATCATACCAGGCGGACAGCGGGAAGGGAGCTGAGGGATAGCCCACCCTCAGCAGGCAAAGCCCCTGGGCCGGGGCCGCTTCCTTCACCTCCGAGCGGGCCCGCTGCTGCCAGCGCCGCTCGAAGCCGGCGAGGCTCAGCTGGCCTTCACCCACCGCCACCAGCTGACCCATGATCAGGCGCACCATCCCGTAGAGAAATCCGCTCGCCTGGATCTCGGCCACCACCAGGTCGCCATGGCGCTCCAGGCTCACGGCCTGCACCTTGGTGCGGGCGTGGGGGCGGCGGCTGCCGGCCCGCTGGAAGGCACTGAAATCATGGAAGCCCAGTAACCCGCGCAGGGCCGTGGCCATGGCGCGTTCATCGAGGCGCCGTCGGTAGCGGTGCCAGCTCCAGGGGGCGAGAAACAGGTTGGGTCTGCGGCCGTTGTAGAGCGTGTATCGATAGCGGCGGTAGCTGGCGGAGAAGCAGGCGTGCCAGGTGCCGGGAACGGCGGCGGCGGCCCTCACCCTGATCGAGGCCGGGAGGCGGCCGTTGAGGGCCGCTGCCCAGCGCTGGGGGGGAATCGGTCCGCTGGCCTCGAAATGCACCACCTGGCCGGCCGCGTGGACTCCGCTGTCGGTGCGGCCTGCGGCCATGACCTTCAGGGGGCGGTGCGGCTCCAGCGTGGCCAGGGCCCGCTCCAGGGTCTCCTGCACGCTGGGCTGATGGGGCTGGCGTTGCCAGCCACAAAACGAAGAACCCTCGTACTGCAGACAGAGGGCGATCCTCTGGACCGGTCTCTGCCTGCTGGACGAGGGCAAGGTGGTGTCGACGTGGGTCGTCAGACCAGCTCGATGATGGCCATCTCGGCATTGTCACCCCGGCGGGGGACGGTGCGGATGATGCGGGTGTAACCCCCGTTGCGCTCGCCGTAGCGCTCCTGGGCCTTGTCGAACAGCGAGTGCACCAGCTGCTTGTCGAAGATGTAGCCGATGGCGCGACGGCGGGCCGCCAGGCTGCCGTCCTTGGCCAGGGTGATCATCCGCTCGGCCTCATTACGCAGGGCCTTGGCGCGGGTCTTGGTGGTCGTGACGCGGCCCTCGCGGATCAACTGGGTGGTGAGTCCACGCAGGAGAGCCTTGCGTTGGTCGGCGGGTCGTCCGAGCAGAGGGACGCGGCACTGGTGTCGCATGGTTCCGGGAGATGGAAAAAGGGATGGTGAGGAAACGGTGCCGCTCAGGCGGTGGTGCGGCTCTGGGGCAGGGAGATGCCGATGCGCTCCAGGGCTTCGATCACCTCATCGGCTGATTTCGAGCCGAAGTTCTTGATCTCGAGGAGATCTTCGTAACTGAAGCCCATCAGGTCGGAGACTGAATTGACCTGGGCCCTCTTCAGGCAGTTGTAGGCCCGAACAGAGAGATTCAGCTCCTCCAGGGGGATCTGGCTCTCAGCCGAGGGTTCGGGTTCCAGGCCCGGCTCTTCGACCATGGTCAGGCTGGCCAGAGGCTGGAAGAGCTGGATCAGCTGATTCGCGGCCTGGGCCATGGCGTCGTCGGGTGTGATCGAGCCACTGGTGACGATCTCCAGACGCAGGCGTTCACGGGCTGACCCACCTTCGCCCACGGCCGTTTCATCGACGGTGTAGTTCACCCGGCGAACGGGCATGAACACAGCATCGATCTGGAGCAGATCGATGGCGCTGGTGTCTTCGTGATGACGGTCCACCGGCCGATAGCCGACACCCCGCTCCACATGAACCTCAAGCTCCAGGGAGTGTCCTTCAGCCACGGTGGCGATCGGGCGATCGAAATCGATCACCTGGACCTGAGAGGAGAACTGAAGGTCGGCGGCGGTGACGCTGGCAGGACCGTTCACGATCAGCCGGCCGATCTCCAGATCACGGTTACGGCTGTTGACGACGACTTCCTTGCAGTTCAGGAGAATGTCGAGGACGTCTTCGCGCACACCCGGGATGGTGGCGTATTCATGGTTCACGCCGGCGATGCGCACCGCTGTGATGGCACTGCCCTCCATGCCGCCCATCAGCACCCTGCGCAGGGCGTTGCCGAGGGTGATGGCCTGACCGCGGTCCAGAGGCCCGATCACGAACACACCGGTCTGGGAGCGGTCGTCGGCGATGTGATGCTCGACCCGATCGATCTGATACTGATGCACGGCCTGATGGTGGTGAAGAGGAACGCCGAGGAGCGGCTGGAAACGGATGCTCAGACCCGGCGGCGCTTGGAGCGGCGGCAGCCGTTGTGGGGCAGGGGGGTGACATCGCGGATCAGGGTGATCTCGAGGCCGGCCACCTGCAGGGCCCGGATAGCGGTTTCACGGCCCGATCCAGGACCGCGCACCAGCACCTCGATCTGACGCATTCCCTGCTCCAGGGCCCGGCGGCCGGCGGCTTCAGCGGCGGTCTGGGCGGCGAAGGGGGTGCCCTTGCGAGCTCCCTTGAAGCCGCTGGCGCCGGCCGACGACCAGGAGATCACCTCACCGGCCGTGTCGGTGATCGACACGATGGTGTTGTTGAAGGTGCTCTGGATGTGTGCCACACCGTTGGGCACATTGCGCTTGGTTTTCTTCGCGCCGGTTTTCTTGGCTGGCTTCGCCATGGACGGGGGCCTGGTGGGGTGGAGGGATGGTGGGGCTGAGCGGCGGAGACGGGCTCAGGCGGGCGGATTACTTCTTCTTGCCGGCCACGGTCTTGCGGGCGCCGCGGCGGGTACGGGCATTGGTGCGGGTGCGTTGACCGCGCACGGGGAGACCCATGCGGTGGCGACGGCCTCTGAGGCAACCGATGTCCTGCAGGCGCTTGAGGGCCATGCCCTCCTGACGGCGCAGGTCGCCTTCAAGGGTGAAGGTTTCTGCCGCTGCCCGCAATTTCTGGACATCACCGTCGTCGAGGTCCTTGACGCGGATGTCGGGGTTGACGCCGGCCTTGGCCAGGATCTTCTGGGCCCGGTTGAGCCCGATCCCATAGACGTATGTGAGAGAAATCTCGACCCTCTTGTCGCGAGGGATATCGACACCGGCAATCCGAGCCACGAAAAAAACGATTCAGTTGGGCAGAGGGAGCCCGGCCAGTGAGGGCAGGGCGGTGCGCCCCGAAGGGCACTGGGGGAGGACGAACGCTGGGCGGGTCAGCCCTGGCGTTGCTTGTGCTTGGGGTTGGTGCAGATCACCATCACCCGGCCGTGGCGACGAATCACGCGGCACTTGTCGCACATCTTCTTGACTGAGGCACGCACCTTCATGGGCGGTGGCTCTCCATTTTGCAAACAGCTAACGTATCACAGGGCTTGACCAAGCTGGTCGCTGATCCTGCCTGCCACCGCCTCCACGGCCCCTTCCGCCTCGACCTCCCGGATCAGGCCCAGCTGGCGGTAGAAGGCGATCAGGGGTGCCGTCTGCTCTCGGTAGACCTCCAGGCGGTTGCGGATCACCGCTTCGTTGTCGTCGTCGCGTCCGCGGCTGAGCAGCCTCTGCAACAGGATGCCGTCGTCGAGCTCCAGCAGCACCACATGCTCGATCGGCTGGTTCAGCTCCTCGAGCAACTCAGCGAGGGCTTCAGCCTGGGCCAGGTTGCGCGGGAAGCCATCCAGCAACCAGCCGCCGTCGTGGCTGAGCAGGCGTGCCTTGACGATCGCCAGGACCAGGGCATCGCTCACCAGTTCGCCCCGGGCCATCACGGCCTTGGCCTGCGCCCCCAGCTCCGTGCCTGCCTGCACTTCGGCCCGCAACAAGTCGCCGGTCGAGAGGTGGAGAAGATCGCGCTCAGCGGCCAGCAGCTGGGCCTGGGTCCCTTTGCCGGCTCCGGGGGGGCCGAGGAAGAGAAGGCGGTCGGACATGGCGGGATGGGGTGACGGGGATGGGCGCGGCAGTGGGCTGGGGTTACTCCCGCACCATGCCTTCGTAGCGCTGGGAGATCACGTAGGTCTGCACCTGCTTGGCGGTGTCGATGGCAACGCCCACAAGGATCAGCAAGGAGGTGGCCCCCAGACCCTGGAAGGTGCGCACCTGGGTGGCGCCTTCCACGGCCGAGGGGATGATCGCCACCGCTCCGAGGAAGAGACCACCCAGCAGGGTGAGCCGGTTCTGCACCCCGCTCAGGTATTGGGCGGTGGCGGAGCCGGGCCTGACGCCGGGGATGGCCACGCCACCACGCTTGAGGTTGGTGGCGATGTCGATCGGATTGATCGTGAGGGACGCGTAGAAGAGTGAAAACCCGCAGATCAGCGCGAAGAAGATCAGGGCGTAGAGCCAGGGAGTGCTGCTGTTCGGGTTGAGGTAGCCGGACAGCTGGATCAGCCAGGGGGCCCTGGTGATGTTGGCAATCGTCAGGGGCAGGAAGACCACGGCCGAAGCGAAGATGATCGGCATCACGCCGCCGGCGTTGAGCTTGAGCGGGAGGTAGCTCTGGCGGCTGGCGAGGCTGGCCTGCCCCACCTGTCGCTTGGCACTGACGATCGGGATGCGCCGGCTGCCCTCCTGCACGAAAATGATGCCCACGATCGTGACCAGGAAGATCAGCACCAGCACCACGATTCCACCGATGGTGGCCCGATCCCCGCTTTCGGCCAGCTTCACTGTGGAGCCGAGCGCCCTGGGAAGGGTGGCCACGATGTTCACGAAGATCACCAGGGAGGCTCCTTGGCCGATCCCCCGCTCGGTGATCACCTCACTGATCCACATCACCACCATCGCGCCGGTGACCAGCGCCAGGGTGGTCTGGATCACGAACACCGGCACGGGAATCCCTGGGAGGGCGTACTGGCGAAGGATCAGTGCGAAAACGGTGCTTTGCAGCAGACCCCAGCCCAGGGCCACGTAGCGGGTGATCTGGGCGATCTTGCGCCGACCGGCTTCCCCTTCGTTCTTCTGGAGGTCCTCCAGCTGGGGCAGGGCCGCGGTGAGCAGCTGAAGGATGATCGATGCGTTGATGAACGGCAGGATCCCCAGAGCGAACACCCCGAGGGTGGAGATGCCACCGCCGGTGAAGATGTCCAGGAAACCGATCAGCTGGCCGCCCTGCTGGATGAACTGCTGGAAGGCCACCCGATCGATGCCAGGCACGGGGATGTAGATCCCCAGACGCACCAGCAGCAGCAGGCCGAGGGTGGTGAGAACCCGATCCCTCAGTCCTTTGGACTGGATCACCTGGGTGATGATTTCCGCGGCACTGGGGTTACGGCCCCGGCTGACGAGCATGGTGAGAAGGGACGAGGGACGGACTGGCGGGGAAGGGGCAACGACGGCAAAGCCGCCTGCGCATCCGAAGAACGGCGGCAGACGGCTGGTTGCCTGGCGGATCCCTGAAGGACAGGGGTCAGGCCTTGGCCGATCAGTCGATCAGCTCGCAGGTGCCACCGGCCGCCTCGATCTTGGCGCGGGCCGAGGCGGTGAAGGCGGCCGCTTCGACGCTGAGCTTGACGCTCAGGTCACCGCTGCCGAGGATCTTCAAGGGGTGCTTGGGGCTGGTGACCAGGCCGGCGTCCACCAGGGAGTCGAGGGTGACGGTGCTCCCGGCCTCGAGTCCGTCCAACCGGCCCACGTTCAGCACGGTGAAGTGCTTGGGGTTGACCAGGGGAAAATGCTTGAGCTTGGGAAGGCGCCGGTACAGAGGCATCTGACCGCCCTCGAAGCCCGGGCGGGTGGGGCGGCCCGAGCGGGACTTCTGGCCGCGCATGCCGAAGCCGCAGCTGGCGCCCTGGCCGGCTGCGATGCCGCGGCCTTTGCGCAGTTTGCGGCGCCTGGCACCGGTCTGGGGGGTGAGGGTGCTGAGAGAGAGGGTCATGGGGCTCAGGAGTAGATCTGCTCGAGGGAGATGCCCCGTTCCTTGGCCGTCTCCTTGTGGGTGCGCAGAGACTGCAGCGCCTGAATTGTGGCGCGGGCATTGTTGAGGGGGGTCTTGCTGCCGAGGCGCTTGGCCAGCACGTTCTTGATCCCGGCCAGCTCCAGCACCGTCCGGATCGACCCGCCCGCGATCACTCCTGTACCAGGAGCCGCCGGGCGCATCAGGATGCTGGCGGCACCGTCGACACCGCGGCCGTCGGTGGGGATGGAGCTGGTACGGGTCAGGGGCACCTTGACCAGGTGCTTCTTGCCATCGGCCACGCCCTTGCGGACGGCACCGATCACATCACCGGCCTTGCCAACGCCCACACCCACCTGGCCGCGTTCGTTGCCGACCACGACGATGGCGCGGAAGCTCATCTTCTTGCCGCCTTTGACGGTCTTGGAGACGCGGCGGATCTGGACCACCCGCTCCTGCCATTCGGAGTCGCGCTCCTGGCCGCGGCGGCTGTCGCCCCGCCGTCCACCGCCGGCGCCGCGGCGGTCACCACCGCTGCCCCCGCGGTTGCCGCCGCCCCGGCGCTCCTGCTGGCCTTCCGCCGCGGCAGGAACACCGACGGCCGCGGAGGGCACGTCGCTGGATCTGGTCTGTTCGTTGGTTTCGGTCATGGTTGGAGGCGGTTCAGAACTGAAGGCCCGCTTCCCGGGCGGCATCGGCGAGGGCCTTCACCCGGCCGTGGTACAGATTGCCACCGCGGTCGAAGACCACCTGCTGGATGCCCTTGGCGATGGCACGGGTGGCCAGCAGCTGACCAACGGCGACGGAGGCGTCACAGCAGGCGCTGGACTCGAGGCTGCTGCGCAGATCCTTGTCGAGGGTCGATGCCGCACAGAGTGTGGTCTGGGCCGCGTCGTCGATGACCTGGGCGTAGATGTGGTTGTTGGAGCGGAACACGGCCAGCCGGGGACGGTCGGAGGTTCCGTTGAGATGGCGACGCAGACGGCGGTGACGCTTCTGGGTCTGCTGTTTTCTGGAAAGGGTGGACATGGCAGTACAGGGTGGGAACGCTCAGGCAGGCCTCATTTCTTACCGGTCTTGCCGGCCTTGCGCAGGATGCGCTCGCCCGCGTACTTGATGCCCTTGCCCTTGTAGGGCTCGGGCGGGCGGATGGCGCGGATCTTGGCGGCTTCGTTGCCCACCAGCTCCTTGTCGGCCCCGGACACCATCACCTGGGTGGTGCCTTCGACCGTGAAGCTGACGCCCTCGGGAGGGTTGACCTCCACGGGGTGGCTGTAGCCGGCGCTGACCACGAGCTTGCGGCCCTGGACCTGGGCGCGGTAGCCCACGCCGATGATCTCGAGCTTACGGGTGAAGCCCTGGCTCACACCCTCGACCATGTTGGCGACGAGGGTGCGGCAGAGGCCATGGCGCTCCCGGGAACGGCGGCTTCCGTTGGAGGGGGTGACCAGCAGGGTGTTCTCCTGCTGGCTGACCACCACGCCATCGGGCAGGGTGCGGCTGAGCTCACCCTTGGGACCTTTGACCGTGACCGCCAGACCGGCCAAGGTGACGTTCACCTTGTCGGGAATGGGTATCGGTGCTTTACCAATGCGAGACATGGATCGACTCCCTGATCAATAGATGTAGCAAAGCACTTCACCGCCAACGCCCTGCTTACGGGCATCGCGGTCACTCATCACCCCTTTGGAGGTGGAGATGATGGCCACACCGAGGCCACCGAGGACCTTGGGGAGCTGACGGGTGTTCTTGTAGATGCGCAGGCCAGGCTTGCTCACCCGTTGCACCGAGCGGATGGTGGGCTGACGATGCTTGCCGCTGTACTTCAGCTCGAGCACGAGGAAGCGCTCGACGCCTTCTCCCTCCTCGCTGATCTGGGCAATGAATCCCTCGTGCTGCAGCACCTTGGCGATGCTGTGGGAGAGGCGTGAAGCGGGCACCTTGGTGGTCTGGTGCTTCTTCTCACTCGCATTGCGAATGCGGGTGAGCATGTCGGAAATCGGGTCGTGATTGGCCATGGTTGGGATCCGGGGAGGGCTCAGTTGCTGCGGAACGGCATTCCCATCTCGCGGAGGAGGGCCCGGCCCTCTTCGTCGTTGCGGGCGCTGGTCACGATGGTGATGTCCATGCCACGGATGGCGTCGATCTTGTCGTAGGAGATCTCGGGGAAGATGATCTGCTCCCGCACCCCCAGGGTGTAGTTGCCACGCCCGTCGAAGCTCTTGGGGCTGACCCCTCGGAAGTCGCGGATGCGTGGCAGGGCCAGGTTGATCAGGCGCTCCAGGAAGGCATACATCCGATCTCCCCGAAGGGTGACGGCCACGCCGATCGGCATGCCCTGGCGAATCTTGAAGCCGGCGATGGCTTTCTTGGCGCGAGTCACCACCACCTTCTGTCCGGTGATCGTGGCCAGCTCGCTGATCGAGGCTTCAAGGGCCTTGGCGTTCTGGGCGGCTTCGCCAAGTCCCCTGTTGACGGTGACCTTCACCACCTTGGGGACTTCATGGATGTTCGAGAGGGTGAGATCCTTGAGCAACTTGGGCTGGATCGTCTCCCGATAGCGCTGTTTGAGTGACATGGCGGGGATGGGGGAATGCGCTTCTGGGCGTTGTCAGAAAGCGGACGGGGTTGCGTTCAGCGATGGGAGCGGTCGTCCTTACCCTCAGGCAAGAACTTCACCCGTCTTCTTGAGGCGGCGCTTCTTGGTGCCGTCGGCTTCGACGACGAGCTCCACCCGGCTGGGAACGTTGTTGGCGGTGGAGAACACCATCACGTTGGAGGCGTGGATGGAAGCCTCCTCCGTGAGGATCCGGCCGGATTCACCTTCTTGGGTGGGTTTCATGTGGCGCGTGCGCAGGTTGATGCCCTGCACCACCACGCGGTTCTCGTCGGGAAGGGTGCGCAGGACCTCACCGGTCTTGCCCCTGTCCTTGCCGGCAATCACCTTGACGGTGTCACCCTTGCGGATGCGCATCTTGACCCGTTGAACGGGCCTGGCTTTTGGGGTGGCTGTGGCCATTTCAGATCACCTCCGGGGCGAGAGACACGATTTTGGTGAAGTTGCGCTCCCGCAGTTCGCGGGCAACGGGTCCGAACACCCGGGTGCCTTTGGGGTTGTTGTCGTTACCCAGGATCACGGCTGCGTTGTCGTCGAAGCGGATCGCATTGCCGGTGTCGCGTCGCAGGGTGGCCCTGGTGCGCACCACCACGGCCTTGACCACATCCGACTTCTTGACACCCATGTTGGGCATGGCGTCCTTGACGGCAGCCACGATCACATCACCCACGTGGGCATAGCGACGGTTGGTGCCCAGCACCCGGATGCACTGGATGCGCTTGGCCCCGCTGTTGTCAGCGACGTTGAGGAAAGTTTCCTGCTGAATCATGGTGGGATCTCCTCAGCTCGCGCCGGATGTGGTGAAAACCTCGGCCACGGCCCAGCGCTTGGTGCGGCTGAGGGGACGGGTTTCGGTGATGCGGACCCGATCACCCACGCGACAACGGTTGTCTTCGTCGTGGGCTTTGTAACGGGTGGTGCGGCTGACGGTCTTCTGGTAGATGGGATGGGGGAAGCGGTTTTCAACCGCCACCACCACCGTTTTGTCCATCTTGTCGCTGACGACGACGCCGACCCTTTCCTTGAGTGCCATGGGTGGTGTGGGGGGGATCAGGAGGCGGAGGGGGCGGAGCTCTGACGCTCCTTCTGCACCGTCAGCAGGTGGGCCAGCTTGATGCGGCTTTCCTTGAAGCGGTGGGGGTGCTCCAGGCGGCGGGTGGCCTGCTGGAAGCGCAGATCGAAGAGATCGCGGCGGCAGGCGTTGATCTGTTCGCTGATTTCGGCGTCGGTGAGCTTGCGCACCTCGGCGATGTCAGGACGGGCCATGGGTTCAGGACTCCACAGGAACGGTGGTCTCCGGTTCGACCGCGCTCTCCTGCTCGTCAAGGGCCAGGAACTTGGTCTTGATGGGGAGCTTGTACTGGGCCAGGCGCATGGCCTCCTTGGCAATGGTTTCGGTGATTTCGGCACCGCCCATTTCAAAGAGAATGCGACCTGGCTTGATGACGGCCACCCAGAACTCGGGGTTGCCCTTACCGGAACCCATGCGGGTTTCGGCGGGGCGCATGGTGACGGGCTTGTCGGGGAAGATCCGGATCCAGATCTTTCCTCCCCGCTTGACGTAGCGGGTCATGGCCCGGCGGCTGGCCTCAATCTGGCGGGAGGTGATCCACCCGCATTCCTGGGCCTGCAGCGCAAACTGACCGAAGGCAATGGTGTTGCCCCGGCTGGCGACACCGCACATGCGGCCTCGCTGCTGTTTGCGGAATTTGACGCGACGTGGACTCAGCATGGTTCAGGCTTCCTGCTCACTCCTCGTTGGAGCGGTCTTCGAACTGTTGGGGCCGGCGATTGGCACGGCGCCGTGGTGCTGCCCCGACCGGGAGTTTTTCCTGTTGACCAGGAAGCACTTCACCTTTGAACACCCACACCTTGATACCCAGCACCCCGTAGGTGGTGGTGGCCACCTTGGTGGCGTAGTCGATGTCGGCGCGGAGGGTGTGCAGCGGAACCCGGCCTTCCCGGGTCCATTCGGTCCGGGCGATTTCGGCGCCGTTGAGACGCCCGCTCACCTGGATCTTGAGACCGAGCACACCGGCCCGTTGGGCCCGCTGCACGGTCATGCGCATGACCCGGCGGAACGCCACCCGCTTCTCCAGCTGCTGGGCGATGTACTCGGCCAGCAGGAAGGCGTCGGCGTCGACCCGCTCCACTTCCACCACATTGATGCGTACCTGGCGGTTGCGATCACCGACGGTTTTCTGAATTCCGGCGCGCAGTTCCTCGATGCCGCTGCCCTGGCGTCCAACCAGCACACCGGGTCGGGCCGTCTTGAGCTCGACCTCCAGCTGATCAGCCTTGCGGGCGATCAGCACATCGCTGATACCGGCTGAGGCGTACTTCTTGTGAATGAAGCAGCGAATCCGGTCGTCCTCCTGGAGGAGGGTCGGATAGGTCTTGCTGGGGGCATACCAACGGGAGCGGTGTTCCTGGGTGATCCCCAGGCGCAGGCCGGTTGGATGGATCTTGTGTCCCATCGGGCGGTGTCCTCGGGGGTCAGGCGGAAGGAGCCACAGCAATGCTGATGTGGCAGGTTTGCTTTTTGATGGCGTAGGCACGGCCCTGGGCCCGTGGCCGGAAGCGCTTCAGGGATGGACCCATGTCGGCGCTGGCGGTGCTGATCACGAGTGACGCTGGGTCGAGACCCATGTTGTGCTCGGCGTTGGCCACGGCGGAACGGAGCACCTTGGTGATCGGTCCGGTCGAGCGGTAAGGCATGAACTCGAGCAGAATCAGCGCCTCGCGGTAGGTGCGGCCGCGGATCTGATCGAGTACCCGGCGCACCTTGGACACGGAACCGCGGATGTAGCGGCCGTGGGCGCGGGCTTCTTGGCTGGGGGTGGTGGTGTTGGCCATGGTGATTCGCTCCTTAACGGGCACCTTTCTTGTCTTTGATGTGGCCCCGGAAGGTGCGGGTGGGGGCGAATTCCCCCAGCTTGTGGCCCACCATCTGCTCGGTCACGTAGACCGGCACGTGGCTCTTGCCGTTGTGAACGGCAATGGTGTGGCCGATCATCATCGGCAGGATGGTGGAGGCCCGTGACCAGGTCTTGATCACGGTCTTGTCACCAGCGCTGTTCTGCGCTTCGACCTTGCGCAGAAGATGGTCGGCGACAAAGGGTCCTTTTTTGAGTGAACGTCCCATAACGAATCAGGCAGACAGCATTGCGGTGTTGAGCATCAGGAATCCCGTCCGCCACGGCTCCGCTTGGAGGTGCGGCGACGCTTCCGCAGCACAAACCGATTGCTGGGCTTGTTGCGTTTGCGGGTTTTCAGGCCCAGAGCGGGTTTGCCCCAGGGGGTGACAGGGCCGGAGCGGCCGATCGGAGCCCGGCCTTCACCACCACCGTGGGGGTGATCGCAGGGGTTCATCACACTGCCGCGCACCTGGGGACGGCGCCCGAGCCAGCGGGTGCGGCCGGCCTTGCCGAGGCTGGTGTTGCGGACTTCGGCGTTGCCCACTTCGCCCAGGGTGGCGAAACACTCACGACGCACCAGCCGAACCTCGGTGGAGGGCAGCTTGAGAGCGACATAGTCACCTTCCTTGGCCATCACCTGGGCGCTGGCTCCGGCGGTGCGCACCATCTGGCCACCGCGGCCGGCGTACAGCTCGACGTTGTGGACGCTGGAGCCGAGGGGAATGGCCGAAAGCGGCAGGGCATTGCCCACTTCGATCGGGGCCTCGGGCCCTGAGACGACCGTCTGGCCCACCGTGATTCCAGCGGGAGCGAGGATGTAGCGCTTCTCACCGTCGGTGTAGAAGAGCAGGGCCAGCCGCGCATTGCGGTGGGGGTCGTAGTGGATGGCGGCCACGCGGGCGACCACCCCGGTCTTGTCGCGACGGAAGTCGACGAGCCGGTAGAGGCGCTTGTGGCCGCCGCCGCGGTGGCGGCAGGTGATCACACCGCGGTTGTTGCGACCTTTCTGGCGGTGTTTGGCCACCACCAGTGAACGCTCGGGACGGCGCTCGGTGACTTCACTGAAGTCGCTGGAGGAGCGGCCGCGGGTGCCGGGGGTGTAGGGGCGGTAGTTGCGGATTGCCATAACGATTCAGACCCCTCAGGCCTCTGGGAACAACTGGATGGCATCGCCAGGGGCGAGCCGCACCACGGCCTTCTTCACCTGGGCGCGCTTGCCGGCGAAACGGCCGACCCGCCGACTGCGACGGGGGGGATTCATGGTGCTCACCCCGACCACATGGACATCGAACAGATGTTCGACGGCGGCCTTGATGTCGGGTTTGGCGGCCCGGGGATCCACTTCGAACGTGTACTGGTTGAGTTCCAGGGCACGGGTGGCTTTTTCGGTAATCAGCGGCTTGCGGATCACGTCCGCGAGCCGGCCATTGAAACGTTCAGTCATCGCCGTAGATCTCCTGAATCTTCGCCAGTGCCTCTTCGCTCAACACCAGCACATTGGCGTGGAGCAGGTCGAACACATTGAGCTGATCAGCGGCGATCAGCTTCACCTTTTCAAGGTTCCGCACCGAGCGGCGCACCACGTCGCCGGGGGCATCGAGCACCAGCAGCACCTTGCTGCCGGCCGGCACGTCCCAGCGATCGAGGGCCGCCACGATCTCCTTGGTTTTGGGGACCTCAAGATCGGCGGCGAAGCCCTTCACCACCACGATGTCGGCGGCGCGGCTGATCAGCGCGGTGCGCAGGGCCAGACGACGTTCCTTGCGGTTCATCGCCAGGGTGTAGCTGCGGGGCTTGGGCCCGAAGATCACACCACCACCTGGGCGCAGCGGGGTGCGGATCGAGCCCTGCCGTGCCCGGCCGGTGCCTTTCTGCTTGTAGGGCTTGCGACCACCACCGCGGACCTCGGCCCGGGTGAGGGTGCTGGCGGTGCCCTGGCGGGCGTTGGCCAGCTGCCTGACCACCGCCCTGTGCACCAGGTCGGCTGCGGAGGATTCCTTGGCGACCTTCAGGTCAAGGCTGGCCTTGCCGGCCTCCTTGCCCTGCCAATCGCGAACAACACAATTCACCATCTGATTTCTCCTCAGTTCGCGGCCTTGGCGCCGACCCGCAGGGCGGGTCGGATGCTGAGCAGGGTGCCGGGCTTGCCAGGCACCGACCCCTTCACCACCAGCAGGTTGCGCTCTTGGTCCACCTTGAGGATGGTGAGGCCGCGGGTGGTGATCTGCTTGCCGCCGTAGCGGCCCGCCATGCGCTTGCCCGGATAGACGCGGCCAGGCGTGGTGCCGGCGCCTGTGGAACCGGGTTCGCGGTGATTCTTGGAGCCGTGGCTCATCGGACCGCGGCTGAAGCCATGACGCTTCTGGTAACCGGAGAACCCCCGGCCGACCGTGTCGCCGCTCACGTCCACCTTCTGTCCGGCTTCGAAGGCCTCGACAGTGATGGAGGCACCGAGCTCAAGCCCATCAAGGGACTCGAGGCGGTATTCCTGCAGGTGACGCAACAGCTCGTCCCCGGACTTGGCCAGGTGACCGGCCGCGGGTTTGTTCACGAGCTTGTCGCGGGTCTCGCCGAAGCCGATCTGAGCGGCGCTGTAGCCGTCAGTGGCGGGAGTCTTGAGTTGGGTGATGCGGCAAGGGCCCGCCTCGATCACGGTGACCGGGATGGATTTGCCGTTGGGGTCGAAGAACTGAGACATGCCCAGTTTCTTCCCAAGGATGCCGAAGGACATAGGAGGGAGAAACGCCAGCAGGACAGAGGCGCGCACGAGGGTGCGAACCACTTGAAACTGAATCGTGCAGACGCGCTGGGCCAGGAACCTGGCTCCGAATCGACCGGGAGGCAGGACCTCCTGGGGCGGTTTCGGTTGGGCTAGCGGTTGGCGAGACAGTTGGCTGGGACTTGTCCGCACCTGCAGGGCAGGGTGGCAGTATCCCGGCGGCTGGGCGTTGCGCGGAGTGAACCGGCAAGCCTGACCGCACCGGCCAGAAGAGATCGTCGACAGCGACGATCCCGTGCAGTGGTCCGGAGGCCCGGCTAGCGGTCGGGCGCAGATCAGATGCACAAGCGACCACCATACCCCACGGCCTCCACCCACCCCCCTGACTCCCTGTCAGACTGCCCGCACCAGTTCTGAAGCCGCCCCATGCCTCTGCTGCTCTCCGGTCGTCGCTTCCGTCAGGATCTGGAGAAGGCCGGCGCCCTGGCCCTCTACGCCCCCCTGGAAGGAGGTGCTGAGACCCGTCTGCTGCGGCGCCTGCGTGCGGCCGGCTACGGAGCCCAGATCACTTCGGCCCGGGGTCTGGGCGACCCCGAGGCCTTCCTGTTTCAGAGCCACGGGGTTCGGCCGCCTCACCTCGGCCACCACAGTGTCGGTCGAGGGGCCGCCGTTGGCGAGGTGCAACGGGTGATGCCCCAGTTGGGGGCCCTGCTGGAGGGCGTCAGGCCGATGGTGTTGTGGCTGCTGGAAGCTCAGGTGCTCTCGTCGGCCGAGCTTCAGTCGCTCTGCGCGCTCACCAGGCGCGAGCCCCGGCTGAAGATCGTGGCGGAGCTGGGCGGCTCCCGCAGCCTGCGCTGGACGCCCCTGGAGCAGATGGTTGCCGCCTGAGCAGGCTCTGGCCTGTGGTCGCTGGGTCAAGTTGATCTGCGGGGCCAGCAACCAGGACCTCGCCTCCATCGAAGATCTCTGCGGCCTCTATGCCCTCGCAGGAGTCCACTGCATCGACATGGCCGCCGATGAAGCCGTGGTGGCCGCTGCCCGCCGAGGTCTGCGCTGGGCCCTCGCTCAGCGCCCTCAGCTGCGTCTCCCCTGGCTGATGCTCAGCCTCAGTGACGGCGAGGATCCCCACTTCCGCAAAGCCTGGTTTGACCCCAGCCGCTGTCCGGCGGACTGCCCCAGGCCCTGCGCCCGCGTCTGTCCGGCCGAGGCGATCCCGCCCGGAACCGGCGTGATCAGAGAGCGCTGCTATGGCTGTGGCCGCTGCCTGCCCGCCTGTCCCCACGGGCTGATCGAGGCCCAGACCCATGGGCTCGAGGATGCGGCCGTACCGGAGCTTCTCGCCCGCCTGCGCCCGGATGCCGTGGAGATCCACACCGGTCTGGGCCGGGGAGAGGCCTTCGCCCGCAGGCTGGAGCAGGTGGTGGCCTCGGGCCTGCCCTTGCGGCGTCTGGCCGTGAGTTGTGGCCTCGAGGCCGGTGCCGGTGCTGGCGGGGCCCACCCCGGTGCGACCCCGGCGGCTCTGGCCAGAGAGCTCTGGCAGCGGTTCGTCCTGCTGCGCCGCCATCGCTTCCGGCCCCTCTGGCAACTCGATGGCCGCCCGATGAGCGGGGATGTGGGCGATGGCACGGCCCATGCCGCCGTGAACCTGCTGCTCGCCCTGCGCCAGCAGGCCCCCCCGGGACCTCTGCAACTGGCTGGCGGTACCAACGGCCGCAGCCTGGAGCTGCTGCGCCAGCGCAGCGGCGGCTCCCGGATGGCCCGCAGGGCCGCCGCCGGGGTGGCCTTCGGTGGCCTGGCCCGCCGCCGGCTCTCCCCCCTGGTGCTGGAGGCGGAGAGTCGCGGCCGGCGTCTGCTCGATGAACCGGCCCTCTGGCCCAGGGCCCTGGCGCTGGCGCAGGAACTCGTCTCACCCTGGCTGGCCGCCGATGGCTAGAACGTCGAAGCAGAGGGGCCATGTCCATGCCCAGTCCAAGCGTTGCCTCCATTGCCGACGCTGCCCGGCCGATCACGCCCCAGCGGATCACCGACGATCTCGACCGTCTGCTGGAAGTGCTGCCCGAGCGGGTGGGTGAAGCGCTGGCGAGCCCCTTCAGCCGTGAGCAGCTGCTGGAGGTGGTGCTCGACCTGGGCCGTGCCCCAGAAGCGCGCTACCCGGGCCGTGCCCAGCTGCTGGACCAGCGGCCCATTGACCGGGCCGATCTGGCGGCGGTGGTGCAACGGCTCGGGTCCTTCGGTGGCGATAACCGGGCCGGCATCGAGCGCACCCTCCACCGCATCAGTGCGATCCGCAACCGCGGCGGGGAGGTGGTCGGACTCACCTGCCGGGTCGGCCGGGCGGTCTTCGGCACGGTGGCGATGGTGCGCGACCTGCTCGACAGCGGCCAGTCACTGCTGCTGATGGGCCGCCCCGGTGTGGGCAAGACCACGGCCCTGCGGGAGATCGCCCGGGTCCTGGCCGATGACCTGGAGCGCCGTGTGGTGGTGATCGACACCAGCAACGAGATCGCCGGGGATGGCGATATCCCCCATCCCGCCATCGGCCGGGCCCGGCGCATGCAGGTGGCACGGCCTGAGCACCAGCACCAGGTGATGATCGAGGCGGTCGAGAACCACATGCCCGAGGTCATCGTGATCGATGAGATCGGCACCGAACTCGAGGCCCAGGCCGCCCGCACCATTGCCGAGCGCGGCGTGATGCTGGTGGCCACGGCCCACGGCAACGAGCTGGCCAACCTGATCAAGAATCCCACCCTGGCGGATCTGATCGGGGGCATTCAGTCGGTCACCCTGGGGGATGAGGAGGCCCGCCGGCGCGGCTCCCAGAAGACGGTGCTGGAGCGCTGCTCCGACCCCACCTTCCCCCTGGCGGTGGAGATGCACAGCCGCAGCCGCTGGCTGGTGCACCGCGATGTGGCCCGCACTGTCGACCAGCAGCTGCGGGGTCAGCCGGTCCGACCTCAGGTCCGCGAACTGGGCAGCGACGGCCTCCTGCGCCTCAATGATCCCGAGCCCGGTCCTGCTTCCCCCCGGATGCCGCGACGTGGTCTGGTGGCGGCCGGGGATCGGCCTCCCCCAGGGCCGTCCCTGGCGCCGGTTCCGCTGCCCGACCCGGAGCTGCTTCCGCCCCATCGCCGTTCGGCACCACCGGCTCCTGCGGCCCCGCCCCTGCGCCTCTACTGCTGTGGGGTCAGCCCCCAGTTGCTGGAGCAGGTGGTGCGCAGCCGCCAGCTGCCGGTGGAGCGCGCCAGCCTGGTGGAGGACGCCGATGCGGTGCTCAGCCTGCGTCAGCAGCTGGGCCGTGAACCCCAGGTGCGCAGCCAGGCCCTTGAGCGGCATGTGCCCATCCTGGTGATCAAGGCCGACACCCTTCCCCAGATCCAGCGGGGTGTGGAGCGACTGTTGCGTCGTCGCGGTGGTGACGGGGACAGGGAAGCAGGCGCCACGGGCCCTGCCAGCGCCCCCGATGACGCCCATGGCGCCATGGAGGAATGCCGTCTGGCGGTGGAGCAGGTGGTGCTTCCCCAGGGGCGGCCGGTGGAGCTCCTGCCCCGCAGTCCGTCGGTGCGCCGCATCCAGGCCGATCAGGTGAACGGGTACGGGCTGCGCAGTGCCGAATTCGGCAGCGGCGACCAGCAGCGGCTGCGGGTCTTTCCCCCCTGAATCGCTCCGAGCGGGGGCAGGCGGTTCGCCTCGGCCACCCAGAGATTGACGAAGGACGTCCCGCTGTGGGTAACTATCAGGGCAACCGGTCAAGCGCCCGACCAACCCGGATCCAACCGCATGGATCGCCTGGGTTTGTAGGCCGCCGCTGGAGCTTTGGGCCGTCGCCAAGTGGTAAGGCAGCGGGTTTTGGTCCCGCCATTCCTAGGTTCGAATCCTAGCGGCCCAGTTCTGAGAGATCCCTGCGTGACCCCCAGCCCTCTGCTGGTGTTCGATTTTGATGGTGTCCTCGTCGACGGCATGGCGGAGTACTGGTGGGCGGCCCGCCAGGCGGCCCAGAGGCTGCGGCCGGATCTCAACCTGCCCGAGCAGGCGCCCGCCGCGTTCGTCCGGTTGCGCCCGCTGATCCACAAGGGCTGGGAGATGGTCCTGGTGGCCGCGGAGCTGGCCCGCAGCTCCAGTCAGCTCACCGCTCCGGGGGTGGCCTACGACCAGTCCCTGGCTGCGGCGCTGGCGCACTGGGGCTGGAGTCCCGAGACCTTGCAGGCCGGCCTTGAAGCGGTGCGTCGGGAGGCCATTGCGGCCGATCGTCACCACTGGCTGGCCCTGCATCGCCCCTATCCCCACGTCCCGCAGCGGCTGCGGGCCCTGGCGGCCGAGGGGGCCGACTGGGCCGTGCTCACCACCAAGGGCGGTGCCTTCGCCCGGGAGCTGCTGGAGGCCCAGGGCCTCACCCCTCTGCACACCTACGGCCACGAGGATGGGAGCAAGCCCGAGGTGCTGCTGCGCCTGTGTGCCATGCAGCGGCCGCTCTGGTTCATCGAGGACCGCCGACCCACCCTCGAGGCGGTGCGCGCCACGGCCGGACTGGAGGCGGTGCGCTGCTTCCTGGTGAGTTGGGGCTATCTGGGGCCCCACGACCTGATCGACCTGCCCGAGGGCCTGGCCCTGCTGGAGCCGGCGACCTTCTCGGCCCCCTTGGCGGCGTGGCCCTGATCCGCTAGCGTACGCCTGTACTAATTCTGGGTTGCCCGGCGCCAGGTGGCGCTGCCGCTGTTTCGCCACCGCCTTGATACATGCAGCGGCTTTGGTGGCACCTGTAGCTCTGAGGCCGCACGGCGACATCCCCACCCAGGGTCCGTCCCTTCCGGTCCATTCCTTCGTTCTCTTCTGACCATGCCTGCCGACTCCAAGAGCACCGACCTCAGGGCTGCCCAGCCCCGCTCCTCGAGCGCAACGGCGGCCGGGGCGGCCGAGCGCGACAAGGCCCTCAACCTCGTCCTGGGCCAGATCGAGCGCAACTTCGGCAAGGGCTCCATCATGCGCCTGGGGGATGCCTCCCGGATGCGGGTGGAAACCATGCCCACCGGTGCCCTCACCCTGGATCTGGCCCTGGGCGGCGGGTATCCCAAGGGCCGGGTGGTGGAGGTCTATGGGCCGGAGAGTTCCGGCAAGACCACCCTCACCCTCCATGCCATCGCCGAGGCGCAGCGCCGCGGCGGTGTGGCCGCCTTCGTGGATGCCGAGCATGCGCTCGATCCGGTCTACGCCGCGGCTCTGGGGGTCGATGTGGAGAACCTGCTGGTTTCCCAGCCCGACACCGGTGAAATGGCCCTGGAGATCGTTGATCAGCTGGTGCGCTCCGCCGCGGTCGACATCGTTGTGGTCGACTCGGTCGCAGCCCTGACTCCCCGCGCCGAGATCGAGGGGGAGATGGGGGACCTTGCGGTGGGCAGCCAGGCACGGCTGATGAGCCAGGCGATGCGCAAGATCACCGGCAATATCGGCAAGTCTGGCTGCACGGTGATCTTCCTCAACCAGCTGCGTCAGAAAATCGGCGTCACCTACGGCAATCCCGAAACCACCACTGGCGGCAACGCCCTCAAGTTTTATGCCTCGGTGCGGCTCGACATCCGCCGCATTCAGACCCTCAAGCGCGGCACAGAGGAATACGGCATTCGCGCCAAGGTCAAGGTGGCGAAGAACAAGGTGGCGCCGCCCTTTCGCATCGCTGAGTTCGACATTCTTTTCGGTCGTGGCATCAGCACCCTGGGCTGTGTGATCGATCTGGCGGAGGAAACCGGTGTGGTGATCCGCAAAGGTGCCTGGTACAGCTACGGCGGGGACAACATCGGTCAGGGCCGCGACAACACGATCAACTGGCTGGAGCAGAACCCGGAGCAGAAGGAGCAGATCGAGGCCGAGGTTCGGCGGAGGCTCACTGAGGGAGCTGATGTGACGGCCAATTCGCTCAAGCCACTGGCGGCAGCTGCCGCCAAGCTGGCCGCCAGCAGTTCCGCCGCTTCGTCGGCATCGGAATCAGGCGAGTCAGTGCTGGACTCCGAGGCTGCCTCTCTGGAATCTGCCGCCAGCTGAGATCAGCTCAGCGGGCTCAGATCAGAGGCGCTTCCAGTCTGCTGGCCTCGGGCTCGTGCCCGGGGGCAGTAGGACCTCGCGCGGGTGGCTGGGCCTGTTGCAGGAAGGTGGCGACCCGCTGAAGTTCCTGGATGGCCTCGGCGCCTTCAAGTTTCACCAGTTCGCAGCCGTTGCGTGATTCCACCCAGCTGATTCCGAAATCGGAGACCAGAAAGCGCACCATGTGGGCATCCCCGAGGTCGGCCACGAAAGAAGCTCCGTGGCCATCACGGCCATCACCGCAGACGTAGCAGGTGGCCACGAGGCCTTTGCGCTGCAGACTGTTGGCCAGGGCCTGCAGGCTCATCACCAGGTCCAGCACCACGGAGCGGTACTGCTCAGCGAGGCGGGGAAACATCGTCCAGCTCAGAATGTGGGTTGATCCTAAGGTTTTCTTCCACTTTCTGCCACGGCTTCAGGCCGGTGTGGTCAAAGGCGCACCGGCCACCCGCTCAATCAGAGAGCGTCCACCAGCCGACGGCCGGCCCGATGAAGCGCACGGTGATCCAGAACAGCACCAGGGCTGCGATTCCCACCCATGCTCCCTGGGTGGAGACCTGAACGAAGCGGTCGGCCTGGTGGCGGGTCAGGGGCAGCCAGGGGGCCAGCCGCGGAGACTGATCCTTGGCCGAACTGGGTTTCTTCTGGGGACCGCGGGGCGGCAATCCCTGGTCCGAGCGGCGTTTGGCCTCTCCCATGCGTCCCGGCGATGTCCTGGCGGCAACCAGGCTACGGGCTCCCCTTCGGCTGGTTGATCCGGGCCGTTGCTCAGAGCGGCAGCAACCTGTTCAGGGCCACCCATGGCTCCAGGGCGCTGAGGACCTGGTGCCCCCAGCTGCGGCTGCGCAGGCGTCCGTCCAGCACCGCCAGCCGCCCCCCGCTCCGGCGCAGCCCCGCCAGCGCCAGCTGGAGACGGGTCATGGCCTCCGGCAGAAGCAGCTCCCGGAACCAGTCGCGGCCGGCCTGGCGCAGCCGGTTGACCCGGGCGGCCGTGAGCGGGTCTTCGAGGCTGGCGATCGGCAGTGGACCGACGATCACCTGGCGCGGCAGGGGCAGTCGACCCTGGTGATCCAGCCACCATTGCCAGCCGCAGCAGATCACCCCATTGCTCTCCGGTGCGGTGGTTTCGTGGCCCACCCGGCGGCCGAACTCCGCCGCCAGGGAGCTGGCGAGGCTGAGCCGCTGGGAGTGTTCATCCACCAGCACGATCGTCAGGCCGCTCTGGCCCAGCACCAGCCTCCGGCTGTGATCGAGCAGATGGGTGCCGAAGTGCGGACTGTTGGGGAAGGGCTGGCCCAGGGGCGCGTACAGGGGCATCGGATCGGAGAGGGGCGGATCCGAGAGGTTCACGCTCACCTGAGGGTTGATGCCGGCCAGGGCGGCACTGCGCCCGAACTGGCCCACCAGCACGGCGCCGCGGTTGTGGAGCAGGCCCTCCATGGCCTCCAGCGGCTCGAGTGGCTGGCGGTGCAGGCGCCACTGCAGCAGCTCCCGGTCGACGCTGGCCCAGCTGGCCCAGCCTGGTCCGACGGCTGACCGCCAGAGTTGCCAGACCTCCGGCAACGGCCCAAGCAGCGCCAGCAGGTGCCGCAGAGGAGCTTCCTCCTCGGGACTGATCGGCACCAGTCCGGAAGGGGTGGCGGGATGAGCGAAGATTCTTCGGCTCATACGCTCATGCAGGACCAGCAGGCTGGGTTCGGCGCTCGGCAACACCCGGCGCAGCCGCTCCCAGTCGCCGATCTCGATCGGACGATCGAGGGCCTGGCGCAACTGCTGGTGCAGCCGTTCGGCCTCCGGAACGACGAGTTGCCGCTCCCCCAGCTGGCCCTGGCGCCAGGCCAGCTCCAGCTCCGCGTGATTGAGCAGCCAGAGGGGGGCCTCGGCGGGGGCGCCGGTGGATCCTTCCCAGCAGGGCAGTTGCAGGCCCACGGCCTTCAGCCTGGGTATCTCCACCTGCTGCAGGCGGCGGCGCAGGGGGTCACTCACCACCAGGGCGATCGCCGCTTCCCCGAGGGCCAGGGGGACCAGCAGCCCCACCAGCCAGTCGGGGTCGCTGCCCGGGGCCAGGCGCACCAGGGTGTGATCGGCGCGCCGCAGGCTGCGTGCCACCAGCCGACTCATGGTCAGGTGGTGCGGCCAGCGGATGCCGCCCTCCTTGAGCAGGAGCTGCTTGAGCTGCTGGTGGGCGCGGGCTTCCAACATCGCGGAATCGTAGGAAGGTGGGGCCAGTGGGCCGTACCAGCGATGACAACCCTCTGGCGTGAGCGACCGGTGGGAGTGGTGGGTCTGGGCCTGATCGGTGGCTCGATCGGGCTTGACCTGATGGCCCTTGACGTGGATGTGCGTGGACTCGTTCACCGCCAGGCCACGGTGGAGCGGGCCCGGCAGCGGGGCCTGGCCCGCCAGGTGAGCACGGATCCGGCGGTGCTCACGGGCTGTGCGCTCGTGCTGCTGGCCCTGCCGCTCGATCAGCTGCTGGCGCCCTCGCCGGAGCTGCTGGCGGCTTTGCCGAAGCAGGCGGTGATCGCTGATCTGGCCTCGGTGAAGGCGCCGGTGCTGGCGGCCTGGGAGCCGCTTGTTCCGCGCTTCGTGGCCACCCACCCGATGGCCGGCACAGCCGCGGCCGGTGTGGAGGCGGGCCAGCCGAACCTGTTTCGCGGCCGCCCCTGGGTGGCCACCCCCACGCTTCATACCGACCCGGAGGCCATGGCACAGATCCGCGACCTGGCGCGCGACCTCGGGGCCCGATGGCTGGAGTGCGACGCCCAGGACCATGACCGGGCCGTGGCCCTGATCTCCCACCTGCCGGTGCTGGTGAGCGCCGCCCTGTTGCGGGCTGCGGAGCAGGGCGCGGAGGCGGCACCCAGGGCGGCCATGCCTCAGCTGGTGCGTGCTCTGGCCTCCAGCGGCTTCGCGGACACCACCCGGGTGGGTGGCGGCAATCCCGAGCTGGGCACCCTGATGGCACGGAGCAACAGGGCCGCCGTGGTCGAGGCCCTCGGGCAGTACCGCCAGGCCCTTGACGGCCTTGAGGGCCTGCTCGAGCGGCACGACTGGGAGGGGCTGGCCAGGGAGCTGGAGAGCTGCCGGGCTCTGCGGCCGGAGTTTCTCTGAATCCCGGCCTAGGGCAGGGCCAGGCTTCTGCCACGAGCCTGCAGCAGTTGCCTGCTGGCCATCAATGCTGAAAGGGTCACCCCCGCGGTGCCCTCGCCGGGGTGGATGCTGTCGCCGCAGAGCCACAGCCCCGGGAGGGGGGTGCGACTGGCCAGGCCGAAGGGGCCGAAGCGGGAGGGATGCTGCCCCAGCCCGCCCACGAACCCGTAGGGCCGCCCGGTCCAGCGGGCGAATCCCCGGGGAGTCGCCAGTTCCCTGTGGCGCCAGGCCGCGGTGTCGAGCCCCAGGTTCCGCTCCAGGCCGTCCTGAATCCCGGCCATGGCCTTCGCCTTGGCCTTTGCATAGGCCTCCCTTTCCAGCTCCAGCCAGGGGCGTGCCTGGGTGAAGACGCTGGCGATCACCGTGGCCTGACCCGCCGGCGCCCGCCCATCTCCCTCGCGGCTCACCGACACGAACAACGATCCCGGGTCCGCCCAGTCGATCTGCAGATGGGCCGGACACTCCGCTGGCAGCAGGGAGCGCTCGACTGCGCCATAGAACACCAGCGCCCCGCTGGGGTCGGGGAAGCCGCTGACCCGCTCGCGGTAGGTCTCGGGCATCGCCTCCCCCAGCAGACCGGCCAGAGCCTGGGGGGGGAGTGTCACGACCACATCACGGCTGAGGCTGGTGAAGGCTCCCCCGTCCGGCCCCTCCCCCCTCACGCACCAGCCCTTCGGTTGCGCCGGTTGAAGACTCGTCACCCGATGGCGGAGGTGCAGGTGACCACCCCGGGCGGCCAGGGCGGTTTCGAGCGTGGCGCTGAGGGCTTGCATCGAACCCTGGAGGTGCCACAGGCCCAGGGGCGCCTGGGCCATGGTCAGCACGCTGGCGCCGTAGAGGGCGGCGGTTCCCTCGGCCGGTTCCTGGGAGTACAGGCGCAGTTGGAGATCCAGGAAGCGCCGCAGGCGAGGATTGCCTCCACAGCCGCTCAAGCGCAGCAGATCGGCCACGCTGGCGAGGGCCAGGGCCCCGCTGGCGAGATTGGCGGGCCTCAGTGCCCTCAGCAGCTGGCCCAGGTCCCAGAGGGTGCGGGGAGGCAGCACCGGATGGCGCCCCGCGAAGGACCAGTTGGCCGCATGCAGGGCGGCGCACAGGCTCCAGAAGGGCTCACTGCCGGGGAACTGCCGCTGCCGCTCCTGGCGCCAGCGCTCAGGGTCCCGCCACAGGCGGACGGGGGCCTGGCCGTCGCAGAGATCCACCACGCAGCCTGGATCGAGCGGGGTGGCCGCCGGTGCTTCGACCCCCAGATGGCGGAACAGTCGGTCATGGATGCCACCAGGCTCCAGCCCCGCCACCTGGGTGGCCCCGACATCGAAGACATAGGGCCCACGTCGAAAGGTGCCGGCGCAGCCCCCCGTCTGGCTGTGGGCTTCCAGCAGCTGCACCGAGAGACCGTCCCGGGCCAGCAGCGCGGCGGCGCTCAGCCCGGCGATGCCGCCGCCGATGACCGTCACATCCAGTCGCGCGGCATCCGTGGCAGGGGAGATGGCGGCGGAGGAGCTGACGGCCAAGCGCTGGGCGGCGGGTGCGGCCGGCATGCTGGCAGGCGTGGCATGGCCTGCGATGCGCGAAGCCTGGGTGCGTTGGCTGGAGGAGACCCTTGGCGAGGAGGTGGAGCGCTGCCGGCCCGTGGGCGGCGGCTGCAGTCACAGCGCCTGGGCCCTGGAGCTCGCCGGTGGCGGTCGGGTGTTTGTCAAGACGAACCAGGCCCGGCTCCTGCCTGTGCTGGAGGCGGAGATGGAGGGCCTGCTGGCCCTGGGCGAGGCAGCCGCAGCGGAGCTGGTGGTGCCCAGGCCTCTGCACTGCGCGCTGGCGGGCTCCCAGTCCCTGCTGGTGATCGACTGGCTGGACCTGAACCCTGGTGGAGCCGGCTCAGGTGCTGCCGGAGCAGCGGCCGATGAGTCTGATCTGGCCTGGGAGGCCGCCGGGGCGGCCCTGGCCCGCTTGCACCGTCGCAGTGCCTCCTCCGGCTCCCAGGGTTTCGGTTGGCCGCGGGACAACTACATCGGCAGCACCCCTCAGCCCAATCGCTGGAGCCAGGACTGGGGGCGCTTCTTTGCCGAGCAGCGCCTGGGACCGCAGCTGAAGTTCGCCGAGAGCTCGGGCCGGCGTCTGAAGGGAAGCCGGAAGCTGCTGGAGTTCACCCCGCAGTGGCTGAATGGCCATGGCGCCGTTCCCTGTCTGGTCCACGGTGACCTCTGGGGTGGCAATGCCGCCCGGATGGCCCCCGGCTCGATCGCCCCGGGCTCGGCAGGGGTGGCTCTGTTTGATCCAGCGGTCTACCGGGGGGACAGGGAAGTCGATCTGGCCATGGCCCAGCTCTTCGGTGGGTTCCCGCCTGCCTTCTTCAGCGGCTACGAGGGGGAATGGCCCAGGCCTGCCGGCCATTCCCGGCGTCGCCGCCTCTACGACCTCTATCACCTGCTGAACCACGCCAACCTGTTCGGCGGGGGGTACTGGGGACAGGCCCAGGCCCTGATCGACGAGCTGGTGGCCTGAACGGCCTGTCTCCTGGATGGGCCCCTGTTCTCAGCCCAGGTATTCCTGACGCAGGGTCTGGAACTGGGAGACAACACCAGCGCGCTTCTCGCTGGTGCTGAGGTTCTTCCAGCTCCATTGGCCGACCACCACCAGACCGAGAAGTTCAAGCAGGCCTGGCACCACTGGCAGCAGGTTGATGGTGTCGAGCACCCCCTTGATCAGCACCTGGGCCACGATCACCGCCAGCAGGATGCCGACACCCTTGCCGATCCGGCTGACCTGCGACCAGTCCACCTGATCCAGGGTCGTGTTGACCTTGGAGAGGATCTCGCCGTAGCGCTCGCTGAAGTTGGTGCCAGCTTCGCTCTCCGCCCATGAAGTGCCGGCCTCGCTGGTCGTCGGCTCCTGTTCGGTGGTTGCGTCGCTCATCAATGGAGTGGCGATGGTGTGAGAGTCAAGGGCTCAAGGTATCGGCATGGGCAGCGGCTGGCCAGAGAGGTTTGCGGTTGATTGGCATCAGCTGACCGTTCTGCGGGCCGTGCTGGCTGCCGTGGCGCCCCAGGAGGGCTGTGCTCTGCTTCTGGGGGACCCCGCGCCCTCGGCCCCCGGAGTGCCGGCTCCCGCCCGTCTGCGGCTGATCTGGCCTTGCCTGAACGTCTGGCCGGAAAGCGAGCAGCGTGTCGAGCGTTTCGCCATTGACCCCCGCGAGCAGTTGCTGGCCCAGAAGTGGGGTCGGCGGCGTGGCTGGCAGGTGCTCGGCTCGGCCCACAGCCATCCCAGTACGGCGGCGGTCCCCTCCGTCACCGATCGCGCCTGGGCCTTCCCTCCGGCCTTGATGCTGATCCTCGGCTCCTCCGGGGAGGTGCGGGCCTGGTGGATCTCGGAGTCGGCCGCTGATCCCTCCGCCCTGCCGGCTGCGCGGGAACTGGCCCTGATCACGCCGGTTGCCCCTCCAGCAGAGGGGGGCGAGGATTTGGGAGAGTAGGGAGAGGGCCGCCGCTCGCGGTCCCTTCTGCGGCCCACGGCCTTCTCGCCCATGCTTCCCCCTGACATCAGCGGCGTTCACCTCAGTCCCGACGAGGTGGCGCGTTTTTCCCGTCATCTGATCCTGCCGGAAGTGGGCATGGCGGGGCAGAAGCGTCTCAAGGCCGCCTCCGTGCTCTGCGTAGGCACCGGCGGGCTGGGTTCCCCACTCCTGCTTTATCTGGCCGCAGCCGGAGTGGGCCGACTCGGCATCGTCGACTTCGACGTGGTGGATCACTCCAACCTGCAGCGCCAGGTGATCCACGGCACCAGCTGGGTGGGCAAGCCCAAGATCGAATCGGCGAAGGCGCGCATCCTCGAGATCAACCCCCACTGCCAGGTGGATCTCTATGAAACGGCACTCACCAGCGAGAACGCGCTCGAGATCATCGAGCCCTACGACCTGGTCTGCGACGGGACCGACAACTTCCCCACCCGCTACCTGGTCAACGATGCCTGCGTCCTGCTGGGCAAGCCCAATGTCTATGGCTCGATTTTCCGCTTCGAGGGGCAGGCCACGGTCTTCAACCTCGATGCTGAAAGTCCCAACTACCGCGATCTCTTCCCCGAACCGCCGCCGCCGGGGATGGTGCCCTCCTGCGCCGAAGGCGGTGTGGTCGGGGTACTGCCCGGCATCATCGGCGTGATCCAGGCCACCGAGGCCGTGAAGATCATCACGGGCATCGGCACCACCCTCAGCGGCCGTCTGCTGCTCTTCGATGCCCTGGCCATGAAGTTCCGCGAGCTGAAGCTGCGGCCCAATCCCGAGCGGCCGGTGATCGACAGGCTCATCGACTACCAGGAGTTCTGCGGAGTGGGCGGCACGGCGCCGGGCCAGGAGGAGGCCGGCAGTGTGCCCAGTATCACCGTGGCCGAACTCAAGACCGTGATCGACGGCCAGCTGGAGGAGATCCTGCTGCTGGATGTGCGCAACCCCCCGGAAGCCGACATCGCCGTGATCCCGGGTTCCGTGTTGATGCCTCTCGACCGGATCGAGAGCGGTGAGGCCATCGAGGATGTGCGCCGGCTGGCCGAGGGCAAACGGCTCTACGTGCACTGCAAGCTGGGCGGGCGCAGCGCCAAGGCCCTGCTGGCCCTGGGACGCCATGGCATCGAAGGGGTGAATGTGACTGGGGGCATTCAGGCGTGGAGTGAGCAGGTGGACCCTGCCGTGCCGCTCTACTGAGTGCCTGGGTGATTCACGCCCTCAGTAGTCCACCCCCCGCTTGAGGTCGACGCCCCGCTCGGCGTAGTGCTTGTGGCAGACCATCTCGGAGTGCACACTGGCCAGATCGAAATAGGCGGGGGGATTCTTGCAGCGTCCGGTGATGATCACCTCCGTTTCCGCTGGTTTGCGCAGCAGGGTCTGCATGATCGGTTCAACGGGCAGCAGCTCCAGATCCACGGTGGGATTGAGCTCATCGAGGATCACAGTTTTATAGAGACCACTGGAAATGGCAGCTCTGGCGATTTCCCAGGCCCTCTCCGCTTCGACATAATCAATAGGCTGCTGTTGTCCTCTCCAGACGATGGCATCTCGACCGGAGCGGAGATGATCCACCAGGTGGGGATAGCTTTCGCGCAGGGCCGCGATTGCCGCATCTTCGGTGTAACCGCTTCCGCCCTTGAGCCACTGCAGGATCAGCACACGGTGGCTCTTGTCCTGGCTGATGCCCCGGCCGATCGCCTGCAGGGCCTTGCCAAGGGCACTGGTGGATTTCCCCTTGCCTTCGCCGGTGTAGATCTCGATGCCGGCGATGCCGGTGCTGTCGTTGGCCTCGCGCCGGTGGGCCCTCATCTCGGAGTGCAGATCGGCGAGCTGCACCAGCGACCGCGGCGCGCCACGGCCGGTGACGATCACTTCCATGCCCGCCGGTTTGTCGGCGAGGGTGCGCACCACCTCGTCCACCTCCAGCAGGCCGAGGTCGAGCACCGGGCTGAGTTCATCCAGGACCACCACCGAATACAGGGCACTGGCGATGGCGCCCTTGGCGATATCCCAGCCTCGCTGGGCTTCCTGGCGATCGAAGCGGGTGGCCTCCTGGGCGCTGAAAAAGTCGCCCCGACCGGTGCGCACCTGATCGATCAGGTGGGGGAAGCCCTGTTGCAGGGCTTCGATTGCCGCGTCTTCGTCGTAAGCGCGGCCGGGTCCCTTGAGGAAGCGCAGCAGCAGCACCCGGGTGCGCTTGCGCTCGCAGATCCCCAGGCCGATGGTGCGCAGCACCACACCGAGGGCCGCCTGGCTCTTGCCTTTGCCGTCGCCGTCGTAGACGTGCAGCTGGCCGTGGCTGCGCTCGTGGCTGTCGGAGGCCGTGCGGATGCCGATCGCCCGGGACGACGCACCGGAGGCCGCGCTTGAGGTCGGTGCCATGGCCTGGCCTTCTACCGTTGGATCCTAACGACCCCTGTCCGAGGCCATGACCCCACCGGCCCTCCATCCGCTGGTGGAATTCCTGCCAGCTCCGCTGGAGCAGGCCCTCGGCCAGCTGCGCCAGAGCGTCAGGGACCTGGGGGCCGTTCTGGTGGCCTACTCCGGTGGCGTCGACAGTGCCCTGGTGGCGGCGATCTCCGCTGAGCAACTCGGCGCCGGCGCCGAAGCCGTGACGGGAGTCTCGCCGGCCCTGGCACCCCATCTGCTGCGGGAAGCCCGCTCCCAGGCGGCCTGGATGGGAATCCGCCACCGGGAAGTGACGACCCGCGAACTGGAGGATCCCGCTTACAGCAGCAATCCCACCGACCGCTGCTACGCCTGCAAGCGCGAGCTGCACGGATTGCTCGCATCCCTCACGGGCGGAGTGAGCCAGGTGCTGGACGGGGTGAACCGGGATGATCTCACCGATCACCGGCCTGGCATCCAGGCCGCCCGCGAGCGGGGTGTGCGCTCGCCCCTGGCCGAGCACGGCATCGACAAGGCGGCCGTGCGCCAGATCTCCAGAGCCCTGGGCTTCCCCTGGTGGGACAAACCGGCCCAGCCCTGCCTGGCCTCACGTTTTCCCTACGGCGAGCCGGTCACGGCCTCACGCCTGCAGCGGGTCGCCGCGGCCGAGGACTGGCTGCGTCAGCGCGGAGTGAGACAGCTGCGGGTGCGCTGTCAGGGGGCGACGGCTCGTGTGGAGGTCCCTGCCGAGCAACTCGACGATCTGTTCAGCTGGCTGCCGCGCCAGGAGCTAGTGGAGGCGTTCAGAAGCCTCGGCTTCGCCGCTGTGAGCCTGGATCTGGAGGGGTTGATCAGCGGCAGGCTCAACCGTGAGGCGAGCCTGAAGCCAGCAGCGCCGGGGCCACTGGCTTCACCCGGCCTCAGGCGGCCAGATCCAGTGGTTCCCTGATCTGCTCGCTGATCGAATCCGGGGTTTCCCGGCGGAAACTCTTGAGATTGCGGCTGGCCGCCTCGAGTTCGTCGGCCAGTACCTGACAGGCCCGCTCCGGCATGGTGTGGTCGCCGCAGGTGAACACATCAACGGCCGCGTAGCCCGACTCGGGCCAGGTATGGATCGAGATGTGGGACTCAGCCAGCAGAGCGAGACCCGTGACCCCCTGCGGTTCAAACCGGTGGGTGATCAGATTGAGGAGGGTGGCGCCTGCACGTTTCGCTGCAATCGTGATGGCGTTCCTGAGAAATGCTTCGTCGTCGAGCTTCTTTGAATCGCAGTTGTAAAGCTCGAGAATGCAGTGTTTCCCCACCATGTCGGTGGTCGTCGTCGTGGGGGGGTGGCTCTGAAGGCTCTGAGGACTTTGAGCTCCACTCCATCCCGGGTTGGGGTGGAGGCAGGGCAGGGTCTGGGTCATCGAATGCGTGCAAACAAGCCCCCATCCTACGCATCCCTTCAGGTTTCCTACGGGTGACCGCCCGAATCCACCACCTCCCCCTGGCAGATCCGCACCACCTGGGAGTCCCCCCCTTGCCAGGCGGAGCTGAACGACGTCAGGTGGGTGGCGCTCACCAGGCACTGGTGGCCCGTGCCCACCACCTCCAGCAGCAACTCCTGCCGCTTCGGGTCGAGCTCTGCCAGAACGTCGTCGAGCAGCAGCAACGGGGGCTCACCCCAGAGCTGCTGCACCAGCTCCAGTTCCGCCAGTTTCAGGGCCAGCACGAGCGTGCGCTGCTGGCCGGCGGAGCCGAAGCGGCGGGCGGGCTCCTCCCCCAGCAGCAGTGCCACCTCGTCGCGCTGGGGGCCCACCTGACAGGCTCCCAGGCGGCTTTCCTCCGGCCGCTGCCGCTGGAGTTGCTCCAGCAGAGCTTCGCGCCAGGGGGCCTCCGCTTCTTCCCCCTCCAGCTGGCTGCCGGCCTGGTAGCGCAACTCCAGTTGCTCGCGGCCGCCACTGAGCCTCTCCTGCCAGGCGGCGGCCAAGGGTTGCAGGCGGGCCAGGGCACGGCGGCGGCGGCGGTGCAGGCGCGTGCCGATCAGGGCCATCTGCTGATCGAAGGCGTCGAGCAGTGAGTGCAGCTGCTGCTCCCCCTGGCCCAGCCCCCGGCGCAGCAACTGGCTGCGCTGGCGCAGCAAGCGGCCGTAGCGGGCCAGCAGTTCCCCATACACCGGTTCCAGCTGCAGCACCACTCGATCGAGCCACTGGCGCCGCAGGGCCGGCTCCCCCCGCACCAGCTCCAGGTCGAGGGCACTGAACCCCACGCAGCGCAGGGGGCCCACCAGATCGAGCTGGCGCTCCAGGGTCCTGCCGTTGCGTCGGGCCTGGCGTCCCCCCTGCTGTCTCAGCTCGAGTTCCAGTCCCAGCTGATCGGGCCCCGGCGCTGCCGCTCCACCCCCTGAGGGGTCGCCGTCGCCGCACCAGCCACGCACCAGCGCCCGGCTCTGGCCATGGCGGATCAGATCCCGGTCGTGACCGCTGCGGTGGGAGCGCAGGCTGCCGAGAAGTTCCACAGCCTCAAGCAGGTTCGACTTGCCTTCCCCGTTGGCGCCGATCACGAGCAGACGCGGCTCAGCGACCTCGAGCGAGAGCTGGGCGTAGTTGCGAAAATCGAGCAGCTCCAGGCGATGCAGCCGAATGGGTCAGGAGCGACGTGCGGGTAAGCTACGACCACCGGGACAGGGATGACCTCCCCGCTCGGGCATGTAGCTCAGTTGGATAGAGCGTCAGATTCCGGTTCTGAATGTCGGGGGTTCGAGTCCCTCCATGCTCGTTTCATTCGGCTCCCCCGGCCGGCTCGCCTCGGTTGCGGCGAGCACCAGCCCCATGGCACGGATTCCGCCTGGGTCCACCATGAAGCCGTGCTGCTGTAGGGCCGAAAGCGCCTCCGGTGGTGCCGCCACCGAGATGCTGCAGCCACTCAGTTCACGGCGCAGGCGGGTGAGGGCACTGTGCACCAGCACCGCCAGCACGGTCGATCGCTGCGGATCCCGTGGCGAGGCCGAGAGATCCCAGAGATTGGCGTTGAGGGCCTGATCGCTGGTGGCTCGCACGAAGCCCACCAGGCGCCCCTGTGGATCACGCACGCAGAACTGCCAGGCGCTGCGCTCCAGCACCAGAGCCAGGCGCTGCTCATCCCGGCGCGACTCTCCGCAGGCCATCAGCAGGACGTTCAACTCCCCGGGCTGGGGGGGCTCGGTCTCCGTTCGGTAGCCCTCGGGCAGGCGTGGGGCGGGCGGTTGGCTGCGGAAGGGAATCAAGCGGGGTTCAACCGGTGTTGCGCATGCCAGCGGCGATGCCGTTGATGGTGAGCAGGGCACCGCGCAGCAGTTCGCTGCGGCTGTAGGTGCGGCCATCCTGGCCATCACCGCTGCCGGCTTCGCTCATCGGCGGCTGCCGGTTCTGGTCGCGCAGGCGTCGCAACAGGGCCACCTGCAGATAGCCCAGAGGCACGATCGTCTGATTGCGGAGATCGACCGAGAGCTGCAGGGCCGGATCACCGTCGAGCAGGCGGGCGTGGCCCGAGATCTTCAGCACAAGATCACGGGTGAGCTCGAACTCGGCCGCGATCACCTGGAAGATCTCCTCGAAGGCTTCACGGTGGCTGGGGCGACCCAGGGCCTGCACATAGTGATGAGCCAGGTCGAGATCCACCTTCGAGAGGGTCATCTCCACCTTGGAGATCAGCATCCGGAAGAAGGGCCAGCGCTGGTAGAGAAGACGCAGCAACTCGAGCTGGCCGGGATCGTCGTCGAGTTCCTCCTGCAGGGCTGCTCCCACGCCGAACCAGCTGGGCAGGAGGAAGCGACTCTGGGTCCAGCCGAACACCCAGGGGATCGCCCGCAGGCTGGAAAGGTCCTTGGCTCCACTCTTGCGGCGGGCGGGGCGGCTGGAGATCTGCAGCTTGCTGATCTCCTCGATCGGTGTGACCTGCTGGAAGAAGGCCACCAGATCGGGATTTTCATGCACCAGCCGCCGGTAGTGCACCCGGGAGCGGGCCGCCAGGCGGCCCATGAGGTCGTTCCAGACGGGTGTGTCATCGACGTTGGTGCTCACCAGGCTGTTCTGCAGCACGGCGGTGGTGACCGTTTCGAGGTTGTAGAGCGCCAGCTCCGGCAGGGAGTACTTCGAGGCCAGCACCTCGCCCTGCTCGGTGATCTTGATGCGGCCGTTGAGGGTGCCACTGGGCTGGGCCAGGATCGCCTGGTAGGCCGGGCCGCCGCCCCGTCCCACCGAGCCGCCCCGGCCGTGGAAGATGCACAACGCCACATCGTGCTCGCTGGCCAGCCGCTGCAGCGCGATCTGGGCCTTGTGGATCTCCCAGTTGCTGGAGAGGAAGCCGGAATCCTTGTTGCTGTCGGAGTAGCCGAGCATCACCTCCTGCAGGGGTTTGTCGGCTTCGGCGCTGCTGGCCAGCAGGGTCCGGTAGAAAGGCTCCGAGAACAGGCGCTGCATCACCGCCGGCGCCCGCTGCAGATCCTCCACCGTTTCGAACAGGGGGACCACCAGCAACTGGGTCTGGACCGCCTTGGGGTCCACCAGACCGGCCTCCTTGGCCAGCAGCAGCACCTCCAGCAGGTCGGAGACCGTGTGCGCCATCGAGATGATGTAGCTGCGGCAGATCCGGGAGCCGAATTCCTGCTGCAGCCGCTGCAGCATGCGGAACACCGCGAAGGTTTCGTCCGTGGCCGGGCTCCAGCGGGCTGCGGGCGGCAGCATGGGCCGGCGGGTCTGCAGTTCCTGGAGCAACCATTCCACGCGCTGCTCCTCCTCCATCTCCCCGTAGGGCGTGGGGAGCTGCAGGTAGCGGGTCAGTTCATCGAGGGCATCGCTGTGGCGGGTGCTCTCCTGGCGGATGTCGAGGCTGGCCAGGCAGAACGCGAAGATGTGCACCTGGCTCAGCAGGGTCTGCAGTGGTTCACAGCTGAGTCCCGTGGTCTGGAGACTGTCGCGCAGGAGTTCGAGATCCTGGCGCAGCTCGTTCACCGAGCCGTAGTGCAGTTCGGGCGGGGCGGCCGCCATCGGTCCGGTGCCCGTGCTCAGCACCGCCGGACCGGCATTCTCGCAGGGGGATTCCCAGCCGGCCTCCGCCAGCTGCTGATTGCGCTGGTGGGTGAGGCGTAACCGTTCGACGATGTAGCTGAGCTTGAGGCGATAAGGCTCGAGTCGGTAGCGGGCGGCCCGCTCCTCGTAGATCTCCGGGAAGCGCAGCCGGTCCATCTCCAGGGACTCGAGCAGCGGGGCACTCACCTGCGACCACTGCATCGAGATGCTGAGCTGGTCGCGCAGTCCCTGCACGGCCGTGATGTAGCGCTCGATCATCAGCTGGCGCTGATAACAGGCGGTCCGCCAGGTGATGTCGGGGGTGACGGAGGGGTTGCCATCCCGGTCGGAGCCCACCCAGGAGCCGAAGGTGCAGAAGGCATCCCGGGGCGGCTCCACATCCGGGTAACTGCTGGCGAGGGCATTGATGATGCGCTGCCGCAACAGGGGCATCGCGTCGAAGAGCACCTGCTGGAAGTAATGGAGGGCGTAGTCGACCTCATCGAGCACCGAGGGCTTGAACTGGTGCAGCTCGTCGGTGCGCCACCACAGCCGGATCTCCTCCTCCAGCTGCAGGCGCAGGCTGCGTTCGTCCTGCAGCTCCGTGGGGCTGTCCTGCTGCAGGCGGTGGATCAGGGCCGCCACCCGACGCTGTTTGTGCCGCACGGTGTGGCGCACGATCTCGGTGGGGTGGGCCGTGAACACGAGCCGGATGTCGAGTTCCCGCAGCAGGTTCTCGATCTGGGCGGGGGGAACGTTCAGTCCCCGCAGGCGGGTGAACAGCTCACGGAAGGTGGCAGGATCGGTCTGACTGGCCAGCGGTGGAGCGAAGGGATCAGGGCTGGCGGGAGTGGAGGATTCCTGAAGGCTGGCCAGGTAGCTGTCTTCCTCGATGTGCTGCTCGAGGATGTTCACCAGCTGGAAGTAGAGCGAGAAGGCGCGGGCCGCAGCGATCGCCTCCGAGAGGTCCATCTCCCGGATCAGCTGCACGATGGCGGCCGTGGTGTCGATCTCTCCGCCTGCGGCTTCCAGGGGGTCGCTCAGCCGCTTGAGTCGCAGCAGGCGCTCGGCCTGATCGGGCGGACACTCGCTGAGCAGGACTGTTTTCCAGAGATCCTCCACCAGTTCGAGCCGCTCTCCGAGCAGCCGGGTGACGCGGGGGGCTGGAGCCGTGGGTACTGCCTGGGGGGCTTGGGCCAGAACGGCGGATGGGGCGGACAGGGGCTGCCGCATGGGAGCCGGCGCAGGCGAGGAAGGCTCCATGATCATCCCAAAGGGTGAGAAGCCGCTGTGTTGCGTGGTGCCGGTTCCACTTCGGCCAGCTGCATGGCTGTGGCTCCATCGGCCAGGATCTCGCGCAGCGGCACTCCGGCGTCATGCCGCTCCAGCCAGCGCATCGCCTCATTGCCCTCGCGCAGGATGGTGTGCATCGGCTCCAGCCAGGAGCTCAGGCCTAGTCTGGAGGCGAGCGGCGCCATGTCGTCCAGCTCCCGCTGAATCCAGACACCGGCTTCGATCTCCTCTCCCGTACGCCAGTCGCTGAGCGTGGCCCTCAGGCTCCTTCGGGCAGCGGCGCGGTCGTTGCTGTCGGCCAGCTCGGCGAGCTGATCCGGCCCCAGCCGGCTGGCTCGCAGTGGATCGTGGGTCTGGGGATCCTCCAGCAGCTGCAGCAGGCGCAGCTCCGCGAAGACCGTCAGGGCCAGAAGCTGACGGGGCTGGCTGATCAGGTCACAGATCCGGATCTCGAGCCGGTTCAGGTCGTGGGGCCGGTTCTCCCCGTTGGGCCGCACGGAGGTCCAGAGATGGCGGACGTTGCGCATGGCCCCGGCCGCCAGCTGGGCATCCATCCAGTGGATGTAGTGCTGATGATCGAGAAACAGCGGCACGGTCGGCGGGGTGAGCGGGAACTGCAGCCAGCGCTGGGAGTGTGCGCCGGTGGCGACCCCATCGAGGAATGGTGAACTGGCACTCAGCGCCAGCAGCAGAGCGCCTTCGCAGCGCAACAGCCTGCAGCCGGCGAACAGGGCACCCATCTCGGTGAGCCCGAGGTTGATGTGCACGCTGGCGGTCACCACCCGGGTCCCATAGGTGGTCTCGATGAAGCCGTGATACGGGTTCGAAGGGTCGGAGCGCTCGAAGCGGCGGCTGTCCCCCAGGCTGAGGGTGCTCCCCGGGAGCAGGGTCAGCTGCCGCTCGCCCAGCCAGCGGCGCAGGCGTCGCCTCGGCTCCAGCAGCAGCTCCAGCTGGTGGGCATAGTCGGCATCCGGTGGAGTGATGTATTCCAGGTTGCGATGGTCCGGTTCGGTGACGAACCCCTCCAGCTGGGCCGCGGCCTGCTCCGCCACTCCAACCACGGTGCCATCGGCCCGGCCGGTGAACAGCTCCACCTCGAAGCCCTTGAGCAACAGTTGATCGCTCATGTGCCGCTCCCCTGCAGGCAGGCCAGGGCCTTGAGCAGTCCACGGGCCTTGTTGAGAGTTTCCTGGTATTCCGCGGCCGGCTGGGAGTCGGCCACCAGGCCCGCGCCCGCCTGCACCTGCACCCGCCAGCCCCCCTCTCCGTCGGGAAGCACCACCATGGTGCGGATCGTGATGGCGGTGTTGAGAGCGCCGGCCAGATCCACCGCCCCGTAGACACCGGAGTAGGGGCCTCGGGCATCCGGCTCATGCTCATGGATCAGCTGCATCGCCCGGATCTTGGGCGCGCCGCTGACCGTGCCGGCGGGGAAGGAGGCCTTGAGCAGATCCCAGACGTCGTGGCTGGAATCGAGCAGGCCCTCCACCTGGCTGACGATGTGCATCACATGGGAATAGCGCTCGACCACCATCAGTTCGGTCACCTCGACGCTGCCTGGACGGCAGACCCGGCCCAGGTCATTGCGGCCCAGATCCACCAGCATCACGTGTTCGGCACGCTCCTTGGGGTCGGCCAGCAGCTCCCGCTCCAGGGCCAGGTCGCTGACTTCATCGGATCCGCGTGGGCGGGTGCCGGCGATCGGACGCAGGGAGGCCCGGATACCGCCGGCCACCGGCTCCGCCTTGACCATCACCTCGGGGCTGGAGCCGATCAGATACCAGCCACCGAAGTTGAAGAAGGCCATGTAGGGCGAGGGGTTGACCATCCGCAGGCTGCGGTACAGCTCGAAGGGATCCCGTTGGATGCGGGTTTCCAGGCGCTGGCTGAGCACCAGCTGGAACACATCACCGGCGGCGATGTGTTCCCGGGCCGCCACCACCGCGGCTTCGAAATCGGCCTGGGTGCGGTTGCTGCGGGTCTCCAGGTCCACGCTGGGCTCAGCGTCCCAGCGCAGGGGGGTGACGCCGGCCGGCAGCGGGCCGTGCATGCGGTCCTCCAGCGACTGGATCCGGGCACAGGCCTCGGCATAGGCACTGAGGGGATCGGCATCGCCACTGAGGTCGGCGTAGGCCACGGCTGTGATCTGGCGCTTCACCTGGTCGAACACCAGGAGGCTGTCGGCCAGCATCCAGCAGCCGTCCGGCGGGCCTTCCGGGTCGCTGGGGTGGACGGGGACGCTTGGCTCGATCCAGCGGATCAGTTCGTAGCCCCAGAAGCCGAAGAGCTGTCCAAGGGGCGGCAGGCCGGGAATGGTGCTGGGCCGAAGCGAGGCCAGGCAGCCGGCCAGCAGCTCGAAGGGGTTGCCCCGCAACTGGGCCTGACGGCCATCGCGCCAGCATTGAACGCCGTCTTCGCCGCGCACCGTGAGGGTCCAGGCCGGATCAGCCACCACGAAGCTCCAGCGCCCCAGGCGCTCGCCCCCCTCCACAGACTCCAGCAGCACGCCATGGTGGCTGTCGGCACCCACCTTCAGCCAGGTGGTGAGCGGGGTTTCCAGATCAGCGGGCCAGCGCTTCCAGAGGGGGACGTAGGTGCTGCCGTCCGCCGCCTGGGCGAGGAACGCGTCGCGATCGGGTAAGGGCATCACGGCAACGGGCAGGCAAAAAAAACGGGGCACCCGGCCCCGCCTTTCTAAAGGTTGGAGGAATCAGGCCCAGGAGCTGATTCCCTCAGAGGATTCCAGGCTGGTCCCAGGTGCGACTCCCGGGAGCTGAACCTCAGGAATCGAAGGTGTTGCGTCCGGAGAACTTGAGGGTGGATGGATCGGGGTTCTGGCCGATGCTGCGGGGGTTGTGGCCCACGATCGGACGGCCTTCGTTCACTTTCTCGGGGAATACACCATCTTTCGGGTGCAGGTATTCGGTGTCACCGCCAGGGAAGATGCGGTAGATCTTGTAATCCTCGATCCGGGGCTTGAACTTGGTGCGCAGCTGGGTGCCGAGCGCAAGGCACTGCTCCTTCCGGGAGAAGTACATGATGTTCTCGCCTTCGTTCATCTCTGCAGCTCCACCGGTGGGAAGCTCGAACACCTGATCCTTGCCACTGGTCCAGGTGATGGCGTACTTCTCCTCGGTTTCGGCGGAGTTGAGCAGACCGCCCGTGCTGCCGATGGACTTGGGAAGTTGACCGCTCAGCGCCGTTGCTGTCATGGCTGTTGGGGATGGTGAGTCGGCGGACCCATCAGTGAGTCGGCGGACCATGTCGGCTGGAAGCTAGCACTGCAATCTGGGGGGTCCTCCCTGGCGGAGAGCTCTCTTCACACCCGTCAACAAACGTCCCCGTCGGCGCCTGTGTTGTGGCCCGCCACAGGAAAGAACACCGTCAGTCCCTGACCGGCCCGTTCCGTGAAACGCCCCCCCAGACTGTGGAACAGGCGCTGGGTGGCCTGGCGGCTCAACTGAAGGCTGCCCGTGAGCGGATTCCAGCGCAGCACGGGGCCCACATCGGCGCCGGTGTCGTCCTCGGGGGTGCTGGGGAGCGCCGTTTCCCTTCCGGGCGGATTGGCGCAGCGCAGTTGCAGTTTCAGGCGCGACCCTGCCGGCTGCAGCCGGATCAGCACCGTGCTGCCCGATGGAAGGCTGCGGATGAAGCGATCCACCAGGCCACCCAGCATCGTCTCTAGCCGGTTCGGGTCGCTCAGCACAGCCGGCAGCTGAGCGCTGATCTCCAGCTGCAGCTTCAGACCCCGGCGTTCCAGCTGTCGTTGCCAGAGCTCCTCAAATCCCTGCAGCAGCTGGGCCAGGTCGGTGCGGGCCAGGGTCTGGCGCGGCCTTGGCTGCCGCTGGAGCTCGGCCGCATGGAAGATCAGGCCGAAGCGGTCGATCTGTTCGCTGCATTCCCCGTCGATCTGCTCCAGCCGCTGACGGACCACCGCCGGGAGGTCAGCGCGCCGCAGCAGCGAACGGATCAGTGTGCGGATCGTCGCCAGGGGGGTGCGCACCTCGTGGGTGAGGGCCTCGAGCAGGGCCAGTTCGCCGCTGCTCTCCGCCTGGTCGCCCTCATGGCCGTGAATCAGGGGCTGCAGGGTCAGGCTCGGGGCCATCGCCGCCAGTCGCTCCGCCAGCTTCGGCCAGAACTGCAGTGCCATGCTCTCCTCACTGCGCAGTGGACCGAGCGCCTGCAGGGCCTGGCGCAGGCGCAGGGCGGCCTGGGGGGCGGTGGCCTGCAGGCGCTCATCCACCAGAGCCAGCGTTTCCGAGAGGGTGGTGGGATCGAAGCGCAGCACCAGCTGCCGCTGCTGTGGACTGCCCTCCAGGGTCATGGCCAGCTGCAGCCTGGGTGTGATCAGCACCAGCAGGGGGTCGGTGCCGTCCTCAGGCTCCAGCGCCAGACGTTCGAAGGGGCTGGTGCGGCCTGGGGCCTCGTCAGTGTCGGCTGTGCCCGTACCAGGCAGCAGGGGGCCTGAGGGGCTGAGGCCACCGGCGATCTGCGGAGGCGCCCAGACCCAGCCCTGCAGTGGCTCCAGCAGCTCCGGCTCGTAGAGCGCCGGCAGAGGCGAGGCCAGCCAGACCCCCCGCAGTGGTTGCAGAGGCGGCAGGAAGTCATCCTGAAGGGTGGCCAGAGCTGCCCACCACTGCCGTCTTGCGGTGTCTTCATCGCTCCGGCCTGCCGGGACCCCCTCGGCCAGCCGAGCTCTCAGGACGGCCAGGCTCACCATCGCCGCTGGGGCGGGCGGCCGTGGCGGGACACCGAGGCGCACAGCCCCAGGGAGATGAAGTTCACGAGCATCGCCGAGCGGCCGTAGCTCAGCCAGGGAAGCGGAATGCCTGTGATCGGCCCCAGTCCGATGGTCATGTTGATGTTCACCACCACCTGGAACATCAGCATCGCGCCGATGCCCACCACCACGAGCGATTCGTAATCCGTGCGGGCCCGTCCGGCGATCTGGAGCAGGCGCCACATCAGCACCACGAAGCCCACCACCACCAGGGTGGTGCCGATGAAGCCGGTTTCCTCTCCCAGAGCGCTGAAGATGAAATCCGTGTGCTGCTCGGGAATGAAGCGCAGCAGGGTGAGATGGCCCTGCATCAGGCCGGTGCCCCAGAGCCCACCCGAGCCGATCCCCACCGTGCTCTGCAGCAGGTGATACCCCCCGCCGAGAGGATCCTGGGAGGGGTCGAGAAACATGGTCAGGCGGGCTCGCTGGTGGTCCTTGAGGCCGTGGGACCAGAGCCAGGGAGTGCCCAAAGCGAAGACGCCCTGAATGGCCAGGGTCAAGGACGTGGCCAGGGCCTTCCAGGGCAGGGAACGCCAGGCGATCAGTCCCATGGCCGGAATCCAGGCCACCAGGGCCCAGGGGATGGTGCCCGCCAGGATGGCGGTGAACAGTGGCGACAGCAGGAGCATCAGCCAGGCTCCAGGCATGCCCGACCAGAACATCATCACCAGCAGGACGGCCCCGAACACGAGCGAGGTGCCCAGGTCGGGCTGCACGAACACCAGCAGCCAGGGCACGCTGATCATCGCCACGGGCCGGATCAGGTCCACCGGTCGCTCCACAGGATGGCGGGCGAGCACACCCGCCAGCAGCAGGATGGCCGCCACCTTGGCGAACTCGGAGGGCTGCACGTTGAAGCCGGCGATGTTGATCCAGCTCTGGGCGCCGAGTGCGCTGACCCCCACCACCCGTACCGCCACCAGGCTCGCCACCATGACCCCGTAGATCAGCCAGCGGAACGGCTGGTACCGCTCCAGCGGGATCCGGGCCAGCACCAGGGCGAGGCCCATCCCCACAGCCGCGGTGATCCAGTGCTGATACCAGACGGCATAAGGGGCCTGGCGCTGGGTGCTGGCGATCAGAATCCCAGCCACCACCACCATCGCCAGGGGGATGCCCCAGAGCACCAGATCCACCCCTTCGAGCGGGCGCCGCCTGGCCGGCCGCGCCGCCGAGAACATGCTGCGCCGGCTGCCCAGCAAGGCCATTGCGATCAGGTTGTGGCCAGGGTGAGGCTGCTGATGCGCTGGGCCAGGGTCTGGAAGGCGCGGGCCGTGGCGGACTCCGGTCTGGCGATCACCACCGGGCAGCCCTGGTCCCCCCCATCGACCACCGCCATCTCCAGGGGCAGCTCGGCCAGCAGGGGCACTCCGGCCTCGGCCGCCAGGGTGGCCCCGCCGCCACTGCCGAAGATGGCGTAACTGGCGTCAGGCCGGTCGGGGGGGATGAAGATGCTCATGTTCTCGACCACGCCCAGCACAGGAACCCCCATCTGCAGGAACATCGCCAGGCCACGGCGGGCGTCCTGCAGCGACACCCGCTGGGGGGTGGTGACGATCACCACGCCAGCCATCGGGACCGCCTGGGCCAGGGTGAGCTGGGCATCACCGGTGCCGGGGGGCAGGTCCACCACCAGCACGTCTCGCTCACCCCAGTCGGCCTGGTACAGGAACTGGCGGATGATGCCGTTGAGCATCGGCCCCCGCCAGACCACAGGCTGGTTCTCCTGGATCAGCAGCCCCATCGACACCATGCCGATGCCGCAGGTCTCGATCGGCACCAGCACCTGCTCATTGCCGCTGCCGCGCACTTCGGGGGTGCGATCGGCCACCCCGAGCATGGTCGGGGCATTCGGGCCGTAAATGTCGGCGTCGAGCAGTCCCACCCGCAGGCCGCTCTGGGCCAGGGCGCAGGCCAGGTTCACCGCCACGGTGCTCTTGCCCACGCCGCCCTTGCCGCTGCTCACGGCGATGATCCGACCCACGCCGGGGATGCCCTGGCGCTCGGGCAGGTTGCCGCCGCCACCGGGACCGTGCCCCGCACCGCCGATCGGTGATCCCTCGGACCTGCCGCCACCGCTGGGCTGGGCCAGCTCGATCTGCACATCGTTGATGCTCTCCAGGGCCATCAGCGCCTCGCGGGCTTCGGCGGCGATCCGCTCCCGCTGGCTGGTGGCGTAGCCCGGAAGCGCCAGGCTGAAGACCACGCGGCTCCCCTGGGGACGCACCTGCTGGATCCAGCCCAGTTCGAGCAGACTTCGTCCCGTGCCCGCGTCGCAGAGGGGCTCGAGGGCGGCGAGAGCCTGTTCAGCTGTGGCCATCCGTGGGTGCCGGCATCAGGGTCGATCCTAGGGGCCACCCCCATGACAGAGGCTCTCGAGGGGTTGTGCGCCGGTTCGACGGGCTGGAATGGTGGAGAGGTTTCGAGCGTCCGGCGGGGCGTGATCGTCAGTGGCGGAGCAGGGACAGACGGGCGTGGCCGACGGGGAGAAGGGCCCGGGGGGAGCCCGGCTCCTGGAGCATCCTCCGGCCGACTCCCGCGCCCGTGCCCGCAACCTGCTGATGGGTCTCCAGGACAGCATCTGCGCCGGCCTGCAGGCCCTTGATGGCGAAGGGGTGTTCCAAGAGGAGAGCTGGGAGCGGCCGGAGGGGGGAGGCGGCCGCTCGCGGGTGATGAAGGCCGGCCGGATCTTCGAGCAGGGCGGGGTGAATTTCTCCGAGGTGGAGGGCGATCAGCTGCCCCCCTCGATCCTCAGCCAGCGGCCTGAGGCCGCCGGCCAGCGCTGGTTTGCCACAGGCACGTCGATGGTGCTCCATCCCCGCAACCCTTATGTGCCCACGGTGCACCTCAACTACCGCTATTTCGAGGCGGGGCCGGTCTGGTGGTTCGGCGGCGGCGCCGATCTCACCCCTTACTACCCCTTCCTGGTGGATACCCGCCACTTTCACAGCAGCCTGCAGGGGGCCTGTGACAGCGTCGATCCTGCGCTGTATCCCGTCTTCAAGCCCTGGTGCGATGAATACTTCTTTCTGAAGCACCGGAGTGAAACCCGGGGTGTCGGCGGCATCTTCTACGACTACCAGGATCCTGCCGGAGCGCTCTACAAAGGTCAGGACCCCGGCGGCCCGGCCGCGGCCGTGGCGGCTGCCACAGGCGCGGTGCCCCGCACCTGGGAGCAGCTGTTTCAGCTGGCAGGCGCTTGCGGCAATGCCTTTCTGCCCAGCTATGTGCCCATCGTGGAGAAGCGCCATGGCATCGCCTACGGGGAGCGGGAGCGCCAGTTCCAGCTCTACCGCCGTGGCCGCTATGTCGAGTTCAATCTGGTGTTTGATCGCGGCACGATCTTCGGTCTGCAGACCAACGGCCGCACCGAGTCGATCCTGATGTCGCTGCCGCCGCTGGTGCGCTGGGAGTACGGCTACAGCCCCGAGCCCGGCAGCCGCGAAGCCCTGGTCACCGAGGTGTTCACCAAGCCCCAGGACTGGTTCGGGGATGCAGCCCTGGAGGAGATCTGCCGATCCCGGGGTGCGTTCGACTGACTACTCCCGGATCCCCTGCCTGAGAATGCCGTCCCGTTGCTCAGGGGAGCGTTGCGGGAGGGCCCAGGGAGGTGGCCGGCAGTTGTCCTGTTCGGGGGCTGACTCCCTGTTCCAGGGCCAGCACTACCCGCTCGGCGATGGCGTTGAGTGCGGCATCCCGGCTGCCTGGATCCCTCAGGGCCGATTCCAGTGGACTCTCCAGCTTGCCGATCTCGAGGATGGCGATGCCCCGGCGAGGTGCGCCCAGCCCGCCGCGGAACTGAACAGGGAAGGCGCCGAAGGAGGCGGCCAGACTTTCGTCGAGGAGGCTCGGGGCCTGGTGCAGCGGCGGAATCAGTCCCGAGCCGAAGCCGTCAGGTCCATAGGCGTCGTAGTGGATCTCCATGGCATACCCTCCCCGGCGCACATGCTCCCTGCCAACGCTCCAGTTGGTGCGGGGGTCATCGCCGTCGGCGATGCTGCGCTGGGCCGGCACATAGAGGCTGATCGGCAACCCGCGCTGGCGTCCGAGCATCACCACCCTCTCGGCGGTGAGCAGATTCCAGTACAGCTCATCGCGGATGCCGGCCAGCATCGGCTGGGCTCCGAAGCGATCCACCGCTTCACCGCTGGTGCCTGATCCGGCCATGCCCTGGGAATCGGCGTGGCCGGCCATCACCAGGATCGGTGTGCCCGGTGCCAGCGATCGGCGGCCGATCCAGTCCTTGTTGAGTGGCGTGCGGGGCCCGGTGAGTGGATCGATGGCGAGCCTCGCCGGGGCCTCGGCGGTGCTGCCCAGCACAAGCACCAGGCCCAGCCCCAGCAGAGCCCAGCCCAGGGGGCGCGGGCGCGTCGAGGACCGTTGTGAAGATGGGCTGTTGATACGGTGCGCCATGGTCTCAGGTTCAGATGGGGGAACTCAGCAGGGTTCCGTCACTGGCCAGTTGCAGGCGGGGCCCGAGTTCGAGTTCCAGGGCGATCAGCTCGTCGCGGTGGGCCCGCAGCCGCAGCTGACTGAGGGGAGCGTCATCGTCGCTGATCAGACGCAGTTCCACCAGTTCCTGGCGGGCTGCTCTCCGCCGGTAGATCAGCCCGGCGAGCGGCCCGAGCAGGGCCAGCAGCAGTGGCCACCAGCCCAGCACCGGCAGCAGCTGGCGCAGCACCAGGCCCAGACAGGCCGCCCCGACCGTTCCCAGAAACGAGAGCAGCAGTGCCAGGCTGCCACTGGCTCCCACCTGGCCGCGGAAGCGCAGGACCCGCCGCTCGGGATCCCCTGCCTCCGCCTGCCAGCCCCGCTGCCTCAACCACTGGCTGAGGCCGTCAAGCACCTCCAGGGCCGGCCGCGGTGACTGCACATCCACCACCGTGGTGCGGTCCTTGCTGGCGGCGCGCAGGAAGAACACCAGGCCGATGGCCAGCAGCAGGGTGAGCAGGAGGGTGGAGCCCAGGGCGGGGGACAGGGGCAACGGCACGCGGGCGATCCAGGGCGGAAGCGCCCCATTCTCCCCCTTTCGGCACGATGGCGTTGGTTGCTCCTGCGCACATGCCCCCGGCCCTTGCCTCAACCCCCCATCGTTTTGCAGTGTTCGAGGGGGATCTCGACGCCGAATGGCTCAGCCTGCTGGCCCAGGCTCCGGCCCTGGCGGTCGACACCGAGGCGATGGGGCTGGTCCATGGACGCGACCGTCTCTGCCTGGTGCAGATCGCCGACCACCTCGACAACGTCTGCTGCATCCGCATTGCCCGGGGCCAGCAGGAGGCGCCGCGTCTGCGCGAACTGATGGAGAGTCCTGCGATCGAGAAGGTGTTCCACTTCGCCCGCTTCGATCTGGCGGCTCTGGGGGAAGGCCTCGGCATCGCCGTGGCGCCCCTGTTCTGCACCAAGGTGGCCAGCCGCCTGGCCCGCACCTACAGCTCCCGTCACGGACTCAAGGAGGTGGTGCAGGAGTTGGTGGGGGTGGAACTCGACAAGCAGTCGCAGAGCAGCGATTGGGGGCGGGTTGAAGACCTGGGCGAGGCCCAGCTGGTGTATGCCGCCAACGATGTCCGCTACCTGCTGGCCGCTCGTCACGCATTGGCCGCCATCCTCGAGCGGGAGGAGCGCCTTGATCTGGCCCGCCGCTGCTTCGCCTGTCTGCCGGTGTTTGCCGATCTCGACCGCAGTCGTTTCGGCTCGGTGTTCGAGCATTCCTCGCAGTCCCGCTGACGGTCCAGGCGATCAGTGATGCCGAGGATCAGTCCTCGACCATGAAGCCGCTTTCGTCGTCTTCGGCGACCAGAAGCGCATCCAGCAGCTGACCCTGGGCCCTGGCCCCCCCCTGGGCCTCCTGGATCATGCGTTCAGCGATGGTGATGCGTTCGCCTGGCGCCCGGGTCCCTTCCCGGGCAGCCTGCTGGTCGACCCGGCGCCGGGCTGCGGCGATGCTCACCCCCAGCAGGGTGGCCAGCTGACCGGTGACGGTGGCGTAGGCCCGGTCGATCGGTGCTGGCATCGGGGACGCGCCTGAGTGAGGAGAAGCCCCATCATCCCTGGGACGGGGCCAGCAGCTGCCGGTCCACCAGGGCCGCCAGCCGCTCGCTGCCGCCTGGGTGCCCCATCCGTCGCCGGCCGATGGCCCCCAGGTGCTGGCGGAGCTGGGCATCCCCCAGCAGTCGCTCCAGTTCGACGGCCATGGCCTGCGTTGAGGTGCAGGTCCGCACCGCTCCCCCGAGCAAGCGGCTCTGGCGCCGCGCAAACCCGCGCTTGAACTGCGGACCCGGCCCCGGCAGTGAGAGCACGGGCACCCCGAGACCGACCAGTTGCTCGGTGGCGGTGCCCGCAGTGGCCAGGCCCACCTCCCCCCAGCCGGCCCAACGATCGAAGCAGCCAGTCCCCAGCAGCAGCAGCCGCTGCTGGAGCTGCCAGGCCGAGCTGCCGCCGCAACCCTCCGGCAGGGCCACCTCGCGGTAGCCCTGGGCGGCCAGGATCGGCTCCAGGTCGTGGCGGCTGGGGCGGGAGCCGGTGGGGCAGAGCACCACCTGGGGCTCTCTTGCCGGCAAGAGAGCCAGGGCCGCCAGCAGCCGATGGGCGTTGGCGAGGGCTTCCGGCAGACGGCTGCCGCAGAGCAGCACGATCCGCCGCCGCTGCCCCAACGGCTCGGGCAGGGGCAACCGTTCAAGCTGATCCATCATCGGGTTGCCCGGCGCCAGCGCCGCCACCCCATGGCGCCTCAGCCCCCTGGCGGTGAGCTCGTCGCGCACCGCCACCAGTCGGGCGCGGCGATCAGCCATCAGGGCCCACTCCCATGGATCCCATTCGCTGCCCTTGCAGCGGTGGTAGCGGTCGGCGAAGGGGGCGCGGCCGGGTCCACTCCTCCAGGTGTAATCACTCTTGGGTGTGCCCAGGAAGCCGTAGGGCGCACCGCTGGCCCAGGCCAGCAGCAGTGGCAGCAGATCCCCTACCGCCAGGATCGGTGCGCCACCGGCACCCCAGCGGCGCACCAGCTGCCACTGGCGCCAGCTCAGGCCACCCAGCCCAGCCCCCAGGTCGCGCAGGAGTGCGGAGACGCTCTGGTTGCTGAAGCCGCCGCTGGGCAGCCTCTGGCGGGGACCCACCCGCTGCAGCCAGCCGTTCTGCTCCGCCTCCCGGTAGGTCTCCCCCTCCCCCACCAGCGGCAGGACCCTGAGGAGCAACTGCGGTTGCCTCTGGTGCAGTGCCTGCAGGATGCGCAGACCGATCAGATCTTCGCCATGGCCATTGCTCAGCAGCAGCAGCCGGGAGTGTCGAGGACGGCTGATACGATCCGCAGCAAGGGGGTTCGCCCCTGACATGGCGGCATGGCCAAGTGGTAAGGCAGAGGATTGCAAATCCTTTACCCCCAGTTCGAATCTGGGTGCCGCCTCTGATCTTCCTCCTGCCGGCGGGCTGCCGGAGGGTTCATTCACAGTTCGGCGGTGGCTGCCCAGCGCTCGCCTGAGAGTGCCTTGGCTTCGCAGCGCACGTCGTTCTTCTGCACCGTGCAGGTGCCATCGGCGGGCCAGGCGCTGGGCAGGCTGGTGGGCAGTCCCCGCTGATCGAAGCCCACTTCACTCACGCTGATGATCTCGGTGCTGAGCGGACCCTCCAGGCGGCAGTGTCCCTCGCGGCAGAGCAGCCCGGGGGCACCGTCCTTGACCACCCCCACGAAGGTGACGAGGTTGCTGGTGATCTCGCCGCTGCCGGGTCCGACAAAGCGGATGTTCAGCAGTCCCTTCTGGTTCTGCTCGAAGCGCAACTCCGAGCAGGGACCTGGGGAGGCCGCAGCGAGGTTGCGTTCGCAGCTGCGGGTGGCGCGATGCATCCGCCCGAAGTCGGTGGGCTGATTCTGATCCGCCTGCACGCCTGGTGCCGGGATCAGCAGGCTGAGCAGGGCTCCGGCCAGCACGATGCCCGCGTGGGGGGGACCAGACCCCACGCAAGCATGGCTTCTGAATGGGCTGGAAGTGGTTCTGACGGCCAAGGGAACCCACGCGCAGGCCCTCCATTGTGGAACCGTCTGGCCCCTGAAGCCCACGGCCGGGAGACGCGGGTTCAGTAGTCCGAATCAGCCACACAAAAGCCCTGACAGCTGATGCCGTTGCTGGAGGTGCGGCCGCAGTGGTTGCACAGCACCGGATCAGCTTGCGGCGGCGGGGTGGTCTGCGGCACCAGTGATGCCGGTTGTGTCACGGGTGCCGGCGACTGGCTCCGGGGCGGCGGTGTCGTCATGCTCCGATCATGGCGAGGTCGCCCATAGCCCGGAGATTCCATGGCGCAGTCCGTCTCGATCGGCGTGGGCACCTGGGCCTGGGGTAACCAGTTGCTCTGGGGTTACCGGCCCGATCTCCACGACATCGCCCTGGAGGCCACCTTCAACAGGGCGGTGGCCCTGGGGCTTCGCTTCTTCGACACGGCCGACTCCTATGGCACCGGCCGCTTCACCGGCCGCAGCGAACAGTTGCTCGGTGGTTTTCTTCAGACCCTGTCCCCTCAGCAACGCGATCACCTGTGCGTGGCCACCAAGTTGGCTCCTTTTCCCTGGCGCCTGGGCCGCCGGGGCTACGAGCGTGCCTTCCAGGCTTCCCGCCAGCGACTGGGCGGCCGACTCGATCGGGTGCAGCTGCACTGGAGTACGGCCCGTTACGCCCCCTGGCAGGAGTGGCCCCTGTTGGAAGGGCTGGCGGATCTCGTGGTGGCCGGTGAGGTGAAGAGCCTGGGAGTCTCGAATATGGGACCCCGACGCCTGAGGCAGGTGCAGCGTCGCCTGGCCGAGCGAGGGGTGCGTCTGGACAGCCTCCAGGTGCAGGTGTCGCTGCTGGCTCCCGAGGCGGTGACCACTGGGGAACTGGCAGCCAGTTGCCGGGAGCTGGGAGTGGATCTGATCGCCTACAGCCCCCTGGCCCTGGGTCTGCTGAGCGACCGGGCCGATCAAGGCTCGCCCAAGGGGCCCCGGGGGCTGCTGTTCAGGCGGCTGCGGCCGAGGATCGGGCCGTTGCTGGCGCTGATGCGGGACATCGCGGCCGAGCACGGCGCCCAGGTGTCTGAGGTGGCCTTGAACTGGTGCAGGGCCCATGGGGCCATGCCGATTCCCGGCCTGCGCACCCCCGAGCAGGCCGAGGCGGCGGCGGCGGCGCTGGCCTGGCAACTCGACGAGCAGGAGCGCCTCGCCCTCGACCGGCAGGCCCTGGACCTGGCGGTGAGGATGCCCGCCAACCCCTTTCTCAGTGATTGAGTGGAGCTGGATCGTGAGAAGGGATCGGGGACCAGGCGGGTTTCGCCGCTGCAGAGGCGCCTGTGGGGTCGGGGGAGAGCACCACAGGCAGAGCACCTGGCCTGATGACGGGAATGCTCACCATCACCGGAGGAGTCGCGCTCAGGGAGCCGCTGGATCCGCTGCCGGCTCCGGCATCCGTGTCACGGCCGTCTGCTCCGGAGCTGTGCTCATCGCAGGCGCTCAGGGCTTCCTGCAGGAGAGAGTCGAATGTGGCACCCGGCAGGCGATGGCGTGAGATTTCCAGGAAGGCCCGGGCCAGCGATTCCCCTGCCGCGGCGAGCAGGGCCGGGTTGTTGCGCCGCTCGCTCTGCTCCTGTTCGATGGCCTGCAGGAAGCGTTCGGTGACGTCCCGCTTCGTGCTGGCCTTGATCTGGGTCTCCTGCTCGGCAGGCTGAAGCGTGGGTAGTTGGTCCAGCTCCTCCAGACGCCGGTTGAGGCTGTCCAGCACCTCCTTCGCTTCTGTGGCCACCCGCGAGAGCTGACCCTCGGACAGCCGGGGCAGATCGGCCAGAAAGACTTTGCCGTGGTCGCGCAGCGTGAGATACGTGGGCCGACTCACGTTTCGCCCCTGGGGGGGAAGGTTCATCCGCCGCGGCGGCTGAACCGGCTGGGGACCCGCTGAACTGCGCCGTCGGGTGATGCGGGTGCTGGAGGTGTGCATGGTTAGGGACGTATGAATTTCCGGGTGCGCTGCCAGCGGTCAAGGCAGCGAAGCCTGGTGCAATCTGCCAGGAGCGGGTATGGGCTGGTCAGTACGGCAAACCCGCCAGGGGCTCCGCTCCGGGGGAGCCGGCCTCCACCAGCCCAAGGGGCCAGGCCTGATGAGCCAGGCGTTCGCACACCTCCAGGGCCAGGGAGACGGCAGTCTCCGGCACCACCAGGCAGAAGCCGACCCCCAGGTTGAAGGTGTTCCAGAGATCGGCTTCCGGCACCTCGCCTTCCTCCTGCAGCCAGCGGAACAGCTCGGGCCGCTCCCAGCTGCTGGCCTCGATCCGGCCATGGGTTCCGGCCGGCAGGCAGCGGGGCAGGTTCTCGGGCAGTCCGCCGCCGGTGATGTGGGCCATCGCATGAAGGGGAACAGCCTGCTGGCGCAGGGCCTTCACCAGGTCGCCGTAGAGGCGGGTGGGTTCCAGCAGCGCCTCAATGACCGGCCGGTCATCGCCGTTCAGGTGTGTTCTCTCGGAGGCGCCGCTGCTGTCAAGAATCCGCCTCACCAGGCTGAACCCATTGCTGTGAACACCACTGCTGGCCACGGCCAGGATCCGGTCGCCAGGCTGCACCAGCCGGCCATCGATCAGGTCCTCCTCCTCCACTACGGCCACGCAGAAGCCCGCCAGGTCGTAGCGGCCGGGTGCGTAGAAGCCCGGCATCTCCGCCGTCTCGCCCCCCAGCAGGGCGCAGCCGCTCTGGCGACAGCCGTCGGCGATGCCTTCCACCACCAGGGCCATGGCCTCGGGCGCGAGCCTACCGGTGGCGATGTAATCGAGGAAGAACAGGGGTTCGGCTCCGCTGGTGATCACGTCGTTGACGCACATCGCCACCAGATCGATGCCGACGGCGTGGTGTCGCCCGTAGGTCTGGGCCAGCTCCAGCTTGGTGCCCACTCCGTCACTGCCGGCAACCAGCAACGGGCGCCGCAACCCCTCGGGCAGCCGGCACAGACCACCGAATCCCCCCAGGCCTCCGAGCACCTCCGGCCGGCGGGTGCTCTCGACGCTGGAGCGGATCCGCTCGACGAAGGCCCTGCCGGCGGCCACATCCACTCCGGCCGTTCGGTAATCCATGGCGATGCTCCTGCTGGGCTGATCCTCATCGCCGCTGATCCTCCGACGCCAGCCGACCGGAGGACGTTCCTGCCGCCATCCGTCTGAAGCGCCGTCCAGCCAACCGGGGGCCTGGCAGGGGCCGCCTGATCGATTGTCACAAGATTTGATCAGTCCTGCTGATGGCAGTCATTGGTGTCACTGATCAATATCCATGGTTCAAGCGGTTCTCTGCACTGTGGCTGACAGGGATTTCTCCGTAGATGACTATTTCTGATCAATTCTTGTGCCCAAGCTGCTCATCGCACTTCCTCGGACTTCCTGTAAGTTTCCGGGGTCGTGATTTTTCATCAGGGACTCCACCACCGGTTTCGCGCTTTCAGCTCTTCCAATCGTCAGCGCGATCCATCAAGTAACGACCCTTCATTCCGAAGACCGTTGCCTACTCGTGGTGGGTTTCGACTGTTATGCGTCGCACTTTCCCCCTGGGGGCCCTTGCCCTCCTGCTTTCTGGCAGCGGCGTTGCCGTTCCTGTGCTTGCCGACTCGGCTCGCTCGGAGTCCGATTCCCGCATGGCCATGGCCCTTCAGTCTGCTCCGGTGTCTGCCCAGCAGTCACCTGAGCCGGTTCAGCCTCCCCAGTCCGTTGCCATCCGCCAGCAGGAAAGCGAGGCACCGGCCACGGAGGCACCCGTCGCACCCACCGCACCGGCCCCCACTCCCCGCCGCTTCAAGCTGGCAGGCACCGGTGAAGCCAGCTGGTACGGCCCCGGTTTCTTTGGCAACCGCACCGCTAATGGCGAGGTCTTCCGCCCCGGCACCATGACTGCGGCTCATCGCACCCTCCCTTTCGGCACGAAGGTGAAGGTCACCAATCTCTGGAACGGGCGCAGTGCCATCGTCCGCATCAATGACCGCGGTCCGTTCCACGGCAATCGCATCATCGACCTGGCCCATGGCGCTGCCCAGAGCCTGGGTCTTGTCGCCAGTGGCGTCGCTCAGGTCCGCCTGGAAGTGGTTCAGTAAGGGCTGAAGGCCTGCACCCCGTCCACCAGGTTCAGCCCATCCGGCATTCTGCCGGGTGGGCTTTCCTCTGCCGCCACCATGCAGCTGCTGCACACCTGTGATGAGTTGCTGCGTTGGTGCAGGCCTGCCGCAGGGGTTCCGGCCCCGGCTCTTCACTTCGTGCCCACCATGGGCGCGCTTCATCAGGGCCACCGCCGTCTGATCGAGCGGGCTTTCGCCCCCCTCTTCCCCTCCGGGCCGCAGCCGCGGGTGCTGGTGAGCGTGTTCGTCAATCCGCTGCAGTTCGGCCCAGGGGAAGACTTCGAGCGCTACCCCCGCGATCCTGGTGCGGATGCTGCTCTCGCTGCTGCGGCAGGAGCATCGGCCCTGTTCGTCCCCAGCGTCGAGGAGCTGTTTCCCGGCGGTGAAGCCGAGCTGACCCGGGTCCTGCCTCCGCCCGCTCTCCTCCAGGGCCTCTGTGCCCGCTCCCGAACGGGCCACTTCGAAGGGGTGGCGACGGTGGTCGCCAGGCTCCTGGCCCTCGTCCGTCCTGACCGTTTGCTGCTCGGCGAGAAGGACTGGCAGCAACTGGTGATCCTCAGGCGGATCGTGGCGGATCTGGCCCTGCCGCTGCGCGTCCAGGGTTGCGCCACCTGGCGGGAGAGCGATGGTCTGGCGGCCAGCTCCCGCAACCGCTACCTCTCCGGGCCGGAGCGACGGCGGGCGGCCTCCCTGCCTGCAGCCCTGGCCCTGGGGCGGAGAGCCTGGGAGAAGGGAGAGAGGAATGCCTCCCGCCTGGAACAGTTGGTTCAGACGGAGCTGGAGCGAGCCAATCTGCCAGTGGAGTATGTGGAGATGGTGGAGGCCCGGCGGCTGCGTCCTCTGGATTCCTCATCGCCATCCAAGGGTCCGCTGCTGCTGGCGGCAGCCGTCCGCTGTGGCCCCAGCCGCCTGATCGATCACCTCGTTCTCATGACCCGTCCCCCGATCGTCGCCATCGATGGCCCCGCCGGGGCTGGCAAGAGCACAGTCACCCGGATCCTGGCCCGTCGCCTCGGCCTGATCTATCTCGACACCGGCGCCATGTACCGGGCCGTGACCTGGTGGGTGCTTCACCACGGGGCGAATCCAGCCGTGGCGGCTGAGGTGGAGCCGCTGCTGGAGGGGCTGGAGCTGAACCTCGACCTGGAGGCCAGCGGCGATCAACAGGTGAGCGTCAATGGCCACGACGTGAGCCAGGCGATCCGTCATCCCGAGGTCACGGCCCAGGTGTCCCAGGTGGCGGCCCACGCCTGCGTGCGCGAGGCGCTCACCCAGCAGCAGCGGGCCCTCGGCGCCCGGGGCCGGCTGGTGGCCGAGGGCCGCGACATCGGCACGGCCGTGTTCCCCGACGCGGATCTCAAGGTCTTCCTCACCGCCACGGTGGCAGAGCGGGCCCGACGCCGGGCCCAGGACCTGGAGCTGAGGGGGTTTGCCGTGCCGCCCCTGGAGGAGCTGGAGGCCCTGATCGCCGAGCGCGACCATCAGGACTCCACCCGGGAGGTGGCCCCCCTGCTCCAGGCCGAGGATGCCGTGGAGCTGATCACCGATGGCCTGACCATCGAGGAGGTGATCACGAGCCTGGTGGATCTGTTCCGTGAGCGCGTTCCCGAGGAGGCCTGGCCAGCACCGGAGGCGGGCACAGCAGCCTGAGTGGCGGAGACCGGTGCTGGGCTCCAGCCAGCCGTCGGCTCATCGTTCCGCTGGCTTCGAGGGGGAGCTGGTGGCCAGCAGGTCGTCGAGCAGGCCGGTGCAGGCATCCTCGAGCAGATCCAGCACCCCCTCGAAGCCAGCGGCGCCCCCGTAGTAGGGATCGGGTACCTCACGAACCCGGTGCTTGCGGCAGTGCTGGGTGATCGGTCTGATCTGGGCCCTGGATCTACGGCCCCGGGTCATGGCCTGGACCGCCGCCAGGTTGTCGTCATCCATGGTGAGGATGTGATCAAACTGATCAAGGTCGGCGACCACGATCTGGCGGGCACGGCTGGGCAGGTGGATGCCGCGCCCGGCAGCCGCGGCTCGCATGCGGGCATCGGCCAGCTGACCGGCATGCCAGTTGCCCGTGCCGGCCGAATCGACACTGAAGGATTTTTCCAGACCACGCAGCTGCAGGTGGTGCAGGAACACCCCTTCTGCGGCCGGGGAGCGGCAGATATTGCCCAGGCAGACGAACAACAGACGGGAGCGCTCCATCAGCCCCCCACCCCGCCAGCGAGGCGGCTCAGGGCAAGCCCGGCCCGCAGTCGCACCACCGGGGTGTCGTCCCCGGGCTCGCCGGCCAGCTTCTGCAGGGCCTGCAGTCCGGAGCGATGCCCAGGCTCTGCTCTGCCCATGCCGAGCAGCAGTCGCTCCAGTCCCACCGCCACGGCGTAGCGGACCACCCATTCGCCATCGCCGCGACCGCCCAGAAGGGCGTCGAGGCAACGCTGCCTTACGTTGATTTGATCGATCTGGGGCAGGGCCTCAAGGCGGAGCTGACCCAGGCCCCGGGCCGCGGCTCGCCGCACGCTGGTCCCGATGTCGCAGGCCAGGGCGCTCTCGAGTAGGTCGAGTCCACGCACGTCGCCGATACCTGCGAGGGCACGCACCGCCCAGGCCCGAGCTCCGTAGTTCCGTTCATCGAGGCTGCCCAGTAGCGGCTCCACAGCAGGGGGGCCGATCGCGATCAACCCATCCACAGCCGCCACAGCGGCGCCAGGATTGTTGAATCCAAGCACTTGGAGCAGGCAATCAATCGCGTCCAGGCCCTCGGGATCGCAGGACGATTCACCCTGATGATCTGCCTTCGCCAGAGCAGCGAGGGCTCCAGCCAGATTTTCGGTCGCCTTCTGCAACCCTTCCGCGCTGTCGGCGCGCTCCACGGCTCTGATCCAGGGCCTGATCAAGCCCAGCCCATCGGCTGCTGTCTTACTCAAAGCAAGTCGTCCATCGCCCGGAGCACAGTCTCGGTGTCAGGGGGGGCTTGGCCCCGTTCCACCAGCCCCCGCAGGGCGATCAGTTTGAGGCTGTTTTCCGCAAAGGTGTCCCGGATCGGCTCGAGCGCCGCTCGCCAACCCACGGCGCCCAGGTCCATCAGGGCGGAACGTCGGACCTGCAGCTGGGGATGTTCAAGCAGTTCGATCAGGTTGTTTCCCCAGCGCCGATCCTGTGTGAGCTGGAACAGGGCCCTCGCGGCGGCGCTGCGGATCAGGGGCCGCTCGTGGGTGGCGAAAGGCTGGATCGCGGCCACCACATCGGCAGCGGCTACGCCGATGTCCCCGAGGGCCTCGATCAGGGCCTCGCAGGGTTCTCGTAACCTCAGGCTGCTGGGAAGGGGTTGCCCGGCCTGATCGCTGGCCAGGCGGGCACAGATCGGCGAAACGGCCTCGCTTGCACGGAGTTCCCCAAGAGCTCGCGCCGCCGCTTCCCTCAGCCCGTCGTCCTCGTCCTCAAGGGCAGCAAGCAGATCGGGGATTGCCTGTGGATCCCCCAGCTTCCCCAGCGCCCGGGCAGCATTGCGGGCCACGGCGTTCTCTTCCACACCGGACGAAACCGCACGGGGCTGACGCCGACGCAAGGCCGCCCGAAGCAGGGGCACTGTCTCTGGATGGCGGCTGCGCATTCGGCCCAGCCACCAGGCGGCGTAGTACTGATGGGATTGATCCTCGCTCTGGCGTAGGCGCTGCAACGCTTCCTCCTCCGAGATGGGTTCGCCGGCTGTGGCCATGGCGGAATCCAGATCAGCAGTGCCAGCCATGGCCCGCACGGTGGAGAGGGGAGCCCTTGATGTTGCCACTGCATCCACCCGGTGGGCCCGATCTCCCCATGCCCTGATGAGCACTCGGCGGCGGGATCGCTTCTTTGGAGCTGGGTCTTGGGAGAAACCGCCGGTATCCGGCTTTTCCAGGCCCATGCTCTCCCTCCCAGCCACTGGGTCAGCAGACGCCTGCTTCGAGGGGCACTGCTTCAACACCTGCCGGGAGAGGGTGCAGATCGCCATTGATGCGAAGACATCCATGCAGACAAACATAGTGGAGAACAGCACTTCGTCTGTAATTGTGGCTTGGTATTGTGGCTACTTACTTGGCTGAACATAGGTGTTTCCGCTTGCTGGCGAGGCTTATGCTCTTGCGGGTAGAAAGGTCAAAGTCTTCTCCTGAATTGCCTGGTCTATCAGCGATCTGGTGAGCATCTTATGCGTTAGGCGCCCCCTACTCGGAATCAGTACCTTTTATAATCTGATGACCATTCTTGTCTAAGACCACCAGCGGGTGGGCCCCACCCAGCCCTTCCAAAAACTGCGTCTACGGGCACTGCAGGCTGATCTGAGCAAGGGGCTTCTCGCCTGCTCAGACATGAGAAGCAGCTCCGCCACCCCAAGCCGGTAGTGCCGAACGTCACCTCCAAAGGTCCACCTTCAGCTGGGCGTTCCTGCGTCCTGAGAGAATCAGGCGATGGGGATCCTGATTCTGGGCTGAGCACCATGGCAAGCACGACCAACCAGAGCAACGCAGGAGCTGAGCATCAGTGGGATCTGATGCGAGCCAGCTTCGATGGCGACTGGCAGGGGGTGACGACCTGGTACGGGCGAGAGAGCGCTGGAATGGATCTGACCCGTGGACAATCAGATCCAGCTGGGTCGATGTATGCAATATCATTTTCAGATGCCAACACGGGACTTTGGCATGGAACAGGCTTGCGATTTGCTTCTAACGGGGAACGCAAGTTTCCTTTGCAGAAACATAATTACAACTTAAGCAACAACTGTTGGCATTTTCAAGATACAGCTGGTCAGTCAAGTCTGGAAATGGACGGAAGTGCGGGCCGTGCAGGGCATGAAATTAATTTTTTTACCTCCCGCTCCCGCTCCATGATCATTGCTCTGTACCAATGGCAGGAAGAATATGGTATGGTCTTGCAATCCTTGGCCGCGACACCCTTTCGCTGCCAGCGAGCTTGTGTAGATCCCGTTCGGGACGGTCCAGATTCTCAGCAAAATCTATTCCAGGCCATAGCAGGCTGGCCTGGTATGGAGCAGGAATTAAGACCCGGCAAGTGGCCTGAGAACGCACCTCCAAAACGTCCGATCGCGGGGTTCGCTTCCAGAAGCTTTCAAAAGCATGATGTCAACGGCTATTTTGCTGACAACCTAATGTGTAGTGTGCCAGGAAGCTTGCATCAAGGACCATTTGATCTGAATTTTGGATGCATGTTAAGTGCCAAGAGCTTTGTACATCTGATCATTGAATACGATGAGAAGCATCAGCTGACTCGTTGGGTTGAACGGCGTTATCAGCCCACCATGGAAGGTTGAGTCAACGTGAAGCCGAGTCGCTTGAGTTTGGCATTACTCACTCTCGCATTGAGCACTCGATCGGTCGTGTCCACCGACAGCCATTTTGCTGTAGGCAGGCCAGCCAGTTCGCACAAGCGATCGGTAAGCTCCTGACCGGTGTACTGAGTATCATTCACCAAATTGTAAATTTCGTTGAGTTTGTGCTCGAAAGCAAAATTTATTCCACGAACAATATCATCAAGATGGACCCAGCACGGCACATTCTGGCCATTGCGCTGAATCGTGCTGCCAGCGGCTGAAAGGAGCATGCCGGGAATATCACGGCCTGGGCCATAGATACCGCCTAGTCTTAGAATGCAGACGTTGACTGTCTTTGAGCGGACTGATTGAATCATTTCTTCGGCTCTTGCCAGAACCTCATTGACGGGGTGAAGACAGTCGAGCTGGGCGTTTTCGTCAGTCATTGCTCCGCGTCGATTTCCATAAACGCCACAACTGCTCAAGTGGACTAATTGAAGCGGTGTTTCGCTTGACCGCCGCTTTAACGCATCAATTAATAATTCTAAACCTCCAAGGAACGTATTCCGATATTGATTAATGTCAACATGAGCACTCTTTGAGGGAGCGAAGGACACTAGTACTCCATCAAGGTTTTTGGTAAAATCTAAGCTACTGCTGGAGTCCGAGGAATCAAAAACAACCGGCGTATCAACAAGTTCAGCCAATTCATTCAAGCGTTCACGACGGGTTGTGGTTCCCCAGAGTTCATGTCCCTGCTGCCTCCAGGTCTTGGCGACCGCTTCACCCACGTAGCCACAGCCCAGGATGGCCCTTTGCTCACCTGAGGGCAGGATGGGACGCTGCTTCTTGGCCAGCAGCTGGTAAAGCGAGGCCAGGTCTGGAGAGGAAGTCACGCGACTGTTGCATTTCGTAAAGTTTAGCTTAGAGTTGTTGAGGACGTGTGGCGAAGGCTACTGTTTGTCACCATGCAGGTGGTCTGCTGGTCGGCCTCACTTGAGATGATGGTTTGAGGTGTGCCGTTCCAATGCCCAGCTACCGGATCACTGCGGAGGGACTTGAGGAACTTCAGGTGACCTGTTCAGGTTGCAGTGGCGACGCCCTCGTTCTGGCCCTCAAGGACCAGGAGATGCGGAGCTATAAGGTGAAGCGGCGCAGCGATGACTGTCGCCAATGGTGGTTTCAGGTGACCTTGGGCCCTGCAGGAACTGGAGCCAGCGAAGACAGGTCTGTCACCAAGGAGTTCAGCGTCTATCGAATCGAAGATTGATGGTGCGATTGACACCACTGATCACTCACACGACTCCTGATGACGGAAATCCCTGCTGGTTCCCAGCAACCAGCCGTTGAGCGAGTGAGACAACGTCCTCCCCGTCAGCGCCATGCCGGTGGCTCCGGCCTGCCGATTGGTGGACCGCAGCATGAGCATCCTGATCAAAGGCGAGAGCTGCCGGCGTAAGCGCGAATGGCGAGCAGGCAGCTGCGCTTCGGCCAAGTTGATTTCGCCGCCACTCCGCATGATCCAGCACCCTTCGGTGCGAGGAGTGGCCTGACCCGCGAACAGGCTCATGGCATGCCCTGGCGGTGGTGCATCAGGCCAAGGAGCATGCCCGAAGTGAAGTCCTGTCCCGGTGATAGGGCTACGGGGATGCAGCCATTGAGCGATCGAGCCCGAACCAGACAAACGATCCCGCAATCGCATGGGTGGGATGTGGGGGCTGACACGGCCGCCCCTTTCTGCCGGCAGGGCTGACCTCAGAGGTCGAAGAGCACCCCGTGGATGTAGGCCTCAGTCCACTCGGCCCCGTGGAAACGGGTGAGCATGCCCCGTGCTGGGTCCTTCTCGGCCCGGTAGGCCACATAGCGCTGCTGGCCTGCCAGCAGTTCTTCGCAGCGCTTCTCCTCCACAGGAGTGGCTTCCGCCACCAGCTGGAGATAGAGATCGAAGTAGGCCACGAAGGCCGGAAAAACGGCTGAGCGGATCAGCTCATCTCCTTGCTTGCCGAGGGGAAGGCGCGTCCATAGGAACCCTGGAGAGAAGTAGGGCTCCGCTTCCGATGGAATCGGCCCCCCTGAAGGCAGAAGCTTCGTCCAGTTCTCCCACAGCGGCACCAGACGCTCCCAGACTTGCATGGTGTGGGCCTGATCCTTTTTGAGTGCGGGTTGAAGATCCAGCGCGATCAGATGGCCCGAGGGCAGAGTGACCAGATCGGCTCCGAAGAAGGGAAGATCGAAGTTGCTGGAGGGATTGGCCACGAAATTCAGCACCGAGGCGGCCACCCCGGCCTCCACGCACGCGGCCCGAACCTGCCGGAGCTTGTCAGTTCTGCACGCCCAGGTGGACGTTGTCACAGCGACGGGGTGGGCTTTGGAACCGGTGACACCTTCACGCCGCAGAAAACGGGGCTCGATCGGGTAGGCCTCAGGCCGCAGAGGCTGAAGGGCCTCCACGGCGTGATCCAGGAAAGGCCCCCATCTCCATCCGGGCAGGGTGACTGGATCAAGGCTGCACGGGTGGGTCGGCAAGGAAGGAGTCATGGGGCTAGCTCGGGGGTCGGATCGGGTGCCTGGCTGCTCCCGGGGAATAGAAACTCATGCAGGAAACGGTCCGACCAGGCCTTGCCGAAATGGCTGGTGAACAGACCGTGAGCTGGATCACGTTCGGCGCTGTAGATGTCGTAAGCGTTCTGCAGACGGGCTACCTCCTCAGGCTCCAGGGAAAGGCCGGTGGCGGGGCTGTCGTGCAGGGCCCAGTACTGGGAGAGAAAGGCACCGAACGCTTCGGGCAAGGCTCCCTGAGCCTGTTCAGCGTTCCCCCGGCAGAACAGCAGCCAGGGGGAGAAGTACTGGTGCGGGTCATAGGAGCGCATGGTCTCCTCGCCACTGAGATCAGGAAACCGGTCGTGCAATCGATGCAGCCCCTGGAGGTGCCGATCCAGATAGTCCGGGGTCTGAAGCAGGGGCTGGAAATCGAGCACGGCCACCAGTTTCTGGCGTGTGCCGAACCAGAGCAGATCGATCCCCAGCAGAGGCTGGTCGCGGCTGAAGGCGGGATAGGCCACTGAGTTGAGCACCTGCAGACTGTCCCCTGCATCGAGCCGGGTCACCCGCCAGCGGCGGATGCCGGGCAAGTGCCACAGCCAGCTGCGGATGACGCTGTTGCCTTTGGCAGAGCGGCATTCCGCCAAGCCGTCCGGGATCGACAGAGCCTCTGCCCCCCTGGCTTTGATCCCGGCATGGAGCTCATCGAGGAAGGAGTCGAACATGGGGAGGATCAGGCCTCAGTGGCCAGTCGCTGGGGTGGAGAGGTGGAAACGACTCTGGGCGTTAGCAGACATGGCTTCCAGCTGATCGGTGCTGGGGCAGCGCAGCTCTGTGCAATAGGTTGTCATGCTGACGCCATCGAGAAACTGCACACTGCTGACACGGATTCGTACCCCCTCGGTCACAAACCAGCAACGCTCCACGCCGACATTTGTGTCATAGCGGGTGGTAATCGTCAACAGGCCGTCATCGGCAAAGGAGTAGGTGCTCATCACCGGCTGCTTCTCGATGTAGCCCTTGTCGCGCAGTAGAAATCCCTGGCGGGGATTCTGGTCATCCACCACATCGACCAGCACGGCCGCCTGCTCGTCACTGCGGCTCCCCTCCTTGAGGTTGCTTTCCCACCAGAAGCGAGCTCCGCCCGCCACTTGGGCTGAGGCCAGCCCAAGGCTGTCGCAGACCCGCTGAACCACCGCATCGGAGGCCTCGAATGGCTCGATTGTGAGGTTGGAATCGCCGGCTTCATCGTCCTGATGATCGAGATGGTGAACGGCGCGGCGCGTCAACCAGGTACCGGCACTGGCGGCCAGGAACTCCGCCATGGTCAACGGTGGTGCGGTCTGCATCGAATCAGGCGGCGACAGCCTCGGTGCTGCCGGCCCGCTGGCGACGGGTGAGGAAGCCGAAGAGCACCTTTCCGATGGCCGCCACCAGGTTGCCTTCCAGTTCCTGGAACATCCTCATGTTGCAGTGGAAGGCCTCGTTGGCCTCGGCCACGATGCGATCAGCGGTGGCCTGGTCGATCGGCAGTGCGTCGAGGGTGGCGCGGTAGGTGGTCTTGAACGCCTTCTCGTCGGCGATGGCGTCGAACTCGTAGAAGCGCAGGCCGTCGTGCTCGCTCAGGTTCATCGCCTTCTGGGCGATGTTCTTGAGAATGATGCCGCCGGAGAGATCGCCGATGTAGCGGGTGTAGTGATGGCCCACCAGCAGCTCTGGGGCGTCCTTGGCCACCTGATGCAGACGGGCCACATAGGACTGAGCTCCAGGTGTGGCCTGGATCTTCTGGCGCCAGTCGCCTCCGTAGTAAAAGGTGAGATCCTGCTCAAGGGCCTCGCGGCGGTTGAGCTCGGCGAAGGCGATCGGCCCGACCACTGGATGAGAGGTGAGCTTGCCGATCGCCTCTTCCATGGCGCTGTACACATACCAGAGGTCGGCCACCAGGGTGCGGTAGCTGGCCTTGTCCACCACCCCCTTGAGGAAGCAGCTCACAAAACCGGTGTTCTCGGCCATCGTGTGGGCTTTTTTGGTTCCCTCCCTCAATTGGGAAGCAAGTGCGACAGGCATGGGGAGGGAGGCGGAAGAGGGCAGTCTTGAACGCTACAAGTGCCCACCCCCTGAATACGTCCATCAGCCGGAGGGCCTTAAGGAAACTCTTGAAAACAATCGGTGGCGATGTGTCGCGACTGATCCAGCCACCGCCGGCTGAGCCCAGGGTTGGATCAGGTGGAAGAGCTGGTGTCCCGTTGGCTGAGCAGTTGTGTCAGGACGGCCTCGATGCGCTGCAGTTCGGCGTGGGAGGCGAGGGTGGCATCCACCTTCTTCTGGGGGAGCTTGAGACGCTGGCCCATGGCCGTGACATCAGCCACTAGGCGATCCCTGTAGGCGGCAAGGACCTCGATGGAGTCGTTCAGTTCCTGAAGGCTGGGTTCTGACATGGAGTGGCGCAGTCCTGCCGATCAGGGTACGAAGCCGGCTGACGCGTGCCATGACCAGCGCGCCAGATCACCCGCCGCCGCCATCCGAAGCAGAAGAAAATGTGAAATACGCTCTTCGGTGAGGGCCTGCTTCTTCCCGGCACCAGGGTCATGACTCTGGGGACCCCTGTTCCTGCGTGGGGTCTTGTCGGCTGCCACCATCGCGCGCATGGCCGGCCTGGTTCGCATCAAGAAATCTTGCGTGACGCGTTTAATAGGGAGGGTTGCCAGGGGCTCCGCGTAACTTCATGGAGCTTCGGTCCTCGGGACTAGCGCGATCAATGGTTTCCTGATTTCTCCTGTAGCAATCAGAGCCGCTTGAGTAATGCACGAAGCTCCTTCCAACTTTTCCCTAGTCCGGGTTTGCCCCCATGCTCGACGCCTTTTCTCGCACAGTTATCAGTGCTGACGCCAAAAATGCTGCCATCGGCAGCGGTGAACTGGCCACGCTTCGCAATTACGTTGCCGAGGGCAACAAGAGGCTTGATGCCGTTAACGCCATCACCTCCAATGCCTCCTGCATCGTCTCTGATGCTGTCACTGGCATGATCTGTGAGAACACTGGTCTGATCCAGGCTGGCGGCAACTGCTATCCCAACCGTCGCATGGCCGCTTGCCTCCGCGATGGAGAGATCGTGCTGCGCTACATCAGCTACGCACTCCTTGCTGGTGATCCGTCTGTGCTGGATGACCGCTGCCTGAACGGCCTCAAGGAGACCTACATCGCTCTGGGTGTGCCCCTTCAGTCGGCTGCTCGTGCCGTGTCCATCATGAAGGCATCCTCCACCGCCCACATCAACGAGACCAATACCACCGGCACCAATCCTGACGAGACCCGTTTCCGCAAGATGGAAACAATCCAGGGTGACTGCTCCGCCTTGGTGGCCGAAGCTGCTTCCTACTTTGACCGCGTGGCCAGCGCACTCGCCTGATCGGCTGAGTTGTCCATTTTCACTTTTTCACCCTCCAACACAGGAAACATTCGATGAAATCAGTTGTCACCACCGTTGTGACCGCCGCTGACGCCGCCGGTCGCTTCCCCAGCCAGAACGACCTCGAGGCCGTTCAGGGCAACATCCAGCGCGCCGCGGCCCGCTTGGAAGCCGCTGAGAAGCTGGCGAATGGTTGGGAAAAAGTTACCCGTGAAGCCGGCGATGCCTGCTTTAAGAAGTACCCCTACCTCAAGCAGCAAGGCGAAGCTGGCAGCACCCAGACCAAGGTCGACAAGTGCTACCGCGATCTGGGCCACTACCTGCGCCTGATCAACTACTGCCTCGTGGTGGGCGGCACCGGCCCCCTCGACGAGTGGGGCATCGCAGGAGCTCGTGAGGTGTACCGCACCCTCAACCTGCCCACCTCGGCCTACGTGGAGGCACTCACCTACACCCGTGACCGCGCCTGCTCCCCCCGCGACATGAGCCCCCAGGCTCTCAACGAGCTCAAGAGCTACCTGGATTACGCCATCAACTCCCTCTCCTGAGGTCGGTCTGATCTGCAGTGGGGAGGCCTTTGGGCCTCCCTTTTTTTCTGTTTATGGCTACTCCTTCCTCCCAACGCCTCCTCTCGATGGCTCCTGCCACCAGCGCCACCGCGCTTGATCAGCTGTTCGTCGATCTCGCGCATCCCAATCCCTACGTGCAGACCGAGGCCTTCCTGGCCATGGTCCGCCACCACTCCGAGGCTTCCCTGCCGCGTCTTATCCTCCTGCTCGATCATGAGGACGTTGTTCGACGGCGGGCTGCCGTGCGAGCCCTGGGTGCTTTCGGGGAGAAGGCGATGCTGCCGCTGGCACAGAAATATCAGACCAGCTGCGATGGCACCGTTCGTGCCAGTTGCGTGAAGGCCTATGCCCAGATCGCCTCCAATCTCCCCGGCCTTCAATTCCATAGCGAGGCCATGGCTGTCCTCAAGACCGCCCTGGATGACGAGTCCCCTGTGGTGGCCATTGCAGCAGTGATGGCCCTCGGCCAGGTAGGGGTACAGGCCCTTCCGCTGTTGATCCAAGTCTGCCGGGGAAGCAACGAGGCTCAAGCTGTGGCAGCGGTGAATGCCCTCGCCAACATCGATCATCCCGATGTTTCGATCTGCCTGACCCAGTTGGCAGCCTGTGAGGGCACCGACGCGTATGTACGGGAGTCTGTGTCCTCCGCACTGGTAAGGGTTGAGGATCTGCGTGGGCGTCAGCCTTCCTTGCTGTCCTCTTGATGCTGCCTCAGTTGCTGAATAGAGAGGTTCAGGATGGGTTTCACTTCAGGGCTGGCTTCGCTGCCTGCAGCTGACTCCAGATCTGGTAGGGCGTCAATCGCCCCTAGTTTCATCAGAGAGAGGGCCGTGTTCTTGCGCACCTGAGCCGAGTTGTCACCGAGCAAGGGTTTCAGTAAAGGAGTTGCCCAGGTCGGCTCGTGGAGTTTCCCGAGCAGGATGACGGCTTCGGCTCGTACGAGTTCAGCGGAATCGCCAAGAGCCTCGATCACCAGCTCTCGGGCTTCCTGGTCATTGAGAGACTGAATTTGCTCACCAAGAGCAGCAATGGCTGCGATCCTCACCTCGGTGTGGGAGGACCGTGCGGCGCGTCGCAGGGCAGCGGGTGCCTGGGCGCCAACGAAGGCAAGCCCCCAACTGGCCAGGCCCAGATGCATGGAGCTACTCTCGCTGCTGGAGAGAACAGCAATGAGCGCATCCACGGCACACTCTCCGGTGGCGGCCATTGCGCCGACAGCCGATCCCTGCACCACTGGATCCCCATCGTTCAGCAGGGCATCAACCAGAACAGGCAGAGCTTCAGGATCAGCGATCAGAGTGAGGGTTTTCGCGGCTGCACGGCGAACCGTCACATTCTCATGGGTGCGCAGTGCGTGGCAGAGAGCCGGTACGGCTGCTGTGCCGATCGCACCAAGGCTTTCGGCGAACGTGAGACGCATCAGGCCACGTGGATCTCCCAGCCCTGCCACCATTTTTTCGATCAGAATCTCGTCGCCTTGGGGGCGTTCACCTGAACGAAGTTGCTTCTTGAGATCTGCGGCCAGCATGGAGGCCTCTGACTCGCTGAGGAAGACGGCTGGAGGTGTGGCTGGAACGCCGGTGGGCTCGCTGCTCAAGGCTTCTGGGAGGAGCATGGGTCATTGTCTCAGCATGGAAGCCATCGTGGTGACTGGTGACGTGGCAAGTAACATGCCAAGCTTCCAAGCACTCCCATGACCACATTTCTGCTGTCCCACAACCTGCAGGTTCAGAGTGGATCTGTGCCGCCATGGGATGCCAAACAACTGGCTGAGGGGCTGCCGCTTCACTGCGCCAGCATCACCAAGGCCGAGGCTCTGTCCCATCCTCACTGGTTGATCAGGATCGAGAGCCCAGCAGACTCGACGGCGCTGGCCAGGGAACTCTTGAAGGGCTGGGCCTTGCTGCGGCAGCACCACGGACACGATACGAACCATACGATTCTGGCTCTGGGCGGCCGCAAGGACATGCCAGCTGCACCCGGATCTCCACTGGAGCTGGGTGCCTGGGGGGTTGACATCGTGGAGACGGTGGATGCCGATGCTTTTCTTGCGTCCATCAACTGGCAAGCCCTGAAGGCGGGCCGACCTGCCGATGGTGTCTTCGAGCTGCTGCTTGATCCTGCAGAGGGCTTGTGAGTGGCCAGGGGCTCGCTTGAAGAGCCCCCCTCACCCCTTCTTGTTGCTGGCACGTTTACGTGATGGCCTGTCCTCCGGGGTGTTCTCTGCGGCTGTGGGAGCAGAGTCCGAATGTTCGGCGATGGATGCGCCCACATGGGTGACGACGGCACCTTGCTGGTGGAGGCCATTCATCATGCTGCTGAGGCTTTGCAGTGGAATCCTCAGAACTCTGGTGGAGAGGCGTTGGGCAGTCTGCGGATAGGCCACGGTGACGACGAGTGCGTCGGTGAGAGATGGTCCCATGGCATGTTGTGCGAGAGGATCGCATCATGCCGAAAAGTCTCGTTGGTTCCTCCTTTCGCAATGATCGTATACAACACGCTTCTTTAGGGGACAAACCGGGGAAAGGGAACGCGTAAATGGGACAATGGAGTATCGCTAGATCTGGGTGACAATGATGGGCGATTCCGGTCGCTTCAACAACCTCCATCCCGGCCTCAGTCACGATGAGGCATTGCGCATTCTTGCCTTGCCGGTGGAGCAGCTTGAGTCAGGCAGCGATCGCTACATGGCGGCAGCCCACATGATCAATTTTCCCGGTCAGCGTTCCGAGCAGGCATTGCTGAATCTACTTGATGACGACGACGACGACAGTCAACCCACTCGTTTGGCCAGGCGTAAGGCTGTGGAGGTGCTGGCGCGCCTTGGCTGTAAGGATGCCATTCCAAGCATCGGCAGTTGTCTCCTGAGTGAGGATCACTATCTGGTAGAAAATGCAGCGTGGGCCCTGCAACAACTGGGTTGCCGGGATCAACATATCCTGAACCAGATGATCATGTTGTTGTCAGATACCGGGCAGAACCGGCGCATACTGGCTCAGAGTCTGGCCGGCTTAGGGGTGATTGAGGCCCTTCCGGCGATCGAACTCCTTCAGGATGATGAAGTACCAGGAGTGCGTGGGGCTGCTCTGGCGGCCGTCGCCACCCTCTCGGGAAGCCATGAGAGAGTCAGTGAGCTGGCAGAGCACTTGTTTCTTGCCAACCAGATGGATCGACAGTCGGCGATCCAGGATGTGATCAATTCCAGGGCCGCAGAGCTGCTTCCCCAGGTTCTGCAGGCGCCGGTCTCCTCAGTCTTTCGGCTTCGAGCTCTGCGGCTGCTTTGGCCGGAAGCTGAGCCACTTCATCAGGGCCTGTCGCTTCTGGAAACGCTGGATAGGTTGCTCTTGGATCAGCCGGAAGATGTCCAGGTTGTTCATCGCTATGACGAAGTACCAGAGATTTCCTTTCTGATCAATGAGTTGTTTGGTACCGACTTCAGTCGTTGCTATCTTGCTCTTCAAGCCGTGAGCACTCATTCTGGGATGTCACTCTGGCATCTCCTAGAACAGCGTTGGCTGGAGGAAGCTCATAACGATTATGGAGCCCACTATTTCTTCCTGCGGCTGTTCGGGCGGATTGCAGGCTGGGGAGATGCGCAGGATAGAGTGGAGGACCTTTGTGAAAGCGCCATTCAAAATTATAGGCCACAATTTGTGAAGTCTCGTCCTGCCGCTATTCTCTCACTGTTGCGTTTAAATCCTGAACGTCTGTCATCACATCTACCAGATTTGTTGGATGCGCAGGAGGAATCCAGTTGGGAGTGTAGATATACTGCCTTGATGGCTATGCAGGAATTAGTCAAGCAGGGATCCGTCAATGGCGTTTCCGGCTTAGCGGAAATGATCCTGAGTCCTGATCCTGATCTCTACGTAGAAAGCAAAAGAAAGCAAGTCCGTGCGCTACTGGCTGATCTCTGAATAGCGGGTTCTGTTGCTTCCATGGTTTGCCCAGTAGCTGACAGTTTCATTGCACATAGGCCGTGGGACTCTCGCAACGGCTCTGAGGATTTTGAAGCTCCGGCGTGGGCCCATAGGCCATTGGCCAACATCCTTGACAGACAGGACCTGTCCACCAAGTGCTGTCAAGCACGATTCAAATCGATCAATCAAGCTCTGATCAACCGTTTCAAAAATGAAGTCTGTGCCATTGCAGATCAAGTGTTGGGAGCGAATCCAGGTTTGAAGTTGCTTTTCTGGGCTGTGCTTGCTCATGCCGTTTCGATTTGAGCAGCTTGATTGTCCCTCAGCCAGTCAGCGCCGAGATGATCAGCGTAACGTTCCAGCCGCTTGAAGCGGAGTGGGCCATGTTCGGAGCCCCAGCGATAGGTATGGGTGGCAGGGTCGAAGCCGCGATCTCTGCTGATCCAATGGTAATCATCAAACTCAACTTCACTCACAAGATAGGTCATTTGACCTCCTCGCGGAATAAGACATTGGCAGCCCGGCTCGACTTCACCGCAGTAACGATCGTTAGTCGTGGCACGGAATTCCATCGCGCAGCCGGGTCGAGGCAGCAGATCCTCCCGTTCTAACCCATTCAAGAGATCGGGTTTTGAACCACCGCCAGCACAACGTAAGCCGTTGCGGAGCCCAAAATTGAGCATGAGAATATGATCGGCGGATACCACCATGTGATGAATCCCTTGTCGGTATGGCCTCCAAGGATCGTAATCGTAACTTTGCTCGGAGTAAAACCAAGGGCCCTGAAAAAGATTCCAAGCAAGGGGCCTAAAAAAAATATTGATGTGGGAAAACTTTGTAGGCTCTGCTTGGGCCTGTTCATGATTGCTAAATCGGCCTGAGAGAGTCTTTACGAAGTGGACAGCTTGTGTGGCATCTATCATTCTGTTGCTATCCGCCTTACCTCAGAAGCAAAGGATGTTTGCAGCACTCCAGACCCGGCTGATGTACGCAGAACAGAGGAGCGACAGCGGACGTGTTCGGATATAAACCAGATTCGTTCTTCGGCAATGGATTGGCCATAAGCAGTGTGGAGGACGAAGGTATCGTCGTCAAGAAAGTGATAGGTTGAAGCCGCGCTCTCTGTTTCAGCATAGCCAACGCTACGGATCAGCTTTCCAGCCCGATCATTTTCAGGGATGGGAATCAGAATACAGGATCCCTTGGATGTAGCGGAAGGGTCGTCTGGTTCCCAGTCCGATTCTGCCTCCCATGACATCTGGAATGGAGAGAAGATAGTGGCGGGGTCTATGGATTCTCGGATTAGGATGTCGCTTACATCTGGATGGTCTGCCGATAACAGTACAATATCGATATGACTGAGCACATCTTCAAACTGTCGAAAGGCAAGCGAATGGGCTGAACGCATCGACCGCCACTGGCCTTGCGATCGAGTTAAAAAACGCTCAATGGTCATGAACAAGGAGACCCGATCCGTGACTTGCGGAAGGTTTTGGTCTGCCTGCCTGGACCATGCTCACCAGGCTATGAATCATCATGTCAATGGAAGAACCTTGGTGAGAGGGTTGTCGCTCTACAGGGGCTGACTGGCGATTCAACTGCTGTTCCATGCGAGAAGGTTGAGCGCACGAATGGGGGGGAAGGTGGCGTGATTCGGAGCTGCATGCTCACATGGCACTTGGGCACAGAGCCGCCGCCACCATCTATTCTAGCCAGAGGCGGGGGTTGTCATTTAATCATTTGTAACAGATACAATGGAACCTCCACGTCGCTGCAGGCTTTGCAGCGTTGAAGTGAGACTGCTAAACGGAACAATGGAGACCTGCACAGCCCTGCGGTTGAGTCCGCTAGGCGAGGCGGTAGTCCAGTTGATCCGAAAGCGTCTGTCATTCCGGTTCGTGCTGCCGCCTCTGCCGCCGCGAACGGCAACGGAAGGGGCGTCACCTGTGGCAAGACTGACCTGAAGCTTGGAAGAGGAGCTACCGTCAAAGGAAGCTTCTCCCCCCTTGAGTTTTAATGAACGCGTATAGGTGAGGTTGCTTTCCCCGGTTTGGGTATGAGTTGTGCGCCAGTAAGGCACCGTGTCGAAGCCGAAGGCTCCTATGTATTCCGGGGAGTAAACATAGCTGGCTATCTCGGCTTCATAGCCCTCGTTGGCTAAGCGTTGAACATGTTCGCTCACTTCGGCCTGATCGCGGGGAGCCCTTCCCAGCAGATGCTTGAAATTGAGCTCCACAAAGCGGTAGGGCCCATTCTTGTCGAGGAAGAGCCGGCGGTAGGTGTCTGAGCAGGCCAAGGCTGCAACCAGTCCCTGGACTGCGAGGTCCCCTTGGAGGAAGAGACTTTCAGCAGTTGATACCAGCTCCTCATCCATCAGATGGGCATTGCCGAAGACCTGGCGGTAGGCGGAGCGCAGCACCATCTGTGCATGGGCATAATCTTGCACTGAAGTTGTTGCTTGTCTGGTGATCACTGGCATGGCAAAGAGAAAACAGTTGAAGTCAGGGGAGAGAAAGGAATGGACAGGTTGCTCAGCGAGCCAGCCGGGCAGACGGCCCCTGCTTGGATCAGGCCACTTCCGTGATTGAGACAATTCGGCCTCCACGGCGATGGATATAACCCAGCTGGGTCGTCATGTCCTTGCCGGATACCAAATAGCTGGCATTCGGGGTGCGCTGGCGCCCTCCAGCTGGTTGCGCTTGTACAACGATCCGATACCTTTTTGTGGTGGGATCGACAGAGCCGCTGAAGACACTCGAGCGATTGATCCGCACGGTTGTGTTGCTCCATCCGGCAGGGAGCGCTTTGGCCGCCAGTGAATTCACCAGACTTGAGGAATTCTGAATGGTGTCACTGCTTGAATATCCCGCCACCAGAGACAGTTGGCGATTGAATCCGATCTGCTCGCGGCCATTCTCCGTCTGGATACGGGGGAAGGGAACTGTATCTTCACCGAAGTACGTCTGATATTCGGTGCTATCGAGGTAGCTGCTGATGTCTGCCTCATAGCCTTTTTCAGCCAGCAGACGGATGTGTTCACTCACTTCCGCCTGGGAGTTTGGTGCGCGGCCGAGCAGGTGCTTGAAGTTGAGCTCTACGAAACGATAGGGAGCGTTGGATTCAAAAAAGCGGCGACGGTATTCCTGGGAGCAGGCAATGGAACGCACGAACTCACGGGTGCTCAGATAACCCTCGATGAACTTGCTTTCTGAGGTGAGCACGCGCTCGCTTTCCATCAGGTGAGGGTTACCCATCACCTGCCGGTAGGTGGCACGGATCAGTGCCTGGATCTGGTCGGCAGTGTCTCCCTGGCAACGCTGGAAGACCTCCTGACTGCGCTGGCCAAGACCGAAGCCCACATACAGATCACCTCTCAGGCTTGTGCTATCACCGCCATCGCTGCTGTTGCGGCGCACAGGAGCGAAGGCTCCTCTACTGCTCATACCCGAGCCAGAAAGGCTTCTTCCGGACTGGGTAAGGTAAGCATGTGCCGGCAGACGAATGGTGATTGGCTGTCCCATTGCGAGGCTGGTCAGCAACTGGCTACGTGACCCCATTGCGTTATCGCTGCCAGCGAAGTTCTGCTCCAGCGAGGCGATGCGATTGAAGGACGACTGTGCTGCCCCTTCTGGGCTGTTCCAGGAACGGATATGCGGCGCCGTGTGTTCTCCGAAGGCCGAGGCGTACTCGTCGGAATCGATCAGGGCGTCGACATCCGCTTCGAAGCCTTCTTTGGCGACTATCGCTACGTGCGTGCCCACTTCAGCTTCGTCGATGGGAGGACGCCCCAGCAGGTGCTTGATGGCCAGTTCAACCGAACGGTGAGGCGTAACTGCTTCGTAAAAGCGTGCACGATAGAAGGGTGACTTGGCCAGGCAGCGGACAAAATCGCGTACGGAGATTGTGCCGTTGCGTAGTTGCGATTCGGCAGCGTCAAGACGCTCGCTTTCCATGGGCATGGTGTTGCCGAACACATGCCGGTAAGAGGCGCTGATCACGAGGTTGAGGCTCGTCTCATCGGCGCCGGGCTTGTAAGAAGCAGGTGCATCGAGGAGAGTGGTGGCACCAAAGCTCAGGGCTACGGACTGGGAAGACATGGTTTTGCAGTGGCGAGGGAGTCGGCAAAGAGAAAACAAAGTAGTCCGTTAATTAGGCCGGAGTGATACTGGCAATCACCCCTCCTTCACGGTGAATTTCCTTATAGGTTTGGGACAGTTTGTTAAAGGGGACGAAATAAGTCCGATTGGACTTTTTGTAGCGTGAAATCGGCCGAATTGAGTTGGCCCTGTAGGCCGTTACCTCAACCCGATAGATACGACCCTCCTGGCCGGCGCCGACGCCCAGTCGCGTTGCGGCGTCTTGGAAATTGGCAGAAGGCCTGAAGCTCCATCCTTGTGTATCCGTGGAGGAGGGAGGGACGACTGGGAGTGGGCGATTCACATAGACATTGCCACCTAGTCGTGCTGCCTTGCCGGAAAGATTGCCTTTGAAGCTACTGCTGCTGGCACCACGGAGCAGTTGGAAGCTCCAAGTGAATTCCTGCATGGTTTTGCAGCTTTCGGTCTTCCAGCCACGGTGGTAGGGGACTGTCCACTCACCGAAGGTGTCCTGATACTCCGTTGAATCTATGAAACTGTCGATATCCGCTTCATATCCTTTGCTATCGAGAAGTTCGGCATGGACGCGCATCTCGGCAAAGTCGGCTGGGGCCCGACCCAGGAGGTGGCGGAAGGCCAGCTCGATGTAGCGGTAGCGAGGGCAGGAATCAAAAAAACGAGCACGATACAGGTCACTTTTGGCAACGCTGCGTACGAACTCGCGCAGGCTCAGCTCCCCCAGCTTGAACTGGGATTCGGGGACCAGCTGCTGCTCGCTTTCCATCACATAGGAGTTTCCGAGAACCTGCCGGTACACGGCACGGATGAGCTGCTCTTTCTTGGCGTCCGTATCGTTTGGTAGCAGTTCAAGTGGGTCCTGGCTGTCAAACCGTTCGACGCCGAGGAGCGAGGCGGGACCAAAAGCCATTGTGAACGCAGAACTTGAGTGACCCTGTTATGATCAAACACCATTGCAGGCTCCCACTGAGTTCTTAATAAAGCTAAACTATGTAGTTAAAATTGAGAGTAGTGATGCCCTACCTCAAAGCAGTCTGATGGCGTGGAGAGGTCCATTGCCGCTCAATAATTCCATCAGGATTGCCAAGAATCCCAGCATAGCAAGCCGCCCGTTCCACACTTCCGATCTGTTGTTCCAGCCCCAGGCCCACCTGTCCTGTGGATACAGCTTCACCTTGGTGGGAAGTGTGGCTGCCTGGTCAAGGTTTATCTCCGGTCCGGCCAGGGCTTGCTGTACCAGATCGGCCAAGCCGTGGATGAAGGAGGGGGTGGTGTCGAGGGCCGGTACACGGCGGAAGTTAAGGATGCCGACCTGTGTGGCGATCTCCCGGTATTCGATGTCGATTTCCTCGAGAGTCTCGATGTGCTCGCTCACGAAGCTGATAGGCACCACCACCAGATCCTTCACGCCTGCTTCACCAAGCTCATGTAGGGCTTCATCGGTGTATGGCTTCAGCCACTCCACTGGGCCCACACGGCTCTGGTAGGCCAGGGTGTAGGGGTTGGAGTGGCCCAGGTCGCCGGCCAGTCTTTCCATGATCAGGCGGGCGCAGGTCTCGATCTCGTTCTGATAGGGGTCGCCCGCCTCTTCCACGTAGCTCTTGGGCACGCCATGGGCGCTGAAGAACACATGGGCGCTGCCGGGCTCGGGACAGGCCTGAATCTCCCGAGAGATCAGTTCGGCCATGGCCCCTAGGTAGCCGGGGTCGTCGTAGTAACCGCGGATGCAGTGAATCGGAAGCTTTGCGAAGCCTGGATCGGCCAGGCGCAGGCGCTGCAGTTCTCGAAAGCTGGATCCGCTTGTGCTGATCGAAAAGTGGGGGTAGAGAGGCAACACCACCACCTGATCTATCCCGTCCGCTTTGATATCGGCCACGGCCGACTCGGTGAATGGATGCCAATAACGCATGGCTACGTAGCTGGTGGCCTCGATGCCTCGCCCCCGCAGTTCGCTCTGCAGTTCGCGGGCCTGCTGCTCGGTGATGCGGCGTAGGGGGGACCCGCCGCCGATGGAGCGGTAAGCCTCCTTGGACTTGTTGCTGCGCAGGCTGCTGATCAGCCAAGCGAGGGGCTTCTGCAACACCGGGGTCGGCAGTCGGATGATCTCCGGATCGGAGAACAGGTTGTAGAGGAACGGGGCGACATCCTCGATCCGCTCAGGGCCTCCGAGGTTCAGGAGAACCACGCCGACCTTGACATGGTCTGTGGGAGGGTGATGGTCCATACATGCAGGCGGCAATGTTTAGGTCATCAGGCTGTCGCGGGTCGTACGGCGAGTGAGCGGGTTCCAACAGTCCAGCTCCTGGAACGGCCGTCCGATCAAGGTCTCTCGAATAGAGTCCAGCCCTGATGAGCTCGTGAAGTCGGAACCACGGATCGATTCGGCTGCGGAAAGGTCAGCATCGGTCAGATTCGCCCCGCGAAAATCGGCATAATCCAGCTGGCAACCTGAGAAACGCACCCCTTCGCAAAGAGCACCGCGCAGCACAGCATGACGCAGATCTGCTCCTGCCAGGCGCACTCCTCTGAGGCAAGCACCGCTGAGATCTGCACCGCTGAGGTATGCACCCATCAATAGGGAGCCGCTCAGGTCCATGCCGGAAAGATCGGCGCTATTGAGAAAGTGGCCGCTTAACTTGGCCTTGGGTCCTACTGCACCGGAACCTCGAAACTCGTAGTTGTCTGGCCAGATGGTCATGCCGTCATATCGAGCCAGTCGCAGATCGGCTCCATCGAGTGTGCATCTACTCAGATTCGTTCCCCTTAAATCGACACGACAAAGGCGTGCTTCTGTGAGATCAGTAGCACCGAGATCCAGCTCACGCCAATCAGCTCCTCTAGCGTCGAAAGCACGACCGATGGCCTGGTTGGAAGGGAGTTTGGATTCCGGAGGAAGCCAACCAGGCACTAAGGAGGATTGCGATGCGCTATGCACGAGGCCCACGAATACTTAGAAACAATCTGCAAAGATGGAACTCTCCCAGTTCAGGTTACTGCTGGGGAGCCCTGTGGACCCCCTAGGAAGAGTGCGCTCCACGATGGAGAAATAAAACATCACAGAACAGGGGCTCCTACCTCTCCAGCTTGGCAGGAGAACTCCCTGATCATCTCCTCCAGATGGCGAATGACCATTTCAAGGCGCCAGGTATCCTTGCTTCCGCCGAGCGATCCGTAGTGAATAGATGAGACTTCACGCAGGTAGCATAAAGCCTTCGCCATGCTGTCGATAGGAACGGCCAGTTCTCGATAAAGTTCACGCAAGCCGCTGACTCCTGGTGGGTGCGTGAACGATTGCCGATCAGCGGCCACGGCATAGATGGCAATGCGGAGAAAATGCCAGCAGTCGCGCCAGCATGCCTCGGAGCGACTTTCCGGGAAAAGTGATCCACCGGGCTTGATCAGGCCAGGATCCTCTGCCACCAATCTTCTCTTGACATCTGCTACTACTTGTGAGGCGTTCTCTTGAAGCAGGCGTAGGGGTTCGGAATCAATGGAGGAGAACTGGCAAATCTCATCGAATTCCTTTGTGGTCAAAGGCCTGCTCTCATCATCAGCATGCCGGAAAATTGCACGAACATTCGCCGGGAGGGTCTTGTCATGAGCAAGACCAAGGATGCGAGCCCCTGCAATCATCTCAGGCAAGTTTTTCGCCATCACTTCTGCAGCATCGATGATTTTGCCTTCATGAGGAGATCGAGGAGAACCTGGCCATTGCCTCACGTCCCAACCCTGCAGAGACCACAGGAGTTGCGACTAGATGTCCATGTCGTTCATTATACAAGGCCCAGATGGCTCCATTTGCTATGCCAGGACAATGACGGACGATCGCATCTGCCAAGCTAGGTCGCAGCCCGAGCGCATGAAAGAGCTGCCAACACTCATCCTCACTGCTAACGTGAACATGGCGGATTGCGGATCCGACAACCCAGGTCAATGTCGTATCCTCAATGGGTCCGCTTGAACTGGAGCAGGCAAGTAGAAGATTGTTGTCTGGATTGTCTGCCTGAGAGTAAGTGGCTCCCCATAGATCAATGGTCTCGGGGAGAAGGTTTAGGCGTAGATCAGTTTGCCCTTCGTCAACGAGAATGTCATGCTGACCATATGCTGACTTCAGCATGGTGAGAAATCTTTGAAAAGAATCACTCATGACAATCTCTCCCTGTGGTGTGCTCCCCCTTCCCCTTAGCGTTTTTTCCAGGAACTCGGACCATTCCCAACCTCTTGAACACTAGCCCCGTCCAGCAGTGCTGAGCATGGAGATGGCGATCCAAAGCACCAGTCCAGTGATTACGAAGCCCCCCGCAGCAACGGTGTTCAACCAGAGCTTGCGGGCCCATGGAGCAGGGGCATTGGCCAGCCAGGCAGGCCGTTGACCCATGGTGCTGTTCTGCCACAGCATCGATTGTGCGGGAGTTCGCTTGGCGATGCTGTCCCGCCAGTAGGCCTGATAGCGGGGCGCTTGCTGGTTGAAGGGCATCGTGCCCACCGCCTGTCCAGGCAGAACACGGGACCGCTGGAAGGGTACTGTATCGTAGCCAAAGTTTTGCATGTACTCCTCAGACTCCAGGAGTGTATCCACCAGGGAAGCCAGGCCACCCTGGGCGATCAGAATCGAATAGGCGATGCGTTCCCGCTCGCCGTAGACGGGCCTTCCAAGCACCCGGCCGATGGTCTGCTCGACCATCCGATAGTTGCTGTTGCAGCGGTAGAAGTCGTCGCGGAACTTCTGCGACAACAGCAGGCCACGCACGAAGTCCCTCATGGTGATCTGACCCTCGCGCAACTGGGATTCGAGCATGGGATCGCGGTCCACCTTGAAGGCGTGGAAGTAGATCTGTCGATAGGCCTGCTCGATTTGGATATCCAGGTCACGTCGATCGCAGGTCCCGTTGATGCTGCGCGCAGCCGACTGAGACTGCCGACTGCCTTCCTCGCCGGCCAGGGTGAAGCTGGCGACCCGCGCATTCATGGTGAGCGGCTTAACAGAAAGCAAAGGCAGTGCCATGGTGACTTGATAGCTTGAACGAAATCTTCCCCTGGATCAATGGGCCTGTGCGGGCGGGAGGAAGGGATCCACACCAATCGTCACTTCCCCTGCTCGCGGATCGAGGTTCCTTGAACAGAGGGTAAAAGCTGTGGCTGTGAAGTGATCCCAATTGGCTAGCCCAAACATAAAGAAGGCCCCCCGAAGGAGGCCAGCATCATTGAAAACTGGCGATCTCAGGTCGCCTTGCCTGCTTCAGACAAGCGCGTTGATGGCATAGTCGATGTAGTTGTTCGCCTCGGTTCCAGGCTCTCCACTCATGCCGTGGTTGGCCTTGATGTATTTCAGGGCCTCCACGTACCAGGAGGGAGAAAGTTCAAAGGTACGATTGATCTCATCGATGCCAGCGATCAGATATTCGTCCATTGGACCGGTGCCACCAGCCACAAGACAGTAGGTGACCATGCGCAGGTAGTAACCGATATCACGGGCGCACTTGTCCTTCCCGCGTTGGTCGGCAGCGTACGTGGGCCCCTGCATCTGGGTGGTGTAGGGGAACTTGCTGTAGACGGCTTGCGCGGCGCCATTCACAAGGGTGTCTGCTTTGGCTGTCAATCCTTTAGCAGCCTCAAGAGCCGACTTGGCTCGAGTGAAGCGTCCGAAGGCGGCATTGATTTCGGTGTTGCTGAGAAAGCGGCCTTGGGAGTCGGCAGCTGCGACAGCCTCGGTCAGCGGAGTCTTCGACATGGGTGAAGGGGGGAGCGGAAGGATTGTCCTGAAAGGGAATGCTGATCAGGCCACGGCGGCGGCGGCGCGATCAAAGTAGGTGCCGATTTCGGAGATCAAATTGCTGCAATCGCCCGATGTGATGCCGCCGCGATCGTTGACGATGGCAATGGAGGCATCCTTCATTTTGCGTACACCTTCGGCGACAGAAGCGCCAGGAGTGCCAAGGGCAAGATAGGTTTCCCGCAGGCCGTTGAGGCAACGATCTTCGAGAATGGATGTGTCTCCGGTGAAAATGGAATACGTGATGTAGCGGAGGATGATCTCCATGTCACGAAGGCATGCGGCCATCCTGCGGCTTGTGTAAGCGTTGCCCCCGGGTGCGATCAGCGCCGGTTGCTGAGCGAACAGATCGCGGGCTGCATTGGCAACGATCATGGAAGCGTTGGAGGTGATCCGGTTGACGGCATCCATCCGCTTGTTGCTGTCTGCGACGACCGACGCCAAGGCATCGATCTGGGCAGAGCTGAGGAATTCGCCGCGGGCATCAGCCTGAGCAACGACCTTGGTGAAGGCGTCGAACATGTAAATAAAGCTCCTGTTCTCGACGGGTGGGGGTCGGGAGTTGGGTATTCCAGAGCGAGAGCGCCCAAGGCGAACTCGCGAGCCAAGGGGTGGGTATCTGGTGCTCACCGGCAAAACCGGCTGCACCGACCGATGACCAGAAAGCCCTCGACTGGACCTAGGTATTTTCAACCCTTGGGCCGTCGACTTGCTCGATGATTCACAAACGGTCATCCCCTTGACGACGGTTCTGCCCCCCGGGGGGGGGCTCAGGCTCGCAGAGGCGGTCTCGGCTTTGGCGCAGCCCCGGCAGGGGACACTTGTGTAGCGGGCTGAACAGTCAGATTCAGGAGGGTGGCGGCCATGAAAAAAGCCCCCACGTTGAGGGGGCTGCAGCTGGATCAGGTCTGCCTTGCGCTCAGGAGTCAGAGTTGTCGCCGGAGCCGCTCACATTCACGCCGGTGATGGTTCCACCCAGGCGATGAACGAGCCGCATGGTTTCGTTCATGCGGGTGTAGGGAACCTGCATGGTGCAATCGGAGCTGCGCACATAGGCGTTGTTGGCCAGTCCGGTGACTTGAATCGTGACTTGGCGGTTGCTGCTGAAGCTGCTGCCGCGGGTGCCTGCAGAGACCTTCATGACGGGGGAGGAACGATGGGGGTGTGGGGTTGAGGAGGAGTCAGTTGACGGGGCTGACGCTGGCGATGCGGCCGCCTTCACGCTGGATCTGGCGCTGATAGTCGAGCAGCTTGGCAAAGGGGATGAATCTCACCCGGTTGCTGCGCTTGTGCAGGCGGTAGTTGTTGAATCCCGAGATTTCGACCCGGTAGGTCCGGCCCTGCTCACCGGCGCCCACCCCCATGCGCGTCACACCGTCGGACTCGACCGAGCGGAAGGCGGAGCCCTTGGCGTTGGAGCTCACCACGGGGATCGGAGCCTCTTTGTGAACCGAGGGGTTGAGGCGTGACAGGTTCTTGGCGATGTCGCCCTTGATCGACGCCGCGGCGCCACGGGTCAGCTGCAGCAGGTAGGAGAACTGGAGACCCTGCTGGCCGACGGAGTAGTTCCAGCCGTGCATGTAGGGCACCTGCTCTTCGCCGAAGCGATCCTGATACTCGGGGCTGTCGATGTAGGAATCAATCTCGGCGTCAAATCCTGCGTTCTGCAGGATCGTGAAGTGGTGCAGCATCTCGGCCTTGTTCTGGGGTGCCCGGCCGAGCAGATGCTTGTGGTTCAGTTCGATGAATCGGTAGGGATTGCTGCTCTCGAAGAAACGCTGCCTGTAGAGATTGCTCTTGGCAACCTGGCGCACGAACTCACGCACGCTGAGGTAGCCACGGCGAAACAGCGACTCGGGACCCTCGAGCCGCTCGCTCTTCATCACATATTGGTAGCCGAGCACCTGTTGGTAGACCGAGCGGATCAGGCCAGCGGTGTCGGCTTCGGTGGCGTTCGACCAGTTGTCCTTGTCGCGGGCGTTCTCGAAGCGATCTATGCCCAGGTAGGCAGCACAGACGAGTGTCATGGGCGTGCAGGCCGGGAAGTGAAGGGAGATGTGAGGGAGTCGGGGGTCATCGAGGGAGGCTGAACACAGGCCACAGCGTCCCCGACGATGCTGTCTGCAAGCCGGATCCTATGGGGGCTCTTCCGCTCTCACCAAGGGTTTTCGGAATCGTTACAAACTCGGCCCCTGGCGCCTGGAGAAGATACCGATAGCATCCGGCCATCGCGGTCCTTGCCTGACCCATGACATCGGCACCTGATTCCGAAGCCTGGCCGCTTCGCTTCGGCGTCCAGCTCAAGGCCCTTGGTGAGCTCAGCGAAACCCTCACCCTGCGCCTCCTGGAGTTGGAGGAACGTCTGGGGCGGTTGGAGGAGCACCAGGCCCACCTGCTGGCTGGGCGTGACCAGGAGGGTGTTGATTCGGCCGCTGTCATGGATCTGCTTGAGCAGACCGATGATCGACTCAGCCGACTGGAAGCTCTGCTGGAGCAGTCTCGCCAGGGCCCAGCGGCTTCAGCCCTGCCCGGCGACCCGGTCAGGCCCCTGCGGGTCTTGGGCGATGCGGCCCCCTCCCCAGGTGAGTTCGGATCGGAGTCCGTTTTCCCCGAGGAGGGCGAGCAGCCCTTCATGGATGAACTGATCGCCTGATTCAGGCCGCCACGGCTGCCCATGAAGGCTTCGGCTGGCCCGGCTCCCTCAGCCCGCAGAGCCTGTGCTGAGCATGGCAGCTGCGGTGGTGATCAGAATCCGCAGGAGCTCGAGTCCACCGATGGCTGCAAGCCCCAGCCAGATCGCCTTGGCCTGCTTCGGCGGTTGTCCCATCGACCCAAGCGGCCGAGCGCAGACCACGCTCCAGCTGGTTGCCTCCGCTGAACGGGCCGGCTGGAGCCAGGGAGCCGCTGATGTCGCGCCAGTAGGAGGAATAGAGGGGAGCCTGCTGGTTGAAGGGCATCTCCCCAGGGCTGCGTCCGGGCAGGACGCGGGAGCGCTGGTAGGGAACCTCGTCTTCGCCGAAGGTGTCGATGTATTCAGGGGAGTCGAGCAGGGCATCGACAAAACTCGGGAATCCTTCGGCGGCGATCAGAATCGAGAAAGCAATCCGTTCGCGACTGCCATGCACCGGCCTGCCAAGTACACGGCCTACCACCTGCTCCACAACATCATAGTTGCTGTTACAGCGATAGAAATCCCTGCGAAACTTGTCTGAAAGCAGCAGGCCCCGGATGAATTGCTTGGTGCTGATCTGACCTCGACGCAGCTGCGATTCCAGCCTGGGCTCCCGATCGACTTTGAAGGCATGGAAGTAAATCTGGCGGTAGGCCCTTTCAATCAGCTCATCCATGGCCTGGGGGCTGCGCCTCACCCCTTCAGGTGTGCGGCGTGGCTCTTCTTCGTTGCCGACGGCCAGGCTGGCGACGCGTGCATTCAGGGTGACGGGTTTGAGATCAAGCAGGGGCAGGGCCATGGGGTCGTGGGTGAGGTGGCGACGAACCTAAGCATCCCTGGTGAGCACAAACCCCTAGAGACAAAAGACCTTACAGAGCCTCACTGTTTGGGTTTAATTGATTTAGGCAGCTTCATTTCCTTTTGTTGAGCGGGCCTGGAGCCGGGTCCGATCAGCTCGCCCATCGCTCCAGCCAGGCGCCTGGAATTTCAGCACTGAAGTCGTCGGTACGCTGAAACTCGAACGGCCCCGCCAGAGATCCCCAGAGCTGGTCGTGGGTGGCCGGGTCGTGGCCCCGGTCGATCGTGCGCATTGACTGCCCGTCGAGCTCGAAACTGCTCACCAGGTAGGCCGTGGCCCCCTTGCGCTCCACCAGGCAGCGGCAGCCGGGTTCCACTTCCCCGACGAAGCCTTCTCCCTGCTCGCGCACCACATAGGTGCACCCTTCCAGCAGACGCAGATCCTCGGGTTGGATCTGGGCCATCCGCTCTGGATCCTCCACAGCTCCCCAGAACCGCCGCTCGTCGTGGATGGAGTGGTTGTGGATGCGCAGGCTGCCGTCTGTGACGCTCTCGGCACGCAGCACCCGGATGCGGTAGGGCTGGCCGGGCGCGAAAGCGTAAGACTGCTCCAGCAGCAGGGAGCCTGGTTCCAGCTGCGGAAGCGGCCGAAAGCGCACCAGGATATGGGCGTAGAGGGGGGGGTTCTCGAAAGCCTGATCCTGATTGCTGAACCCAGCGCTCAGCATCCGGACCAGGCGCGTCAGGGAGCTGGTCATGGGGCGAATCCTATGGGGCCGGGCTGCCGCAGCGGCCTCAGCGCCTGAGCAGACGCAAGCGGAATTCCGCCACCTGGCGCACCAGCTCCGGTTGGCTCAGGGCGAACGGGTGATCGCTCAAGGAGGTGATCACCCGCTCAAGGGCGCTGTCGCGGGCCACTGGATCAGCTGGATCGAGGTCGCCGATCCGGCCCCAGGCTTCGTCGAAGGCCATTCCGTAGCTGTCGGCATTGCTGAACTGCTGGTTGGACGGTGGCTCGGGTGGGGTTCGCATCGCGTCAGGGCACGGCAGCTTCGAGGAAGACCCACCGGGGTGATGGATGGGTCGGACCCTTGGACCAGGTCCTTCAGGAAAGAATGCCAGGACCCAGATTTGAACTGGGGACACGGCGATTTTCAGTCGCCTGCTCTACCAACTGAGCTATCCCGGCCGGCCGCTCGGCAGCACCGCAGGATCTTAGATCACGGCCCGGAGCGGGCGTCCGGGCCAGGCACAGCAGCCCCAGCACCGGGTATCCGGCCTCCTCGAGGGCTGCGGCTGCGGCCATGGCCGTGGCTCCTGTGGTGAGAATGTCATCCACCAGCAACAGACCCCGGCGCGATCTCCGGCTGCGGGAGACACCGTCGGGGACGAGCCGGAAGGCCCCCTCCTGGTTCAGTCCACGCAGGCGGCGGTTGAGGTGGTGCTGCCCCAGGGTGGGCCGGCTGCGTTCCAGAAGGGCCAGGCGGGGCAGGCCGATCCCCTGACAGATCAGCAGTGGCAGCGGGTTGGCCCGTTGTTTCCAGCTGGGGATCGCCACGACGCTCGACTCCCGCAGCGGTGCCGGCAGGGTCTCCGCCAGAGAACGGGCCAGACAGGGAACCGCCTGGCTGCCGGGCTCGCGCCGCTGGCGCAGCAGCAGGCTCCGCAACGCCCCCTGATAGAGGCCAAGGGCCCACCAGGGCATGGGCTCCAGACCGCACAGCCCAGCCTGGGCCTCGAGCCCCAGCGATTGGCGGCAGTCCTGGCAGGGCTGTGGCTGATCACGTCGCCGACCACCGCCGGACTCGGCTGGGCAGCCGCAGAGCGGGCAGGTGGCCTGGGTGATCAGCTCGAGGCATCCCCTCAGCAGGGCCTGGACCATGGTGTCGATCTCCCGGACTGGGCGAAACGTTGCCGCTCAGTGTTCCCAGCTCAGGACGCTGGCAGGGCCTTGAGCATGGCCACCAGGGTGCGGTGGGCGTCCTCGCTGTCGCTCAGCACATGGTCGAAGGGCACCGAGAGGTTGGCGCCATCCACCTCCAGTTCCATCGCCTCGGGACTGACCCGAAGCATGCGGGCGGTGCTGGCCTGATGCGCCCCGCCGTAGTGGCGGGCGTAGGCCAGCACCGCTTCACCATGATCCTTGTTCATATGGCGGCAGATCCGGTCGCTGACAGCTTCGGTGAGGGGATCGCTGGCCATGGCGGAGGGGCAGGCAGGGGTCTGGGCTGATTGTGGCGGAGCAGGGGCTCAGGCCAGCGCGTATCGCTGCCAGAGCAGCAGCCCCAGCCTGATGGCGCTGAAACCGACGTAGCCAGCCAGAATCACGAACAGGGCCATCGAGATCACGGTTCGCAGGCGTTCGTTCATGGGGTCTCAGGTGGTGGTGAAGGCGGCTCCATCTTCGGTGCAGGCGTCGTCAGAGCGCTGAGGGCCAGCCTTGCCATGCCCAGCGCCGGTGCCAGGCCTGGACGGTTGAGCACCGGCAGGCCGATCGCCTGTTGCCGCAGCTGCCGCCACTGGGGATTGCGGGCCCCGCCCCCCAGGCTGATCACCCGCTGCAGCGGTGGTGCACCCAGCTGGCGCAGCCGTGCCCATCCCTGGGCTTCGATCCTGGCCAGCCCTTCCAGCAGACCCTGAAGGAAGAGCACATCGCTCACCGGCCGGGGCTCCAGGATCGGCAGCAGATCAGGATCATCGACGGGAAAGCGTTCCCCCCGCGATGGCAGCGGCCGGTACTCCAGCCCACTGGGTCTGGAGGGATCGATCTGACGGCTGAGTCGCTCCAGTTCGGCATCGTTGAAGAACCGACGCAGCACTCCCCCACCGGCGTTGGAGGCTCCGCCCACCAGCCAGCGCCCCCCCAGCCGATGGCAGCTCAGCCCCGGGGCTGCCATCGGCTCCGTCACGAACTGCTTCAGCACCAGGGTGGTGCCGAGCACCGTGACTCCGTCTCCGGGAGCTGGATCGGCCGCCAGCACCGCGGCGTTGGCATCGGTGCTGCCGGCCACCACAAGACAGGAATCCGGGAGCCCCAGGGCAGCGGCTGAGCCTGGAGCCAGCGTCCCCAGCGCTCTGCCGCTGGCAACCACCTCGGGCAACGCTGCCGCCCACGCTTGCCGTTTCAGATCTCCGCTCCAGTGTCGTTGTCTGAGATCCCAGCCCAGGCGCAGGTTGTTTCCTTCCTCTCCCCAGCGCCAGTCACCCAGCAACCAGCCCATCAGCCAGTCGGCCTGATGGCGCAGGAGCAGATCAGTGGCTGCCCAGGTCCCTGCCCTTTCCCCCGCGAGCGGGCCCAGCAAGCGCAGGGCTCTGGCCAGACTGCCGCTGACACTGGAGGCGGAGCAACCGGCAGGAACCAGTCCCGAGAGGGCCCCTGCCTGCTCGGGGCAGGCCAGGTTGTAGGCGAGGGCTGGGCCGAGGGGGGTGCCGTCGGAGCGGCAGGCCAGCAGGGTGCCGGAGGTGCCATCGAGGCTGATGCTGCCCAGCCGATGCCTGTGCTGAACGGGTAGCTCCTGCACCAGCGTGATCAGACCCTGTCGCCAGCCATCCGGATCGTCGAAGTTGCCGGGGTAGGCCGTGGCCAGCTCGGCCAGCACCTCACCCCGTGCATCAATCACCACCAGGCGGATGCCGCTGCTGCCCAGGTCGACCCCCGCCGCCAGGGCAGAGATCTCGGCGCCGCCGCGGCGAACCGGCAAGGGATTCAGGCGGCTGGCTGGCCCACGGGGACCCGATCGGCCGTGGCCTGCTGCAGCCTGGCGGCCGCTTCACCCACATCCTCCCAGGGGAGGTTCAGATCGGGCCGGCCGAAATGGCCGTAGGCGGCCACGTCCTGATAGAACCGCCCCCCCCGCAGGCGGGGAAGATCGCGCAGGCCGAAGGTCTCAATGATCGCGCCGGGACGCAGGTCGAAGTGCTCCTGCACCAGGGCAGTGAGGTCGTCGTCGCTGATTTTGCCGGTGCCGGAGCTCTGCACCAGGATGCTCACGGGCTTGGCCACGCCGATCGCATAGCTGAGCTGCACTTCCACCCGCCGGGCGAGACCAGCGGCCACAAGGCTCTTGGCCACGTGGCGGGCGGCGTAGGCCGCCGAACGGTCGACCTTGGTGGGATCCTTGCCGGAGAAGGCTCCACCGCCGTGGCGCGCCGTTCCGCCGTAGGTATCGACGATGATCTTTCGCCCGGTCAGGCCCGCATCACCCTGGGGGCCGCCCACCACGAACTTGCCGGTGGGATTGACCAGAAAGCGAACCGCAGCGCGCTCGGGCTGCAGCGGCAGATCGGCGGTGGCTGGGATCACCACATGGGTCCAGAGGTCATCGGCGATGCGCTGGCGCAGGCCCGCCTCATCACTGATTCCGTCGATCTCGGCCATGTGCTGGGTGGAGATCAGCAGGGTGTCGATCGCCACCGGCCGATCGTTCTCGTAAACGACGCTGACCTGGGTCTTCCCATCCGGGAGCAGGTAGGGAAGGGTGTTGTCGTGACGCACGGCGGCCAGCCGGCGGGCCAGGCGGTGGGCCAGGCTGATCGGCAGGGGCATCAGCTCCGGGGTCTCGTCGCAGGCGAAGCCGAACATGATGCCCTGATCGCCCGCTCCCACCAGGTCAAGGGGGTCGCCGTCGTGGTCATCGGCCTCATTGACGCCCTGGGCGATGTCGGGCGACTGCTGGTCGAGGGCGATGAGCACTGCACAGCTGTTGGCATCGAAGCCACCGGCTTTGGCGCCGCTGTAGCCGATCGTTTCGATCACGCCCCGCACCAGGCTGGTGATGTCGACGCGGGCCGTGGTGCTCACCTCGCCGGTGACCAGGCAGAGGCCGGTGTTGACGACGGTTTCGCAGGCCACGCGGCTGGCAGGATCTGCGCTCAGAAGGGCATCGAGAACGGCATCGCTGATCTGATCACAGATCTTGTCGGGATGACCCTCGGTGACCGATTCAGATGTGAAGACGTAGCGGCTCATCCCGGCTTGCACCGACCTCAGGATGGCTGAGCTTATCGTCCGGCTCTGCTGATGGGGTCCCCCCGGAGGAAGCGGCCACCTGCAACTCGTGCCAGTGATCCACTCGGGGCAGATGCTCAGGCAGAGGCGGCGTGCTGCTCCAGCCGGCGCTGTAGCCCAGGGCCAGGCTCACCCCTGCCCGCTCGGCCATGCGCAGATCACTTCTGGCATCCCCGATCAGGGCACAGGCTGAGGGGCTGACGCCAAGCCTGGCGCAGAGAGCGTGCACGGCGCCTGGGTCCGGTTTGGCCGGCCGCATGTCGGCGCTCCAGATCTCCCGGAACAGATCAGAGAGCCCGTGGCCGCCCAGGAACCGGTGGATTCCCTCGCTGTCATCGTTGCTGATCACCGCCAGCAGCACTCCGGAGCGGTGCAACTCCAGCAGCAGGGGCCTCACCCCCTCGGAGAGCGGCGCCAGGGGTGCCTCGCCCGGACGGGCCCCGTGGCCCTGGAGGTGCTCACGATCGATGGAGGCGAACACGGTTTCGCTGTGGGCCAGGGCCTCCGGCCAATCCAGGCCCACCTGACAGAAGGCGGTGGCGGTGGAGATCAGGTTGTGATGGCGGCTGGCCACTGCTGTGGTGCCCGCCGGGTGGAGTTGATCCCCCAGCAGGCCATAGGCCCGCTCGAGCAGGCTCTGGAACTGGCGTCGGTCCGCTTCAGGGACAAGCTCCAGGCATGCCTGGAGACGGGCGCGGCTCAGGGTCAGGAGGCCTGGCTCACTCAGGCTGAGGGTGCCGTCCTTGTCGAAGAGGACGGCGGCCACCGATCCCAGGGGCTGACCACGCAGGAGCAGTTCAACCATCGGATCAGTGCAGGAACCCCAGGCTATGGGGTTCAGTCGAGGGTGACGCCCATCGGTTCGTTCTCCTCGGCCTGCTCCAGCAGCATCTGCTTGTAGCGGGCAGCCATTTCCTCGGCCTTGTCGAACACCTTCTGGGGATCGGTGAGCATGTCACCGGGCTCCGGCTCGAGAGCCTTGGTGGAGAGGGAGATGCGACCCCGCTCGGCGTCGAGGTCGATGATCATCACCTTCATCTGATCGTTGACGTTGAGCACGGTGTGTGGGGTCTCGATGTGCTCGTGGCTGATCTCGGAGATGTGCAGCAGACCGCTGACCCCGCCGATGTCGATGAAGGCGCCGTAGGGCTTGATGCCGCGCACGGTGCCGATCACCACCTCGCCCACCTCCAGGCGATTCATCTTGCGCTCCACCAGGGCGCGGCGATGGCTGAGCACCAGGCGGTTGCGCTCCTCGTCCACCTCCAGGAACTTGAGCGGGAGGAAATCGGCGACAAGATCTTCCTTGGGCTTGCGCGTGCTGATGTGGCTGCCCGGGATGAAGCCGCGCAGGCCCTCCACCCGCACCAGGGCGCCGCCGCGGTTGGTGGCGAAGACTTCGCTGTAGATGGTGGCGTCCTCCTTCTGGAGCTGGCGCACCCGTTCCCAGGCCCGCTGGTACTCGATGCGGCGGATCGAGAGGGTGAGCTGGCCGTCCTCGTTCTCCTCGCTGAGGATGAAGAACTCACGGACCTCGCCGGGCTCCAGCACGTCGGAGAGGTTCTCCACCCGGTTGATCGAGACCTCCTGCAGGGGCATGAAGGCGGCGGTCTTGGCGCCGATGTCGATCATGGCGCCCTTGGGCTCCATGGCGAACACGGTGCCGTTCACCACGTCGCCAGGTTTGAAGTTGTAGTCGTACTTGCTGAGCAGGGAGGCGAACTCCTCCAGCGTGAAGCCGGCACCATCGGTGTCGCGGCTGGCGGCGCGGCTGCTGGGATCGTCGGCTGTGGGGACCTCTTCCGGAATGTCGAGGTTCAGGTCAGCCGAGGTCTCGCTCGTCGGATCCAGATCAGTCAGGGCTTCGCCCGTCGGATCCAGTTCGGCCTCGGTGCTGCTGATCTCGGAAGGGGTCACGGTCATGGAAGGGTGGCGGTCTGCCCGGGGCAGAATGAAGGGAGCCGCGTGCCTGCCCGCCGACAGGCGCACGCGATCCACGATCATACAAATCAACCCACCGCTGGGGCTCAGCGCACGGCGGCCAGGGCACCATCTGGGTGCTGGCGGGAGGGACGTCGGCTGAGACCCTCGAGGGTGGCGACGAAGTCGCTGATGCCCTGAAACTGCCTGTAGACCGAGGCGAAGCGCACGTAGGCCACCTCGCTGATTTCGCTGAGCTGCTGCAGAACCAGTTCTCCGATCTCAGCGCTGCTCACCTCCCGGCCGTGGCGTTGCTGCTGGAGTTGCAATTCGATGTCATCAACCACCGATTCCAGCCGTGCCGGCTCAAGACCGGTTTTTTCGCAGGCTCGCACGAGACCGTGCAGCAGTTTGCCGCGGCTGAAGATCTCTCGGGTGCCCGTGCGCTTGATCACCGTGATCGGGACGGTTTCCACCCGTTCGTAGGTGGTGAAACGGAAGTCGCAGTGGAGGCACTCACGCCGCCTCCGCACACTGCGGCCGGCGTCAGCGGATCGGGATTCCAGCACCCGGCTGTCGGTGTGTTGGCAGGAGGGACATTGCATCCCTTGACGACCCATGCGGTTTGGTTAGTGGAAGTGTAGTCAGTAGAGCTCCGAATGAGAAGTGAGGAGTGCCCAGGACTGCGCCGGTGCCGTCGCTGCGATATCCCCTGAGGCAACAGTTTCGGGTGTGACGGGCCTGTTGCTGATGGCTACCGACATGAAAAAGCCCCCGCAGGGGCGGGGGCTTGATGTGTCCACGGGCTCAGAGAGCCGTGGATCTCACTTGCCGATCTTCGGGGGATCGCGGAAGGCGATCGCGAAGAAAAGGGTGGCGATCGCCAGGGTGAGGATGAGGATGTAAGCGAAGCTCTCCATGGAGACTCTCCTGAGTGGGGGCGATCAGCTGAGCTTGGTGCCAGCCGGTGGGACGTAACCCTCGGGTAGACGGCGGGTGCTGCGGTCTCCAAGCTTCTGGAACAGGCCGAACTCCACCTGCTCACCGAGGTCGGGGTCAATGCCGGCGAACACATCCCTGTAGAGGGTGCGGGCGCCGTGCCAGATGTGCCCGAAGAAGAAGAGCAGGGCAAACGTGGCGTGGCCGAAGGTGAACCAGCCGCGGGGTGAGCTGCGGAAGGTGCCGTCTGAGTGGTAAGTCTCGCGGTCGAATTCGAACGCTTCACCGAGCTGGGCCTTGCGGGCCAGCTTCTTGACAGCGGCGGGATCCGTGAAGGTCTGGCCGTTGAGGGCACCGCCGTAAATGGTGGCCGTCACGCCCGTCTGCTCGAAGGAGTAACGGGCTTCGGCCCGTCGGAAGGGAATGTCAGCTCTGACGATGCCCTGGTCATCTTCCAGAACCACAGGGAAGTTCTCGAAGAAGTTGGGCAGGCGGCGCACCTGGAGGTTGCGGCCTTCCTTGTCGGTGAAGCTGATGTGACCCAGCCAGCTGGTGGGAAGTCCGTCGCCGTTGACCATCGGACCGACGCGGAACAGACCCCCCTTGGCCGGGCTGTTGCCGACGTAGTCGAAGAAGGCCAGCTTCTCGGGAATGGACCCATAGGCTTCCTCGGGGGTGGCGCCGTTCTCCAGGGCCGTCTGGACCCTGCGGTTGATCTCCGTGCGGAAATACCCCTGATCCCACTGGTAGCGGGTTGGACCGAACAGCTCGACCGGTGTGGCCGCTGAGCCATACCACATGGTTCCGGCCACAATGAAGGCGGCAAAGAACACGGCGGCGATGGCACTGGCCAGAACCGTTTCGATGTTCCCCATCCTCAGAGCCTTGTAGAGGCGCTCAGGTGGTCGGGTGGTGATGTGGAAGATGCCGGCGATGATGCCCACGATGCCGGCGGCGATGTGGTGGGCCACGATCCCGCCCGGGTTGAAGGGGTTGAACCCTTCAGGTCCCCAGGCGGGCTGCACTTTCTCGAGGTGTCCCGTGAGGCCGTAGGGGTCGGAGACCCACATCCCCGGACCAAAGACGCCGGTGAGGTGAAACGCTCCGAATCCGAAGCAGCCGAGTCCAGCCAGCAGCAGGTGGATGCCGAAGATCTTGGGTAGATCGAGGGCCGGCTCCCCGGTGCGGGGGTCCTGCCAGATCTCCAGATCCCAGTAGGTCCAGTGCCAGATGGCGGCGAGGAAAAGAAGTCCGCTGAAGATGATGTGGGCGGCGGCTACTCCTTCGAAACTCCAGAAGCCAGGGTCGACTCCCGTTTCTCCGGTGATGCTCCAGCCGCTCCAGCTGCCGGTCACACCCAGGCGGGCCATGAATGGCATGACGAACATGCCCTGGCGCCACATCGGGTTGAGCACCGGGTCGGATGGATCAAAAATGGCGAGCTCATAGAGCGCCATGGAGCCGGCCCAGCCGGCGACCAAAGCGGTGTGCATGAGGTGCACGGCCAGCAAGCGGCCCGGGTCGTTGATCACGACCGTGTGCACCCGATACCAGGGCAATCCCATGGGGGTCAGGTCCGGGGTAACTAACAGCTGCCTGTGACGACATGACGTCTGCACAAACAGCGGACGATCAAAAGGATCGTTCCGTGTTGGGGATCGTAAGGGGTTCCCCTGGCCTGCGGGAGCGTTGCCGGGGAGCTGAAACGAGCCGTGACGCGGTATCCGGCCGTTTGCCCTGCCAGCTGTTTACAAAACTCAACCTCAAGGGCCCAGAATGGAGGTCTCCGCCTCTGGTCCCGATGCCCGTGATCCGCTTCGTCCGTGAGGGCCGTGATGTTGAGTGCTACCCCGGCGAAAACCTGCGGGAGGTGGCCCTGCGTGAAGGGTTGGAGCTGTACGGGCTCAAGGGGCAGCTCGGCAACTGCGGGGGCTGCGGTCAGTGCATCACCTGCTTCGTGGATGTGGTGGCTGAAGCCTCTCCGGGCGCGCTGACCCCACGCACCGCCGTGGAGGACCGCAAGCTGCGCAGGCGCCCCGAGGGCTGGCGCCTGGCCTGTCAGGCCCTGGTGCAGCGCTCGCTGGTGGTGCTCACCAGACCTCAGGCGGGTCTCGCGGATCGCGAGGCTCTGCTGGCGGCGGCCAGGGCCGAGCCTCTGGGGGCAGGACCCACGGCCTGGCCCGCGGTGGAGGAGCCGTCTGTGGCTGAACCTGGGGACCCCGAGCCAACCGCTACGGCCGGTGAAGCGGCGGAGGAAGGCTCCATCGGTGGGTGATACGGTCCCCCCACGCCATCCTCAACCCGCCCTAGAGCTCCCATGGAAACCAATGATCTGGGTTTTGTGGCCAGCCTCATGTTCGTGCTGGTTCCGGCTGTGTTCCTGATCGTTCTCTACATCCAGACCAGCAGCCGTGAGCAAGGTTAGGCAGATCCCAGGGCCTCCAAGCCGCCCCTGATCACCGGCCTGCTCGCAGGACCCCAGCCGCCGTCAGCCGTGAGTCACGGTCGACGGCGGCCTTGTCATGAAGCCTTGCTGGGCTCAGCGGGCCGACTCGGGCTCCCGCACCAGCAGCACGGGTGTCGGCGCGTGCACACGGATGTAGTCACTCACTGAGCTTCCCAGCAGCCGGTCGATGTCGACCAGGCTCTTGGCCACCAGGGGTCTGCGGTCCTGGGAGGCGATCACGAGGAGATCGGCCTTGAGTTCGTCGGCCATCGCACAGACCCCGCGGCCCACGTCGCCGGTGCCATGGACGCCTTTGAGCTCAACACCCAGCGAGCGAGCCCGCTGAACCGCTTTCTCGATCACGAGGTCGGCTGGGCTTCTGCCCCCGCGGCTGGGCTGAATGTCCTGGCGGGAGATGTGCACGCCCGTGAGGGTGCCCCCGGGGATCTCCCGCACCAGTTCACAGGCGATTCTGAGGGCATCGTCACCCACGCCTGTGCCGTCGAGGGTCACCATCACCCGGTTCACGTGGCGCACGTAGAGGTCGTCGCGCACCAGCAACATCGGCCGCGTCGAGAGCTGGAAGACGTACTGGCTGGAGCTGTTGGCCAGGATCGACTGAAGCCGTCCCAGTCCCCTCGATCCCATCAGGATCAGATCGGCATCAAGCTCGTCGGCCACCTTGAGAACGGTCTGCTTGGTGTCGCCCTGGCGGATGATCGCGTTGACATCGGAAGGATCCAGGCCAAGCTGCTGGATGGCGTCGGCCACGATGCCGGCCGCCTTCTGCATGTGCTGCTGGAAATCCTCCCCTGCCTGCTCGGGCACCACGTGCAGCAGGTTGAGCCTGGCCTGGCGGAATGCCGGGAGTTCGCGCAGCATGCGCACCATCTCTTCGACGTGGCCCTTGCCGGAATCGGCGATCAGCAGATTGCGGAACACGAGGCTGTCGCGGCTCTCCGGCAGCCTATGGCCTGCATCTGGCAGGTCGAGCCGTGGCGGGAGAGGCTGTAATGGAGTGGCAAGAGGGGGGATGCAGCTGGCTGCTGCGGCGACGGGTCCTGCCTCAGCACACCGATCACGGCGGCGTGATGTGGCACGGCGCCTATCTCGCCTGGCTGGAGGAAGCCCGGGTGGAGGCCCTGGCCGCGGCGGGGCTTCCCTATGCCGCTTTGTCGGCCCTGGGCCTTGAGCTGCCGGTGCTGACGCTGCAGATCGACTATCGCCAGGCCGTGGGCCATGGCGAACTGGTGGACCTGCGCAGCCAGGCCCAGCCCCGTCGGGGCCTGCGGCTGCCCTGGATCAGCCGCTTCACGCTCAGTGGCGGGCAGCTGGCGGCGGAAGCGCGGGTGGAGCTGGCGCTGGTGCGGCGCCAGGGAGCGGGCCTTCAGCTGGTGCGCCGCTATCCGCCGGAGCTGGAGAGCGCGCTCCAGCGGCTGCTCGACGGGCCTGCTGGAACGTGCTAGTACATCTGTACTGAAGAGCCTGGTCATGGGTGAGCTGGTGTCGCTGTCCTTGGCGTGTCGATCCCGGGGTGGAGCCGTCTCCGCGTCCGCTGTCACCGAAAGAGGTTCCCTTCCGGAGCCCATGGATCGCCCCGGTCCGTTCAGCTCCGGCCTCGATCGGGGCCCTGGCCCGGGCTGGGCTGAACGGAGGCTGTGGTGGCTGCTCTGGAGCCGTTGTCCAGGCCTGGGCTGGCGCCGCCTGGGCCAGCTGGAGCGAGCCTGTGGCGGGCTGGCGGCAGCCTGGACGGCCAGCGGCGCCGAGCTGTCCCGCCTGAGCGGTTTCGGACCTGGCGTGCTGGCCAGCATCGAGGTTCACCGCCAGTGCTGGGGCCAGGATCCACTGGGAGCGGGAGGCTGGCCTGCCCAGGCTCCACGGCGGGTGCTCGTGCCGGGTGACCCTGCCCGCCCTGCCTCCCTGAATCAGCTCGAGCGGCCGCCGCTGGTCCTCCACTGGACGGGCCGAGGATCCCTCTGGGCACCCCTGCGGTGTCGTCAGGCGATCGCGGTGGTCGGCACCCGCCGACCCTCGGTGCACGGGGTGGCCATGGCCGAAGCGCTGGGCGCCGCCCTGGCCGAAGCCGGCTGGCCCGTGGTCAGTGGCCTGGCGGAGGGCATCGACGCCGCGGTGCACCGCGGATGCCTCGACTGGGGCGGACGGCCCGTCGGTGTGCTCGGCACCCCGCTCGATCGTGTCTATCCGCACCATCACCAGGCCCTTCAGGCGGCCGTGGCCCGCCATGGTCTGCTGGTGAGCGAGCACACCCGGGGCACTCCCGTGCGGCGGGGCCATTTCGCCGCCCGCAATCGTCTTCAGGTGGCGCTGGCCCAGGCGGTTGTGGTCGTGGAATGTCCCGAGTCGAGTGGGGCGCTCCATTCCGCCGCCCTGGCCTGGGAGCAGGGGCTGCCGCTCTGGGTGGTGCCCGCCGACGCCGGCAAGGGCTCCGCCCTGGGCAGCAATCGCCTGCTGTCCCAGGGGGCGAGTCCGCTGCTGGCGGCCTCGGATCTGATCGCTCAGCTGGGCCCTGGCCCCCTGGTCCGCCCTGAAGCAACCTCCACGGTGGCCAGCTCCTTTCCCGCCGGACCTGCTGAAGCGCCGGATCAGGCCCTGCTGGACGCCCTGGGCCATGGGGCATCTCTGGAGCAGCTGGCCCAGGCCCTGGGCCGGCCTGGGGCTGAGCTGGCCACCCAGTTGCTGCATCTGGAGCTGGCGGGCCGCGTGCGCGCGGAACCGGGTCTTCGCTGGCGCCCTGCCTCGGGCTCCTCTGTCTAAGTTTGGGCCATGGCTGCCTCCAGGCCCTTCCCCAGTGCTTCGCCCGGGCTCACTCCTGCCGGCCCGGACCCTTCTGCCCCAGGTCAGCTGATCCCGGGCTCCGAGCTGCTGGCCTGGCGGCGGCAGCGCCTGGGGGAAGGGGGCTGCCCCGCCGATCTCGACTGGCTGCTCGACCTCGGTGCCGGTCTGCGCTGGACCCAGCTGCAGCGGGTCTGGCTCGATCCGGCCTCAGCCGTGCCGCTGCAGACCGGCCTGGGTGAGCTCACCGTTCTCTGGCGGCAGCATCTGGAGTGCCAGATCCCGCTTCAGTACCTGGTGGGTGTGTGTCCCTGGCGGGAGTTCTCCCTGGCGGTGTCGCCGGCTGTGCTCATTCCACGCCAGGAAACCGAAGTGCTGGCCGATCTGGCTCTCGATCTGGCCCCGGCCCTGCCAAGCCCGGTCCACAGGCCACTGACCTGGGCCGATCTCGGCACCGGATCGGGCTGCCTGGCGCTGGCCCTGGCCCAGGCCCTCCCGCAGGCCCGAGGGGTGGCGGTGGATCGCTGCCCGCAGGCGCTGGCCCTGGCGCGGATCAATCTCAGGCAGGCCGGTCTCCAGGATCGGGTCACGCTGCACCTCGGCCAGTGGTGGGAGCCCCTGCGCTCCCACTGGGGTGAGCTGGACCTGGTCGTGAGCAACCCCCCTTACATCCCCACGGCCCTGCTGGCCGATCTCGAGCCGGTGGTGCGCTGCCATGAGCCTCTCCTCGCCCTCGACGGCGGGACTGACGGCCTGGACCCCATCCGAAGCATCGCCGAAGAGGCTCCCCGTGCCCTGGCCCCGGGGGGGTGGCTGCTTCTGGAGCATCACCACGATCAGGCCGATCGCGTGCGCGGGCTGCTCCACGCCGCCGGGCTGGAGCGGGTGGAATCGCAGCGCGACCTGGAGGGACAGTGGCGCTTCACGCTGTCCCGTCGCTGCCGCGGATGACCAGCACTTTCGACCACCAGCCGATCCACCCGTCCGGCAGTCAGCCTCCCCTCGGCATGGATCCTTTGTCCCTGGCCGAGCGGCTCTGCGCCGGTTCGGCAGCCCTGTTCCCCACCGATACCGTTCCAGCCCTGGCCGCCCGGCCTGAGTTCGCGCAGCAGCTCTGGGCTCTGAAACATCGCCCCAGCGCCAAGCCTCTGATCCTGATGGCGGCGGATCCTGATCCCCTCTTTGCGGCACTGGGTCTGGAGGTGCGCCAGGAATGGCAAGCCATGGCCGCCCGCTGGTGGCCTGGTGCCCTCACCCTGGTGCTGCCGGCCCTTGGCCCTCGGGTAGCGGAGCTCCATCCTGGCGCTGAGCCAGGGGGCGCCAGCCTTGGGTTGAGAATTCCAGCCTGTGGACCTGCCCTGGACCTGCTTCGTCTCACGGGCCCCCTGGCCACCACCAGCGCCAACCTTTCGGGGGAGCCGGCCTGCCTCAGTGCCACCGAGGCGGCGCTGACGTTTCCGGATCTGCCCCTGCTCGCTCCTCTGCCCTGGCCAACTCCTGGCGGAGCGGCCAGCACCGTTCTGGCCTGGACGGCGACAGGCGAGTGGCGGGTTCTGCGTGCTGGTGCTGTGATGCCCTCAGGTTGTCTGCCCTGAGCCCGTCATGCTCTGGCTCGGTCTGACTCTGGTGGCGCTGATGAGCCTCAGCCACGCCCTGCTCGAGCCTCTGCTGGTCTGGGGCACGCCCCTGTTCGAGCTGCGCGGCTGGTTCTGGATCGCCCTGGTCCTGCTCGGATTCCTGCTGGCCGGGCGGAAGGCCTGAACCTGGACCATCCGCCTCCCTCGCGGTCATGGCGGCGCCTGGACTCCGGGTGTCGCGGCCCGCGCACCGGCGCGATTGATGAACCGCAACGCCATGCAATCCAGGTGGTCAACGCGCTTAAAAAAACTAAATCTGCGGCCAGATCACGCTGTTCGTGATGCCCCGGTCTGTGACAGGTTGCAAAACTTTTCCTGGGTACCCTTCTGACGCGGAGATGGCTTAATCAGTATAGCGGGGTGACTCCAGGAGGCTTTTGGCGTGATCATTACTGACTTCACTCCTGATGAGGAGAATGTCGCTGCCGGTGAAGGTGTCACTGACCCTGAATTTGATCAGGACACCTCCCAGGTCTGCTGGCAGGACAAGGCGGGCCGGCTCTGGGTGGCTCCGGTGGATCCCGTCACCGGAGACATCCAGCTGGAGGACAAGGTGCTGCTGGACGTTGGGCTGGCTCCGATCGCAGACCAGGGGGACGCCGCCACCGGAAATGGGCCTGAGTGGATCGTGAGCGAGACTGGTTCGGACATTCTCTACACCAAGGCCATTTCCGAGGACCCGAGTACCTGGGAGGTCTGGAGTGCCAGCCGGAATGGGACCGAATGGGAGACCCAGTTCCTTGTAACCGGAGGGAGCCCCAATGGCAGCACTGCAGCAGGGGAGCCTGATCCCAAATTCATCTTCCGACAGGCTGACGATCAGGGAGGGTTTGATCTGCTCTGGTACGACTACGACACGGGAGACACCGGTCTGGTCACCTCGGAGCGAACCAAGGGTGCCCGTTGGGTGAATGATGAGAGCGATCAGCTCGTCTTTGCTCAGGAGGTAGACGGAATTCGGCAGGTCTTTCTATACGATGTGGATCTCGACAGCACCACCCAGCTGACCTTCGGAGGAACCGATAAATCCAAGCCATGGATCTGGGAGGCGCCAGAGCGCGATGGTGGTCTTGTCCTCATGACCCTTGAGGACGGTCAATCTCCTCAGACCCTCGGAATCTATGTGGAGTCTGGCGGCACCTGGTCCAAGGCTCTTGAGTTAAGCCCCCCCACAGGCAGAGAACTCATCTATTCCCCGGAGCCTTTTGTCTATGACGGTCGTTCCGGGATCTCTTTCGTGGCCAAGGATGAGCTCAGTGTCCAGGCGGAATCGGAAGTCTGGCTGGCAGGTCTTGGCTCTTCAGGGCCTGTGTATCGCCAAGTCAGCGAGCCCACAACCCTGGCTCGAAACGATCCAGAAACATTTGCCACTGAAGAGGGCCTGGTTGTTTATTATAATGTGCAAAGTGTCAGGCTATTTGATAATACTCCTCCCAGTCTCTTCCGGGCCTCGACAGGAGTCGTGGCGGATCCGGATCCAGCGGTTGCGGTGGAGTCCGAGTCGTCGACCCTGAAACTCAGCACCAGCGAACAGTCGTCCGAACAGTCGTCTTCTGTGCTGAGGGACTTCACTTGGATCGCTCTGCCGATGGATCAGGGTCAGCCGGGCTGGTCGGTCTCGGAGACGTGGGAGGACCTCATGCATCAGGGCGGCAGCTCCATGGTCGAGACCGGTTCCGAGGAGAACGTTCTGATCAGCTCGACCGGAAGCCTCGATGGGGCCAGTGCGATGTGGTATGACCAGCAGGTGGAGGGGTATCAGGTTGCCGGTCTTTCCCAGGGGGCCGGTGAAAGCGCTTCCGCGTCCGATGAACCGTTGGATTCTCAGTGGTTCCTGCAGACGTGGGTTGAGGCCTGAAGGCTCCAGCCTGCACGGAGGCGATCAGAGCAGTCCGCGATAGCGCACGAACAGCTGCAGCATCGACCACGACCCCAGGGCCACCTTGATCGCCACCAGGACGTTGAGCAGCGGGATCCAGCCACCACTGGCCAGGCTGCCGAAGGATCCCGGCTGCAGCCTCAGTCCTTCGAGGCTCAGCAGGGCGAGGACCAGAAAGGTGATCACCGCCAGCTTCTCCCAGGTTTCGGCGTGGAGGCGCGCGTAGAGGGCTTCGGTGTGCTCCGCTGAACCGCTGACCACAAGCAGGCCGATGGCGGTGCCGCCCGCCACTCCGGCGGCGAATCCACCTCCTGGCGAGAGATGACCCCTCACGGCCAGCTCCACCGCCACAAGAGCGCTGACCGTGGCCCCGAGCTGACAGAGCACGATCGAGGGGGGGTCGTCCATGGCCCTGATGCGTTGGGCCGGCCTCTCCCCGCTGAGCAGCTGCTTGACGCCGAGCGCTGCAAGACTGAATACGATCACCTCCCCGATGGTGTCGTAGAGGCGCACATCCAGGATGATTCCCGACACCACATTGGGCACGGCACTGAACTCGGCGATCGCCTGCACCACCCCCGAGGTGGCGGCCGATCGTGTCCCGTCGCCGAGGGGAAGTCCGCAGACAAAGACTGCTGCCAGCAGGTAGAGGATCCTCACGGCTGTCCCCTTCCAGGGGGAGTTGCCCCTTCATCCGAGAGGGCCACCAGCTCGCCCCCCGTGGCCCGCCAGTCCCCGGCTCCAGAGAGACTGTCGAGCTGAGCCAGCAGCCGTGGGGACTCGATCCGCAGCTGGCCTTCCGGGCTCAGCCACCCATGGGGGTCGTCCTCAACCAGTTCGAGTCTCAGGTAGGCCTGCTGCATCCACTGCTCCAGAAGAGCCCGGCGGCTGTCGTCGAGCTGGCTTCCGTCCACAAGCGTGAGACGGAACACCATCGAGGATCGCAGGGCTATGGCGTAGAGCGTGGTGGAGAGCAGGGTCCCCACGAGCGCTTCCGTCAGAGCCACATCCGCCGCACCGAGCAGGGCGTAGATGAGCGTGGCGACAGCGCCGAGGATGCCGCGAAGGACAAGGGTCTGGAATGGACTCCGCTGCAGGATCAGCAGGGCGGCTGTCAGCGGGAGCAGGGCTGCGATCGGCAGCAGCAGGGCCAGAGAATCGTTCAAGGCTGGGACCCGGGTCTGCGGGAGCAGAACGCCAGCACGTAGCCGAACAAGGTGTTCCAGATCACCAGTGAGATCAGGGCGAGGCTGAGCACGGTCCATTCCTGGGGTTGCCGCAGCAGCAGCCCCAGCACGATCAGTGCCGAGCCGAGGGTGTCCGCCACCGAGAGGGCGTGCAGCTTCGCCAGGTAGGTGCTCCGCCCCAGGAGGGGCCAGGTGCCCAGCAGCCAGAACAGCAGCCCTGAACCAAGCAGCAGGGCGCTCAACAGCGGGATCAGTGGCAGGGTCATGAAGGTGGACGTCATCACGCGTCGAGTTCCCTCAGCAGGTTGGCCAGCAGCATCACCCCGGCGTTGCCCACGCTGAGCACGATCACTCCCACCACCCCGATCATCCGGTCGCCGCGGACCACATCGAACACCAGCATCAGGATGGACACCTTGGTCGAGATGCTGGCGAAGGCGGCCAGCCGGTGCCAGAGATCGGGCTTACGCAGCACCACGAACACGGGCATCAGGAGGGCGAGCACCATCAGGTAGACCAGCAGCGTCATCGTGGAGCTCCCCGTTCCAGTCTGTGGACCAGGTAGGAGCCGTCGGAGAGCCTGCCGAGCGCAATGGTGAGGGGAGTCAGAGTGATGTGAAAGACCTCGAGAAACATGACCAGAGCCGAGCGGCTGCCCGAGCCGGGCATGATCACCAGCCGTTCGCTGCGGTGCGGCCGGACGATCAGCAGCAGAGCCTCCCCATAGGCCGAAGGCACAGCCCTCAGCACCCTCCAGAGCGAGCCCAGCAGCAGGCTGGGGTCCTCCACGCTGACCTTGGACCGCGGCAGCAGCAGGGCGAGAGCGAGGCCGGCCAGCAGGTTGAACCGACTGAAATCTGAGGTGAGCAGCAGCCAGATGCCCAGGCGGAAGCCGGTGCCGAGCATCCAGACAGCTGAAATTTGCCAGTGCCGCCGGGCTCCCCTCATGCCGTCAGCCTCAGGAGAAGCACCAGACCTGTTCCCACGATCCCCATGCCGCCGATCAGGTCATCGAAACCTTCAAGGTCGGGCAGCGCGACAACCGCTCTCCAGGGGGCCAGCAGACGATGCACGATCCACCCGGCTCCAAGAACGGCGATCGCCTTGAGCAGGGCTTCGGCGGAGAAGGCGACCGCCCATGGAATCTGTTCGGTGGACAGGAATCCGAGGCCGTTGGAGAGCATCAGGACCAGGATCAACAGGGTGACTCCTCCTCCGGAAGGGGCGTTGGAGGAGGCCTGGAGGGTGGACCAGGCCAGGGGACTTTCCCATAACCGGGCGTAGACCGCGGCTGTGCCGACCGAGAGGACCAGCACCAGGAGCGCCACTCCACCGGTCAGCCGGGCCTGCAGCAGATCCTTGGCCAGATAGCCCACCAGCAACGGGCAGCCCGCTATGGAGAGACTGGCCAGTTGCATGGGTAGCCACACCCCGGTCGGAAGGGGAGTCTGAGACCAGCTGTCCAGCCGGCGGCTGGGAAAGCGCCGTGCCACAAGGAAGAGGCTGGCTTTCGCCACCCCGTGGCCGAGGGCGAAAAGGCCGGCGGTGGCCGGCGAGAGCACCACCAGCCCCATCTGGGACACCGTGCTCCAGGCCAGCAGGCGCTTCACGTCCGTTTCCAGAAGGGCGAAGATCAGGCCGAGCAGGGCGCTGGCCAATCCGAACCAGAGCACCGTGCTGGCCAGCGGAGAGGAGAAGGTGCTGACCCTGACCAGCGGTGCCGCTCCCGCCGTGATGACCACCCCCGAGAGCAGGGCCGAGACTTCCGCGGGCGCCTCCGCATGGGTCCGAGGCAGCCAGAGCCCCGAGAGGAACAGCCCCGACTTGGTGAGCAGGCCGATCAGCAGCAGAGCCAGGGCACCGACCGGAGCTGCACTGAGACTCTCGAATGCAAAGGATCCGCTGCCCCGGAAGATCTCCGCGGCACCGATCAGATAGAAGAGCAGGGCCGTGCTGCCCACCAGCAGATAGCGCAGCCCGATCCAGATCGTTTTCAGAGTGCCGGGTTCGGAGATCAGCAGGAAGGAGGCGATGCCCACCACCTCCAGGGCCACGTAGAGGCTGATCAGATCGTGACAAACCAGAGCGGAATTGATACCACCGTGCAGAACCAACAGCACCAGCCAGAATGATCCCGTTCGCTGGCGACTGCGGCTCTCGAGCACCACCGCACCGCAGACCAGCGCATTCAGCAGCAGGAAAGGTGCACTGAAGCTGTCCAGCAGCAGCGAAACCCCATAGCGGCCACTCAGAAGCAGGGCCAGAGGCAGGGCGGTCGAGGCGGTGGCCAGCCCTGCCAGCAGGGAGAGGCTGCACATGCCCAGGCTCAGGGCCCAGCCGAACCGCGGCAGCAGGATGGCAGCGAAGGCGAGCAGGAAGGGCAGCAGCAACCAGGCGATCGCCAGCGAGGTCATCGGCCGGCGGCCTCTTCCAGGTCAGCAGTCTGAAGCATGGGCTCACGGCGGGAGAGCTGGGTGATCACCACCAGCAGCAGGGCCTGCACGGAGAATCCGATCACGATGGCGGTTAAAATCACAGCCTGAGGCACGGGATCGGCGAACGCAAGGCTGAAGGAGGCGGCTTCAGAGGGACTGGCCAGAATCGGTGTGCGTAGTCCCTCCCGTGCTGCCACCAGCACGAAGAAGCTGATCACCCCGGTGCTCATCACATCCAGACAGAGCACTTTGAGAAAGAGGTTGCGGCGCAACAGTAAGCCGATGAAGCCGCCTAGTGCCGTGAGCAGGAACAGACCCTGAAAGATCCATGCGGAGGTGACGGTTGGCACGAGGAGTGGTGTCGAGTGCTGGTGAAGAGTCCGGACTGTACCTGTCGGAGACCGATCCTTCCCTGAGGCCGAGGAACGGTTCTCTGCTGCCACGAATCGTGTCGGGCCGGGAGCGCTCGATCCTCATGGGCCTGACGGATGTCCTTTCCGTCAGGAGGCATGCTTGGAAGGTCCTGATCGTACCGGAACTTGGGTCTTCTCCATGGGGCGTGGCTGTCTGTCTGCCTTTCCTGGACGCCGAACTGCCTGCAGGTGATGGTTTTCCGGCTGGAAGGAAGCTTGTATGACAAGTCAGTGACTAGCCGTTCTCTGATGCACAAGAGCCTGGCGATCTGGATGGGGCCCTTCCTTTCCTGACCTGGTCGATTCTGTCACCGGTTGAAGCCAGACCGGAGAGCCGGCTGTGTGAGCTGGGCCCCACGTCATCTGAGCAGGAGCCTTCATCAATTCAGGTTGATCCCGCCGGCGCCGGGACTGCAGCGGTGCCCAGGATTCAGCCGAGATTCATGGGGCAGTTCAGCACAGGTCCTGGGCTCGGCTATGAGAGCTCGTTCGGCAGTCTGTAGGCACTGTTCCCCTTGTTTCAGCTTCCAGGTCAATTTCTGGGGTTCACGGAAGCCCGCCTGAACTTCACCACGCTTGATGCCAACCTTGGAGGTAAGGTTGTTTTTGACTGCCGACACTATTCGTCAGATCAAGAGATTGTCTATGGCGCTTGCGCTGGATATGACATCCGTGATACGGGTGCCTCCACGTTCTCGCAGTTGGGAGGCGGAGTTGAGCTGCTGGGGTCGAACTGGGACGTTCGCCTCAATGGCTATCTGCCAATCGGCGAAACAAGAAACTTGATTTTCAGTCAGAGAGCAAACCTGGGTACAACGCTGGATGGGCTGAACTTCGAGAGAAATCTGTTACTGGCCACCATGAAGTCCCCTACGCAAATCGATAAGGTCTACGAGTCTGCCCTGGCGGGACTGGATCTGGAAGCAGGCGCCAGGCTGCTGAGTTGGGGGAATGGAGATCTCAGAGGATTTGTTGGTGGCTACTACTATGATTGACAGGAGTCGATGCCTTCCCTGGATTTCGCTCTTGCATGGCCGTGCGTCAGGGAGACACCTTCTCCGGGGGCCTGGAATACACGACGGATGAGCGTCTCGGCTCCCGCTTCACTGTCACTGCTGGTCAGATCATTGGGACTCCTTATAGTTTATCAAATCCTGAAGATCGAGGCTCGATCTCGCTGGTGGGTGACGATATCGGCGGAGTTGCATCGAATAATACTCCCAGTGATCCTGTGGCTTGCTCCACGACAGGCACGATCCTCTTCGTGCCGAGTTGCCCTTGATCCGGTAGCGCCCCTCCGAGTGGTGTAACTCAGGAGGTCCTGTGACCCTCTCCGGAGGGTGAACAGGAGCAGTCAGGGGATGACTGCTTGGAAGCTGATTGCGCAGCTCCATTGATCCATTATGAACCCTGATCGCTGAATTGGCAACTCAGCGATCGATGTGTTCTGTGTAGATCGAGGTAGAAGCTGGTGCGCTTCAGCTGATGGTTGCAGCCGGCTGGGCGTTCGGATCTGCATCGGTGAGCTCCAAGGGCTCTTCTGGCTCTGGGATCTTGGCCATGGTGGCCTCAGAGAAGAAGCGGCGACGCTCCAGCTGCCATTCCTCCTGCTGCTCCAGCAGCTGGCTGCCCACCAGGCGCACGATCGCTGGATCATTGGGGAAGATGCCGACCACGTTGGTGCGGCGTTTGATCTCCTTGTTGAGGCGCTCGAGCGGGTTGGTGCTCCAGACCTTGCGCCAGTGCTCCTGGGGGAAGTGCAGGAAGGCCAGCACGTCGTCCCGGGCGGCTTCCATCACGGGCACGGCGCCGGGGAACTGCTTGCGCAGCATCTCGGTGACCCGCTGCCAGTGGGCGCGCACCTGATCTGGAGCCTGGATCACGAACACCGCTTTCATGGCAGCGGCCACCATGTCCTGGCCGGCCTTGGGCACATGGCTCAGCAGGTTGCGCAGGAAGTGCACCCGGCACCTCTGCCAGCTACTGCCCTGGAACATCCGCTTGATCGCTGCCGTCAGGCCCAGGTGGGCATCCGAGATCACCAGGCGGGTGCCGTCGAGGCCACGCTCCTTGAGTGAGCCCAGGAACTGACGCCAGAAGCCCTCCGCCTCGCTGTCGCCCACGGCAATGCCGAGAACTTCGCGGTAGCCGAGGGCATTGATGCCGATCGCCACCACCACCGCCCGCGACACCACCTGCATATTTCGGCCCAGGCGGCCGTGGAGGTAGGTGGCGTCGAGGTAGACGTAGGGAAAGCGGGCATGGTCAAGCGGCCGGCCCAGAAAGGCTTTCACCTGCTCATCGAGCCCCTGGCAGATGCGGCTCACCTCCGATTTGGAGATGCCGCTGGCCCCGCCCAGCGCCTCCACCAGGGCGTCGACCTTGCGGGTGGAGATCCCGCCGGTGTAGGCCTCCATCACCACGGCGTAGAGCGCCTTGTCCACCCGGCGGCGTGGCTCCAGCCAGCTGGGAAAGAAGCTGCCCTGCCGCAACCTGGGAATGGCCAGGCTGAGGTCGCCCACCTGGGTGGTGAGCAGCCGCTCCCGGTAGCCGTTGCGATGGGTGGAGCGCTGATCGGGGCAGCGCTCATGGAGTTGAGCGCCCGTGAGGGCAGAAACCTCGGCTTCCAGCAGGTCCTGGAAACCCCGGCGCACGATCTCTGGGATCAGGGCGCCAGCGGTGGTGCCCTCCATGAGCTGGCTCAGCTCGGAGGCGCCACTATGGGTGAGGGTCATGGTCTGTGTTCGGTTTGGTGGTAGTTCTCCGAACAGGGTCACAGACCGGCCCACCCATTGCCACAGCTGAAATCTGAGGGAGGTGAGCCGTCAGCCCCGGCTACGCCGGGGCTGATCCTCCTGAGTTACACCACTTGCTGGGACGCCGCTCCTTGATCCTGTTCCCTGGCCCGAATCAGGATGGTCGGCCTTATGACCCTGTGAATGACAGAGTTCTGTAACCTGAGATATGAACAATGATTTCAAACGGTATGACTCACCTGTTTGTGGTTAGTCTTTGATTCATGGTATTTGCATTGGTGGCGTGGCTGAGGATTTTCTGCTTGAGCTGACTTCCTTCGAGTCGCTCGGAGTCGGCAGTGGGCTGAGTTTCTACAATCTTGATGTGGCCGCTGAGTTGGCGCTGCCACTGGTTGAGTGGCTTGATCTGGATCTGCCTCCGGCGGCCCAGGGTCTTCTTGCCACTTCGATGGATCTGGGTGAACGAGCAGGAGCTCCATTGGAGGCCTCGTCGCTTTCCGATTCCGTTGATGTCGTCACGGGTATCCCCACTACCATCACGAACGGCAACGAGGGAATGATCTCCTCGCGATTTCAGGATCATTCCTGGGTGACCGACGATGGGGCTGTTCATGTAATGGCCAACACGAATGGCCATTTGTCACTGTATTCAAGTGATGACAGTGGGCTGACATGGGAGGAGACTGCCACGCTGGAGAATTCCAGCGGATCCTCCCGTGCTGATGGGCTGATCGTCGATGGCAAGCTTTATGAGGTATACACGACGGGTAATGGTGGAGTGGCTCTCTCTATTCTGAGTTATTCCGAAGATGATGTTTCCTGGACGGTTGACTCCACGTCTGTCTATTCGAGTCCTTCCTCGCTCAGGCTAGAGAGGCCTTCCATTACGGTTACAGAAGATGGCACCATCGTGGTGGCCTGTACAGCAACAGACCGGGCTACTGGCCAGGCCAGCTTGAGAGTCAGCTACAGCGAGGATCAAGGGTCGACATGGACCATTGTCGATCAGGGGGTCGAGAATACGAAGGGTGATGGACGAATGTCCGGCGATATCATTGCGACAGATGATGGCGTGGGTCTGCTGTATACGAACGGAAATACTCTTAATTGGATTGATTACTCAGAAGATGGGGCCACTGGAGCTAAGCTTGAATCCGAGCGGATTTTAGTGAAAGGGGATACACAGAAGGATCCCAACGGAACCCACTTCAGTTCGGTGACTGATGAGGAGGGAAATATTCATGTCGCCACCAATAATGGTGAGCAGCGAGTCGTCTACTTGCGGTATGACAACGCAACTGACACTTGGGATGATCCTGTTGAGATTACGTCCTATCGAAGCGGCAGTTATATGCAGATCAGCATCCTGGATGACGGGAGTATTCACATCGCTTATGAGGTCAATGCTGGGGGAGAGCAATTCCTGGAGGTCAGCGAGAGTGTCGACGGCGGAGACAGCTGGGCCGTGGAGGCCAGGCTGACCCAAGACATCGTTGAGAATCCGGGGAATGCCCGGCTGGAAACTCCTGCATATGCGAAGGATACTCTTCCTGTCTTTCAGCAGGTTGAACCAACCAATGGTTTCAACTCACTGGTGTATTACGAGGTCGCTTAGTGCTCCTTCACTCTTCGACCATCACCCATCACCCATCAGCCTCCAGGCCCGCTGAAGGCTGACGCTGCGCCCATGCCCTGAGCGTGTCGATCAGGGAAAACCTTCGCCTGGATGATGAATCTGACAGTCGATCGGCTGGCTCAGCGCCGGGATCATCTCAGGAGTCTGAGTCATGGAGGATCAGCCCGAACTTAAAAAAACAATGTCAAAGGAATGAAGCCGGCTAACGGATTTGAACCGATGACCTTCGCTTTACAAAAGCGCTGCTCTACCACTGAGCTAAGCCGGCATCGTCGTGATTGTATCGCTCGAGCTGTGCCCAGAGGAGCAGCTGGCAGCGATTGCGCCGTCCCGTCTTGGCCAGCAGGCTAGAGATGTGGCTCTCGACCGTGCGCGGGCTCAGCACCAGTTCGGCGGCGATCGCCTTGTTGCTGAGGCCACGGCAGAGTCCATCCAGGACACGGCATTCGGCCGGGCTGGGGGTGTTCATCGGGTCGCCATGGGTCATGGGTGCCTGTCCTGGTCCTCGAACGGAGTCCATTCAGGGTTCCCAGGTCTGGAGAGTCCCGCACTCCGGACCGGACTTAGGAGATCAGGCGGTGGACGCTGCTTTGTCGCCGCCGGCCGGCAGGGGAACCGGACGTGCGCGCCGGATCGGCAGATTGGCCACCAGAGCGGTGACACGGTCCTCGGTTTCCAGGCTCACGTCCCCTTCCTCGAGATCGATCTCGACGTAGCGCGAGACCACCTCGAGAATTTCCCGCCGCATCTGCTCGAGCAATTCGGGATTGAGATCGCTGCGGTCGTGGGCCAGCACCAGCTGGAGCCTTTCGCGGGCCATGCCCGCACTGGCGGGCTGACGACCGAGCAGCTTGTCGATGAAATCGCGCAAGGTCATCGCGGCTCAGAAGATTTTGGTGTGCATCAGGCGGCCCAGCTTGGCGCGCAGGCCCTGGCCTTCCTTGCTGGGGTCAGACAGAGGGACCTCTTCACCGCGCAGGCGGCGGGCCACGTTGGTGTAGGCCTGGCCTGCCGGTGAACGGCTGCCGTTGAGGGTGAGGGGTTCACCCCGGTTGGTGGAGACGATCACCTGGTCGTCCTCCAGGACCAGGCCCAGCAGGGGCAGGGCCAGGATGTCGGTGACATCGCTCACCGAGAGCATCTCCTGGTTGGCCATCATCCTGGGGCGCACCCGGTTGAGCACCAGCTGGATCGGCTGGATCTCGCGGGTCTGCAGCAGACCGATCACCCGATCGGCGTCACGCACCGCCGACACCTCCGGGGTGGTCACCACCAGGGCTTCACGGCAGGCGGCGGCGGCGTTCTTGAAACCGTCTTCGATCCCTGCCGGGCAATCGATCAGCACGTAGTCGAACTGCTCGGCCAGCAGACCGGTGATCTTTTTCATGTCTTCGGGTGTGAGCCACTCGAGCATGCGTGGGTTGCCGGCCGGCAGCAGCGAGAGGTTGGGCTCCTGTTTGTGCTTCACCAGGGCCTGCTCGAGGCGGCAGCTTCCGGAGAGCACCTCCTGGGCGGTGTAGACGATCCGGTTCTCGAGCCCCAGCAACAGATCCAGGTTGCGCAGGCCGAAATCGGCATCGAGGACAGCGGTGCGTGCTCCCTGCTTGGCCAGGGCGATGCCCAGATTGGCCGTCAGGGTGGTCTTGCCGACACCACCTTTGCCTGAACAGATCAGAATCGTGCGGTTCTGTGCGCTTGTCACGGGTTTGCCAGACATGCCTCAGATTATGGCCCCCATCCCCAGTTGGCCCATGGTCGAGCAGCCCGGCTTCCAGCAACGGCTGTTGGTGATGCCTGAGGACGGCGTCGAGGCGGTGGTCGATCTGATCGATCAGGCCCGTGAGGAGCTCTGTCTCAAGCTGTTCAAGCTGGAGTCGGAGGATCTGCAGCAGGCGCTGCTGCGGGCCCATGCCCGAGGCGTGGCGGTGCGGGTGATGCTCAACCCCCACACCTCCGGAGGTGACCGCTGGAACGATCAGACCTTCGCCAGGCTGCAGTCTTCAGGCCTGGACGTCTCATGGACGAGCGACTGCTTCCCGGTCACCCACGAGAAATCGATGGTGGTGGACAACTGTCTGGCCCTGATCGCCACCTTCAACTTTTCCGACAAATACTTCAGGGAGACCCGTGATTACGCGGTCCTCAGCGCCTCAGTTCCGGTGGTGGAACAGGTGCGCGCCGGCTTCGAGGCCGATTGGCACCGCTCGTTCTTCGAGCCGGATCTGGGCGTGGGCCTGGTCTGGAGCAGCTTTCACAGTCGCGGCCAGATGGCGCGCCTGCTGGACTCCGCTGAGCGCACGCTCTGGATCCAGCATCCCAAGTTCGTGGACGCGGTGATTCTTGATCGGATCATTTCCGCCCGTGAGCGGGGCGTGAAGGTGCGTGTGCTCTGTGGCGGCAAGCACGGCATCAGCGACTGGGACATCTACGACACCTTCTCCTCCCTGCGCTTGATGGAGCGTTTCGGGGCGAAGGTGCGTCGGCAGAAGCATCTCAAGCTTCACGCCAAGCTGATCCTGGTGGATGGGGTCTCCGCGCTCATTGGTTCGATGAACATCGACCGCAGTGCTTTCGACCTCCGGCGGGAGCTGGGCATCGAGACCGATGCCCCCCAGGTGGTGGAGCGCCTGAAGACCGCCTTTCAGCACGACTGGGATCTGGCCAGGAAATATCGCGCTCCGGATCCCCTCGATCCCAGTCAGCACGAGACCGGCGAACTGCCTCCCGACCCCCATTTCGTCCACGAATGACCCCCCTCGCCCCACCGCCCAACCACCGGGAGCTGCTGATCGGCATGGCCCAGGTGGCCCTCTCATCCTTCGGTGGTGGCCTCTCGGCCTGGAGCCAGCGCATCGTCGTGGAGCAGCGACGCTGGCTGAGTGATGAGGAGTTCCTCACCGGCCTGACGGTGGCCCGTCTCTTTCCCGGACCCAATCAGATCAACATGGCCGTGTACATCGGTGCCCATTTCAAGGGGTTGAGTGGGGCGATGGCCGCTCTCTGCGGCATCCTGCTGATCCCCTTCAGCCTGTTGATGCTGCTGGGGCTGATCTATTTCCAGGTGCACCAGATCCCGGCGGTGGATCGGGTGCTGGCCGGGGTGGTCGCGGCGGCCGCGGGGATGGCCCTTTCGATGGGATTCAAGATTCTGGGCAGCTACTGGCGCGATCCGGTCGCCCTGGGCCTGGCGGCCGCCACCTTCGTGGCTCTGGCCGTGGCTCAAGTGCGCCTGATTCCCCTGGTGCTGGTGGCGGGTCCAGTGGCCATGGCCTGGTACTGGCCGCGGCCAGGCACCACGGCCGGTGAGGCACCGCCGTGATGGCGGCCTGCATGCCGCTGTCTCTGGGGGACTGGAGTCAGTTGCTCGAGGTGATCGGCACCTTCCTCTCCCTGTCACTGTTTTCGCTGGGGGGAGGCAACACCCTGCTGGCGGAGTACCACCATCTCAGCGTTGATCAGTACTGCTGGCTCACCTCCGCGCAGTTCGCGGATCTCTATGCGCTGGCGGAAGCGGCTCCGGGCCCCAGTTCGATGATCGTCGGTCTGCTCGGGATGGGCGCCGCCTGGCGCGAGGGGCCCTTCTGGGGCCTGTTCAGTGCCTACGCCGCTGAGCTGGCGGTGCTGCTGCCCTCGACCCTGCTGATGGTGGTGGCCTGTCTGAGCTGGAACCGGCTGCGGGATTCCCCCTGGCGCCTCGCTTTCGAGCGGGGGATGGGGCCGATCACCCTGGGGATCCTGTTCGCGGTGGGGGTGAAGATCCTCCAGACCTCCAACCATGGTCTGCCGGCCTATGCGGTGTCGATCGCGGTGTGCGTGCTGATGCTGCGCACCCGCCTGTCGCCGCTGTGGTTCATGGCTGTGGCCGGGTTGCTGGGGGGGGTCGGGGTGATCAACCGCTGAAGGGGGGCCAGCTCGGCTCGGCGGGGTCGATGCGGATCACCCCCTCCACCAGGCGGGCCTGTTCGCAGAAGCCCAGAGGAGGTGAATCCTCCGGTCCCCTGGCGATCACCTCGGCGATGCGCAGCTGCAGAGGCCGCAGATGCAGGGCCACGATCCTGGCGTTGGGGTCACCGTGGCAGCCGGCATGGGCCACACCCCTCAGCCGGCCCCATACGAAGACGTGCCCGCCGGCGCTGACCCTGGCGCCGGGGTTGACATCCCCGAGCACCAGGGCCGTGCCCTCCACCTGGAAATGGTCGCCGGAGCGCAGGGTGCCCCGCTGTATCACCAGATCCTGGCTGCTGCGGGAGTCCAGGCCGGGCCCCGGCTCGCTGCTCTGCTGCAGGCGCGTGCTGAGCCCGATGGCAGCCGCGGCCGCCAGGGTGAGGGCCTGGCGGCCTTCCACACCCAGCAGCTCGAGCCGGCGGGCGGCCAGCTGATGCTCAAGGCGGCGCAGGTCGGCCACCGTGAGCTGCCAGTCGCCGCTCTGGAGCAACACCCCTCCGCTGCAGATCACGTCATTGAGGCCCTGCTGGAGCTGCACCTGCAGGGTGGCCGCCTCAGGACCAGGAGCCGGCAGGAGCAACTGGTGGGGGAGGCCGCTGCGGGCGGCGGGCACGAACTCGGCAGCCATCGCCGCACGCGGATGAGCTCAACTTAGGCAGCGCCGCGGCGGTGGCGGCCTAAGTCACGGCTGCGCTCCAGCAAGGGTTCACCCACCTCGGGAGGATGGATCAACCAGGCCAGCTCCACCGGCTTCACCAGGCTGGCCACCAGGGGGGAACGCTCCTCCAGGGCCGCCAGCGATTCCCCATCCCAGAGGCGCAGCCCACCTTTGTACGGGTCATAGCCCCGATTCTGACGCTGTTGCAGCGCACAGCACAGGCTGGGCTTCAGCCCTGCGGCCTCGCTGAGCCTCTGGGCCAGGGCCAGCAACTCCAGCCGATCACCGGCCTCCAGGTGGCTGACGTCACTGGCCCGGAGCAGGCGCCGGTCCAGCAGGCGTGCGCAGAGCTCCCGCAGATCGGCTGGCCCCGCCTCCCGCCAGCGGATCAGGTGGTACCCCGTGCGTAGGTCGTCGTTGGCCAGGTAGGTCTCCAGATCGAGGCTCTCCGGGCGCCACAGCCACACCGCCATCACCGCATCGGCGTCCACGCCCCCTTCGGGACCCAGGCGGCGGGCCAGCTGGATCGTCTGGGTCAGCAACCAGTTGCAGACCACATTCAGCCGGTGGTTGTAGAGGCTGCGGTACATCAGGCTGCGCACCACCAGGTAGTGCTCCACCGCCATCAGCCCCTTCGGATGCAGCGCCAGGCTCCCGTCCGGCGCCACGGTCAGGGCTCCCAGGATGCGCTCCAGGTCCAGCTGGCCATAGCGGGTGCCCGTGCTGTGGCTGTCCCGGAGCAGGTAGTCGAGCCGGTCGCAGTCGAGCTGGCCGCTCACCAGGGAGGCCAGCGCCGGCTGGCGGTGCTGGCCGTGCTCCAGCAGGTCGGCCACGGCATCGGCACTGCCTGGGGCATGGCGCTCGAGAGCTTCGCGCAGGGCCGGGTGCTCCCGCACCAGCCGGGCCGACCAGGTTTCATGGCGCAGCCCATACATCTCTTCGCCGGAGTGGCTGAGCGGAGCGTGCCCCACGTCGTGAAGCAGGGCCGCCGCGTACAGCACCCCCTGATCCTGGAGCAGCTGAGGAGCCTGGCGCTGCAGCTGCTCCAGGGCGAGCCTGGCCAGATGCAGCACCCCAAGGGAATGGGTGAAGCGGCTCGACTCGGCGCCATGGAACGTGAGAAACGCCGGGCCCAGCTGGCGGATCCGGCGCAGGCGCTGGAAGGGGGCCGTGTCGATCAGCTCCATCGCCAGACCTTCGGCCGGCTGGCTGCGTTCCAGCCGGATCGCCCCGTGCAGGGGGTCGTGATACGTGCGCAGGCTCATGCCGTAGGGAGCTCCTGCAGCAGCTGCTCGGCGGCGAGCTCCAGCCAGTGGTCATCGGCCCCGCCGGGATTGGGGGGCTCCGGCTCGGGCAGCAGTCGGTCGGGGGCGATGCCCTGGTCCTGGATGTCACGACCGCTGGGGGTCACGTAGCGGGCCACGGTCACGGCCAGGCCGCTGCCGTCCCCCAGGTTGATCAGTGTCTGGATCAGTCCCTTGCCGAAGGTGCGGCTGCCCAGCAGCGGAGAGCGCCCGTTGTCCTGGAGGGCTCCCGCCAGGATTTCACTGGCGCTGGCGGTGCCCCCATTCACCAGGGTGACCATCGGCCCGCTGTAGAGCTGTCCTGCCGCCGCCTGAAGCCGCTCACTCAGACCCTCGCGGTTCATGGTCTCCACGATCGGCTGGGCGGCGAGGAAGGCATTGGCCACCGCCACGCCTGCCTCGACGAGACCGCCCGAGTTGTTGCGCAGATCGAGAATCAGCCCCTCCACGCCCTGCTGGCCGAAGCCCTCGAGAACCTCACGCACGCCAGCGGGAACCGGCTCGCTGAACTGGGTGATGCGGAGCAGTCCCAGGCGCTGCCCCCCACGCTCGAGCAGCCTGGAGCGCACGGGTTGGAGGTCCACCCGCTCCCGCTTCAGCAGGACCTGCCTGGGTTCGGCCTGGGGGGTGGGAGGCCGGATCAGCATCTGCACGCTGCTGCCGGATGGACCCCGCAGACGCGCGGCCGTGGCCTCCAGTCCAAGACGGCGGCACGACTCGCCCTCCACTTCCAGCACTTCGCTGCCCGGGCTGATGCCGGCCTCGGCGGCCGGTGACCCATCCAGCGGAGCGATCACCACGATCCCCTGCCCGTCCTCCCCCAGGCTGAGCTGCAGGCCGACGCCGCTGACACTCCCCTCCGTGGTGGCCCGCAGCGCCTTGTAGTCGGCAGGGCGCAGCACCCTGGTGTAAGGATCGCCGATCGGCTCAAGCATGGCGGCAATGGCGTCGTAGGCCTCGGCGCTGGTTTCGATCGGCTGTTCCAGGGCCTTCTGGCGCAGGCGCCGCCAGTGCACGGTTTCAAATCGTGTGGGGTCGACATAGCTCTGGTTCACCAGCCGCCAGGCCTCCACCACCAGTTGCTGGGCATCGTTGAGGGCCAGGGCCGGGCCGGGGTGCAGCCACAGCCCCACGCAGAGCAGCAGGGCCAGCGCCATGGCTCGTCCGCGCCCTGGAATCAGCGGGCTGGAGAGGGGCTTGATCCGGCTCATCGCTGGTGATCTGGAGACGGGAGGGCAATCACGGCCGAAGCGCGGGTATCGGTAGACTCTCGCAACCCCAACCCAGCACTGCATGGCGAACTCGTCTCCCGCCGCCAAGTCGTCTCCTGTTTTCGACTGGTTCGAGGAGCGCCTGGAACTCCAGGCGATTGCGGACGACATCTCCTCCAAGTACGTTCCGCCCCACGTCAATATCTTCTATTGCCTTGGTGGCATCACGCTGGTGTGCTTCCTGATCCAGTTCGCCACTGGATTCGCGATGACTTTTTACTACAAGCCCACGGTGGCCGAGGCCTATTCCTCGGTTCAGTACCTGATGACCGACGTCAGCTTCGGCTGGCTGATCCGTTCGGTGCACCGCTGGAGCGCCAGCATGATGGTGCTGATGCTGATTCTTCACGTCTTCCGTGTGTACCTCACCGGTGGTTTCAAGCGTCCCCGCGAGCTCACCTGGGTCACTGGTGTGGTGATGGCCGTGATCACCGTCTCCTTTGGCGTCACCGGTTACTCCCTCCCCTGGGATCAGGTCGGTTACTGGGCCGTCAAGATCGTCTCGGGTGTCCCAGCAGCAGTCCCTGTGGTCGGCGATTTCATGGTCGAGCTGCTCCGTGGTGGTGAGAGCGTCGGTCAGGCCACACTCACCCGCTTCTACAGCCTGCACACTTTCGTGATGCCATGGCTGCTGGCCGTGTTCATGCTCATGCACTTCCTGATGATCCGCAAGCAGGGCATCTCCGGTCCTTTGTGATCGGAGCGTCAGTTGCGAGCGGACTGATTCAGCTTCTTCCCCCACTCTTCATCCACCCGGTGCCTTCGATGCACATTCTCAAGAAACCTGATCTCAGTGATCCCAGCCTGCGGGCCAAGCTGGCCAAGGGCATGGGTCACAACTATTACGGAGAGCCCGCCTGGCCCAACGATCTCCTCTACATCTTTCCGGTGGTGATCCTGGGAACCATCGCCTTGGTGGTGGGCCTGGCAGTACTCGATCCAGCCATGCTCGGCGACAAGGCTGATCCCTTCGCCACACCTCTGGAGATTCTGCCGGAGTGGTACCTGTATCCTGTCTTCCAGATCCTGCGGGTCGTCCCCAACAAGCTTCTGGGCATTGCTCTGCAGACGATGGTTCCCCTTGGTCTGATGCTCATCCCCTTCATCGAGAGCTTCAACAAGTTCCAGAACCCCTTCCGCAGGCCTGTGGCCATGGCCGCCTTCCTGTTCGGAACCGTGTTCACCATCTACCTGGGCATCGGTGCCGCCCTTCCGATCGACAAGTCACTCACCCTGGGCCTGTTCTGAATCGGGCCGGCCGTTCGCCGACCACTCTGATCGGGACCCCTCGGTCTGTCCATTCCAGCCGCCGTTGATCACGGCGGCTTTTTTCATGGTGGTCCGTCGATCGAGAGCACGGACACATCGGCGGGATTGACCCGCAGCAGGTGGTGCAGCAACAGAAAGCCGACGATGGTCCAGGTCTGGTACGTGCGGGATTGCTGCCCCACCCAGGTGCCGGTGGGTCCATCGAAGTATTCCGCCCACTGCTGGCGCGGCAACTGGTTGAGCTGCGACCAGTAGCACTCCTCGAGCATGGCCCTGACCTGCCCCATCAGCAACGCATCCGCACGCGGGTGGTTTAGCTCATGCTGAAGGACGGCCCCACCGAAATACCAGAGCAGGCTTGGCCAGTGGCCTCCGTTGTGGTAGCTCCACGGCCAGTTCTTGGGATCGGATCCGGTCTTGTTCATCCACTCGGCCGCTTCCATCGGGGGATGACAGATCCGCATCGGCATCTGTGCCATCAGGTGGCTGCGGTTGTGCAGGACCAAGCGGAACAGGCCCCGCTGCTGCGGTGCGGTGAGCAGTCCGAACAGGCAGGCCAGGGAATTGCCCAGGCTGTAGAAGCGGAAATCCGGACGTCCCGTGCGGATGTTGCCGATCAGGTAGCCACCGCGATTCTCCAGCCAGTCCTGGAGCCAGTCGGGGATCACCTGGGGTTGCACATTGAACTCGTTCTCGTGCTGGTGTTCGCCGTATTGCTCGGTGGGGCGGCGTCGCAGCACCTGCATCGTCTTGCTGGTGACCCAGTAGTTCTTGAGCAGGAACGACCGGAGATCGTGGATCCACTGTCGGGTCAGCTCGAGCCGCTGCTCCAGCAGGCGGCTGCTGCGGTCACGTCGGGCGATCTCCATCAGATGTCCGCAGCTGCGCAGGCAGCCGAACAGGAGGACCTCCACCTCCAGGGGGGCTCCCCACACGTCCATCGGACGGTCGATCATGAAGGAGCAGTCCGGAACGAACAGCACCGGTGTGCCCTCGAAGGTGGGGTGCATCACCAGATCCAGCAGCAGCTGCACTCCCCGCTGCACCTTCTGGCTGGCTCCGAACTCCCAGTCCTGGCTGCGCTTGACGTAGTACCAGCAGAGGATCGGCCACCACAGGCTGGCGTCCACCGAGGTGATCCGTCCGATCGAGCGTTGGCCGTAGTCGGCCATCAGCTGGCCGTTCTCCTCGATGAAGCTGGTGGGGAAGACGCCCCGGGTCTGGTAGGTGCTGCTCTGCAGGTCAAGGCAGACGCTCAGAAAGTGACGAACAATGTCAAAGCGACGCTCAAGTAGCAGATGGATCATCACCGGCACGTTGTCGCGCAGAAACACTTCGCCGTAATTGAGGGAGTCGTGGCTGCGGGGATGCGCTAGAGCCGCCACCGAGCCCACCAGCGAGCCCTGCGCTGACACCAGAGTGCGCTCGAATTTTTCGCGGGCGCTCGCCACTACGGCGTCTTCTCGAGAGCTGGGACGGACGCGAAGCCGCTCCTGGCTGAAATGTGTCGCCAAGCCTGGACTCCTCTTGAACGGAACCGGTTCCAGCGAAACCATAGACAGGACGGGCGATCTGGGCGGCTTTGCCCAGTGCTCTGCACCTGTTCACGCAGCAGCGGCCAAAGGTGTGGTATGTTTTTGGACTGCGCGTGAGCCGAGAGGCGAGCGCTGCAGGGCTTACGAACCAGAGGGAGGCGAGAGCCGACCGCCGGTGTTGTAAGTTTCCAAAGCGGTCGGGAGACCACCGCGAGCCACCGGAGGCCGAGAGGCTGAAGGAGGAGCACCTGGACAACTAAAAAGTTTAGGAACTGACGCTTTTGCTGCGTCGGGTTCTGAAGCGAGGGATTGAGCGATGAGCTCCTGCAAGGGAGGCATGGCTTGGATGCCGAGCTGAGGAGTCTGACGAGATAGCAGCAAAGGTGTGAGGTCCCGTCAAAAGAAACAAGCATCAGGATTTTGCTTGAATTTTGAGAGGATCACTTTCACGGGTGAGCCTGTCAATGAATGTTCAGGCAGAAGACGGTGCGACCGGATCTGAGTGATTTGGAAAGTCGTTGCACGAGCAGCTGAAAGACGTTGCGGCGGCCCGATGGATGAGTGATCGAGACTCGATTGTCAGGGGAGACCCTGGTGAGGAAAGAGCGCGAAAGGTTGTCTGTGAGGGAAGCTGTGGCTGAGGTTGGTCTGTGGTGTGATGCACTCTCGAACCCTTCTGGCTAGAAGGAGGCCTTAACTGATGACTGACGAGAGTCAGGGAATTGGGTAATGGCGGCATCATTTGCGAGGAAAATTAGCGAAATTCAAGCGAAAGCGAGAATGAGGTTAATTGGAATTTACAGGAATGATGACTACAACGGAGAGTTTGATCCTGGCTCAGGATGAACGCTGGCGGCGTGCTTAACACATGCAAGTCGAACGAGCCTTCGGGCTAGTGGCGGACGGGTGAGTAACGCGTGGGAATCTGCCCTCAGGAGGGGGATAACGGCCGGAAACGGCCGCTAATACCCCATATGCCGAGAGGTGAAACGAATTTCGCCTGAGGATGAGCCCGCGTCTGATTAGCTAGTTGGTGAGGTAATGGCTCACCAAGGCATCGATCAGTAGCTGGTCTGAGAGGATGATCAGCCACACTGGGACTGAGACACGGCCCAGACTCCTACGGGAGGCAGCAGTGGGGAATTTTCCGCAATGGGCGCAAGCCTGACGGAGCAACGCCGCGTGAGGGACGAAGGCCTCTGGGCTGTAAACCTCTTTTCTCAAGGAAGAAGACATGACGGTACTTGAGGAATAAGCCACGGCTAATTCCGTGCCAGCAGCCGCGGTAATACGGGAGTGGCAAGCGTTATCCGGAATTATTGGGCGTAAAGCGTCCGCAGGCGGCCTTGAAAGTCTGTTGTTAAAGCGTGGAGCTCAACTCCATTTCAGCAATGGAAACTACAAGGCTAGAGTGTGGTAGGGGCAGAGGGAATTCCCGGTGTAGCGGTGAAATGCGTAGATATCGGGAAGAACACCAGTGGCGAAGGCGCTCTGCTGGGCCATAACTGACGCTCATGGACGAAAGCCAGGGGAGCGAAAGGGATTAGATACCCCTGTAGTCCTGGCCGTAAACGATGAACACTAGGTGTCGGGAGAATTAACCCTCTCGGTGTCGTAGCCAACGCGTTAAGTGTTCCGCCTGGGGAGTACGCACGCAAGTGTGAAACTCAAAGGAATTGACGGGGGCCCGCACAAGCGGTGGAGTATGTGGTTTAATTCGATGCAACGCGAAGAACCTTACCAGGGTTTGACATCCTGCGAATCCCTTGGAAACTTGGGAGTGCCTTCGGGAACGCAGTGACAGGTGGTGCATGGCTGTCGTCAGCTCGTGTCGTGAGATGTTGGGTTAAGTCCCGCAACGAGCGCAACCCACGTCTTTAGTTGCCAGCATTCAGTTGGGCACTCTAGAGAGACCGCCGGTGATAAACCGGAGGAAGGTGTGGATGACGTCAAGTCATCATGCCCCTTACATCCTGGGCTACACACGTACTACAATGCTACGGACAAAGGGCAGCAAACTCGCGAGAGCTAGCAAATCCCATAAACCGTGGCTCAGTTCAGATCGTAGGCTGCAACTCGCCTACGTGAAGGAGGAATCGCTAGTAATCGCAGGTCAGCATACTGCGGTGAATACGTTCCCGGGCCTTGTACACACCGCCCGTCACACCATGGAAGTTGGCCATGCCCGAAGTCGTTACTCCAACCCGCAAGGGAGGAGGACGCCGAAGGTGGGGCTGATGACTGGGGTGAAGTCGTAACAAGGTAGCCGTACCGGAAGGTGCGGCTGGATCACCTCCTAACAGGGAGACAATAACTGATCGTGATGTCTGGCTTAATTATAGCTAGGCCATGATCCTGTCATCTCGATGGTTAATCGGTACCTCAACCGACAGAGACGAAGCCAGAGGTTGCTCCAGCGATGGGGGAACCAACGAGCTGTCGTGGATGTCTTTTCAGTTCCTAAACTTTGTCTAGGTCACCCCGCAAGGGAATCCCTGGGCCATTAGCTCAGGTGGTTAGAGCGCACCCCTGATAAGGGTGAGGTCCCTGGTTCAAGTCCAGGATGGCCCATTCGTGTTTGGGGGTTTAGCTCAGTTGGTAGAGCGCCTGCTTTGCAAGCAGGATGTCAGCGGTTCGAGTCCGCTAACCTCCACTGACCAACCCGCCCGGATCGCGAAAGCAATGGGAGAGAGCTTGTGGTGGTGATTTTAGATGATTGTACTGGCGAAGGACTCTAGCTTCCTTTCAGATGACAGTTCAACCAGGATCCTGAGGAATACAGGAGTTGGTAGAGGCTGTGATTGAAAAGACGCTGGACTCCAGCAGGATCAGCCGAGAGGTTGATTGATGCGGTGTTCAGTAGAACCTTGACAACTGCATAGGTAAGTCTGTAAATAAAGCATCTCATGGATGCTTCGTGAACAGCTGTAGAAACCGGCGGCTTTGGCTGCTGGGATTGAAGCTTGTTTGTGGAGCGATTCTAGAGTAGGAGCCGAGACTCCACATTGCTCCTGGTTCTTGCCGAAAGAATCGGGTTTGATCTTGTTTTCGGAGACAGCGCAAGAGGAACTGGAGAAATCCAGCTGCTCCAAAGCTGAGGATGAAAGCAGGAGAATCTGCGTACAACCGCAGCAAGGTGGTGTGGAGATAAATTGGTCAAGCTACAAAGGGCTCACGGTGGATACCTTGGCACACAGAGGCGATGAAGGACGTAGTTACCTGCGATAAGTCTCGGGGAGCTGGAAACACGCTTTGATCCGGGAATTTCCGAATGGGGCAACCCCTAGAACGGCCAGCTGAATCCATAGGCTGGCACGAGCCAACCCAGCGAACTGAAACATCTTAGTAGCTGGAGGAAAGGAAAGTAAAAACGACTCCCTAAGTAGCGGCGAGCGAACGGGGAAGAGCCTAAACCGATGGTTTCGACCATCGGGGTTGTGGGACAGCAACGTGGACCAGTGACGTTAGTGGAAGCGTTTGAAAGGCGCGCCATAGAGGGTGAAAGCCCCGTACGCGAAAACGAATCTGGCCTAGCTGTATCCCGAGTAGTACGGAGCACGTGAAATTCCGTATGAATCTGCGAGGACCACCTCGTAAGGCTAAGTACTCCTGTGTGACCGATAGCGCAACAGTACCGCGAGGGAAAGGTGAAAAGAACCCCGGGAGGGGAGTGAAATAGAACATGAAACCGTGAGCTTACAAGCAATGGGAGCCCGACTGATCGGGTGACCGTGTGCCTGTTGAAGAATGAGCCGGCGACTTATAGGCACTGGCAGGTTAAACCGGGAATGGTGGAGCCATAGCGAAAGCGAGTCTGAATAGGGCGATCGTCAGTGTTTATAGACCCGAACCCGGGTGATCTAACCATGGCCAGGATGAAGCTTGGGTGATACCAAGTGGAGGTCCGAACCGACTGATGTTGAAAAATCAGCGGATGAGCTGTGGTTAGGGGTGAAATGCCAATCGAACCCGGAGCTAGCTGGTTCTCCCCGAAATACGTTGAGGCGTAGCGTCTAGTGCTATAGCAGGGGGGTAAAGCCACCGTTTCGGTGCGGGCTGCGAGAGCGGTACCAAATCGATACGAACTCTGAATACCCTGTGTGAAACTAGGCAGTCAGACTGTGGGGGATAAGCTCCATGGTCGAAAGGGAAACAGCCCAGACCGCCAGCTAAGGTCCCCAAATCAATGCTGAGTGATAAAGGAGGTGGGATTGCCCAGACAACCAGGAGGTTTGCCTAGAAGCAGCCATCCTCAAAGGAGTGCGTAATAGCTCACTGGTCGAGCGATCCTGCGCCGAAAATGAACGGGGCTAAGCATTGTACCGAAGCTGCGGATTTAACTTGTTAAATGGTAGGGGAGCGTTCCATGTGGGGTGAAGCGTTAGCGTAAGCGGGCGTGGACTGCATGGAAGTGAGAATGTCGGCTTGAGTAGCGAAAACATGGGTGAGAATCCCATGCCCCGAAACCCTAAGGGTTCCTCCGGCAGGCTCGTCCGCGGAGGGTTAGTCAGGACCTAAGGCGAGGCCGAAAGGCGTAGTCGATGGACAACAGGTCAACATTCCTGTACCTGTCATGTTTTGGGAAGGGGGACGGAGAAGGCTAGCCCAGCCAGATGTTGGTTACTGGTTCAAGCGTTCGAGGTGTTGAGGGGTGGTGAAAACACCCTGAGCTGAGGCGTGAGTACGAGCTGCTACGGCAGCGAAGTGGGTGATGTCAAGCTTCCAAGAAAAGCCCTATACCCGTTAAGGCATGACGGCCTGTACCCGAAACCGACACAGGTGGGGTGGTAGAGAATACCGAGGGGCGCGAGATAACTCTCTCTAAGGAACTCGGCAAAATGGCCCCGTAACTTCGGGAGAAGGGGTGCCACCGCAAGGTGGTCGCAGTGAAGAGGCCCAGGCGACTGTTTACCAAAAACACAGGTCTCCGCTAAGTCGCAAGACGATGTATGGGGGCTGACGCCTGCCCAGTGCCGGAAGGTTAAGGAAGCTGGTCAGCGCAAGCGAAGCTGGCGACTGAAGCCCCGGTGAACGGCGGCCGTAACTATAACGGTCCTAAGGTAGCGAAATTCCTTGTCGGGTAAGTTCCGACCCGCACGAAAGGCGTAACGATCTGGGCGCTGTCTCGGAGAGAGGCTCGGCGAAATAGAATTGTCTGTGAAGATGCGGACTACGTGCACCCGGACAGAAAGACCCTATGAAGCTTTACTGTAGCTTGGTATTGTGCCCGGGCTCTGAATGCGCAGGATAGGTGGGAGGCTTTGATCCATTGCTTGTGGGTAATGGTGAGCCAACGGTGAGATACCACTCTTTCAGAGCTAGGGTTCTAACCTTCACCCGTTATCCGGGGAGGGGACAGTATCAGGTGGGCAGTTTGACTGGGGCGGTCGCCTCCTAAAAGGTAACGGAGGCGCGCAAAGGTTTGCTCAGGCTGGTTGGAAATCAGCCGACGAGTGTAAAAGCAGAAGCAAGCTTGACTGTGAGACCAACAAGTCGAACAGGGACGAAAGTCGGCTTTAGTGATCCGACGGTTCTGAGTGGAAGGGCCGTCGCTCAACGGATAAAAGTTACTCTAGGGATAACAGGCTGATCTCCCCCAAGAGTTCACATCGACGGGGAGGTTTGGCACCTCGATGTCGGCTCATCGCAACCTGGGGCTGAAGTCGGTCCCAAGGGTTGGGCTGTTCGCCCATTAAAGCGGTACGCGAGCTGGGTTCAGAACGTCGTGAGACAGTTCGGTCCATATCCGGTGCATGCGTAAGAACATTGAGAGGAGTTCTCCCTAGTACGAGAGGACCGGGAGGAACGCACCTCTGGTGTACCAGTTATCGTGCCAACGGTAAACGCTGGGTAGCCATGTGCGGAGAGGATAACCGCTGAAAGCATCTAAGTGGGAAGCCCACCTCAAGATGAGTGTTCTCATGGCTTAAGCCAGTAAGGTCACGGGAAGAACACCCGTTGATAGGCTCTACGTGGAAGCGCAGCAATGTGTGAAGCGGAGGAGTACTAATAGACCGAGGGCTTGACCAACACTTGGCCTTGCTCAAGACGAGCATGAGCTGCGGAGTTTGCAGACAGAGGAGGCGAAAGCCAAATCAGTTACCTATGTAGTTCTCAGGGATCACCTGAGAGCGAACAGATTCTTTCCTGGTGTTCATGGCACTGTGGCCCCACTCCGATCCATCTCGAACTCGGTTGTGAAACGCAGTAGCGGCGACGATAGTTGGAGGGTAGCTTCCTGCAAAAATAGCTCAATGCCAGGATAAAACAATCTGAACGCTCAATGATCACTCCAGCGCAGCTGAAAGGAGATCAGAGAAGCCACCCTCGGGTGGCTTTTTTATGAGCAGGCTCGCTCAGAGTGACAACTCAATCTGCTCCAGACTTGTGACCTGGTCATGGAACCCTGGATCATGTTCGGGATTGCCTGGTCTGTTGCTGAAGATCACGGCAAGGCCGCTGCTGTGGGCGGCATCGAGTTCGGCCAAAGAGTCACTCACGAACAGGATCTTCGATGCGGGTGCAGCGAGAGAGTCTGCAATCCTGAGATAGCTCCCCGGATCCTGTTTACTGCCGATCCGTGTGTCGAACCAACCTCCGAACAACAGGCGCAGATCTCCGGAATCGCTGTGCTCGTAGAGGAGTTGCTGAGCGGCGACCGATCCTGAGGAATAGACCGCCAACTGAAGTCCTGTAGCGTGCCAACGCTTCAGAGTCGGCGCCACATCGGCAAACAGCGGAGCACGCAACGCACCAGTGGCATAGCCCTCCTTCCAGATCAATCCCTGCAGATCCTTGAGGGCGGTGAGCTTGCGGTCTTCATCGATCAGAGACTGGAGAAAACGGCAGAGTTGATCGAGACAGGGAGGCTCGACAGCTGCGTGTTGGGGCTGCAAGGGCTCCTGGGCTGCGTCTTCGGCTTGGTGCCAGGCCTCGTTGAGAGCACAGAGCAGTGGTTGCAGCTCAGGTTCCTGTTCGTGCTGCCGCAGAAAGGGCTCCAGATGGGCCCTGGCATAGGGGAAGAGAGTGTCGGCCACGAAGCTCACCGGGCAGGTGGTGCCTTCGATGTCGAGTAGCACATGCCTGATGCCAGTTCGTGAGCGATCGGTTGCTTCAGCTCCTGACGCCGTATGGGGTGTGGAAGTTGGAGGATTCATGGCCTGGGATGAGGAGGCAGGAGCAACTCACGCCAGCTCTGTTCCAGCAGGAATTCGAGGATCTCCAGATGGCGGCGGGCGCTGAAGAGATCGTGGCCCCAGGCATACAGCCCGTGGCCGGCGATCAGGAGGCCATGGGGGGCTCCGTCCAGGTGTGGTGAAGCGGCCAGGCTGAGGCGACCCAGATCCTGATCGTTGGCCAGCACGGGAATGGCGATGGAGGTGTCATGGCTGCGAATGCCTGCGAGCCCCTTGAGCATCTCCAGACCTTCGATCCGCACGACTGCAGGCTCTGCCTCGGCGACCTTCAGGGCACGTCGGGAGAGCAGGGTGGCGGCCTGGGAATGGGTGTGCAGCACGGCCCCGGCTCCCGTGCGCTTGACGATCTCAAGGTGCAGCAGGGTCTCTGCGCTGGCGGCTCCGCTGCCGTCGATCACCCGGGCCTCGCCATTCACCAGGATCAGGTCATCGGGTTGGATCGAGCCCTTGTCGACCCCGCTGGGGGCCATCAGCAGCTCCAGGGGATCCAGCCGACTCACGCAGCTGAAATTGCCGCCCGTGCCATCACACCAGCCCCTGGCATGGATCGCCGCAATGACAGTGCTCAGGGCCGTGGCCTGCTCTCCGGGCACGGATGTGGGCACGGCCCTTCTACGGAATGCACTCATCTTCTCCCACCTCCCGCACTTGCCCCGGAACCATTCAACGCTGGCAGGTGGAGCACCAGTGGCTGCTGCGTCCCCCCAGCCGCTCACGCTGGATCGGCTGGCCGCAGCGCCGGCACGGTTGACCGCCGCGGCGGTACACCCAGGCGACGCCTCCATAGTTGCCGTTGGTGCCACTGAGATCACGAAAGTCGCTGAAGGTGGTGCCGCCCGATCCGATGCTGATCTCAAGCACCTCGATGAGCGAGCGGCGCAGCCGCTCGAGCTCCTTGAGATTGAGGCTGCCGCTGCGGCGCTGGGGGGCCACGCCGGCTGTGAACAGGGATTCATCGGCATAGATGTTGCCGACCCCGGCCACGAGTGCCTGATCGAGCAGGGCGGCCTTGATCGGTCGCACGGAGCCCTTCAGCTTCCGCTGCAGGTAGGGGGCGCTGAAGGCGGCGCTGAAGGGTTCAGGGCCCAGCTTCTGCAGGCCCGTCATCACGCACGAGCACTCGATCCCGTAGGGGACAAACCACATCTGCCCGAAGCTGCGCACATCGATGAAGCGGAGTTCCTGCCCCTGACGGCTCCAGCACCGCACCCGGGTATGCGGGCAGGGCTCGCGGGTCTCTTCAAGCCAGAGAAACTGACCGGTCATGCGCAGATGCACGCCCCAGTGGCCCGCCGCCAGGCCACCGCGACTGAGTTCAGCCATCAGGTACTTCCCCCTGCGGCTCCACGCCCCCACCTGGCAACCGATCAGCCCGGCGCGGAACTGATCGACATCCTCTGGAGCGGCGATGGCCCTCGGCCTGAGCACCTCGACCCGTTCGATCTCGAACGCCGTGAGCTGGCGCTCCAGTCCGCGCCGGACCGTTTCAACCTCAGGGAGCTCGGGCATCCGCTCAGCATCGATCCGGGCAGCCTGGCAGGACGACGGACTCACCACGACAGATGAAAACCGCCCGAAGCTCAGCTCAGGGCGGATGGCGGATCAGGGCTGGACCCCGAGCGGAATGGCCCGCAGGAGTTCAGGCGGACTCGAGTTCCCGTTCGGCGAAATTGTTGGTGTTGATGCCGCCTTCGGAGCCGCTGTAGCCGCTGTAATTCACCTTGTCGAAGCGCACCACCACGGGGTAGCGGATGCCCGAGGTGTCGACGGACGCCACGGTGCCGACTTCGTTGAACCAGTAGGACTCAGGCCGCTTGATGCGCACCTTGTCGCCGCGGGAGATCGCCATCGCTGCGCTGTTGTGGGGTGACTGCCAGACGGAAGATACCTGCCCCGAAGGGGTGCTGAACCGCAGGCGTCACGTTTCGTCGTTCGAGGCTCGGGTCTGCGTGGCAGCATCAGCGATTGCACCGCTGGTCGTCGATGGAGGCACCCGCCCTCAGCCTGGAGCTGCCCGATCCTGAACGGGATGACATCAGCACCATGGAGTTCCTCTCCCGCCTGGAGGAGGCCTGGGCTGTCTGCGACCGATTCGATCTGCAGACGGAGATCTGGCGGGGGCGCATCCTGCGGGCGGTGCGGGACAGGGAAAAGCGGGGGGGTGAGGGCCGCGGCACCGGTTTTCTGCAATGGCTCAGGGAGCGGGAGATCAGCAAGACCCGCGCCTACAGCCTGATCCAGCTCGCCGATTCCGCCGACAACCTGGTCGGGGACGGGCTGCTGGAGCAGGGGAGCGTCAACAACTTCTCCAAACGCGCCTTTCTTGACACGGCCCTTGCCGATCCGGAGGTCCAGCAGATGATCAGTGAGGCCGCCAATGGCGGCCAGCAGATCACCCGTAAGCAGGTGCGGCGTCTCAGCGATGAATTCACCGCGGCCACCAGTCCGCTGTTGCCCGAGGAGATCCGCCAGCGCACCCAGGAGAACCTGCTGCCCCCCCGGGTGGTGGCCCCTCTGGTGCGGGAGCTTGCCAAACTGCCCGAACCGCAGCAGGACGATCTGCGCCGGGTCCTGCGCGACGAACCTGAACTGGAGCGGGTCAAGGATGTGACCAGCACCGCCCGCTGGCTGAGCAAGGCGGCCGAGGCCGGCATCGCCGTGCGCGCCTTCCAGCAGGGGGATCTCAATCTGGAGAAGGCTCTGCAGGAAGCCCAGCGGCTCGATGCCCTTGGCCTGTTCGCCGATGCCGTCGGTCAGGCTCAGCAGCTGGAGAGCGCCGTGCTCAAGCTGCACACCAGCTGGCGTCGCCTGGGGGGGTTGCAGGAACGTCTCTGGGTGGAGAGCGGCAGCAGCACCCCCCATCTGCGCGAGCTGCTCACCGCCCTGCAGAGCCTGAGCGGCACCACCCTGCGGGTGTCCCTCGGCGAGCTTTCGGGAGGGAAGCGGGTGCGCCTGCAGCTCGTGGAGGAGAGCCCCGACCAGCTGACGCCTCCGCCCTTGCCCTGAGTGGAGCGAGGGTTAAGGTCGCAACGGTGCGGGGCTGACGAGGCGGTGGCGGCGGATCCGCTCGAATCGGAGCTCGGGCGCCATTTCGGTTGGACCGCCTTCCGCCCTGGTCAGAGGCCGGTGGTGGAAGCGCTGCTCGCCGGTCGGGATTGTCTGGCGGTGATGCCCACCGGGGCCGGCAAGTCGCTGTGTTTCCAGTTGCCGGCGCTGGTGCGGGACGGGCTGGTGCTTGTGGTCTCCCCCCTGGTGGCTTTGATGCAGGACCAGGTCAGCCAGCTGCATAGGCGGGGCATCCCTGCGGCCAGTCTCCACCAGGGCCTCGATCCGCCCAGCCGCCGCACCCTGCGGCGGCGCCTGGAGGAGAACCGCCTGCGGGTGCTCTATCTCGCCCCGGAGCGCCTGCAGGCCGAGGCCACCCGCCAGTTGCTGGAGGAGGTGCTGGAGCAGGGGCGCCTGGTGGCCCTGGCGGTGGATGAGGCCCATTGCATCAGTGCCTGGGGCCATGACTTCCGGCCCGATTACAGGCGGCTGGGCCAGTTGCGCAGCCTCTGTCCCGGGGTGCCGCTGGTGGCACTGAGCGCCACAGCGGCACCCCGGGTGCGGGCCGACATCATCCGCCTGCTGCAGCTGCGCCGGCCCCTGGTCCAGGTGCGCTCGGCCCGCCGCCCCAACCTGACCTATGCCATGGAGCGCCGTCCCCAGGATCCCTTGCCCCCGGTCCTGGAAGCGCTGGAGCAGGCCCGGGGGGCAGTGCTGATCTACGCGCGCACCCGCCGTTCGGTGGAGCACTGGGCCGCGCGCCTCTCTGCCGCCGGCCGTGAGGCGATCGCGTATCACGCGGGCATGGACCCGGAGAGCCGCCGGCTGGCCCTGGAGCATTTCCAGGAGAGTCCCCGGCCGGTGCTGGTGGCCACGGTGGCCTTCGGAATGGGGGTGGACCGCCCGGATGTGGGTCTGGTGCTGCACCTGGATCTGCCCGCCAGCGCCGAGGGGTATTTGCAGGAGTCGGGCAGGGCCGGCCGTGACGGTCATCCCGCCCGCTGTCTGGTGCTGTTCGATCCGGCTGATCGACTCTCCCTGGGCTGGGCGATGCGGGCCTCGGCCCGGCAGATGAGCCCGGAGCTTCAGCACCAGGAGCGCCCGCGCCGTGACATCGCTCAGCAGCAGCTGCGGAGGATGGAGGCGGTGGCGGAGGGCAGTGGCTGCCGTGAACAGTCCCTGCTGCTGGCTGTGGGGGAGCTGGTGCCGCCCTGTGGCCGCTGCGATGTCTGCCGGCGGCCCCGCTCGATCAGCGACTGGTCGCCGGACGCGGCGCGGGTGCTGGAGGCCCTGGCCCAGAAGGACGGCGTGGACCTGCGCCGCCTGAGCGAGACCCTGGAGCAGGCCCATGGCGGAGATGAGCAGCGCTGGGGCTGGCTGACCCGCCGTCTGGTGCAGGAGGAGCTGATCAGCGAGAGCGACGATGGCAGCCAGCGCCTCTGGCTGCGCAGCGCTGGCCGCCACTACCTCAGCCAGCCCTGGCCCCTACGCTGGGCGGCCTGATCCGGCCGCTGGCAAGGGCACTCACCCTCTGCCTTCGGTCTACTTGCAGACGTCTTTGATGAGCTGCTCCTCGAAGTCGGTTGTGGGATCTTCCCAGCTGGTCCAGGCGCCTGCTTCGCCGGTGGCATTGATCTTGCGGGCGGCGCAGTTGATCGCCACGAACACCGGCTGGCCGCTGCTGTTGAGCGCTGGAGCCACCTGGCTGCCGCCCATCGGCCGCCAGTTGGAGAAATCAACCTGCAACGGACCGTAGGTGCGCCAGTCCGGTGGGGCGGTGTTGGTGGGGTCGGGCTTGGGCTGGGGCTTGGGCTGTGGCTTGGCCGGGGCCGCGGCGGGTGTCGCTGCTGCCACCACAGGTTTGGGCGCGGCTGCCGCAGGGGTGGCGACCGGTTTGGCCTGGGGGTCAGGGGTGACCTGGGCCGCAGGAGTGGCGACGGCTGGGGCGGGCTGCTCGGCTTGCTCGGGAGGATTCGGTGCTGGTTTGGGCTCCGGTTTGGCCGGGGCTGGCTTGGCAGCTGCTGGCTTGGTGGCCGCTGGTTTGGCGGCCGCTGGTTTGGATGCTGCCGGCTTGGCGGCTGGGGTTCCGCTGGCTGGCCCCAGGCTGAGCTTGGTGCCCACCTGCAGGTTGTCGGGGCTCTCCAGCTTGTTCAGGCTCACCAGTCGGGCCACCGGCACGTCGTAGCGCTCGGAGATCTCCGAGAGGGTCTCGCCGGATTTGACCACGTGCACCCTTCCGGTTTGCGTCCCGGCAGCAGCGGGGGGCGCTGGCCTGGCGGGCTTGGCGGAACCGGTCGCGCTTTTCGCCGTGGGCACCTTCAGGCGTTGCCCCACCTGCACCAGGTCGGCGTCCTTGAGGCCATTGAGCTCCATCAGCTTCTGGACCGAAAGCCCATAGCGTCCGGCGATCTCCGAGAGCGTTTCGCCGGCGCTCACGGTGTGGCTGCCTTTGGCGGGGCTGCCCTTGGCAGGGCTGCCCTCAGGCAGCTTCAGGCGGGTGCCGGCCTCCACCAGGTCGGGGTCCTTGAGGCCGTTGAGCTGAATCAAGCGCTGCACCGACACCCCATAGCGCTCGGCGATCTCCGAGAGAGTTTCCCCCGGCCTGACCACGTGTTGAGGTCCCGCGAGGGCAGGCATGGGCAGAACCACGGCCACGACCAGGGCGGCCAGGGAACGGCGCAAGGACTGCGAGCTGCGCATGGAGGGCGTTCGGCTGGCTGAACCATACGGAGAACCCCCCGGAACGCCAGCCCCCTGACCGCCGCTCCCTCGGAACTCAGCCCAGCAGCCGTTTGATCAGGGCGAGCCGATCGCCATAGGGCGGATAGCGGAAGGGCAGATCAAGACGGAAGGGTCTGCGCAGCACGCTGCGCAGGTGGGAGAAGGTATCGAAGCCGGCCTGACCGTGGTAGCGGCCCAGGCCGCTCTCGCCGACCCCTCCGAAGGGCAGCTCCGGCACCCCCGCCTGCATCACCACGTCGTTGAAGCAGACGCCACCGGAACTGGTACCGGCCAGCACCCGGTCCTGGGCCGCCTGGCTGCGGCTGAACAGGTAGAGGGCCAGCGGCTTGGCCCCCCGTCGGATGAGCTCCATGGCCTGGGGTAGCCCGGACACACCGACCACCGGCAGCAGGGGGCCGAACAGCTCGCCGGCCAGGAGCGGATCGTCACCGCTGAGGCGGCTGAGGAGTTCAGAGGCGGACGCGCAGGCGATCAGGGTGGGGGCGATCCGGCGGGTCCCTGGATCCACCTGGCCTCCGCTGAGCACCCGATCGTTGCGGCGGGCGCTCTCCAGCAGAGCCAGCAGGCGCTCGAACTGAGCCTGGTTGACGATGCGGGCCAGGTCAGGGGAGGAGAGGGGATCGTCGCCGTAGGCCCGTTGGAACTCGACCTGCAGCCGCTCGATCAGGGCCGGCCGCACCGAGTCCTCCACCAGCAGGTGGTCAGGGGCGATGCAGGTCTGCCCGGCGTTGAGACCCTTGCCCCAGGCCAGGCGACGGGCGGAGACCTCGAGATCGGCATCGGCCAGCACGATCGCCGGGCTGCGGCCCCCCAGCTCCAGGGTGACCGGCGTGAGAGTCCTGGCCGCGGCGGCCATCACCAGCCGCCCCACCCGGCCGCCGCCGGTGAAGAAGATGTGATCGAAGGGGAGGTCGAGCAGCTCGCCGGCGACGTCGGCGCCACCCTCCTGCACTGCCACCACCGTGGGATCGAGGTGGCGGCCCACCAGCCGGGCGATCAGGGCGGAGGTATGGGGCGCCTGCTCCGAAGGCTTGAGCACAGCGGTGTTCCCTGCCGCCAGGGCGCTCACCAGCGGCTGGAGCGTGAGCGAGAAGGGATAGTTCCATGGCCCGATGATCAGGACGCAGCCGAGGGGTTCGGCCACCAGTTCGGCCCGGCCGGGGCGCTGGGCGAGGGGAACGGGAACGGGCCTTGGCGCCATCCAGCGCTTCAGCTTCCTCTGGGCCAGGCGGAGTTCCTGCCGCACGGACACCACCTCGAAGTAGGCCTCCACCGTCGGCTTGCCGAGATCGGCGCTCAGCGCCTCCAGGATGGCCGGTTCGTTCTCCGCCAGCAGCCCATCGAGGCACTGGAGCTGGGCCTGCCGCCAGGCGATCGGCCTGGTGAGCCCCGAACTCACCGGCTCACGCAGAGCGGCTGTCGAGAACCGCCCGCCGGGATCGGCCCCGCCTGCTCGAGCGGTGGTTGAGGAGGAGCGGGGGGAGGGGTTCATCGACCGGGTGGCAAGCGAACCTAGTCTGGCCAAAGACTGAGGCCGCTCGGGAGAATCGCCCTCGCAGGACATCAGCTGCTTCGGATGAATCCGTACCGAATCTCAGAAGAAACTCCAGCCATCTGCGGTCCCTCGAGCCGGCCCGAATCAGGGGGAGAAAAAGGCTGTGGAATGAGGTGTTGAAAAGCCCTTGACGAGACTTGAACTCGTGACCTCTCCCTTACCAAGGGAGTGCTCTACCGCTGAGCTACAAGGGCATGTGGAAAGGTGGGCCGGGTTGGATTTGAACCAACGTAGGCAGAGCCAGCGGATTTACAGTCCGCCCCCATTAACCACTCGGGCACCGACCCGAACCACACCTCGACAACTTACCAGCCGACCTCCCTCATGCAGCTGCTCGCCCTCAATGGTCCGAACCTGAACCTGCTGGGCAGCCGCGAGCCCGGGCTCTACGGCACCTTGAGCCTTGAGGCCATCCGCCTGGACCTCACCGAGCGGGCCGCCGCGCTGGGGGCTGATCTGGCCTGGTTCCAGAGCAACCACGAGGGGGCCCTGGTGGACCGCATCCAGGAGGCCCGCGACCGGAGCTCCGGCATCCTGATCAATGCCGCCGCCTACACCCACACCTCCATTGCTCTGCGCGATGCCCTGCTGGCCGTGGCCATCCCCTACGTGGAACTGCACCTGAGCAACACCCATGCCCGCGAACCCTTCCGCCATCACTCCTTCCTCGCCGACCGGGCGGTGGGCGTGATCTGCGGCTTCGGGCCCACCAGCTACCGGCTGGCTCTCGAGGGCCTTGTCGACCACCTGCGCAGCCGCGCATGAGTACCCCTGCGGCGGGTGTGGCCCGGGTGCGCTGGCTGGCGGCCCCTACCGGCCCCGGCTGGCTGGAGCAGGCCCTGGCCCATCCGCTCGAGCTGCTGATCGATCACGCGCATTGCGAGCGCAAGGCTGCTGGTGTGGCCCTGCAGCTGATGTTCCGCTACCCCTCCGATGAAGCCCTGGCCGCCGCTCTCAGTCCCCTGGCGCGGGAGGAGCTGGAGCATTTCGAGCAGGTGCTGGCCTTGCTGGGGCGCCGGGGTGAGGCCCTTCGCCCGCTGGCGGCTCCTCCCTATGGCGCCGCCCTCGCCAGGCTGGTGCGGCGCCAGGAACCCGAGCGCATGCTCGACAGCTTTCTGGTGGCCGGTCTGATCGAAGCCCGCAGCCACGAACGCATGGCCCTGCTGGCGGCCCACAGCCCGGACCCGGAGCTGCAGGAGCTCTATGGGGAGCTTCTGGCCAGTGAGGCGCGTCACTTCGGCCTCTACTGGGTGCTGTGTGAGCGCCGCTGGCCGCGCCCTGCGGTGGTGGAGCGTCTGGAGGAGCTGGCCTGCCATGAAGCCGAGCTGCTGGCCCGGCTTCACCCCCAGCCCCGGATGCACAGCTAGCGGCCGCATCGTTCAGGCCGTTGCTGCCTCGGGCAGGGGATCAAGCAGGGGGTAGCGGGAGGCGATGTCATCGCCGGTGAACTGGGCGACCCAGCCTTCGGGATTGTCGAAGAAGCGCAGGGCCGTGAACCGGGGTGCCGCGCCCATGTCGAACCAGTGGCGGGTGCCGGCGGGAACACCGATCAGGTCGCCTCTGGTGCAGAGCACCTGCAGCACCTCCTCGCCGATGTGGAGGCAGAACAGCCCCTGCCCCTCTACGAAGAAGCGCACTTCGTCTTCGGCGTGGGTGTGCTCGGCCAGGAACTTCAGGCGCAGGGCCTGCCGCTCCGGGTGGTCCGGGCCGAGTCGGATCGCATCGACGGTGGGGTACCGGCCCTGGCTCTGGATGCGGGCGATCTCGCCGGCGTAGGCGCTGAGGATGGTCTCCTGATCGGCACCCTCCGCCAGTTCGCCCCGTGCCGGCCAGCGCTCGAACCTCAGACCGCGGGCGGCCAGCTCGGCCGCGATCACCGCGCCGTCCTCGCTGCTGAGCAGGGGCATGGCCGCCGTGTCCTGGCCCGGCGCCGGCGGATGAACAGAGTGGATGTGCAGGCGGCTCACGGCGTCGCAGCGGCAGGGGGATCGGGCCCGAGCCTAGAAAGCGTGCTGGCAGGCGCCACCGGGAGCACCTCTGTGATCGATCGTGTTGATGCAGCCTCCGCTTCGGGCTCTGGACCGGGCCTGGTGCTGGTGGGGGTCGGCCCGGGCGATCCTGATCTCTGCACCGTGGCCGCGGTGCGGGCGATCCAGGCGGCGGAGGTGGTGGCCTATCCGGTGGCGCGCCTGGAGGCGGAGGGGATGGCCGCCAGGATCGCCTCACCCTGGCTGAGGCCGCAGCAGCGGCGCCTGCCGCTGCTGTTTCCGATGGTGGAGGAGGCGGCGCCGCGCCGCCGGGCCTGGCGCCAGGCTGCCGGGGCCCTCGCGCTGGAGGTGGCCGCCGGCCGCCGGGTGGTTCTGCTCTGTGAGGGGGATGTCTCCCTGTTCGCCAGTGCGTCCTACGTGCTGCTGGCTCTGCTGGAGCACCACCCGGACTGTCCGCTGCGCCTGATCCCGGGAATCACGGCGGCATCGGCGGCGGCGGCAGCCGGTGCCTGGCCCCTGGCCCTGCAGCGCCAGACCCTGAGGGTGCTGCCCACGCCGGATGATCCCGCCGAGCTGGAGGCGCTGCTGGAGGAGGCCATGGCCTGTCCCGAAGGCCAGAGGCCTGTGCTGGCCCTACTCAAGCTGGGTGCCCGCTGGAGGTGGGTGCGGCCTCTGCTGGAGCGTCTCGGACTGCTGGAGGACGCCCTCTTCGCCCGGCATGTGGGCTGGCCGGATCAGTTGGTGGCACCGGCCGCTGCGGTGCCGTCCGAAGGGGAGGGGAGCTCCGCCTACTTCTCCCTGCTGCTGATCCGCTGCGGCTGGCCGCAGGTGCTTCCCGACACATCCCCGCGGCTGGGCTGATCAGGCCTGGGATGCTTGCCTGAGTGCACCGCCTCGAGGCCCATGAACCCCATCGACTGGTTCGCCCTGCTCCACCCCGTGCTGGTGATCCTGTTCGTGTATCCGGTGGTGGGGGCGACGATTCGCCTGGGGATCCTGGCCCGGGAGCGACGGCTGAAGATCCACCCCCAGCCGCCCACGGTGGGGGTTGAGCACGCCGACCACGGCCGCTGGGTCACTGGAGGGATGGTGGTGGCGGTGCTGGTGGCCCTGATCTATTCCTTCACCAACAAGTACATCAGCCCTGAACCACCCTTCACCGGTGGCATCCAGCGCCTGGCTCTGCTGCTGCTGGTGAGCGCGGGCACCTTCGCCAGCCTGCTGTCCCTCTGGTGGGTGAAGAGCACGACTCTGCGGGCCTCGTTCGCGCTGCTCACCTGGGCCGGTCTGCTGGGGCTGGGCAGCCAGCCAGAGATCTGGCGACTGAGCGACAACCCCTTCGAAGGGTCGTTCTGGGCGTCCCATTACTGGAGCGGGGTGCTGCTCACAGGCCTGATGCTGTTTTCGATGTCGGCCAAACCGGAGATCTTCCGTTCCCTGAAGATGCGCCGACTGCATGTGAGCGTGAACATCCTGGTTGCGGTGCTGCTGGCGGTTCAGGCGATCACGGGCAGCCGCGACCTGCTCGAGATTCCGGTGAGCTGGCAGAGGCCGGCGATCTACTCCTGCGACTTCGGGAAGCGCATCTGTCCGGCCCCCGCCAGCAGCTCCAGCGCCGCCGATGGGCTGGGGGCCCGCATCAGCTGATGGCGCAGCCGGGCGGCGCCGGCGAAGCCCTGACAGGTCCAGCCCATGTGCTTGCGGGCAATCAGCAGCCCCTGCTCCCCCCGGGCCGCCACCAGGGCCTCAAGGTGCTCCCGGGCCAGGGCCAGCCGTTCCGCAGGGCCGGGCACCGGCGGCAGCGGTCTTCCGCTCAGGGCCGCGTCGATGCGGCCCACCAGCCAGGGGGCCCCGAGAGTGCCCCGTCCCACCATCACGCCATCGGCGCCGGTGCGTTTCAGGCAGTCGAGGGCTCGCTCCGGGTCGGTGATGTCGCCGTTGGCGATCAGGGGAATGGAGAGGGCCCGCTTCACCCGGGCGATGGCGTCCCAGTCGGCTGAGCCGGAGAAGCCCTGGTCGCGGGTGCGGCCATGCAGGGTGAGGGCCTGGGCGCCGGCCTCCTGCAGGGCCAGGGCGAATCCCACCGGATCGGAGGAGTCGCCGCACCAGCCCAGACGGGTCTTGACGGTGACCGGAACCGTGACGGCCGCGCTGACGGCCTCGACGATGCGGCAGGCCAGGACGGGATCGCGCAGAAGGCCGCTGCCGCCCCCCTTGCGGGCAATCTTGCGGACCGGGCAGCCCATGTTGATGTCCACCAGGAAGGCACCCGCCCCCTCGGCCCGCCGGGCCGCCTCCGCCATCGCTCCGGGCCGGTGGTCGAAGAGCTGAACGGCGATCGGCCCGGTCTCGGCCTCCAGGCCCGCCATCTTGTCGCTGCCGTGGCCCAGCTCCAGGCTTGTGGCGTTGACCATCTCCGTGAAGAGCAGGGCATCAGGGGCCCAGCGGCGCACGAAGCCTCGAAAGATGCGGTCGCTCACGCCGGCCAGGGGCGACTGCAGCACCCGGCAGCGCAGCTTCCGCGGTGTGCCGCGACCGGGCAGGCTCAGGGGGGCATCGTTGAGGGAGCTGGGAGCCATGGCCATGTCCGCGTCGCCGCCTGAGGGGGCAACGGATCCCCACCCGCTCAGCCGTGCCCTGTTGATGATGATCCTGGAGGATCGCCTCAGCGACCGCTTCGTCTGTGAACTGATCTGGCGGCGGCTGGGCTATGAACTCCAGGAGGACAGGACCTGGCAGGCGGGGCTCACCACACCGGCCGCCTGGGCCGAGGCCTTCCCCCGGGCGCCGGAGCTGATCGCCGAGCGACCCGCCAGTGTGCACCTGACCCGCTCGATTCCCGCGGAGCACAAGCAGCTGCTCAAAGCCCAGCTCGGCTTCGCCGGCTACCGGATCGGCGAGCTGGTGCCGCGTCGCACGCGCCGGGCCACGGCTGTGAGCTGGCTGCTGGCCGATCTGGCCGCCCGCGGGGAGGGGCTGCCGGAGCAGGGGCCGCTGCCGGAGCCCCTGGTCCCACCCGAATCGCCGCTTCAGGGGCACCCCGGCGATCCGGAGGTGCACTGAAGCCCCCGACCGAGATTGCCGACCGAGCCGCCGAATGAGGCGTCTGATCGAAGCAGCCTCAGTCTGTAGGGTTGAAGCAGGACATCGTTGTTGAGATAAAAGTTCTTGGCGCTTCCAGTCGTCGCCATCATCGGGCGGCCCAATGTGGGCAAATCCACCCTGGTGAATCGGCTCTGCCGTAGCCGCGAAGCGATCGTGCACGATCAGCCCGGCGTCACCCGTGACCGCACTTATCAGGAAGGGTTCTGGGGGGACCGCCGATTCCGCGTGGTCGACACCGGAGGTCTCGTCTTCGATGACGACAGTGAGTTCCTGCCGGAGATCCGCGAGCAGGCCAACCTGGCCCTGGCCGAGGCCTCCGTGGCGGTGGTGATCGTCGATGGCCAGCAGGGACTCACCGGGGCCGATCAGGCCATTGCCGACTGGTTGCGCGGGCAGAAGGTGCCTGTGCTGCTGGCGGTGAACAAGTGCGAATCGCCCGATCAGGGCCTGGCCATGGCCGCCGACTTCTGGGGTCTGGGCCTGGGTGAGCCCCATGCCGTCTCGGCCATCCACGGCGCCGGCACCGGGGATCTGCTCGACAAGGTGATCGGCTACCTGCCCACCACGCCGGAGGAGGAGACGGAGGAACCGATCCAGCTGGCTATCATAGGCCGTCCCAACGTGGGCAAATCCAGCCTGCTCAACTCGATCTGCGGCGAAGCGCGGGCGATCGTGAGCCCGATCCGCGGCACAACCCGCGACACGATCGACACCACGATCGAGCGGGAAGGCAAGACCTGGAAACTGCTCGACACCGCCGGCATCCGCCGCCGCCGCAGCGTCAGCTACGGCCCGGAATACTTCGGCATCAACCGCAGCTTCAAGGCGGTCGAGCGCAGTGATGTCTGTGTGCTGGTGATCGATGCCCTCGATGGCGTCACCGAACAGGATCAGCGGGTGGCGGGGCGCATTGAAGAGGACGGCCGCGCCTGCGTGATCGTGGTCAACAAGTGGGACGCGATCGAGAAGGACAGCCACACGATGGCGGCGATGGAAAAGGAGCTGCGCGCCAAGCTCTATTTCCTCGACTGGGCACCGATGCTGTTCACCTCCGCCCTCACCGGCCAGCGGGTGGAGAGCATCTTCGCCCTGGCGCTGCTGGCGGTGGAGCAGCACCGCCGCCGGGTCACGACCTCGGTGGTGAATGAAGTGCTGCAGGAGGCGGTGAGCTGGCGTTCACCTCCCACCAGCCGCGGCGGGCGCCAGGGCCGTATCTATTACGGCACCCAGGTGGCCACCAGACCACCCAGCTTCACCCTGTTCGTGAACGACCCGAAGCTGTTCGGCGAAACCTACCGCCGCTATGTGGAGCGTCAGATCCGCGAGGGTCTGGGCTTCGATGGCTCACCGATCCGGCTGTTCTGGCGCGGCAAGCAGCAGCGCGATGCCGAGAAGGACCTGGCTCGGCAGCAGAGCCGTTCCGCCTCCTGATGGTGCGCTCCTGATGGACTGGCTGCGTCAGCTGCCCATCGGCCAGTACGTCGATGGGCAGCGGGGATGGCTGCGGCGGCTCGATGCCAGGCTCAAACTGGGCTGGACCCTGGCCTTCCTGGGCACCCCGGTGCTGGCCGGACCCCAGTGGCGTCTGTCCTTGGTGGCGCTGCTGTTGCTGATCACGGCCGTCTGCGGTCTGCCCTGGCGCCTGTGGCGGCGCAACCTGCCCGTGCTGCTGGCCCTCTGCCTGCTGGTGGGCCTCCTGGCGGCGCTGGTGCCGGTGGGGGTGGTGGCCTCCGCCAGCACGATGCGCTCCCCCCGGGAACTCCTGCTGGCCCCGGTCCCCGCCGGCCAGCCGGCGCCTCAGCGCTTCGGCCTGTCCTGGGAGGTGCTGCGCTGGGGACCCATCCAGCTGGGACCCCTGCCGATCGGGCCGCTGGTGGTCAACCGCCGCTCGGCCGAGCTTGGTCTCAACAGCGCCACGCTGCTGTTCACCCTGCTGCACAGCGCCAACCTGCTGCTGCTCTCTACTCCACCGGAGGAACTGGTGTGGGCGCTGAGCTGGGTGATCACGCCGCTCGGGGCGCTGGGGCTGCCGGTGGAGCGGCTGGGCTTCACCCTGCTGCTCTCCCTGCGTTTTCTGCCGCTGGTGCAGGAGGAGTTCCAGAACCTGCTGCGCTCGATCGCCACCCGGGCGGTGAACCTCAGGCGCCTGGGCTGGAAGGGTGGCCTCGGACTGGTGCTGGCGGTGGCCGAGCGGCTGCTCGCCAACCTGCTGCTGCGCTCGGAGCAGGGGGCCGAGGCTCTGATGGCCCGGGGGGGGCACTGGGTGCCTCCAGCGCAGATCCGCCTGGCCCGGCGGGCGGCCCGCTGGCTGAATCTGGTCGCGGCAAGCGCACTTTTTCTGTTTCTCGGGCTGCGCTGGCAGTACGGTGCGCTGTAATTGGTAGCCATTGCAGCCGACAGTGAGCGTCGACGCGACCACCGAGCGTTATCTCAACCATCCGACGTTCGGGCTCCTTTACCGGGTCGCTCCTGCCGGTGAAGGTCGTGATCTCTTCGCCACCCTCTACGCCCAGAGGATGTTCTTTCTGGTGACCCTGCAACCGCGGGGGGCCCAGTTCGAGGTGATTCCCCTGATGGATGCCCGCCATGTGGCGGAGCAGAACCTGGCGCGGGCCCGTCGTGATGGCAGTGCGCAGCTGCCCCGGTGGCGCCAGCTGTTCGATCAGACCTTCATCTGATCCGATCTTCCAGCGGCGTCCCAGCAAGTGGTGTAACTCAGGAGGATCAGCCCCGGCGTAGCCGGGGCTGACGGCTCACCTCCCTCAGATTTCAGCTGTGGCAATGGGTGGGCCGGTCTGTGACCCTGTTCGGAGAACTACCACCAAACCGAACACAGACCATGACCCTCACCCATAGTGGCGCCTCCGAGCTGAGCCAGCTCATGGAGGGCACCACCGCTGGCGCCCTGATCCCAGAGATCGTGCGCCGGGGTTTCCAGGACCTGCTGGAAGCCGAGGTTTCTGCCCTCACGGGCGCTCAACTCCATGAGCGCTGCCCCGATCAGCGCTCCACCCATCGCAACGGCTACCGGGAGCGGCTGCTCACCACCCAGGTGGGCGACCTCAGCCTGGCCATTCCCAGGTTGCGGCAGGGCAGCTTCTTTCCCAGCTGGCTGGAGCCACGCCGCCGGGTGGACAAGGCGCTCTACGCCGTGGTGATGGAGGCCTACACCGGCGGGATCTCCACCCGCAAGGTCGACGCCCTGGTGGAGGCGCTGGGCGGGGCCAGCGGCATCTCCAAATCGGAGGTGAGCCGCATCTGCCAGGGGCTCGATGAGCAGGTGAAAGCCTTTCTGGGCCGGCCGCTTGACCATGCCCGCTTTCCCTACGTCTACCTCGACGCCACCTACCTCCACGGCCGCCTGGGCCGAAATATGCAGGTGGTGTCGCGGGCGGTGGTGGTGGCGATCGGCATCAATGCCCTCGGCTACCGCGAAGTTCTCGGCATTGCCGTGGGCGACAGCGAGGCGGAGGGCTTCTGGCGTCAGTTCCTGGGCTCACTCAAGGAGCGTGGCCTCGACGGCACCCGCCTGGTGATCTCGGATGCCCACCTGGGCCTGACGGCAGCGATCAAGCGGATGTTCCAGGGCAGTAGCTGGCAGAGGTGCCGGGTGCACTTCCTGCGCAACCTGCTGAGCCATGTGCCCAAGGCCGGCCAGGACATGGTGGCCGCTGCCATGAAAGCGGTGTTCGTGATCCAGGCTCCAGATCAGGTGCGCGCCCACTGGCAGCGGGTCACCGAGATGCTGCGCAAGCAGTTCCCCGGCGCCGTGCCCGTGATGGAAGCCGCCCGGGACGACGTGCTGGCCTTCCTGCACTTCCCCCAGGAGCACTGGCGCAAGGTCTGGAGCACCAACCCGCTCGAGCGCCTCAACAAGGAGATCAAACGCCGCACCAACGTGGTCGGCATCTTCCCCAATGATCCAGCGATCGTGCGCCTGGTGGGCAGCCAGCTGCTGGAGCAGCAGGAGGAATGGCAGCTGGAGCGTCGCCGCTTCTTCTCTGAGGCCACCATGGCCAAGATCCCAGAGCCAGAAGAGCCCTTGGAGCTCACCGATGCAGATCCGAACGCCCAGCCGGCTGCAACCATCAGCTGAAGCGCACCAGCTTCTACCTCGATCTACACAGAACACATCGATCGCTGAGTTGCCAATTCAGCGATCAGGGTTCATAATGGATCAATGGAGCTGCGCAATCAGCTTCCAAGCAGTCATCCCCTGACTGCTCCTGTTCACCCTCCGGAGAGGGTCACAGGACCTCCTGAGTTACACCACTCGGAGGGGCGCTACCCGATCTTCCCCTGAGCTGACGGGATGACCACCGCCACGCCGGCTGCTACGCCCGCTGACGCCCTCGCCCAGCGGCTGAAGGCTCTGCAGCGGCAGTTGCCGCCCCAGACCCACCTTCTGGCGGTCAGCAAGGGGCAGCCGGCCGGCCGCCTGCGCGAGGCGGTGGCTCTGGGGCTGTGCAGCTTTGGTGAGAGTCGCCTGCAGGAGGCCCAGGCCAAGCAGGCGGAGCTGGCCGATCTCGAACCTCTCGACTGGCATTTCATCGGCCGGCTGCAGGCCAACAAGGCCCGTGGGGTGCTGCGCCATTTCGGCACGATCCATTCCGTCGACAGTCTTCCCCTGGCGGAGCGGCTGCAGCGGATTGCCGCCGAGGAGCAGCTCAGTCCCCGCGTGTTCTTTCAGGTGAAACTCCGGCCCGATCCCGGCAAGACTGGCTTCGAGCCGCTGGAGCTGGAGCAGTGCTGGCCCCGGTTGCGGGCGCTGGAGCCCCTGGTGCCGGTGGGTCTGATGACGATCGCCCCCCTGGGGCTCGAGGCGGATCAGCGCTTCGGCCTGTTCCGGGACTGCGCTGCGCTGGCGGCGACCCTGGGCCTCGAGGACCTCTCGATGGGCATGAGCAACGACTGGCCGGAGGCGGTGCGGGCGGGAAGCACCTGGGTGCGGATCGGCTCGGCCCTGTTCGGCCCGAGGACCTGAACTCTGTTTCGGAAATCGGTATCGAGGTTGTGTCCAGTTGCAACCAAAGGCGTGGGACGCTAAGTAAGTACATCTCCATCCGAAGGTGCCCACGGTGTCGTTGTTCTCCCGCCTGCGTGCCGTCGTTTCCGGAGACGACTACCTCGATGGTGACTACGACGATGAACTGGACTACGACCCCGGTGATTCTCCCGCCACCTCGGCGTCCCCTGGCCGCCCCGCCCTCTCCAGTGGCAGTGCCCTCGCCCTGACCAGCGACTTCAGCAGCGACGACCCCTTCGGCTCCGTCAGCTCCTCCAGCAACGTCATCGGCATGCCGGGGCTCTCCTCCACGGCGGCGGAGGTCACGCTGATGGAGCCCAGAAGCTTCGATGAGATGCCCCGGGCGATCCAGGCCCTGCGTGACCGCAAGACCGTGATCCTCAACCTCACGATGATGGAGCCCGACCAGGCCCAGCGTGCGGTCGACTTCGTGGCTGGCGGCACCTTCGCCATCGATGGCCACCAGGAGCGGGTGGGCGAGAGCATCTTCCTGTTCGCTCCCAGCTGCGTCACGGTCACCACCGCCACTGGCGAGGAGCCGTCCTCACCCACGATCGTGCCCAGCCGCGATCCCGCCGCCGAGAGTGACCCGGCCGCCCCCAGTCCGGCGTGGGGCCGCCAGGATCCCACCTCCGGGTTCAGCATCTGAAGCCCTCCCGTCTTGGTGTGATCGGCCTCGGCCGCATGGCCCGGGCGCTGTTGACGCCGTTGCTGGATCAAGGGGTGATCGCCCGCGATCAGGTGCGGGCCGTCGTCGCCAGCGAAGACTCGGCCCGGCGCCTCCGGGACGAGCTCGGAGTGGCCGTGGCTCGTGATCCGGACGAAGCCTGGGCGGCCCCCGTCGTGCTGCTGGCGGTGAAGCCCCAGCTGCTCACGGCGGTTGCCGCGGCCGCGCCGTCGCCCCCCCGTGACAGCGACGGGGCTCCCCTGCTCATTTCGGTGCTGGCCGGAGTGACCCTGGAGCGGCTCGAGCGGTCCTTCCCCGGCTGGAATTGCGTGCGTGCCGTGCCCAACACCCCCTGCCTCGTGGGCGCCGGGATCACCGGTCTGGCCTGGGGGAAGGACCTGCCGGCCGGCCCGCGCCAGTGGGTGCTCGATCTCTTCGGCCGCGTCGGGGTGGTCAAGGAGCTGCCCGAGAGCCAGCTCGATGGCCTGCTCGCCCTGGCCTCCTCGGGTCCTGCCCTGGCGGCGGTGCTGCTGGAGGCGCTCGCCGATGGTGGCGTGGCCTCGGGACTGCCCCGGCCCCTGGCCCTGGAGCTGGCTCTGGCGATGATGGAGGGCTCGGTGAAACTGCTGCGGGAGCAGAACCTTCATCCGGCCCAGCTCAAGGACATGGTGGCCAGCCCGGCGGGCACCACGATCGCGGCCCTGCGTCAGCTGGAGCAGGCGGGGGTGCGCAGTGCTCTGATCGAGGCGGTGCTGGCGGCGGCGGAGCGCAGCCGGGCTCTCAACGCCGGTTAGGGCCCTCCCGGCGGAGTCTTCTGTCCCAGCCTCGGTTCCTCCCCCACCATCAGCCTCCGCAGGTTGCTGCGGTGCCGCCAGACCACCAGGGCGGTGGTGAGCAGAGCCAGGGCCAGGTAGGCCGGCCGCACGCCGGTGCCCGCTCCGGCGAAAGCGGCCAGCATCAGCAGAGGCAGGCTCAGCGCCGCCACGACACTGGAGAGCGAGACGATCCGGCTGAGGGCGAGGCAGGCCAGAAAGGTTCCGAAGCAGGCCAGGCCCACGGCCGGCACCAGGCCGAGCAGCATGCCCAGCCCCGTGGCCACGGCTTTGCCCCCCTTCCAGCCCAGCCACACGGGCCAGCTGTGGCCTGCCAGGGCGGCCAGACCGGCCGCCACCACCCACCAGTCTGTGCTGGGGGTGAAGCCGCCGCCAGGCTGCAGCAGGGCCTTGGCCAGGAGCACCGTGGCGGTGCCCTTGAGCAGATCCACCAGGAACACCACCAGAGCTGGCCCCTTGCCCAGCTGCCTCAGGACGTTGGTGGCCCCGGTGGAGCCGGAGCCTAGCTGGCGCAGGTCGATGCCGGCCAGCCAGCGGCCGGCCAGCCAGCCCGTGGGCAGCGAGCCCAGCAGGTATCCCGCCGCCAGCACCAGCAGGGGCAAGAGGGGTTGGCTCATGGCAGGTCCTGCTCCAGGGCCAGCTCGCTGGCGGTGGCGGCAAAGGCCAGCCAGAGGGGGAACTGAAGCACCGGGATGTCCACCACCTGCTCGGCGGCATCGATGACGATGAAGGGCAGCTCGCCACGCTCCTCGAGCCGGTCGGCCCGCTCGATCAGGGCATCGGGCCGCTCGAACAGGACGATGCCGCTGTTGGGGCCGAAGTCTTCCCGGGCCAGGCCCAGACAATCCTGCAGGCCACGGCGCCATTCACCGAGGCGCTCGGGCTCTCCCGCCAGCACCAGGGTCTGGAAGCGGTCGCCGTAGAGATCCCCCAGGATCGCCACGGCCCCGGCGGTGATCAGGGCATTGCGATTGCGGCTGCCGGTGCTGGGCTGGGCACCCCGCCCGCCCTGGTTGAGGAACCAGTCGTCGAGCAGGGCGGCGGCGGCCGGCTCCAGGCTGCGGCGCAGCTTCCAGGGATCGGCATAGAAATCGGGCTGGCCCTGGAAGCGGGTCAGGCGTTCGCGGATCAGCTCGGCGTCCTGGCTGAACTGGCCAGCCGCCGGAGGAGGGACCGGCTGAACCGCCGCCGCCATGGATGCAGGAGCTTCAGGGGCCGGATCCAGGGGTGAGGGCTGCACCTGCAGGGGTTGCACCACCAGATCCATCTGCTCCGCCTGGCTGGCCAGGTCCTGCAGGGCGACCACCAGGTAGTCCTGGAACCCCTTGAGTCTGCGGGCGATGCCATCGGCGCGACCGCTGGGGCTGCCGTCGAGATCGGTGTCCAGTTGCCGCCGCCGCTGCTCCAGGGCCTCGATCTCGCTCAGCAGGGCCGCTCGGCGCTCCCGCAGGTCGAGCAGGGCCAGCTCCATCAGCTCGTTGCGGGCCCCCGGCTCGGGCTGCAGCGGCGCCGGCTGCAGCGGCTCGGGCTGGGGCAGCGGCTCGGAGTCGGACTCTGGGGGGGAGGTGATGTCGCTCATGGCAGGCCGCTCAGGTGGAGTTCCAGCTGCTGGCGAAGGGCGGTGGCATCAAAGAGCACCGGCAGCAGGTGGGGACTGCTGGCTTCACGGAAATAGAACAGCACCGGCAGCGGTCCCCAGAACACTCTCCAGCCGATCCATGCGCTGTAGGGGAAGCGGCGCAGCAGGCTGGAGCGGCTCCACACCAGCAGGGCATCGCTGCTGAACTGCAGCCGCAGCAGCAAGGTCTGCACCAGGAGGAACAGCCCGAGCAGCCCCACCACCCCGGCGGCGATCGGGGCCCAGCTCCAGGTGGGCTGAAGGGGCAGCAGCGCCAGGGCCAGGCTGATCACCCCCAGGGGCACCCACGGGCGGGGAGCCAGGATCACCCCGGCCGCCGGATCGGGACCGCTCGGGACTGGGGGCTCGCTGCCCACTGGCGCGTCAGTGGCAGGACTCGGAGGAGTGGTCATCGCTCCATGCTGCAGCGCCTGCCCCCCCGTTGACCAGTGGTCGCCCCGCGGGGGGGCAGGCCCGGCGGCTCAGCCACCGAAGAGCACCTGGGTGAGGACGACATCCATCAGGCTGACCGTCACCAGGATCATCACCACGGCGCCGGTGGTGCTGGTGCCCACCTCCTTGGGGCCACCGCGGGTGGTGAGACCCCAGCCACAGGCGATCACCGCGATCTGAAGTCCGAACACCAGGGCCTTCACCAGCATCGAAGGCAGATCGGAGGGCTCCATCCAGGTGCGGACGGAGTTCCAGAACACAGTGGGGGGAATGGAATAGAGGAAGGTGCTGCTCACCTGGCCCGACCAGATCCCCACCACGAAGAACAGCAGGCACTGCACCGGCGCCATCACCACCATCGCCAGCACGCGGGGCACCACCAGGTATTCCACCGGATCGGTGCGCAGCATCGTGATCGCGTCGATCTGCTCCGTCACCTTCATGGTGCCCAGCTGGGCGGCGTAGGCCGTGGCCACTTTCCCGGTGAGCAGGGTGGCAGTGAGCAGTGGGGCGATCTCCCGGGCCAGTCCCAGGGCGAGGATGCCGCCCACGGAGAAGCCCGCCCCCTGGCGGGTCAGCTCCGCCGCCACCTGAATGTTGAACACGGTGCCGGCGGCCAGGGCCGTGATGATGACGATCAGGAAGCTGCCGGGTCCGGCTTCCAGCATCTGCTCGAACAGGTCGTTGAGGTTGATGCGGCCCTTGGCCAGGGCGGAGATCGACTGTCCGCCGATCAGGACACTGCTGCCCAGCCGCTGGATGTAGCGGGGAATGGTCATGAGTGCAGGGCCGGGCGGCGCCGCCGTTCCGGCCAGCGGCGCATCACCACCAGACCCACGGCGATCAGCACCACCGGGATGATGCCCATGCACAGCCGGATCGTGAGCAGGGCCGAATCGGGCTGAAGCAGCCCTTTGGCGGCCTGGTAGCCGCTGAAGCTGAGAACGTTGCCGAGGACGAACACCGCCACGCCGATGCCCAGCTTCTGCGTGATCACCATCCAGGCGGTGTAGAGGCCGGCGGGTCTGTCGGGATCGGCATCGATGGCATCAGGCAGCAGGGCCCAGGGGATCAGGTACGCGGTGGCGGCGCCCAGGCCCACCAGGATGATCGTGGCCACCAGCAGGGAGAGATTGAGCAGGTTGCCGGCCGATCCGGTGGGGGAGATCTCCGGGTTCAGGGGTACCAGCACCATGGCCGCCATGCAGCCCACCACCCAGAGACCCACGCCCCAGCGCAGGGCATGCACCCGACCGTGCCAGTAGGCCACCCAGCTCCAGAGCTGCAGGCCCGCCAGGGCGCTCACCTGGAAGGGAATCAGGATCCAGGTGCTCCAGCTCTCGGGGATGCGCATCACCACCGTCAGGAAGATCAGCGACACCGGTTGCATCAGTTGCAGGGCGCACCAGAGCAGCAGGTAGAGCGCCAGCACCCGCAGGAAACGGCCGTTGCCGCTGATCCGTCTCAGCTGCCTGCTGATCGGTTCGGGGTGGCCGCTGGGGCGCTGGCAGTGGCGGGCGAAGGGGGCCAGCCCCCAGGCGCAGATCAGGCTGGTGACGGTGATCAGCATCCCGGAGATCAGGCCCATGCGCAGGTAACCCTCGGCGCCGCCTCTCACCAGCAGGGCCCCCAGCACCAGGCCGCTCAGGCCGGCGATGATCGAACCGGTGAAGCGCAGGGCGTTGAGCCGGGTGCGCAGGGGCGTGTCGGTGGTGAGCTCGCTGGCGAGGGCCGAGTAGGGCAGGTTGACGCAGGTGTAGAGCCCCATCGCCACCAGCTGGATCAGCACGAAGACGACGAACTTCTGCCAGTCGCTGCCGGGGGGCACCCACCACATCGCCGCCATGCTCAGCCCGAGGGGAACGGCGCTGAAGGCGATCCAGGGAATGCGCGGTCCCCAGCGGCTCTTGGTGTGGTCGCTGAGGAAGCCGACGATCGGGTCGTTGATGCCGTCCCAGACCTTGATCACCATCAGCACCAGCCCCGCCATCCAGGCCGGCAGACCCGCCACCCCGGTGTAGAAGACGAACAGGTAGAACCCGAGCAGGGTGGCCGCCATGCCGGTGCCCGCGTCGCCGAGGCTGTAGCACCAGAGCATGCGTCGGCGGTCTGCGCCCCTGAGGTTGGAGGCATCGCTGACCGGTGTGGGCGCCTGGGGGCTCAGCGTGGTCTCGGTGGAGGTCAAGAAGGGCTGTCCCAGGCGCAGGTCATAATGCTGCAGGCAAGCGTTCGTGGCGGTCGTCGCGACCGGGATGGGCGTTCGCCGACGGTACGCTTGTACTGGCGCGGGCGTAGTTTAGTGGTAAAACCTCAGCCTTCCAAGCTGATGATGCGGGTTCGATTCCCGCCGCCCGCTTGCTTCTTCAGGGCCACGACTCCGTCATCAGGTGGGGGGCCAGCAGCAGCATCAGGCTGCGGCCCTTGAGTGGCGCCTCTGAGGAGCTCCAGGCCACGGGGCTCTCGGCCAGTCCATCACCATCGATCCGGCCGGTGTCGATCACCTGCAGCCAGCCGGCGCTGGCCGCCGGCAGCTTGAAGGCCATCGGCTGGTAGTAGGCATTCATGCCGCACCACAGCAGCGCCCCGTGGCGCATGTCATGCAGGCTCCAGGCCAGGCTGTGGGACCAGCTGCCCCAGTCGGGCTGGAGCAGTTCCACCCCGTGCCACTCGCGCCAGATCTGGTCCCGCTCCCCGGGCCTGGAGGGGGGGCTGTCGGCGTGGGGAACCTCCGGGTTGAGCAGGCTTTCGAGCCGGCGGCGCAGGCGCACCAGCCGGCTCACGAAGCGATGGAGGCTCTGATCGTCCTCGTCGGGGCGCCAGTGCATCCAGCCCAGGGGATTGTTCTGGCACCAGGTGTTGTTGTTGCCCCCCTGGCTGCGGCGCACTTCATCGCCCATCAGCAGCATCGGCACCCCGGGTGCCAGCAGCATGGTGGTGAGCAGGTTGCGGATCTGGCGGTTGCGCAGCTCGTTGATCTGCGGATCGCTGCAGGGCCCCTCCACGCCGTGGTTCCAGCTGTTGTTGTGGTTGTCGCCGTCGCGGTTGTCCTCGCCGTTGGCCAGGTTGTGCTTGCGGTCGTAGCTGACCAGATCGGCGAGGGTGAAGCCGTCGTGGGCGGTGATGAAGGTGATGCTGCGGCCCGCCGTGGCCGGCTTGCCGCCGTAGAGATCGGGACTGCCCGACAGCCTCTGGGCCATGGGCCAGCAGCAGTTGTCGTCCCCTTTCCAGAAGCGGCGCACGTCGTCGCGGAAGCGGCCGTTCCAGGTGCCCATGCGCCGCGCCGGGAAGTCCTGGAGCCGGTAGAGGCCCCCGCAATCCCAGGGTTCGCTCACCAGCTTGAGGTCGCTCAGCTCGGGGTCGGCCTCGATCTCCTCGAACAGCGGCGGTTGGTCGAGCGGGGTCAGCTCCTCCCCGCGGCTGAGGGCGATGCCGAGATCGAAGCGGAAGCCGTCGATGCCCAGCTCCAGGGCCCAGCAGCGCATCGACTCCAGCAGCAGCCGCCGGGCCAGGGGGCGGTTGGCGGCGATGGTGTTGCCGCAGCCGGTGACATCCAGGTAGTCACCCCGGCTGTTCTGGTGGTAGTAAAGGCGGTCCGCGAGTCCGCGCCAGCTCAGGGTCGGTCCGTCCTGGTTGCCTTCGCTGGTGTGGTTGTAGACCACGTCGAGCAGCACCTCCATCCCGGCCTGGTGGCAGGCGGTGACCAGCTGACGCACCTGCTGGCGTCCCGCCAGCGGGTCGTCGCCCACCAGGTAGCCCTGGTGGGGGGCCATCCAGCTCAGGGGGCTGTAACCCCAGTAGTTCTGGCGCCCGTGGGGCGCGTCCTGGGGATCGAAGGCCATCACCGGCAGCAACTCCAGGGTGGTGACGCCCAGGCTGCGCAGGTAGGGCAGGGAGTCGATCACGCCCAGCAGGCTGCCCTGGTGCTCAGGAGTCACGGGGCTGCCGTGGCCCCGGCTGAGCCCGCCCACGTGCAGCTCGTAGATCACCGTGGTCTGCCAGCTGTGGCGCGGCCTCGGCGCGGCCACGAAATCGAAGCGATCCCGTTCCGTGACCACCCCCTTCAGGCAGGTGGCGGTGTTGGGGACGGCGCCGATGGCGTCACCGCGGCGGTAGACGTCCCAGCCGCTGATCGCCCTGGCGCAGGGGTCGAGCAGCACCTTCGACGGGTTGAAACCGTGGGCCCCGGGCAGCAGAGGCCCGTAGACGCGGTAGCCGTAGCAGGTGCCGGTGCCGATCCCCTCCACTTCCACGTGCCAGTGGTCGCCGGAGCGATGGCGCTGATCCAGCGGAATGATCCGGAAGGGCTCAGGCGAGCTGCCACGGGCGAACAGCAGCAGCTCCACGCGTGTGGCGGATGGGGCCACCAGGGAGAAATTCACCCCCCGGGCGGTGAGCGCTGCCCCGAGGGGCCAGGGATGTCCGAGCTGGATTGAGGACAAGGACTCGGGTCACCTGACGATTCAAACTAGTGCTGTGCAGGGGCGATGGTCCTCGGGAGGCGGCCGTGCCGGAGGAGGACAGTGGCGAGAGGACCCTGGAGGCGGGGCGGCCGCCCACGCCCGTGCTCCCCGGCCTGTGGGTGTTCGCTCCCAACCGCGACAGCCTGGGGGGGACGTCCTGGCTGCTGGCTCCTCCGGGCCAGGCGCCGCTGCTGATCGACGTGCCGGCCTTCACCGCCGCCAACCTCGCCGCCCTGAGCGGGGCCGCGGCCGGCATGATCCTGCTCACCAGCCGCGAGGGTCATGGCCGCTGCCGGCGCTGGCAGGAGGCGCTGGGCTGGCCGGTGCTGCTCCAGGAGCAGGAGGCCTATCTGCTGCCCGGAGTGGCGGGCCTCTGCCCCTTCGGTGATGGGCTCGACCTTGGCGGGGGTGTGCGGGTGCTCTGGACGCCGGGGACCACCCCGGGGGCCTGCGTGGTGCATGCGGCCGGGGATCCCGATGTGCTGTTCTGCGGCCGCCTGCTGGTGCCGACCGCGCCAGGGAAGGCCCGTCCGCTGCGCACGGCCCGCACCTTTCACTGGGGCCGGCAGGGGCGCAGCCTCGAAGCCCTGGTCCGCTGGCTGCCGCCCGGTTCTCCCCGCTGGATCGCCAGCGGAGCGGGCCTGGGGGCCCTGCAGGGGGAGAAGCTGATCGACGGCGGCCGCACTCTGCTGGATGGTCTGCTGGACCGGCCCTGAGGCAGCGCGGGCTGGTCCATGGGGGCCGGAATGGCTGTTTTCGGGGATGATTCGGCCCCAAACCGTTGTTCAGCCGGGGTTTTTGGTTGCCCGGACAGCGCTTCCCCCATACGATTGGCGCGCTGTACCGTTCCGGCGCCGGCGAAGAGGGTGTTTTTCCGCTCCGCCCAGCTCACGCATTCTCCTGAAGGTTTTCGCCTCCGATGAACAAAGCTGATCTCGTCAACCTCGTTGCGGTCCGCACCGAATTGACCAAGACCGAAGTGTCCAAGGTCGTCGACGCCGCCATTGAGACGATCGTCGATTCCGTCGTGGAAGGAAAGAAGGTTTCGATCCTGGGCTTCGGCTCCTTCGAGGCCCGCGAGCGCTCCGCCCGTCAGGGCCTCAACCCCAAGACCGGTGAAAAGATCAAGATCCCGGCCAAGCGCGTGCCGGCCTTCACGGCCGGCAAGCAGTTCAAGGACAAGGTCCAGAGCTGAGTCCTGGGGCTGCCACTTCCTTCCCGGCTCGAACGGCTGATCGAGGAGGCCGACCACCGTCGTCTTGAGGGACCCACGGGCCGGTTCGCCCCATCCCCGAGCGGCCCCTTGCATCTGGGCAACCTGCGCACCGCCCTGCTGGCCTGGCTGCAGGCCCGCCTGAGCGGAGGTCGCTTTCTGCTGCGCCACGACGACCTCGACCTCCCGCGCCGGCGCCCGGGAGCGATCGAGGCGATCGAGTCCGATCTGAACTGGCTGGGACTCAGCTGGGATGGACCGTCCCTGCGCCAGAGCGATCGGACCGGGCTCTATGCGTCGGTCCTTTCGGCATTCCGCCGTGGCGGGGTCCTGTATCCCTGCCGCTGCAGCCGCCGGATGCTGGCGGATCTCTCCGCCCCCCACGGAGGCTGGCCGCTCTACCCGGGCACGTGCCGGGACCGGGCCGTCGGCTGGGGGCCTCGGCAGGGCCGACTGCCCAGCTGGCGTCTGAGGCTGGAGCCGGGAGACCTGCGCTGGCGGGAGGAGATCGGTCCCACGGGCTGCCTGGAGGCGGCCACGCAGGTGGGCGATGTAGTGCTGCGCCGCGCCGATGGTTTCCTCGCCTATCACCTCACCTCAGCCGTGGACGACCTGCTGATGGGGGTGACCACGGTGGTGCGGGGCGCTGATCTCTGGCGCTCCACCGCGCCGCAGGTGGCGGTGTGCGAGCGGCTGGGACGGCCGTTCGTCAGCTGCTGGCATGTGCCCCTCTGGCTGGATGAGGGTGGACAGCGGCTGGCCAAGCGGCAGGCGGCTCAGGGGCTGGAGCCCCTGAGGCGGGAGGGCCTCGATGCGGCGGCGGTGATCGGCCGGATGGCGGCCAGCCTGGCCCTGGTGCCCGCCGGCAGCCGTCTGAGCGCGGTGGACCTGCTGCAGGAGCTGGATCTTGCGCACCTGCAGGCTCAGCTGCGTCGAGGGGCCGAAGACCTGGGAACTCTTAAGGAAGGTTTCGGGATCAAATGCCCGACTTTGAGATCAGACTGATCAACTACGCACCGGAGCCTTTCCGTGTCCAGCTCCAGTCCGGAACGTCTCGTCAGTCCGGAGCGCTCCTCCCAGAACCATCCAGCTCGTGAAGGAGTGCCATCACGGGTGGTGGTGTCCTTCCCCGCCCCGCTTGAAGCAGGCCACGATCTCGCTGCTCCTGAGTCGTATTCCCACGTTCTCACCCATCCAGCCCGTCCGTCCACGTCGGTGAGCGGCTCAGCACAGATGATTCACCGACGCTGCAGCCACTGCGGGGGCAGCGGCGTTCTGCGCCTCGGCGGCCACAGCTTCCGCACCTGCCTCGACTGCCTCGGCCAGGGCAGCCTTGCTGATCACGTGGCCGCCCCCCACGACATCAGCGCTGCCTGAGCTTTTTCTGACGCCAGACGAAGAAGGCCGCCGTGGCCACCACCACCCCCAGGGGCAAGGCGGTGAGCAGCAGCAGGATCACAGCGGTCCAGTCGGTGTACATGACTGCACAGGGGAACAGACCCCATCATCCCAGCCCCCAGGTGCCCCTGGCCATCAGCAGATGCGGGGCAACAGCTCGCCCCGGCCCAGCTCCAGGGGGCGTCGCACCCCCAGGCTGGTCTCCAGCAGCAACGCCTCCCCCCCGATCCGGCCGATGATCGCGGCTCCGGACTGCCAGCGGCGCAGCAGCTTCAGGGCCTCCTGCGCCTGAGCCTCGGGCAGCATCAGCACGAAGCGCCCCTCGCTGGCCATGGTGAACGGGTCGAGGCCCAGCAGCTCGCAGGCCGAGGCCACGGCCCCATGGACCGGCACCTCCGCCTCGTGCACGAGGGCCCCCAGGCCGGCGTCACGGCAGAGCTCATGCAGAGCGGCCGCCAGCCCCCCGCGGGTGAGGTCGCGCAGGGCATGCAGGTCCAGGCCGGCGGCCAGCAGGGCCTGGACACTGCCGTGGAGCGGGGCCAGGTCACTCGCCAGGCTGGTGCTGAAGCCCAGCTCCTCCCGGGCCGCCAGGATGGCGACACCGTGGCGGCCCAGGTCGCCGCTCACCAGGATCACGTCGCCACTGCGGATGGCCCGGGGGCCGATCGACACGCCGGCCGGAATCCGTCCGATCCCGGCGGTGGTCATGAACAGACCGTCGGCCTTGCCCTTCTCCACCACCTTGGTGTCTCCCGTGACCACCGAGACGCCACAGCGGTCCGCGGCGGCCGCGGCGGAGCGCAGCAACCGGCTCAGGGTGCTCAGGGGCAGCCCTTCCTCCAGGATCAGGCCGAGGCTCAGGGCCAGGGGAGTGGCTCCGAGCATCGCCAGGTCGTTGACGGTGCCGAACACCGCCAGCGAGCCGATGTCACCGCCGGGAAACTCCAGGGGACGCACCACATGGCCGTCGGTGCTGAAGGCCAGCTCTCCCCCTTCCGTCTTCAACGTGGCGGCGTCGAGCAGGACGCCGTCTGTGGTTCCCAGGGCCGGCAGGATCACCTGCTGCAGCAGCCGCTGGCTCAGCAGTCCACCGCCTCCGTGGCCGAGCAGCACCACCGGCCCGTCGTCGGGGCTGATGGGACAGGGGAGATTCAGAGGCGCGGTCATCGATCAGGTCCGCTCGCGGTAGCGCCAGTAGGCCGCGCAGGCGCCTTCCGCCGACACCATCGGCGCCCCCAGCGGACGCTCGGGGCTGCAACCCCGGCCGAAGCGGGGGCAGGCGTCGGGACGGGCCAGCCCCTGCAGCACCAGGCCGCTGATGCAACCCTCCGTGTCGGTGTCGGTGTCGGTGTCGGTGTCGGTGTCCGGCCGGGCCGCCGACGGGAAGCGCCGCGCCGCGTCGAGGGCGTCGTAGGGGGGGCGCAGGCGCAGACCACTGCCGGGCAGCATCCCCAGGCCGCGCCAGTGCTGGTCGCAGCGGGTGAACACCTTCGTGATCAGGGCGCGGGCGGAGGCATTGCCCACTCCGGCTCCGGCCCGCGGGTAGGCGTCCTCCACCCGGGCCTCGCCCCGCTCCAGCTGGCGCACGGCCCGCAGCATGCCCTCGAGGAGATCGAGCGGCTCGAAGCCGGTGATCACGATCGGCCGCCGGTGCTGCGCCGCGATCGGCTCGTACTCCGTCCGGCCCATCACGGCACAGACATGGCCGGCCGCCAGAAAGCCCTGCACCCGGCATTCGGGCGCAGTCAGGATCGCTTCCATCGCCGGCGGCACGCGCACGTGTGACACCAGCAGGCTGAGGTTCTGCGCGCCGCCGCTCCAGGCCTGGTGGGCGAGCAGGGCGGTGGCGGGGGCGGTGGTCTCGAAGCCCACCGCGAAGAAGACCACCTGCCGCCCGGGATGGGACCTCGCCACAGCCAGCACGTCGAGAGGAGCGGTGATCACGCGCACGTCGGCCCCGTTGGCGCGGGCTTCGAGCAGGTGGGACGGGCCCGTTCCCGGCACCCGCAGCATGTCGCCGTAGGTGCAGAGGATCACCTCCGGTCGGGCCGCCAGTGCCAGGGCCCGGTCGATCGTCTCCGCCGCGGTGACGCACACCGGACAGCCGGGCCCATGGATCAGCTCCAGCTGCGGGGGGATCAGCTGATCGAGGCCGTGGCGCAGGATCGCGTGGGTCTGGCCGCCGCAGACCTCCATCAGCGTCCAGCTCCGGCGGGTCTCGGTGTGCAGTGCGTCGAGCAGCCGCTGCACCTCCTGCCGCTGACGGTGCGGGGGACTGCCGCTCATGGATCCCAGGCCAGGCCGACCGGATCGCTGGTGATGGCCCGCAGGTACTGGGCCCGCTCGAAGCTGGCGGGATCGGGGCAGCGCTGCTGGCTCATGCAGCCCAGCAGCTCCCGGGCGGAGCCGTGGCCATGCTCCTCCAGCCAGTGGCTCAGCTCGGTGGTGAGCGTCTGCAGGTGCCTGGGCCCGTGGCGCAGCAGGGCCGACACCACCATCGTGGCGCTGGCTCCCACCATCAGCATCCGCACCACATCGGTGCCGTGGCTGATGCCGCCGCTGGCGGCGAACTCCAGGGGAACCCGACCGTGCAGCAGGGCGATCCAGCGCAGGGGAAGCCGCTGATCCGCCGCCGTGCTGAGCAGCAGGTTCGCGCGGGGCTCGAGGGTCTCGATGTCGATGTCGGGCTGGTAGAAGCGGTTGAAGAGCACCAGGGCGCGGGCGCCGGCGGCCTTCAGCGCATGGGCCAGGTGGTGGAGGTTGGTGTAGTAAGGGCTGAGCTTCACGGCCACGGGCAGGCTGGTGGCGGCGCAGACGCTGCGCACGATCGCCACCTGGGCCGCTTCCAGGGCGTTGGCATCCAGGCTGCGGTCGGTGGGGACGGCATAGAGGTTCAGCTCGATCGCCGCGGCACCGGCCTGCTCCACGGCCCGGGCGATCGCTTCCCAGTGCCCCTCCTCCGTGCCGTTGAGGCTGGCGATGATCGGAATGTCGACCCGCCGTCGGGCGGTTTCGATCTCATGGAGGTACCCCTCGACCCCGAGGTGGCGGGGCTCGAGGTTCGGCTGATAGCTGAGGGCCTCGGCGTAACTCTCGCTGCCCTGATGGTGATGGTGCTCCCAGTCCTGCCAGTCGCGCTCGATCTGCTCCAGGAAGAGGGAGTGGAGCACCACGGCCGCCGCCCCGGCCTCGGCCAGGCGGGGGATGTGGTCGGGATCGCCGCTGAGGGGGGCGGCCGCCCCCACCACGAGGGGAGAGGCCAGGGTCAGGCCGAGGTAGTGGCTGGAGAGGTCGGGACCGTTCATGGCTCCGCCATCCGTTCGTAGCGCTCCCAGCGCTGGCGCGCCTCCTGCTGGGCCTGACGCGTGAGGGTCCGGGCCTGATCCGGATGGCTCCAGGCCAGCATCCGGAAGCGGTTCTCGCTGGCCATCGCCTCCGCCATCGGCAGCGTCGGGGCCCGGGAATCCAGGATCAGGGGGTTCTCGCCCCGCTCGGCGCGGCGGGGGTCGTGGCGGTAGAGCAGCCAGCGCCCGGAGTCCACCGCGCGCTTCTGCTGGGTCATGCCCTGGGCCATGTCGATGCCATGGGCGATGCAGTGGGAGTAGGCCAGGATCAGCGAGGGTCCGGGGAAGGATTCGGCCTCCAGGAAGGCCCTCAGGGTGTGCTCATCGCGGGCGCCCATGGCCACGCTGGCCACGTAGACCTGGCCGTAGGACATCGCCATCAGCCCCAGGTCCTTCTTGGCGCTGGCCTTGCCGCCACTGGCGAACTTGGCCACCGCCCCCAGGGGGGTGGCCTTCGACATCTGGCCGCCGGTGTTGGAGTACACCTCGGTGTCGAGCACCAGGATGTTGACGTCGGCGCCGCTGGCCAGCACGTGGTCGATGCCGGCGGAGCCGATGTCGTAGGCCCAGCCGTCGCCGCCGATCAACCAGACGCTCCGCTTCACCAGATCGTCGGCCAGGGTCAGCAGGGTGCGGGCGGCCTCGGCCTGAGGGCCGTGGTGATCAGGGGTCTCGCCTGTCGCCAGGCGCGGCTCCAGCAGGGAGCGCAGCTCCGCCACCCGCAGCCGCTGCTCGTGGAGCCCCGCTTCGTCGCTCTGATCCGCCTCGATCAGGGCCGCCGCCAGCGCTGCCGGCACCCAGGCCCCGCTCCCGGCGGCGAGCTCGCGCAGCAGCTGCTGCGCCATCGCCCGGCGCTGGTCGAAGGCGACCCGGAAGCCGAGGCCGAATTCGGCGTTGTCCTCGAACAGGGAATTGCTCCAGGCGGGGCCGCGGCCGTCGCCATTGGCGCTCCAGGGGGTGGTGGGCAGGTTGCCGCCGTAGATCGAGGAGCAGCCGGTGGCGTTGGCCACCACCATCCGGTCGCCGAAGAGCTGGGTGGCGAGCTTGATGTAGGGGGTCTCGCCGCAGCCGCCGCAGGCGCCCGAGAATTCGAACAGGGGCTCCTGCAGCTGCTGCTGGCGGATGTGGCGGAGGTCGAGGTCGCGCCGGTCCGGGCTGGGCAGGCTGAGGGTGTAGTCCCAGTGGCGGCGCAGCTGCTCGCGCAGGGGCCGCTGCGGGGCCATGTTGATCGCCTTGCGCCGGGGCTCGGTGCGGTCGCGGGCCGGGCAGACCTCCACGCAGAGGCCGCAGCCGGTGCAGTCTTCGCCGGCCACCTGCAGGGTGAAGCTGAGGCCGCTCCAGTGGGGATCGCGGGCGGGCGTGCTCACGAAGCCCTCCGGGGCGTCCGCCAGGGCCGCCGGCTCGACCACCTTGGCCCGGATCACGGCGTGGGGGCAGACCATCACGCACTTGCCGCACTGCACGCAGAGGTCGGCCTCCCACACCGGCACGGATTCGGCGATGTTGCGCTTCTCCCAGCGGGCCGTACCGCAGGGGAAGGTGCCATCCGGAGGCAGGGCGCTCACGGGAAGACGATCCCCCCGGCGTGCCAGCTGCGGCGCGATCAGCTCACGCACGACGGCCGGCGCCCCCGCGAGTGGGTCTGTGCCGGTGGGCGCTGGAGCCTCGTGGTCCTTGGTGCCCACCGCTCCGATCGGCACCGGTCTCAGGCGGCTCAGCGCCATGTCGACGGCCGCCAGGTTGCTGCGCACCACCCGCTCGCCCTTGCCGCCGTAGCTGTGGCGGATCGTGCCGCGGATCGCCTCGAGCGCCTGCTCCACGGGCATGACCCCGGCCGCCGCGAAGAAGGCCACCTGCATCACGGTGTTGATCCGTCCGCCCAGGCCGAGTTCAGCGGCGATCGCCGTGGCCTCGATCGCCAGCACCGTCAGGTGGCGCTCCACGATGCGCTCCTGCACCGCCCGAGGCAGCCGTGGCCACACCTGCTCCGCCGGCCATGGGCTGTTCAGCAGCAGGGTGGCACCCGGCAGGGCCTCCTCCAGCAGATCGAAGCGCTCGAGGAAATCCCAGTGGTGGCAGGCCACCAGCCGGGCCTGACGGACCAGGTGGGTGGAGCGGATCGGATCCGGCCCGAAGCGCAGATGGGAGACCGTGACCGCCCCCGACTTCTTGGAGTCGTAGACGAAGTAGCCCTGGGCGTGCAGGTCGGTGGCCTCCCCGATGATCTTGATGGTGGCCTTGCTGGCCCCCACCGTGCCGTCGGAGCCGAGGCCGTAGAGGATCGCGGCGAAGGGCGCCCCGGAGCCGCCGCCGGCTGCGTTGCCACCGGCTGCTTTGCCACCACAGCTGCCGCTGTCGTCCTCCACCGGCAGGGAGCGGTGGGTCACGTCGTCGTCGATGCCGACGGTGAAGGGGTTGGGGGTGCTGGGCCGCTCCAGGGCGGCGAACACGGCCCGCACCATCGGCGGGGTGAACTCCTTGGAGGCCAGGCCGTAGCGGCCGCCCAGCAGGCGCGGCAGGGGTGAGCCCGTCCAGCCCTCGCGCACCGCATTGGACACATCGAGGTAGAGGGGCTCGCCGCCGCTGCCCGGCTCCTTGCAGCGGTCGAGCACCGCGATCGCCCGGGTCGTGGCCGGCAGGGCCCGCAGCAGGCGCGTGCCATCGAAGGGCCGGTACAGCCGCACCTTCAGCACCCCCACCCGCTCGCCGGCGGCCAGCAGCGCATCGACGGTTTCATGGGCCGTTTCGCAGCCCGAACCCATCAGCACCAGCACCCGTTCGGCCTCTGGGTGGCCGTGGTACTCGAAGAGCTGATAGGCGCGGCCGCTCAGGGCGGCAAAGGCGTCCATCGCCTCCTGCATCAGGCCGGGAGCGGCCTCATGGAACGGGTTGGCGGCCTCGCGGGCCTGGAAGGCCACATCCGGGTTCTGGCTGGTGCCGCGGATCACCGGGTGATCGGGGGTCAGCCCGCGGCCGCGATGAGCGGCGATCAGCTCCCGGGGGATCAGGGCCCGCAGCAGGTCGTCATCGATCAGCTCCACCGTCTGGAGCTCATGGGAGGTGCGGAAGCCGTCGAAGAAGTGCACCACCGGCAGGCGGCTGCGCAGGCTGGCCAGGCTGGCGATCGCGGCGAAATCGCCGGTTTCCTGCACCGAGGCGGAACAGAGCAGTGCGCAGCCCGTGCCGCGCACGGCCATCACATCGCCGTGGTCGCCGAAGATCGAGAGGGCCTGTCCCGCGATGGCGCGGGACGCCACATGCACCACCGTGGCGGTGAGTTCACCCGCGATCTTGTAGAGGTTGGGCAGCATCAGCAGCAACCCCTGCGACGCGGTGAAGGTGGTGGTGAGCGCACCGGCCTGCAAGGCGCCGTGCAACACACCCGCGGCCCCGCCCTCGCTCTGCATCTCCACCACCCGGGGCACCGTGCCCCAGAGGTTCGGCCGGCCCAAGGCGGCCCAGGCATCGGCCCATTCCCCCATCGGCGAGGCCGGCGTGATCGGGTAGATCGCCATCACCTCGTTCAGCCGGTAGGCGACACGGGCCACCGCTTCGTTGCCATCCACGGTCGCCCGGGTCATGCGCTCAGCTCCGCCATGGCGATCCCCTCCTCACGGTTCGACGATGCTGAGGGCGAAGCCAACGTGCACCAGCAGCCGGTCGCCCACGACCGCCTCGGGCACGCAGGCCAGGCTCACCTCGCGGCGCACACCCGAGAACTCCACCAGGCCCATGCGCCAGAGGGCGGGGTCCTCCCCGGGACGATCCGCTGGTCGTCGATCCTCGATCCGGATCAATTCCCCCGCTATGGCCAGACACATCGGACCCTCCATCAGGGTGCGGCCCCCATGGGCCTGCTCCGGTTCTAGCCAGAGCGTCCGAGGCTGACCGCCATCAGCTGACCCAGGGCGAGGCCGCCGTCGTTGCAGGGAATCCGCCTGGGCCAGAGCGGCTCGATGCCGGCGCGCCGAAGGCCCCCCGCCGCCAGGGTGAGCAGCAGGCGGTTCTGGAAACAGCCGCCACTGAGCAGCAACCGCTCCAGCTTCAGCCGCACCGCCAGATCCACCAGCGCATCGGCCAGGGCGTGGTGGAAGGCCAGGGCGATGGCCTCCGCCGCCACTCCCCTGCGCTGATCGTCGAGCAGGTCCTGCAGCAGGGGGTGCCAGTCGAGCAGCCAGGGCCCGCTGCCGTTGCCGTTTCCGTTGCCGCCGCCCGGTGCGGTGTGGGTGCGCAGCACCAACGCGTAGCGCCTCCGGCCGGCGGTGCCGCCGTGGCTGGCCGCGGCTTCCAGCTTCAGGGCCGCCTGGCCTTCGAAGCTGCAGCGCTGCTGCAGGCCCAGCAGGGAGGCCACCGCGTCGAAGAGGCGACCCACGCTGGAACACCACGGGCTCTGCAGCCCCTGCTGCAGCATCCGCGAGAGCACCTGCCGCTCCTCGGCGCTGAATGCCCCCATGGTGGGTGTGCCGGTGGCCCGAGCCAGCTCTTCCGATCCCCCGGCGGCGAAGAGCAGCCCCAGCGCTGCCCGCCGTGGTTCCCGCAGCGCCCGCTCCGCCCCCGGCAGGGGAAAGGGCCGCAGGCGGGCCTCGGCCCTGAAGCCGGACTGCTCGAGCCGCAGCACTTCCCCACCCCAGAGGGTGCCGTCACTCCCTTGCCCGGCCCCGTCCCAGGCCACCCCCACCTCGGGCGGGGCGAGGCCATGCTCCGCCAGGCAGGCCAGCAGGTGGGCGTGGTGGTGCTGCACCCCCAGCGGTGGCGGGCAGCCGCCGAGGGCCGCGAGCTCCAGTCCGATCCGGTGGGAGCGGTAGCCACGGTGCTGATCGACGACGTAGCCGGCGGGACGGAGGCCGTGGCGCGCCAGAGCGTCACCGAGGCTGCGGCGGAGGTGGGCTTCGCCTGCGGCGCTGTCGAGATCGCCGAGGTGGGGACCCAGCAGCGCCCGACGGCCCCAGCCGAAGGCCAGCGCACTCTTGAGCTGCCCACCCATCGCCACCTCCCCGGTGGGCAGCGGCGGCGGCGGATCCACTCCCGGCTCCGCCGCGGAGGGCAGATCCACGGCGGTGGGCGCGTAGCCGCGGGCATGGCGCAGCAGCATCGGCTCGCCGCAGACCACCTGGGCGATGGAATCATCCACCGGGTTGAGGATCGGCCGGTCGTGCACCAGGAAGCCATCGGCCAGGTCGGCCAGCTCCTGCAGGGCCCTGGTCTCGTCGTGACAGAGCGGTTCCCCCGAGCGGTTGCCGCTGGTGGCCACCAGCGGCTCATCGAGCAGCTCCAGCAGCAGCAGGTGCAGCGGGCTGGAGGGGAGCATCACCCCCAGCCAGGGGTTGTCGGGGGCCACGGCGTCGCACACTCCCGCCTCCCCGCGGCGGCGCAGCAGCACGATCGGCGCCGCCGCTGAGTCGAGCAGCCGGGCTTCGGTCGGGTTCAGGTGGCAGTGGCGCCGCACCCAGGCCAGGCCCGGGGCCATCACCGCCAGGGGTTTCTCGGGGCGGCCCTTGCGCCGCCGCAGCCCGGCCACCGCCTCCGGGCAGCGCGCCCGCACCAGCAGCTGGAAGCCGCCGACGCCCTTGAGGGCGACGGTCCTGTCCGCCATGAGGGCAGCCGCGGCTGCCTGCAGGCAGGGACTGGGCCCCGAGGGATGGGGGCGGCGGGGGTCGCTGAGCCGCTGGCCGCCGGGACCCCACCAGCTCAGGCGCGGTCCGCAGCGGGGGCAGGCGATCGTCTGGGCATGGCAGCGGCGATCGCTCGGATCGTCGTACTCGGCCTGGCAGGCGGGGCAGAGCGGGAACGCCGCCAGGCCGGTGCGGACCCGGTCGAAGGGCAACGTCCCCATCAGGCTGTAGCGGGGACCGCAGTGGACGCAGCTGATCAGGGCGTAGCCGCAGCGGCGGTTAGCGGGATCGCGGAGCTCGGCGCGGCAGGACGGGCAGGGGGCCAGATCCGGCTGGATCAGGGCCCAGCGCACGGAGGTGTCCGCCCTCCCGCTCCCGTGGGCCTCCTCCATGGGCGCCTCCTGGATTTCGAAGCCGGTTTCTGCCGCCTCGAGCGGGCGCTGGTGACGGCGGATCCGATCGAGGCGGCTGTGGGGAGGACGCTGCCGCCGCAGCCGCTGCAGCAGGGTGTCGATCGCCGGCGCAGGCCCCTGCAGCTCCAGCAGCACGCCGGCACCGGTGTTGCGCACCCAGCCCGTGAGCTCCAGCTCCCGCGCCAGCCGGAGCACGAGCGGCCGGAAGCCCACCCCCTGCACCAGCCCCTCGATCTCCAGCCGCAGGCGGCAGATCACACCGGCGCTCCCAGGCGCTGGTGGCTGAGCCAGTGCAGCAGCGCCTCCATGCCGGCGCCGGTGCGGGCCGAGAGCTCGAAAATCCTTGCCTGGGGGGCCACCCCGGCCACGTTGGCGAGGGCCGAGGAGCGATCGAAGCCCACGGCGTCGGCCAGGTCAACTTTGGTGATAACCACCACCTCGGCCGACTGGAACAGGGCCGGGTACTTGAGCGGCTTGTCCTCCCCTTCCGTCACCGAGAGCAGCGCCAGCCGATGCCGTTCGCCCAGATCGAAGGCGGTGGGGCAGACCAGATTGCCCACGTTCTCGATCAGCAGCAGCTCCATGGCCGTGGTGTCGAGCTGATCGAAGGCCCGAGCCACCATCGACGCCTCCAGATGGCAGAGGTCGCCGGTCTGGATCTGAACGGCGCGGGCGCCGGCGGCCCGCAGGCGGCGGGCATCGTTGTCGGTGGCCAGATCACCCACGATGACTCCCACCGGGCCGTGGTCCCACTGGCGGGCGAGGCGTTCGAGCAGAGCGGTCTTGCCGGCGCCGGGACCCGAGAGCACGTTCAGCGCCAGCAGGCCGGCGGCGGCGAACCGCTCCCGGTTGAGCCCGGCGTTGCTGTCGTTCCGCTCCAGCAGGTTGTGGCGCAGCTCGAGGGTGCGGCTGGGCTGACCGCAGGAGCAGTGGGAGCACATGGCGGGGCCGGGGTCGTTGTGCTCAGTCTGGAGAGAAAGAACGCCCGTGACGGATCGCTGAACCCTGGGCTGATCCACGCCTTCCTGGTCGGCGGTGGGCGTTGAGGAACCGGCAGCCGGGTGGCTGAGGGTCTCGACACCTCCCCTGAGCTCAGGACACTTCCAGCCCGATCAGCTCCAGCTCCCGCCCCGCCAGCACTTCCGCCGCCAGGCAGCCGCAGTGCGGGCAGGCCAGGATCACATCCCCGGGCTCGAATGGCGTCCCGCACGGTCCGCAGCGGCAGAGGGTGGGCACCACCTCCAGCTCCAGCCGGGCACCGAGGGCCACCTCCTCGGCCATCACCACCTCGAAGGCGAAGCGCAGGGCGTCGGGATCCACCCCGCAGAGCCTGCCCAGCCGCAGTCGCAGGCTGTGAATCCGCCGGGCGCCCTCGGCCGCCGCGGCCTCCAGGGCGATCCGGTGCACTTCCTGCATCAGCGCCAGCTCATGCATGGCCGCGGCCGCACCAGTCCCTCACGGCCGCCAGGGCCGCGGGCAGCAGGGCGGCGGTGGCGGCCGTGAGCTCCGTGCCCACCCCGCAGCTGTGGGCGCGCACCAGCAGCTGCCAGGCGGGGGGGGTGCTCCCGTAGAGACGGCCGGCCAGCTGCAGCAGGGCGCCGGGGCTGGCGTGGTGGCTCAGGGGCTGGGAGCCTGGAGCCCCGCACGGCAGCGGCTCCAGGCTCCAGCCGGGGTCGGGACAGGCCCGCTCCAGGGCCGCGTCCACGAACAGCACCCGTGCGGCTTGCGCCAGTCGCGGCGCCAGCTCGGGGGTGAGCTGGGTGATCGCCACCACCTCGAGCCGGGGCCGGCCCCAGCCCCGCACCCGCTCGGCGATCAGGAGGCCCACGCCGTCGTCCTGCCTCAGGCCGTTGCCCCAGCCGATCAGCAGGTCCGTGTCTGGGGACGCCCCGCCGCTCACTCCCGCCACCGCTCGCGCAGCAGCTCCCCGTCGGGGCCGATCAGCTGCACATGCAACGGCATCTGGCCGGCGGCATGGGTGGAGCAGGAGAGGCAGGGATCGAAGCAGCGGATGCCCGCCTCCACCCGGTTGAGCAGGCCCTCGGCGATCTCCGGCTCGGCGCCCGGGCCCGCCTGGATGAACTGGCGGGCGATCTGGGTGATCGTTCTGTTCATCGCCCGGTTGTTCTGGCCGGTGGCGATGATCAGGTTGACCGCCTCGATCAGACCCCCCGGGTCGACGCGGTAGTGGTGAAAGAGGGTGCCGCGGGGCGCTTCGCTCACGCCCACGGCCTCGCGGGCGTTCACGCCGGCGTGGGCGCGCACGTGGGGGTCGCACAGGGCTGGATCGTCGAGCAGCGCCTCGATCGCCTCCAGGGCGGCGAGGATCTCGATCAGCCGGGCCAGGTGATACAGAAAGGAGCTGGTGACCACCCGGCCGCCGCGCTGGCGCAGCTCCAGCAGTTCCCGGTCGGCCAGCTCGTGGCCGATGCGCTCGCAGACGTTGAGGCGGGCCAGAGGCCCCACCCGGTAGCTGCCCGCTTCAGGGCCCAGCGGTTTGTAATACGGGAACTTCAGGTAGGTGGTGGGGTCCACCGCTTCGGCCAGCAGGCCGCCCAGCTGCCCGGCGCCGAGACCATCGGCCGGCAGCTCGTCCGTCACCAGCACGCCCGCGCTGTCGATCAGGCGCAGGCGACCGCCGTAGTGCTCCCAGCGGCCGTCGGGTCCCACCAGGGCCAGGAATAAAGAGGGGAAGTCGCCGAACACAGCGGCTTCCGCCGCCAGCGGCCCATCCAGCAGGCGCTTGAACAGGTCGAGGGCGCCGCGGGTGGTGGCGACGGCCTCGCTCAGCCGCGAGCGGATCCAGTCGCGGTCCTCGGGCTGCAGCGGGCTGCGCACGCCTCCGGGCACCGCCCAGGCCGGATGGATTTTGCGTCCCCCCAGCCGCTCGATCACCGCCTGGCCGAACTGGCGCAGGCGGATGCCGCCGCGGGCCAGTTCGGGATCGGCGGCGATCAGCCCGAACACATTGCGCCGGGCGGGGTCGCTGTCCCAGCCCAGCAGGAAGTCCGGACTGCTGAGGTGAAAGAAGGAGAGGGCGTGCGACTGGATGATCTGGGCCAGGTTCATCAGCCGCCGCAGCCGCTCGGCCGCCGGCGGAATCGTGACCGCCAGCAGCTGGTCGCCGGTCTTGGCTGCCGCCAGCAGGTGGCTCACCGGGCAGATGCCGCAGATCCGCGCCGTGATCGCCGCCATCTCGCTGAAGGGCCGCCCGACGCAGAAAGCCTCGAAGCCGCGGAATTCACCCACATGGAAATGGGCGCCGCTGACGGCGCCGCTGGCCTCGAGATGGATGGAGATTTTGGCGTGGCCTTCGATGCGGGTGACCGGATCGATCAGGATCGTGCGGGTCATGGCGGATCAGGCCGTCACCACCAGGCTAGAAGCGCCCCCCGGCCGCGTCTGCCCGTCCAACCGCTGTTCACGGCGCCTCCATCCATGGGTTTCCGCTACCTCAACACGATCGCCGCCCAGCACAACCTGCAGGATTTTCTCGAACTCGCCGATCTGGCGGTGGGGGGCGGTAAGGACGCCGGCAACGTGTTCCTGCTCTCCCATCGGCTGAGGGACTCGAATCCGATGAAGTTGTGCACCCGGATTCTGGAGAACGATCCGGCCTCCGCCGCCCTGATCAAGGAGCGCCGACTCTGTGGCCCCTACGACGTGGACGCTCTGGCCGCCCTGCCCAGGGGCACGCTCGGCCACACCTACGCCACGGTGCTGAACACCCACGGCTACGACATCAACTTCTTCCCTGAACCGGCTTTCTTCAACAATCTGGAAACCGATGCTGATTATATCAACTACCGAGTATTCGCCACCCATGATCTTCACCATATTCTCAGTGGCTACAGCCTCGATAACTACGGGGAGATCGGGGTGATCAGCATCAGCGTGGGCCAGTTCAACCATCCCGGACTGGGCTTCACCGATCTGGTCTCGCTGATGCTGAGCTGGCTGATGGGCCACACCCCCGCCAGCGAACTCAGCAGCGTTGAGGAGCAGGCCCGCACGGCCAGGGCCATTCTCAGGCTGATCGTCGATGGGCTCGATACCGGTGCCGCTGCCAAACGGCTCTTTCCGGTGATCTGGGAGGAGCGCATGGACCAGGATCTCGAGGAGCTGCGCGCCGAACTGGGCATCACGCCGGTGCGCGACGGCGTGCGCAGCTGGTACAGCAACCCCGAGGTGGCCGCTGCTCTGGCGGCCTGAGCCCCCTCAGCCGAAGCGGATCATCTCCGGACCCTCCATCAGCGGCCGCTCGCCCTGCAGCAGGGCCTCGAGCACGGCGCGGATGCGCCCGGCCGGTGGTGGGCAACCCGGCAGGAACAGATCCACCGGCACAAGCTCATGGACCGGCAGCACCCGCTCCAGCAGCTCGGGCACCAGGCCCGGAGCGTGGGGCCACTGGGCGCTGCCGTCGGCCAGGTCCAGGTAGGAGCGGTCCAGCACGGCGGCCGGACCCGCGAGCGGATTGCGCAGGCCGGGCACGTTGGCGGTGATGGCGCAGTCGCCGAAGGACACCAGCAGGCGGGTGCGCTGGCGCACCTGGCGGATCAGGGCCAGGTTGTCGCTGTTGCCCACGCCTCCCTCCACCAGGGCCACATCCACAGCCTCGGGGTAGGTCTTGGTGTCGGAGGCGATCGGCGAGAAGACCATCTCGATGCGCGGTGCCAGCTCGATCAGCCACTCGTCGAGATCCAGGAACGACATGTGGCAGCCGGAGCAACCCGCCAGCCAGACCGTGGCCAGACGCAGCTTCGCGGGCTGGCTCATGGGGCCTCCTGGCGGGCGCGACGGGCCCGCAGCAGGGCCGCCAGCCGGCTGGGATCCTCGTGCTTCTCCCCCTCGCTGTCGCCCTTGTGGAACAGGGCGCCGGTGGGGCAGACCATGACGCACTTCCCGCAGTCGGTGCAGGCGTCGACGGCGCCCCAGGGCTGATCCAGTCCGGCGATGATCCGGCAGTGTTCGCCCCGCCAGGCCACGTCCCAGACATGGGCGCCCTCCACCTCGTCGCAGACGCGCACGCAGCGGCTGCAGAGGATGCAGCGGTTGTGGTCGAGCCCGAAGCGCTGGTGGGAGAGGTCCACGGGGCGATCGGGGAAGCGGTAGGGCAGGCGGGAGTGGTCCATGCCCACCTCCACGGCGCGGTCCTGCAGTTCGCAATGGCCGTTGGCCACACACACCGCGCAGACATGGTTGCCCTCGGTGAACAGCAGTTCGATCACGGTCCGCCGGATCTCCCGGAGACGGGGCGTGGCGGTGTGGACCACCATGCCCTCGCTCACCGGGGTGATGCAGGCCGGCTGCAGCCTGGGGCTGCCCTCGATCTCCACCAGGCAGAGCCGGCAGGCGGCCACGGGTGAGAGCCCCTCCAGATGGCAGAGGGTGGGGATGGCCACACCGGCGTCGCCGGCGGCCTCCAGCACCGTGGCGCCGTCGGCGCTGGCCACGTCGCGGCCGTCGATGCGCAGGGTGCGCACGCTCATGGCGCCCCCAGCCGGGCGAGGTAGTCGCCGCGGAAGTAGCGCAGGGTGCTCAGCATCGGCTTGGGGGCGCTCTGACCCAGGCCGCAGAGGCTGGTGTCCATCACCATCGCCCCGAGCGTTTCGAGCTGATCGAGGTCGGCCTGGCTGGCCTGGCCGGCCAGGATCTTCTCCAGCAGCCCGTGGAGCTGCACGGTGCCGGCCCGGCAGGGGACGCACTTGCCGCACGACTCCTCACGGCAGAAGGCCATGAAATAGGCGGCCAGAGCCACCATGTCGGTGCCCTGGTCCAGCACCACCATGCCGCCGGAGCCCATGATCGTGCCAAGCGACTGGAGGCTCTCGTAGTCGAGCGGTGTCTCGAGCCGATCGGCCGGCACGCAGCCCCCGGATGGTCCGCCGGTCTGCACGGCTTTGACGCTGGACCCGTGCGGGCTGCCCTCGCCCATCTCCAGCACGACCGTGGCCAGGCTGGTGCCCATCGGCACCTCCACCAGGCCGCCGCGGCGCACGTGGCCGGTGAGGCTGAACACCTTGGTGCCGCTGCTGCCGGCGGTGCCGATGGCGGCGAACCAGTCGGCGCCTTCCCGCAGGATCGGCGCCACGTTGGCGAAGGTCTCGACGTTGTTGATCAGGGTGGGTCTGCCGCCCACCCCGCGTTCTGCGGGATAGGGGGGCCTGGGGCTGGGCGTGCCGCGCTTGCCTTCGATCGAGGCGATCAGCGCCGTTTCCTCTCCGCAGACGTAGGCCCCGGCTCCCACCCGCAGCTCCAGCGTGAACCCGAAGCGCGTGCCGAACAGGGCCGCCCCGAGCCGGCCCCGGAGCACGGCCTGCTCGATCGCCAGGCGCAGCCGCTCGATCGCCAGTTCGTATTCGGCGCGGATGTAGATGAACCCGTGGTCGGCGCCCACCGCATAGGCGGCGATCGCCATTCCCTCCAGCACCCGATGGGGATCGCCCTCCAGCACGGCGCGGTCCATGAAGGCTCCGGGATCGCCCTCATCGGCGTTGCAGACCACCTCCTTGCGGGCCCCGGGCATGCGGGCCACGGTGGCCCATTTCAGACCGGTGGGATAGCCGGCGCCCCCACGGCCGCGCAGACCGCTGCGCTGCAGTTCCTTGACCACCTGCTCCGGGCTCCAGCCCCGCAGCACCCGCTCCAGCTGGCCGTAGGCCCCCACGGCGATCGCCTGCTCCAGGTCGGTGGGATCGATCAGGCCGCAGTGCTCCAGCACGATCCGCCGTTGCCGCTGGAAGAACGGCTGGGCGAGGTCCAGGCGCTCGCCCCTGGCGGGGGCCCACTCCAGGGGCGCCTCCTGATCGGTGCCCTGATGCAGCCGGCGGGCCAGGGCGGACACCAGGGTGTCGGCGTCCTGGGGGTCCACACCGGCATAGAGGGCGCCCTCGGGATCGAGGGCCAGCAGGGGGCCCTGGCTGCAGGGGCCCAGACAGCCCACCGGACGCAGCTGGATCCGGTCCCCCAGTTCGGCTCTGGAGATGGCCGTTTCGAGGGCCCCGATCACGGCGCCGGAGCCCCTGGCCAGGCAGCCGGCCGAGGCGCAGCAGCGCAGACCGTTCATGGCTCCAGCTCCTGCAGCCAGCGGCGCAGGCCATCGCTGGTCTGCTGGCGGCCGACGGTGCCGTCGATCAGCACCAGGGGCGCATCGCTGCAGGTGCCCAGGCAGCGCACCTCCGAGAGGCTGACCCAGCCGTCGGAGCGGCGGGCGCCCAGGCGCAGCCCCAGGCCCTCCTCCATGGTGTCGATCAGGGCCGGGGCTCCCTGGATCTGGCAGGCGGTGCCGGTGCAGACCACGCAGTGGTGGCGGGCCGGTGGCTGGAAACGGAAGAGGTGATAAAAGCTGGCGGTTCCCTTGACCCGGCTGAGTGGCAGCCGCAGGCGTGCCGCCACGTGGCTGAGCAGGGGATCGGAGAGATGGCCGTAGAGCGTCTGGGCGCCGTGAAGCACCTCGATCAGGGCATCGGCCCGGCCCCGGGACTGCAGCAGCAGGGGCTCGAGGGCCGCGAAGGATGCTTCAGGTGCCGCTTGCATGGCCGATTGAGCGGCTGCTTGCGCGGACGTGTTGCCGGTCGTGTGAACAGAGCTCTCGGTGGGACCCTTGCCCGGACCTGTGGTGTAGGCCATAGGAAGGCTTCCCCCTGGAGTTCAGGCTAGGGATCACCGCCGTTGCCCCCCACGCTGCCCGCCTAACGTGAAGATCTCTTCACAGTGCTGTCTTCTGACTTCCGGTCTCACCCGTGTCCTGTACTGCCTGGGACCGGTGTTCATTGTTCTGTCCCACCTCGGTTGTCTGCTGCTGCTGGCCACGGGGCTGAGCCTGGAGGCGGCGGGCTGGGCCCTGGCCCTCTATCTGGTGCGGATGCTGGCCACCACGGCCATCTATCACCGCCTGATCACCCATGGCAGCTACCGAGCGCCCAAACCGGTGGTCTGGATCGGGGCCCTGGTGGGGGCCTCCGCCGGGCAGATGGGGCCGAGCTGGTGGAAAGCCCACCACCTGGCCCATCACCGCCATGTGGACACGGACCAGGATCCCCATTCGCCCCTGCAGCCCCGGTCAGGACTGCAGGGGTTCTGGCGCTCCCAGGTGGGCTGGCTGCTGCAGTCCTCCTTCTTCCCGGAGCGGCTGCCCGCCGATGTGGAGGCCGACCCGGTGCTGCGCCTGATCGACCGGCTGCATTTCCTGCCCCTGCTGGCCCTGGGTGGCTTGTCGTATGTGCTCGGCGGCCTGGAGTGGCTGGCGGCGTTCTGCCTGAGCACAACGCTGCTCTTCCACGGGGTGGCCACGGTGAATTCCCTGGCCCACCTCGCCGGTGATCGGCCGTTCCTCACCGACGACATGAGCCGCAACAACGGCCTGGTGGCCCTGATCACGCTCGGGGAGGGCTGGCACAACCTGCATCACGCCTTCCAGTGGTCGGTGCGGCAGGGCTACGGGGTGAGCGGCGGGCGCGTGCAGCGGCTGCCCGATCCCACCTATGCCTTCATCCGCGGCCTGGAGCGTTGTGGCTGGGCCGATCGCCTGCGCCTGCCGGCAGCGGAGGACCTGCTGGCGCGGGCTCGCCCATGAGGTCCCGCCACTGCTCCCGCAAGGCATGGGGCAGGGGTCGCGGCCTGTAGTCGCGCGGGTCGGGAGGGCCGTGGCGCAGCACGGCATTCACCACCGTGGCGTACCGGCGGCTGCTGTTGACCGCCCCGTGGGGAACGCCCGGGGGGATGCGCACCAGCATCGGTTCGTCTTCCCGCAGGGGAATGCGCCGGAGCCGGCCGTCCTCCAGCACCACCAGCTCGAGGGAGCCGCGCAGCAGGATCAGCTGATCGGTCTGGCGGCGGTGGCAGAAGAGCGAGACGGGCTGATGGGGGGCGAGATCGGCGATCAGGGTTTCGTCGCTGGGCTGGGCCTGGCTGAAGAGGGCATTGCCTGCGGCGGTGCGCTCCAGCGGCACCAGTTCGACGCGTCGTGTGAGGGCCATGGGGCGGGCCTCTCGGGATCAGTGGATTTGTCAAGATTGTTGACAAATCGCCGGCACGTTCGGCGCTGCTGCTACTGAATCAGGCCCAGGTCAGGAAACGCTGGTGCGGCTGCCGGAGCGTCGGCCTGCGGAGGATGGGGGAACGGGCCGTGCTGGATTCGAACCAGCGACCGTGCGATTAGAAGTCGCATGCTCTATCCAGCTGAGCTAACGGCCCATGGCATCAGCCTAGATTGGGCCGCTGCGCAACTTGCTCGATGGCGGCCTCCCGGCTCAGTGACGCCCAGAAACAGGAGCTGGTGCAGCGGTGGCGGGCTGGTGCATCCAGCACGGCCCTCGCCGATGGCTTCGGCTGCAGCCCCAACACGGTGACCCGCGTGGTGAAGAGCGCCCTCGATCCGACGCTCTACGAGCAGCTCAAGAAGGACCGCGGCCGAGCCGCGGGCCAGCAGGAGGCCCCCACAGCCACGCCCACCCCCACGCCGGCGCCGGAGCCGGTCGAGCCGGTTGTCCAGGTGGCTGCCTCCAGCGAAATGCCTGTGGCCAGGGCGATCGACACCGAGGCGGACACTGACGCCGATGCCGATCTCGACCTGGACGCTGACCCCGATCTCGACCCGGTGAGCGACCTCGACAGCGACCCCGACGACGATGGCTCCGGCCCCGGTGTGCTGGCGATCGACGACGCCGATGACTTCGGTGAGGACGACGACGGCGACAGTGACGATGGCGAGAGCGACGACGGCGACGGGGATGACACCGACGCCGAGGGCAATGTCTTCACGATGGTGCCGGTGGTGGCGGGCGCCCACCTCGGTCCGGGGCTGCGGGAGGGCTCGGCGGTGGTCTGCCAGCCGCTGGAGAGCGCGGCCCTTCCAGCCAGTCTTTACATGCTGGTCGACAAGACGGTCGAGCTGCAGGCCCGCCCGCTCAGTGATTTCCCCGAGCTCGGCTCCCTGCCCGACGACGAGCAGGCGCGCCAGGCCCTGGTGGTGTTCGCCAATCCCCGCCAGGCCAAGCGCCAGTGCGGCCGCACCCAGCGGGTGATCAAGATGCCCGACAGCCAGGTGATTCAGCGCACGGCCACCTATCTGGTGGGGCGGGGCATCACCCGGGTGGTGCTGGAAGGGGCGCTCTACGCCCTTCCCGGAGGCTGATCCCGGCGGGGCAGCAGCAGGGCGGTGGCGCTGCCGCCGCTGATCACCCCCGCCGCCAGGGCCAGCCCCACCAGGAAGCCGCTGGGCAGAGGAGCGCTGCGGCCGATGCCCAGCCGCAGGCTGGGGCGCTCCTCCAGGTTCTGGGCGCCGAGGCAGAGGATCAGCAGCAGCAGCAGGCCGCCGCCGAGGCTGGTGAGCAACAGGCGCAGGCGCAGCAGCATGGCCAGGATGGAGGGGGATGGAGCAGCTCGGCCCACAGCATGCTCCATTCAGGGCTGGCGGCGCTCAGTCGGGCTGGTGCAGCAGGGCGTAGAGGCTGCGGCGGGAGAGGCCGGTCTCGGCGGCGAGCTGGCGGGCCGCATCACTGGCGCTCAGGCCTGAAGCCACCTTCCCGCGCAGCTCCTCGGTCAGCTCGGCGTCGCTGCGCAGGGCCGGCGGCTCCGGCGTGGCACCACCGAGCACCAGGGTGCATTCCCCCCGGGGCGGCACCTGCCGGAAGTGCTCGAGGGCGGCGGCCACGCTGGGACCGATCTGCTGCTCATGGCGTTTGGTCAGCTCCCGCGCCACCTGCAGGGGCCGGTCGCCGAGGGTGGTGAGCAGGTCGTCGAGCAGCTCGACCAGCCGGTGCGGCGCTTCGAAGAGCACCAGCGTGCGTTCCTCGCCCGCCAGCTCCTGGAGCCGCTGGCGGCGTTGGCTGCCCTTGGCCGGCAGGAACCCCTCGAAGCAGAAGCGGCCACTGGGCAGGCCGCTGCTGACCAGGGCCGTGGTCACCGCGCAGGGACCGGGCACGCAGATCACCGGGTGGCCGCCGGCGCGGGCGGCCGCCACCAGCGCCTCGCCGGGATCGGAGATGCCCGGCAGGCCCGCATCGCTGATCACCGCGAGGCTGTCGCCGGCGCTGAGGGCCGCCAGCAGTTCGGGGATGCGGGCGTTCTGGTTGTGCTGATGAAAGCTGAGCAGACGGCTGCGGATGCCCAGCCCGGCCAGGAGCTGACCGCTGTGGCGGGTGTCTTCGCAGGCGATGCGGTCGACCCCCTCCAGCACCCGCCGGGCCCGGGGGGAGAGATCCCCGAGGTTGCCGATCGGTGTACCCACCAGGTACAGCACCCCGGAGGCGGGTTCGCTGGCTTGCTCCACAATGCGCTTCTGTTCGAGCCTGGCTGTGTCCATGATCGCTGCCCCCTGCCTGCCCGCCGGTCTCGATCCCGAAGAGCTGCTGGCGCTGCTGCGGCGCCTCAGCTGGGAGTCGGCCGCGATTCTCAGGGCCTACGCCCGCGGCGAGCAGCCCCCCTTCGGCTATGGCCTGGCCCTGAGCGTGGATGAAGGCGGCGAAGGGCCGGTGACGGCGGCTGATCTGGCGGTGAACCAGCACCTGCTCGAGGGTCTTGCCCAGGCCTTCCCCGAGGCCCCCTGGACCCTGCTGAGCGAGGAGACCGCCAAGGAGCAGCTCAGCGCCGGCGTGCCCCTGGAGGCCGACTGGCTCTGGATCCTCGATCCCCTCGATGGCACCAAGGATTTCCTCCAGGGCACCGGTGAGTACGCGGTGCATCTGGCCCTGGTGCATCAGGGCGAGCCGGTGCTCGGCGTGGTGCTGCTGCCCGAGAAGGAGGAACTCTGGTTCGGTCTGGTGGGCGCGGTGTCCGAGGAGCTGATCGGTGGCGCCTGGCGGGAGAATCCGGCCGGCGAGCGCTTCGCGCCCCAGTTGAGCGAGCGCAGCGTCCCTGAGGATCTGGTGCTGGTGGCCAGCCGCAACCACCGCGATCAGCGGCTGGAGCAGCTGGTGCAGGCGCTGGGGCTGGGCTCCTCCCTGGCGGTGGGCAGCGTGGGGTGCAAGGTGGCCACGATCCTGCGCGGCGAAACCGACCTCTACCTCTCGCTCTCAGGGCGCAGCGCCCCCAAGGACTGGGACATGGCGGCGCCGGAAGCGGTGCTGCGGGCGGCGGGCGGGGCCTTCAGCCACGCTGATGGCCGGCCGCTTCAGTACAACAGGGGTGACGGACTGCAGGCGGGATGCCTGATCGCCAGCCACGGTCTGGCCCATGCGGAGCTGTGTGAGCGGGCCGCCGCCGCCATGGCGCGGATCGATCCGGGCTTTGTGGTCTGACCCACGGGCGGCTGGTTAACAATCGCTTGCCGGTAGCAGGCGAGACTGCCTCTTGGCAAGCGAATCGTTACGGTCCGGTCATTGATCGAGGCTGTCCCATGGCCTGTCACGCGTTTCTCTATCACCTGGCCCATTCGCCCCAGGCCAGGTGTCCCACCAGATCCCCGAGTCGCTCTCCGTCCCCCACCGTCGCCGATGACGGCTTCATCCAGGGTGTCCTGATCTACGGCCTCGGCCTGATGGTCGTGCTCGTCGCCGGCCTGCAGGGAGTGAGCGCCCTGCGCGAGCAGGCGGCCGAAGCGATGGTTCGCTCCACGGTGCGTCAGCAGCTGCAACTGGCGCTGATCAACGGCGGCAGCACGCTGATCAGCACGTCAGCTGGTCCGTTCTCCTACCTGATCCAGACCACGGCCGGCGGCTACCGGGTGATGGCGGAGGGGATGCCCTCCAGCGCGTTCTCCGGCAAGACCCTGGTGGGGTGTCAGACGGCTGGCTCAGGCGCGGTGGTGGTGCAGGCTGGTTTCCACCAGCCTGAGCCCGAGGCCTGTTCGGGCCTGATCGCCACCACTGACTGAGCTCAGGCCGCCGGCACCGCTTCCTGGGCCACGCCCCGCAGGGTGAGGTTGATGCGGCCGCGGTTGTCGATCTCGCGCACCCGCACGGTGACGGCATCGCCCACCTTGATCACATCCTCCACCTTCTCCACCCGCGCTTCCGAGAGCTGGGAGATGTGGATCATGCCCTCCTTGCCGGGGAGGATCTCGACGAAGGCGCCGATCGGGATGATCCGCGTGACGGAGCCGTTGAACAGCTCGCCCTCGCTGACGCGGCGGGTGAGCCCCTCGATGATCCGCTGGGCTTCCTCGGCGGCGGCGCCGTCGTGGCTGGCGATCGTGACGATGCCGCCGTCCTCGATGTCGATCTTGGTGTTGGTGCGCTCGGTGATGCCCTTGATCGTGCGGCCGCCGGGGCCGATCACGGTGCCGATCAGTTCCGGGTCGATGCGGAAGCTGAGCAGGCGCGGGGCATGGGGGGAGAGCACCTCACGGGGCTTGCCGATCGCCTCGAGCATCTTCTCGAGGATGTGCAGCCGGGCCGGGCGGGCCTGGTTGACGGCCTCGGCGATGGTGCTCACCGCCAGACCGCTGATCTTCATGTCCATCTGCAGGGCGGTGATGCCCTTCTCGGTGCCGGCCACCTTGAAGTCCATGTCGCCGAGGAAATCCTCGATGCCCTGGATGTCGGTGAGGATGCGCACCTCATCGCCCTCCTTGATCAGGCCCATGGCGGCGCCGCTGACCGGAGCCTTGAGGGGCACACCGGCATCCATCAGGGCCAGGGTGCTGCCGCAGACCGAGCCCATCGAGGTGGAGCCGTTGGAGCTGAGGCACTCCGAGACCACGCGCAGCACGTAGGGGAAGCTCTCCTTGGGGGGCAGCACGGGCACGATCGCTCGCTCGGCCAGGGCTCCGTGGCCGACCTCGCGGCGGCCGGGGGAGCGCATCGGCCGGGTCTCACCGACGGAATAGGGGGGGAAGTTGTAGTGGTGGAGGTAGGTCTTCTCACCGATCGGGTTGAGATCGTCCATCTCCTGGGCATCGCTGGGGGTGCCGAGGGTGGCGGTGGAGAGCACCTGGGTGAGCCCACGCTGGAACAGGCCCGAACCATGGACCCGCTTGGGCAGCACGCCCACGGCGGCGGTGATCGGGCGCACCTCATCGAGCGCGCGGCCATCGACCCGCTTGCCCTCGTTGAGGATCTGGGCGCGCATCAGCTTCTTGGTGATGCCCTTGTAGGTGTTGCCCAGGGCCTTGCCGGCGGCGGCCACACGGATCGGGTCGTCGTCGGAGAGGGCGGCGATCTTCTCGGCCACCCCGGCCTTGATGGTGTCGAGCTGGGCATCGCGTTCGGCCTTGGTGAGGCTGAACTGCTTGAGCACCTCACCGATGCCCGCTCCGCATTCCTGCTCCAGGAAGGTGGGCAGGGCGGGGTCCTGAACCGGGGCTTCGGGGAAGACCTGCTCAATGCCGAGATCGGCGAGCAGCTTCTGCTGGGCCTTGATCAGTTCGCCCACGGCTTCGTAACCGAAGTCGATCGCCTCGATCACGTCCTGTTCGGGCAGCTGGTTGGCGCCCGCTTCCACCATCACCACACCGGAGGGGGTGCCGGCCACCACCAGATCGAGCTCGCTGCGCTCGATCTCGCGGTAGCTGGGGTTGAGCACGAAGTCGTCGCCGAGCAGGCCGACGCGCACGGCGGCCATCGGGCCGTTGAAGGGGATCTTCGCCAGCAGGGTGGCGATCGAGGCGCCGGTGACCGCCAGCACATCGGGCGGTACCCGCTCATCGAGCGAGAGGGTGGTGGCGACCACCTGCAGGTCGTCGCGCAGCCAGGAGGGGAAGAGGGGCCGAAGGGGCCTGTCGATCAGGCGGGTGGTGAGGATGGCGCGCTCGGGGGGGCGGCCTTCACGGCGGAAGAAGCTGCCGGGGATGCGGCCCGCGGCGTAGAGGCGCTCCTCGTAATCACAGGTGAGCGGGAGAAAGTCGATCCCTTCGCGGCCCTTGGCGCGGGTGGCCGTGACCAGCACGGCCGTGTCTCCGCATTCAATCAGGACCGAACCCCCGGCCTGGGGGGCATACAAGCCCGTGGTCAGCCGGATCTCCCGACCATCGAAGGAGACCGTCTGAATCTGTCCTGGCACGTCGTCTTATGTCCGTTTTTTGTCAAGCTCCATTCTCGCATTCAGGCCTGCGGGGGGCAGCCAGCGCAAAAAAGGGTGGCCCCTGGCCACCCTCGCGCGTCTGATCGACAGCCCCGGAGCGGCTTACCAGCTCGACTTGACCACGCCGGGCAGCAGACCCTTGTGGGCGCGCTCGCGCAGCTGGTTGCGGCAGAGACCGAAATCGCGATAGAAGCCGCGGGGCTTGCCGGTGGCCCAGCAGCGGTTGCGCACCCGGGTGGGGGCGCTGTTGCGGGGCAGGTTCTGGATCCTGCGGTGGATCTCCAGGCGCTCCATGGGATCCGCGGCGGCTTCGAAGGACGCCTTGAGGGCAGCACGCTTGAGGGCGAAGCGTTCAACTATCTTCTTGCGCTTCACGTCGCGCGCGATCATCGACTTCTTCGCCATGCGGCTGCTGCAATTCGTTCAGTGGGAATCGAGCCTAGCGCGTGGCCTGCCGCCCGTCCCGGCGGCCACTGGGGCCGTGGTCGGGATGGCTGGGGCAGAGATCGGCGAGGGGGCAGCCCGGGCAGAGGGGCTTGCGGGCGTTGCAGACAGCGCGGCCATGGAAGATCAGCCGGATCGAGAAGTTCTCCCATTCCGGTTGGGGCAGGAGCTTCATCAGATCGGGCTCGATCCGGCGCGGTTCGCTCTGGCGGGTGAGCCCGAGCCGGTTGCTCAGCCGCCGCACGTGGGTGTCGACCGTGACACCGGCGTTGATGCCGAAGGCATGGGCCAGCACGACGTTGGCCGTCTTGCGCGCCACGCCCGGCAGCTCCAGCAGCTCCTCCATCGAGGCCGGCACCTCACCGCCATGGCGCTCGATCAGCAGGCGTGACGCGGCCACGATGTTCTTCGCCTTGTTGCGGAAGAAACCGGTGGACTGCACATAGGGCTCCACCTCGCTGGAGCTCACCGCGGCGGCGGCACGCGCATCGGGGAAGCGCTCGAACAGGGCCGGGGTGACGCGATTGACCCGCTCGTCGGTGCACTGGGCCGAGAGCATGGTGGCCACCAGCAGCTCCCAGGGGGTGGTCCAGTCGAGGGAGCAGGTGGCGTGGGGGTAGTGGAGAGCCAGGCGCTCCAGGATCAGCGGCGCACGCTGACGGGCCGTGGCGAAGCGGGGCACCTCAGCGGCCGAGCAGCTGCTGCACTGCCGAGAGCTGGCTGGTGTCCTTGACGATCAGCACCACGCTGAGCCCGACCAGCAGCAGGAAGCCCGACTGCATGAACGCCATCTGCAGGCGGTCGGGCAGGGGCCGGCCGCGCAGGCCCTCGAGCAGCAGCAGGGCGAACTGGCCGCCATCGAGCAGGGGCAGGGGCAGGGCGTTGAGTACAGCCAGGTTGATCGAGATCAGCGCGGCGAACACGAACAGGCTGCCGCCGCCCTGGCGGGCCAGGCTGGCGCCCATCTCAACGATCTTCACCGGCCCCGACACCTGGGGAGCGGTTTCACCGAAGTGGGTGACCAGGGCCACGAAGCCGTCGACGGTGCGGCGGATCAGCTGCACGAAGACACGGTTGGTCTGGTTGAGCAGCTCCAGGGGGCCCCTGGCGGGGCGGAACACCTCACTGCCGTTGGGCTGCAGCTGAGCGCCGATGCGGCCGATGCCGCTCTGATCGGCGGGGGTGAGCCGCAGGCTGAGGGTTGCGCCGGCGCGCTCGGCCTGGATCTGCAGGGTGCGTTCGGGGGCGCCCTGGATGTCGGCCACCAGATCGACCACGGCCTGGGAGCCACCACCCACGGGCACGCCGCCGAGGCTGAGGATGCGGTCGCCGGCCATCAGGCCGGAGGCGGCGGCGGCCTGGCCCGGCTGCACCGCCGCCACCAGCACGCCCGGCGTGGCGCTGAAGCCGGCGGGCACGCCCACCATCAGCCCCTGCCCGAAGAGCACGGCCCAGGCCAGCAGCAGGTTGGCGATGACGCCGGCGGCGATCACCAAGGCCCGCTGGTGCAGGGGACGGTTGCGCAGGAGGTCGGGATCATCGCTGGGGATGTCGCTGTCCTCGTCGTCGTCGGGGAAGGCCACGTAGCCGCCGAGGGGGATCGCCCGCAGGGCGAACTGCACGCCGCGGCGCTGGCGTTGCAGCAGGGCCGGACCGAAACCGATCGAGAAGCCGCTGACGCGGATGCCCTGCCAGGTGGCGGCGAAGAAATGGCCGGCTTCGTGCACCACGATCAGGGCCGCCAGGATCGCCAGTGCCGCAACAACGCCCATTCAGCATCCATGGATTGTGCTGACCATTGTGGGTGCTCCCGGCTGACACCGTTGGTGTACATCCGGGCACCATCGGCACCAGGGGATCGGCCTACGGTTCCGCGGCAGCGGTTTTCAGCTGCCTGCCGCTCCCCTGCCGCGCCACCCGTGCAGCACCGTCCCACTGATCGGGCCACACCTCGGCATGGTCGGTCGGGGGTCTGGCGACTGAGCCTCGTGGTTGTGGCCGTGGCCTCGGCCGGGGTGCTCAGGTGGCAATGGGGGGAAGGCGCCCTGAACCTGCCCATCGGCCCCTCCCCAGCCGATCGCTACTTCGCCCTGGCCGAGCGCGACGGACTTCCCGGGGCCCACGGCCTGCGGCTGCGGCTTGATCCGCAGCCCGGCCATCAGGAGGTGGTGGACGCCTACCTGCGGGGGCAGCACTGGCTGGTGCCGATCAGCACCGCCGATGCCGTGACCATCTGCTCCCGGCAGCCCAGGCGCTGTCCCACGTTGATCCTGGTGCTGAGCGAATCGGCCGGGGCCGATCAGATCGTGGCGCGGCCGTGGATCCTCAGCCTCGACGACCTGCGGGGCCGCCGAGTGGCTGTGGGCCGCTCGGCCGTGGGGCGTGATCTGCTGATGCGTGCCCTCGAGCAGGGGGGCATCGATCCTGCCCAGGTGCGCCTGGTGACGATGCCGATGGCCTCGATGCCGGGCAGTCTGCGCCGGGGTGAGGTGGAGGCCGCCGTGCTCGCCCCTCCGTACAGCAACGCGGTGAAGAGGCTGGGCCTGGCCCGCACGCTGGAGGACAGCCGCAGCAGGCCTGGTGAGGTGTTGAAGGTGCTGGCCGTGGATCCTGCCCGCCTGAAGGAGGCCCGACCGGAGCTGGTGCGTCTGCTGCGGGTGTGGCAGGCGGCCCATGGTGCGGCCGCGGCCCAGCCGCGGGAGGCCAGCACCTGGATGGGGCAGGCGATCGGCCTCAACGCCACGGGCTTCCAGCGTGCCGAAGCCAGCCTGGTGTACCACCCGCTGGCGCACCAGCTGCCGATGCTGGAGGCCGAGGGCCTGCTGGCCTGGAACCTCCAGCTGGTTGAGTCGCTGCATCGCGCCCGGGGGTGGGTGGCCGCAGGCCTGCCGAAGCCGGCGGTGGATGCCTCGCTGGTCCGGGAGGCGCTGCAGACGCCGCAGGCTCAGCCCTCGCTCACCAGTTCCGTGGCACCGAAGTAGGGCACCAGGGCCTGGGGGAGGCGCACGCGGCCGTCGGCCTGCTGGCCGGTTTCGAGCAGGGCGGCCATGGTGCGGCCCACCGCCAGACCGCTGCCGTTGAGGGTGTGCAGCAGGCGGGTCTTCCTGCCGTCCTTGAAGCGGATCGAGGCGCGCCGCGCCTGGAACTCGCCGCAGGTGCTGCAGCTGGAGATCTCGCGGTAGGCGCCGGCGCCGGGCAGCCATACTTCGAGATCGAAGGTGCGGGTGGCCGAAAAGCCCAGATCACCGCAACAGAGATCGAGCACCCGGTAGGGCAGCTCGAGGGCCTGCAGGATCGCCTCGGCGTCGGCGGTGAGCTGGGCGTGGGCCGCCTCCGAGTCGTCCGGATGGCAGAACCAGTACAACTCGACTTTGTTGAACTGGTGCAGGCGGATCAGGCCGCGGGTGTCGCGGCCGTAGGAGCCGGCTTCGCGGCGGAAGCAGGGGGTGTAGGCGGCGTACTTGAGGGGCAGTTGCTCAGCCGCAAGAATCTCGTCGCGGTGGAACGAGGTGAGCGGCACCTCGGCGGTGGGGGTGAGCCAGAGGTCGTCGTCGGAGCAGCGGAAGCTCTCCTCGGCGAACTTGGGCAGCTGGCCGGAGGCGGTGAGGCTGGCGCTGTTGACCAGGATCGGCGGCAGCACCTCGCGGTAGCCGCGGCTGGCGTGCTGATCGAGCATGAAGCTGATCAGGGCCCGCTCCAGCCGGGCGCCCGCTCCGAGCAGGGTCACGAAGCGGCTCTGGGCGATGCGCACCGAGCGCTCGCTGTCGATCAGGCCGAGGCGTTCGGCGATCTGCCAGTGCTCCTCGAGGGGCGGCTCACCGGCCAGCGGCTGGCGGGATGTGCCCCAGCGCCGCCGCTCCACGTTCTCGGCTTCACCGGCCCCATCGGGGCAGTGGGGGGAGGGCAGGTTGGGGAAGGCGAGCAGTTGCTCCAGCAGACGGGCTTCGAGGGATTTCTCCTCCTCCTCGAGCACCGCCACCTGCTGCTTGATGGTGTTGCCCCGGTCGCGCAGGGCCTGCACCTCGGGGCTGTGGGGCGCTTCACCGCTGCGGATGAGCTCCCCCACCTGGCGGCCGATGCGGTTGCCTTCGGCCTGCAGGTCGCTGCGCTGTTGCTCCAGGTCGCGCTCCTGGCGGGCGACCAGCTGCAGGGCGGTGAGATCGAGAGCCATGCCCCGACGCCCGAGCTGCTCGACGATCAGCTCGGGGTTGTCGCGCAGCAGGCGCTGATCCAGCACGGCTCCAGGTGCAAGGGCGCGTGCAGCCTACGGGCCGGAGATGGCCTCGTCTTCAGAGGACCTGCACCACTTCGTTGACCTCGGGAATCGCCTCGCGCAGCTTGCGCTCGATGCCCATCTTGAGGGTCATGGTGCTGCTGGGGCAGCTGCCGCAGGCGCCCTGCAGACGCACCTTCACGGTGGGGCCGTCGATCTCGACGATCTCGACGTTGCCGCCGTCGGCCATCAGATAAGGACGGAGCTCATCGAGCACACGCTCGACGTTCTCGATCGTGAGGGCGCGAGGGTCGCTGATGGCGGCCTCGGAGCCGGCGGTGGTTTCCGTGCTGGCGGTCTCGGTGCTCATGGCTCAGGGGCGGACGGGGTGTGCGCTGAGCTTAGGAACCGGGCCGGGAGGCTGCCTCGTTGCCGGCGAGGTTCCACCGCTTCATCCCTAGGATCGGCTTTCCAGATTGCCCCTTGAACGGGACCATGACCGACGTTCCCGTTCAGCGGATCCGCAACTTCTGCATCATTGCCCACATCGACCACGGTAAATCGACCCTGGCCGACCGGCTGCTGCAGGACACCGGAACGGTGGCGGCGCGCGACATGCAGGCCCAGTTCCTCGACAACATGGAGCTGGAGCGGGAGCGGGGGATCACGATCAAGCTCCAGGCCGCGCGGATGGAGTACACCGCGGCCGATGGCGAGACGTACATCCTCAACCTGATCGACACGCCGGGCCATGTGGACTTCTCCTATGAGGTGAGCCGCAGCCTGCAGGCCTGTGAAGGCGCTCTGCTGGTGGTGGATGCCAGCCAGGGGGTGGAGGCGCAGACGCTGGCGAATGTGTATCTGGCGCTGGAGAATGATCTGGAGATCATTCCGGTGCTCAACAAGATCGATCTGCCCGGCGCCGATCCGGAGCGGATCAAGGAGGAGATCGAGGCGATCATCGGGCTCGACACCTCGAAGGCGATCGATTGCTCCGCCAAGACGGGCCTGGGCATCCCCGAGATCCTCGAAGCGATCGTGGAGCGGGTGCCGGCACCGCCCGACCGCGTGAACGAACAGCTGCGCGCCCTGATCTTCGACTCGTACTACGACCCCTACCGGGGCGTGATCGTGTATTTCCGGGTGATCAGCGGCCAGGTGGCCCGCAAGGACAAGGTGCTGCTGATGGCCAGCAAGACCACCTACGAACTCGATGAAGTGGGGGTGATGGCGCCCGACCAGCGCCAGGTGGAGAGCCTCCATGCCGGCGAGGTGGGCTACCTGTCGGCGTCGATCAAGGCGGTGGCCGACGCGCGGGTGGGCGACACGATCACCCTGGTGGCCGATCCGGTGAGCGAGCCGCTGCCGGGCTACACCGAGGCCAAGCCGATGGTGTTCTGCGGCCTGTTCCCCACCGACGCCGACCAGTACCCCGATCTGCGCGAGGCGCTCGACAAGCTCAAGCTCTCCGATGCGGCGCTGAAGTATGAACCGGAAACCAGCAGCGCCATGGGCTTCGGCTTCCGCTGCGGCTTCCTGGGGCTGCTGCACATGGAGATCGTGCAGGAACGGCTGGAGCGGGAGTACGACCTCGACCTGATCGTGACGGCCCCCTCGGTGATCTACCGGGTGAACATGATCGACGGCAGCACGCAGATGGTGGACAACCCCGCCACCCTGCCGGATCCGCAGAAGCGGGAATCGATCGAAGAGCCCTATGTGAAGCTGGAGATCTATACGCCCAACAGCTACAACGGCACCCTGATGGAGCTGTGCCAGGAGCGGCGGGGTGAGTTCATCGACATGAAGTACATCACCACCGATCGGGTGACGCTGCACTACGAGATGCCGCTGGCGGAAGTGGTGACGGATTTCTTTGATCAGATGAAGAGCCGCACCAAGGGCTATGCCTCGATGGAATACAGCCTGATCGGCTATCGCAAGAACGAACTGGTGCGCCTCGATGTGCTGATCAACAGCGAGAAGGCCGATCCGCTCACCACGATCGTGCACCGCGACAAGGCCTACAACGTGGGCAAGGGCCTGGTGGAGAAGCTCAAGGAACTCATCCCCAGGCAGCAGTTCAAGATCCCGATCCAGGCTTCGATCGGCAGCCGCATCATCGCCAGCGAAAGCATCAGCGCCATCCGCAAGGATGTGCTGGCCAAGTGCTACGGCGGCGACATCTCCCGCAAGAAGAAGCTGCTGAAGAAGCAGGCGAAGGGCAAGAAGCGCATGAAGGCCATGGGCAAGGTGGATGTGCCCCAGGAAGCCTTCATGGCGGTGCTGAAGCTGAATCAGTAGGGCTGCCGCTCAATCCGTGAGGCAAGCCAGATCGAGCGCAGCGGGAAGGCCCGGCAGCGGCTCGGAGCCAGGCACGGCGGCAAACCAGGCGAAGGCCACCGAAGCGTCCACCACCCAGGGACCTGATTCAGCGGCTATCGCGGTCCTCGCGGATCAGGGCCGCCACGTCAAGGCTGCGGCCCGCTGCCGGTGTGGTGGCCCGCAGACGAGCCAGCTGCCGAATCAGGAGCTGCGCCATGGCGCCTCTGGGATTGCTATCAGTCATTGATAGCGCCGAGCTGAATCAGTAGAGCTGGCGGTGACGCGGGGGTGGTCCGATCTGGGTCTCCGAGCCGCCCATGATGACCATGCGGCGTGAGCGTTCCCGCTCGATCAGGGCCTTGAGGGCCTCGCGGATCAGCTGGCTGCGCTCCCTGATGCCGCTGAGGCCTGTGGCTTCACTGAGCAGATCGTCGTCGAGGGTGAGTGTGGTGCGCATGCCTGAGTTTGAAGCCGCGACGTGCGACGCAAGACCTGACAGTCCGGGTCGAGCAATTTCGTTACGGTCAGGTTCAGCAGGCGGACGGTCGATGACGCTGGCCCAGCCACTCCCCTCTCCGGCCCTGCAGCTGCTGCAGCTGCCCTGGGATCTACGGCTCAACCCAGATCACTCCTAGGACGTCTGAGAGGAGCAGACTGGCTCGATGGCTGACCGCTCCGCCGACTGGCTGAATCAGGCCCTGCGGGACCTCGAGCAGGCCGAGGCCTCCATGCAAGCCGATCGGCATGAATGGGCCTGCTTTGCCGCCCATCAGGCCACCGAGAAGTCGCTCAAAGCCTTGAATATGGCCCTGGGCCAACAGGTCTGGGGACACACCCTCACTCGGATCTGGGCTGAAGTGCCCGGCAAGGATGAGCTGCAACCACCTCCACCGGAAGCGCTTGAGGACAGGCTTCGCTTGCTGGATGGTTTCTACATCCCCACCCGCTATCCGGACAGCTATCCGGACGGCACCCCGGGTGAACATTTCGGCAGACTGCAGAGCGAGCAGGGCCTGTTCCATGCCACAGCGATCATCGAGTGGGTCCGTGCTGCGCTGGCCCAGTTCCGAGAGCGTGCTTGAGGCGGCGGGCCGGTGGGCCCAGCGCCAGGCGGCGGCCCAACCGGAGCTGGAGGGCGTGGGTGTCTTCGGCTCCTACGGGCGCGGCGATGCCGGTGTGGGCAGCGACCTGGATCTGCTGCTGGTGCTGCGGCAGTGCGAGCTGCCGATCTGGGAGAGGCTGCGGCCCTGGGACACGGCCGATCTTCCGCTGGCGACGGATCTGCTCGTCTACAGCCGCAAGGAGTGGGAAAGTCTCCCCCAATGGAACCCGAAGCTGGCGGCAACGCTTGAGCGGGACCTGCGCTGGCTGATCGCTCCGTAGCCCTGGTCAAGCTCAGGTGTTGAGCCTGAAATTCAGTAGGACGGGCGACGGGGGGTGGTTCCGAGCTGGGGCTCGGAACCACCGAGTTCTGCTAACCGATGGGCACTTTCTCGTTGCACGAGGGCTTTGAGCGCTTCGCGGACCAGCTGGGTGCGCTCGTTGATGCCACTGAGCTGCTGAGCCTGGCTGAGGAGGTCGTCGTCGAGCTTGAGAGTGATGCGCATGCCCCATTTTGAGCCGCTGAGCCCGGCGACACATGCAGAAATGGCGGTGCATCCGCCAGAAAGGCTGAGCTTTTGGATGTGCTGATCGCACCTGTGCAACGTTTGTTGAAGCCATCACCCCAGCTCCGCTGAATCTGGTGCGCCAGCCCGCCCTGGCTGGGAACGCTTGGGATGTCGTGGATTGAGGAGTCCGCCAATGGCGGTTCCATGGACGGCTCGACGCTGTCGGGCCCAGGGGACCTGGCGCAGACAAGCGCCGGAGGCTGAGCAGGGTTTCCTGCTGCCGCTGGCGTTCGGAGTGGCGCTGGTGTTGATGCTGAGTGCGCTGTCGGTGCAGACGGTGGCGCTTCAGGGCAGCCGGCTGGCGGCCGCGGAGCTGGAGCAGCGCCAGTTGGAGGACGCGCTGGCGTCGGCGGCGGAGCAGGTGGCGAGCCGCCTGAGTGGTGAGCACGCCTGCCTGCTGCCCCTGGCCTCCAGTGCCTGGATCACGCCGGTGCCCGGCTGCGGCGCGGGGCTGGATCCGGGCACTCTGCTGAGCGGACGGGTGGGTGAGAGCGACTACCGGCTGGTGTCGTGGACTCCGGGGCTGCCCGGAGCGGCGGGGCCTCCGGGTGAACTGCGGCTGGAACTGAGCCAGGGGGCTGTGCAGCGGTTGTACGCGCTGGAGCTGGCGGGGGAGGCCCCGCAGCCCCTGCATGTGGCGGGTCTGCGGGGGATGGGGCGATGACGCTGGTGGAGGTGATGGTGTCGTCGGTGGTGTTCGCCCTGGCGGCGAACGGCTCAGCGCAGCTGTGGGGCTCGGCCATGGCCTGGAACCATCGCGCCGAGCAACGGCAGGAGCTGCTGAGCCAGCTCGACCTGGTGCTGCTTCAGCGGGAGCGGGCGCTGCGTGTGGCCGCCGCCGGGGTGACGGCGCCGATGAGCTGCGGCGCTGCGGCGGCGTGGATGGACCTGCAACTGAGTGCGGCCGGCGGCCCAGTGCCGGAGGGGGTCACGCTGACGACGGACGCGGGTGAGACGGACGGAGCCGGTGCCCTCTGGCTGACGGCCACAGCCGATGGCCTCGAGCGCAAGCGGCTGTTTGCTCCCGCGGCCCATGGCCTGTGCAGGCCATGACCCGGCGATTCACCGCGTCGCGGGGCCCCGCTCAGGGCTTTTCGCTCCCGGAGCTGCTGGTGGGCGTGACGGTGCTGCTGCTGCTGGCCGGGCTGGCGATCCAGGCCGGCGGCGAATCGATGGCGCGCCAGCGGCTGGAGGTGGCCACGCGGCGACTGGTGCTGGGGATCGAGCGGGGCCGCGCGGCGGCAGAACGGCATGGACGGCCCTGCGGCCTCAGCCTGGCGCCGGAGGGATGGCAGGCGCCGTTGAGCGGGTCGCTGGCTGGCTGTGAGCAGGCCGCGATGCCCCTGGGTGAGGGGGTGGAGAACGGCACGATCGAGCTGAGCCACAACCTGCCCGACACCCTGCGTTTCAGCAGCAACGGCCTGGTGCTGGATGGCGGCACGGTGGTGCTCAGCAGTGCCGGTACGGAGCTGCGCCGCTGTCTGGTGATGGCCCTGCCGCTGGGGGTGGTGCGGGTGGGCCGCTATGGCGGCGCGCCCGGCGGCCGGCCCGACAGCAGCGCCTGCAGCCCGGATCCAACCCTGTGAGACGCCTGACGATGCCGAGGATTCAGACGACGAAACGCCAGGCCAGCGCAGGCTTCGGGCTGGTGGAGCTGCTGCTGGCGATGGCGCTGGGGCTGATGCTGTGTGGCGTGGTGGTGCAGGCGCTGCTGGGGGAGGGGCGCAATGCGCAGCAGTTCTCGCGGTTGGTGCGCGAGCGCAACCATCAGCGGCGGGCCCTGGCGCTGATCCGCACGGATCTGGAGGGGGCCACGGAGGTGGTGAACGAGGCGGCGCCGCTGCCGGTGAGCTGCGGGGTGGCCGGCCGGCAGGTGGTGCTGCAGCTGAAGCGCGACGGCACGGTGATTAGCTATTCGGTGGGCGCGCCACCGAGCGGCATCTGGCGGGGGCAGGTGCTGATGCGCTGCGGGCCGGCCTACGGGCTGGAGGGGCGCATCGACCCCAGCAGCGCGTCGCTGAGCCGGGTGGTGGTGGATGGCCTGGCGAGTGATCCCAGCAGCTGGGCGGGTTGCGGACGCTTGCCGGGTGCCACGGCGCTGAACGGGTCGACGGGATTGCCCTTTTCGGCCTGCCTGGATCCGGCCAGCCAGCTGGTGGCGATGCGGCTGGAGCAGAGCTTCACGGATGGCGGCGGGCCGGTGCAGCGGGTGCGCAGTGAGGTGGTGGCTGGGGTGGGGTGAATGCAATGGCATGTGGAACACGACTGAAAAGCCCTTCATGACCTGATAGAGGCTGGGCAGGTCGTTGATCGGGAGGAGCAAGGTGTGGCACCTGATCGACGCAGAATTTCAGTTCACTGCTCGAATTGAGTTGCCGCCGTACAAGGTGGGCGGTTTGCTGGAGTTCTCGACAGTGGTCAGAAATTCTTGGTGACTTTGTCTGACTATCCTGCGGTCAGTGCAGCGGATGAATGAGGAACACAGATCACATGCGGATCTCACGGTCGTCGAAGACCACCACTTCTACATCCCTCATGGTGACTCCGGAGATTGTGCAGGAGGAGCGCATGCAGTTGCTGATACCGCTGGGGGCCGGACCTTCGAAGTAAACGATGTCTTCACGGCCTGGCGCTCCCTGGACGATGGCCCCGCTCTGTGGGATGTACTGATTGGGCTGGGCATTTGGCGTTGCGCTTCCCGTGAGCGTGCCGCCACCGCAGTACACGTTGGGGAGGCTGCAAACATTGATACCGCGCGCGTCGCGATCGTCTAGAAGATTATAAGGGGGATTGACCCGATCGCGATCACGAAAGCTGTTCGAATAAGCGGTGCCGCCAGGAGTCTGGAATCCGAGAGTGATCCGTATGGCCCGAGTTGCGGTGTTGGTGTCGGTGGTAATCAGGGCGGCAGTGAGTTCTGAAGCTGCGCCGGCGAGCACATCCTCGCGGTAGGTGTTTGGATCTAACTGACCGTTCGCTGCAACTGTGGGGCCACAACGCACGATCACATTCGGCCCGCGCCACTGGTTGACTTCCGTTCCGGCGGGGGGGCGAATTCCATAGACGATCGGAATCTGGCTATGGGGAGCCAGCACGCCGAATCGCACATTTGCCGCCGTGTTAAGCGTGCAGGCAAGATTGCCGCGTAAGGTGTTGATGCGATTCAGATCGGTGATCACCCGCTCGCCTTGGGTCACCTCCTCTTCCATAAACTCCGAAACCCGTGCCCAGTCGTCACGCAGTTGAATCACCCGTTCACTGCGGGCCGAGCTGCGCATGATGCTCAAAAGTAGAAAACCTGCTCCCACCAACACCACCGATCCGAGAGTTGCCGCCACCAAAAGCTCCACCAGAGTGAAACCCTGGGCACATCGGCGGGAATCAAGGGAGGGAGGAAGGGGGGGCATGGTGGGGTTCAGGGGTTGATGTAATTGCAGTTGGCTACAGCCGTCCCCAGAGGCTTGGAGCCTGCTCCCACGATCCCCAGTGGTGATGTGACGCGTACGCACCGGTCGGTGCTTGCACCGGCGAGAGTGAGCACGAATGTGGCTCCGTTCACAGATGTGCCCCGCTGGGTGAAGATAACTGCAGCAGGGGAGGTGTTATCGACCGCCAGGTTGGGGTCGCTGGCTGCTGCGGACAGATCAAGAGCTGGGTCGCCAGCGCAAGTATTGCCGTTTGCATTTGAAGGGCTGAAGGTAGTTCCGGCTCGATTGATCGTGCAGGTTCCGCCGAGCCGCATGGCATTGCGCCGGGATGAGTCCAGGTAGCCCACCAATTCAAGTGAAGCATGGCGCAAACGTGAGCTAGAAACTACACCACGCAGCAGTACAATCCCTGAGCCAGCAGTGATTCCGATGACAACTACGGTGATCAGCATCTCTACCAAAGTAAAGCCCGTTGCAGCTGGTGAGACTCCATAGGCCTTGTGGGAGAAAGATGTCATCAGGGGCACCAGGAAGCGGCTTCCACGAAAACGGAAGAGGTGCGGAACAGCTGAATTTCGGAGTCGTTCGGGGATTGGTAGGTGATGTCGAGTCGCTGTCCTGTACTTATCGCTAATTCGTCAGCTGACGTGTTGAGCGCGATTGTGCGGATCACGGAAGAGCCTGGGGCCTGAGCATTGCTGATGGTGGTGGCCCCGATCTGGAAGGGATTGGGGCGGTTCGGTGGAACGGTGGTGGAAGCCCCCTCAGTGAGGAATTGGTTGCGCACCGTTCCGTTGATACACCAAGACCGGAATAGTTGATATCTACTGGTCAAAACGCTGTTGAAAGCTGGGAGATAGGAGAGTGCAGATCCGCTGGATTGACATCCATTGTTGGTATTGGCGGGAGCTGTGGCATAGGGGCCAATCTCGCAGTGCCAGATTTTGCTGTAATCGCGTATCCAGGACAAGTCCTCGGACACGGACGCTTCGAGGGCATCACGGCGAGCGGCCAGATTTGAGCTACGCCATGGGGCCAGAAAGGCCCCCACGATCCCGGCCATTGTGATTGCCAGCAAAACTCCGGCGAGCAGTAACTCCACCAGGGTGAATCCGCTGGAACCGAATCGACGCAATCGAGGTTTGAGAGTTGCCATGGGTTTCGTTCAACCTGGATCCATCACGCCCTGCGCCCGATACCGGACTGTGCCGAGGGGGACATCTGCGTTCAGGGCCGATTGGAGTACCTGAAGGCCGTTGCTTGGGCCAATGAAATTGATAGAGTTGGAGCTGTTAGAGGCGAAACGGCAGCCCCATAGAACACCATAGTAATTGGCTGCCTGCGAGCCGCCACCTGTGTAGGAAATGGTGCCATTGGGGAGCCACATAAAAGCCCCGCTAATTGGAGTATTGCCTGTCATACTGGTAGTTTGTAGATTGCAGGGATTCTGGCCGGAGCCTGAGTTGTAACTTGGTTGGTTAAGGCCGTAGATACGAAGTCTGGCGAAATTGTTTGTGCTGGTTGAAGTGTATTCGTTATTGATTATTTGCCCGCCTCCGCTCAGCGCGATAACCGGGTTGGCGGCGCCAGAGCCAGTGATGAAAATGCTCACTGGCTTTGGGGCGGTTCTGACCCGGAGAGTTCTGTTGCCACCTAAGTCGATCCGAGATACTTGACAAACGACTTGATTGACCCCATCAAGAGTATCGTTTTTGCATTCGGGGCGCAATGTGGCAAGGGTGGAGTCTGTGTAGGGATAATTATCTAAGCTCGTTGTTATATTCGGTGCAGTCAAGGAGCTAAGATCTGGGTTGGGATACTCTCCGTAGTTAAAATCACCTTTGTAGATCGTTCCCCCATAGGGTCCTTGAATGCCGAGTTCAGTCCTCAGGCCGGCTTGAGTCGTTGCGGCGCAATCAACACAGTAGATGTCAAGCCAGGAGTCGGGAGGATTATTATAGCTTCCATTGGCATCTGAATCAAAGTAGAGGTTTGTCTGACTGATATTGGCGCTTGTGCCAATTACCATGGAACTTTCGCCCTGGCCCGGCCCGGCGAAGGCCTTCACATGTACTTTGCGGTTAAGGATGAACTGGCCTAGCACCTGATTGTTGGCATTGATCAGCTCGCCACGAATGGTTATGCGACCATCGCCGCCCCAGAGATTGCCGAAGCGGGTTGTGCCGTTGGTGCCCTGGAGACAGGTGTTGTTCACCGCCCTTGGCGCCACGTAGTTGGTGATCTGGTATCGTGCGGAGGGTTGGCCGGTTGCCGCTGGAAGGACCCTCCAGGCATTGGAGCTGTTGCTAGAGATGCCGTTGAATTTCTGGTTGGGTTCGGCTCCAAAGACGGCGAGCCCGCAGGCATCGCTTAGCGGGGCATTGCTCTGCCATTGGTCCCAGTTGGTGACAAGCAGATAACCGTAGCGGTCGGTGTTGAGCTTGGCTATGGCCTCGGAGAAGCCGTATTCGGCGGCTTCACGGGCGCTAGTGAACAGCAGTTGACGGTTGGAGCCCAGCAGGCTGTAGTTGGCGCGAGCCGCGAGGAGAACCGCAGCGATCACAATCGCGATCGAGGCAAGCACAGCGAAGGGCATCACGAACCCCCCCTCGAGCTGTGCGCACCGCTGCCGATGAGCCGCTTCAAGCAGCATGGCCATCAGCAGCCGGGAAGAATGACTTTGTCGCCTGGGCCTGCCCCTCTCACCGCTGCAGTGCAGGTGAGTAGCAGTGACATAACGCTTCGCCATGGCGCTTCGGCTTTCCGCTTCAACCCGTCCTTACCATACTCAGCAGGAACGTGACCGGATCCTACGGGGCTTCACAATTGGTGCAGTCCATACCATCCAGTTCTGGTCGCCGCTGTCGACGTGGCGCCCCCTCCCCTCTCATTCCATGAAACGGCACGGATGCCTTTCCTGGCCATGAGTAATCGCCATCTGCGAGCTGGGCACTTTCTTCGGGGGACCGTCCTGATTCGGTGTTGTTCTTCGCTGCTTTGAGCCTTGCCTTGCGGAGCAGATCGCTGCGCAACATGTCTGAAGCCAATAATGAACGCTCTCACCGCTCCAGCAACAGCTATGTCCTAGTCGCTGTCGATGGCCCTTGATCGAAGGTTTTTCACTCCAGCGGGTGAGGCCTGGCCCCGTGAGCGAGAGCTGAGGCTCGCTCGTCTGGATGCTGGCTCGCCTTCCCCTAAATAGATGTTGCACTAGATTCCGAACCAGGCCTGAGCAGCAAAGCGCTTTTGCCAACTGATTTTGTTGTAACTTCGTGCTGAGGTCATTTATATTGTGTAAAGGTTTGCGCGCCAGCCACAGAGTTTACTTGGGATCAAGGAGCCTCCTTGAGAAGGCCCGGCAGCAGAGTTGTGTGGGTGAAGCATGACTTAGTTAAGGATCTTGCTGCATGCTGTCGATGTATTAGGGAAGCTCTGGTTAATCGGGTTTTGAGCGGCCGCAGTGTGCAAGAACGGTGCCTTTAGCTGTGATTTGCCTCTGAGGCCAACTTCTGATGGCTTTTGGGCTCATGTTCGGCCACTTTGGGCTGGTTTTTGAGGCTGTATCGAGGTGTTCAGACACACCACGCCCCTGGTCAGACTGTCGCGAGTAACTGTCGTCGGGCCGCGAACAGGTTCGACAATGCCGCTAGCACGTTGATCTTGCAACGGTTCTTGTCCAGACCACGCAGCCTGGTCTTCTGAAAGCCGAACTGCTGCTTGATCACCCGGAAGGCCGCGTCCCTTTGCGTGGTGTAAAACCCGAGGCCCGAATGCCCTAGTCAGAGGGTGAACAGGGTGGAATGACGGGCTGTCATTCCGGAGGTGCAGATGCGCCTCGTTCAATCACGATGAATCAGGACGAATGACTTGTCAAGTCTTTCGTCAGCTTGCGGATGTGTTGTGAGTTGGAGTGACTTCTGCGGCCTGGAGGTGGCAGCGGCCGGCCCCCGGGCTGCGATCAAGGCCGCTGCGCCCTCTGGGGGCGCTGCAGCCTCGATCACCTGGGGCCTGCGTCCTGCCTCTCTCAGGTGCTGAGGGCCTGGAGAGCAGGGATGGCATCCAGCTCCGGGATGGTCGCCATGCTCTCGGCTGAGAACATGCGCCGGCCCTCCAGCTGCCAGTGCTCGTGCTGCTCCAGCAGTACCGCGCCCACCAGGCGGGTGATCGACGCGTCGTTGGGGAAGATGCCGACGACCCTGGTGCGGCGTTTGATTTCCTCGTTGACCCGCTCGAGCAGGTTGGTGCTCCAGATCTTGCGCCAGTGGTCCTTGGGGAAGTGGCGGAACGCCAGCACGTCCTCCTTGGCCTCATGCATCAGCGCAGCGGCCTTGGGGAAGCGCTCCGCCAGCGAGGCCGCCAGATCATCCCAGCGGGACTCGATCTCTTCCGCGCTCTCCTGAGCGAACACGCTGCGCAGGGCGGCGGTGACCATGCCCTGGTGAGCCTTGGGAACGCACTGCAGCAGGTTGCGGGCAAAGTGGACCCGGCAGCGCTGCCAGACGCTGCCCTGCAGCTGCCGTCGGATGGCCTTGGTGAGTCCGCTGTGGGCGTCAGAGATCACCAGCTTGACGCCAGCGAGGCCTCGCTCCTGGCCGCGTCCCTTTGCGTGGTGTAAAACCCGAGGCCCGAATGCCCTAGTCAGAGGGTGAACAGGGTGGAATGACGGGCTGTCATTCCGGAGGTGCAGATGCGCCTCGTTCAATCACGATGAATCAGGACGAATGACTTGTCAAGTCTTTCGTCAGCTTGCGGATGTGTTGTGAGTTGGAGTGACTTCTGCGGCCTGGAGGTGGCAGCGGCCGGCCCCCGGGCTGCGATCAAGGCCGCTGCGCCCTCTGGGGGCGCTGCAGCCTCGATCACCTGGGGCCTGCGTCCTGCCTCTCTCAGGTGCTGAGGGCCTGGAGAGCAGGGATGGCATCCAGCTCCGGGATGGTCGCCATGCTCTCGGCTGAGAACATGCGCCGGCCCTCCAGCTGCCAGTGCTCGTGCTGCTCCAGCAGTACCGCGCCCACCAGGCGGGTGATCGACGCGTCGTTGGGGAAGATGCCGACGACCCTGGTGCGGCGTTTGATTTCCTCGTTGACCCGCTCGAGCAGGTTGGTGCTCCAGATCTTGCGCCAGTGGTCCTTGGGGAAGTGGCGGAACGCCAGCACGTCCTCCTTGGCCTCATGCATCAGCGCAGCGGCCTTGGGGAAGCGCTCCGCCAGCGAGGCCGCCAGATCATCCCAGCGGGACTCGATCTCTTCCGCGCTCTCCTGAGCGAACACGCTGCGCAGGGCGGCGGTGACCATGCCCTGGTGAGCCTTGGGAACGCACTGCAGCAGGTTGCGGGCAAAGTGGACCCGGCAGCGCTGCCAGACGCTGCCCTGCAGCTGCCGTCGGATGGCCTTGGTGAGTCCGCTGTGGGCGTCAGAGATCACCAGCTTGACGCCAGCGAGGCCTCGCTCCTTGAGGTGGGCGATGAACTCCGCCCAGAAGGGCTCGCTCTCGCTGTCGCCCACCTTGAGGCCCAGCAACTCCCGGCGCCCGTCCTCGTTCACCCCCATGGCGACGACGACGGCGCGGGAGCAGACCTGCTGAGCCTTGCCCAGCCGCCCCTTGAGGTAGGTGGCATCGAGGTAGACGTAGGCGTAGCCGCTGCTCTCCAGCGGCCGGCCCAGGAACGCCTGCACCTGCTGGTCGATCTCCTGACAGATGCGACTCACCTGCGACTTGGAGATGCCGCTCTGGGAGCCGAGCGCCGCCACCAGGGCATCGACCTTGCGGGTCGAGACCCCACCGATGTAAGCCTCCATGATCACCGCGTACAGGGCCTGATCAACCCGGCGGCGGGGTTCGAGGATCGAGGGGAGGAAGCTGCCCGCGCGCAGTTTCGGGATCTGCAGTGCCAGATCCCCCACCTGGGTGGTCAGGGTGCGAGGCCGGTAGCCGTTGCGGTGGCCGAGCCGCTCCTCGGTGCGCTCGTGCCAGTCCGCACCGAGGAAGGCAGCGAGCTCCAGCTCGATCAGCTGCTGCAGGCCGTGGCGTGCCAGTTCAGGGATCAGCTCCCCGGCACTGCTGCCATCGAGTAGCGAGGCCAGCTCAGGTACGGCAGCATGGGTCTTGGGCATGGTCTGTCTGGTTGAGGTGGTTCTCAAACCAGGGAAACGGGCCTGCCCACCCCTTGCAACGTCAGCCGTGGAGCCGATCGCCTGAGGTGCGGACGCTCAGCCCGGCTACGCCGGGCTGAGGCCCTGGGGATTTACACCACTGCCGGGGACGCCAGCCTCGCTCCTTGAGGTGGGCGATGAACTCCGCCCAGAAGGGCTCGCTCTCGCTGTCGCCCACCTTGAGGCCCAGCAACTCCCGGCGCCCGTCCTCGTTCACCCCCATGGCGACGACGACGGCGCGGGAGCAGACCTGCTGAGCCTTGCCCAGCCGCCCCTTGAGGTAGGTGGCATCGAGGTAGACGTAGGCGTAGCCGCTGCTCTCCAGCGGCCGGCCCAGGAACGCCTGCACCTGCTGGTCGATCTCCTGACAGATGCGACTCACCTGCGACTTGGAGATGCCGCTCTGGGAGCCGAGCGCCGCCACCAGGGCATCGACCTTGCGGGTCGAGACCCCACCGATGTAAGCCTCCATGATCACCGCGTACAGGGCCTGATCAACCCGGCGGCGGGGTTCGAGGATCGAGGGGAGGAAGCTGCCCGCGCGCAGTTTCGGGATCTGCAGTGCCAGATCCCCCACCTGGGTGGTCAGGGTGCGAGGCCGGTAGCCGTTGCGGTGGCCGAGCCGCTCCTCGGTGCGCTCGTGCCAGTCCGCACCGAGGAAGGCAGCGAGCTCCAGCTCGATCAGCTGCTGCAGGCCGTGGCGTGCCAGTTCAGGGATCAGCTCCCCGGCACTGCTGCCATCGAGTAGCGAGGCCAGCTCAGGTACGGCAGCATGGGTCTTGGGCATGGTCTGTCTGGTTGAGGTGGTTCTCAAACCAGGGAAACGGGCCTGCCCACCCCTTGCAACGTCAGCCGTGGAGCCGATCGCCTGAGGTGCGGACGCTCAGCCCGGCTACGCCGGGCTGAGGCCCTGGGGATTTACACCACTGCCGGGGACGCCAGCCACCCGGAATGGGTGCTCGACTTTCGATCGGATGTGAGCCTTGGCCGTCTCGATCAGATCCTGCAGCCTTCCTTCTGGTGTGTCCGGTAGGGCTCGCCGTTTTCCGGGTCGCATCGCCACCCTGAACTCCGTGGTTTTGCCTGCCATCTCCGGTCTCTTGGCGATGCCCTGGTAGCCCGCATCCGCGTAGACGACCGCCTCATCACCATGCAACAGATCGGCCGCCGGGGTGAGGTCGTGCACGTTGGCGGCCGTGACCACCACCGAATGGATCAAGCCCGAGTCCTTGTCTACGCCGGCATGGACTTTCATGCCGAAGTACCACTGGTTGCCCTTCTTGGTCTGGTGCATCTCCGGATCCCGCTTCCCCTCTTTGTTCTTGGTGGAGCTGGGTGCCGCAATCAAGGTGGCGTCAACGATGGTGCCCTGGCGCATCGTCATGCCCCGCGCAGCGATGTGAGCTTTGACGGTGTCAAAGATCGCCTGGCCCAGCTCGTGCTTTTCCAGCAAGTGGCGGAAGGTGAGGATCGTGGTCTCATCAGGGATCCGCTCGCTGATCAGCTCGATGCCCGCGAAGCGGCGCATGGTGGGCACCTCAATCAGGGCCTCCTCCATGGCTGGATCGCTGAGTGAATACCACTGCTGCAACAGGTGGATCCGCAGCATCGTGGCCAGCGGATAAGGAGGCCGGCCGCCCTTCTTGCCTGATTTGGGGTAGTAGGGCTCGATCAATGCGATCAGCGCCTGCCACGGCACTACCGCCTCCATCTCAGAGAGGAACTTCTCGCGCTTGGTCTGCTTTTTGGCCGTGGTCAGCTCATAGTCCGAAAAGCCGAGCTGCTTGCCGCCCATCAACCCAGTCCTGACCTGCGATCACGGCACCATTGTCCCGCAGATGGGCTGGTTTAGCGGCGTCCCAGCAAGTGGTGTAACTCAGGAGGATCAGCCCCGGCGTAGCCGGGGCTGACGGCTCACCTCCCTCAGATTTCAGCTGTGGCAATGGGTGGGCCGGTCTGTGACCCTGTTCGGAGAACTACCACCAAACCGAACACAGACCATGACCCTCACCCATAGTGGCGCCTCCGAGCTGAGCCAGCTCATGGAGGGCACCACCGCTGGCGCCCTGATCCCAGAGATCGTGCGCCGGGGTTTCCAGGACCTGCTGGAAGCCGAGGTTTCTGCCCTCACGGGCGCTCAACTCCATGAGCGCTGCCCCGATCAGCGCTCCACCCATCGCAACGGCTACCGGGAGCGGCTGCTCACCACCCAGGTGGGCGACCTCAGCCTGGCCATTCCCAGGTTGCGGCAGGGCAGCTTCTTTCCCAGCTGGCTGGAGCCACGCCGCCGGGTGGACAAGGCGCTCTACGCCGTGGTGATGGAGGCCTACACCGGCGGGATCTCCACCCGCAAGGTCGACGCCCTGGTGGAGGCGCTGGGCGGGGCCAGCGGCATCTCCAAATCGGAGGTGAGCCGCATCTGCCAGGGGCTCGATGAGCAGGTGAAAGCCTTTCTGGGCCGGCCGCTTGACCATGCCCGCTTTCCCTACGTCTACCTCGACGCCACCTACCTCCACGGCCGCCTGGGCCGAAATATGCAGGTGGTGTCGCGGGCGGTGGTGGTGGCGATCGGCATCAATGCCCTCGGCTACCGCGAAGTTCTCGGCATTGCCGTGGGCGACAGCGAGGCGGAGGGCTTCTGGCGTCAGTTCCTGGGCTCACTCAAGGAGCGTGGCCTCGACGGCACCCGCCTGGTGATCTCGGATGCCCACCTGGGCCTGACGGCAGCGATCAAGCGGATGTTCCAGGGCAGTAGCTGGCAGAGGTGCCGGGTGCACTTCCTGCGCAACCTGCTGAGCCATGTGCCCAAGGCCGGCCAGGACATGGTGGCCGCTGCCATGAAAGCGGTGTTCGTGATCCAGGCTCCAGATCAGGTGCGCGCCCACTGGCAGCGGGTCACCGAGATGCTGCGCAAGCAGTTCCCCGGCGCCGTGCCCGTGATGGAAGCCGCCCGGGACGACGTGCTGGCCTTCCTGCACTTCCCCCAGGAGCACTGGCGCAAGGTCTGGAGCACCAACCCGCTCGAGCGCCTCAACAAGGAGATCAAACGCCGCACCAACGTGGTCGGCATCTTCCCCAATGATCCAGCGATCGTGCGCCTGGTGGGCAGCCAGCTGCTGGAGCAGCAGGAGGAATGGCAGCTGGAGCGTCGCCGCTTCTTCTCTGAGGCCACCATGGCCAAGATCCCAGAGCCAGAAGAGCCCTTGGAGCTCACCGATGCAGATCCGAACGCCCAGCCGGCTGCAACCATCAGCTGAAGCGCACCAGCTTCTACCTCGATCTACACAGAACACATCGATCGCTGAGTTGCCAATTCAGCGATCAGGGTTCATAATGGATCAATGGAGCTGCGCAATCAGCTTCCAAGCAGTCATCCCCTGACTGCTCCTGTTCACCCTCCGGAGAGGGTCACAGGACCTCCTGAGTTACACCACTCGGAGGGGCGCTACCGGCTGGTTTTCCAGAGTCTCCTTAGGGCAGAGATTGCGAATCGCAACCATATTGCTTTGGCGAAGCGGTGTTGCTGCTGAAAAAATGCTGAGGAAATGCCGTGTTACTTTCGTGCGTTGCCAGTGATTCAGGCCATCGGTGCCTTGGTCTCAAGGTGACTTGGCCTTTCAAGTGCCAGTCCACATCTGGCTTTTCAGCGATAGCACGCCGGAGGCTTGTGCTAGAGGTGAGCCGTGCGTTAGGGATGCCGAACAGTTCATTGATGCCTATGCTTTAAATGTGATTTCTACACAGCAAATGAACGCTTCACTTCGTTTAAAGATCTTGCAAAGTTTGCCAACTAGGTCTCAGCGAATTGCTCTTCAAAGAGGCTTCACTCTTGTGGAGCTCATGATTGTTGTTGCCGTTATCGGCATCCTATCAGCTCTGGCGATTCCTAATTACGTTCGAGCACGTGATGTGGCCGCTATTGGTGCCGCCATGGGAGAGGCTATTGGGCTCGCCAAGGAGTGTGCGACTAGTGCCGCTTCAGACATTGACGTTGGCTCTTCTGCGGCCGTTAATGCAGCAATTACTGAGCCTGCTGCGGGCGCATGCGTGGGTCTCGCTGCAGGCGCGACTGCTGATTATGTGGTTACTGCCACGGCCTTTAATCCTGCATTGTCCACCCAGTCATTTCCTGAGGGCATACGTTGTTTAGACCAAAGGTCGGCGGGTGGAGAAACAACAGCGACTATTACCATTGATGACGCTGGGGCTACCACTTGTGCATTTAACTAGTAGCATTAAAGTGTGACTTGGGGGCATGTTCCATGTTAGGCATGAAGTGCTTCGCCGCAGCTCTTCATGCCTAACTCTTTCTTGGTTGCTCTGGATTGGCAGCCCTTGCCATTAAGCTGCTCCAAGCAGTAATAGCTTTATTGTATTGCGTCTATTTTCTTCTTGCTGACTTATGGGCTTTCGTTCTTGGACAGAGAGGCTTTGTTTGTTATGAATGCGTTGCAACCTGCCCCATCGTGTTGCGCTCCTCCCCTTTTTGCCTGAGGGGTCTCTGCTCGTTGAGAGTTTTCAAATTCTTCTTGTCGGCCCGGATTGTCGCAGCCCCGCTTCACCAACGACGCCCTTTATGCCGCAGCTGTAGGCTTGGCAATTCGTAGCGGCTCTCTTAAAAGGAAAGCTGAAGCCAGTCCGGAGCACTCTCACTCGTCTAGCTGCAGCTATGCGCTCATAGCGACAGACGGCCGGCTGATTGAGCGTTTTTCGCTCCAGAAGGTTCAGGCTTGGGCAAGTGAGCGCGACAAAGTGCTCAACCGCATTGAAGGTCGCAGGAAACTGCAGGGCCTACCCATCGAACAACGTCTTGCACGTTTCCGGTCATGGCCTGAGCCGCAGCGCGCCCTGGCCTGGGCAGTGTCTTCCGGGCAGCCCATCCCGCCGGGTCGCTTCGGGGCAGGAGAGCTGCTGACCGCAGTGCTGTTGCTGGCACTCTTCGTGCTGCCGGGAGTTGTGTTTCTGATCTGGGCCGTTCCACGCGGCCGGAGCTACCGCCAGGCATTGGCCATACTGGTTCGTCAGTGGCGGGCGTCTGGTGAGCCAGATCCCGTGGATGCTGCCTTCAGGCGTCTGGTGAGCCGGTGAAGCTCTCTTCAGCCAGTGTGTCCCTGCGCAGTCGCCTGCAGGCCAGCAGCATGCTGGCTGTGCTGGCTGGCTTTGCTCTTGTGGTTCTGGCCCACCGGGAGTTGCTCGATCGCTCTCGCGCCCAGCGGCACCGCCTGGCGGCGGATCAGGTGCGCCAGGAGTTGTTGCAACTCTCCCCCACGGCCGGCCCTGCCGAATTCCAGGCCAAATTGGATCGTCTCCTCACCCCAGGCCGGGTGTTGTGGCTGGAGCTGGAGCCTGGGCGGCCCTACCGCTGGCCCAGGCGAAGCGCCACTGTGTCTCAGCGGGTGAAGCTTGCTGAGCTGGTGGACACTGTGAAGCGCCGCTGCATCGGCTACAACCACCTGGTGGCCTTCACTGTTGGCGGTCGCCTATACCTCTGCAGCAGCCAGCCGCTCAGCTTCTCCGGCCGGCCAGCCTTGTTGCGGGTGGTGGAAGACATCTCGGCCGATCTTGAACGCCGCCGCATCGTGCTGCTGCTGCTGCTGGCCGCAGCGGGTCTGTCCTCGCTACTCACCAGTATCTTGTTGAGATTGGTGGTGAGGCAAACGCTGATGCCGCTTGATCAGCTCAGCGCCCAGCTGGGCCGGATCGATGCTGAAAGCCTTGAGCAGATCCGGCTGTCCGGCACTGGTCAGCCCGAGGAACTGAAACCAATCGTTGCAGCCTTCAATGCCTTGCTGGATCGCCTGTCCGCCGCACGCCAACGTCAGCAGGCCTTCGTGGATGGCGTCGCCCACGAACTGCGCACGCCGATCACCCTCATCAGCGGGTACGCCCAGAGCCTTCAACGACAGGGTCATCCCCTGGCTGGCGGGCCGGAGCTGGAGCTCATCGCGCGCGAAGCGGAGCGCATGGGCCGGCTGGTCAGAGAACTGCTCGACATCGCCCGGGAGGAAGCCGGCCGCCTGCAGTTGGGACGCGACCCTCTTGACCTGGATGAAGCCCTGCTGACGGCCTTCGAGCGGCTGGAGCCCCTGGCCTCCGCCCGCCTGCGGTTGCGCATTCCTGAGGATGGCTCACCGCCCCTGGGCCTTGGCGACAGCGAGCGGCTGCAGCAGTGCCTCACCAACTTGGTGGAGAACGCCCTCAAGTACACCCCGGAGGGCACTCCAATCGAACTGTTCAGCTCGACCAGCGCCAGCGAGGCGGTGCTGCATGTGCGCGACCATGGCCAAGGGGTGACCCTGGCGGAGCAGGAGCGCATCTTCGAGCGTTTTGTGCGTGGCTCCAGTGAAGCCAATGCCAGCGGCAGCGGCATCGGCCTGGCAATGGTGCGCCTGCTGATGAGGCGCATGGGCGGCGAGGTGCGGGTGGAGGCGGCCCCCGGCGGCGGCGCCGACTTTCAGCTGGTGCTGGAGCGGGTGCAGCTCAGTACTTCGGCTCCCCTTGCTTGAGCATGAAGCCCACGCCACGCACCGTCTGGATCAGGCTGGGCAGGCCGGGACGCTCGATCTTCTTGCGCAGGTAGCGGATGTAGACATCGAGCAGGTTGGCATCCCCCACGAAGTGCTCCCCCCAGACGTTGTGCAACAGCGCCTGGCGCTCCTGCACCCGCTGGGGTTCTCTGAGCAGGGCCAGCAGCAGGTCGTACTCCCGCACTGTGAGCTGGATCGGCTTGCCTCCGCGGCTCACCTCATGGCTGGCGGTGTTCACTTCAAGATCCGCGAAGCGAAGCAGATCGTCGCTGCTGGAGGCGCCGGGCAGCCGGCGCAGCCGGGCCCGCACCCGTGCAAGCAGCTCCTCGATCGAGAAGGGTTTGGTGAGGTAGTCGTCGGCACCGGCATCTAGTGCCTCCACACGCTCCGCCACCGCATCGCGGGCGGTGAGCATCAGCACTGGGGTGGTGAGCTCACTGGCCCGCAGCCGCCGACACACCTCCACGCCGCTGAAATCTGGCAGGCTCCAATCGAGCAACACAAGATCCCAGCCAGCGTCCCGCAGGCGGATCAGCGCCTGCTGGCCCGTTCCCACCGCTTCCACGGAGTAGCCCTCCACGGTGAGTTCACCGGCCAGGAAGTGGTGCAGCTCGGGGTCATCATCGACGACCAGAACCCTGTGCTGGTGGGGCATAGGACTTCTTTTGGTAGCGCCCCTCCGAGTGGTGTAACTCAGGAGGTCCTGTGACCCTCTCCGGAGGGTGAACAGGAGCAGTCAGGGGATGACTGCTTGGAAGCTGATTGCGCAGCTCCATTGATCCATTATGAACCCTGATCGCTGAATTGGCAACTCAGCGATCGATGTGTTCTGTGTAGATCGAGGTAGAAGCTGGTGCGCTTCAGCTGATGGTTGCAGCCGGCTGGGCGTTCGGATCTGCATCGGTGAGCTCCAAGGGCTCTTCTGGCTCTGGGATCTTGGCCATGGTGGCCTCAGAGAAGAAGCGGCGACGCTCCAGCTGCCATTCCTCCTGCTGCTCCAGCAGCTGGCTGCCCACCAGGCGCACGATCGCTGGATCATTGGGGAAGATGCCGACCACGTTGGTGCGGCGTTTGATCTCCTTGTTGAGGCGCTCGAGCGGGTTGGTGCTCCAGACCTTGCGCCAGTGCTCCTGGGGGAAGTGCAGGAAGGCCAGCACGTCGTCCCGGGCGGCTTCCATCACGGGCACGGCGCCGGGGAACTGCTTGCGCAGCATCTCGGTGACCCGCTGCCAGTGGGCGCGCACCTGATCTGGAGCCTGGATCACGAACACCGCTTTCATGGCAGCGGCCACCATGTCCTGGCCGGCCTTGGGCACATGGCTCAGCAGGTTGCGCAGGAAGTGCACCCGGCACCTCTGCCAGCTACTGCCCTGGAACATCCGCTTGATCGCTGCCGTCAGGCCCAGGTGGGCATCCGAGATCACCAGGCGGGTGCCGTCGAGGCCACGCTCCTTGAGTGAGCCCAGGAACTGACGCCAGAAGCCCTCCGCCTCGCTGTCGCCCACGGCAATGCCGAGAACTTCGCGGTAGCCGAGGGCATTGATGCCGATCGCCACCACCACCGCCCGCGACACCACCTGCATATTTCGGCCCAGGCGGCCGTGGAGGTAGGTGGCGTCGAGGTAGACGTAGGGAAAGCGGGCATGGTCAAGCGGCCGGCCCAGAAAGGCTTTCACCTGCTCATCGAGCCCCTGGCAGATGCGGCTCACCTCCGATTTGGAGATGCCGCTGGCCCCGCCCAGCGCCTCCACCAGGGCGTCGACCTTGCGGGTGGAGATCCCGCCGGTGTAGGCCTCCATCACCACGGCGTAGAGCGCCTTGTCCACCCGGCGGCGTGGCTCCAGCCAGCTGGGAAAGAAGCTGCCCTGCCGCAACCTGGGAATGGCCAGGCTGAGGTCGCCCACCTGGGTGGTGAGCAGCCGCTCCCGGTAGCCGTTGCGATGGGTGGAGCGCTGATCGGGGCAGCGCTCATGGAGTTGAGCGCCCGTGAGGGCAGAAACCTCGGCTTCCAGCAGGTCCTGGAAACCCCGGCGCACGATCTCTGGGATCAGGGCGCCAGCGGTGGTGCCCTCCATGAGCTGGCTCAGCTCGGAGGCGCCACTATGGGTGAGGGTCATGGTCTGTGTTCGGTTTGGTGGTAGTTCTCCGAACAGGGTCACAGACCGGCCCACCCATTGCCACAGCTGAAATCTGAGGGAGGTGAGCCGTCAGCCCCGGCTACGCCGGGGCTGATCCTCCTGAGTTACACCACTTGCTGGGACGCCGCTCAGAACCTCTTGGCCGATCACAGGAACTGCGAGTACAACACCCTCAGGCCTCCAAAGCCCTGACTCCCTGAAGCAGAGCACCGATGACCAGATACCTCCCGGCCGATGATCAGTGCTGGCAGTCCATTGATGTGCGGGGAATCACGATGCAGGCCTGCCGCCTGTGGGAAGGGAACTACAACGTGGAATCGGGGCTCTATCGAATGCCTGAAGGCATGTCGATCCCAACGCATCATCATGCCCATTGGTGCCAGGTGTTTATTCTCAGCGGAGTGATGGAAGTGCAGGCGGAGGCCGAGGATCCGCACCTCATCGCAGCTGGCGGCTCCTATTTTGTCGAGCCTGGGGATACCCACCGAGAAACGGCTGTCAAGGACAGCCTGCTGCTGGTGATCTGTGAGGAAGAACGGGAGGAGTTCCGCCGCTAGAGAAGCGACTCATTATCCTGCTGCTCGCTCGCATCCTTTCGATGGATGCCTTGGCGCGTGGGCGAGAATCATGAGCCGTCGATTCCAGTCCCAATTCGTCGCAGCGTTCCCGAGGTGGCTCAAGGAGGAGATGGAACAGTCTGGTTGCAGGAGGATCCTCAATCGGTTCATCATCATCCCCTGCGGGTTCTGGCCCGTCGACGGTCCGATCTGTGTCGGTGAGTCGGAGTCGGTTGCTGTCGCGACCCTGGTTGCCGTCTCCACTCCGCAGGGCATGCTCTGGTGTCTGCTCCCTGGCCGGATTGTTCCCCATGGATCCCCACCAGCACGTCACGGCGGTGATCACCCATCGCGTCCGCCCCGGCAGGGAGGCGGGCTATGAGGCCTGGATCAAGGGCATCGCCGCCGACGCCCGCCGTTTCGACGGCCATCTGGGGGTGCACATCCTGACCCCCCAGCTCGGTGGAGGCTCTGATTACGCGATCGTGCTGCAGTTCGACACCTGCCCCCACCTCGAGTCCTGGCTGCAGTCCGAGGTGCGCAGGGGCTGGATCGAGCGGGTGATGCCGCTGATCAGCGAGCAGGAATCCATCCAGGTGCTCACGGGCCTGGAGGCCTGGTTCCGGTTGCCCGGACAATCCACCCGTCCATCCCCGCGGCGTTACAAGCAGGCCCTGCTGGTGTGGTTGGGTGTCACCAGCGTGGCCCTGCTGGTGAGCCCCCACGTGGCCGTCTGGCTGGCCGCCTGGCCCTGGGCGCTGCGGGTGTCGGTGAATGCGGCCATCACGGTGGTGTTGCTCACCTATGCGGTCATGCCCTTTCTCACCCGCCGTTTCCAGGGCTGGCTGTTCAGCGGCTGATCCTGCTCTGCAGGTTTGGGCGCAGACCCTCCCAGAGCCGGGCCAGGTCGTCGGGATCGCCGGCATCGAGGCTCGCGCCAGTGGCCGCCCTGAAGACGGCCTAGAAGGGAGAGAAGGTTGGTGCGTGAAGGCCACAACGATGCGCATCATCCTTCTGGGCAATGCCGGAGCTGGCAAGAGCACCCTGGCCAGGCAGCTGGTGGCCCGGCAGCCGGCGGCGCGGCTCTCCCTCGACGCTGTGGCGTTTGAGCCAGGCAGCCCCCAGCGTCGCCCGCTGGCGCAGAGCGTGGCTGCCGTGCGGCAGTTCATCGCCGAGCACGACCACTGGATCATCGAAGGCTGCTATGCCGACATCCTCGAGCCGGTGCTGGTGCACGCCGACGACCTGATCTTCCTCAATCCCGGTGTGGACATCTGCGTGGCCCACTGCCGGGACCGGCCCTGGGAGCCCGAGAAGTTCAGCTCCGCTCGCGAGCAGGAGGAGCATCTCGAGAACCTGATCGTCTGGGTGCGCGCCTACCCCACGCGCTCTGATGAGTACGGACTCAGCCGTCACCGGGCGCTCTACGGCACCTTCCCAGGCCGCAAATGCGAGCTCACGCAACCGGAGCACTTCAGCGAGGTGCTCCAGCCTCGGTGAGTTCCGGCACCGTTCCTCAGCGCCCCTCGGCGTGCCCGCAGGACCAGTCGGTGGTGCCTTTGCGCGATCGAGGGGCAGAATCCGCACATTCCCTGCTCTGTGCCTCCGGAGTGGCCGATGACCCTCGAGGACGACAACAAAGCCGTGGTTCGGCGCTACGTGGAGGCGTTCAACACTGGAAATCTGCAGGCCCTCAAGGGTCTGTTCGCAGAAGACGCGGAGATTCAGGGAGTGCTCGGCCATGGCCTGGTGAACAAGGTGGAGCCGATCTGGCGCCAGCTGATCGAGGGCTATGGCCTGCAGCTCACCAATGAAGACCTGGTGGCGGAGGGTGATCAGGTCTGCGCCCGCTACACCGAAACCGGCACCTTCAAGGCCCCGGCCTTCGGGAACCGGCCCACCGGACGCTCCAACACCCTGGTGGCCATGGAGTTGTTCACCTTCACCATCCGGGAGGGCAGGATCAGCCGGCGCTGGGGTGCCCGCGACGCCGCCTCCCAGGCCCGCCAGCTTGGCCAGCCACCGTCCTAGAGCCATGGCGGATTGCGGTTGCGGTGGGAATCAGGCCGAGGGGCTGGAACGCCGCACCCTCACGGCGTTGCTGCTGATCAATGCCGGCATGGCCCTGGTCGAATCGCTGGCGGGCTGGCGGGCTGGCTGGCCGATTCCTCAGGGCTCCTTGCCGATTCGCTCGACATGCTCGCCGATGCCGCGGTGTATGGGCTGTCGCTGATTGCCGTCGGCAAAGGCGTGAGTCGCCAGGCCCATGCGGCACGGCTGAGCGGGATTCTTCAGATTCTGCTGGGCTTCGGAGTGCTGCTCGATGGGCTGCGCCGCTTCCTGCTCGGCAGCGATCCGCAGAGCCTGCCGATCATCGCGATCGGCGTCCTCGCCCTGATCGCCAACATCGTCTGTCTGCTGCTGATCGCCCGTCACCGCCATGGGGGCGTGCACATGCGGGCGTCCTGGATCTTCTCCACCAATGATGTGATCGCCAATCTCGGCGTGATCCTGGCGGGTTGCCTGGTGTGGGCACTGGGCAGCCCTTACCCCGACCTGATCGTCGGCGTGGTCGTGTCGCTGCTGGTGGTGCGTGGCGGTCTCAGGATCGTGGCGGAGGCTCAGCGCACCACCAGCACACCTTCAGGTCGGCGGTGAACATCTGGCGGAGCCGGTCCGCCCCTGAGCACGCCTCAACACAACGCCACGAGCTGTCGAAGCCAGTGTCCGGCCCACAATGGCTTGACCATGATCCTGGTCCGGGAGGTGCCTTCTTTCCCCTCGACCTCACCGCCTGCGAAGGCTCCCAGCCAACAGCAATCACGCCTCGTGATCCCTCGTATTCCCCTTACTCCTCGGAGGCGGCCAAATCGATGGTGCACCTGGTTCAGGTTCTCTTCGCGGTGTCCCAGCCTGTCGTCAACGCCATCGGCCCCTGGGAGGAGGCGCGACGGGCGCCTCCAGATCGCGACACCATCCGGTTGACTTTCCTTGTCTCCGATGGTCTGTACTTCGGCGAAGCTCCGATGACGGTCATGCAGCGAGAGCCGATGGCCCCGCCCCCATCCTTCAACGGGCGACAGAGCTCCTGCAGGCTGTGGTCGCCACCGGGGCGACGTGACGCCTGACCCCCTGCCGGTCCCTCAGTCCACCCGGAAGGTCACACCCATCACGGCCGTGATGTCCTTCTCAATCGTGGTGGTGTCGTAGGAGCCGAAGCTGCTCATCTCGGTGGAGTTGGGCACCGTGATCTGAAAGGAGCCGGTGTCGGCCTGGGTGATCACGCCGATGTGGGAGCCGGCCTGGCGCGCGATCTCGCGGGCGCGCAGCCGGGCATCACGGGTGGCCTTGGCGAGCATGTCCACCCGCTTTTCAGAGAGCCTGGTGTAGGTGTAGGCCGGATCGTTGATGGTGAGTGGCACCCCCTGGCCCACGAGCTCACCGATCTGCTGGGCCACCGCAGCCACCTTCTCCACCTCGGGGCTGCTGATGCGGATCTGCTGGCGGGTGGTGAAGGTGGTGGATTGCAGCTCACCGGTGCGGGAGTCGCGCACCTCCGACTTGTCGGACTTGATCGGATTGCGGCTGATGGCATCGGCGGGGATGCCCTGCTGCCGCAGAAAGTCGATCGTGCGCTGAACCTCCGGCTGCAGCTCCTGATAGGAGGCCTGAAGGGTCGGTGCGCTCCGGGCCACGTCCACGGTCCAGTCCACGAAGTCGCTGGTGATGCGCTCGGTGCTGGAACCGGTCACGGTGATGGTGTCGTTGCCGCGGCGGACGCCCTTCACAAGCACGCTGCTGGACACCACCAGACCCGTGGCCAGCACCGCCATGGCGAACACCAGCGGTGGCGTGCGGCGCAGGGTGGTCACAAGCGGGGAGAGTGGACCCATGGCCCCGAGGGCGGCTGAGCGGTATGAGCAGTCTGGGTGGGTGGCGCCGCCGTCGCTATGGGGCTGCATGCACCGTCAACGTCAAGTCAGACAGGCCAACTGATCATCGTCGCGGCACGGCAGAGTTTCATCGTCAGAGCCCGGGGCGAGTATGCCAAAGGTCATTCAGGCCGGTCTCGCGTATGGCGCCATCGTTCTCGGCGCCGGGTTCCTGCTCGGTCTGGTCAGGGTTCCCCTGCTGGTCCCTCGCATCGGTGAACGATGGGCGGAACTTGTGGAGATGCCGATCATGGCTGTGGTCATCGATCGGGCTGCCGGGCACATGCTTCGCCGCTTCCCTGACATCTGCTCGCCGATCAGCGCGCTGATCACTGGCGGCCTGGGCCTCGCTCTTGTGATTGCCGCGGAGCTGACTCTCGCCGGAGTCCTTCAGCAACGGTCCATCGCACAGGTCATCAGCAGCCGGGATCAGGTCTCGGGCTCGGTCTACTTGGTCATGCTGCTCATCTTTGCTGCCATGCCAAGGCTTCGTCTTCCCAGGCATCAGGCCTGCGCCAGCCGGGACCATGGGGCCTGATCCCTGGCGCCGATGAATCCTCGTGAACCTCCCCAGTCCCAGTTGGCCGCTGCGGTGGGCATCGCCGCTCTTGTCGCCCCAGCGCTGCACGTGATCATGGACGTCCTGGAGTGGCGCCACGGCGGTTTCTCGACAGTGCAGCTCTGGCTCAACTACCTCGCCTTCCTGCCGATGCCCTGGGATGTGCACTCCTGGTCGGGCAGCGGCCAGGTGCGGCCTGACCCTTCCATCCAGACGACGGGACCCCACAGGTCCGGTCCCGTCTTGCCGGCGGCGCGCTCATCGGACACCAGCCAGCGATCGTCTCAGGGCTCCCCCCAGCTCAGCCCCGGTAACCTGAAGCCTCGCCCGGGCTTTGCCCATGGCTGCATTCAGGCCTCTTCCTGCCCTGGCCCTGGCGGGCGGCCTTGTGCTGGTGCTGAGTGCAGCGTGGCACGCCTGGAATTCACCCGCCCGGAGGTTGGAGCGGCTGCAGCAGGAGGTGGCCCCTAAGGGTGGCCGTGTGTTCCAGACCACTCTCAACAACCAGGAGATGGCCTTTCTGCTTCAGGATTGCAAGCTCTACAAGCTTGAGGTCAGCCGCCGCAGTCTGCGCCGGGAACTGGTGCTGAAGCCCGACTTTTATCCCTTCGCGTTCTGCTTCAAGCAGAGCATCGAGCGCAGGGGAGACAGCCTCGAGGTCTACCTGCTGATGCAGGCCCTGGGTGCCGGCGGCGGTAACCAGGGAGGGGGAACGTACCGCAGCACCGATGGCCGCACATGGCAGTGACATGACCTCCCTTCTGCTCGACATTGTCGTGATCTTCACGATGTCAGCCGTGGCGGTGGTGCTCTGTCACCGCTTCAGCATTCCCAGCTCGATCGGCCTGCTGCTGGCGGGTGTGCTCGCCGGGCCGGATCTGTTCCGGCTGGTGCAGAACGTCCACGAGATCGAACTGCTGGCCGAGATCGGCGTGGTGCTGCTGCTGTTCGTGATCGGGCTGGAGATCTCCCTGGCGGACGTCGCGCGTCTGCGCCGTCATTTCCTCATCGGCGGCTCCCTGCAGTTCTTCGGCACCGCAGCACTGGTGGGGGCGATCTGCAGGGGGCTGGGGCTCTCCCTAGGACAGGGGGTGTATGTGGGCTTCGTGGTGGCGCTCTCCAGCACGGCCATCGTGCTGCGCATGCTGCAGGAGCGAGCCGAACTGGAAACACCGCATGGGCGCACCACCCTGGCGATCCTGATCTATCAGGATGTGGGTGTCGTTCCGGTGATGCTGATCGCACCCCTGCTGGCTGGGGTGGGGGCAGCGTCGGGAGCAGACACGATTGCGGCCCTGCTGGGAAGGATCGCCCTCGTGGCTCTGGTGGCGTGGCTGGCCTGGCGCTGGATCGTGCCCTGGCTGCTGGAGCGCATCACCCGCACCCGCAGTTCGGAGGCCTTTCTGCTCGGTGTGTTCAGCCTTTGCGTGGGCATCGCGATGATGACCCAGTCGCTGGGGTTGTCACTGGCGCTGGGTGCTTTTCTGGCGGGTTTCATTCTCTCGGAGTCGGAGTATTCCCATCAGGCGGTGGCGGTGATGCTGCCCTTCCGCGATGTGTTGATGAGCCTGTTCTTCGTGTCGATCGGCATGCTGCTCGACATCCAGTTCATGCTCGCCCACCCGCTCTCGCTGCTGCTGCTCACCCTGGGAGTGGTGCTGGTCAAACCCCTGGTGGCCGCCGGCTCGGCCCTGGTGGTGGGCCTGCCCCTGGGTGGGTCGGTGCTCACCGGCCTGGCGCTCGCCCAGGTGGGTGAATTCTCCCTGGTGGCCACCAAGGCCGGCGTGAGCACCGGCCTGCTCGGGCCCGACATCTTCCAGACCGTTCTGGATGTGGCCGTGCTGAGCATGATGCTCACCCCGGCTCTGGTGGCCTGCGGTCCAGGCCTGGCCGCCTGGGTGGCCACCACCCCCCTGCGGCGGCTGGAGCGCCGCCGCCTGGTGCCGGTCAGCTCCGGCAGCACCGATGGCCTCAGTGGTCACATCCTGATCGTGGGCTTCGGGGTCACCGGCGCCAACCTGGCCCGCACGGCCCGACGCTGCGACATCCCCTATGCCGTGCTCGATGTGAACGCCGCGATCGTGCGCGATGCCCTCAGCGCCGGTGAGCCGATTCACTACGGCGATGCCAGCCAGGAGCCGATCCTGCGCCTGGTGCATGCCGATCGGGCCCGCGCCATCGTGGTGGTGATCGATGATCCCGCCGGTGCCCGGCGCGTCGTGGAACTGGCGCGCCGCTTTGCTCCCGATGCCTTCATCCTTGTGCGCAGCCGCTACCTGCGTGAGGTGGAAACGCTGCTGTCCCTGGGGGCCGATGAGGTGATCGCCGATGAACTCGAGGTGTCGATCGAGGTGTTCTCCCGCGTGCTGGCGCGGATGCTCGTGCCCCGCGAGGACATCAAGCGTCTGATCGGTGAGGTGCGCGGCGACTGGCGCCAGATGGCCCGCAGCCTCTCGCCGGAGTCCACGGCCGTGAGCGACCTGCGCGTCGCTGTCCCCCACCTCACCACCCACTCCCTGCGCCTGGGCGAACAGTCACCGCTGGTGGGCCACACCATCGCCAGCTGCGGTCTGCGCGCGGAGCACAACGTCACGATCCTGGCGATCACCCGTTCTGGGGAACCCATCACGCATCCCCACGGCCACACCCTCCTGCTGGCTGACGACATCCTCTTCGTGATCGGTCCCGAGGCCTGGGATCCGTTCAGCGTGCGCTGAAGACGTGCCAGCGGCGATCAACGCATGGAATGCAGTCCGATCGGATTGCCCTCCGTGTCGAGCACCACCGAGATGAAGCCGAACTCGCCGATCGCCATCTTCGGGCGGCAGACCTGGCCGCCGGCCGGCACCACGCGACTTTCTTCAATGGCGCAGTCCTCGCAGCTGAAGTACACCATGGTTCCGCCCTTGCCGGGTTCGCAGCCGTCCATGCGCATCAGCGCGCCGCCGGCGCCCACCTGGGAGGTGTCCATCGGGAAGCACCAGTAGTCCATCTCCGGATTGGAGAAGTCCTGGAACTCCACCTGGAACACGTCGGTGTAAAAGGCCTTGGCCCGTTCGATGTCGCTCACGTTGAGCTCGAACCAGGTCACGGGATTGCTCGGCATGGTGCCTCGCGGCGAGGTCCGGTTCAGCTTAGGAACTGTTCCTGGACCCGCTGGTCCCAGGTCGGTGCCAGTGCCCTGTGGTTTGTCAGCATGGTGCGGCGACACGTGGCACGCGGCATCGGATGAACATCGACGGCAAGGCCTGGCGCACGATCTGGCTCGAAGACGGCGGCCGTTCGGTGGGGGTGATCGATCAGACCCGCCTGCCCCACAGCTTCAGCACCCGCTCGCTCGCCACGCTCGATCAGGCCGCCGAGGCGATCGCCACGATGGTGGTGCGCGGCGCCCCCCTGATCGGTGTCACCGGTGCCTACGGCCTGATGCTCGCCCTGCAGGCCGATCCGGGGGAGGCCTCTCTGGCGGCGGCCTTTGAGCGGCTCAACGCCACCCGCCCCACCGCGATCAACCTGCGCTGGGCCCTGGAGCGGGTGCGTGACCGGGTGATTCCGCTGCCTGCGGCCGAGCGCGCCGCCGCGGCCGCGGCGGAGGCGGCCGTCATCGCCGATGAGGATGTGGCCATGTGCGCGGCGATCGGCGATCACGGTCTTGAGCTCCTGAGGCGGCTGGCGGCTGAGCGGCCTCCCGAGCGGCAGCAGGAACCCCTGAATGTGCTCACCCACTGCAACGCCGGCTGGCTGGCCACCGTCGACTGGGGCACCGCCCTGGCCCCGATCTACAAGGCCCACCGTGCCGGGCTGGCCATCCATGTCTGGGTGGATGAAACACGCCCCCGCAACCAGGGCGCCAGCCTCACCGCCTTCGAGCTGGGCCGCGAAGGGGTGCCCCACACCGTCATCGTCGACAACGCCGGCGGTCACCTCATGCAGCACGGCCTGGTGGATGCGGTGATCGTGGGCACCGACCGCACCACCCGCACGGGGGATGTCTGCAACAAGATCGGCACCTACCTCAAGGCCCTGGCCGCCCACGACAACGGCGTGCCCTTCTACGTCGCGCTGCCCGCCTCCACCATCGACTGGACCCTCGCCGATGGTGTGGCCGGGATCCCGATCGAGGCCCGCTCCCCCGAGGAGGTGACCCACATCCAGGGGCTGGCCCAGACCGGCTCCGCAGCGGGTGAGGTCGCCCTGCTGCAGCTGCCCCCCCAGGGAAGCAGGGGCTTCAACCCTGCCTTCGATGTCACCCCGGCGCGGCTGGTCACGGCCCTGATCACCGAGCGGGGGGTGGCACCAGCCAGCGAAGCGGGATTGCGGAGCCTCTATGGACCGCTGGCCTCGGGCTCAGAGCCAGCGGCGGCGGCGGAAGTAGAGCGCTAGACCCGCGCCGATCAGCACCATCAGTCCCAGGGTGGCCTGATAGCCAAGCCGCCAGCGCAGCTCCGGCATGTTCTCGAAGTTCATGCCGTACACGCCCGCGATGAAGGTGAGCGGGATGAAGATCGACGAGATGATCGTGAGCGTCTTCATGACTTCGTTCATGCGGTTGCTGAGACTGGAGAGATAGGTGTCGTGCATGCCGCCGAGGATGTCCCGGTAGGTTTCCACCATGTCGATCACCTGAATGGTGTGGTCGTAGAGATCACGCCAGTACACCCGGGTGCTGTCGGTCAGCACCGGTGAGGATCCCTTCTCGATCGCACTGATCACTTCACGGCAGGGCCATGCCGCCTTGCGCAGCGTCAGCACGTCGCGCTTGAGATAGTGAATGTCCTGAATGTCATCCGGGCTCGGGTCTTCGAGAATCTTGTCATCGATCTCCTCGATGTGATCACCGATCTGCTCGATGGCCTGGAAGTAGTGATCCACCACCGTGGCCATCAGTGCGTAGGCGAGGTAGTCGGCCTTCAGCTGCCGGATTCGGCCCTTGCCCTTCCTGATTCTTTCACGCAGGGAATCGAAGACATCTCCCTCATCCTCCAGGAAGGAGAGCACCACGTTCTCGGCCAGGATCAGGCTGAGGTGCTCGATGCTGATCGAGGCGCTGCTGCGCTCGAACTCCATCATCTTCATCACGATCAGCAGGTAGTGACCAAACTCCTCCAGCTTGGGGCGCTGGCTGGTGTTCACCAGGTCTTCCAGCGTCATCGGGTGGAGGCCAAAGTGTTCTCCCAGTCTTTCGATCAAGCCCACGTCGTGGATGCCATTGACGTTGATCCAGGTCACGCTGTTCCCAGCCAGGGCCTGCTCGAAGCACTGGCTCAGTTCCACATCCTGGGTTTCACTCAGCTGCTCGGCGTTGTAATCGAAGATGTCGACACGGGCGCGCTCACACTTGCGCTCGCCAACGAACACCATCGTTCCCGGCGCCATCCCGGCTTTGCTGCCCCCGCCGCTGTGCGTGCGTGCCTGGCGGCGCCGACCGGACCTTCTGGATCGCCCCATCGCGGCGGCGGCGTCTGCCGGTCTCAGTGACCTTGATGCTGGCACGGTTCGGCCGCTGCGCCCTTCCCTAGCCTCCTGGTCAATCCCCGCCACTCCGCCGGATGCCGAGTCAGAACCGCTGGTCACAGGCCGAGGCCGAGGCCGCCGTGGCCCGCTACGGCGCCGTGGGCATCAGCAGAGATCTGGCCCTTCGCACCTACAGCGCCCGACTGCTCGGCGGCGACCCCGACCTGGTGCTGCATGGCGGCGGCAACACCTCCGTGAAGACCGAGGTCACCGGCCTGCTGGGCGAGACCATCCCGGTGCTGTGCGTCAAGGGAAGCGGCTGGGACCTGGCCACGATCGAGCCCCCCGGCCACCCGGCCGTGCGACTGGAGCCCCTCCAGGCTCTGAGGGTTCTCGAGCGCCTCAGCGACGAGGACATGGTGGCCGCCCAGCGCAGAAACCTGATCGACCCATCAGCCCCCAACCCCTCGGTGGAGGCCCTGCTTCACGCGTTCCTGCCCCACAAGTTCGTCGATCACACCCACTCGATCGCCCTGCTGGCCCTGGCCGATCAGCCGGACGCCGAAGCGCTCTGCCGGGAGGTCTACGGCGATCGTGTCGCCCTGGTTCCCTACGTGATGCCCGGCTTCGCCCTGGCCAAGGCGGCGGCTGAGGCCTTTGAGGCGGCCGAGCAGCGGGCCATGGCCGCCGGGGTGGAGCTCGAAGGCATGGTCCTGCTGCAGCACGGTCTCTTCTCCTTCGGCGCCACGGCCGAGCAGAGCTACGGGCGGATGCTGGCTCTGGTGGGGGAGGCCGAGGCACGCCTGGCCCGGGTGAGCGCCCAGCCCAGGCCGCGACCCCTGCCGGAGCCCCCCATCCCTGCGGCTGCCGTGCTGCCGGTGCTGCGCGGGTTGCTCAGCCGGGCCGCCGGGGCCGACGTGGCCTCACGCCGCTGGCTGCTTGATCTCCGCGCCTCGGAGCCCGCCCTGGCGGTGGTCAACGATCAGCGCCTGGTCGACTGGGCTCACCGCGGCGTGGCCACGCCCGACCACGTCATCCGCACCAAGGCCCAGGCGCTGGTGCTGCCACCCGCCTGCGGCGATCCGGGCCCCTGGACGGAGGCCGCCGCCATGGCGCTGGAGGCGTTCATCGCTGACTACAAGGCCTACGTGGCTCGCCAGAATGCCCGGGTCGGCGGTGGACGCACGCCGCTGGATCCCCTGCCGCGGGTGCTGGCCATCCCCGGCCTTGGGCTGGCGGGCGTGGGCCGCTCGGCCCAGGAGGCCTCCGTCACCGCCGATATCGCCGAAGCCTGGGCCCGCACCCTGCTGGCAGCGGAGGCCCTGGGCCGCTTCCAGCCCGTGGGTGAGGACGACACCTTCGACATGGAGTACTGGAGCCTGGAGCAGGCCAAGCTCGGTAAGGCCAAGGAGCTGCCCCTGGCCCGATGCGTGGTGCTGGTGACGGGCGGCGCCGGAGCGATCGGGGCCGCCACCGCCCGCGCCTTCGCCCGGCGAGGCGCCGATCTGGCGGTGCTCGATCGCCAGGGAGAGCAGGCCGTGGAGGTGGCGGCCAGCTGCGGGCGCCGCGCCCTGGGTCTGGCCTGCGATCTCACCGATCCCCAGGCTGTACGCCAGGCGCTGTCGGCGGTGGCGGGCCACTTCGGCGGCCTCGACATCGTGGTCAGCAATGCCGGTGCCGCCTGGAGTGGCGCCATCGCCGATCTCAGCGACGCCGACCTGCGGGCCAGTTTCGAACTCAACCTCTTCTCACACCAGAGCGTGGCCCAGGCAGCGATGGCCATCTTCCGCGCCCAGGGAATGGGCGGTCAGCTGCTCTTCAACGTGAGCAAGCAGGCGCTCAACCCCGGCCCCGGCTTCGGCGCCTATGGCATCGCCAAGGCGGCCCTGATGGCTCTGATGCGCCAGTACGCCCTCGAGGGCGGTCGCGAAGGGGTGCGCGCCAATGCCATCAATGCCGATCGCATCCGCTCCGGCCTGCTGGATGAGGGCATGATCCAGGAACGCTCCGCCGCCCGGGGCGTCAGCGAGAAGGCCTACATGGCCGGCAACCTGCTGGGTGAGGAGGTGCGGGCCAGCGATGTGGCGGAGGCCTTCGTGGCCCTGGCCCTGATGGAGCGCACCACCGGCGCGGTGCTGACCGTCGATGGGGGCAACGTGGCGGCGATGGTGCGCTGAGGGCCTCAGGCCGGGCTTCGGGACCCGGCCATCAGGGCCAGGCCCAGCCCTCCCCAGAGGAGCACCAGCGCCAGGCAGAGCCCGGTCCAGGCCGGCAGCCCCCAGCTGCTCACCGCCAGCGGCGCCACCACCGTGATCACTCCTCCGGCCACGATCGGCTGGAGCAGCAGTTGCTTGATCGAAAACGGCTGCAGGGCTTCGCTGCGATCCAGTGGATCAGCCATGCGCAGCAGCAGCAGTCCGCTGGCCGCCACGCCGGTGGCCTGGCCGAACTCGATGATCCCCCGCTCGAACCAGGCCGAAGGCAGGATGCGCGGGGCCAGCAGCAGCAACACCCCCAGGTTCCAGGCCAGACCGGCCAGGGCCAGGGCCGTGAGCGACATCCAGTCGTGAGCCAGCAGGGTCAGATCCAGGCAGGCGGTGGCTGCCGTGATCAGCAGATCGGCCGACACCGTGCCCAGGCGGTTCTGCACCCGGGTCGAGACCCAGTGGTCCTTGCCGGAACGCTCCAGCAGCCAGCGCACCAGCAGCGATCCCACCAGGGCCAGGGGGAACACCGGGAACACATCGACCACCATCGCCAGCCCCCCGCCCACGTGGTCGGCCACCCGCCGCAGACCGGCAAGGGCCACCACGCCGAAGGCCACGGCGAGTCCCGTCAGGGCCAGGTTGAGGGCCAGGGCCGAAAGCCTCAGCTCCGGCGGTGGGGGCAAGGGTGGCTCGGCCTGGGCGGCAAGCGCCTCAGCCTGCTGGGGCGTGACGCCCTCCTCCGGCTCAGGGGGGTTCGCCACGCCTGAGGCGATGGTGGACCCTCCCATCAGCCAGCCCCGGCTGCGGGCCAGCACCACCACCAGCCCCCCCACCACCGTGGAGATCAGCAACCCCACCGTGGCCATGGCCAGACCCAGGGCCTCGCCGCCTTCGAAGCCCAGGCTGGCGTAGCTGGCGCCCATGGCGGCGGCCGAGCCGTGCCCCCCCTCGTAGGCCACCTCGATCAGGCAGGCCATCAACGGATGGACTCCCAGCAGCGGCTGCAGCACCAGCAGCACCACCAGGCCACCCACCAGGTACTGACCGAAGGCCAGGGTGAGGGCCAGCAGCACCTGGGCCGAGAGCGGCCGCCAGAGCCCGGCCGGTCTGGGCAGGGGTTTGGCCAGCAACAGCGTGGCGAACACCAGGGTGAGCAGCACCATCGGCAGCTGATCCCAGATGTCGATCACGGGTTGGCTGAGCAGGGGCACCAGCCCCGCCGGCGCCACCAGCAGGCCGAGCACTCCGGCCAGCAGGGCCTCGGGAATGCCCCAGTGGCGCAGTCCGAGCACATCACCGAGGCTGCGGCCCACCACCAGCACCAGACCAAGGGCCACCAGCGCCACGGCCGGCGTCTCCACGGCCTCCACCAGAATCCTGACGCTGACTGGGATGAACGGCATCAGAGGGCTAGGTGCTTCCGGAAGAAAGCCTCTGTGGCCTCCAGCACCTCAATCTGCACGGTGCCGCTGCGGAAGCCATGGCCTTCACCCGGAAAGCGATGCAGTTCCACGGGGATCCGGTTCTGCACCAGAGCCTCCACGATCCGTTCGGTCTGGGCTGGGGGGACCACCTTGTCCTCGAGACCCTGGAAGAAAATCACCGGGCAGCGGATCCGCTCGGCGTGGTGGAGCGGGGATCGGGCCTCATAGATGGCCCGTGCTGCCGGCCAGGGACCCACGAGGCCGTCGAGGTAGCGGGCCTCGAAGCGGTGACTGCTGTCGGCCAGGCTGGCGAGGTCGGCCACGGCGTAGCGGCACGCCCCCGCACGGAACACATCGCTGAAGCAGAGGGCGGCCAGCACGGTGAACCCACCGGCGCTGCCTCCTTCGATCGCGATCCGCTCAGGGCTGGCGCGGCCCGTGGCCACCAGGGCGCGGGCCGCCGCGGAGCAGTCGGCCACATCCACCACACCCCAGAGCCCATCGAGCCTTTCGCGGTAGGCCCGCCCGAAGCCCGTGGAGCCGCCGTAGTTCACATCCACCACGCCCCAGCCCCGGCTGGTCCAGTACTGAATGGCCGGATTCAGACCGGTGCCGGCCATGCCCGTCGGTCCGCTGTGACCCTTCACCAGCAGCGGCGCACCGGCGTTGCCTCCCCCCTGAGGGGGGTGATACCAGGCGTGGGTGGGGCGGCCTCCGTAGCCCTCGAACCAGAGCGCCTCAGCCGGCTGTCCGCCGTCCGCCGGGATGGAGTGAGCCAGCGGACGGCGGACAGCCGCCGGCACCCCCGCCAGGTCGGCGGCCGCCTGGTGCCGCCAACGGCCCCTGGCCAGATCCAGGCTGAGCAGGCCCGCCTCGGTGCTGGCGTCGGCGGCCACCGCCACCAGCTGGCCGTTCTCGGCCCAGAGCCCCTCGAGATCATCGAAGGGGCAGGGGATCGGCTCCCAGCGAGCCAGGGCTGGCTCCGTTCCGCCGTCTGGGTCACGGGTGTTGAGCAGCACGCGGCCCAGCTGCCAGCGGCCCTGCACGCAGGCGGCCGCCACCAGCTGGCGGCCATCCCAGGCAGTGGTGAGCATCCCGTACACCCACTGCGGCATGCCGAACTCCGCCTCCATCGGCAGCAGCCGCTGCCAGGCCCCAGCGCCTGTGGCCTCCAGCCTCTCCAGGTTCCACCAGCCGTGGCGGTCGTTGGCCACCACCAGATCCCCGTTCGCCAGCCAGAGGGGCTGGAAGACCGAGCAGGCCGCCGGCTGGCCCGCCGTGCCGGAGCCGGCGATGAGCCGCGCCGGACCCAGCTCTCCTCCGGGCAGCACGTCCGCCAGCCAGAGCTGGCTGCGCTCCCAGGGCATGTGCGGCTGCTGCCACTCCACCCAGGCGAGACGGCCGCCATCGGGGCTCAGCACGGCATAGCCGCAGAAGTCGAGGGCCTGGCGCAGCAGCTGCGGTTCACCCCCCTCCAGGGGCACGGCCACCAGCTGATCGAGCCCGCCGGCCTCCATCACCCCGATCCAGCGCCGTCGCCGCCCATCGATCAACCCATCGGCGAAGGCGCGCTCCCCCGGCTCGGTGAGCCGCATGGGCTGAGCCGACGGCCGCTCGGTCTCGAGACGCCAGAGGCAGCGATCGCGATCGTTCACCACCACCACAGGCCCGCCCGCGCTGGCTCCGGCCGGTCCCCGGTCCACCGCCACCACACCGCCGCCGTATTCATGGACGCGGCTGCGCAGGTTCCAGTCGCCGGGCGTGAGCTCGATCGCCTCGGCTGTGGGCGAGGGTCTCATCATCAAGGTGGTGCGCCCCTGCTCGGCGGGGCGTTGCTCCAGCCAGAACAGCCGGCCTCGGTGCAGCTGGGGTTCCTTGATCCGCGGCGTGCGACCCACCACCTCCGACGCCTCCAGGGGCCGGCCCGGCCCGGCTCCTGCACCCTGCCCTGAACCGTGCCCCACCAGCGGCTCCTACAATCACACCATCGTTTCAGGTGACGCTTTGGCCAGCAGCTTCGCCAAGATGGCCCGACAGGCGGAGCAGACCAGCCGCACGGTCCAGGTCCCCAAGCAGGTGCTCGACACCCCTCCGCTGACGATTCACAGGCTGGGCGATCAGGTGCTGCGCCAGCCCGCCAAGCGCATCAGCAAGGTGGATGAATCGGTTCGTGAGCTGGCCCGCGACATGTTGCGCAGCATGTACAGCGCCCACGGCATCGGCCTGGCCGCACCCCAGGTGGGGGTGCACAAGCAGTTGCTGGTGATCGACCTCGATCCCGAGAACCCCGCCACGCCACCGATGGTGCTGGTGAATCCGGAACTGAACGCCACCAGCGCGGCGCTCAACACCTATGAGGAGGGCTGTCTGAGCATTCCCGGGGTCTACCTCTCCGTGGTGCGCCCGAGCGAGGCAGAGGTCAGTTACCGCGACGAGCAGGGGCGCCCACGCCGCATCAAGGCCGATGGCCTCCTCGCCCGCTGCATCCTCCACGAGATGGACCATCTCAAGGGGGTGCTCTTCGTCGATCTGGTCAGCGATGAGCTCAGTCTCAACGAGGAGCTCAAGGATCACGGCTTCCGCCGTGATGATGTCCACTCCCAGCGCTGATTCCCCATGCCGATGCAACCCCTCGCAGGGGTCTTTCTCGGGCTCGCCTGCCTGCTTGGCATCGCCGCCACCGGCTCGGTCTTCGAGCTCTCCTACGGCGAGCCTGACCTGGGGGTGCTCACCACGCGGCTGATTCTGGCGGCCTGTCTGCCCGGCACCCTGATCAGCCTGCTGGTCGCAATTCGTCTCAACAAGGCCAGCTGAGCGCCCCTGGCGGCACTTGATCTCACTTCTACGATCGGGCTCACCTCGTCTCGTTCACCGATGCGCGTCGCGCCACTGCCGCTCCTCCTGCGATCGTTCAGCACGCTGCTGTCCCCCCTGCCGGCAGTGCTGGTGCTGGGTGTTGCCGCCGCCGGCCCCGTCGCCGCCCAGGGAGCTCTGTTCAGTGCCCGTGACCTGGATCAGTCGAAGTTCGTGATGGTGGCGGCGCCGATCGGCGATGGCCTTCGCGCCCAGCTGAACATCTACGAGCAGGTGAGTGACCGCCGTCCCTGCTTCTCCACCAACGGCTCGTCGCCGACCCGGGTGGAGCCCCTGCTGGCCACCTTTGACTTCACCGGCATCTGCTCCCGCTACATGGATGGCAACGGCTATTCCCTGCGGGTGGGCGGCAGCGATCTGGGCACCGTGTACAGGCTGAGCGTGGTGCGGCAGGGCAGCGACAACATCCTGCTGGCCGCACCGGGCCGCAACCAGGCGGGTCCCGAGGTGGTGGTGGCCCGCACCCAGGGCCACAGCGACGGTTTCCTGCTGTTCGTTCCCGAACCGGGCTGGAAGCTGATGCGCCGCCACTTCGGCAACCGCGCCCTGGGGCATGTCTACCTGTACCGGGAGACCTGGCCGGGCCAGGAGGCCGCCCAGTCCGAGGCTCAGGCCCCAGCCGCCACCACCACCTCAGGTCAGGCTCCAGCAACCAGTCCGCCTGCGGTCTCCCCCGCCCCGGCCACTCCGGTGACCCTTTCGCCGATCCCCAGCTCCAAGGCCCAGCCGTGATCGGGGGCCGTTGAGCCGATTGCTACATTGACGTTCAACAAGCCCCACTGCGTGGTTCATGACCCAGGTCACCGTCGGCGAAAACGAAGGCATCGAGTCGGCCCTGCGCCGCTTCAAGCGGCAGGTGTCCAAAGCCGGCATCTTCGCCGACCTCAAGCGCCTGCGTCACCACGAGACGCCAACCGAGAAGTACAAGCGCAAGGCCCAGCAGCGTCGTCGTCGCCGCTGATCGCCCGCGGGGCTCGACCTGAACCTGATCAGATCAGCGCTGGCGCTGCTGTTCAGCGTTCCTGAACGACATTTCTCTGCCGACCTGGTCAAATGATCGGTACGACAGGGCTTCGCCTAGGTGCTGAGACTTCACCACCTGGGTTCCCTCCAGATCCGCCAGGGTGAGGGCGACCCGCAGCAGCCGCTCTCCAGCCCGGGCGCTCAGGCCCCGTCGAGCGATGGCCTGTTGCCAGAGCCTCTTCGAGCCTGGACTCAGCTCCACCAGGGTCCTGAGACTCGCGCCCTGAAGCTGTCCATTGGGCTGACCACCGGGATTGCGGCGCGCCATCCTCTGCCGAGCCCTCATCACCCGCGTCGCCACCACCGCCGTGCTCTCGGGACTGTCCTTCGGCCCGGCTGGCCGGGCTGCTCCCAGGCCGAAGCTGCGCACCAGGTCACCTGGGTCCAGACGCCCCATCACCACCTGCAGATCGAGGCGGTCAAGCAGGGGTCCCGACAGCCGCGACCAGTAGCGCCGCCGCTGGGCCTCGCCGCAGCAGCAGGTCCGCTCCGGATCCCCGAACCAGCCGCAGGGACAGGGGTTGGTGGCCGCCACCAGTGCCGCGCGGCAGGGAAAGCGATTCTGCTGACGTGAGCGGCTGATCCACACCTCCCCCTCCTCCAGGGGTTGGCGCAGCTGCTCGAGCACCTCGCGGCGAAACTCCGCCAGTTCATCGAGGAAGAGCACGCCATGGTGGGCCAGCGACAGCTCCCCGGGTCTCGGCGTGGCGCCACCGCCCACCAGGGCTGTGGCCGTGCAGCTGTGGTGGGGAGCCCGGAAAGGCCTTGAGCCGATCAGGCCGCCACCCTCCGGCAGCAGTCCAGCCACGGAATAGAGCTGGGTCAGCTCCAGGGCCTCCTGGCGGGGCAGGGGCGGCAGCAGACCCGCCAGGCGCCGCGCCAGCATCGTTTTGCCGCTGCCCGGTGGACCCACCAGCAGCAGGTGGTGGCCTCCGGCCGCGGCGATCTCCAGGGCACGCCGGCCGTGGGCCTGACCGATCACCTCAGCCAGGTCGGGCTGCTTCGCCTCCGGCTGCGTCAGGGCGGGTGCCGGAGCCGGAATGCCCTGCGCATCCGCCAGCCAGCCCATCAGCTGCGCCAGATCAGACGCCGGCCACACCTCCAGCCCCGCAACCAGCGCTGCCTCGCCGCCATTGGCCTGGGGCACCACCAGAGCTCTCGCTCCGGCACGTCTGGCGGCCAGGGCGAGAGCCATCACTCCACGCACCGGCCGCAGGCCGCCATCGAGGCCCAGCTCCCCGGTGCTCCAGATCCCCTGCATGTGCTCGGGCGAGAGCTGGCCCGAGGCCAGCAGCAGCCCCAGGGCGATCGGCAGATCGAAACCCGGCCCCTCCTTACGCAGATCCGCCGGGGCCAGGCTGACGATCACCCGGGTGAGGGGCATGCGGAAGCCGCTGTTGCGCAGGGCGGCCCGAACCCGCTCACGGGACTCGCGCACGGCCGCTTCCGCCAGACCGACGATCTGGAGCCCCGGCAGACCGGGGGCGATGTCCACCTCCACCGCCACCTCCCTGGCCTCCAGGCCCTGCAGGGTGGCGCTGCTGCAGCGTGCCAACATCGGCGCTCAGGCGTCCGGACACCCAGTCAGTGCCCCGCCTGTCTCACCCCCCCACCCGTTGCCGTTCAAGGCGGAGGCGTCATGGCTGAGAGCGACACGATTTTCGGGCGCATCCTGCGGGGCGAGATTCCCTGCGATCAGGTGCACGCCGATGAGCATTGCCTGGCCTTCCGTGACATCCAGCCCCAGGCGCCTGTGCACGTGCTGGTGATTCCGCGCGAGCCGCTGGTGAACCTGGCCGACGCCGAACCCCGCCACCAGGCCCTGCTGGGCCATCTGCTGCTGGTGGCGGCTCAGGTGGCGAAGCAGGAGGGGCTGAGCGGCTGGCGCATGGTCATCAACAACGGCGCCGAGGCCGGACAGACGGTCTTTCATCTGCATGTGCACGTGATCGGCGGCCGGCCCCTGCTCTGGCCCCCCGGCTGACGCCCGCCAGCGGCGACAATGAGCCGACTTGCAGCCGTTCATGCGTCCCCTCAAGGCCCTTCGCGAGCAGTTGGCCAAGCTGCAGCGCCTGGCCCAGCCCTACTTCCTGCCGCTGGATGAGGGGAATCGCGGCAGCGGCCAGTTCCTGCTGCTGGTGATCGCCCTGCTGGCGGTGGTGGTCGGGCTCACCCTGCTGCTGCTCACCGGGACGGTGGCCGCCGCCGGTGCCTGGATCCCCGACCTGCGCAGCCGCTTCCTGCCAGGGGTCCCCGAGCAGGTGGCGGCGATCTGGAACGGACCGATCGGCGTGGTCGTGATGGTCCTGTTCGCCGCCGGCCTCAGCTGCTTCGTGGCTCTGCGCGGCAAGCTGCGCCAGGGACGCTGGCTGCCCTGGCTGCTGCTCGGGGTGATCGCCCTGCTGATCCTGGTGATCAATGGCATCAACGTCGGCATCAGCTACATCGCCCGGAACATCGACAACGTTCTGGTGGCCTACAAGGAGGAGGAGTTCTGGAAGATCGTCGCGATCTACGCCTTCTGCCTGGTGCTGGCCCTGCCGATCCGCGCCATCCAGAGCTACCTGATCCCCAAGCTGGGCCTGATGTGGCGGGAATGGCTCAGTGGTCGCATGCTGGGCCGCTACCTCACCAACCGGGCCTACTACGTTCTCAATCCCAACGACGAGAGCATCGAGGAGATCGACAACCCGGACCAGCGGATCTCCCAGGACGCGGCCAGCTTCACGGCCACCAGCCTGAGCGTGACGGTGGAAATCATCGCCGCCCTGCTCACCTTCTTCAGTTTCATCATCGTTCTCTGGAGCATCAACCAGACCCTGGCCCTCTGGCTGCTGGCCTATTCGGTGGGGGGAACGGCCCTGATCGTGTTCGCCAGCCGCAAGCTGGTCAACCTGAACTATCAGCAGCTCAAGCTGGAGGCCGACTTCCGCTACGGCCTCGTCCACATCCGCGACAACGCTGAATCGATCGCCTTCTACCGGGGGGAGCGCCAGGAGCAGAAGGAGGGTGAACGCCGCCTCGACGGGGTCATCGTCAACTACAACCGGCTGATCATCTGGGAAGCCCTGATCCAGGTGATCCAGCGCTCGTACGACTACTTCTCGCGCTTCCTGCCCTGGCTCGTGATCGCGCCGATCTACTTCGCCAAGCAGGTGGACTTCGGGGTCTTCGGCCAGGCCAGCATCGCCTTTTCCCAGGTGCTGTTCTCGGTCAGCTACATCGTCAACAACATCGACCGGCTGGCCGCCTTCTCCGCCTCCATCAGCCGTCTCGAGGGCTTCCAGGGCAAGGTGGAGGCGATCAATGCCGAGATGGCCGAGTTCGTGGCCGCCGAGCAGGCCTCCGCCGGAGGCGCCATGGGTGCCGCAGCCGCAGCCGTGCGTCCCGAGTCGATCCTGGTGAGCCACGTGGATCTGGTGCCGCCCCGCACCAGCCGCCTGCTGGTGAGCGATCTCAGCCTGGAGGTGACAGCCCACCAGAGGCTGCTGGTGGTCGGGCCTTCGGGCTGCGGCAAGACCTCCTTCCTGCGGCTGGTGAGTGGGCTCTGGCCTCCGGCCGCCGGCCATGTGCAGCGCCCGCCGGTGGGTGAGCTGATGTTCATTCCCCAGAAGCCCTACATGCTGCTGGGCAGCCTGCGGGAGCAGCTCTGCTACCCCCAGCCCACCGATCGCTTCAGCGACGACCAGCTGCGCCACGTGCTCGAGGAGGTGCGCCTGCCCGAACTGGTGAGCCGCTACCCCGATCTGGACATCAAGCAGGACTGGCCCCGGTTGCTCTCGCTCGGCGAGCAGCAGCGTCTGGCCTTCGCCCGGCTGCTGCTCAACTCCCCCCGCTTCGTGGTTCTCGACGAGGCCACCAGCGCCCTTGACGTGGCCACCGAGAAGGCCCTCTACGAGCTGCTGGTGGAGCGGGAGATGGCTTTCGTGAGTGTGGGTCACAGGCCCACCCTGGTGGCCTTCCACGACACCGTGCTCGAGCTCGACGGCCAGGGCGGCTGGCGGCTGCTGCCCGCCGCCGGTTATGACTTTGGCCGCAACCGTGAGCCCTGATGACATCCCCTGTCCCTGCCGGTGACCCTGAGGTCGTTCCAGCCACCAGTGCCACCACCTCCGAAGTGCCGGCGTTCGGCTGGAGCAGCTACGCGGAGCGGGTGAACGGGCGCTTCGCCATGCTCGGCTTTGCCGCCGTGCTGCTGATTGAGGCACTCAGCGGCGACACCTTCCTGCACTGGGCGGGCCTCGTGCCCTGAGTCTCAGGGGAGCTCGATCAGGTCCACCTGCCAGAGGCCGCCGCGGCTGACCTGAACAGCCAGCACGCGTCCATCCGCGCCCAGCTGCACCTGCCGGGGGACTCCCGGCGGATCCAGCGGCAGCGGCTGCAGACCCGCCCTGCTGCGGAGGTAGAGCACCAGTTCGGTGCGGCCGTCCCGCTGGCGGATCAGCGCGATCCGCTCACCGCTGGCATCGACACTGACGTTCAGGGGCTGGGCGTCGGGCCGGTTCAGGCCCTGCAGGGGGACGGGCCGGTTCTGATCCAGGTCGATCAGCTCAACCCGCTCGCGTCCGTCACGCCCGCTGATCAGGGCCAGCCAGCGGCCGCTCAGAGAGGGATCGCGGTTGCTGCCGTTCTGCTCCAGCCGTTGGTTGACGGCTGGCAGGGGCCGCAGTGGTGTGGCCGCGCAGGCGGTGAGCAGGCCGGCGGCCAGCAGGGTCAACGCCAGCTGTGCCAGCCCCTGCCGGGGGGCACCTGACTCAGTCCTCCCCTGGGGTGTCATGGCGTTGCTCCGGCCGGCGTGCGCAGCAGCACTCCGGCCGGCGGATCGACCTCCAGCACCCCCCCCAGCTCGAACACCTCCACCCGCCAGCGGCCGGCGGATACCAGTTGCAGGGCGAGGCGCTGGCCGTCGGGCGCCAGGCTCAGTCGCACCGGTTCGCGCCCGCCCGGCAGGGGCAAGGGCAGCAGCCGGTCGGTGAGGCGATCTTCGATCACCGCCAGGCGCCTGTCGCCCCGCTGCACGATCAGGGCCAGGTAGCGGCCTCTCCAGCTCAGGGAGGGGGAGCTGTGGGGCTGCCAGCGGTTGAGGTGGCGCAGAGGCAACACCCGTCCGGTGGCGCGTTCCTGGAGAAGAACGGTGGAGCGACCCTGTCGTTCGATCACGCTGGCCAGCAGACGACCATCACCGCTGAGGGCTGGATCCTGGCGGCTGAGGCTCGACGACCAGCCAGGGCCAGGAGCTGGCCGGGTTCGGCGGGCCCACGGCAGGGAGCATGCACTCAGAAGAACCGCCAGGACCGCCGCCGTCACCGTCAGTGAGCGGGGCCTCGGCAGGGTGATCAGCTGTCGAAACGGGAGGTGTTGTCCCGGGGCCGGCTGCTGGAAGGGGTGGGCCTCAGCGGGGTGTAGTCGGCATCGCTCACGGGGGTGCCGGTGGGGGTGGAACCGGCACCAGAACCGGAGCTGGTCGTGGTGCTGGGGCGGTTGCGGATCGGAGTGCCCTGGGGGACGCCAGGGGGAGTGCCCGATGCCGGATCCGTGCCGCCGGCCGGGCCGGGCCGGCGGCTGGAGCGAGGCATGGTCTCGGCGCTGGGCACCGGACGGCTGCCGCGACGGGGCTCGATGCCGCTGTCGCGCTCCCGCCGGCGGGAACCGAAGGCCGGGCCTGAGGGTGCCGTGCTGGATGGCGCGGTGCTGGAGATCCCGGCCCTGCGGGTGCTGTAGGCGTCGGGCTCGCGTCGGGGGCTGGTTTCAGGAGCGTCCCAGGAGCTGTCGCCTGCCGGGCGGCGGCTGGTTTCAGGAGCGTCCCAGGAGCTGTCGCCTGCCGGGCGGCGGCTGGCGGCACGCTCGGGAATGGCAGGACGGGCGGCCTCACGACGGGGGCGGTAGAAGCTGGGTTCGTCGTCCGCTTCCTCGTTGAGGGGGGAGCGGATCCGCCGGCGCAGGGGCTGGGGCTCCTCGAAGCGCTCCATGTCGTCATCCCAGCCGGGACGCCCGCCGACCCTGGGCCTGGCGGGCATGGGCTCGTCGTCGTCGAAGTAGGAGGAGCGCCGTGCCTGCTCGGTGGTGACGCCCCGCAGGCGCACGCTTTCGTAGGCGAAGAAGACGGTGGTTCCCGCCAGCAGGAACTGGCCGAACTGAAGGATCGGATCGAGCCGCCAGCCCTGGAAGAAGAGAATCCCGCCACAGAGCAGACCCACGGCGGCGAAGAAGACGTCGTAGTCGCGGGCGAGGGCAGGCTTGAAGCTCCTCATGAAATAGAGGAACGCACCACCGACGGCCAACACGATGCCGACGATGCTGGCCCAGTTCAGGCTGGCATTGACCACGTCTGAAACCTCAGGCGAACGACTTGTTCCGTCCGCCAGGGGTGAACGGCAGTTCCAGTTTAGGGACCTGGAACGGAAGAATCAGCGGCAGCTCAGAGCTTGCGGTCGACCTGGTCGTTCTGGCTGATCAGCACCAGGGCGATGGTGATCGGAATCACCACGATCAGCGCTCCGTACACGAGGCTGCTGAGGAAGTTGGAGAGGGATGGGGTCATGGCGCCATGGGATCCGCACCGGATCTTAGGCAGCGGTGCCCGCTTCCTACGATGGGACCACCGCTGCTTACCGCTTTGTGACGGCCGTCTCCGTGCTGGTCTCTGCCCTGCCGGTGCTCCACACCGCGCTGGCTCTGGGCCTGGCGGCCTGGACCCTGCTGTTCCTGTTCCGCATCGTGCTCACCTGGTACCCACAGGTGGATCTGAACCGCGGGGCGATGCGCCTGATCGGCTGGCCCACCGAGGGGCTGTTGCGCTTCAGCCGCCGGCTGATTCCCGCCATCGGCGGCGTCGATGTGACCCCGGTGATCTGGGTGGGGCTGATCAGCCTGCTCAGGGAGCTGGTGGTGGGACAGCAGGGGCTGCTCACCCAGGTGCTGCGTCAGAGCCAGTCCATTGTCTGAGTGCGTCCATGGCCATGGCCTGAAGCCGGCGGTTCGTCGCCGGGTCAGCCGCGCGGATCAGCAGGCGGCAGCATCTCCTGCTCCACGAACTTGGTGTGGACATCGCCGCTCTGGAACTCGGGCCGATCCAGCAGGGCGAGGTGGAACTCGATCGTGGTGGGGATACCGGTGATCGCACATTCGCTCAGGGCCCGGCGCATGCGCTTGACGGCCGCCTCGCGATCGAGCCCCCAGACAATCAGCTTGCCGATCAGCGAGTCGTAGAAGGGGGGGATTTCGTAGCCTGTATAGACGTGGCTGTCGACCCGCACGCCCGGCCCCCCCGGTGGCAACCAGCCGGTGATCCGGCCCGGGGCCGGCCGGAAGTTCTGCTGCGGGTCTTCGGCATTGATGCGGCATTCGATCGCATGGCCGCGCAGCTGCACGTCCTCCTGGCGCATGCTCAGGGGCTCGCCCCCGGCGATGCGCAGTTGCTCGGCGATCAGATCAAAGCCGGTGACCATCTCCGTGACGGGATGCTCCACCTGGATGCGGGTGTTCATCTCCATGAAATAGAAGCTGCCGCTGCGATCCACGAGGAACTCCACGGTGCCCGCGCCCTCATAGGTGATGCTGCGGGCTGCCGCCACCGCCGCCTCGCCCATGCGCCGTCGCAGCTCAGGATCCAGCGCCGGACTGGGGGCTTCCTCCAGCAGCTTCTGGTGTCGGCGCTGGATCGAGCAGTCGCGCTCGCCCAGGTGCACGACATTGCCGTGGCGGTCAGCCAGGATCTGCACCTCGACGTGGCGGGGCCGCTCGATGAACTTCTCCATGTAGAGGCCGGGGTTGCCGAAGGCCGCTTCCGCTTCCCCCTGAGCTGCCTTGAAGAGTCCCTCGAGCTGCTCCGGCTCCTGCACCAGGCGCATGCCACGGCCACCACCGCCGGCCGTGGCCTTGATCATCACGGGGAAGCCCATGCGCCCAGCCAGCACGGAGGCCTCCCGGGCGTCCTCCAGCAGACCTTCACTGCCGGGGATGGTGGGAACTCCAACCCGCTGCATGGTGGCCTTGGCCGTGGATTTGTCCCCCATGGCCCGGATCGCCTCCGGGGATGGTCCGACGAAGGTGAGGCCGTGGGCGGTGCAGATTTCCGCGAATCGGTCGTTCTCGGCCAGGAAGCCATAACCGGGATGGATCGCATCGGCGCCCCGGGAGATCGCCGCGGCAATGATGTTGGGAATGTTGAGATAGCTCTTGCTGCTGGGGGCTTCCCCCACGCAGACCGCCTCGTCGGCCAGTTGCACGTGCAGGGCGTTGCGGTCGACGGTGCTGTAGACCGCCACTGTGCTGATGCCCAGTTCGCGGCAGCTGCGCAGGATTCTGAGAGAAATCTCGCCACGGTTGGCGATCAGCAGCTTGCCGATGGGCATCCGTGGTGGGTCAAGGCCGCTGCGGACTGTATCAGTGCTGACCCTTGACTCCGCAGTTCGGCGGAGGCCGGGACCGGCGATGGGTATATTGACGAGCCGAAGGGAGTCCAGACTCCTGACGGCCACGCGGATGTGGTGGAATTGGTAGACACGCACGTTTGAGGGGCGTGTGGCTTCGGCCTTGCGAGTTCAAGTCTCGCCATCCGCATTTTCCCTTCCCACAACTTGAGAGAGCCGCTGCTGAGCCGCACGCCCACCACAGCGATCGTGCTGGTGTGCAACGGCCCTGGCGAACTCACCACCTGGGTGCGCCCTCTTGCCCAGCGCCTGCATCGTCAGCTGGAGCTTCAACCCGTCGTGCCTGGGGCGGCGTGCTCCCTGGAGCTGGTGCTCGTGCCCTGCCCCAACGCCACCGGCAGCGAAGCGCGGGTGGCCCGTGACCTCGGCCTGTTCTCCCGCATCGTGCCGGCCCGGAAGTTCTGGGAACTGCTGGTCAGGCCCCGGCGCCATGGACCCTGGCCCGCCCATGGGGTGGTGGTCTTCCTGGGCGGAGATCAGTTCTGGACCGTGCTGCTCTCGGCGCGTCTCGGTTACCGCCACCTCACGTATGCCGAGTGGGTGGCCCGTTGGCCGCGCTGGAACGACCGCATCGCCGCGATGGGCCCCCAGGCCGCCACGCGCCTGCCTCCCCGCTGGCGCAAGCGCTGCACGGTGGTGGGGGATCTGATGGCCGATCTCTCCGAGGAGGCGCGGGCGGTGGCTCCCCTGCCCGAGGGGGAGTGGGTGGCCCTGCTGCCCGGCTCCAAACGGGCGAAGCTGCAGGTGGGTGTTCCTTTCCTGCTCGACACCGCCGATCGACTCGCCCGCCTGCGGCCCGGGTGTCGCTTCATCCTGCCGGTGGCACCGACCACCAGCGTGCCCGATCTGCTGGCCTACGGAGGCAGCGGCAACCCGATTCAGCGCCACTACGGCGGTCAGCCGCCCCGGCTGCTCGAGCCGGAGGCCGGCTCCGGCCAGCGCTGGCTGATCAGCGGGGCCGGCACCCCCATCCTGCTGTTCGAGCAGCATCCGGCCCATGCCCCCCTGAGCCAGTGCGCTCTGGCGCTCACCACCGTGGGGGCGAACACGGCTGAACTCGGGGCCCTCGGTGTGCCGATGATCGTCCTGGTGCCCACCCAGCATCTGCAGGTGATGCAGGCCTGGGACGGCTGGCTGGGTCTGCTGGCGCGCCTGCCCCTGCTGCGCTGGTTGCTGGGCCTGGCGCTCACGGCCTGGCGCATGCGCCAGCGGGGGTTTCTGGCCTGGCCGAACATCTCGGCTGGACGTGCCGTGGTGCCCGAGCGGGTGGGAGCGATCACGCCCGCCGAGATCGCTGCCGAGGCCAATGAGTGGCTGGCCCACCCGGAGCGGCTGCGGGGCCAGCGCGACGATCTGCGCAGCCTGCGCGGCCAGCCCGGGGCCGTGGCGGCCCTGGCGGCGATGGTGCAGGAGCTTCTGCCGGCTGCCTAAATTGACGGCAGCAGACCTTTCTTGCCCGATGGCCAGCTCCGACACGGCCGCCACGCCAGCCCCCTCCGATCACGACTGGCGTGAGCGCCTCACGCCCGAGCAGTACGAGGTGGCCCGTTGCGGCGGGACCGAGCGGGCCTTCACCGGGGCCTACTGGAACACCAAGCAGGAGGGTCGCTACGACTGCATCTGCTGCGGTTCGCCCCTGTTCGGCTCCAGCGCCAAGTTCGATTCCGGTACGGGCTGGCCCAGCTTCTGGGACGGGCTCGATCCCGCAGCGATCACCACCATCGAGGACCGCAGCCACGGCATGGTGCGAACCGAAATCCGCTGTGCCAGGTGTGAGGCCCACCTGGGCCACCTCTTCCATGACGGCCCCGGCCCCACGGGCCTTCGCTACTGCGTGAACTCGGCCTCCCTGAACTTCAGGCCGGCGGACTGAGGCCCCCCGGCCGGCCTATCCCAGGATTCACCCGGTCACCAGTCACCAGGGATCCGAGAAGCGCTCCTCATTCGTGCGGGGGCGGGCCGGGGGCTCCAGCACCTCCGGTTCCGGCTCCTGCCTCCCCCGGTAGGGCTCGGGTTCCACATCAAGCGGCTGACGCTGCTGGTCTCCGCTGGAGCGAAGCGGAGCCTGACGGGGCTGCTGGGGCAGGGGGCTCCGGCGTCTTGGTTCGTCGTCGTACTCATCTTCGTCGAGGTACCGCCGCTGACGCAGGGGTTCCTGACGGCGGCGCTCCAGCTCCACGTACTCCAGTTCCTCCTGCTCCTCCACCTGCACGGCACGGCTGGAGGCGGGCTGAATCCGGCGCTGCTCCTGGACGCTGGGCTGTCCGGAGGCCAGCTGGTTCTCCACCGGCACCATGGTCTGGCGGAAGCGGTCCCGCTCCTCCTGCTCCCAGCTGGGGCCGCCGATGCCCAGTTTCTCGAGCAGGCCGCTGCCCAGCTGCTTGAGTTTCTCCTCAGCGCCCTCGTACACGATGATCCGATCGGGCCCGCTGCTCACGATCTCCTCGACGCTCAGTTCCCAGGTGCTGAGCACCCCTTCGCCAAGCAGTGGAACACCGAGGGCTCCCAGCACCAGGGTGGTGAGCTCTCCGGTTTCGATGTCGAAGCTGAAGCCCAGCACCCGTCCCAGCTGTTCGCCCGACTCGCTGATCACCTGGCAGTTGATCACCTTGCTGTAGCGATCGGGGTTGAACCCTTCCGCCAGGGAATCGGCGGAATCCACCAGCACCACATCGCCCACCTGGCGGATGCGATCGAGCGGCATCCAGCGTGGCAGACCAGGCAGAAAGCGGGTGAAGGGGTTGTCGCGCAGACCGAGCGCCACCACCTCCCGGCGGTCGATGTCGACCACCACTTCGCCCACCACGCCCAGCCGGCGGCCGGTGTCGCGGGTGATCACCTGGGTTCCCATCAGCTCGGAGCGCAGCCAGAGCCTGTCGCTGGGGGCGGCGCCGGAAGGGTCGGCGGAGGGAGGGTAGGAGGAGGTCAAAGGCCAGATCCCGGGCGGGTGTCGGCGAAGTGGGTGGTCGGATCATTGTGACCCACCGCACCGGTTCAGGCGGCGGTGGGCATCCCGACCACCTGGGTGTGGGCCCCACGGGCCTGAGTCACCCCCACCGTGCGGGTAGCGGCGGCGATCATCGGCCTGCGGTGGCTGACCACCAGGAACTGGGCCTGATCGGCCTGGCTGGCGATCAGCGCGGCCAGCCGCTCCACATTCACACCATCGAGGAAGCTGTCGACCTCGTCGAGGGCATAGAAGGGGGAAGGGCGGAAGCGCTGCAGGGCGAACAGGAAGCTCAGGGCCGTGAGCGACTTCTCCCCACCCGACATCGAGGCCAGCCGGCGCACGGTCTTGCCCTTGGGGTGGGCCACCAGGGTGAGCCCGCCTTCGAGGGGCTGGGCCTCGTTCTCCAGCTGCAGGTGCCCTTCGCCTTCGGAGAGTCCGGCGAAGATCGTGCGGAAGTGGCCATCCACGGCGTGGAACGCCTCCAGGAACGCCTCCTGGCGCAGGGTGGCCACGGTCTCGATACGCAGCAGCAGTTCCTCCCGTTCGCTGGAGAGCACCTCCAGCCGGCTGGCGAGGTCGGCCAGGCGCTGCTCCAGCTGCTCCAGTTCCTCCAGAGCCAGCATGTTCACCGGCTCCAGAGCTTCCATGCGCTGCTGCAGCCGCTGCAACTCCTGCTGCAGCGCTTCGAGGCCTGCTGAGCGCAGCTCCTCGGAGATCTCGGGCAGGGGATCGGGCAGGGCCCGCTCCATCGCCTCCAGCCGCAGGGCCTGAGACCGCTCCTGCTCTCCGAGCGCCAGGCGCTCCTCCCCCAGCCGCTGCAGGTCCCACTGGCGTTGCTGCAAGGCCTGCCGTTGCTGGGCCACCTGGGCTTCGGCGGCATCGCGGGCCCGGCGCCGTTCGCCGAAACGCTCCTGCAGCCGTTGCTGCTGCCCCTCCAGCTCCGCCTGGCGTTCCTGGCCCTGGCGTTCCTGCTCGCGCCGTTGACGGTGCTCTTCGGCCAGGCTGAGCACAGCCTGCTGCAACCGCGCTTCCTCCCCGGCGAGGGCTTCGAGCTGATCCCCGAGGCGGGTGAGGCTCAAGCTGCGCTCCCGCTGGGCCAGCAGCAGGGCGTCCCGCTGCTCGCGAGCGCTGGCCAGCCGCTGATCGGCCGCCTCCAGGTCGCGTTGCAGGCCCTGCCAGCGGGCGCTGTCTCCGGACGCCTGGGCTTCGGCCTCGGCCACCTCCAGCCCGGCCAGGTCCAGCAGCATGGGGGCCAGCTCGCGCTCCAGCTGCTGGCGGCGCTGCCGGCCGCTCTCCAGGCCCTCCCGGGTGTGGTTGAGCCGTTGCTGGAGCTGCTCCATCCGTTGCAGCTGGGGCCCCAGGGCCCGCTCCGCCGCCGCCCGCTCCGCTGTCAGGGCGGCCCGGCGCTGCTGTCCCTCCTGCAGCGCCGGGCGCAGCTTCTCCAGCTGCCGGCCCAGATCGGCCTCTCGGCGGCGGCAGACCACCAGGCTCTCCCCCAGCTCTAGCAGGCGGCGCCGGTGGGGCTCCGCCTCGTCCTGCTCACCGGCGCGTCCGAAGCTGAGCTGGCCGGAGCGCTGCTGCAGGCTGCCGCCGGTCATGGCGCCGCTGCGCTCCAGCAGTTCCCCTTCCAGGGTCACGGCCCGGCAGCGGCCGAGTTCCCGTCGCGCACTGGACAGGTCTTCGAACACCAGGGTGTCGCCGAAGACGTGGCGGAAGACGTCGGTGTAGACGGGCTCGAAGCGCAGCAGATCGATGGCGCGGCCCACCAGCCCGCCGGCGCCGGAGTGACCGGTTCCGCCACGCTCCAGGGCGGCGTTGCCACCTCCACTGCCACTGCCGCGGATCTTGTTGAGCGGCAGGAAGGTGAGGCGACCGGCCCGGCGGCTCTTGAGCAGCTCGATCGCCTGGGAGGCGATGCGGTCGTCATCGACCACCACCTGGGCCAGGCGGCCGCCGGCGGCCACCTCCAGGGCCAGCCGGAAGCGCTCCTCCACCTCGGCCAGTTGAGCCACGGGGCCGTGCAGCCCCCCCAGACCCGATTCCAGCAGCAGGCGCAGGGCACCGGTGCCACGGCTCTCCTGGAGGGTGTCGCGGCGGCTTTCGATCCGGGCGATCTCCCGCTCCAGCTGGGCCTGTTCCTGCTCCAGTCGGGTGCGGGTGCGTTGCTGCAGGGCCAGGGTCTCTGCCAGCTCCCGGGCCTGACTCTGTTGCTGCTCCACCTGGGCCTGCACAGCTTCGGCTTCGGCCAGCAGCTCCTGCAGGCGCCGCTGCTGCTCCCGGTCGGCGCTGCCACCGCTGGCCAGCTCCCCCTCCAGTTCCAGCAGGCGCTCCTCGGCCTGGCGCAGTCTCTCGCTGAGCTGCTGCTGTTCCGCCAGCAGGGGCGCCACCGACTGCTGCAGCTCCTGACGCCGCTGGCTGCGGTGCTTCTGCTCCTCCAGCCAGGTGCCGGAGCGACCTGCCACGTCCCCCAGCCGTCGCCGGGAGAGCTCCACCGCGCTCTCAGCGCTCAGGCAGGCCTGCTCCGCCGCCGCCAGGGCGCTGGCGTGCCGGTCATCGGCGCTGAGCTCCTGGCGCTGGCGCTGCAGCTCGGCGTGCTGGCGCTGCAGCTCCTGACGCTGGCCCTGAAGGGACTCCGCCTGCTGCTGTTGCCGCTCCGCCTGGCGCTTCAGCTCGCGGGCGCTGGTCTCCAGGCCGGCCAGTTCCGCCTGCACCACCAGCAGGCTGTCCTCCCCGAGGGCCTTGACCTCGGCCTGAAGCAGGCTGAGCCCTGCGCTGGCCTGCTTCAGGGCCTCCTGGGCGGCGGCGAGGGCCGTGCGGTCGTTCAGCTCCTGGGCCTCCAGGGCCTGTTGACGCCGCTGCAGGGCCTCCAGCTGGCTGCCGGCCTGTTCATGGGCGAGCACCTGTTCCTGAAGGCGGCCGAGCTGCTGGCGCTGCCTCAGGTCCTGATAGGTGCGGGCCTTGGCGCAGTCGCGCTCCAGCCTCTGGCGGGCCCCCAGCAACTCCTGTTCGACGATGCGGCAGCGTTCCTGGCGCTCCTGCACCTCATCGAGCTTGGCGCGGGTCTGGTCGATGCGGGAATCGAACAGGGCAACCCCGGCCAGTTCATCGATCAGTCCCCGCCGTTCGCGGGCGCCCATCGAGACGATCCGGGTCACATCTCCCTGCATGACCACGTTGCTGCCTTCGGGATCCACGCGCAGTCGCCGCAGCTGGCTCTGCAGCTGCTGCAGGTTGCAGGGAACTCCGTCGGCGCTGTAACTGCTGCTGTAGGTGCCGCCGGGGGCCAGCCGCAGCCGCCGGCTCACGGTCCATTCCTTCTGCCCCGTCTGGATCCAGGGTCCCTCCGCCGGGGCCTCCAGCCCCGCTTCGGCCGGATCGGGCTGCCAGTCGCTGAGGTCGAAGCGCACACTCACCACCGTTTCGGCGGCCTTGCCCTGACGCACCACGGCGCTGTTGATCAGGTCGGGCAGCCGCTCGGCGCGCATGCCGCGGCTGCTGGCCAGGCCGAGGCAGAACAGCACGGCATCAAGAATGTTGCTCTTGCCTGAGCCGTTTGGGCCGGTGATCACGGTGAAGGATGGCTCCAGCCGGATCGCCATCGCTCCGCCGAACGACTTGAACTGAGAGAGTTCGACCTGATTGATGTAAACCAACAGGCCCGCGTGCAGTGCTGAGCACCCAGAACCTAGCGGAACCGGTGACGATCTCAAGCCCCTACCTATCGTGAAGGTCAGAGTCCCCGAGGAACGTCACGTCATGGAACCCGAAACCCCCATCGTCAGTCGCGATCGCTTCCGCGAGCGTTTCGATGCCCTGCTGCCCACCATCCAGCGTGAGTGGCCGCAGGTGGCCCGCGAAACCCTGGAGGCCACCCGCGGCAGCCTCGATGAGGTGGTCTCGGTGATCGCCCAGCAGACCGGCCGCACCGCCAGCGGCGTGCAGGAGCAACTGCTCGACCTGGTCCATGTGGCGGGCGATCGCACCCGCGACCTGGTGGATCGCATCGGTCCTCTGGAGGAACAGCTGGAGCATCTTCTCGATGAACTCAACAGCAGCCTGCGGCCCCGGATCGAGAAGCCCGTGCGTGAACGCCCCTTGCTGGCGGTGGGTGTGGCCGCGGCGGTGGGCCTGATCGCCGGGCTGCTGCTGGCTCCGGGCCGGCGTTCCTCATGAGTCCGGCCGACGATGATCGCCAGGGGCGGCGCTCAGGCGGCGCCGGGATGGGCCGGGTGGCGGCGGGTCGTGTCACGGCGCTGGTGACGTCGGTGATGGACCTGCACGTGCGCATCGCGCTGCAGGAGGTGGATCACGAAAAGCGGCGGCTGATCAGCGGTGGCGTGCTGCTGGCGGCCGGCGGCACGCTGATGCTGCTGGCCTCGGTGGCTGGCCACGTGGCCCTGGTGCTGTGGCTGCACCAGAGCTTCGGCTGGGGCTGGCTCCAGGCTGTGCTGCTGCTGCTGGTGGTGGATCTGGTGTTGGCTGGTGTGCTGCTGCGCATCGGCGGTCAGCTGATCCAGGGCCCCTACCTTCCCCAGACCACCGCAGGACTGAGCAAAACCACCCGCGCCCTGCTGGGCCGATGAGCCCGAAGCCGTTTCCCCGATCCAGCCACGACCCCGCGGAGCTGGAGCAGCCTCAGGATCCGCCGCCGCAGGAAACGGCGGAACAACGGCGCCAGGACGTGCTGCTCACCGAGCTCTGGTGCCAGATGCTGATCGATTGCCATGATCTGGCTGAGGCGTTGCCCGAGGGTCTGCCATCCGAGCCGGTACCCAGCCGGATCTGGAGCAGCCTGCGCCGGGAGTCGGTGCCCAGCGCCTCCAGCCTGGAGCGGTTGTCACCGGAGATCCGGGCCGAATTGCGCCTGCAGACCGGTTGCGCCTGTGGCTTCCATCACCTGCAGCGGATCGGTTACGCCGATGTGTGCGAGCGGGCCAACCAGTTGCAGACCGCGGGGGATGAGGGCTCCTATCTCGGCGGTTGTCTGCTGCTGCTGCTCTCCCTGGTGCTGGGCCTGCCCCCCAGCGAAGCGATGGTGACTCAGCTCAGCCAGCACTACAGCAATGCCGATGCTGATCTGGAGCGCTGCGAGCAGTTCCTCTTCGAGCTGATGCTCTCACTGCTGGCCCGCCACACCCAGGAGGTGCTCCAGGCCTGCGCCCAGGGCGAGGACGAGGAGGCCTAGGGGCTGCCTGTGGAGCCAGTGGCTCAGTGGGTCCCGTATCAGCGGATCTCGTAGTGCAGCCAACGGCAGTCGATGCCTCCATTGCTCACCGGAATCCGCCGCCGGGCCTTCATGCGCAGGGCCCCGGTGAGTTCCGGGTTGCCGCTGAGCAGCCACAGGCTCCACCCCGAGCAGCGTCGCTTGAGCATCGCGCCGAGATCGGCGTAGAGGCCTTCGAGGTCGTCGCCACCCCCGAGCCTGGCGCCGTAGGGCGGGTTGCAGACGATCACTCCAGGTCCACCGGGCGGCTCGAAGTCGCGGCAGTCGCCCTGCTGCAGGTGCACGTGCTCCGCCACGCCGGCGCTGACGCTGTTGGCGCGGGCCTGTGCGAGCACATCGGGGTCGCATTCCAGCCCCACGATCGGCTTCAGCGCGGGGGGCTCCGCCGCCATGGCCTGGGCGGCCTGCACCTCCCGCTCCCAGAGCGTGTCCTTGAAATCGGGCCAGTGGCGCAGCAGCTGCGGCCGCGGCGTTCCTCCGAGGGGATCGAGGCCAGGCACGCGGCCGAGCTGCCGGCAGGCGGCTTCGATCAGCAGGGTGCCGGAGCCGCAGAGGGGATCGGCGAGGGGCACCGAGCCATCCCAGCCCGTGAGCGCGATCAGGCCACTGGCGAGGTTTTCCTTCAACGGCGCCAGGCCCACGGCGGCCCGCCAGCCGCGCCGGTGCAGGCTGCCGCCAGCCCCGTCCACACTCAGCACCCCCACGCCGCCGCGTCCGCCGGGCACCTGGCCCAGATGCAGATGCAGGCAGAGCTCGGGGTCGTTGAGATCGATCGAGGAGCGCTCGCCCCAGCGCTGCCGCTGCCCATCCACCAAAGCATTCTTCACCTGCAGTGCGGTGAAGTGGCTGTGGGCCAGACCAGGCAGGCTGCCACTCACATCCACCCGAAAGCTGCGGCTCGGCGGCAGCCACTGATCCCAGTCGACGGCTCCGGCCACGGCCTCATAGAGCTGGCGGGGGCCGTCGCAGCTGAAGCGGGCCAGCTCCCGCAGGATCCGGAAGGGAAGCCTGGCCTGCAGCTGCAGGCGGTAGAAGCCCTCCAGATCGGTGCGAAAGGCCACGGCCCGCCGCAACACCTGCACCGAGGTGGCGCCCAGAGCGTTGAGCTCAGCGGCGCCTTCCGCCTCGAGGCCGGGGGGCAGCACGGCCACACCGGCCAGCGGCTCGCCGATGAATCGGCCCATCCTGGTTTCGCTCCGCTGCCTGGGTTCGGTCATGCCCACCCTGCCGCTCTGCCCGCCGGCCCTTGTCTGCTGCCACAATGACAAGGTCCGTCCTCGGGCGGACTAGGTGGCTCACACCGGTGCTTCGGACAGCGGTTCGATTCCGCTCAGCTCCATTCCACCCCCGCTGCGGCGGCGGTTGTCGGGGGGCTGCAATGGTTTCGACGGGGTATGAGGAGGGTGACTGAAGCCTGCTCGGTAAGAGCAAACCCGTAACAGCGAACAACATCGTTCGTTTCTCCCGTCAGACCGCCCCTGTGGCCGCCTGACTCCTATAGGGAGATGGGGTAGGTCAGCCTTATCACCCAAATGACCCATGGGGGGCTGGAAGGCCCCCTTCCCATTGCAATTACTGGTGTCTTACGAGTCTCGTCAGCCCCGCACCAACAACTGTTTGGCCGTTCGCACCACCGACGGCCGCTACCAGTCGATCACCTACACGACCAAGGCCGACTGCAACTGAGCCAAGGAACTACTCAGTAGTAGCGACAGCTCTCCACGCCTGGTTATGCCGGGCCTGGAGAGCTTTGTTGCTGATGCCCCTGCAGGCCCACAAGCCATCCGCAACCTCTTGATCCCGCTGTCATTCGAGCTACCAAAAGGCAATAGCGGGACTGCAGCTGGAGCAAAGATCCTGCTGACTCTTAGATTTGACCTACGGATTACTGGCGACGGATCGGGCCTTTGGTCCGAGCATCGGAATCGAACCAACTGCTCTCATTGGCGATGCGGGGATCGCCTTGAATCGTGAAGGTGATAAAGCCGGTTTTGAAAACCAAGGCACCGTCACTGAGCTTGCTGGCGACAGACTTGCCATTTACCAACACCTTGTTTTTGTTATCAATGCGGATGGTGGCCACGGTTTGCCCGGTAGCGCCCCTCCGAGTGGTGTAACTCAGGAGGTCCTGTGACCCTCTCCGGAGGGTGAACAGGAGCAGTCAGGGGATGACTGCTTGGAAGCTGATTGCGCAGCTCCATTGATCCATTATGAACCCTGATCGCTGAATTGGCAACTCAGCGATCGATGTGTTCTGTGTAGATCGAGGTAGAAGCTGGTGCGCTTCAGCTGATGGTTGCAGCCGGCTGGGCGTTCGGATCTGCATCGGTGAGCTCCAAGGGCTCTTCTGGCTCTGGGATCTTGGCCATGGTGGCCTCAGAGAAGAAGCGGCGACGCTCCAGCTGCCATTCCTCCTGCTGCTCCAGCAGCTGGCTGCCCACCAGGCGCACGATCGCTGGATCATTGGGGAAGATGCCGACCACGTTGGTGCGGCGTTTGATCTCCTTGTTGAGGCGCTCGAGCGGGTTGGTGCTCCAGACCTTGCGCCAGTGCTCCTGGGGGAAGTGCAGGAAGGCCAGCACGTCGTCCCGGGCGGCTTCCATCACGGGCACGGCGCCGGGGAACTGCTTGCGCAGCATCTCGGTGACCCGCTGCCAGTGGGCGCGCACCTGATCTGGAGCCTGGATCACGAACACCGCTTTCATGGCAGCGGCCACCATGTCCTGGCCGGCCTTGGGCACATGGCTCAGCAGGTTGCGCAGGAAGTGCACCCGGCACCTCTGCCAGCTACTGCCCTGGAACATCCGCTTGATCGCTGCCGTCAGGCCCAGGTGGGCATCCGAGATCACCAGGCGGGTGCCGTCGAGGCCACGCTCCTTGAGTGAGCCCAGGAACTGACGCCAGAAGCCCTCCGCCTCGCTGTCGCCCACGGCAATGCCGAGAACTTCGCGGTAGCCGAGGGCATTGATGCCGATCGCCACCACCACCGCCCGCGACACCACCTGCATATTTCGGCCCAGGCGGCCGTGGAGGTAGGTGGCGTCGAGGTAGACGTAGGGAAAGCGGGCATGGTCAAGCGGCCGGCCCAGAAAGGCTTTCACCTGCTCATCGAGCCCCTGGCAGATGCGGCTCACCTCCGATTTGGAGATGCCGCTGGCCCCGCCCAGCGCCTCCACCAGGGCGTCGACCTTGCGGGTGGAGATCCCGCCGGTGTAGGCCTCCATCACCACGGCGTAGAGCGCCTTGTCCACCCGGCGGCGTGGCTCCAGCCAGCTGGGAAAGAAGCTGCCCTGCCGCAACCTGGGAATGGCCAGGCTGAGGTCGCCCACCTGGGTGGTGAGCAGCCGCTCCCGGTAGCCGTTGCGATGGGTGGAGCGCTGATCGGGGCAGCGCTCATGGAGTTGAGCGCCCGTGAGGGCAGAAACCTCGGCTTCCAGCAGGTCCTGGAAACCCCGGCGCACGATCTCTGGGATCAGGGCGCCAGCGGTGGTGCCCTCCATGAGCTGGCTCAGCTCGGAGGCGCCACTATGGGTGAGGGTCATGGTCTGTGTTCGGTTTGGTGGTAGTTCTCCGAACAGGGTCACAGACCGGCCCACCCATTGCCACAGCTGAAATCTGAGGGAGGTGAGCCGTCAGCCCCGGCTACGCCGGGGCTGATCCTCCTGAGTTACACCACTTGCTGGGACGCCGCTGTTTGCCCAGTTCCGGGATTCTTGGCGACCCACTTGCCGGCGTAAGGCGAAGCGGCGACAGCCGGTGCCGTTCCGAAACCAGCTTTGGCGTTTTCGGCTTTGCTCTTGTTGATGTCGCAGCCTTTCAACTCTGTTAGCTGGGTACAGCCAGATTTCTCGAGCTTCTTGGCATAAGCCGGATCAATGGCATGTGAAGCAAGAGGCAAGAACAGCCCGCTCGCGGCGACCGCGGCAAGGAGAATGCGCTTTTCCTGTTTCATTTTGAAAACATTTTTGGGTTGTTGAGAGAAATTATTGCAAAGCCAAGAGTTTAAATCCTTTTTAAGCTTAGCACTGCAAGAATTATCACAAGCCAGTGTAACACTGGCAAAGCAGCGTGGTCAACAAGCGATCGTCAGTTCTGTCGCTGCCATATAGAGGGTGGCTTGTCAAGAGCTGGCTTTTGGCAAGCCGCAGCCCTCAATTCTAAATTACAGGACTGACAACGCAGTGCCCCAGCAACGCATGGTTGAAACCTCCTCCACCGTGTCTGAAGTTGCATGCCCTGATTGATTGGTGGTGAGTGATGCAGCACGCATGAGCGGTGCAGATCGGTGCTGACATAACACGCGGCCTGACTGACATCGGGATCGTGGGGCATCACGCGCAGTGCAGCGTGAATGTGACCAAGCGCCTGACTGAAGTGTTGCCACTGAGCAGCTGCGCTGACAGCAGGCTGACCAAACTGTTATCCAGCCTGCGGCTCAATCGCCCAGGCATCAGAGGGAACCAGGAAGCGGAGGCCGACGCCAGCACTGATCGCGTCCCTATACCTGCCAAGAACTCAGCAGGTGAGGGTGTCAGGAGCCCGTGGTGTGACATTTGCAGAACCTTCGGCTCTTACCTTGATGGTCGCTGCCCCCCTCCCCCCTGATTGGCTCAGCTGGTAGCGAAGCCTGAAGTGGGGATGGGAAAACAATTTACGGCTGATCGTCGAACTAGACGTTCGGGTTGTGAACGTTGTCCAGGCGAGCCGAGAGTCTGCGCTTCTCGCCATGATCTCAGACGAAGACATCGTGATCAGGCTGGGCGTTGTGCGTGACGTTGACGATCCTGCATTAGATCTGCGCAGTCAGTGCCTGGGGATTAGGCGCGCGGCAGATGAAGTCGGCACCATCATCGAGCTTCACTTCAGAGGTGAGGAGGCCTGGCATCACTCAATCGACTGGGTGCCCAGCCTCGACCAGAGATCGCGCAGCAGGCTGTCACCACCCAGCCGGTTGGTACCACGCAGACTGAGCAGGACACAGGCGTAGGTCCGGTGGGGCCTCAGCCCCAGCAGTCGCTGCAGGCGATCACCGGGGTCGCGAGGGGGTGGGCCGCTGATCTGCCCAAGGCTGGAGGCGGTGATGCCGCTGCTACCGCCGGCCACCACACAGCCCTGGAGGGTGGGATCGTCGCCGAGGGTGCCGAGGGCCTGTTCCTGGCCCATGTCTTGCAGCAGGCGACGGCTGCGGAGGGACAGTGCCGGATCAGAGCGGGTGAGCTCCGCCACCTGCAACCGATCGGGCTCGCGGGCGACGAGGCGGGTGAGGGTCAGCTCCACCGCAGCGGCCGGCTTTGTCCCTGGAGCAGTCGGGCCGGGAACGAGCAGTATCCGGCGGGTGCGACTGCGGGCCCAGTCGCGCTGCCGCTCACCGCCGCGAACCTCCAGCTGCTTCAGCTGATACCCCTCCGGCAGGGACAGCGACGAGGCCACGGGGATCGCGGCGCGGGGCCAGGGCGGCATGGCGATCTGGCGGACCAGGGCGGCGCCGGCCAACAGGCAGAGACCTCCGAGAACGGCCCGGAGCCGGCGATCAGGAACCGGCATCGGGAGGCACGGCTGCAGCGGCGAGCTGCCGGTCGATCAGCAGAAGGTAGAGCCTGGCCAGCAGCGCCACTGCGATCACCGAGAACACCAGAGAACCCATGTCCTCATGGAAGAAGTCGAAGAGCACCTGCTGGTGCGGCACCTGAAAGCCGACGATCAGCGCCAGCAGGGCGATGCGGATCACGTTGCTGAGCATGGCCAGGGGAACCGCCGCCAGCAGCACGAACATCCGGTTGCGCCAGCGATCCAGCGGGAAGGCGAGCAGGAAGATGACGGCCACCAGGATCACCATCACCATGAGATCCCGGCCGCTGCAGGGTCCGGACACCTCCACTGCCCCATAGGGAAGAGAGACGAGACGCCCCTGCACATCCGCGGGGATCCCCACGGTCTGAAGCCCCACCCCCGTGGCCAGCGCGGTGAGATGACTGAGCGGCGCTTCGGGGTAGTGGTCGTAGAACTTCCGCACCAGCACGGCGGGCATGAACAGGGACAGGATCAGCAGCGAGGCGGCGAAGGGCCGCAGACGGCGCGGGGGTGCGCAGAGCAGCGCCAGGCCGAGGCCCTCGATCAGCGGGAGCAGGTAGATCACGAAATCACGGGCCAGGATCAGCTCCGCCCGCAGCACTGACCACACCACCAGAACGGCCCCGAGGATCAGCCCGCCACGGGTGGGCCGGGGGTCGAGGCTGGGCAGCAGATCCTCGATGCAGAGGAGGGCGCCACCCCAGATCAGCATCAGCATCACCAGCAGCTGGAGTTCGTCCTGGGTGGAATGGAAGACCCAGAGGTGGTGGCAGGCGAGCAGGGCAGCCAGGAGGATCCACAGACGGCGCGATCTGAACGATCTCAGCAAGGCACGGGAGGGCGGAGCATGGCCTGAATCGGGTTGGTTCATTCCAGCCTGCAGGTCGTGCCGTCTAGGTCTCTTCTGCTGGAAACGGGCTGCTGAAGATCACCCACAGGCGTCTGAGACGCCCGGTGTAGAGCACCCGTGCCAGTACAAGCGCGGCCAGACTGTTGCCGATGGCCTCCTTGGCTGCACTCCAGCGCACGCCCCTCATCTGCTGACTTTTGCGTGCACGAAGCGTCGTGCGCTCCTGCTCGATGCCGGCCAGCAGTTCCTCCTGGGCCTGTGACAGGGGCAGTGATCCGGTCCGTTCGATGACCGGTGGGGGGAGGTCCTTGATCGCGCTGTTGAGGTCTTCGGGAGTGGTGGCTGCCGAGATCTGTTTGCCCAGGGTGGCGAGCTGGTCGTTCGCCACGGCGGATTGTCGGTTGGCTGTTGACTCCACCTGAGCAAGTGCCTTGTAAGCCACGTAGCCCTGCAGGGGGATCAGCAGAAGGAAGCCGAGGGCTGCGGGCAGGGCCCAGCGGGAGGCAAAGAGCAGCAGCCTCACCGTGCGGGCTGTGGGTGAGATCAGGGCGGCCAGCAGCAGGAAGCCGAAGCCACCGAGGGGGATGGCTGAGTTGTTGATGAGTACGGTGATCAGCCCCTGAAGCCAGCCGAGGCTTGTGACATCAAGGGGTAGCAATTGGCGCAGGAAGACGATCAGATAGATGACAAAGAAACCCTTGGCCAACGCCCGCAGCGTGCTGACCAGCAGCTCGACGTCCATTTCGCCGAGATTGAAGATCCCTCCACGATTTGGATCTGACGTGCTTTCCAGTTCTGGCATCGGAGGGAGATGAAAGAGACAAGTTCGAAAATTATAAGCGGCGAGCATCTGTAGCCATACTTCTGATGCATGCAAACAACAGAAGCCCTGCCACCCGGCAGGGCTTCTGGACCGTTCGTGAGCAACCCGAATTCAGGCGTTGGAGACGGGCTGCTTGCTGAACTTGATGCGCTTCCTCAGCTTGCGGCTATAAGCGAAGGCACTCGCGGCTCCAAGTATGGAGATAGGACCGGGTACGGGGGTTGCATAGGCAAAATTCAAGGGAGTATTAGTTGCGTTAACTGCAGACGCGCAATTGGAGGTACTATTGCAATTGATACTAGCTACAGAGGACTCCGGAGGAGTTGTAGAAGATACAGAAAAGACAAATTTTGCGTTTGCATTTAGGCTCGAGTTTTGAGCAGCCGTCAACCAGGCCTGCCCAAAAATGTTCGCGTTAGCTTGATCGCCGAACCATTCTTGGTTCTGTAATTGAATTTGCTGTTCAGTTGTTAACTGAGCGTACTGTTCTTGAACCGTAATGATGTCATAAATACCAAATCCTGGAACATCCACCACCAAGGCGCTTGCTTCATGAGGCTGAAGTACCGACGAGGCAGTGGCCAAAGCAGAGATTATCGCGACAGTACCTCCCCGCCTGGGAAAACCGATCATGATTTCCTGACCTTCAAGAATAATATTTAGTTTAGCACCATTGTTGGCCTCAGCCGCTTCGATGTCGACTTGCTGAAAAATTCGACGCGAGGCGCTGCCTCATCCACGCCTCGCCCTCATACTTACCCGTGCAGGGTGCATTCACCGAGATGCGGGAATGGCATAAAACGCCGGCCTGGGTCTTCCCTCCGTATCCGGCACGAGACGGTCATGTGCCGGTACTCCTGCTCAGTCCCTGCGATGCGCACGTGCCTCCCGCCGGTCAGTCGATCGCAACCAGGCATGCCGAAGGGCCTGGCGTTGCTCTCGGGCAACTCCACCTTCAGCGTCGGCGGCGTGCTGAAGCCTGGTGACTAAGCCGCCGGTGCATCCAGGCCGCAATCCACCAGAGAACCGCGGCAGTGCTTGCTCCAAGGCCACCCATCACAGCCAAGAAGATGACGCGATCGGAGATGGATGGCGTCACACCCGGCTCCCCGCCACTCCCGAGCATCCACATCAGCCCGAGGGTGAGGCCCACGGCGCAGCCCTCGAAGGCAGCTGCCCGAGCCTGTCGGCCACCCGGCAGTGGGCGTGCCCGGAGATAGGTCTTCACTCGGCGGTAGGCCACACCGGAGAGCGTGGCGAACGCGGCCACCAGCCAGAGAAAAGCAGAGGGTGGTGGCGTGTCGGCCCCCGCCAGCGCGACAGAGGTGAGGAGCAGGAACAGGCCCACGGCGCAGATCGCCGCAATCCTGCCCTCTCCAGCCGCACAGTTAAGCGGCGGCGACAAGCGGCCTCGCGTCACTCAGCGACGCGCACAGGGGCGGTGCAGAGTCTGGATGCGGCGATGGGTCCAGCAGGCTGGTATCCCCAGGCAGGGTCCTCACGGAAGCTGTACACCTCCTTCCCGCCGCGCTCGATCGTGAACACGGTCCAGGTCTGACGCTCACAGCTGAGGCCGATCACCGCCTTGCCATCGTCGAGGGGCAGTTCCACGTGGCGGATCCCGTCATAGATCCACAGCAGCCGGCCTGCTCCGTTCTCGAGCAGGGAGCGAATCGGGCTGCCCAGGACCTGAGGCTGGGCGCTGGCGGGTGCGGCCAGCCCTGCCACTGTCAGCAGGACGTTGAGGAGCAGCGCCCAGGAGGCCCGGCGGTCACACATGAGGACGAAGAAAGGTCTTCATTTTGCGTTCAAGGCGCCCCCCTGTCCGCAGCAAAGGTCAGAGAACAGCAATCGGTCTTGGGATCAGCCGCCAGACCTGACCACAGCTTCCAGCATCCTGGAGCCAAGGGATGCGACGAAAGCGGCGACTGCGGTAGCAAGGACTACGAAGTTCTACGAGACCATGGCTGTCGCAACCACGAGGGTTACGGTCCGATGGCCCTCCTGTCCCGAGCAGGTTCCACCATGAACGTTCTCTGGTTTCTCCTCGTCGGTGTGATTGCCGGCTGGCTTGCCGGGGTTCTCGTCAAAGGGGGAGGCTTCGGGCTCGTCGGCGATCTGGTGGTGGGCATCATCGGCGCCCTGCTCGGTGGGCTTCTCTTCAGCGGTCTCGGTGGAGCCGTGGGGGGCGGTCTGCTGGGCAGCATCGTGGTGGCCACCCTCGGTGCGGTGATCCTGCTGGTGGTGCTCAGGGTGCTCAAACGGGCCTGATCCCTGCCGAAGATCCTTCACCTCGCTGGGCCTAAGGTTCACTTCAGTTCTTTCGACTTATCACCATGAGCCTGGAAGACAAGATCAAGGCTTCCGCCAAGGATGCCGAGGGCAAGCTTCAGGCTGCGGCCGGTGAGCTCACCGGTGATGACCAACTCAAGGCCGCAGGCGAGGCCAAGCAGATTCAGGCCAAGGTGATCGATGCAGCCGGTGGCCTCAAGGACAAGGTGGCGGATGCTGCCGATGCCGTCGGCGACGCCCTCAAGGGTTTGGGCAACAAGGCCTGACCCTTCGCCGTTTGCTCAGCGGCGCCTTGATCGGCCAGCCCCTGCACGGCCATGGCCTGTCAGCATCCGATACGCCTGAAGCAGCAGAGCGATCGCGATCACGGCTGTCGATTGCAGCGTCGGCACGACGATGATCGTCATCCGCTGCACCAGTCGGTGTTCGGGCACGGTGTGGAAGCGGTAGCTGTCGATTCCCAGGAGGAGCGTGCCTCCCAGGGAGAGCACCAGCACAGCGACGAACAGCAGGTTCGAAAGGCGGGGCCGCTCCCGCTCCCTCCAGGCCAGCAGTCCCATCAGCAGGTAGGGGACAAGCAGGAAGGCCAGAAACGGCAGATCCCCCGTTCGCATGCCGGTGGTGCCCGTGCCAACGATCACCAGGCTGGCGAGAGCGGCAAGCATGCACAGCATCCGTGTGGCGCGATCAGCCACCGCGGCTATCGAAACGCCCGCAGGAGTGACCAGGCCGAGAGGAGCAACAGCACGGGCCCGATCACAAGCAGATCGACCCGGATGTTCGCTTCCGGCGTCCTGAGCAGCACCAGCCATTCCCAGCCAGCGAAGATCCCCCAGGCGATGGCCCCGAACAACAGAGCACTGGGATGGCGGGCAACACCGGGCCATCGGAACCTCAGGGCCAGGTAGCCCGCCAGAAAAGAGCCGGCCACCGTCAGGATGGCTGGTGGTTGACCGACGAACAGGGTCACGAGCAGTTCCATGGTTTTGCCACCCTGGTGGATGGGCGAGACCGAGCGGACTGCTTTGCTAACAGTCGGGGTCACCTGGGACTTGGAGATGACGCTCTGCACACCGAGAGCGACCCTCTCGCCAAACCTCATCGTGGAATAGCTGTCCCAAAGGCCGCGGCAGTGGTTGCGTGTGACGCCCACCGGTAGCTGCTGGAATGCACCGCAAGGCTGTGATGTGACCCATGGCCATCGCCACAGCCCCCACTTCCACCCCGAAGCGATGGCATCGCAGGCTGTAGCTGTCCCGGAAGGCATAGGGCCGCAGCCACTCCCCCCTGGCCTCGCACTGTTGCTTGAGGGCGCGCCATTCGGGCTGCCTGGACAGGAACTGCTCCAAATAGTGTCCATTAAGCCTGGCCACGCTGCCATCTGAGCTCGTGGGAAGCTTCAGCAGGCCTGCGGCGAGTGCTCCCGGCAAGTTCCACTCCACCAGGCTGTCGAGCCGATCATTCAGCGGACAGGCCATCAGCCAGCGGGGCTCAGTCCTTTGCGCCCCGCAGGCCTTGCGGTAGCTGCACCACAGCCTTTTGATGCCGGCCTCGTCCGTCTTCACCGTGAGGTGCTGGAGTTCCGTGGGCCTCAGCCCGTACTGGGTGAGCAGCCGAAGCACGTTGGCCCAGCCGGGACGGTGACTGCCAGGAAAGATGACGTCCCTGCCGCTGATCAGGCGGCCATTACCAACGTAGTCGGATTGGTGCTGTTTTCTGGATCTGGTGGGTTGATCCAGACCACCTCCGGCTGACGCCAGCAGCGTGTGCTGCCGCTCCAGCGGCGAGGATGCCGTTGACGGGCCTGTTCGTACAGCTGGGCTCGTTGGCTGCAGATCGCAACGGCCTGGCCGCTATGGCGCTGATCGGGAGTCACGAACCGGATGCCGCTGTGGCGGTGCTGGTGGTTGTACCAGTCCACGAATGCACAGGCCCAGGAGCAGGCTTCTTCCACGCTGTTGAATGGCCGCCGGGGGTAGTCCGGCCGGTATTTCACGGTGCGGAACAGCGACTCCGAGTAGGGGTTGTCATTGCTGACCCTCGGCCTGGAGAACGACCGCAGAACGCCCAGCTCCTCCAGCCGGGTTTCCAGGGTGGCCGCTCTCATGGCGTTGCCGTTGTCGGCATGGAGGATCAGCGTCTGGCGGCGCCTTCTACTGATCCGCTCCCGCAGGCAGGCCCGGCTGACGAGATCAGCGGCGATCTGTGCGTCCTCGCGATCGGCGACATCCCAGGCCACCACTTTGCGGCTCCAGACGTCGATCACCAGATAGAGATAGAGCCAGACACCACGCACGCTGGTGGGCAGGTAGGTGATGTCCCAGCTCCACACCTGATTCGGCCCCCTTGCCTCGAGTCGTGGCACTGCGCGGGGTTCCTGCGGTGGACGGGCCCGACCGCGATGGTGAGCCTGGCCATGGGCGTGGAGCACCCGATAGAAGCTGCGCTCTGAGCCGATGTAGACGCCCCGATCGGCCAGCACAGGAACGATCTGCGCGGGTGGCAGAGCTGCGAATTCTGATTGGTTGCAGGTGAGGAGAATCCGCTGGCGTTCCTCATCTGTCAATCGGTGAGAAACCAGGCGGTGGCTGCCTTTACGGCCATCATGGCCGTCCCCATCACCTGCGAACTGACGCCGCCAGCGCTGCAGGGTGCTCAGCCCCACGCCCAGCAGCGTGGCCAGTTCAAAAGACCGTGCACCAGCCGCCATACCGGCATCGAGGATCTCCAGCGCCTTACGGCGATCAACTGGAGAGGTCAATCGTCCCCGTCCTCTCCCCAGTAGGCCTGGATCTTTTTTGACGCCATCAGCAGAGCAGCCGCCTCTGCCAAGGCCTTGTCCTTACGGCGCAATTCCTGCTGCAGGCGCTTGATCTCCCGCTGATCGGCCTGGTGGCGCTTCTCCAGGTCTTTCTGCTCGGCCATGGTCAGCAGTGGCTGCGCATTGGCATCCTGCGCCGCCTGGCGCCAGCGGTCCACCTGTTCGGGGAAAAGGCCCCGTTCGCGGCAGTAGGTGCTGAGTTCGGTGGCATTCATGCCAGCACTCTCCAGCACCACTGTGAACTTGTCGGAGGGACCCCAACCCTCCGGATCCTTCTGGGTGGCTGGCACCACCTCCCCCTGCAGCCGCCAGGCCTTCCGCCACTTGTAGAGGGTGATCACGTGAATGCCCAGTTCCTGGGCGATCTCAGTGCAGCTCTGGCGGTGGGGAGGCCCCATCCGCCGGCGGACATCAGCCTTGACGGCCTCGCTGTAAGGACGCATTGGTCGGTTCCATCAGGCCCCCTGGTGGTTGAAATGGTCGGAATGGAGAGGCGTCATCTTTCCTGGCAGAGGGGGGGATTGCGGGCCTCGATGGCGTCGATCAGATCCAGCAGTTCCTGATCATCAAGGGTGGCCTTGGTGCGTTTCGCGGCTGGGCGACCCCGCAGCTCCTTGATGCTGGCGCTGCTGATCCGCCAGCAGCTGGGTTGGTGGTGGCGGGTGACAGCGTGATCCGTGAGATTGCGCAGGGCGATGTAGCAGGCCGCACGGCTGGGTGGCTTGCCGCTCCACCGGATCAAGGTGCGCCGGAGAAGTTCGTGGCCATCGGCAGGTGGCTTGGACTCCGTGAGCAGAAGGACCGCTTCCTCGATGTAGGGCGCGTAGTTGCTTCTCCAGGTCTGCTCAAGGATCTCGTTCCGGCCGTTCTGGAGGGCATCCCGCAGGCTGTTGGCTATGGCTTCCCAGTCGGCGGTCGGGGCCATTGTGTCGCTCAGTCCCAGCGTGGAGGCCAGGGCCCCCCTGAGCGTCTGCTGGTTGCTGGCCACGAGCTGTAGATCCGCCCGATCAGCTGGAGGGCCGGACTTACAGATGCCGGAGACCATTCAAGTGGCAACACAACCCCCTGTGCTGGCTGACCGGGGTGGCGCACCTGCAGGCGGATGCGGGCTCGATGCCGGCTCACAGTCCAGCCTGGGGCGACTTTGGCGGCTCCCCGGAAGCCGATCTCCCAGGGCTGGCTGCGGGCATGGCGGCCAGGGAAAAATTGCACACAGGGCGTGTGCATAATTGCCCTTTCAGCTTACTCCGAGTTCCTTGGTGTTCTCAGAAGTCCCCCCCCCCCCCCCCCCCCCCCGCAAGGGAAGTCTCAAGTCTGGCTCAAGGATCTGATATCTGTATCACCCAATTGACTCACGGGGGGCTGGAAGGCCCCCTTCCCATTGGCAGTAAGTCGGAGTTTCAGAGTTCAAGGTCACGGCGATTGAATTGGTGCTCCTGTTCATTGCCTGATCCATGTTTCAGCCAGGGCATGATCAGCGCCCTCGAAGAAACGGGTCTCGGCATCGATGAATTTCGAGACCAGTTTTTCCGCCAGGGCCTGCCAGGCCCTGTCGCCCACCACCGCCACTCTCCGGACAGCCCGGCGATGGTCGCGCACGAGCGCCAGGTGGCGCCCCAGGGCACCGAGGCCGGCCCAGCCATCGAACTGGCGCAGATCCAGCAGCAGCTTCACACCTTCGATCCCCTGGATCTCGGCGTCGAGGTCGGCTTCGATCCGCTCATACACGCTGGACTCGATCGTGCCGATCAGCTGTGCGTCAATCACTTCGCCGTCCCGTCTGATGTGCATGGTGCCCAGCGATTCCGCCAACCACCGCCGGGCCTCCTCCAGTTCCGCGTTGCTGAAGACCCGCACCGGGCAGGGCATCACCAGGCTGAAAGCCGTCACGGCCGTCCGCACCCAGGCCACATCCGACACAACCGCCAGGCGTTCGAACCCATCCCAGTGTCGCAACGCCTCGCGGCCGTCGGCCCAGGCCGCGCCCAGGTCGTAGCCCTCAAAGGCGGGCCCCAGCTGGGCGAGCAGCTTGAGACGGTCGTGCTCCTCAAGGGCGCGATCCAGGGCAGGCGTGAGCACGTGGTCATAATCGTCGGCCGTGATCTGGCCCTGAAAGGAAAAGCCGAGGGTGCCTTCCGGCAGCCCGCTCATGCATTCGATCATGGGACTGTCCTCAGGGATGGTTGACCCGAACCGTAGCCATCAGGCCGATGTGTGCCCACAGCAAGAATGCCCGCTTCAGGGGATCGATTTTCGCTCCATCTGCCCCCAGCGGGTGCGGCACACCGGGTGGCTTGGTGTGTTGGATCAGTGATTTGGAGTGGCAGATTCTGATTGAGTTCGATCTGGAAGGGTATGGCTGCCTGGATAGGACATGAAACATCACAGGGAAGGCTGATCGATGCACCTCTCGCGTGCTCTGCAGGTGTTGCCACCTGTTGCCACCGATGAGCCACGCCCTAGGCTGAGAAGGTTCCGATTGCGGTTCTTCGGGCGGTATTCCGCTGGCACCAAGGCCGTAATTTCGTTAGATGCAACCGAGTCACAATGTCAACAGAACTACCGGATTTATTCCTAAAGCCCGGCGTTGGCCGCAGTCTTGCCGCTCAGGTCTGTGCAGGCTTGATCGCCGTCACCGCGGGGGTGGTCACCGCCCCTGCCGCAGGGGCGGCAGAAGCTGAAGCCCTGGCGCTGCTCAAGGGGATGACCACGTACATGTCGGCGCAGCAGGCCATGTCATTCCGTTACGACTCCGATCTGGAGGTTGTGACCACCGAACAGCAACGTCTCACGCTGGCCAGTTCCGGAACGGTGTCGCTGGCACGTCCCGGTCGCATCCGGGCCACCCGATCCACCGGTTTCGCCGACGTCGAAACGATCTTCGATGGCTCCACCTTCACCCTGCTGGGCAAAAAGGCCAACGTCTACATGCAGGTTCCGTTCAGGGGCACGATCGTCTCCCTGGTGGATGAGCTCAAGGACAAGTACCGCAGACCGCTGCCGGCGGCTGACCTGTTGCTGCCGAATGCCTATGCCGAGCTCACCGAGGGCGTCACGGATGTCAAGGATCTCGGCAGCGGCGTCGTGGGTGGTGTCGAGTGTGATCACCTCGCCTTTCGCAAGAAGGAGGTCGATTTCCAGATCTGGATCGCCCAGGGGGAGCGACCCTATCCCTGCCGCTACGTGATCACCTCCACGGCGGTACCTGGCTCGCCTGAGTACAGCATTCAACTCCGTGACTTTCAGACGGGACCCGCGGCCGCCGGCCAGTCCTTCGCCTTTGTGCCACCCCCGGGGGCCAGGGCCATCAGCAAGGATGAGTTGAAGACGATCAAGTCCATGGGCGAACTGCCCAGTCACTTCGTGCAACGAGGAACTCCATGACCACCACCCACAGGACCGCTGCTCTGGTTGCCGCCCTCGCCCTGGCTGGATCAGGCCCCCTGCAGACCATTCCAGGTCAGCTCCTGAATGCCCTGGTTCCGCCCGCGCAGGCCCGCGTCGGCCGTCCGCTCACGCCCGTCAGCGTGGCCGGAGTGGGCCGGCGCACCGTGCGTCGCTGTGCCGTTGGCGTCTACGACTACTGAACTCACAGCCCCCCCATGAGCCGCCCTGAGCTGCCCCACCGTCCTGATTGGTCTGCCCTGCCGGCGGACCTCAGGGAGCAGGTGGAGCAGTGCAATCCTGAAACCCAGTGGTTCTGGAAGGGGCTGGAAGCCAGCGACGGTTTCGAGCGGTTGCTGATCACCATCCGCCTCGCGCTCGCTGAATCCGCCTGTGCTGCAGACCCCCACCAGCCAGAAGAGCCTCCGCTTTGACGACATACTGAGCGGCAGGACGGCTTCATCGCCTGCAGACCTTGGTCTGATCGTCCTTCAACCAGCCTTACCGCAAGCCCATGACCAGCGCGGCCACGCACAACAAGATGCAGAGGCTTCGATCCGTCGGCATCTTCGCGGCCACGCCATCCGAGGTGCTGCTCCAGCTGGCTGAAGCTGTGGAGGAAGTGCATCTCACGGCGGGCGAGCAGCTGTTTGCCAAGGGGGATCTCGGCACCTCCATGTATGTGATCGTCACCGGCAATGTGCGGATTCACATCGGTGACCAGACCGTGGTGGAGCTTGGCGATGGCGAAATCGTGGGAGAGCTGGCCGCGCTCGATCCCGAACCTCGCTCGGCTTCCGTCAGCGCGATCGACCCCACCACCCTGTATCGCATCGAGCAGGCCATGCTTCAGGCCCTGATGGCGGATCATCCGGAGATCGTTCAGGCCGTGATCAAGGAACTGGCCCAGCGTCTGCGCGACACCACCGCCCCCTATGGCTTCGCCTGAGCACCGATGGATTCAGCGGCTGCTGGCAGCGCCGCCCCCGGCCTTGGCCTTGAAGCCACTCCAGACCGACAGTTCCTCGATGGTCAGCAGGCCTTCACGCCGTTCACCATCGAGATCCCAGGTGGGGAACGCCCGGATCTTGGCCGCCTGGCAGCGTTCACGCCCGGTCTGATCCTTGTCACATTCCACGTAAGGCAATCGTCGGCCCGCTTCCGTGCCGAACAGATTCTTCTGGTGGAAGCAGTGGGGGCACCACCAGGCGCCGTAGAAGATCGCTCCCCGGCTGCGCAGGTGCTCCACCAGCGCCTTCTGCTCCGCCGTGGAGGGGCTCACGGCTTCCCCGACGCTGCCGCTGGTGCTGCCCGCTGGACTTCCACCACGGGCGAGGGCCTGGTTGCGGCTGCTGCCGGCGGCTCCCACCAGCACCAGGCTCAGGCTCATCAGCGCCAGGGAAAGCAGCCGGGTGGGCAGCCGCTGGCCGGACGGGGCGTCAGGCATGGACCTCACATGTTCAGATGACCCGAGGCTAAGGCTGCGTTCGGGCTTCCGCCCTTTCCGGGGCCACCTGTTCAAGCCTCTGGCTGGGACACTGGAGCTCAGATGCGCTGCCTCGCGAACCGATGAGCTTGCCTCGATGAGTGCCAACGGCTATCGCGACTATTTCAAGGTGCTGGGCATCGAGCGCAGCGCGGATGCCGATGCCGTCAAGCGTTCGTTTCGCAAGCTGGCCCGCCAGTACCACCCGGATGTGAATCCCGGTGATTCCACGGCCGAGGCCAAGTTCAAGGAGATCAGCGAGGCCTACGAGGTGCTCTCCGATCCCGACAAGCGTCGGCGCTACGAACAGTTCGGCCAGTACTGGAGCCAGGCCGGCGGGGGGGCTGGCGGGGCCCCGGGCTTCGATGTGGATTTCGGCCGCTACGGCAACTTCGATGACTTCATCAACGACCTGCTGGGCCGCTTCGGTGGAGCCCAGGGTGGTTCCGGTTTCGGAGCAGGACCCGGTGGTTTCGGGTTCTCAGGCGGTTTTCCTGGCGGCTTCCCCAGCGGGTTCGGCGGACCGGCGACGGGTCGCAGCGGCACCCTCAACCTGGACGCGGAAGCGACCATCAGCCTCACTTTCGCCGAAGCGTTCCGCGGCTGCGAGCGCACCCTGGCCGTCAATGAGGAACGGGTGCAGGTGCGCATCCCGGCCGGTGTCCGCAGCGGCAGCCGCCTCCGGCTCAAGGGCAAGGGCAACCTGCAGCCCGGCACCGGCCGTCGCGGCGACCTCTATCTCAATCTTCAGCTTCAGGACCACCCGATCTGGCGCCTGGATGGAGATCAGTTGCGAGCCGATCTGCCCCTCAGCCTCGATGAGCTGGCCCTGGGCGGTGAGGTGAGGGTGGCCACCCCTGACGGGGAGGCCACTGTGCAGGTGCCCCCCGGCGTGGCTTTGGGCCGCAGCCTGCGCCTGAAGGGCAAAGGCTGGCCCGTCAAGGACGGCCGTGGTGATCTGTTGCTCAGCCTCACCCTCAAGCTGCCGGAGCACTTCAGCGACACCGAGAGGCAACTGCTGGAGAAGCTGCGCGAGGCCCGCAGTGTTGACCCGCGCCGGGAGTGGATGCGGGCGGCCCAACTCTGAAAGTCATCCAGGTGTGATCGTCTTCCTGAAACGACTGAATTGAGAGGGAAAAATTGATCCTCTCAGTGCGAATCTGTACCGTGCGAATGTTTGGCGGCCGGTCACTCCCAGTTGTCGATGGCTGCTGGCGCCAGATTTCAGACTTCCTATCGATTGAGAGAAAAAAATGGTGTGGAAGCCTGGGCTTTAGGATCGTCTCAAGTGATTCGACTGCATGGAGCTGACCTACCGTCCGCGGCGCCTCCGCCGCACACCGGCGCTGCGCGCCATGGTGCGTGAGTTTCAGCTGAGCCCGGCGGATTTCATCCTGCCGTTGTTCGTTCATGAAGGCGCCAGCAACGAGCCGATCGGCGCCATGCCCGGCGCCTTCCGCTGGAGCCTCGAAGGTCTGGTGGAGGAGGTGGGCCGCGCCTGGGATCTCGGCATCCGCTGCGTGGTGCTCTTCCCGAAGGTCGCCGACGGTCTCAAGACCGAGGACGGAGCTGAATGCTTCAACGAGGGTGGCCTGATCCCCCGGGCGATCCGGCGGCTCAAGCAGGATCACCCTGGGATGGCGATCATGACCGACGTGGCCCTCGACCCCTACTCCTGTGATGGCCACGACGGCATCGTCAGTGCCGAGGGCGAGGTGCTCAATGACGAGACCGTGGCGATCCTCTGCCGCCAGGCCGTGGCTCAGGCCAGGGCCGGCGCTGACCTGATCGGCCCCAGCGACATGATGGATGGCCGCGTGGGTGCGATCCGCGAGGCCCTCGATGAGGAGGGATTCGAGCACGTGGGAATCATCAGCTACACCGCCAAGTACGCCTCCGCGTACTACGGTCCCTTCCGCGAAGCCCTGGATTCCGCCCCGCGCACCGACTCCAGCAAACCCATTCCCAAAGACAAGAGCACCTACCAGATGGATCCGGCCAATGGCCGCGAGTCTCTCACCGAAGCCCTGCTCGATGAGCAGGAAGGTGCCGACATCCTGATGGTGAAGCCTGGCCTGGCCTACCTCGACATCATCCACCGCCTGCGCGGCGAAACCGAACTTCCGATCGCCGCCTACAACGTCAGCGGTGAATACTCCATGGTCAAGGCGGCCGCGGAGCGGGGCTGGATCGATGAGCGGGCGGTGGTGCTGGAAACCCTGCTCTGCTTCAAGCGGGCCGGGGCCGATCTGATCCTCACGTATCACGCCTGCGAGGCAGCTCGCTGGCTGCGGGAAGGCTGACCACGGCGGTGCCCAGCGAAGCCGGTGCAGCCGCGGTGGTGCCCAGCGGCCACTCAGAATGGCGTCAGCGTCAGGGAACGGCCATGGCCGTGCAGCGACTGGGCCATGTGGCCGTGCGGGTGGAGGACATGGCCCGGGCCAAGGCCTTCTACGAGGCGCTCGGTCTGCGCGTCACCTGGGACGCCGATGACTGGGCCTACCTCCAGTCGCCCGAATCCGGCGATGGCATCGCCCTGCTCTCCCCCAGTTACCGCCAGGCCGGTCCCCATTTCGCGTTCCACTTCGAGGACCGTGCCGGGGTGGATCGGGTCCACGCCCAGCTTGAGGCCTCCGGCCACCGGGTCGGTCCCGTCCATGACCATCGTGACGGCACCGCTTCCTTCTACCTGCAGGATTCCGAGGGCAACTGGCTGGAGATGCTCTACGAGCCTCCCACCGGCATCGCCTCCAACACCGGTCAGGCAGTGATTCCGCTCAAGGCGCGATCCCAGGCCGGGCGAGGGCAGGAGCCGGTTTGAGCCCCGCCGCCATGACGGCGATCGCCGTCGAAGCCCTGGAGCTGCTCGAGTGGGAACGGCTCGGTGAGCACCTGGCCAGCTTCGCGAGCACCAGCGCCGGTGCTGCCCATTGCCGGGCCCTGCCCCTGGCCGCCGATCGCTCCGAGAGCCTGCGCCTGCTCTCTGAAACCAGCGAGCTGCTGGGCCTCGATGGCCTGATCGAAGGGGGGCTCAGCTTCCAGGGGGCGGCCGATCTCACGGCCACCCTGCGCCACTGCGCCAAGGGGGGCACCGCAGGCGGCGAGGATCTGCTGGCGGTGGCCTTCACCCAGGCGGTGGCCCGCCGCCTGCGCCGGCAGATCGAGGATCCCGGGCTGCGCCCCGTCTGCAGCCAGCTGATGGGCGATCTGCGCACCCTGCCGGAGCTGGAGCAGCGCCTGCTCTTCTGCCTGGAGGAGGGTGGCCGGGTGGCGGACCGGGCCAGCCCGGAGCTGGCTGGCGTGCGCCAGCAGCTGGCCGGCTTGCGCCAGCAGCGCCGCGATCGTCTTCAGGAGCTGATGCGTCGCCAGGGGGGACTACTCCAGGACAGCGTCATCGCCGAGCGCAACGGCCGCCCGGTGCTGGCGGTGAAGGTGACAGCCGCGTCCCAGCTGCCGGGTCTGGTGCACGACACCTCCGCCTCGGGCAGCACCGTGTTCATCGAGCCGAAGGCGGTGATCACGCTCGGCAACCAGATCCGGGAACTGGAAGGGAGGGAGCGCCAGGAGGAATGGCGGGTGCTTGCCGGCCTCAGTGCCCAGGTGGCCGAGGAGGCGCCAGCCCTTGAAGAGCTGCATCGGGTGCTGGTGGCCCTCGATGTCGCCCTGGCCAGGGCCCGCTATGGCCAATGGCTGGGAGGCGTGTGCCCGGAACTCTCCGCCGACCCCCAGGCGCCAGTCCTGCTGAGCGATCTGCGCCATCCGCTGCTGCTCTGGCAGGAGCCCCGCGGCGGGGAGGCCAAGGTGGTGCCGGTCACGGTGTCGGTGGGCACGGAGCTGCGGGTGGTGGCGATCACCGGCCCCAACACCGGCGGTAAGACGGTGACCCTCAAAAGCGTGGGTCTGGCTGCCCTGATGGCCCGGGCTGGGCTTTTTCTGCCCTGTTCCGGCACTCCCCAGCTGCCCTGGTGCTCCCTGGTGCTGGCCGACATCGGCGATGAACAGTCGTTGCAGCAGAACCTCTCCACCTTCAGCGGCCACGTGCGCCGCATCGCCCGCATCCTTGAAGCCCTCGACGCCCCCACGGCGCCAGGCGCCACCCTGGTGCTGCTCGATGAAGTGGGGGCCGGCACCGATCCCACCGAAGGCACGGCCCTGGCGATCGCCCTGCTGCGCCATCTGGCGGAGCGGGCCCGGCTCACCATCGCCACCACCCACTTCGGTGAGCTCAAGGCGCTCAAGTACGCCGACAGCCGCTTCGAGAACGCCTCGGTGGCCTTCGACAGCGACACCCTCTCCCCCACGTATCACCTGCAATGGGGGATCCCAGGACGCAGCAATGCCCTGGCGATCGCCAGTCGCCTGGGCCTGGATCAGTCCGTGATCGCCGAGGCCAATGGCCTGCTTGCGCCCCGGGGCGAGGGGGAACTGAATCAGGTGATCCGCGGCCTCGAAGACCAGCGCCGCCGCCAGCAGGAGGCGGCCGAGGAGGCGGCGGCTCTGCTGGCGCGCACTGAATTGCTGCATGAGGAACTGCTGCAGCGCTGGCAGCAGCAGCAGGAGCAGTCGGCGGAACTGCAGGAGCAGCGGCGCCAGGCCCTGGAGCGCTCCATCCGCGACGGGCAGCAGGAGGTGCGGCGCATCATCAGGCGGCTGCGCCAGGGCGGCGGCGACGGCGAACGGGCCCGCCAGGCCGGAGTGCGGCTGAAGCAGCTCCAGGTGGAGCACACGCCCCAGCCCCGGCGCCGGGCCGCCAGCGGCTGGCGGCCGGCGGTGGGGGAGCGCATCCGCCTGCTCTCCCTGGGCAAGGCGGCCCAGGTGCTGGCGATCAGCGCGGATGGCCGCGAACTGAGCGTGCGCTGCGGTGTGCTGCGGCTGCAGGTGGATCTCTCCGGCATCGAGAGCCTGGAGGGGGAGAGGCCCTCCCCGCCCGAGCCGGCTCAGCCTGTGATCGAGGTGCGGGCCAGCGGGCGCCACCTGGGCGGCTCAGGCCCTCAGGTGCGCAGTGAACGCAACACCGTCGATGTGCGCGGCATGCGGGTGCATGAAGCGGAAGCCGCGGTGGAGGAGCAGCTGCGCAACGCCAATGGCCCCCTCTGGGTGATCCATGGCATCGGCACCGGCAAGCTCAAGCGCGGACTGCGTCAGTGGCTGGCGAGCGTGCCCTGGGTGGAGCGGGTCAGTGATGCTGAACGAGGGGATGGCGGTCAGGGCTGCAGCGTGATCTGGCCGAAATGAGACTCCGCTTCAGGTCAGGTCCGGCAGCACAACCTGCATCTCGTCCTGATGTCCTCTGGAGCCGGGCTTGGTGACGGTCGGCTCGGGCCTTGGCAGGGACTCCCCGCTGGCCTCAAAGAAGCGCCATCCCTGGGGATCGATGTCCAGGTGGATCGTCTGACCTGCCGCCAGGCGCTGGCCCGGGTCGGTGCGCACCTGAATCAGATGGCTGCCCTCGATCAGGCGACAGCTGATCAGCACTTCATTGCCGAGGGCCTCGAGATGGGTGATCTCCGCTGCCAGGTTGCGGTTGGTGGCCGGCGCCAGCTTGAAGTGCTCCGCCCGCAGACCGGCTGTGAGGCTGCCGCCACCGGTACGGGCTTCGAGGGCCAGGGCCATCTCCCCTTCCACCAGAAAGCGACGACCGGCGAGCTGAACCTGATCGGCTCCAGCCTGCTCCACCGGCAACAGGTTCATGGGCGGGCTGCCGATGAACTGAGCCACGAACAGGTTGGCGGGATGCTCGTAGAGCTCCATCGGGGTCCCCAGCTGCTGCAGTCGTCCCTGGTTGAGCACGGCGATGCGGTGGCCCATCGTCATCGCCTCCACCTGGTCATGGGTGACATACAGGGTGGTGATGCCCAGCTCTCGCTGCAGGGCAACGATCTGCGCCCGGGTGCCGGTGCGCAGCTTGGCGTCGAGGTTGCTGAGGGGCTCATCCATCAGGAACACCTTCGGCTGGCGGGCGATGGCCCGTCCCAGGGCCACCCGTTGCTTCTGGCCGCCGGAGAGTTCCTTGGGCAGGCGCTCGAGCAGTGGGGTGAGCTCCAGTTGCTCGGCCACCGCCTTGATCCGCTCCTCGATCCGTCGCTCCCGCTCCGAAGCGACCCTCAGCCCGGCGGGCAGGCGCCTCGTGAAGCGGTGGAGTCCGTCCTGCAGATGCTGAATGGTGGTTCTGGGCCGGCTGCGCCGCAGCCCGAAGCCGATGTTGTCGGCCACACTCAGGTGTGGGTAAAGGGCGTAGCTCTGAAACACCATCGCCACATCCCGCTGGGCCGGCCGCAGGCCGTTCACGGCGCGCTCCCCCACCAGGATCTCACCGCCGCTGGGGGTTTCAAGGCCCGCCAGGATGCGCAGCAGGGTGCTCTTGCCACAGCCCGACGGCCCCACCAGCACCAGGAATTCGCCGTTGTGCACGGTCAGATCCAGCTGCCGCAGCACCTCAACCGGCGCACTGCCCCGCCGGGGAGGGAAGGTCTTGCTGACCTTCTGGAAGCGCACCTCAGCCAACATCAGCCCTCAGACCGGCCGATCCTAGGGTTGGTGATTCATCCGGCCCAGTCTCTGCGGTCTTCCCTTGCAGTTCATTGATCAAGCCCGCATTGCGGTCCAGGGCGGCCGCGGCGGAGATGGCATCGTCGCCTTCAGGCGTGAAAAGTACGTCCCCGCCGGAGGTCCGTCCGGCGGGGACGGCGGTCATGGCGGCACCGTCTGGCTCGAGGCCGATCCGAACCTGCAGACCCTGCTCGACTTCAAGTACAAGCGGCTGTTCGAGGCCCCGGAAGGACGCCGCGGCGGTCCCAACAGGCGCAGTGGTGCCAGTGGCGACGACCTGGTGATCCGGGTGCCCTGCGGCACCGAAGTGCGCCTGCAGGACAGCGAGGAGCTTCTCGGTGACCTCACCGAACCGGGTGACCGGCTGCGGGTGGCGGCCGGTGGACGCGGCGGCCTCGGCAACGCCCACTACCTGAGCAACCGCAACCGGGCTCCGGAGAAGTTCACCGAGGGCAAGGACGGTGAGGAGCGCCAGCTGCAGCTGGAGCTCAAGCTGCTGGCGGAGGTGGGCATCATCGGCCTGCCCAATGCGGGCAAGAGCACCCTGATCAGCGTGCTCTCCGCCGCGAAGCCCAAGATTGCCGATTACCCCTTCACCACCCTGGTGCCCAACCTGGGGGTGGTGCGTCGTCCCAGCGGCGATGGCACGGTCTTCGCCGACATCCCGGGCCTGATCGCCGGAGCGGCCCAGGGGGCCGGCCTCGGCCACGATTTCCTGCGCCACATCGAGCGCACCCGCCTGCTGGTGCACCTGGTGGATGCCTCCAGCCCCGATGTCACCAGCGACCTGGCGGTTGTGGAGCAGGAGCTCAAGGCCTACGGTCATGGCCTCGATCAGCGGCCCAGGATCCTGGCTCTCAACAAGATGGAACTCCTATCGCCCGATCAGCTGGAGGCCGCCCGCGCCGCCCTGGCCGCTCTGTGGGAAGGCGAGGTGCTGCTGATCTCAGCGGCCACCAACTCAGGCCTCGACGGACTGCTCGCTGAGGTCTGGAAGGAGCTTGGAATCCAGTGAGGGCGAGGGCTCCGGGAGCGCATCCCGTCACATCTCCCCCTCAGCCAATCGATCGATCAGCCTGATCAGTCGTCGTAGACCCGGCACTCGGGAGCTTCCGGGTTGAGATCGCAATAGACCTCGAGGGAATTGGGATCGTGATCGTCTTCGGGGTGATGCGATTTGTATTCCTCGAGGGACTTGAGTTCGTCTTCGAGGTGGCGCACCTTCGCCTCGTTGCCGACGGCCTTGGCCGTTTCGATCTCGATCTGATCCTTGCGGATGTGCTCGTCGATGGAAGTCATAGGAAGGCCGGCCTTCGGCACCGGAGCTTTTCGCAACCACCATACGGGGGGCCACCCGTGCTCCGGGGGCAATGTGATCCAGCGCTGATCAAGCGCTCAGCTCACTGAGCTCCAGCCAGCGCTCCTCGCCGTGCTCGATCCGCTCCAGCAGGGCGGCCAGGTCGTGGGTGAGGCTCTCCAGGCGGGAATAGTCACCGCCGGCGCCGCCTGCCAGTTCCTGCTCCAGTTGGGCCCTCTGCGCGTCCCATTCCGGCAGCGACCGCTCCAGCTCCTCCAGTTCCCGGTTCTGCTTGAAGCTGCGACGCCGGGCGGCTGGGGCCACCGGCTCCTGGACCGCTGCTGTCGAAGCCGCTGGTGGAGTGGGTGCCGCGGCAGCCGTGCCCGCTGAGGGCGCCGTTGCCGCCCTCTCCAGGTAGGCGCTGTAGTTGCCCTCGTGCCGCCTGAGCTCTCCGTTTTCGAAGCAGAACAACCGGTCCACGGTGCGGTCGAGAAAGTAGCGGTCGTGGGAGACCACCACCACGCAGCCGCGGAAATCCTCCAGGAAGTCTTCGAGCACCGTGAGGGTGTGCACGTCGAGGTCGTTGGTGGGCTCATCGAGCAGCAGCACGTTGGGAGCACTGATCAGAAGCCGGCAGAGGTAGAGCCGCCGCCGCTCACCGCCTGAGAGGCGGCCGATCGGGCTGTGCTGCTGGGCGGCAGGGAACAGGAACCGTTCCAGCAGCTGGGAGGCGCTGACCGCCACCCCGCCCACCTCGATGCGGCTGGCCTCCTCCTGCACGTAGTCGATGAGTTTGCGCTCCAGCCCCCGGCCGCTGGAGAGTCCCTCGGCCTGCTGATCGAAGTAGGCCAGCTTCACCGTGCTGCCCAGCTCCAGGCGCCCCTGATGCGGTTGGCGGCGGCCGGCGATCAGATCCAGCAGGGTGGATTTCCCCGAACCGTTGGCCCCGATGATCCCCACCCGGTCCTCGGGGCTGAAGTCGTAGCTGAAATCACGCAGCAGGGGTGGTCCCGACCCAGGCGCCCCCTCGGCAGGACCCGTGCTCGGTTCGGCCCACACGCTGAGATGCTCCGCGCTGATGGCTTTCTTGCCGAGGCGGCGATGGGCGGTGGCCAGGCTGAGCTGTCCCCTGCTCTGACGTTTCGGAGCCTCCTGCATCGCCTCGATTCGCTGGATCCGGGCTTTCTGCTTGGTGCTGCGGGCCTGGGGACCGCGGCGCAGCCACTCCAGTTCCCGCCGCAGGGCGCCCTTGAACTTCGCGGCGCTGGCGGCTTCGATCGCCTCCTCGTCGGCCTTGGTCTGCAGGTAAGTGGCGTAGTTACCGGGATAGCTGCGGGCCACTCCCCGATCCACTTCGACGATGCGGCGCGCCACCCGATCGAGCACGTAGCGGTCGTGGGTGATCAGCACCAGGGCGCCGGGGAAGCGCTCCAGCTGCCCCTGCAGCCATTCGATGCAGAGGGCGTCAAGGTGGTTGGTGGGCTCATCGAGCAGCAGCACATCGGGCTCGGCCACCAGGGCCGCAGCCAGTGCCAGCCGTTTGCGGAATCCGCCGGAAAGGTCGCCCACCCGCCGGTGCACGTCGCTGATGCCCAGCCGCTCGAGCACCTCACGGCACTGCTGCTCCAGGCTCCAGGCGTTGGCCTGATCCATGCGTTCCTGCAGATCGCTGAGCTCCCCCAGCAGGGCCTGATCCGCGGGGTCGTCCGCCAGGTCCTGGCTGACTTCCGTGAAGCGGCGCAGCAACGCCATCTTCTCGCCGCTGTCCTCGAACACCTGTTCCAGCACGGTGCGTTCGGGATCGAGATCCGGCTCCTGGGCCACCATCACCACCTTCAGCCGCCCGGAGCAGCGCCGCTCCCCCTCCCCGGGCGGCTCGAGGCCCGCCAGCAGCCGCATCAGGGTGGATTTGCCGGCGCCATTGGGGCCGATCAGCCCCAGGCGGTCGCGCTCCTGCAGGTGCAGGTTGAGGTCTGCAAAGAGGGTGCGAAGGCCGAAGTCCTTGCTGACCCCCACCAGGCTGATCAGGGTCACGCTCGCGAGGGAGGCCTCTGGCTCTCCAGGTAAGCAAAGACGCTTTTGTCGCCCACATCGGCGGCGGCCTGCATCGGGAATTTGCGCAAGGTCAGGATCAGCAGCAGCGCCGCCTCGATGGCCAGCAGGGTGAAGGTGGTGCGGTCCCCGAGCAGGCCCACCAGGCGGCCCAGCAGAGCCACTGGCAGCAGCAGGGTCACCCCGATCGCTTCGGGCCGCTGGAAGCAGAAGAATTCCTTGAAGCCCACCCCCGCTAAGGCCGCGAAGAACGGCCCCACCGCCCAGATCCAGCGGGAATCGGCCGCCAGGGTGTCGAGCATGGCGCCCTGGCCCTGGTGCAGGGCCAGGGCGATCCCGCCCGCACAGCCCAGCAACCAGAACAGCTGCAGGGCCCGGTGCAGTGGACGCAGATAGATGTGAATCCAGCGCAGGGCCAGCCCCAGCCCCACGGCCATCAGCAGCAGCCAGGGCCAGAGCCCCTGGCTGCCCCAGTGGGCCCACTGCAGCAGCAGGCCCGCCTGGGCCAGGGCCACCCCCAGCAGGGCCAGGCGGTAGCCGAGCACCTCACGGCGGTCGAGGGCCGTGATCGTGAACGGTCCATAGACGCCCTCGAACACCGGATCGTCCGGGCTGCCCTCGTGTTGGGATCGATCGGTCATGGCTGGGGTCGCTCGGGGGCAGGGCCTGCCACCAGTGTGGCCAGATCCGCCCCCGCCGGAACGATCCCCGAGGGGTGCAGGGGAAAGAGCGCCCCGAAGTAGTCGCGGCGCCACGAGTCCGGGAAGCACGTGGCCGCGACCCCAGGCAGGGCATGGAAGCGGGCGCGCCAGGCCGTCAGGGCCGGGAAACTCCAGAGGGGGCGGCGGCTGCAGCCGAACAGGGGGGCATAGACCAGCTCCAGGCGGATCAGTGTGGGGAAGAGCACCACATCCGCCAGGGTGAGCCGGTTGCCGCAGAGCCAGGGGCCGCCCTGCTCCAGAGCCGTTTCCGCTGCTTCGAGGCTCGTGAACAGGTCGGCTTCGGCCCGGTCATAGGCGGCCTGGGTGCGCGCGAAACCGCAGCGATAGACCCCATCGTTCACCGTTCCCTGCAGCCGCTGCCGCCAATGGTCGATCGCTTGCGCCTGATCCTCGGGCAAGAGATCCGGAGCTCCCTCGGGAGCGGGCCAGCGATTGAGCAGTTCGATCAGCCGGGCGCTCTCGTTCACCAGGATCCGGCGGGCAGGGCGGTCGTAGAGGGCGGGCACCGTGGCACGGGCCTTCGGGTCGCCGCCACTGCGCCGGTAGAGATCCACGAGGGCGCTGGCCCCCTCGTAGGGGGTGTCGAAGCGCCAGCGGCCCGCCTGGGGATCAGGTTCCACGATCACCAGCTCCAGGCTGCCGGCGAGCTGGCGCAGGCTCCACACCAGCCAGGCCCGGTGCGCCCAGGGGCAGCTGCGCCCCACGATTAGCGCATGAACGCCCGTGTCGCCGGCGGTGGCCGGCAGTTCCGGAGCGGTGGCGAAGGCGCTCTCAGGCCGGCGGTAGTTCCCGGCCGTGTCAGCTGGACCGAGGCCCTTCATCAACTGCTGCCACTGGCAGTGCCAGGCGGAGCGCACGCTGGCGACCAGCAGGGGTGGAACAGCCATGGCAGTCTCCGGCGCAGGTTCCAACTCTGGCCCTCAGCGGCCTCACGCTGCGCCAGGCTGGCCTCAGATCCGATCCGCAGGAGGCGTGGCGATGGGCGCGGCAGAGGTTCTGGTGGTGGCCGGCACCCATGGCAACGAGCGCAACGCCCCCTGGCTTCTGGAGCACTGGCTGGCTCATCCGGGCGCCCTTGATTCCGCCGGCTTGGCGTTGCAGCTGGTGATCGGCAATCCCGGAGCCCTCGCCGCAGGCCGCCGCTATCTCGATCGTGACCTGAACCGCTCCTTCACCAGCGCCCTGCTCGAGGCCCCGGGCCCGGCTGACCGGGAGGTGCAGCGCGCCCGCGAGCTGCTGGCTCTGCACGGACCGGCCGGGTCACGGCCCTGCGCCCTGGTGCTCGATCTGCACAGCACCACCGCCGCCATGGGCAATTCCCTGGTGGTCTATGGGCGACGGCCTGCGGATCTGGCCCTGGCGGCGGGCATCCAGGCTCTGCTGGGCTTGCCGATCTATCTGCATGAGGCCGATGCCAGTCAGAAGGGATTTCTGCTGGAGCGCTGGCCCTGCGGCCTGGTGGTCGAGGTGGGCCCGGTGCCTCAGGGTGTGGTCAATGCCGCGATCAGTCACCAGACTCAGCTGGCCCTGGAGGCCGCTCTGGCGGTGCTGGCCTCGGCACGGCGGGGTGATCAGCCCCTGCCCCGGGGGCTCACGGTGCACCGCCACCTGGGCAGTCTCGATCTGCCGCGGCATCCCGATGGCCGTCCGGCTGCCTGTCTGCATCCGCTGCGTCAGCATCGCGACTGGCAGCTGATCCGCCCCGGTGATCCCCTCTTCATCACGGCGGGAGGTGAAACCCTTCGCTACCAGCCCAGCGATCCCGAGCCGCTCTGGCCGGTGTTCATCAACGAGGCGGCCTACGGCGAGAAGGGCATCGCCCTCAGCCTGACCCGCCGCGAACGCTGGCCCTGCGAGCAGGCCTGGGCCGAGAGTCTGCAGCAACTCGCCGGACATCTCGCCCCGGCGATCTGATCCACCAGGGATCAGATCGCCGGGGCGTCTGGTTCAGGCTCCGGGGTTGGTGACTGCTGAGGAGCCGGTTCCGGGGGACGGGGGGCTCCGTTGTAGATCACCTTCACCACGGAGCGGCCATCGGCGGAGACTTCGATCTCGGTTTCCGCAGTGGGTGCCAGCCCCAGGATCTGCCAGCCCGGAGGCCCGCCGAGGAAACGGAAGATGTACCCCTTGGCGTCGCCCCTGATCAGGCAGTCACCGCCACCGCGGTTGTACATGCAGGCATCTGGCCGGTAGACCGTCAGGCCACCATTGAGCCGCTCCGCGTACATGCGGGCCACGTTGGTGGCCCGCTGGCGGGTGAAGGGGAAGAGCTCGTAGCTGTCCTGAGCCAGGGAAGGGGTGGCCGCCAGCACTGTCAGGCAGGCCGAGAGAGCAAGAAGTTGGCGCATGCACGCCACCATGGAACAGGCGCGCTCGGCTCAGGGGCTGACCGTGTCCAGATCAGCCACAGGCCCAGGTGCCCTGCTCCTTGGTGCAGGGGAGATCCGTCGTGCTGCCATCGGCCCAGTAGATGCGCAGGCGGTCATCCTGGCTGTCCATCCTGAAGGTCAGCGACTTGACCACCCCGGCAGGCGGCTTTCCGGAGGGGTCGGCGGGATCAGGGCGGGCCGGACTCGCCAGGCGCTGTTCGATCTGCTGGAGGCGCTGCTCCAGTTGCTCCAGGCGCTGACTGTCCTTGGACGGAGTCGTGGGACAGCCGGCCAGACCCAGTGCGAGCAAAGCCAGGGCCCCGGCGATGAGGGGTCTCGAGGCGCGTGAAGGCAAGGGCATCGCCGCGGCGGATCGAATGGGTGTTCCGAACAGTTAGCAAGAGCGTCAGGCGTTGACCAGGCGCTCACTCCAGTAGATGACGGCTCCGAGGCGTTCCAGTTGAAGCCGGCGCTGGCGCGCCTGGCTGACAGGCAAGGTTTCGGTGGAGCGGTTGCCGCCGAGATCCCAGCAGATCAGGACCATGGGTTCACCATCTCGAAGGAACTAAAGAAAACCTTAAGCCCGTTTGGTGCGCGTTGGTACGGATTCCGGCAGAAATGTCGCGAAGGCCACACACGGACCTTGGCCATTCGCTCGCCTGGGTCGGGCAAGTCGAAGGCACCCGAGTCCGTTGCTTTGACTGAAATCCACCGCGCCAGCCCCGCACCACCCCGAAGCAAACCTTAAGCGCTTCACACATCCCGCAATGTCCTGTTACATTGAGGCAGACGAAGGGCTTTCGGGTCCACCGGACGGGTTTCCCCGCTCCGGCTTGTCGTCTTACCTAACCGACCCCTCACGGGGCCACACCTCTCGCTCTCATGACCACCACTCTTCAGCAACGCCAGGGCGCGTCTGCCTGGAGCCAGTTCTGCGAGTGGGTCACCTCCACCAACAACCGCCTCTACGTCGGTTGGTTCGGTGTGCTGATGATCCCCACCCTGCTGGCTGCCACGATCTGCTTCATCGTGGCCTTCATCGCCGCTCCTCCCGTCGACATCGACGGCATCCGTGAGCCTGTTGCCGGCTCCCTGCTCTACGGCAACAACATCATTTCCGGCGCCGTTGTTCCTTCGAGCAACGCCATCGGCCTGCACTTCTATCCCATCTGGGAAGCCGCCAGCCTCGACGAGTGGCTGTACAACGGCGGTCCTTACCAGCTGGTGGTCTTCCACTTCCTCATCGGCATCTTCTGCTACATGGGACGTGAGTGGGAACTCTCCTACCGCCTGGGAATGCGCCCCTGGATCTGCGTCGCCTACAGCGCCCCCGTGGCCGCTGCTTCGGCGGTGTTCCTGATCTACCCCTTCGGTCAGGGTTCCTTCTCCGACGGCATGCCCCTCGGCATCTCCGGCACCTTCAACTTCATGCTGGTGTTCCAGGCTGAGCACAATATCCTGATGCACCCCTTCCACATGCTGGGTGTGGCGGGTGTCTTCGGCGGCTCCCTGTTCTCCGCCATGCACGGCTCCCTGGTGACCTCCTCCCTGGTGCGTGAAACCACCGAGAGCGAGAGCCAGAACTACGGCTATAAGTTCGGTCAGGAAGAGGAGACCTACAACATCGTGGCTGCCCACGGTTACTTCGGTCGCCTGATCTTCCAGTACGCCTCCTTCAACAACAGCCGCAGCCTGCACTTCTTCCTGGCTGCCTGGCCCGTCGTCGGCATCTGGTTCACCGCCCTGGGCGTGAGCACGATGGCCTTCAACCTGAACGGCTTCAACTTCAACCAGTCGATCCTCGACGGCCAGGGCCGCGTGATCAACACCTGGGCTGATGTGCTGAACCGTGCCGGTCTGGGCATGGAAGTGATGCACGAGCGCAATGCTCACAACTTCCCTCTGGACCTGGCTTCCGCTGAAGCCACCCCCGTGGCGCTGACCGCTCCGGCGATCGGCTGATCCTGCGGAGGACCTGCGGGTCCACCATCAGCAAGGGCGCAAGCCCCATGGCCTCCCGCACTGCGGGGGGCTTTTTGTTTGGTCCGGAATCTTCGGATTGCCCAACCTGGGTCGGGGATCGTTCTTGGATCTCGTTCCTGTTCCCTAGGCTGAGCGGGTTTCAGGCTGTTGGGGATGCGAATTGCCGTTTCCGGATCCCATTCCCTGGGGAAGTCCACGGTCGTGAACGATTGGGTTGTTGGCCATGGCGACTACATCCGGGAGGAAGATCCGTATCGGGCTCTGGGTCTGCAGGGACCTTACGAGATTCTCTTTCGCGAGGCTTCGACGCGACTGCATAACGGGATTCAGCTGTATTACAGCATCAGTCGTGTTCATCGCTACACGGCATCTGATCACAGAGTCATCTTTGATCGGGCGCCAGTTGATTATCTTGCCTATTCTCAGTATACGGCTAATCAGGGGACAACGGATATTGACGATGAGTACGTTACTTCGATGGTGCCTGCAGTGAGAGAGGCGCTTGACCGGCTCGACATTCTGGCCTTCGTGCCCAAGTCCGATGCCTGGCCGGTTGCGATGGAAGACGATGGAATTCGTCCGGTTGATTAGCCCTACCGCGACGAAGTCGATGCGCTCTTCAAGCAGATTTACCGTGAAGGCCGGTTTGATGTCTTCCCGTCCCAGAATTGCCCCCTGTTGATTGAGCTGGTTGGTTCTCCTGATCAGCGTCTGCAGCAGTTGGCTGCAGCCGTTGCCCAACGGGAAGCCCGGTCAATGGGAGGTTGGAGCTCCCAAAACAACCAGGATTGAGACCTGAGAATTGAGGGCTGGGTTTGTGTTCATAAGCCGGTGATCGGACTTGAACCGACGACCTACTGATTACGAATCAGTTGCTCTACCACTGAGCTACACCGGCAGCGACTTGAAATTAGCATTCAGGGGTTCCACAGGCCCCTGGCCCATGCCTTCGACTCGGCCCAAGCCCCAGCCCAGCTCCACCGACCTTGATCCGGAGTGGCGTGAGCGGCTCCTGGCAGAAGCCAGAGCCCCCTGGAAAGGGCTCAGGCGTGCCCTCTGGTTCGCCCTCGCCGCCTCGGGCGCGATTGGGTTGGCCACCATGGCCATGCGTGCATCCGCCGGTGCAGAAGTGGCCTCAGGAGACCTGTTCATCCAGCTCAGCGCCTGCATCGGTTTTGGCTTGCTGATCTGGCGTGACCGCTGAGGGGCTGGGTTCCGCAACCTGGTGTTGCCTGTCCTCGACCAGGCTGAGCGGATCGGGAAGGAGCAGAGGCAGCCCAAGACTCAACCGCTCCCGCAGCAGTGCTTCAGGCGTCATGGCGGTGGTTCCCGCCACCTGCTCAGAGCTGCGGCTGAGCAGCCAGATGGCCTGGATCAGCTGCTGTCCCTGCCAGACCAGAATCGCCAGCAAGGGTACGGACAGCAGGATCGTGACCAGCCTGGAGGCCTCCGGCAGAGGAGCGATGGCCGCCATCTGGGCGGAAAGGGAGTCGAGACGCCAGACCACCGGCAGCAACAGCAGCGCCCAGACAGCGGCCAGAAGGCGAATGGGCAGGGGCGCTTGCAGGGCACTCAGGCGCCGCTGAACCTCGCGGCGCCCGCGGGCCGGAGTCTGCAGCAGCAGCAACGACCAGCAATCAGCCGGCCGCTGCCACAGCAGCACCGCCGGCAGCAGGGCGCCGAGCGCCCAGAGCAGCAGCCTCTCGACCGCTGGGACCGGACCGGGATCGGCGCCCGCCAGGATCAGCACCACGGCCAGCAGCTCCGCCGGGATGGCTGCCACTCCGAGAAGCTGCAGCCAGAGCAGGGGTTCGCTGCGGGGGCTCACATCAGGTGCTGAGGGTCCGGCGTTGGGTGACCAGCTTGTAGGCCATCACCCGATCGCCGTCCTGCCAGTTGGCGAAGCGATCGCAGCCGATGCCGCACTCGAAGCCCGTGGCCACTTCCTTGACGTCGTCCTTGTTGCGACGCAGGGAGTCGAGATCGCCCTCGAACACCACCTGTTTGTTGCGCAGGATCCGCACCTTGCAGTTGCGCTGCAGCTTGCCGCTGGTGACGTAACAACCGGCCACGGCGCTCTTGCCGATGGTGAAGACGGCGCGCACCTCCGCTTCCCCAAGGGATTCCTCCACCAGCTCGGGCTCCAGCAGGCCCTCCATGGCCAGCTGGATGTCTTCCAGCAGCTTGTAGATCACGTCGTAGTCGCGGACGTCGACGCCATTGGCATCGGCGGCGCGCTTGGCACCGGAGGCCATCGAGGTGTTGAAGCCGATGATCACGGCCCCGGAGGCGGCCGCCAGATCCACGTCGGTTTCGGTGATCTCGCCAGGGGCGGAGAGCAGCACCCGCACCTGAACCTCGCCCTGGGGCAGCTGCTCGAGAGCACCCAGGATGGCCTCGACGCTGCCCTGGACATCGGCCTTGAGGATGAGATTGAGCTCCTTGAGCTCCCCTTCGCTGGCCTGACCGGACATCGAGGCCAGCGAGACCCGGCGGGAGGCCATCTGCTGGGCCAGGCGGGTGGCACGGGCTTCGTTGGCCCGGTCCCCCACCACAGAACGAGCGATCTTCTCGTCGGGATAGACCTCGAATTCATCGCCGGCCGTGGGCACCTCGCTGAAGCCGAGCGCTTCCACCGCCGAGGACGGACCTGCGGTCTTCACCCGCTTGCCGGAGTCGTCGACCATGGCGCGCACCTTGCCGAGCACCGGCCCGGCTGCGACCACGTCGCCGGCCTTGAGGGTGCCGTTCTGGATCAGCAGGGTGGCGACGGGACCCTTGGCCTTGTCGAGGTGAGCCTCGATCACGGTGCCCTTCGCCATCCGGTCCGGATTGGCCTGGAGGTCCTCGACCTCGGTCACCAGCAGGATCATCTCCAGCAGTTTGTCGATGTTCTCGCCCTTGGTGGCACTCACCGGCACCATCACGGTGGTGCCGCCCCAGTCTTCGGAAACCAGCTCCAGGGCGGAGAGTTCCTGCTTGACCCGCTCGGGCTGGGCGCCCTCCTTGTCGATCTTGTTGATCGCCACGATGATCGGCACCTCCGCGGCCCGGGCGTGGCTGATCGCCTCAAGAGTCTGGGGCCGGACACCGTCGTCGGCGGCGACCACCAGCACGGCCACGTCGGTGACCTTGGTGCCCCGGGCCCGCATGGCGGTGAAGGCTTCGTGTCCCGGGGTGTCGAGGAAGGTGATGCGCCGGTCTTCGCCCGCGTGGGGAATCGTGACCTGATAGGCGCCGATGTGCTGGGTGATGCCGCCGGCTTCTCCGGCGGCCACGCGGGTCTTGCGGATGGCATCGAGCAGGCTGGTCTTGCCGTGGTCGACGTGTCCCATCACCGTGACCACCGGCGGGCGGCGGATCAGGTGCTCGAGGTCGCTGGCCTCGATCATCTCGACGGTCTTCTTGGCGGCCTCCTCGACGTCGTCCTGGAGGACAGGCACCCCGAACTCCTCGGAGACCGTCTCGATTGTGGAGAGATCGAGGGTCTGGGTGACCGTGGCGATGATGCCCTTGAAGAACAGGGATTTGATGATCTCGGAGCTTTCCACGCCCAGGCGATCGGCCAGCTCCTGCACCGTGAGGTTGCCCTCCGGCACGATCAGCATCTCGGGCCGGGTGGCCTTGGCTTCCCGGGCGGCGCGCAGTTCCATCGCGCGGCGCCTCTGCCTCTGGCGGGTGGTTTCCTTCTTGCGCTTGCGCATCGCCACCACGGGCTTGGCACCCGGGGTGGTGGGGCGGGTGCGCGGCTTGGCCGGCCGGGCCAGGCTGGCCTGGAGCACCATCGCCTCGTGCTCGCCGGCGAAACCACCGGTTTCGGCGGTGAGCGCATCATCGTTGTCGCCGATGATGTGAACCTTCTGGCGCTGTTTCTGGGGCGACTTGCTGCGCAGGGCCTCCAGCTTGGCGCTGTCATCCCATTCGGGGCGTCGTGCCCGGCCCGGGCCTGCGGCCTGGGGCGTGCGGAAGGCCGGACGCCGCGGAGCTGATGGTGGGGTGGCGGTGGGCCTCGGGGCGTCGGGACTGCCTTCGCTGCGTTCGGGCCGCCGGGGTGGGGCGGCGACCGGGCGGTTGCCGGGTTTCTGGAGCTGCATCAGCTCGCCAGGGGCCACCGGCTTGCGCATGCCCTGAGGCATGCCGGGACGCACCGGAGCTCCTGGACGGCTGGTTCCTCCGGGGCCGGCGGCATCACGTCGGATCGGTTTGCCCACCAGCTCCAGGGGACTGCGGGCCTGGGTGGGCCGACCCACCTGCGGGGTGGGCCGCGGCTGGGGCGCACCGGCCGGCCGCTGGCTCAGGGCCGGGCGGCCGGAAGGAGGTGCCGGACGGTTGCTGGTGCCGGGTTGGCCAGGCTGGGGCCGTCCCACCAGTTGCGGACGGCCCGGGCCTGAGCCGCTGGCCGTTCGCACGGGGGCCGGGGCTCCGGGCCGTTGGGGAGAGGCCGGCCGGGAGGGGGCAGGGGCACTGCCACGGGGCACGGGACGGGGGCTGGTGGCAGGCCGGGGAGTCGGGCTGGGGCTGGCCGCCGCTGTCGACTCAGGCTTGCGCACCTGGGGTGGCTCGGGCTTGCTCACCGGAGGTGCGGACGGGCGGCTCGGTGCACCGGCAGGTCTGGCGGCCGGCGCGGCGGAGACCGGGGTGGGTTTCAGAGGTGCCGACGGCCGGGCTGGCGTGGCGGTGGCGGGCGTCTGACGTCCGGCCTGGGGCACCACCTTCCTCACCGCCGGCGGCTGGGTGGGAGCCGCCGGCTTCGTCGGGGCGGCTGGAGCCTGCGCCACGATCTCCGGCCTGGGTGCCGGCTTGACGATGAGCGGCTTGGCGGCCGGGGGTGCGGTCGAGGCAGGGGCTGCAGGCTTCTGCGGGCTGCCTGCCGGCTTGACGGCCGGCGGCTTCGGCTTGGCGGCAGCAACGGAACTGGCCGGGGTCGCGGGCGACGCGGGAGCGGCCGGGGCGGCCTTCTTGACGGACAGGATGGCCTTGGCCGGCTCGCTCGCCGGTGGCGTTGGCCGGACGGGCTGGGCCACCGGGGCTGCGCCGCCGTTGCCCGGGGTGCTGATCAGGCTGCGGATGCGCTCGGCCTCCCTGTCGCTGATGGAGCTGCTGTGGCTCTTGACCGCAATGGACAGCTTCTCAGCGGCGTCGAGCACGTCCTTGTTCTCCAGGCCAAGGTCCCGGGACAGCTCATAAATTCTGACTTTGCCGCTGCTGGTCATTCAGGTCTCCAATCGGTCGGGGCACCGTGTGCCTCCGAGCCCCACGCGCGGTGCGGCCACTGTTCATCTTGCCTCAGAGGCTGCAGCGAGTGACTCGCTCAACCGTTCCTCCAGTGCCCTGTAAATGGAATCCGACACCTGACAGCGCAGGGAACGCTGCAGGCGTTTGCGGCGCCTGGCCTCCTCGATGCAGCTGCTGGAAGGACAGACATAAGCCGATCGGCCCATGGCCCCGGTGACGGTCCCCTCGAGCACCACCCCATCCCCGAACTGGCGGATGATCCGCCAGAGCCGGCGGCGATCCTGCCGTTCCCGGCAGGACACACAGCGCCGCAGCACCACCCCTCCGCTCACTGCAGTTCGGCGGTGGCTCCTGTCTCGAGCTCAGTCTCCGCATCAACGTCAACCGAGGTCACGTCCCCGGTCTCTGCCAGCGGCTCCGCCTGGTCATCCGCTTCGGCGTCCCCATCCTCGGCGTAGCTGTCGTAGCCCTCCTCGTCCTCGGGCAGGGGATACAGCTCCCGCAGGCGGGCATCCTCCTCGGCACGGGCGGCCTGCTCCACCGCCAGACGGGCTTCGGCCTCGGCCTGCTGCCGCTCATCCTCCTCGCGCAGGGCGATCAGCTCCGCCGCCCGGGCGTCCTCACTGACCTGGTCGTAGTCGGCGGCATTCTTGATGTCGATCTTCCAGCCGGTGAGACGTGCGGCCAGCCGGACGTTCTGGCCCTCGCGGCCGATCGCCAGGCTGAGCTGGTCGGGGGGGACGAGCACATGGGCGTGCTGTCCCTCAGGGTCCACCAGGCGCACCATCTCGACGCGGGCGGGGCTGAGGGAGTTGGCCAGGTACTGAGCCGGATCGGGAGACCAGCGGATCACGTCGATCTTCTCGCCGCGCAGCTCGTTGACCACCTGCTGAATGCGGGAGCCCCGGGCGCCGATGCAGGCCCCAACGGGATCCACTTCGCGCTCGACACTGTCGACGGCCACCTTGGTGCGCGGGCCGACAGCCCGTGAGGGGGGATTGGCTTCGCGGGCCACGGCCACGATCCGCACCGAACCTTCCTGGATTTCCGGAACTTCATTCTCGAACAGGTACACCACCAGACCGGCATTGGCCCGGGAGACGAACAGCTGCGGTCCGCGGCGGGGGACCTCACTCACTTCCTTGAGGAAGACCTTGAAGGTGGCGTTGGCCCGGTAGTTGTCGTTGGGGAGCTGATCCCGCCGCGGCAGTTCCGCTTCCACCTCAGGCCGGCCCAGGCCTGAACTCACGGCCATGATCACCGACTGGCGTTCGAAGCGGATCACCCGGGCGGTGAGCACCGGGTCTTCGAGATCGGCGAACTCCTCCTGGATCATCCGCCGCTGCTGGTCGCGCAGTTTCTGGGCGAGCACCTGCTTGGTGGTGGCGGCGGCCATGCGGCCGAAGTCGTCCTTCTCGGGGGTGACATCGAGCACCACGGTGTCTCCGACCTGGGCGTCCTCGGCCACCTGCTGCACCTCGGCCAGGGCGATCTGGTGGTCCTCGCTCTCCACCTCCTCCACGATGATCTTGCTGGTCAGCACCCGGTACCCCTCCTCGTCGAGGTCGAGGGCCACGTCGAAGTTGCTGAAGTAATCCTCCTCGAAGGGGTCTTCGCTGATGCCCAGGTAAAGGGTGCGGCGGTAGCGCTCGTAGCCCTTGAGCAGGGCCTCGCGCAGGGCTGCCTCCACCACCTGGGTAGGAAGCTTCTTCTCCTCGCTGATGTCCTCGATCAGGTTCTGCAGACCGGGGAGGAGAACGAGTGCCATCGGGTCAAAAAGGGGTGAAGGGGGGAGGGAGCGGAAGCGGTCAGTCCGTGGCGGGTGTGACCAGGCGGACCGAGATCACATCGGGACGGGGGATCCGGCTGATGCGGCCGCGCAGATTGAGCTGGAGGTGCTGCTCGTCCCTCTCCAGCAGCAGGCCTTCGCGGGTGGTCTCCAGGCCCTGGCCATCGCGGAAGCGCACCGCCACGGGGAACCCGCGAAAACTGTGGAAATCGCGGTCGTCGAGCAGCTCCTCGCCGATCCCAGGGCTGCTGACTTCCAGAACATAGGCCTGGGGCATCAGCTCGCTGGCGTCGACGACCTCGCCGAGCACACCGCTGAAGGCGGCGCAGTCGTCCAGGTTGACGTCCCGTCCGTCGGCGTGGCGGATCTGGAACACCAGCGTGAGCGGCAGCCGGTGGGCCTGGATCTCCACTCCCTCAAGCGCCAGGCCCGAAGCCTCGGCGAGCGGGGTGACCAGACGCTCCAGATCGGGGATGAGTGGATGGGGCACCGGCGGGGCTGGAGAGCGGGTCGGACGCCCGACCGGCCTCTGCAGAAAACTGCCCCTGAGTTCAAGGTCGCCTGGGAGGCAGCACTCGATCGTCAGGGTGATGCCCGCCGGGCATGACTTCGAGCGTACAAGCCGGCACGGCAGACCCAGGCGCCTGAGGGCTCAGGCCGAGGGAGCTGCCCCACCCGGTGCGTCGAACAGACCGAGGCTGGGGGCCTCTCCGTAGAAGTCGTCGGCGCCGACCTCGCCCCTGAGCGCCTGGTCCTGGTTGAGGCAGCGTTGGGGTTCCCTGACGTACTGACAGACCCTGGCCCAGAGCTTGGCGCGGGTTCCCGGAGCCCCCTGGCTGAAGATCACCTGGTCCTGGCCGCCCACCATGCCCTGGATCTCCACCTGGCAGAGGGCACATCGCACACGGGTGCCGGGGGGGATCGAGGCCATGGGCTGGCAGCGCTGTTGCGGCAACTTAGTGTGAAGACCACCATCCGTGGTCTCTTCTGTTGCGAGCCCTTCAAGAGCGGGGCCCGATCTGTCAGACGGATTCAGGGGCGGTGTCCACAGGCGCTCATCCGCTCAGGGTTCTGCAGCTCAGTGATCCCCATCTGCTCCGTCAGGGGCGGGGCCGCTACAGGGGACGCACCCCTCTGGCTCAGCTGCGCCATGGCCTCGAGCAGGCCCTGGCCGCCCTTGGGGATGCCCCGGACCTGCTGCTGATCAGCGGTGATCTCTGTCAGGACGAGAGCTGGGGAGGCTATGTGCAGCTCCGAGAGCTGCTTACCGCTTCCGGGCTGCCCCTGGCGCTGCTGCCGGGAAATCACGATCACCCCGCCCTGCTGCAGGCGGCCCTTGGGCGCCATGCCGTGCTGGCGCCCGCTGAACTGCGGCTGGGCCCCTGGCGTCTGCTGCTGCTCTCCAGTCACCGCAGCGGGGACATGGGCGGCTGGCTCGGCTCCCGCCAACGGGACTGGCTGCGGCAGCGTCTGCGGCAGGAGTGCTCCCCCGCCCTGGTGGTGGTTCATCACCCGCCCTTGCCGATCGGCGATCCAGGCTTCGATTCCATCCGTCTGCGCGATGGCGCCGAGCTGGCCGGGATCCTCCTGGCGACGTCCTCCGCCCGGCTGCTGCTCTGCGGCCATGTCCATCAGCACTGGCAGGGACTTCTGGGCGGGCAGGACCGGCAGGGCATTCCCGTCCTGGCCTGTCCTTCCACGCTCTGCAGCTTCGGGGCGGTTCAGCCCTGCCCGATGGGCCGGCCGGAGGACCCGGGCGGCCGTCTGCTGGAGCTGTATGACGACGGTCGCTGGAGCCAGCGGCTGCTGCGCTGGTCGCCCTGGCCGGAGCCAGCGGCTACCGGTTGTGCGACCTAACCTCGGCTCCATGTGCAGTCCCGCTCACGCCCGCTCCGTCGTCGGTTCGATACTGGCTCCGCGCAGCTTCTGGCCTGGCCATCGCCGCTGGCTGGCTCTGCTGCTGGTGATCGGACTGATCCTGGGGCTGCCCTCCCAGGCCCAGGCCCTGGCCCTCGCCCCTGAACTGTCCACTGATGTCGTTCCGGCCAGCGCTTCGCCACCGGCTGCTGCTCGGACCCACAATTTCGTTGCCGAGGCGGCCCGCCGGGCCAGCCCGTCGGTGGTGCGCATCGACACTGAGCGGGACGTGCCTCGCCAGGCATTCGATCCGGCTCTGCTGGATCCTCTGCTGCGCGATCTCTTCGGTGACCCGGCGGGCAGCAGCCGTGAGCGCGGCCAGGGATCCGGTGTGGTGATCGACGCCGGGCTGGTGCTCACCAATGCCCATGTGGTCGAGAGGGTCGATCAGGTGGTGATCACCCTTGCCGATGGTCGCCAGCTCGATGGCACCGTGGTGGGCGCCGACCCTGTCACCGATCTGGCGGTGGTGCGCCTCGAGGATTCCCCCCGCGACCTCAAGGCAGCTCCCCTGGGCAATTCCGAAGCCCTGGAGGTCGGCGACTGGGCCATCGCCCTCGGAAGCCCCTATGGCCTGGAGCGCACGGTCACGCTCGGCATCATCAGCAGCCTGCACCGCAACATCAACAGCCTCGGCTTCGCCGACAAGCGGCTCGATCTGATCCAGACCGATGCGGCCATCAACCCCGGCAATTCCGGGGGGCCGCTGATCAATGCGGCCGGTGAAGTGATCGGCATCAACACCCTGGTGCGCTCCGGTCCCGGCGCCGGCCTCGGCTTCGCCATTCCGATCAATCTGGCCCGGGGTGTCGCCGATCAGCTGCGTACAGGCGCCGATGTGGTCCATCCCTATCTCGGCCTGCAGCTGGTGCCGCTCACGGCTCGCCGTGCCCGCGAGAACAACCGCGATCCTGAGGCGGTGCTGCAGTTGCCCGAGCGTGACGGCGCCCTGGTGCAGCGGGTGCTCCAGGGCAGCCCGGCGGAATCCGCCGGGCTCAGGCGTGGGGATCTGGTGGTGGCGGCGGCCGATCAACCCGTGGCCGATCCCGCTGCCCTGCTCCAGCGGGTCGAGGCCTCCCGTGTCGGCGAGGCCCTGCCCCTGAAGGTGGTGCGTGGCAACCGGGAGCTGCAGCTTTCGATCCGGCCCGCCGCCCTGCCGCGGGCGTCCTGAATCGCCCTGCACCAGCTGGGTTGTCCAGGAGTTGAAGCATCCGCTTGCTACGGTCTCACCCCCTGGTTCCACCCCCATGGCCGAGCTGCAGGACCGGATGAAGCTGGCTGTCGCCACGGCCGCCGTCGATCAGATCCGGGACGGCATGGTGCTCGGCCTGGGCTCCGGCTCCACCGCCGCCCTGATGATCCAGGAACTCGGCGCACGCCTGCAGCGGGGTCAACTCTCCGGCATCACCGGGGTGACCACCTCGTTCCAGGGAGAGGTGCTCGCCGCTGAGCTGGGCATCCCCCTGCAGAGCCTCAATGCCGTGTCCCGCATCGACCTGGCGATCGATGGCGCCGATGAGGTCGACCCCGCCTTCCAGCTGATCAAGGGAGGTGGGGCCTGCCACGTGCAGGAAAAGCTGGTGGCCCGCAGGGCCGACCGCTTCGTGGTGGTGGTGGATTCCAGCAAACTGGTGGAGCGCCTCAACCTGGGGTTCCTCCTGCCGGTCGAAGTTCTGCCCGGGGCCTGGCGCCAGGTGAAGGCGGAGCTCGAGGCCATGGGCGCCACCGGTGACCTGCGCATGGCCGTGAGGAAGGCAGGTCCGGTGGTCACCGACCAGGGGAACCTGGTGCTCGATCTCAGCTTCGCCGGCGGCATCGCCGATCCAGCGGCCCTGGAGCAGGCGATCAACAACCTGCCGGGCGTGCTGGAGAACGGGCTGTTCGTGGGTCTCACCGACCAGGTCCTCGTGGGCGAGATCGTTGACGGGGATCCCCGGGTGCGGGATCTCGAGCGGGCCAGCCCATCAGCCTGAGGGGTTCAGTCGAGCCGGCGGCGCACGGAATCGGCGTGGCTGTGCAACCCCTCGCTCTCGGCCAGGGTGATCACCGCTGGACCGGTGGCCTCGAGGGCCTGGCGGTTGAAGGCGATCAGGCTGGTGTGACGCATGAACGTTTCCACACTGAGGGCACCGGAGAACCGGGCGGTGCCGGAGGTGGGGAGGGTGTGGTTCGGACCGGCCAGGTAGTCGCCCACCGCCTCGGGGCTCCAGGCGCCGATGAAGATCGCGCCGGCGTTCTCGATCCTCCCGGCCAGGGGTTCGGGCCTCTCCACCAGCAGCTCCAGGTGCTCGGGCGCGAAGTGGTCGCTCAACCGGGCCGCGTCTTCCAGGGAAGGGCAGAGCACGATCAGCCCCCAGTCCTCCAGGGCTGCACGGCAGAGATCCGCCCGGGGGTGGTGGCGCAGCTGCTGTTCCAGGGCCTTGGGCACAGCCGCCGCCAGGGCGGCGCTGGTGGTGAGCAGGATGGCCGCCGCCAGGGGGTCGTGCTCGGCCTGGGCGAGCAGATCGGCCGCCACGTGATCAGGATCCGCGCTCTGGTCGGCAATCACCAGCACCTCGCTGGGACCCGCCAGGGAATCGATGGCCACCTGGCCGTAGACGGCTTTCTTGGCCAGGGTCACGTAGAGGTTGCCCGGGCCGCTGATCACATCCACCCGGGGGATCGATTCTGTGCCGTAGGCCAGGGCGGCGATGGCCTGAGCCCCACCGACCCGGTAGACCTCCTCGACCCCGGCCAGGTGGGCGGCGGCCAGGACCGTGGGGTCGGGTCGTCCCTGCGGACCCGGGGGCGTCACCATCACCACTCGCTTGACCCCGGCCACCCGGGCTGGAACGGCATTCATCAGCACGGTGCTGGGATAGGAGGCCCGTCCGCCGGGCACATAGAGCCCTGCCCTGGCCACCGGACGCCAGCGGCGCCCCAGGCGCTCGCCGTGCACACCCGTCACTTCCAGGTCGCCGGGCTTCTGACGCTGATGGAAATCGAGGATGCGCCGGTGGGCCAGCTCCAGGGCGCTGCGCAGGTCGGAGGGGCAGGCCTTCCAGGCGCTGGCCAGCTCCTCGCGGGGAATGCGAAGGGGATCCGGCCGGAAGCCGTCGAAGCGTTCGCTCAGCTCCAGCAGGGCGCCATCGCCGTCTCGTTTCACCTGCTCGAGGATGGCTTCCACACTGGCGGCCGCCTCCTGGCTGGCACCGCCACTGGTGCGGCCGGCGATGTGCGCGAGCCTGGCCGCAGCTGCATCGAGATCGTCCAGGCTGTCGAGGGCCAGGGCTGGTGCGGGGTCGCTCAGGGTGTTCGGCACGGGCAAAGGCGCTGGCGGAGGGCGGCGCAGCTGGGTCAGTTTCGCAGGCTAGAGCTGGCTCTCTGGCGGGCGGGCCCGTGAGGGTAAGATCGACAACTGCTGAATCAGCGCTGAACCCGCCTGTGGCCAATAACAAGTCTTCGAAGAAGCGCATCCTGATTGCCGAGCGCAACTGGTTGCAGAACCGCACCTACAAGTCGGCGGTGCGCACGCTGATGAAGCGCTGCTTCACGGCTGTGAGCGTCTACAGCCAGGAGCCCGGCGAGGACAACAAGACGGCCGTTCAGGCCAGCCTCAACGCCGCCTTCAGCAAGATCGACAAGGCCGTCAAGCGCGGTGTGATCCATCGCAACACCGGCGCCAATCAGAAATCGCGGCTCAGCACCGCCGTCAAGCAGGCGATCGAGCCCGTTGCCGGCAACGCCTGAGCGGCTCGCCGTCCCCATGACCGTCAGCACCATGCCTGCCGTGGCCACCGCGCTTCCGGCGCTGGTTGACTCCCACTGCCACGTGGTGTTCAGCACCTTTGAGGCCGACCTGGAGGAGGTGGCTCAGCGCTGGCGGGAAGCCGGAGTGGTGTCCCTGCTGCATGCCTGCGTGGAGCCATCCCAGATCGCTCCGATCCGGGCCCTGGCCGATCGTTTTCCGGAACTGCGCTACTCGGTGGGGGTTCACCCCCTCGACACCGAGCACTGGGGCCCCAGCACCCAGGCTGTGCTGCGCCAGGCCGCCCTCGACGACCCGAGGGTGGTGGCCATAGGTGAACTGGGTCTGGATCTCTTCCGGGATTCCAACCTCGACAGTCAGCTGCAGGTTCTTGGCCCCCAGCTCGATCTGGCCGTGGAGCTGGATCTGCCGGTCATCATTCATTGCCGCGATGCCGCTGCTCCCATGCTTGATGAGCTGCGTCAGCGGCAGGCCGAGGGACGTTGCCCCAGGGGAGTCATGCACTGCTGGGGCGGCACCCCGGAGGAGATGGCGTCGTTCCTTGAGCTGGGTCTGTACATCAGCTTCAGCGGAACGGTCACCTTCCCCAAGGCCTTCGACACCCATCTCTGTGCCCAACAGGTTCCGGCCGATCGCTACCTGGTGGAAACCGACTGCCCGTTCCTGGCACCGGTTCCCCGCCGTGGCAAGCGCAATGAACCCGCCTACGTGGCCGCCGTGGCCAGCCGTGTGGCGGAGCTCAGAGGCGAGGCCCTCGAGCAGGTGGCGGCGGACTCAACCGCGAATGCCTTACGCCTGTTTGCCCTCCCCAGACCATCCGAGCCTCATAGTGTATGATGTTTTATTGGCCTGGTAGCGTGAGCGCACCATTGTCGAGGTCGGCAGCTCCGATTCGAGATTCATCAGCGTGAACACGGCAGGGTTCTCCCCTCACCCGGGGAGGGCCCTGCCGTGCCTTTGGTTGTCCTTGCGGCAGTCCAATGCGTCAGGCGTGTTCCCGTCGGCGCAGCCCATCCACCTTTTCACCCGTTCCTGCAGGTCCCCGCATGAGCAGCGCGATTCAGGTCGCCAAGACCGTCACTTACCTGCCCGATCTGGTCGAGGTGCAGCGGGCGAGTTTCAAGTGGTTCCTGGAGAAGGGTCTGATCGAGGAGCTCGACAGCTTCTCTCCGATCACTGACTACACCGGCAAGCTTGAGCTCCATTTCGTCGGCACGGAGTACCGCCTGAAGCGGCCCCGCCACGACGTCGAGGAAGCGAAGCGCCGCGATGCCACCTTCGCTTCGCAGATGTATGTCACCTGCCGGCTGGTCAACAAGGAAACCGGTGAGATCAAGGAGCAGGAGGTCTTCATCGGCGAGCTGCCGCTGATGACCGAGCGCGGCACCTTCATCATCAACGGCGCCGAGCGGGTGATCGTCAACCAGATCGTGCGCAGCCCAGGCGTCTACTTCAAGGACGAGCAGGACAAGAACGGCCGCAAGACCTTCAACGCCAGCCTGATCCCCAACCGGGGTGCCTGGCTGAAGTTTGAAACCGACAAGAACGATCTGCTCCACGTCCGTGTCGACAAGACGCGCAAGATCAATGCCCACGTGCTGATGCGGGCGATCGGCCTCTCCGACAACGACGTGCTCGACAAGCTCCGGCACCCGGAGTACTACAAGAAGTCGATCGAAGCGGCCAACGACGAAGGCATCTCCTCGGAAGACCAGGCCCTGCTCGAGCTGTACAAGAAGCTGCGTCCCGGTGAGCCCCCCTCCGTGAGTGGCGGTCAGCAGCTGCTGCACAGCCGCTTCTTCGATCCCAAGCGCTATGACCTCGGCCGTGTGGGCCGTTACAAGATCAACAAGAAGCTGCGTCTTACCATTCCTGATGCGGTGCGCACCCTCACCGCTGAGGACGTGCTCTCCACGATCGATTACCTGATCAACCTCGAGCTCGATGTGGGCGGGGCTTCTCTCGACGACATCGATCACCTCGGCAACCGTCGGGTGCGCTCCGTCGGGGAACTGCTCCAGAACCAGGTGCGGGTGGGCCTCAACAGGCTGGAGCGGATCATCAAGGAGCGCATGACGGTAGGTGAGACCGAATCGCTCACCCCCGCGCAGCTGGTCAATCCCAAGCCCCTGGTGGCGGCGATCAAGGAGTTCTTCGGCTCCAGCCAGCTCAGTCAGTTCATGGACCAGACCAATCCCCTGGCGGAGCTGACCCACAAGCGGCGCATCAGTGCCCTCGGTCCAGGCGGCCTCACCCGTGAGCGGGCAGGTTTCGCCGTACGGGACATTCACCCGTCCCACTATGGCCGCATCTGCCCGATCGAGACTCCTGAGGGTCCCAATGCCGGTCTGATCGGTTCGCTGGCCACCCACGCCCGCGTCAATGAATACGGCTTCATCGAAACGCCCTTCTGGAAGGTGGAGAACGGTTTCGTCCACAAGCAGGGCGATCCGATCTATCTCTCCGCCGACCTCGAAGATGAGTGCCGCGTCGCCCCAGGTGATGTGGCCACCGATGCCGATGGCCGCATCCTCGCTGAGCTGATCCCCGTCCGCTATCGCCAGGACTTCGAGAAAGTGCCACCCGAGCAGGTGGATTACGTGCAGCTTTCCCCGGTGCAGGTGATCTCGGTGGCCACCTCGCTGATTCCCTTCCTTGAGCACGATGACGCCAACCGCGCCCTGATGGGCTCGAACATGCAGCGTCAGGCCGTTCCCCTGCTGCGGCCCGAGCGCCCCCTGGTGGGCACGGGCCTGGAAACCCAGGTGGCCCGCGACTCGGGCATGGTGCCGATCACCCGGGTGAACGGCACCGTCACCTTTGTGGATGCCACGGCGATTGTGATCCGCGACGAGCAGGGCACCGATCACATCCATCACCTGCAGAAGTATCAGCGCTCCAACCAGGACACCTGCCTCAACCAGCGGCCGATCGTCAGCCAGGGTGACCAGGTGATCGCCGGCCAGGTGCTGGCCAATGGTTCCGCCTGTGAGGGTGGCGAGATCGCTCTGGGTCAGAACGTGCTGATCGCCTACATGCCCTGGGAGGGTTACAACTACGAAGACGCGATCCTCGTCAGTGAGCGACTCGTTCAGGACGATCTCTATACCTCGGTGCACATCGAGAAGTATGAGATCGAGGCCCGTCAGACCAAGCTCGGGCCCGAGGAGATCACCCGTGAGATCCCGAATGTGGCTGAAGAAAGCCTGGGTAACCTCGATGAGATGGGGATCATCCGCATTGGCGCATACGTCGAATCCGGTGACATCCTGGTCGGTAAGGTCACACCCAAGGGCGAATCGGATCAGCCGCCGGAAGAGAAGCTGCTGCGGGCGATCTTCGGTGAGAAGGCCCGCGATGTGCGCGACAACTCCCTGCGGGTGCCCAGCACCGAACGTGGCCGGGTGGTGGACGTCCGCATCTACACCAGAGAGCAGGGGGATGAGCTGCCGCCGGGGGCGAACATGGTGGTGCGGGTCTATGTGGCCCAGCGGCGCAAGATCCAGGTGGGCGACAAGATGGCCGGCCGCCATGGCAACAAGGGCATCATCAGCCGCATCCTCCCCCGCGAGGACATGCCCTACCTGCCCGATGGCTCTCCGATCGACATCGTCCTCAATCCCCTGGGGGTTCCCTCCCGGATGAATGTGGGTCAGGTGTTCGAGTGCCTGATGGGCTGGGCGGCCTCGCACCTGAACTGCCGGGTCAAGGTGGTGCCGTTCGACGAGATGCACGGCAACGAAACCTCCAAGAACACCGTGCAGAAGTATCTGGAGGAGGCGGCCAGCGAGCCTGGCAAGGAGTGGGTCTACGACCCTGAGAACCCAGGCAAGATCCAGCTGATCGATGGCCGCACCGGCGAACCCTTTGATCAGCCGGTCACTGTGGGTTATGCCCACATCCTCAAGCTCGTCCACCTGGTTGACGACAAGATCCACGCCCGCTCCACCGGTCCCTACTCCCTGGTCACTCAGCAGCCCCTGGGCGGCAAGGCCCAGCAGGGCGGCCAGAGACTCGGGGAGATGGAGGTCTGGGCCCTCGAGGCCTATGGCGCGGCCTACACCCTGCAGGAACTGCTCACCGTCAAGTCCGACGACATGCAGGGCCGCAACGAGGCCCTCAACGCCATCGTCAAGGGCAAGCCGATTCCCCGTCCCGGCACCCCGGAATCCTTCAAGGTGCTGATGCGCGAATTGCAGTCGCTCGGTCTGGATATCGCCGTCTACACCGATGAGGGGGTCGAGGTTGATCTGATGCAGGACGTCAATCCCCGCCGCAGCACCCCCAACCGGCCCACTTATGAATCCCTCGGCGTCGCTGATTATGACGACGATTGAATCAACGCCCTGAGCTTCACCGTTTCACTCGACGTCCGCGCGCCCTTCGGCCATGACCAACAGCAACTCCCGCACCGAGAACCACTTCGACTACGTCAAGATCACTCTGGCTTCGCCGGAGCGGATCATGCAGTGGGGTCAGCGCACCCTGCCCAATGGTCAGGTGGTCGGTGAGGTGACCAAGCCCGAAACGATCAACTACCGCACGCTCAAGCCCGAGATGGATGGGCTCTTCTGCGAGAAGATCTTCGGCCCCTCCAAAGACTGGGAATGCCATTGCGGTAAGTACAAGCGGGTGCGTCACCGTGGGATCGTCTGCGAGCGCTGCGGCGTTGAGGTCACCGAGAGCCGGGTGCGACGTCACCGCATGGGCTTCATCAAGCTGGCGGCTCCGGTCTCCCACGTCTGGTACCTGAAGGGGATTCCCAGCTATGTGGCGATCCTGCTGGACATGCCCCTGAGGGATGTCGAGCAGATCGTCTACTTCAACTGCTACGTGGTGCTCGAGCCGGGCGATCACAAGGACCTCACCTACAAGCAGCTTCTCACCGAAGATGAGTGGCTGGAGATCGAGGATCAGATCTATGCCGAAGATTCCGAGATCGAGAATGAGCCCGAGGTGGGCATCGGTGCCGAGGCCCTCAAGCGCCTGCTCGAAGACCTCAACCTCACCGAGATTGCCGAGCAGCTGCGCGAGGACATCGCCGGCAGCAAGGGTCAGAAGCGGGCGAAGCTGATCAAGCGGCTGCGCGTGATCGACAATTTCATCGCCACCGATGCCCGCCCCGACTGGATGGTGCTTGATGCCATCCCAGTGATCCCCCCCGACCTGCGCCCGATGGTGCAGCTCGATGGCGGTCGCTTCGCCACCAGCGATCTCAACGATCTCTATCGCCGGGTGATCAACCGCAACAACCGCCTGGCGCGGCTGCAGGAGATTCTCGCGCCCGAGATCATCGTCCGCAACGAAAAGCGGATGCTGCAGGAGGCTGTGGATGCTCTGATCGACAACGGCCGCCGCGGCCGGACCGTCGTGGGTGCCAACAACCGGCCGCTCAAGTCACTCAGCGACATCATCGAGGGCAAGCAGGGCCGCTTCCGCCAGAACCTGCTGGGCAAGCGGGTCGACTACTCCGGTCGTTCCGTGATCGTGGTGGGTCCCAAGCTCAAGATGCACCAGTGCGGCCTGCCCAAGGAAATGGCGATCGAGCTGTTCCAGCCGTTCGTCATTCACAGGTTGATCCGGCAGAACATCGTCAACAACATCAAGGCGGCCAAGAAGCTGATTCAGCGGGCTGATGATGAGGTGATGCAGGTGCTGCAGGAAGTGATCGAAGGTCACCCGATCATGCTCAACCGGGCCCCGACCCTGCACCGGCTCGGCATTCAGGCGTTCGAGCCGAAGCTGGTGGATGGACGCGCCATTCAGCTGCACCCCCTCGTCTGCCCCGCTTTCAACGCCGACTTCGACGGTGACCAGATGGCCGTGCATGTGCCCCTGGCCATCGAGGCTCAGACCGAGGCGCGCATGCTGATGCTGGCGAGCAACAACATTCTTTCGCCGGCCACCGGTGAGCCGATCATCACCCCGTCCCAGGACATGGTGCTCGGCATCTACTACCTCACCGCGGTGGATCGCAAGGAGGTCATGCCCAGCTTCGGTGACCGCAGCCGCACCTTCGCTGGTCTCAACGACGTGATCAATGCGTTCGAGGAACGGCATCTCGATCTGCACCAGTGGGTCTGGGTCCGCTTCAAGGGCGAGGTCGATGACGAGGATGAGGCAGAGACCCCCGTGCATGAAGAGACGCTCAGCGATGGCACCCGCATCGAGCAGTGGAAGTACCGCCGCGACCGCTTCGACGAAGACGGTGCACTGATCACCCGTTACCTGCTCACGACCGTGGGCCGGGTGGTGATGAACAGAACGATCATCGACGCGGTGGCCGCCACCTGAGCTGACCTGCTGCAGCACGTCGTCCCCTTCACCTGATTACACCAGGTTTTCCTCTTCGGTCTTCTCTTTCGCTCGCCGCCATGACCACCACCCCCTCCAAGCCCAACTCCCAGGACCGCCGCGCTCCCCTGAGCAAGGAACCGCCGCGTTTCCGCAACCGGGAGATCGACAAGAAGGCCCTGCGCAATCTCGTGGCCTGGGCGTACAAGCACCACGGCACAGCGGCCACGGCCTCCATGGCCGACGACCTCAAGGATCTGGGCTTCCACTACGCCACCCAGGCCGCGGTCTCGATCTCTGTCGAAGACCTGCGCATTCCCTTCGAGAAGGCCCGTCTGCTGGAAGAGGCCGAGCAGCAGATCACCGATACCGAAGAGCGCTACCGGCTGGGGGAGATCACCGAGGTGGAGCGGCACACCAAGGTGATCGACACCTGGACCGAAACCAATGAGCGGCTGGTGGAGGAGGTCAAGAAGAACTTCAACGAGAACGACCCGCTCAACTCCGTCTGGATGATGGCCAACTCCGGCGCCAGGGGCAACATGTCCCAGGTGCGCCAGCTGGTGGGCATGCGCGGCCTGATGGCCAACCCCCAGGGGGAGATCATCGACCTGCCGATCCGCACCAACTTCCGTGAGGGTCTCACTGTCACGGAATACGTGATCTCCTCCTATGGCGCCCGCAAGGGTCTGGTGGACACGGCCCTGCGCACCGCCGACTCCGGCTACCTCACCCGCCGGCTGGTGGACGTGGCTCAGGATGTGATCGTGCGTGAGGACGACTGCGGCACCACCCGAGGCATCCCCATCCATGCCGATGAGAAGGGCCGGTTCTTCGCCAAGCTCGTGGGCCGTCTGGCGGGTGAGCCCGTGCACGGCTCCGACGGATCCCTGCTCGTCGAACGCGACGGCGAGATCGACAACGAGCTCTCCCGGCGGATCGAGGCCGCTGGCGTCAAGACCGTCGTGGTCCGCTCCCCCCTCACCTGCGAAGCCGCCCGCTCGGTCTGCCGCAAGTGCTACGGCTGGGCCCTGGCACACAACCAGCTGGTGGATCTGGGCGAAGCGGTGGGCATCATCGCGGCCCAGTCGATCGGTGAGCCCGGAACCCAGCTGACGATGCGCACCTTCCACACCGGTGGTGTGTCCACGGCCGAAACCGGCGTGGTGCGCTCCTCGGTGGCAGGAACCGTGGAGTTCGGCCCCAGGGCCCGGGTGCGCTCCCACCGCACGTCTCACGGGGTTGAGGCGCAGCTCTCGGAAACCGATTTCACCCTTTCGGTGAAGCCCAGCGGCAAGGGCAAGATCCAGCGGCTCGACATCACCTCAGGTTCCGTTCTCTTCGTCGCCGATGGTGATGAGGTGCCGTCCGACATGGTGCTGGCGCAGATCTCCGCTGGCGCCGCGGTCAAGAAGAGCGTGGAGAAGGCCACCAAGGATGTGATCTGCGATCTGGCGGGTCAGGTGCGCTACGAGGATGTGATTCAACCCCGCGAGTCGACCGACCGCCAGGGCAACATCACCCTCAAGGCCCAGCGACTCGGGCGTCTCTGGGTCCTGGCGGGCGACGTGTACAACCTGCCCCCCAATGCCCAGCCCGTGGTCCGAGGCAATACCGCGGTCACCACTGGTGAGGTGCTGGCCGAGAGCCGTCTGGTGAGCGAACACGGCGGTGCGGTGCGTTTGCGCGATTCCACCGGTGATTCCCGCGAAGTCCAGATCGTCACCGCCAGCCTGACCCTCAAGGACTGCAAGCTTGTGGGTGAATCCACCCATTCCGGTGAGATCTGGCACCTGGAGGGCAAGGACAACATCCGCTATCTGCTCAAGACCCAACCGGGAAGCAAGATCGGCAGCGGTGAGGTGATCGCCGAGCTGGCCGACGACCGCTTCCGCACCCAGACCGGCGGTCTGATCAAGTACGCCCCCGGTCTCTCGATCAAGAAGGCACGCTCCGCCAAGAACGGCTACGAGGTGTCCAAGGGCGGAACCGTTCTCTGGATTCCCCAGGAGACTCACGAGATCAACAAGGACATCTCCCTGTTGATGATCGAGGACGGCCAGTGGATCGAGGCCGGTACCGAGGTGGTCAAGGACATCTTCAGCCAGACGGCCGGGATCGTCACCGTGACCCAGAAGAACGACATCCTGCGCGAGATCATCGTGCGTTCGGGAACGTTGCACCTCGTCAGCGACGCCAAGATCCATGCCCGCTACAGCGACGAAGGTCGCCTGCACAATCCCGGTGAGGAGATCGCCCCTGGCCTGGTTCCCGAGGCGATGGTGTTCGTCGAGGCTGTCGACACTCCTGAGGGTGGTGCCCTGCTGCTGCGGCCGGTGGAGGAATACCCCATCCCCGACCAGGCCCACCTTCCCGAGCTGGCCAGCGTCAAGCAGAACGGTGGCCCTTCCCTGGGCCTCAAGGCCACCCAGCGGCTCACCTTCAAGGACGGTGAACTGATCAAGTCCGTGGATGGTGTCGAGCTGCTGCGCACCCAGCTGATCCTCGACACCTTCGACACCACTCCCCAGATGACGGTGGATGTGGAGGCTGTCCCCGACAAGCGCGCCAAGACGATCGAGCGCCTGCAGCTGGTGATCCTCGAAACCCTGCTGGTCCGCCGTGACACCCTCTCCGATGCCAGTCACGGCTCCACCCACACCGAGCTGCAGGTGGAGGACGGCACCAGCGTCAAGAGCGGCGATGTGGTGGCCACCACCCAGATCCTCTGCAAGGAAGACGGCGTGGTGCAACTGCCCGATCCGGTGGAAGGGGAACCGGTGCGTCGCCTGATCGTCGAGCGTGAGGGCGACACCCGCGGGATCGACATCGGCAGCGCCGAGCTGGCCGTGAGCGTGGGTCAGCGCCTGGTGGATGGTGAGCCCCTCGCCAGCGGGATCGAGGCTCCCTGCTGCGGTCAGGTGGAAGCCATCGACGGCAGCCTGATCACCATCCGACTGGGCCGTCCGTACATGGTCTCGCCGGATTCGGTGCTGCACGTGCGCGACGGCGAACTCGTGCAACGGGGGGATGCCCTGGCGCTGCTGGTGTTCGAGCGGCAGAAGACCGGGGACATCGTCCAGGGTCTGCCCCGGATCGAGGAACTGCTCGAAGCACGCCGTCCGCGGGAATCCGCCGTGCTCTGCCGCAAGCCCGGCACCGTCACGATCAAGCTGGGTGAAGACGACGACTCGGTCACCGTCTCCGTGATCGAGCACGACGATGTCAGCACCGATTACCCGATCCTGCTCGGGCGCAACGTGATGGTGAACGACGGCCAGCAGGTCACGGCCGGTGAAATGCTCACCGACGGTCCGATCAATCCCCACGAACTGCTGGAGTGCTACTTCGAGGACCTGCGGGACCGCAAGCCCTCGATGGAGGCGGCCCAGGAAGCCATCTCCAAGCTGCAGTTCCGCATGGTGCAGGAGGTGCAGAACGTCTACAAATCCCAGGGGGTCACCATCGATGACAAGCACATCGAGGTGATCGTGCGCCAGATGACCAGCAAGGTGCGCATCGAGGATGCCGGTGACACCACCCTGCTGCCCGGTGAGCTGATCGAGCTCCGCCAGGTGGAGCAGGTGAACCAGGCAATGGCCATCACCGGTGGCGCCCCCGCCGAGTTCACGCCGGTGTTGCTGGGCATCACCAAGGCCTCGCTCAACACCGACAGCTTCATCTCCGCCGCCAGCTTCCAGGAGACCACCCGGGTGCTCACCGAAGCGGCGATCGAGGGCAAGAGCGACTGGCTGCGCGGTCTCAAGGAGAACGTGATCATCGGCCGCCTGATCCCCGCCGGCACCGGCTTCGGTGGCTTCGAGGAGGAACTGCGTGCAGAAGCCGGTCCCCACCCCGACATCCTCGACGAGGAGGCCGGCAGCTACCGGCGCGTGGCCAATCTCCGCCCGGACTACACGGTGGAGATGCCCGCCGCGGCCCCGGTCACCAAGGCGGTGCTGGAGGATCCTTCCGAGGACGAGCTCGATGCGGTTCGCAGCAAGCGGGGCATCGAGGCGGCCGCCAGTTCCTTCGCGGCCTTTGCCAGGCCCACCCAGGAGGAAGGTCTGGAGGAAGAGCTCATCCCCGATCCCGCGGCCGTTGAGGGCCTGCAGGAAGAGGGTCTACTCACAGAGGACTGATTCCCTTGCTGGAACCCACGCTCATTCCGAAGCGGCGCCTGCCCCGCTTCGGCTTCCACACCCACACCGAACGGCTCAACGGTCGTTTGGCCATGCTCGGTTTCATCGCTCTGGTGGCGGTGGAGCGCTGGCTCGGCCATGGACTGCTGATCTGGTCGTGATCGCCGCGGCGCCCTCGCCCCAGGACGTGCCCCTGCTGGGCCTGGGCCTGGGCGAGCTGGAAGCCTGGGCGGTCAGCCAGGGGCAACCCGCTTTTCGTGGCCGTCAGCTGCACGACTGGATCTATGCCAAGGGGGCCCGGCGCCTGGCTGACATCAGCGTGCTGCCAAAAGCGTGGCGGGAGAGCCTCACTGCTCAGGCAGACCCTGCTGGCGCCGATCCGCTCGGCCGATCCAGGGAACTGCAGCGCAGCGTGGCCAACGATGGCACCACCAAGCTGCTGCTGGGGACCGCCGATGGCCTCAGCCTCGAAACCGTGGGCATTCCCTCCCGCGATCGCCTCACGGTCTGCGTCTCGAGTCAGGTGGGCTGTCCGATGGCCTGCCGCTTCTGCGCCACCGGCAAGGGCGGGCTGCAGCGCTCCCTGGCGGTGCACGAGATCGTCGATCAGGTGCTGTGCGTGCGCGAGGTGATGGGCCGCCGTCCCAGCCACGTGGTGTTCATGGGCATGGGCGAACCCCTGCTCACGATCGATTCCGTGCTGGGGGCCATTCACTGCCTCTGCACCGACCTGGGCATGGCCCAGCGCCAGATCACGGTCAGCACCGTTGGGGTGTCCAGTACCCTTCCCAGACTGGCCGAGCTTGCCCTGGAGAAACTGGGCCGTGCCCAGTTCACCCTGGCCGTGAGTCTGCATGCTCCGGATCAGGGTCTGCGGGAGCAGTTGATCCCCACTGCCCGCGCCTACCCGCTGGAGACGCTGCTCGATGACTGCCGCCGCTATGTGGAGATCACCGGCCGGCGCGTGAGCTTCGAGTACATCCTGCTGGGGGGCCTCAACGACCACCCACGCCAGGCATCGGCCCTGGCGGCGCTGTTGCGCGGGTTCCAGAGCCACGTGAACCTCATCCCCTACAACCCGATCGAGGAGGAGGATTTTCAGCGCCCCAGCCCTGAGCGGGTGGAGGCCTTCCGCAGGGCGCTGCAGGAGCGGCATGTGGCCGTGAGTGTCCGAGCCAGCCGCGGTCTCGATGAAGATGCCGCCTGCGGTCAGCTCAGGCGGCGGGCGGCGGTCACGTCACTCTGACCACCGCCCGCCTCCTGGCTGCGCTGTTCTCAGACCCGGTGGGGGTCGTTCCAGGAGGTCGCCTCAGGTGGGATCCTTCGCTGGATCGAAGGCGCCGCGGGGGCCGGCGCCGTTCCAGGGGGTGAGCCGCAGCATCAGCAGAAAGGCCGGCAGTGCGGCTCCCACCGTGAACAGGAAAAAACTGCTCCAGCCCACCCGTTCGGCCACCAGCCCGGCTGGCGCGGCCAGGATTGAGCGGCTCAGGGCATAGACCCCGGAGAGCAGGGCGTACTGGGTGGCGGAGAAGCGCGGGTTGCAGAGGCTCATCAGCAAGGCCACGAACACCGCTCCCACCATCCCGCCGCCGATGTTCTCCATGCCGACAGCCAGAACCAGTGCGGTCTTTCCGCCACCGAACTGGGCCAGGGCCCAATAGGAGAGGTTGCCGATCGCTCCGATGAGGGCGAACAGCCAGAGGGAACGGTTCATGCCCAGACGGCTGAAGAGCACGCCGCCGAGCACCGTGCCGATCATCGTCGCGGCGATGCCCCAGCCCCCCTGCACCGCCCCGATCAGCCCGGGACTGAACCCCTGCTGAATCAGGAACGGGACCGCCATCAGGCTGAGCAGGCCATCGGGCCAGCGGTAGAGCAGAACCAGCAGAAGCAGCAGAGCGGCCCGTCCGAAGCCGGTGCGGCGGAGGAAATCACGTGCCGGGCCCACCACCGCCTGCCGCAGGCTGGTGACGGGATGCTCGATCGGTGCCAGCCGCGGCGCCGCCAGGGTGAACGGAACCACCGCGAGCAGCAGCGCGGCCGAGGCCAGGAACGCCGCTGGCCAGCCGAAGCGGCCGGCCAGCATGAACCCCCCGGCACCGATGGCCAGCATGGCTCCCCGATAGCCCAGGGCGGAGGCAGCCGCTCCGCCGCCCCGCTCCGCCGGCGGGAGAAGGTCCGTGCGGTAGGCGTCGACGGCGATGTCCTGGGTGGCGCTGCAGACGGCCAGCAGCACGGCCATGAGGCCGATCACCGTGAGACTGCCCCCGCCAGTGCCGGGTCGCAGCAGAGCCATGGCAGCGATCACCACCACCAGGGTGATCTGCAGCAGCAGCAACCAGCCACGCCTGCGGTCCGGCCAGGGCAGTGGCCAGCGGTCGAGGGCCGGCGCCCAGAGCATCTTCAGGGTGTAGGGCAGTTCCGCCAGGCCGAGCAGGCCGATCAGGCTCAGGGGCACTTGGTTGGCCGCCAGCCAACCCTGCAGCAGCTTGCTGCCCACCATGTAGGGAGTGCCGCTGGCCACCCCCTGGGCCGTCACCGCCACCAGGCGGCGGCGGGGGCCGGAGGCCGCCTCGACCGCTGTGATGCGCTCGCTGGCTGGTTCGGGTGCCAAGGGCCGGACGCGACTGGGCGAACCCTACGGAAGTCCGATGACCCCAGCATCCAGAATGGGGCACCTCCCTGGCCAGTGCCGTGTCGTTCTTCCGCTCCACCCTGTTGCCGGCCGCCATCATCGTGCTGTTCGGTCTGGCTCTGTTTGCGGTGAGTGCCAGGATCTGGCTTCCGGGTGACATGGCCGCCCCCGCTCCGATCGGTTGAGGCCCATGACCGACCAAGCCAACCCCGATCCCGGCGGTTCCCTGCCCCCCTACGCCCACGGTCCGGCCGAGCTGGCCTTCGACCCGGAGTTGCTGGCTGGCGAGCTGGCCCAGGAGCTGCTGGGCGATCCGCTCGAGGATCTCGATGCACTCGAGCCCGCCGAGGCCGACATCGCCGCGGAATGCGACCTGGGGCTGGAGTGGCTCAGGGGCGGCCATGACCAGCGCATGCAGGGGCTGCGCATCTTCTGTGAGCACCGCGACCCCCGGGCGATCCCGCTGCTGCTGCCCCTGCTGGAGGCCACCTGTCCGATCCTGCGCATGAGCGCGGTCTATGCACTGGGCCGCAACCCCGATCCGCGTGCGGTGGCCCCCCTGCTGGCCCTGCTGCAGGACGACAGCAACGGCTACGTGCGCAAGGCCGTGGCCTGGAGCCTGGGCAATTACCCCGAGTCGCCCGTGCTCAATCCTCTGATCCGGGCCCTGCAGAACGACATCGCGGCCGTGAGGTTGTGGGCGGCGGGATCCCTGGCGGATGTGGGCGGTACGGGCGCGGCCAAGGCCGATCAGGCCGCCGCCCAGTTGCTGGTGAGCCTGCGCATCGATTCCGAGCCGGTGGTGCGCAGCAACAGCGCCTGGTCGCTGGGGCGCCTCTACGACCACCTGGTGGATCCACGTCAGGGGGAACTGGTGGAAACGCTGGTGGCGGTGATGCTCCAGGACGCTGATTCCACCGTGAGGGACGAGGCGCGGGTGGCCCTGGAGCAGCTGGAGAGTCCGGCGGTGCTGGAGCGGCTGCAGACCCTGGTGGACGAGGGCCTGATCCGCTGAGGCGGCTCCCTGCAGCGTAACGGGAAGCTGGTTAACATTTGCCTACCTGAGTGACCCTGGATGGCCCAGACCACCATCCGCTTCCGTATTCGCCCCGATGGGCGGGTCGAGGAGCTTGTGGAAGGCGTCCAGGGTGCAGCCTGCGAGCGGCTCACCGAGCGGATCGAGACCCAACTCGGTTCGCTGGAACAGCGCCGCTCCACGTCCGAGGCCTTTCAGGCCGCGGCTCAGGCTGTCACCCCCTCGGTGAGCCTGCACCAGCGTTCCGCCTGAGTTTCACCCATACCCTTCGGCCGCCCCGATGTCCCACTTCAGCACCGTCAAGACCGAACTGCGCGACCGCGTGGCCCTGCTCGAGGCCCTGCGGGACCTCGGCCACGACCCTGAGCTGGGGCAGCGGCCGGTCCGTGGATACCGCGGCCAGACCGTGCTCGCCGATGTGGCCCTCACCCGCAACGACGGCTGCGACATCGGCTTCCGCTGGAATGCCGAATCCGGCACCTATGAGCTCGTCACCGACCTGGAGCTGTGGAAGCAGCCGATTCCGGTCGAACGTTTTCTCGCCCAGATCACCCAGCGCTATGCCCTGCACCAGGTTCTGGCCGCCTCCGCCCAGGAGGGCTTCCAGGTGAGCGAGCAGACCTCCAGCCTGGATGGTTCGATCGAGCTCGTGGTCACCCGCTGGGATGGCTGAGGTCGATCCCTCCCTGGCCTACGCGGCACCGGCCCGCTCCAGGGTGCAACCCAGCGGCCATGAGCCGTTGCTTGGGGGCAGCCTGCGTCAGCAGGCCGTCTGGGTCGATGAGGCCGTCTGCATCGGCTGCCGCTACTGCGCGCATGTGGCTGGCAACACCTTCCTGGTGGAACCGGTCTGGGGTCGGTCCCGGGCGATCCGCCAGGACGGCGACAGCACCGAGATCATCCAGGAGGCGATCGACACCTGTCCGGTTGATTGCATCCACTGGGTGCCGTACGAAGACGTGGCCCAGCTCGATGAGCGCCTGCGCTCCCAGGAGCTGCTGCCTCTGGGCTATCCGAGCCAATCCCGGGTTCAGCGCACCTTGCCTCGGCCTTGACGGCGGAGCTGCCCTGCCGTCGCTTCGGGCGCACGGAGTTGGCCATGCCGGTTCTCTCTCTGGGGGGGATGCGCTACCAGCAGAGCTGGAGCGATCTGCCGGCCGGCGAGATCACCGCCGCCAGCCAGGCCAACCTGCGCGCCACCCTGGAGAAGGCCGTGGCCGCCGGGTTCCATCACATCGAAACCGCCCGCCATTACGGAACATCCGAGCGGCAACTGGGTGATCTGCTGCGGGAGGTGCCCGATCCCCGGCGCATCCTCCAGACCAAGGTGCCGCCCCATGAGGATCCCGCCCAGTTCGAGGCGGAGCTGGAGCTGAGCTTTGAGCGCCTGCGCATCGAGCGGCTCGATCTGCTCGGCATCCATGGCCTCAACCTGCCCGAGCATCTGGAGCAGACCCTGCGGCCCGGCGGCTGCCTCGACGTGGTCAGGCGCTGGCAGCAGCAGGGCCGCATCGGCTATGTGGGCTTCTCCACCCACGCGCCCCTGCCCCTGATCCTCGAGGCGATCGCCAGTGATGCCTTCGACTACATCAACCTGCACTGGTACTACATCCGCCAGGACAATCGCCCGGCTCTCGAGGCCGCCCGCCGCCACGACATGGGCGTGTTCGTGATCAGCCCCACCGACAAGGGCGGCCACCTGCACACCCCCTCCGAGCGGATCAGCCGGCTGTGCGCTCCGCTTCACCCCATCGAGTTCAACGACCTGTTCTGCCTGCGTGAGGCGGCGATCCACACGATCAGCGTGGGCGCCGCCGGCCCGGCTGATCTCGACCTGCATCTGCAGGCGGTGGCGCGTCTGCCCGAGGCCGAGTGCTGGCTGGCCCCGGTGCAGGAGCGGCTGGAGCGCGCCAGGCTCGAGTCCCTCGGCGCTCGCTGGCTCGAGAGCTGGAGCGATGGTCTGCCCACCTGGGAGGCCACCCCCGGAGGGCTGAACCTGCCGGTGCTGCTCTGGCTGCACAACCTGCTGGAGGCCTGGGACCTGGAGGGTTACGCCCGCGCTCGCTACGGCCTGCTGGGCCAGGGGAGCCACTGGTTCCCCGGCGCCAATGCCGAGGCCCTGGACCGGGAGGTGAGCGAAGCCGATCTGCTGGCGGTGCTGACGGCCAGCCCCTGGGCCGAGCGGATTCCGACGCTGCTGAGGAGCCTGCGCGAGCGGCTGGGGGGCACCAGCGTCCGTCGGCTGATGGCGGATGCGTGATCGGGCTCAGGCCAGGGGCTGCTTGGCGGGCAGACCCACGGCCCTGGGATAGATGGCGGGGCAGGGGGCGCTCGGCCTGAGCACCACCGCGTGGCGCACCCCCCGTCCTCCAGGCAGGTCGATCCGCTCCACCTGCTCCACCTCGGCGCGCAGGCAGGTGGCGGCCCGCTTCAGGCAGGCCAGATCCTCCGGGCTCCACTGGCCGCGATAGAGCAGGGCCCGGCCGCTGGTGCTGAGCAGGGGCACCAGATACTCCGCCACCACCGGGGCGGCGGCCACCGCCCGTGCCATCGCCCAGTCCTGGCGGCCGCGGCAGCTGGGGGTGTGACCGGTGGTCTCCGCCCGCTCCCAGCGGACCTGCACCCTCTCGCCCAGGCCCAGGCTGGCGGCCATGGCCTTCACCGCCTCCGCCTTGCGCCCGACGGAATCCACCAGGGTGAGCTGGGCGGCCGGCAGGGCGATCGCCAGGGCCAGGCCGGGGAAGCCGCCACCGGTGCCCACATCGAGGCAGCGCAGGGACTGGGTCGGGGCGTTGAGCTGGTCGCGCCAGGGCCAGAGGCTGTCGTACACCTGGGCGATCCAGTAGTCGTCGCCATCGACCAGGCGCGTGAGGTTGAGCCGGGCGTTCCAGTGGCGCAGCTGCTGCTGCAACGCCGTCAACTGCTGCAGCTGCTCGGGGGTGGGCTCCCAGCCCAGGCTGTCCCAGAGGCCAGCTGGAACGGGATCGGCGGGGGCTGTGATCACTGCAGCACCGTTGGTCGAGCTCTCTAGGATCAGCCAACCATGGCGCGTGGTTGGTGACAGGCGGCGAGCACCCGGTCACGGGCCCATCTCTCTACGCGCTGCTTGGTCTGCCGAGCACAGCCACGCCGCAGGAGCTGCGGCAGGCCTTCCGCTCCCTCAGCAAGCTGTATCACCCCGACACCACCACCCTGCCGTTGCCTGAGGCCCAGGACCAGTTCCGCCGGCTGCAGGAGGCCTACCTGGTGCTGGGCGATCCTCAGCGCCGCTCGGCGTACGACAGCCAGCTGCGTCTCGCCCTGCTGCAGCGCGTCGAGGCGCTGGGCCCGCCGGTCGCCAGTCCCGCTCCTGGCCTGGCCATGCCGGGGCCGGCCGCGGAGCGTCGCCCCCTCTCGGTGCGGCGGGCGTTCTCGGGGGGGGAATGGTTCGCCCTGGTGCTGCTGGCCCTGGCCCTGCTCTTCAGCCTGGTGCTGGGGCTGGGCCTGGCCTGGTGGCGCGGGGTGGAGCTGGTCACCCAGCCCCCGCTCAGCACTTCGGCCAGTGATCCGATCGAGCGGCACACTGAGGACATCACCGCACGCCTGCCCGCGGATGAGCTCCTTACCCCCCCTGCAGACGCCCCTGTACAACCACCCGCTGCCGGCCCTCGAGCAGTGGCTGAGTGATCTGGGTGCCTGCCGGGACGCCGCCGAGCCCTGCCTCTGGGACCTGAAGCAGCCCTCGTGGAGTGCCCGCATCGAGCTTGAGGTGGAGGAACTCAAGGTGAGCTGGGAGCACGGCGGCGGCATCACGGTGCGCCTGTTCCCCTATGGCCTCAGTCGCGCCGACGTGGAATCGGCGATCCTGGCGGGCCCCTGAGGGCGGGCTTCAGCCAAGGGTCCTCACTCAGTTCAGTTGATCGAGGGCTGAGCGGATCACGGCATAGCAGTGCCGCAGCTGGCCGTCGCTGAGGCAGAGAGGCGGCAGCAGGTAGACCACATGGCCCAGGGGCCGCAGGAACACCCCGGCCTCAATGGCATGGCGCTGCAGCCGGCGGCCGGCGGGGTGGAGATAGCCCGGCCGCTCCACCGCCAGATCGAAGGCGGCGATGGTGCCGCACAGCCGCGGCCGCCGCACCAGTGGGTGCGCTGCAAGGGCCTGCAGATGGGGCCGGTGGCGGGCCTCGAAGCCTTCGTGGCGTGCGGGCTGGTGCAGCAGCAGATCCAGGCTGGCGTTGGCGGCGGCGCAGCCGAGCGGATTGGCCGTGAAGCTGTGGCCGTGATACAGGGTGTGGCTTGGATCGTCGCTGATGAAGCCCTGGTAGATCCGCTCGCTCGCCAGGGTGACACCCATCGGCAGGAAGCCGCCGGTGAGGCCCTTGGAGAGGGCCACCAGATCAGGGCGGATGCCGGCCCGTCCGCAGGCGAAGAGGGCACCGGTGCGGCCGAAGCCGGTCATCACCTCATCGGCGATCAGCAGGGCACCGGCCTGACGCACCCGCTGCTCCAGCTCACGCAGGAAGCGCTCGCGCACCATCACCATGCCGCTGGCCCCCTGCACCAGCGGCTCGAGGATCACGGCCGCGGTGGGCTCCTCCAGCAGCCGCTCCAGTGCCGCAAGGGCCTCGGCTTCCTTGATCTCCACGTCTGGGTCATCCCACCAGGTGGCGGGCCAGGGGGCACGGGCCACCGGGGAGAGCAGGGGCTCGAACGGCGCGGAGAACAGGGAGCGCTCCCCCAGGGCCATGGCCCCGAAGGTGTCGCCGTGATAGGCGCCCTCGAAGGCAATCAGCTGACGCCGCTCGGAGCCCTGGTTGCGCCACCACTGCCAGGCGATCTTCAGGGCCACCTCCACGGCGGTGGAGCCGTCGTCGGAGAAGAACAACCGCTCCAGCCCGGCGGCGGCGCTGAGCCGCTCGGCCAGACGCTCGGCGGGGGGATGGCGGAAGTTGGCGAAGATCACCTGCTCCAGCCGCAGGGCCTGCTCCGCCACGGCCGTGGCGATGGTCGGCTCGCCATGGCCATGAAGGGTCACCCACCAGCTGCTGATGGCATCGATCAGCTCACGGCCGTCGTCGAGCTCGAGCACGGCGCCGCGGCCGGCGACCACTCTCAGGGGGGGATCGGCCCGGGCCACCTGGGTGGTGGGGTGCCAGAGATGGGGATGCCAGTTCAAGGGTCGCTCTGCGGCTGAATCAGCGGCACCGCTTCTCCAGGCGGGACATGTCGGAGGCCCAGGGTCCGCAGTTGAACCAGCGCACCATCCCCAGCTCCACATCGGTGAACAGCACCAGGATGCCGGTGCAGAGCAGAGCCACTGATGCGCTGACCAGCAGATTTCCTCGTGTCATCAGGCCAGGCTACGGGCCAGGCCGCTGGCCTGCCATTGCTCGGCAAGGGCGTTGCGATCCAGCCGGGGCAGGGGGGGCAGGCAGGCCAGCACCGACGCCCCGGTCATGGCCTCCAGGGTGCGGGGGTTGTCGGGGTGGAGCGGGCCGTTGAGCACCAGGCCGAGCAGGGGGATGGCTCTGGTGCGCAGGGCTTCCACCGAGAGCAGAGTGTGGTTCAGGGTGCCCAGGCCGCTGCGGGCCACCAGCAGCACCGGCAGGTCCCAGCGGCGGATCTGATCGATCTGGAGGCTGTCGAGGCGCAGGGGCACCAGCAGGCCGCCGGCGGTTTCCACCACCAGCGGACCGCTCACCCGGGGCAGCGCCAGACGCTCCAGCTCGATCGGCCGCTGCTCCAGCTCACCGGCCCAGTGGGGCGAGACCGGATGGCTGTAGCGGTAGGCCTCCGGCAGGAGGCGCTCGGCAGCTTCAGCGGGGCTGAGCCCGAGCATGGCCGCCACCCTGGCCGTGTCACCCCCCTCCTCCAGGCCGCACTGCACCGGCTTCCAGTACTGCGCGCCAAGCCCCTGCACCAGCAGGGCGCTCACCACGGTCTTGCCCACATCGGTGTCGGTGCCGCAGACCACCAGGCGTGTCATCGCTTCAGCTCCGTTGCGGGTTGGTGGCCGATCAGCAGCAGCACCTCCCAGCTGAGGTGCTTGTGGCCGTCATGGTCGCGGGGCCAGTGGGCCTCCAGCCGCCGCCAGGCCCCCACCCCCAGGGGTGGGGCGGCGGTGCTGCCGGCGCCCACGGCCCCCATGGGCCGCAGCAGGGCCCGGCCGCTGGGGCCGCGCTGGCTGAAGCGCAGGGTCGTGGCCAACCGCAGCTCCAGACGTGAGGCGGCAACGGCCAGCAGGCGGGACCGCTCGGGCAGGGCCAGGGCGGTGCAGGGCACGCCGGCGGCGGCGGCCGCCTGGCGCCATTGGGGGAAGCTGCCGGCGGTGGGAACGGCCAGCCCCAGCCAACCGTCCGGTGCCAGGGCCTCGCACCACTGGCGCAGGCTGGCGGCGGGATCATCCAGCCAGTGCAGCGCGAAGCTCGACACCAGCAGCGCCGCCCCGCCGAGGGCCGCGGGCAGGCCGTCGTTGAGGTCCCAGAGGAGCTGGGGTGCCGCAGCCAGTGGCGAGGCAGCCCTGGCGCGGCCCTGACGGGCGTCCTGCTCCAGCAGGGCCGCGCAGGCATCGAGGCGCAGCAGGCTCCAGCCAGGGCGCTGCTGTTCCAGGGCGCCGCCGAGCAGACCGGTGCCGGCCCCCAGATCCGCCATCGGGCCCTCAGGGAGGGGCAGGTCGCGGCAGTGGCGGGCCAGACGCCAGGCCACGGCCCGCTGCAGGCTGGCGGCGTCGTTGTAGTGGCGGGCACGGCGGCTGAAGGCCAGTCGCACCCGCTGGGTCATCGAGGGGGCTGGTCGGAGCAGGACCATCAGTGTCCGGCCTCCAGCCAGTTCAGGACCGGCTCCACCAGATCGCTGCCCAGCAGGCTGTGCCCGGCAGCGGCCAGGGACCAGTGCTCTGCGTCCGGCAGGGCTTTGCTCAGGGCCGCTCGGCTCTCGGGAGCCACGATGCGATCGGCCCCGGCCTCGACGATCAGGCTTCGGGCACCGCTGGGGAAGGTGGGAGGCACGGCGCTGCACTGCTCCAGCAGGAGCAGATCCTGGCGCAACCGCTCCACCCCTTCGGCGGGCATCACCCCGGACGAGGGCCCCGGCGGCAGCAGCTCCACCGACGCGGGAGCGGCGGCCTCCCGCAGGAAGTCGGCGAGCATGGCGGCGCTGTCGCCGGCCTCCAGGCGCCGGCCCATGCCGCGCAGGGCCTGCCGCCAGCGCCGGCCCCCGGGCCCGGGGGGCACGAAGCCCCCGAAGCTGGCCAGCAGCACCACGGCCTGCGCCTCCGCCAGCACAGGGGCCGGCAGCAGGTGCAGCCCGAGGGAATGCACGATCACGGCCCTGGGGCCGCCCTGCTCCGGCCACTGGGGCGTCTGGGGGGGCAGCTGGCCGTAGCCACGTTCTCCGCTCTGCCAGCTCCAGCCACGGCGGGCCGCGGCCTGCTGCCAGGGCCGCCAGGCCCGGCTGTCGCCGGCCCAGCCATGCATGGCGATCAGCTCCAGGGGACGACGGTTCATGGGGCGGGGGCGGAGGCTGAGGCGGGGGCGTGAGGCCAGGCGGCCAGGGCCTGGAGCAGGCGATCGAGGCTGCCGTGGGGCAGGTCGCGGCGCAGCACCAGCCGCAGGCGCGCCGTTCCCGCCGGCACCGTGGGCGGGCGGATCGCGACCCCCAGCAGGCCGGCCTGCTCCAGATGGCCCTGCAGGTCGAGGGCCAGGGCGTCATCGCCCACGTGCAGCGGCAGGATTGGACCCTCGCCGGGCGGGCGCCGCCAGCCGGCGTCCTCGAGGCCGTCCCGCCAGCGCCGGGCTCGGCGCATCAGGGCTTCGCCCTGGCCGGGATCAGCCTGGAGCAGCTCCAGGGCCGCCAGGGCCGCGGCCGCCAGCGGCGGCGCCAGGGCGGTGGTGTAGCGGAAGGCGCCGGAGCTCTGCAGCAGCCAGGGGCCCAGGGGGCCATCGGCGGCGAGGAAGGCCCCGCCGGCGCCGAAGGCCTTGCCGAAGGTGCCGCTCACCAGGCTCACCCCCGCCAGACCCCAGGCCAGGCCGCGGCCACCGGGGCCCAGCAGCCCGAGGGCGTGGGCTTCATCCACCAGCAGCAGGGCGCCGAACTCCCTGCAGGTTGCGGCGATGCCGGCCAGGTCGGGGCTGGTGCCCTCCATGCTGAACAGGCTTTCGCTCACCACCAGCTGACGCCGGTCGGGCTCGCTGCGGGCTCCGCGCTCCAGCAGACGGCGCAGGTCGGAGCGATCGTTGTGACGAAAGCGGCGCAGGCGGGCGCCGCTGGCCTGGATCCCCACCAGCAGGGAGTGGTGGATCAGCCGGTCGGCGATCACCTCGCTGTGGCGGTCGGCCAGGGCCAGCACCGCGGCCAGGTTGGCCTGAAAGCCGCTGGGGAAGAGCAGGACCCGCTCGCGCCCCAGCCAGTGGGCGAGGGCTGCCTCGAGCCGGAGATGAGAGGGGCGCGTGCCGCTCACCAGCCGTGATCCGCCGGAGCCCACCCCTTCGCTCCCGATGGCGGCCATGGCCGCCGCCTTCAGGCTGGGGTGGGCGCTCAGCCCGAGGTAGTCGTTGCTGGCGAGATCAAGCAGGGGCCTTCGGAGTGGGCCGGCATCGACGGGCAGGAGGGTGGCGGCGGGGCCGGGGCGAAATGTGCGCAGCCTTCGCCGACGCTGCTCGGGCACCCCCGCGAGGGCCTGCTGAATCGAATCGAGCGGATCACGGGCCACGCGGAAGGCACCGCCAGGGCAGTTGCACTTCAACCACTCTGCTCGCTGGGCAGCCCATAAGATTGGGTGATGCAAACCGCCGGTTCCAACGCTCCTCCTGATCCGGCGGCGGTTCCAGCGGCGGTTCCAGCATCCTTGGCCGAGAGCTACAGGCCTGAGGCGGTGAAGGATCTGTCTTTGGGCTCCAGCAAGGATCTGGCTGTGGTCCCCAGTGAGGTGCCCCCCCTCGATCAGCTCTTCCCGTTCCCCCTCGATCCCTTCCAGCTGGAGGCGATCGACGCCCTCAACCAGGGCCATTCCGTGGTGGTGAGCGCCCCCACCGGCTCCGGCAAAACCCTGGTGGGCGAGTACGCCATCCACCGGGCCCTGGCCCATGGCCAGAAGGTGTTCTACACCACGCCGCTGAAGGCCCTCTCCAACCAGAAGCTGCGCGATTTCCGCGAGCAGTTCGGGGCTGATCAGGTGGGGCTGATGACCGGAGACCTGAGCGTGAACCGCGAAGCGCCGATCGTGGTGATGACGACCGAGATCTTCCGCAACATGCTCTACGCGGAGGTGGACCGGGGAGACGATCCCCTCGCTGATGTGGAGGCGGTGGTGCTCGATGAGTGCCACTACATGAACGACTCCCAGCGGGGCACGGTCTGGGAGGAATCGATCATCCACTGCCCGCCGCCGGTGCAGCTGGTGGCCCTCTCGGCCACGGTGGCCAACGCCGGGCAGCTCACCGACTGGATCGAGCGGGTGCATGGCCCCACCACGCTGGTGGTGAGCGACCACCGGCCGGTGCCGCTGGCCTTCAGTTTCTGCAGCGCCAAGGGCCTGCACCCCTTGCTCAACGAGCAGGGAACGGGTCTGCACCCCAACTGCAAGGTGTGGCGGGCGCCGAAGGGGGAGAGGCGCAAGGGCAGGAGCCCGAAACCGCCCCAGCCGGAGGCGGCGCCACTGCCCTTCGTGGTGGCGCAGATGGCCGAGCGCGACATGCTGCCGGCCATCTATTTCATCTTCAGCCGCCGCGCCTGCGACAAGGCGGTGCGCGACCTGGGCCGCGTCTGTCTGGTGAGCGAGGCGGAGCAGTCCCTGATCGTGGCCCGGCTCGAGGCTTTCGTGGCCGCCACCCCGGAAGCGGTGCGCGAGGGGGGCCACGCCGAGGCCCTCACCCGCGGCATCGCCGCCCACCATGCCGGCGTGCTGCCGGCCTGGAAGGAACTGATCGAGGAGCTGTTTCAGCAGGGGCTGGTCAAGGTGGTCTTCGCCACCGAGACCCTGGCCGCCGGCATCAACATGCCCGCGCGCACCACGGTGATCTCGGCTCTCTCGAAGCGCACCGAGCGGGGTCACCGGCCGCTGATGGGCAGCGAGTTCCTGCAGATGGCCGGCCGGGCCGGCCGGCGCGGCCTGGATGTGCAGGGCTATGTGGTCACGGTGCAGAGCCGTTTCGAGGGGGTGCGCGAGGCGGGACAGCTGGCCACCAGTCCAGCCGATCCGCTGGTGAGCCAGTTCACCCCCAGCTACGGCATGGTGCTGAACCTCCTGCAGCGCCACGACCTGGCCAAGGCCAAGCAGCTGGTGGAGCGCAGCTTCGGGCGCTACCTGGCCACCCTGGATCTGGTGGAGGACGAATCCAACATCGCCTCCCTGCGCGCTCAGCTGGCCCAGCTGGCTGGTCCCAACGCAGACATCCCCTGGGACGACTTCGAGGCCTACGAGAAGCAGCGGGAGCGGCTGCGGGAGGAGCGGCGCATCCAGCGAATCCTGCAGCAGCAGGCCGAGGAAACCCTGGCCCATGAACTCACCCTGGCCCTGCAGTTCGCCAGTGAGGGCACTCTGGTGAGCCTGAAGGCCCCCCAGCTGCGGGGCCGGGTGACCCCGGCGGTGATCGTGGCCAAGCAGAAGGGCTCCGGCCAGTTCCCGCTGCTGCTCTGCCTCACCGAGGAGAACGTCTGGATCCTGGTGCCCTGCCATGGGGTGGTGAGCCTCCATGCCGAGCTGAGCTGCCTGCAGGTGGACTCGATCGCGGCGCCCCACCTGGAGCATGCCGGGGAGATTCGCCATGGCGATAACGCCAGCGGTGGCCTGGCCCTGGCGGTGGCGTCGATGGCCCGCCGCCATGACATGCACACCCCCCAGTACGACCTGGCGGGGGAGGTGCGCAGCCAGGCTGAGCTGGTGCAGCGGCTGGAGGAGGAGCTTGAGCAGCATCCCGCCCACCGCTGGGGCGACCGGCGCCAGCTCAAGAAGCAGCGGCGGCGGATGGAGGAACTGAGCGAGGAGATCGAGGAGCGCCAGAGGCTGCTGCACCACCGCGCCAACCGCCACTGGGACACGTTCCTGGCCCTGATCGAGATCCTGCGCGCCTTCGGTGCGCTCGCCGGAGCCGATGGTCTGGAGCCCACCGAGGTGGGCCGCACCGTGGCCGCCCTGCGCGGCGACAACGAGCTCTGGCTGGGTCTGGCCCTGATGAGCGGCCACCTGGATGAACTCAACCCGGCGGAACTGGCGGCGGTGTTCGAGGCGATCAGCACCGAAGTGAACCGCCCCGACCTCTGGAGCGGTTTTCCGCCGCCGCCGCGGGCGGAGGAGGCCCTGCACGACCTGAGTGGCCTGCGCCGGGAGCTGCTGCGCCACCAGGAGCGGGCCCATGTGGTGGTGCCGGCCTGGTGGGAGCCCGAGCTGATGGGGCTGGTCCATGCCTGGGCCCGCGGCAGCAGCTGGAACGACGTGATCGCCAACACCTCCCTCGATGAAGGCGACGTCGTGCGCATTCTGCGCCGCACCGTCGATCTTCTGTCCCAGGTGCCCTACGCCGAAGCGATCAGCGAGCAGCTGCGGACCACCGCCCGCAAGGCGCTCCAGGCGATCAACCGCTTTCCGGTGTCGGAATTCCTCGACCTGCGCGCCGAAGCGGTCCCCGTCTCACCGCCGTCCGTTCCTGCCACTCCGGCCACGGCCCGTCCAGCAGCACCCCAAACGGCCTGATCAGGGTGCCATTGCGGTGCCATCAGCCATCAGCCGCCAGCACAGCGGGAGTGCAGATCCAGCCGGTTCAGATCCCCAGCCGCTCCCAGATCACCTCCAGCTGGGCGCGGTGCAGGTCGGTGGAGAAGCAGGCGTCGAGCTGGGACGGGTCAAGGCTGGCGACCACCACGGGATCGGCGGCCAGGTTGGCGCGGAAGTCGCCCCCGTCGCGGTTCCAGGCGTCGTGGGCGTGGCGCTGCACGATCCGGTAGGCGTCTTCTCTGCTGAGGCCGCTCTCCACCAGGGCCAGCAGCACCCGCTGGCTGAACACCACCCCGCCGTAGACATTCAGGTTGTGGCTCATGTTCTCGGGATACACTCCGAGACCCTTCACCACCTCCGTCATCTCCCGCAGCATGAAGTGCAGGGTGCAGGAACAGTCGGGCAGCATCATCCGCTCCACCGAACTGTGGCTGATGTCGCGCTCGTGCCAGAGGGCCACATTCTCCAGGGCGGCGATCGTGTAGCTGCGCAGCACCCGTGCCAGACCGCTGATCCGCTCGCTGCGAATGGGGTTGCGCTTGTGGGGCATCGCCGAGCTGCCCTTCTGCCCCTTGGCGAAGTTCTCCTCCACCTCCAGCACATCGGTGCGCTGCAGATTGCGGATCTCAGTGGAGAACCGCTCCAGGGAGGTGCCTACCAGCGCCAGGGTCTGCACGTATTCCGCATGGCGGTCACGGCCGATCACCTGGGTGCTGGCGGTGTCGGGCTCCAGCCCCAGGCTGGCGCAGGTGAGGGCCTCGACCTGGGGGTCGGTGTTGGCGTAGGTGCCCATGGCCCCACTGATCTGACCCACCGCCACCACCTGGGCCAGCCGCTCCAGCCGTTCCCGGTTGCGCTCCGTTTCGGCGAGCCAGCCCGCCACCTTGAAGCCGAAGGTGATCGGTTCGCCGTGGATCGCATGGGAGCGACCGATCATCACCGTGTCCTTGTGCTCCGTGGCCAGGGTCCTCAGCGCGGCAGCCAGCTCATCGAGCTCGACCCGCAGCGCCGCCACCGAGGCCTTGAGCTGCAGGGCCAGGCCTGTGTCGAGCACATCGGAGCTGGTCATGCCCACGTGGATGAAGCGGCCCGCATCGCCCACGTGCTCATTCACGTTGGTGAGGAAGGCGATCACGTCATGGCGGACCTCGGCCTCGATCTCCAGGATGCGGGGCACCTCGAAGCGCGCCCGCTCCCGGATCTCAGCCATGGCGTCCTGAGGCACCCGTCCCAGCTGGCAATTGGCGTCGCAGGCGGCGATCTCCACATCAAGCCAGCTCTGGAATTTGGCCTCTTCGCTCCAGATGCGGCCCATCTCGGGCAGGGTGTAACGCTCGATCAAGGGCCAGCGCGTGGCAACGTCCTGGTCAATCTATGGGTCGACCCCAACGGGATCCCGATGGCAGGCAAGCAGCGGCTCGATCAGCATCTGGTGTGGCTGGGCCTGGCAGCAAGCCGTCAGCAGGCGCAGCAGCTGATCCGTGCCGGACGGGTGCGCAGCGGCGACCGGGTGCTCGACAAGCCCGGCCAGGAGGTGGCTCCGGATCTGCGGCCCGAGGTGGAGCACCCGCCCCGCTTCGTCTCCCGTGGCGGTGAGAAGCTGGTGGCGGCCCTGGAGGCCTTCCCCCTGCGGGTGCCGGGGCGCGTCTGCCTCGACGGCGGCATCTCCACCGGTGGCTTCAGCGACTGCCTGCTCCAGCACGGCGCCGAGCGGGTCTACGGCATCGATGTGGGCTACGGCCAGACCGCCTGGAGCCTGCGCACCGACCCTCGGGTGGTGCTGAGGGAGCGCACCAACCTGCGCCGCCTCACTCCCGAGCAGCTCTATGGCCCTGAGGATCCCTGGCCAGACCTGGCGGTCGCCGACGTCTCGTTCATCTCCCTGGCCCTGGTGCTGCCGGCTCTGCGAGCCCTGCTTCAGCCCGGCTGGGCCGAGGCCGTGCTTCTGGTGAAACCTCAGTTCGAGGTGGGTCGCGAGCGGGTCGGCAAAGGCGGCGTGGTGCGTGACCCTCTCGCCCATGCCGAGGCGATCACGGCGGTGATTGCCGCCGCGGCCCCGCTTGGCCTCTGGGCCTGGGGCCTGATCGCCTCACCGCTCACGGGTCCCGCCGGCAACCACGAATATCTGCTCTGGCTGCGTTCGGATCCTGCACCGGCGGATGCCCTGGTGGCGGACGACTCGATCCGCGCCCTGGTGAGCCGCACCCTCACGGCCGGCTGACCACCATCAAGCGGTCCGAAAAAAAAGCCGGAGACCCCAAGGGATCCCCGGCTGGACCGTGCTGAAGCGGTGACTGGTCGCCGAGTCAGATCGCGGTGCTGTCGCGGTCGCCGGTGCGGATGCGGATGACCGTACCCACGGAGCTGATGAAGATCTTGCCGTCGCCGATCTCGCCCGTGCGGGCTGCATCCTGGATGGCGGTCACCACGGTGTCGACCCGGTCGTCGTCGACCACCACTTCGAGCTTGAGTTTCTGCAGGAATTCCACGGTGAATTCAGAACCCCGGTAGCGCTCCACCTGGCCCTTCTGCCTGCCGAAGCCGCGCACTTCACTCACCGTCATGCCAACGATGCCGGCATTCACCAGAGCCACCTTGACATCTTCCAGCTTGAACGGACGAATGATGGCCTCAACTTTTTTCATGGAGTCTCCAATGGTTCGGATCAAGTCTCTCAGGAGGGATCGCTGAGAGGAAGGGAAAGGTTGGGGATGCGGTTCACTCGGAGCCCTGCGGACAGGGCATCCTGACAAAGGCGATCGGCGGAGCTCGGACTCACCTGAACCCTGCCGGTGGCCAGGTGGGACCACACGGCATCGTCGAAGTGGGTCTGTAGCCAGACCATCCCCAATGCCGACTGGGGCTTGAGGCGAAAACCGCCGTGACTGCTGGCGAGGAGGAGGTCCATAAGGAGACCCAGCGCACTGCGGCCATTAGGCCTGAGTGCGCTGGGCTCCGGCGTAGCTGTTGCTACTCGCCATCCGGCGGGCGAGAGTCAGGCCGCCTGCAGATCGCGCTGGGCCTGCTGCCGGCGGTGGTGATAGCTGTGCCCGCGGTAGTGAAGTTCGAGGCTTTCGTCCACGGGCTGGGGCTCATGCTTCAGCGGCATGCGGTAGTGAACGCCTCGGTACACATGCTCCACCGGCTCGACGCTGAGGAGCACCTGGTGCTGGTGGGTGTCGTAGGGGACACCCCGGTAGACAAGTTGGTCCTGGGTCATGACTGAAGTCTCGAAGGGATGGAGCACACCGTCCCCGCAGGTGCGGTGCCGAGTCGTGGGAAGGAGCGTTGCTTCGCCTGGCGTGGGGCTACTTCCGACAGGAGGGCTGAAGGGCCCTCCCAAAGATGTCCAACGTTTTGTCCTTCAGGCCATTTCTAGCGAATCGCACTGTTCAGAGCGAACAAAATCATCCTCTGCTTCAGTATTCTTCATGAAAAGGCCGTTCCTACGATCGGTTTCCCGTCGTCTCCCGTTCGTTCACCGCTGATGTCCTTCCCTGCCAGCTCCAGCACGGCCAGCTCAGGCTCCGCCTCCAGCGCCACCTCAGCCGTGGATGTCCAGGAGGAGACCGTCCGCCCGCGCTATGGCGAGCGACTGATCAGCGAGGAGGCCCCGCTGATCTGCTTCGACAATCCCCGCCGCGGCCGTGCCTATGAGGTGTCGATCGAGCTGCCGGAGTTCACCTGCAAGTGCCCGTTCTCCGGCTATCCCGACTTCGCCGTGCTGCGCCTCATCTACCAGCCCGGCCCGAGTGTGCTCGAACTCAAGGCCCTCAAGCTCTACGTGAACAGCTGGCGCGACCGCAGCATCTCCCACGAGGAGGTGGCCAACCGCATCCTCGATGATCTTGTGGCCGCCGCCGCGCCGGTCTGGATGCAGCTGGAGGCCGACTTCAATCCCCGTGGCAACGTGCACACGGTGATCCGGGTCAGCCATGGTCAGCGGCAGCCCTGCTGAGCTCAGCCCCCGCCCTCAGGTGCTCCAGCAGCAGCGGCAGTTCGTTGGCCAGCGCCGTGAGGTTGCGATTGCAGAGCCCGCCCACATGCAGCTGGCCCTGGTCGTCATCGGCGATGGCCCAGAGCTGACGGGTGGCGATCAGGCTCAGGCCCCCGCCCAGCAGGGCAATGGCAAAACCGCCGTACACCAGCGGGACTCCCGGATCCCGCTTCAGCAGCAGCCCGCTGGCTGGCATCACCTCCACCACCTTCAGCGGTAGACCGGCGATCTCCAGGGCCTCGCCCCCGGGGGTGATCCGGCCGATCAGCTGGGCCTGGGCCGAGTAAACATCGATCGGGCCCAGCTCACTGCCCAGGGCCAGCAGCACCGGTTCGGATCCGTCCGGCCTGGTGGGCAGGGCCAGGCCCCACACCTGGTCCCCAAGCTCAGGGAGGCTGCGCAACGGCAGCTGCAGCAGAGGGCTGCGCCCCAGTTGCACGGTGATCGCCGCCAGGGCCCAGTCGGCCTGATAGACGGTCATCCCACGGAAGCGCAGGGGATGGTTGACGCTGATCTCGCTGCGCCGCAGGGGCTCTCCTTCGGCATCGAGCAGGCGCAGCTCGGAGCGGAACTGCTCCGGCCGCCCGGCGGGATCGCGCTCGATCCGAAACGCGTCGACCGCCAGGGTCATCTGGTTCTCACCGCGCTGGTTGAGCAGTTGCAGGTCGTGGCCGGGGGCCAGGAAGCGCTCCAGCCGTTGTCCGGCCAGGGCCCCCCAGGACGCCCCCACCATCAGCACCACCAGGCCGGCATGGACCAGCAGCGGCCCCACCCGGCCGAGAATCCCGCGTCTGGCGGCCAGTCGATCACTCTGGGTCCTGAGCTGCCAGCGCTGGCTCTTCAGCACCTGGGCGAGGGTGTCGAGGTCGGCGCGGGGCTGGGCTGTTGGCAGCGATTCGGCCAGGCTCAGCTTGCTCAGCTGACGGGGGGAGCGGTAGTCGATCCAGCGCAGGGCCGTCTGCAGGGCGGGCCACTGGCGCCGCCAGCTGCAGAGCACCAGCGAGAGCCCCAGCCAGGCCAGCAGGGCCAGGAACCAGGTGCTTGCATAGACGTGGTCCAGCTCCAGCTTCAGGATCCAGTCGCCATCCAGCAGCCCCAGCCAGGGGCGGGCGTCGTAGGCCTGGTGGTACACCTCGGCCGTGTCCTGCTGGGGAATGATCGTGCCCAGGCCACTGGCCAGGGCGATCACCAGAAGCAGTCCGATGGCCAGCCGCAGATCCGAGATCCAGGCGGCCAGGCGGCTGAGGACCTTCATGGCAGCTGGGCCAGCAGGGTCAGCCCGCCGCTGGCCAGCAGCACCACGCCACTGATCGGCGGGATCCAGCGGCTGCCCTCCCGCAGGGCCAGCAGTCGGGGCATGGCCGCAGCCGCCGTGCCCGCCAGCATCAGGGGAATCACCTGGCCCGCGCCGAAACAGGTGAGCAGCAGCATGCCCACCATGGGCTGTCCCTGCTGGGCGATCCAGGCAAGCAGCACCGCCAGCACCGGCGTGGTGCAGGGACTGGCCGCCAGGCCAAAGGCGGCACCGGCCGCCAGAGGGCCCAGAGGCGCTGGCACCCGCTGCCGCCACAGCTCGGGATCGGGACCGGCAGGCAGGGGCAGCCGCACAAGACCCAGAAGGTTCAGACCCATCACCACCGCCAGCAGGGCCACCACGGTGGGCACCACCCCGGGCACCTGGCCGTAGAGCCGCCCGAGCAGAGAGGTGGTCCCCCCCAGCAGCACGAGGGCTGCCACGATTCCTGCGGCGAAACTGAGGCTGCGCTGCCAGGCCCGCCCAGGCGCCTCCTGGCTGGAGAAGCCGGCCATGTAGGCCACAGTGATCGGCAGCAGCGAGAGTGAACAGGGGCCCAGACTGGTGAGCAGACCAGCGCTGAACACCACCGTGAAGGTCAGCGGCCCAGGCGATGAGAGGGAGCGCTGAAGCAGCTGCTCGCTCCAGAGGGCGAGATCCGAGAGGGGCAGGCCTGTCATCCGGAAGGGTGACTCAGCCTATCGGGGCAGGGTTGGGGCTGGACCCGTCACCTGGGGTCGATCGGTTGCGCTGGGGACGGCTCTCCCAGCCGCGGGATTCCAGCGAGCAGCGGATCAGCAGGCCGGCTGTGAGCAGGCTGGCCAGCAGGGAGTTGCCTCCGTAGCTGATCATCGGCAACGGCAGGCCCGTGGTGGGCATCGAGCCACTGGCCACGGCGATGTTGAGGATCGACTGTCCCACCAGCAGGGTGGTGGCTCCGATGGCCACCAGCCGTTGCTGATTGCTGCGGCAACCCAGAGCCACCCGCAGCCCCACGAAACCGAACAGCATCAGGAACAGCAACAGCACCACAGAGCCCACGTACCCGAACTCCTCGGCGAAGACCGCGAAGATGAAATCGGTCGACTGGATCGGCAGGTACTGCAGCTTCTGGGTCGAGAGGCCGTATCCCTCGCCCAGCACCCCACCGGACCCGATCGCCAGCAGGCTCTGCACCAGCTGGTAGCCGTCACCCTGGGCGTCGCGCCAGGGGTTGAGGAAGGAGACCACCCGTAACCGCTGGTACTCGTTCACCATGATGCTGGCGATGCCCAGGGCTCCTCCGGCCGCCGCCGTGCCCAGCAGCGAGAGCAGGGGCAGACCGGCCGCCAGGGCCATGAACCAGAGCAGCAATCCTGTGAGAGCGGCGGTGCTGAGGTTGGGCTGCTTGAGGATCAGCAGCAGCAGGATGGCAAAGGTGCCCAGCCAGAGCATTTTCTGATCCAGGCCGATGCGCTTCCAGCGGGCGAACAGGGAAGCCCCCTGCAAGACCACAAAGGGTTTCACCAGCTCGGAGGGCTGGATCTGGATCGGTCCGATCACCAGCCAGCGGCTGGCCCCATTGACCGTGCTGCCGGCCACCAGGGTGAAGGCAATCAGGGCCCCCCCGATCAGCACCGCCGGGCCGGCAAGCCGCAGCCAGCGCCGCAGGGAGGTGCGCATCGCCAGCCAGAGCAGTCCCCAGCTGGCGACCAGCCAGATGGCCTGGCGTTTGATGTAGAAGGCAGCATCCCCGTTCTCACGGGCGGCAACCCACCAGCTGGCCGAGCCGAGAATCAGCAGTCCGGCCACGCACCAGATCGCCACCATCACCAGCAGCAGCCTGGCTTCCGCGGGCCACTGGGACCAGATCAGGGCCGGGGGAGACTGGCTGGGCTCCGCCACGCTCAGCTGGTTGCGCGATCGAGAGTTGGCTTGGCTCCTGGGGCGTCGGGTCATGATGGCCGGCAAGGACTTGCGCCAGCGGCGCAGTTCCCCATTCAGCCGTGGCGGCAGCCTCGGGGGAAGGGGGTAGGGACAAAAAAAAGCCCGGCCATAGCCGGGCTGTGCAGAATTGACCAGTCAGGAGTGAGAGCTCTGAGACCTGTCAGTTGCCGACGTTGACCTGACGGCGACCCGTGACGAGTTCAACCTTGAGAATCTTGCCCCCCTGCTTCATGATCCGCTGCTGTTCAGCGAACCAGCTCTCGTAGGGCACCCACTTGGTGAAAAAGGTGTTCTGCAGTTCCCGCTGGGTCCTGACCTTTTCAGGGCAGGGAATGCAGGCCGTGATCTTGAACAGGCGCATGTGGTGATCCTCGCGGGTTGGGCGTCGGGTCGGGATCAGTTGCCCAGGCCGGAGCTGATGTAATCGAGGTAGGTGCCGAGTTCACGACCGGCCTCGGGGCCCACCAGCGAAGCAGCGGCTTCCTTGATGGCCTGGATCGACTGGACGGTGGCGCCGATGGGCACTCCCAGGGAGTTGTAGGTCTCCTTAAGCCCGTTCAGCACCCGCTCGTCGAGAATCGAGGTGTCACCGGCCAGCATGGCGTAGGTGGCGTAGCGCAGGTAGTAGTCCAGGTCGCGGATGCAGGCTGCATAGCGACGGGTGGTGTACATGTTGCCGCCCGGACGGGTGATGTCCGAATACAGCAGGGTCTTGGCGACGGCTTCCTTGATGATCGCTGCCGAGTTGGCACCGACGGTGGCCGCTGCGCGGACACGGAGTTCGCCGCTGGAGAAATACTGCTCCAGCCGTCCGATCGAGGAATCGTCCAGGTAGAGACCCTGGACGTCGGACTGATTGATGACGTTGGTGATCGCGTCTTGCATGTGTCCTGGGAAGAGGCGGTGGGCAAGGAGAGGCGAAGCCTCAGGAGAGGGCGCCGATGACGTAGTCGAAGTAGAAGCCTGCCTCTTCGGCGTCGGCTCCCGTGAGCAGCCCCAGGGAGGCGTTCTTGAGCTCACGGACGACCTCGGCCATGGCCTCCAGAGGAGTGCCGAGCGCGCGATACATCTCGCGAGCGCCGATGATGCCGATTTCTTCGATCGGGGTGACGTCACCCGCAACCACGCCGTAGGTCACCAGGCGCAGGTAGTAGTCGACGTCACGAAGACAGGTGGCCGTCATTTCCTCGCCGTAGGCGTTGCCGCCGGGTGAGATCAGGTCGGGACGCTTCTGAAAGAGGGCGCCGCCGGCCTGCTTCACAATGCGCTCGCGGTTCTCACCCAAGACCTGAGCCACGCGCAGACGGCGTTGACCGCCGGCGACGAAGGACTTGATCTGGTCGAGTTCGCCAGGGCTGAGGTAGCGGGCTTCGGCGTCCGCGTTGATGATCGAGTTGGAGACGATGCTCATGCAGTTCTGCCTCGAAACAAGCGGTCGCCGTAATGGAGACCGATATCCGGTGGGTAAGGGATGCCCCTCGCTCCTTCACTTCGTTGACGTGAACGCCGACGGTTTGATCGGGAGAGTGGGCTGGCGATCAGGCTTGCCGACCGCCGAGTCATTCTGCGGCAGAGGGGGCCACCCCTCCCTGGGCCGGTAACAGTTCTTCACGGCGATGTGATTGGGTCAAACCCCTTGGCCGGCAACGGCTCTGGCCTGTTCTGCGCCTAAGGGAAAGCCTCTGAGTTTGTTCACACTTTGCAGGCCTGTCGCCGCGTCCCTGGCTCATTCCTGATCAACGATGAAGCTGAAGAAATCATCTTTCCATGAAGAAATCCCCCGAACTTCCGTCCGGGGGGATGGGTCATGGCCACGGGTTCAGATCGCCCCGCGTGGTGCCGGGGTCAGTCCGGCGTTGCCGGCGTAGAGCAGGGCCGTGCGATTCACCGTAGCGAGGGGGATGCCATCAGCGGTGGCCATGCCCCTGAGGTAGGGAACCGTGTCGCGACCGAAGCTGTTGGCGAACTCCTTGGCGGAGAGCAGATCGTCGAGGGCGGCCATCTGACCCTTCTTGCCCCGGGTGGCCAGGTAGCGGCTCACCTCCCTGGGCTGGGCGGCTCTGCCGAGCAGGGCGAGGTAGGCGGCCGAGGCCGCCCGCAGCGGGGCCATGCGGTTGAGCCGTTGCTGGAAGAGATCGGAGCCGGCGATCACCGCCACGAACTCAGAGACCGACAGACGCCCATCGCGCAATTGCGACTCGGCATCACCCAGGCGCTCAGCGGCCAGGGGAACCCGGTTGAGCAGTTGCCGGTAGGTGGCGTCGATCACCTGCTGGAGCATGGCCTCATCGGCTCCGGGAAGCAGCATCACCGGCTGGCCGAGGCTGCGGCGTCGGCTGAAGCCCTGGGGACGTGCTCCATCGAGGGCCTTGGACATGGCGGCCCCGGGCTGGGGAGCCGCCGCTGCGCTGAAGCCATTGGCGCTGACCTGGGCGCTCCAGCCGCCTGCCATCTGGCCGAGGGCCCCTGAGGCAGAGCCCCGAGCAGAGCGGCCGATGCTGGCACTCCAGCCACTGGACGCCGTGCCGGGACTGGATGGAGACATCCTCCACCGGCGAGTGGGTTCGGGGGGTTGCCGCAGGCTCTGTGGGGTGCTGACTGCCGATGTGGCGGGAGCCTCCTCACCTTCGGCGAAACGGGCCGTCCAGCCACCCACCACCTGACGAAGGCGGCGGTCGGGGAGGTTGCGCGGTGTGATGTCACCACTGCTGCGGAAGGTGTTCGACGGAGCCACCTGAGGCCGGCTCACCGGGGTGAGGTCGGGAGTGGCCGAGGGATCGAGGGCGCGGCGAAGGGCTGGAATCCTGCGGGCATTGAGGTCGGAGGGGGTGACGAAGCGCTCGTAGGGGACGGTGTCCTCCCCGAAGGCCGCGACGTATTCCGGGCTGTTGACCATGGCGTCGACGACGCCGTAGAAGCCCAGTCGCGCAGCCGTATCGAAGTAACTGTTGATCTCACGCCGCCCGAAGGTGGGCCGCCCCAGCAGACGACGGTGCATCACCTCGATGGCCTTGGTGATGTAGAGGTTGGCCCAGTAGCGGCGACGGAACGCGTTCGAGCGAGCCACCTGGCGAATGAACTCGCGCAGGCTGATGTCGCCGTTTTCGAGCTTGATCTCCTCGACCTTGAGTTGCTCGCCGGCGTAGCCGGTGGTGCCGAGCACCTGCACATAGACGGCCCTGATCACGGCCTGGGTGCTGGATTCGGTGCCGCGGATGCTGGGTTGGCCACCGCGTCGGGGCACCGAGGAGCCACCGGTGGCGATCTGCTGCAATCGCACCACCTTCGGACCGACACGCCGGGGGACGGAGGCCCGGAACTGGGGGCTGTCCATCTGACCGGGCTCGGCCATGCCGTTGCCCACCAGGATGCGCCGGGTGTCGTCGTTGAAGGGGGCAGGCCGGGTGGCCACCGAGGCCGTTCCCGAGGGGAAGATCGCCCCGTAGTTGAGACCCAGGGGATCGTTGCCTCCTCCGTAGGGGTGCTGATCGGGCAGGGGCTGGCGGTACGAGGCGTAGAGGGTGATGTACTGAGGGGCTCCTTCGAAGGGGGCACTGAAGCGGAACAGCTTGCGGTTCGATCCCCAGCCGGCGCTCTCCTGGGCCTCTTCACCGAGACCGCGCAGGTAGGGGACGGTCTCCTCCCCGAAGGTCTGGGCGTACTCCTGGGTGTTGATCAGGGAATCGACCAGGCCGGCCAGTCCCTGCTGACTGACGATGGCGAAGTAGCGACGGAATTCCTCGATCGTGCTCACGCCTCGGCCGAGGAAATGGCGGAAGGCCAGTTCCACCACCCGGCTGTTGGAGAAGCGGCCGTAGAACTGTCGTCTGTATTCCTTGCTGCGCCCGAGGGCACGGATGAACTCCCGCATCGAGAGCTGACCCTGGGACACCTGGGTGGCTTCCACGGGCGCCACCACCTGGGAGTAGCCCTTGACGATGTCGCGCTGGAACACCTGCCGATAGGCGGCACGGATCACCTCGGCCTTTTCGCGGCCGGAGAGTCCGGGCTTCATCACGAAACGCTGGCGGGATTCGGCGGCCAGGGCGTAGATGGCCGGCAGCTGGAGGCCCTGATTCTCGGGGCTTCCCAGACGCTGACGCGCGGAGGGGGTGGGAACCTCCAGCTCCTTGAGCAGAACGTTGAAGCAGTCGATCACCAGCTGCCTCGACCCCGAGTCCTTGCGGAAGAGGGTGGCGGCGGCGGCGCGCATCTCCTGCAGGGCCACGTTGGTGGCGGCGAGGGAGCAGGCCTTCTCGAGCACGTCGCGGAGGCCGCGGGTGTTCACCTCGAGGATGCTGGGATCACCGGCCACCAGGGCATAGCCCACGTAGCGCAGGAACCAGCCCATGTCGCGCAGCGACTTGCGCATGCGCTCGGTGCCATAGCGGGCCACGCTGATCGGGCTGAAGCCGGGAGGGAGCACCACACGCACATCGGCATCGGCCTGGACCCCTTCGAGGATCCGGCCCAGCAGACCGGTGCCGCCACTGCCCTGGGCGAAGGTGCGCACGGAGGTGGCGGCGGCCACCTGGTCGCTGGCCAGAAGTGTCGTTTCCGTCTGTCCCACGTTGAAGGGGGTCAGCGGAGCATCGAGATAGGAGAGCGGTGTGCCGCCGGCGAAGATCCGGTTGGCGGCCTTGGCGACGATCGCGTCGGCATTGGCGGAGATGAGCCGAGCCGCCTCCACGCGGGCCGAGCCGCTCCGGTAGAAGTTGAGGAGGGTCTCGAGCTCCACCTTCTCGGGGAAGCGGTCCTGTTGCTCCGCCTGACGGACGCTGGAGAGCGGCAGGGTGTCGTAGAGCTGGGGGCTGACCCTGGTGCTGCCGCTGCTGGCGGTCACGGTCATGAACGGGCGTGTACCGGGCGGAGTCACGTTACGGCTGTGGTCCTGTCCTCCCGCCTGGCATGAACAAATGTTTGCAGCGGACTGCCCGCGGATCGTCCCCGGCTGCCATGGATGGGCCTCGGCCGGGCCCGGCCCATGAAAAGCTCCCCATGGACCGCAACCCTTCGCCGATGAGCCCAGGCCCCGCCGATGCCGCCACGCCGGCGGTGAGCGCCTTCTACGACCGCTTCCCCTATCCCGGGGATCCACTCCAGGATGGCCCTCCCCCCGGCTACAACTGGCGCTGGAGCTACCCCTGCGTCAGCAGTGCCTGCACAGGCCGGCTGCCGGAGGAGGGCCCGCCTCCGCGCCTGCTGGATGCCGGCTGCGGCACAGGCGTGAGCACCGACTACCTGGCTCACCTCAATCCCGGGGCGGAGATCCTCGCTGTCGACATCAGCGCGGGTGCCCTGGAGGTGGCCCGCGAGCGTCTGCGCCGCTCCGGAGGCGCCCGGAACTGTTCCTCCCTGCGCCTCGAGCAGCGCAGTCTGCTGGAGCTCGAGGGTGAAGGCCCCTTCGACCTGATCAATTCGGTGGGGGTGCTGCACCACCTGCGTGAGCCCGAAGCGGGGCTGCAGGCCCTGGCGTCACTGCTCAGGCCCGGCGGCCTGCTCCATCTGTTTCTGTATGCCGATGGCGGCCGCTGGGAGATCCACCGGGTGCAGCGGGCGCTCACGGCCCTGGAGGTGGTGGGCGATGGCGACGGCCTGCGCCTGGGACGCGCACTGCTCGAGCAGCTGCCGGACACCAACCGCCTGCGCCGCCACCATGAGCAGCGCTGGGCCCTCGACACCGCGGCGGATGCCAATTTCGCCGACATGTACCTCCATCCCCAGGAAACCAGCTACGACCTGGCGGGCCTCTTCCGCTTCGTGGCCAGTGCCGGCCTCGAGTTCGCCGGCTTCTCCAACCCCGAGATCTGGGATCCGGCCCGCCTGCTGCAGGGGGAACTGCTGGAGCGGGCCAGGGCCCTGCCCGACCGACAGCGCTGGGCCCTGGTGGAAAGCCTCGATCCCGACATCAGCCACTTCGAGTTCTTTCTCAGCCGAGACCCGCTGCACGTCAGCACCTGGGACAGCGACGAGGAGCTGCTCTCGGCCAGCGGACGACGCAACCCCTGCCTCTGGGGCTGGCCGGGAGCCACGCTGCTGGATCCTGACCTGAGGCCGATCGAGCTCGACGATCGGGAACTGGCGCTGCTGAAGGCCGTGGAGGTCGCGCCGGAGTCGACTCCGATCGCCCGGTTGCCCCTGGGCTGGTCGCCGGTTGAGCAGGCCTCCGTGGCGCGCACTCTCTGGAGCCGCCGTCTGCTGCTGCTGGCCCCTGCCAGCGGCCGCTCCGCCACTGACATGTAACAGCATTGTGATAGATTCCGCGCGCCTTTTCCGATGTGCTGACGCGCTTGCAGGCCACCCCCGCATCCGGCCCTCCAGCCGGGCCTGATTCCCCTGAGGTCTCCCCCCAGGAGGCTTCTGATCTGCGGTCGACCTTGCTGCGTGGCCTGGCCGGGAGAGATCTGGCGGTCCCCATTCTGGTGCCGCCGGCCCCATCCCCCGAGTCCGCCCCCGTGGCGGAGACACCGGACAACGGCATGGACGAGTACCGGCGCCTGCAACGGCGTCTGTTGCTGTCCACTCTGCTCGTTTCAGTGCTGGCAGTCCCCGTGGCGGCCTACCTGTTCGATCGGACCACAGCTCTGAGCCTCTCGGTTGGAGCGGTCTCCGGCATGCTCTACCTGCGCCTTCTTGCTCGCAGCGTGGGTCGTATCGGTCCCGACTCCAAGCAGGTGGGAAAGGGTCAGCTTCTGGTTCCGGTGGTGCTCGTGCTGGGCTGCTCCCGGATCCCGCAGCTCGAGATCCTTCCCGCCCTGATCGGGTTCCTGCTCTACAAGCCGGCGCTTCTGCTCCAGGCCTTCGTCCGCCCCTGATCAGCGATCCTGTGATCTCCTGATCACCCCATCCGTCGCTTCAGCGGCACCTCTGTACCCCTCGATGGTTCCGTTGCCTCTTTCTCTTCCTTTCGCCGAACTGGAGGTGGGTCAGCACCTCTACTGGCACGTCGGTGGTTTTCAGATCCATGGCCAGGTCTTCCTGAGCTCCTGGCTCGTCATAGGCGCGCTGCTGGCCCTCGTCGTGGCCGGCACGCGCAACCTGGAGCGTGACCCCCGGGGTGTGCAGAACCTGCTGGAGTTCATCTGGGGGTATCTGCGTGATCTGGCCCGTGAACAGATCGGCGAGAAGGCCTACCGCGATTGGCTCCCCTTCATCGGCACCCTGTTTCTGTTCATCTTCGTGAGCAACTGGGGCGGTGCCCTGGTGCCCTGGAAACTGATTCACCTGCCCAGCGGCGAGCTCGGTGCTCCCACCGCCGACATCAACACCACCATCGCCCTGGCGTTGCTGGTGTCTCTGGCGTACTTCTATGCAGGCCTGAGCCGCAAGGGCTTCCGGTACTTCGAGTACTACGTGGAGCCCACGCCGATCATGCTTCCGTTCAAGATCGTCGAGGATTTCACCAAGCCTCTGTCTCTCTCCTTCCGTCTGTTCGGCAACATCCTTGCCGACGAACTGGTGGTGGCGGTGCTGGCCTTCCTCGTGCCCCTGGTCGTGCCCCTCCCGGCCATGTTCCTGGGGCTGTTCACCAGTGCCATTCAGGCCCTGATCTTCGCCACTCTCGCCGCCTACTACATCGGTGAGGCCGTGCACGAAGAGCACCATTGATCTCTCTTGGCTGATCAGCTGCCTCCGGGCCGGTCGGCCGTTCTGCTAAATCTCCTGCGCGCAGGTCCGGTCTGAACCGGGCCCGTCTCCCAAGCGGAGATGTCCCAGGCGCCAGGTTCAACCCGCGCTCTTCCGGCGCCCCACATCCCCAACGTTCCACCATGGATTCCATCACTTCTGCAGCGTCTGTTGTGGCTGCCGGTCTGGCCGTCGGCCTCGGCGCCATCGGTCCCGGCATCGGCCAGGGCACCGCTGCAGGCGGAGCCGTCGAGGGCATCGCCCGCCAGCCTGAAGCCGAAGGCAAGATCCGCGGCACCCTGCTGCTCTCCCTGGCGTTCATGGAAGCGCTCACCATCTACGGCCTGGTCGTCGCACTGGTGCTGCTGTTCGCGAACCCCTTCGCCGGCTGATCGCCTCCGGCAGGAACGGGGCACCGGGGCTGAGGCCACGGTCCCCGATCCCTTGTCGCACGTCTCCAATCCTTCCCCTCCGGCCCCAGGTCGGCGCGGTCCACCCGATCCCTCCAGCGTCCCCGCCCCATGACCAGCTGGCTACTGCTTGCCGCAGCAGGTGCTCCCGAGGGAGGTCTCTTCGACCTCGATGCCACCTTGCCGCTGATGGCGGTGCAGGTCGTCCTCCTCACCTTCATTCTCAACGCTCTCTTTTTCCGCCCTGTCGGCAAGACCGTCGAGGAGCGTGAGAGCTACATCTCCACCAGCCGCGCCGAAGCCAAGCAGCAGCTGGCTCAGACCGAGCGACTGGAGGCTGATCTGCGCCATCAGCTGCGCGAAGCCCGCCAGCAGGCCCAGACCCTGATCGTGGAGGCCGAGCAGGAGATGGATCGTCTCTATCGCAGTGCCCTCGCCGCGGCCCAGGCGGAAGCGAACGGCAGCCGCGAGGCCGCCCGGCGGGAGATCGACATTCAGCGCAACCTGGCTGAAGACACTCTCAATGGTGAAGCCGACCGGCTCGGCGATCTGATCGTCACCCGTTTGCTGGCTGCCCAATGAGCATCGTCAACCCGATTCCGGCCCTTCTGGCCAGTGAGGGGGGCTTCGGCCTCAACCTCAACCTCTTCGACACCAACATCATCAACCTGGCGATCGTGATCGCCGCGTTGGTCTGGTTTCTACCCAAGGTGCTCGGCGGCATCCTCGAAACCAGGCGTGCGGCCATTCTCTCCGATCTCCAGGATGCCGAGCAGCGCCTCCAGGAGACCACGGTGGCCCTGGCGGCCGCCAAGCAGGATCTGGCCGATGCCCAGAAGAAGGCCGAGAAGATCCGCAGTGATGCCAAGGCCCGTGCCGATGCCCTGCGCCTCGATTCCGAGCGACGGACCGTCGAGGAAATGGCTCGCCTCAAGCAGGGTGCTGTGGCCGACCTTCAGTCGGAAGCCTCCAGGGTGAGTGAACTGCTGCGCCGCGAAGCCGCCCGCCGGGCCGTCGAGCGGGCCCTCGCTTCCCTGCCCGGCAAGCTGGATGCCGAAGCTCAGGCCCGGTTCATCGACCAATCCATCAACAGCCTCGGGCAAGCCTGATGCCGCTCCTCAATTCCATCTCCACGCCCTACGCCGAAGCCCTGCTTCAGGTCGTCGATCAGCGCCAGGAAACCGATCAGGTGGCCCAGGAGGCCAAGGATCTGCTGGAGGTCTGGCATTCCTCCCCTGAGCTGCGGGCTGCCTTCAGCTCCCCGGTGCTCGAACCCGAGGCCAAAAGGAAAGTCCTGGTCACCCTCTTCGGGAACGACATCACCCCGACCTTCCTGACGCTTCTCAAGGTGCTGGCCGACCGTCAGCGCATTGCGATCCTCGATGCGGTGCTGGATCGGTTCCTCGAGCTCTACCGGGAGCAGCGCGGCATCGCCCTCGCCCGGATCACGTCCGCATCCCCCCTCAGTGAGCAGCAGCAGCAAGCCCTGCACACCAAGGTCCTGGCCGTCGCCGGCACAGACAAGGTCGAATTCGATCTCCATATCGATCCGTCCCTCATCGGTGGCTTCGTCGTCAGCGTGGGGTCCCAGGTGATCGATGCCAGCCTGGCCGGCCAGGTGCGCCGTCTCGGACTGGCGCTGGCCAAGGCCGGCTAGCCCTCCTCCACCAACCGCCTCTCTCCTTCCTTCCATCGTCTCCCCGCCCGGGGATCTCCACCCATGGTTTCCATCCGCCCCGACGAGATCAGCGCCATCCTCAAGCAGCAGATCGAGGACTACGACAAGTCCGTTTCGGTCAGCAACGTCGGAACCGTGCTTTCGGTGGGTGATGGCATCGCCCGGATCTATGGCCTTCAGCAGGTCATGTCCGGCGAGCTGGTTCAGTTCGATGATGGCAGTGAGGGCATCGCCCTGAACCTCGAGGACGACAACGTCGGTGTCGTGCTGTTGACGGATGGCATCGGTATTCAGGAAGGAAGCACCGTCAAGGCCACCGGCCGGATCGCTGAGGTGCCTGTCGGCGAGGCGATGCTCGGCCGGGTGATCAATCCCCTGGGGGTGCCGATCGACGGCAAGGGTGAAATCGCCACCACCTCGACTCGACTGATCGAGTCGATGGCGCCAGGCATCATTCAGCGCAAGTCGGTGCACGAGCCGATGCAGACCGGCATCACGGCCATCGACGCGATGATCCCCATTGGCCGTGGCCAGCGCGAGCTGATCATCGGCGACCGCCAGACCGGCAAGACCGCCATCGCCATCGACACCATTCTCAACCAGAAGGGCGAGGATGTGATCTGCGTCTACGTCGCCATCGGCCAGAAGTCGGCCTCGGTGGCCAACGTGGTCGAAGTGCTGCGTGAGCGCGGCGCCCTTGATTACACCGTGGTGGTCGCCGCCAGTGCCTCTGAGCCTGCGGCCCTCCAGTACCTGGCCCCCTATACCGGTGCCGCCATCGCCGAGTCCTTCATGTACGAGGGCAAGGCCACCCTGGTGGTTTACGACGACCTGACCAAGCAGGCGCAGGCCTATCGCCAGATGTCGCTGCTGCTGCGTCGTCCCCCCGGCCGTGAGGCCTATCCCGGCGACGTCTTCTACTGCCACAGCCGTCTGCTCGAGCGGGCCGCCAAGCTCTCCGACGCCATGGGCAAGGGCAGCATGACCGCCCTGCCGATCATCGAGACCCAGGCCGGTGACGTGTCGGCCTACATCCCCACCAACGTGATCTCGATCACCGATGGCCAGGTGTTCCTGAGCTCCGACCTGTTCAACTCCGGTCTGCGTCCTGCCATCAACGTGGGCATCTCGGTGAGCCGGGTGGGTGGCGCCGCCCAGACCAAGGCGATCAAGAAAATCGCCGGCACGCTCAAGCTCGAGCTGGCTCAGTTCGATGAACTGGCCGCTTTCTCCCAGTTCGCCTCCGATCTTGATGCCGCCACCCAGGCACAGCTCGGACGGGGCAAGCGCTTGCGCGAATTGCTCAAGCAGCCTCAGTTCAGCCCTCTTCTCCTGGCCGAACAGGTGGCTGTGGTGTATGCCGGCGTCAAGGGCCTGATCGATGACGTGCCTGTGGATCAGGTGGTCCAGTTCTGCCGTGAACTGCGCGAGTACCTCAAGACCAACAAGCCCGAGTTCATCACCAAGGTGCAGACCGAGAAGCAGCTCAGCAGTGAGGCTGAGTCGATGCTCAAGGACGCCATCACCGACGTCAAGTCCACCCTTCTGGCCGCAGCCTGAGGTCCCCCTACCATGGCCAACCTCAAGGAAATCCGCGACCGGATCAGTTCGGTCAAGAACACACGCAAGATCACCGAGGCCATGCGGCTGGTGGCCGCCGCCAAGGTACGCCGTGCCCAGGAACAGGTGCTGCGCTCTAGGCCCTTCGCTGATCGGCTGGCCCGGGTTCTCGAGAATCTTCAATCACGCATGCGCTTTGAAGATGTCGCCAACACGCCCCTGCTCCAACAGGAGCGCCCCGTCAGCCATATCACCCTGATGGTGGTCAGCGCCGACCGGGGTCTCTGTGGTGGCTACAACGCCAACATCATCAAGCGCACGGAGCAGCGCTTCGGGGAGCTGAAGGCGCAGGGCTTCGAGATTTCTCTCGTCCTGATCGGCCGCAAGGCCACCACCTACTTCCAGAACCGCTCCTATCCGATCACGGCCACGTTCACAGGCCTCGATCAGGTCCCGAACGCCGAGGAAGCCCGTGCCATCGGCGATCAGATCCTCGCTGAATTCCTCTCAGGATCCACCGACCGTGTGGAGATGGTGTACACCAAATTCGTCAACCTGGTAAGCAGTTCTCCGATCTCCCAGACGCTGCTGCCTCTCGACCCTCAGGGCATCGCCAGTCCTGATGATGAGATCTTCCGTCTCACCACCCGTGAAGGACAGCTGGCAGTGGAGCGCGGCACCGCTCCGAACCAGGAGCCTGTACTCCAGTCTGATTTCGTTTTCGAGCAGAGTCCGGATCAGTTGCTCAACGCTCTGCTGCCGCTCTATCTGGAGAACCAGCTGCTGCGCTCCCTCCAGGAGGCAGCGGCCAGTGAGCTGGCCAGCCGGATGACGGCCATGAACAACGCCAGCGACAACGCCAAGGCCCTCGCCAAGAGCCTCACCCTCGACTACAACAAGGCCCGCCAGGCGGCCATCACTCAGGAGATCCTGGAAGTGGTCGGTGGTTCCACAGCCATGGCCTGAGACGGATCGGGGCCTCCTCAGGCTGTTCCCCCTGGCGGTCGCCAGGGTGCAACTGCGGCCTGATCCTCTCGACTCGGCTCTGATGCTGCAGCAGGTGCTGGCCCTGCGCGGCGACTTGGACGCCAACCCCGATCCAGCATGCGCCTGGACCGGGGATTTTCATGGTGTCTGGCAGTTGCATCACCAGCCTGAGTTCCGATGGTTGCTGGACCAGGTGACCTGCGAAGCCCAGCATTACCTCCGGGCCCTCGGCTTCGATCTCCGGCGCATCAGGCTGCATCTGCAGCGCTGCTGGCCTGTGGTGGCCGAGCCGGGCCAGGTGGTGGGGCGTCACCACCATCCCAATGCCCATCTCAGCGCCGTGTACTACCTCAACGGCGATGGCAGCGGCCGCAGCGGTTGTCTGCGCCTCTTCGACGGGCGCTGCAGCAATGAGCTCGTGCCCGGCCTGGCGGTGGGCCATGACGGCCCGATCGCCTCATGCCATCCCCTCAATGCGGGCTGGCACGACCTGGCCCCGCAGGCGGGTCTGCTGGTGATCTTCCCCTCCAGCACCGACCACGCCGTGTTGCCCAGCGAGGACGAGGAGGACCTGCGCCTCTCGATCAGCTTCGATCTCTGCCTCACCGCTCCCGCCTGTGGCCCCGGGCAGCCCCAGCCGGCGGAATACCTGGCGCCCCATCCCGGCCAGTGGCTGGAGCTGCCACTCGATGCCGCCCCGCCGTCCGGGAAGATGGAGGGGTGAACCGCTGGATCGACAGCCCCCTGCCGCGTACCCCCCACGCCATGAGTGACAGCTTCACCGTGACCGCCGATCTCGGCGGCGTGATCCACACCTTTTCCTGCCGGGCGGATCAGACCGTGCTCGCCGCGGCCGAGGAGGCCGGCGTTCCCTTGCCCAGCTCCTGCTGTTCCGGGGTCTGCACCACGTGTGCTGCCCGTCTGCTCCAGGGGGACGTACACCAGCCCGATGCGATGGGTGTCAAGGCCGACTTGCAGGCCGAGGGCTATGCCCTGCTCTGTGTGGCCTATCCCCGCAGCGATCTGAACCTGTTGGCCGGCCAGGAGGATGCGCTCTACGAGGCTCAGTTCGGACGGTTCCAGCGCTGAACCTTTCGTCTGTGCCCCAGCTCGAGACCGTGGACTTCTGGATGGAGGCTGCTCCCGGTCCGCTGCTTCCCCAGGTGCGCTCAGCCCTGAGGAAGCAGCGGGGAGAGGCATTGCGCTGGGCCATCACCGCCGCCCTGCCGGCTGAGGAGGGCTCCCAGCTGCGGCGGAGGCTGAGGGTCGAAGCTGTCCTGCTTCAGAGCCCTTGAGCAGGCCGCTGCCCACCCTGCTGGTGATCCCCACCGGCATCGGCTGCGCCATCGGTGGTTATGCCGGCGATGGCCTGCCGGCGGCGAGGCTGCTGGCGGCAGCCTCCGGTTGCCTGATCACCCATCCCAATGCCCTCAACGCCGCGGCCCTCTACTGGAGTGATCCGCGCATCCACTACGTGGAGGGCTGGGCCCTCAATCGCTTCGCGGCGGGCGACCTGGCTCTGGCTCCAGTCGCGTCACAGCGGGTGGGCCTGCTGCTCGATGCCGGCATCGACGAGGACCTGCGCCTGCGTCACCTGCAGGTGGCCGAGGCCTGCCGCGCCAGCCTGGGCCTCGCGATCGGCCCTGTGCTCAGCACCGACGTTCCCCTGGAGGTGACCCTCTCGCTCGGCCCCAGCGGGGTGAGCAGCGGCCGGATCGGCCGGCCGGATGCCCTGATCCGGGCGGGGGAACGCCTGCATCAGGCCGGAGCCACCGCGATCGCCGTGGTGGCCCGGTTCCCGGATGACATGGGCAGCGAGGTCCTGGCCTCCTACCGCCAGGGAAGCGGCGTGGATGCCCTGGCCGGTGCCGAGGCCGTGATCAGCCATCTGCTCAGCCGTCAGCTGGGGATTCCCTGCGCCCATGCCCCGGCCCTGGCCCCCCTGGCGCTGGATCCGGGGCTGAATCCCCTGGCTGCGGCCGAGGAACTGGGCCACACCTTCCTCCCCTGCGTGCTGGTGGGTCTGAGCCGCGCCCCCGATCTGATCGCCCTGGGGCCCGCGTCCGGGCCTCAGCTCCTCCCTCCTGAGGCCCTGATTCATCCCAGCCGGATCGGCGCGGTGGTGGTGCCGGCCGGAGCCATGGGCGGCGAGGCTGTTCTGGCCTGCGCGGAGCGTGGCGTTCCCCTGATTGCCGTGGACGGCAACCCGTCCCTTCTGGAGGTGAGCGCCGAGCGTCTTGGGCTGCGCGCGATCGCCGCAGCCAGCTATGCGGAAGCCGCCGGTCTGGTGCTGGCCCTGCGCGAGGGCCTGCAGCCCGAGGCCCTGAGGCGGCCCTTGCCTGCCCTGGAGTGGCTCAGCGCAGACAGGCCATCGGATGGCGGGTCGGCATCCCCAGGGCCTTGGCCACTCCGGGATGGCAGACGGCCCCATCCACTGTGTTGAGGCCGGAGAGCAGCTCCGGCCGCTCGGTGACCGCCTCCACCAGTCCCCGTCCGGCGATTCCCATGATGTAGGGGAGAGTGACGCTGACGAGGGCTTCGGTGGAGGTGAAGGGCACGGCGCCGGGCATGTTGCCCACGGCGTAGTGCTGCACACCGTGGATGGTCACCACGGGATCGGTGTGGGTGGTCTCGCGGCTGGTGGCGATGCAGCCCCCCTGATCGATGGCCACATCGACGATCACCGAGCCTGGCTTCATCCGCTTCACCACGTCCTCCTCCACCAGGGTGGGGGCACGGCTGCCGGGGGTGAGCACGGCGCCCACCACCAGGTCTGCGCTGGGCACCAGCCGCTCGATCAGGCTGTTGCTGCTCACCAGGCTCACCATCCGGCCGATCCGCTGGGGTTCGAGCAGGCGCAGGCGCTGGGGAGTGTGATCCAGCAGGAACACCTCCGCATCCATGGCCGCGGCCACACGGGCGGCATGCCAGCCCACGGTGCCGGCCCCGAGCACGATCACCCGCGCCGGCCGCACCCCGGCGCAGCCGCCCATGAGCACCCCCCTGCCGCCATGGGGTTTCTCGAGCAGATGGGCCCCCACCTGGGCGGCCAGGCGACCAGCGATTTCACTCATCGGCGCCAGCAGCGGCAGGTTGCCGTTGTCGAGCTGGACGGTTTCGTAGGCCACGCCGGTGGTGCCAGCCTCCAGCAGGGCACGGCCTACCTCGGGGTAGGCCGCCAGGTGCAGGTAAGTGAACAGCACCTGATCACCCCGAAGGAAGGCGAACTCCTCCGGCTGTGGTTCCTTCACTTTCACCACCAGATGGGCGCCCCAGGCCTCATCGCGCCCCACCAGGCGCGCTCCGGCCTCGGCATAGCTCGCGTCCTCCATGCCGGCCCCCTGGCCTGCTCCCGCCTCGACACGCACCTCAAGGCCCTGGGACACCAGTTCCCTCACCCCATCCGGGCTGAGGGCCACCCGCTGTTCATCCCGTTTGATCTCCCTGGGTACACCGATGCTCGCGATCGGTGCCGCTGGGCCCATGCTGGCCATGCCAATGAGAAGCTCCTTCCAGGTTGGCGGGCTGGCCGCCGGATCGCCAGCTTTCGCCACGGATTGGGCACTGACCCCTCAGGTGAGGGGGCCGGCGGCGATGGGCATGCGCCAGCCCCCGCCGAACGCCCGGCCGCTCACCTTCAGCAGAGGTGCTGCCTGGCGGCGTTTGAATTCGGCCGTGCGCAGCAGCCGGTACACGCGCTGGGCCAGCTCGCCATCCACCTGCCCCTGGGCGATCAGCTCCTCCGGAGAGAGCAGCGCCTCGATGTAGGCCCTGAGCAGGGGGTCGAGCTGGTCGTAGTCGGGCAGGGAATCGGTGTCGCGCTGGTCGGGGCGCAGTTCGGCGCTGGGGGGCTTGGTGCGGATGGCGGCGCCGATCAGCTCGTCCCTGGCGGGCAGGCCCAGGGCCTGGCGGCAACCGGCTGCAGCCTCGCTGTCGAGCCATTCACAGAGCCGGAACACGGTGGTCTTGTAGAGATCGCCGATCACCGCGAGCCCGCCGTTCATGTCGCCGTAGAGGGTGCAGTAGCCCACCGCCAGCTCCGACTTGTTGCCGGTCGAGAGCAGCAGGCGGCCCTGCTGGTTGGCCACCGCCATCAGCAGCGTGCCGCGAATGCGCGACTGCAGGTTCTCGGCGGTCAGCCCCCGGGGAGCCCCCCCCAGAACGGGATCCAGGCTCCGGTCGAAGGCCCCCATCAAGGGCTCGATCGCCACCGTCTGGTGGGGGAGTCCCAATCGGTTGGCGAGATCGATCGCGTCGAGCCGTGACCCTGCGGAGCTGTAGGGGGAGGGCATCAGCAGGGCCTGCACCTGCTCGGGTCCGAGGGCTGCTGCCGCGATCACGGCCACAAGGGCCGAGTCGATGCCACCGCTCAATCCCAGCACCACCCGCTGGAAGCCGCATTTGCGGGCGTAGTCGTGCACTCCCAGCACCAGCACCCGGAACAGCTGCTCCAGGGGCGCCGGCAGCGGCGACGCTGGGGCCGCTTCTGGCCTCTCCGGGGGGCTGGGCTCCCAGAGCTCGAGGGCCACCTGGGCGCAGGGCAGCTGACGCAGCACCCGGGCCTGGGGATCGATCACGAAGCTGCCCCCGTCGAAGACCAGCTCGTCGTTGCCGCCCACCTGGTTCACGTAGACCACCGGACAGCCCAACCGGGCGGCCGCCGCCGCCGCCAGCTCCAGCCGCAAGTCCGGTTTGCCCTGGGCGAAGGGGGAGGCGGAGAGGTTCAGCAGCAGGTCGGGGCGTTGGGGTGCCAGCTCCGCGATCGGGTCGGCACCCGCCAGCCGGTGCCCCTGAACCCGCTCCTCCACCCAGAGGTCTTCGCAGATGGTGAGACCCAGCCGCCAGACCCGATCGCCCACCGGCCACTCCAGCAGGCAGGCCTGGTCACCTGGCTGGAAGTAGCGCCGTTCATCGAAGACGTCGTAGCTGGGCAGCAGCCGTTTGCGCGCCACCACCCGCCAGCTGTCCCGTTGCACCAGCGCGGCGGCGTTGTGCAGGGCCGGCAGCTCGCGTCCGGTGATCGGATCCACCAGGCCCAGCAGCAGGCCCAGTCCCGGTGGCAGCTCGGCGGCGAGGGCCTCGAGCACCCGTCCTTGCTCCTGCAGCAGGGAGGGTCGCAGCAGCAGATCCCGTGGGGGGTATCCCCAGAGTGAAAGCTCCGGGGTGATGACCAGATCGGCACCCGCCGCTGCGGCACGCCGACAGTGCTCCAGCATCTGGGCGGCATTACCGCGCAGATCCCCCACAAGGGGATTGATCTGTGCCAGGGCAAGACGCATCAGCGCGGAGGAGGGCGGCTGGCCAGACAGGAGCGCAGACCGTAGAGATTCTGCTCCAGCAGCACCGGCCAGAGCTCCGGCGGCACCAGTTGGGGGTCGGGGTGGCGGCGGATGGCGGAGCTGGCCGTGGCCGGGATCTGCAGGGGCAGCACCTCCACCCGGCCGCCCCGTTGGTTCAGCTGCTCGATCTGCCGGAGATCGAGCGGCCAGCCCAGTCTCGGGACCACCGCCAGTCGGCAGCGGCGCAGGATCTCTTCGGCCGCGTACCAGCGCTGGATCTGGGGCAGCAGGTCGCTGCCCACCACGAAGACGAGCTCCGCCTCCGGCCAGTGCCGTGACGCCCGCTCCAGGGTGTCGAGGGCCCTGGGGCTGCTCAGGCTCTGGTCGACCTGCAGGTTGGGGCTCTCCAGGCCCGCCACCACCGCCTCCAGCAGGGCCGCCCGCACGTCCAGCGGTGCCCCATGGTTCTTGAAGGGATTGTCGCTCGCCCAGGTCCTCACCAGGGGGTAGCGCCGGCTGAGCCCCGCCAGCAGGCTGCGGTGACCGACTGTCGGGGGATCGGCGCTGGTGCCGAACAGCGCCACCGAGGCTGGCTGGCCGCCGGATTCGGTCACGGCAGCAGGCTGGCGTTCACGGCTTCGCGGCCCTCCAGCTGCCACTGCTCCAGCCATTGACGTGCCTGGGGGTCATGGCGCCCCAGGCGGAGCAGCAGCGCCCCGGGGCGGGCCCGTCCGCGCTTGGCTCCATGGACCAGGGCGGCGGCAGCCAGCCGCCCGGTCCGGCGGGTGGTCTGGATCGCCAGGGCCGCCTGGGCCAGGGCCACCGGTGCCGCCGGTGCCAGGGACAGCCCGGCGGTGGCCGGCGCCGCCAGCAGCAGCAGCTGGCGCACTCCTCCGAGCAGCAGCTGCAGGGCCAGCTGGGCGCCCCCCAGCAAGGCGCTGTGGCCGGAGAGGCGGCTGAGCAGGGTCCTGGCCTGGGGCCCACTGAGCGGCAGGCCGTAGAGGTCGCACAGTTGCAGCACCAGGGCCGTGTCCAGGGCCAGGCCTCCGGCCAGGTCCAGCAGGATCAGAGGGTTGGCGGCCACACCGGTGGCCTTGAGGGCCGCGAAGCGTCCGATCAGCGTCTGGGCCTGGCGGCGGTGCTGCCGCAGACGCCAGTGCGAGAGCCGCTGGTTGAAGCGATCGCCGGCTGCCAGGGCGTTGAGGGCCAGCAGCAGTTCCCCATGGGTCCGCAGCAGTCCGCTGAGCCGCTCGCGCAGGGGCTCCACCAGCGGTGGCAGGGGCTCGCTGCGCACCCGGCCGTCCGGCCGCAGCACGCCACCCCGAGGCGCCGCGGCGACGGCCACCAGCTCCAGCTCACGGGCCCCGGCGGGAAGCCGGCGGCGGATGCTGGCCAGCAGGGCCTCCCGTTCCTCCTCGGGCCAGCCGTCGATGCGGTTGACCACCAGCAGCAGGGGCTTGCCCGAGCGCAGCAACTGCTGCACCGCCTCGGCCTCCACCCGGCTGAGGTCGCCATCGAGCACCACCAGCACCAGATCAGCCCCGAGGGCCACCCGGGCCGCCAGGCGTTGCCTGGCGGCGGCGGCCACCTCATCGATGCCGGGGGTGTCGACCAGCTGCACCTGAAGTGGCACAGCCATCGCCCCGGGCCAGAGCTGCCGCTGCTGCTCCCGGGTGGAGCCATGGGCCAGGTCGGTGGCGAAACGGTCCTCCCCGAGCAGGGCATTGAGCAGGCTCGATTTGCCCACGCCCACCCGGCCAAGCACGGCCACATGGAGCTCCCGCCGTCTCAGCCGCCCCAGCTGGCGATCCAAGGCGGCCAGTTCCGGCCCCAGGGCTGAGCGCTCCCGTGCGCTCAGGGCCAGCTGGCCACGCCAGCGCAGCAACAGCTGCTCGCAACGCTCGAGAACCGGTGGCGGGGCCGTGGCCGTGGCCGTCATCCCTGGGCCTCCCCGGCGGGCTGGGGCCGCCGCCACCAGCCGGCCAGCACCGCCAGCACGGCGTCGGCACCGATCACCCCCACGAACCCGCCGAATTCATCCACCACCACCCGCACCGAATGGCTGCTGCGGCGGAACGCGGTGAGCAACCGGTCGGCGCGGATCATCTCCGGCACGAACTCCACCGGTTCGGTGAGGCTGAGGGCGCTTTCGCGGCCGCGGCCCTCCACCAGGGCGACCAGCAGGGCCTCGCGGCTGGCGACCCCCAGCACCTCATCCACCTCCTCACCGAGCACCACCCACCAGCCGGCGGTGTTGGTGAGCAACAGATCGCGCACGCTCTCCAGGGGCGCATGGCCCGACACAGTGGGAGCGGCCACCCGGGGCACCATCAGATCCCGGGCGGTGAGATCGTTGAGCTGAAACACCTTGGCGATCATCGCGGCCTCGTCGGCTTCGATCTGGCCTTTCTGGGACCCGAGGCGGGCCAGCAGGCGGATCTCCTCCTCGTCGGTGGTGAGTTCGCTCTCGGCGGTGATCGCCGGCATCATCCGCTCCAGCAGCAGCACCAGCGGCAGCATCAGCTTCAGGAGAAGGCTCACCGGTGCGGCGCTGGCCAGCGACACCGGCAGCGACAGGCGGCTGCCCAGGGCCTTGGGCAGGATCTCCCCGAGCATGATCACCAGCACGGTGAGCCCCACGGAGAAGAGCGGCAGGGCGATCCGGTCGACGCCGAGCCTGGAGAACACCCAGCCGGCGTAGCTGCCCAGCATCAGGCTGCCGAAGATATTGAAGCCGTTGTTGAGGATCACCAGCACGGCCAGGGCGCGGCCCATGCGGTTCTTGAGGTCGAGCAGGGCCCTGGCCCCCCTCACCCGCCTCGGCCTGCTGGCCAGTTCATGCACCCGCAGGGGATTGACCGTGAGCAAAGCCGCCTCCACTCCGGAGCAGACAGCCGACCCGATCAGGATCACCACCACCAGGGCCGCCAGACCCAGGAGTTCATTCATCGGGTTGTCGTCGCGGCCGATCGCGGCATGGGGATACGTTCATTCAATGGGGTATGCCATCTTCTCGCTAGAGGCGCAGACCCCATGGTGATCCCCCAGACCGAGTTCCACCAGCGTCGTGTGCGTTTCCTGGAAGCCCTGGGCGGTGCGGCGGCGGTGATTCCGGCCGCACCGCTGGTGCGGCACCACGCCGATGTGGAGTACCCCTTCCGCCAGCAGAGCGACTTCTGGTACCTCACCGGCTTCGATGAGCCGGGGGCCGTCGCGCTCTTCCTCCCCCACCAGAGCGACAATCCCTTCGTGCTCTTCGTTGAGCCCAGGGATCCGTCCGCCGAAGTCTGGAACGGCTTCCGCTGGGGCTGCGAGGGGGCGGTCGAGCACTTCGGAGCTGATCTGGCCCACCCTCGAGCCGAGCTGGCCTCCCGTCTTTCCGACTACCTCCAGGGCGCCGAAGGGATCGCGTTCCGTGTGGGCCGCGACGCCGCGGTGGAGTCTCTGGTGCTTCAGGCCTGGGGCCAGCAGCTGGATCGTGCGCCGCGCACGGGCCGTGCAGCCCTGGGGCTGGTGGCCCCCTGCCCGATCCTGCAGGACATGCGCCTGCGCAAGAGTCCGGCTGAACTGGACCGGTTGCGGGAGGCCGCGCGAATTTCCGCTGAAGCCCATGAGCTGGCCCGTGAGGTGGCCCGACCAGGGCTGAGCGAACGCCAGATCCAGGCGGTGATCGAGCAGCATTTCCTCGAGCAGGGAGCCCGCGGACCGGCCTATGGCTCGATCGTCGCCGGCGGCGACAACGCCTGTGTGCTGCACTACACCCGCAACGACGCACCGCTTCGGGACGGTGACCTGCTGCTGATCGACGCCGGCTGCAGTGTGTCGGATTACTACAACGGCGACATCACCCGCACCTTCCCTGTCAATGGCCGCTTCAGCGGCGAGCAGCGGGCCCTGTACGAGCTGGTGCTCGAGGCCCAGCTGGCCGCCATCGCCAGCGTGGCCCCCGGCGCCGATGCCGAGCAGGTCCATGGCGCGGCCCTGCGGGTGCTGGTGGAGGGCCTGCTTCACCTCGGCCTGCTCAACGGGTCGGTCGACGACCTGATCGAGCAGGGGGCCTACCGCCACCTCTACATGCACCGCACCGGCCACTGGCTGGGCCTCGATGTCCACGACGTGGGCGCCTACCGCCTCGGGGAGCATCCCCAGCCCCTGGAGCCGGGCATGGTCCTGACGGTGGAGCCGGGGCTCTATGTGAGCGACCGCCTGGCAGTGCCCGATGGACAGCCTCAGATCGACGAGCGCTGGAAGGGGATCGGGATCCGCATCGAAGATGACGTGGCGGTGACCGAGGTGGGGCATGAGGTGCTCACCGCCTCCGCCCTCAAGACGCCGGCGGCGATGGAGCGTTGAGCCGGCCCGCACCCAGCCAGTTCAGGAGCCGGGCTGGTTCCAGGCTGGCGGTGCTGGGGAGGACCCGATCTGCCCCCGCCGAGCGCAGCCGCTCCTCGTAACGCGCACGGGCGCTGGCCAGCTCCGGTCCGTGCAGGTGTGGCGGGGCCACGGCCAGGCTGAGCAGAGTCAGGTCCGGGCGCTCGCGCCGGGCGGCCATCACCATGTGGACATCGGCCACGGTGTCGCCCAGGTAGGCCACCGGCAGCGCGCCGCCCGAGGGGGTGGTGCCGAGCGTCAGGGCCAGCCGCAGAAAGCCGGTGGGATCAGGCTTCTCGGGAGCCTCGCCCATGGCGATCAGGGGCGGATCCACAAGGCCGAGGCGCTCCTGAAGCACGTAGCGGCAGGAGGGGGGTTCGGCTCCGCTGACGAAGCCCCAGGCGATGCCGGCCTCCTCCAGAGTCTGAAAGAAGCCCTGCTGCACCAGCAACGGTTCGCTGCCGATGAAGCCCTTCCAGCCGCTGGGATCACCATCTGGATCGCCGCCGAAATAGAGCTGGCTGAACACGTCCACCACCGTGTCGAGTGAAGGCAGGGGCTGGAGTCCCCGGCGTCGCAGCAGCTCCAGCGAGGCCTGCCAGTCGTTGTTCCAGTGGCCCTCGGCCTTGAGGGCGTCGATCTGCGCAGGTTCCGGCCGCCAGCCGCCGAAGTGGTGCACGGTTTCGATGATGGCCCGGCGGTAACTGCCGCTGACATCACGGATCACACCGTCGATGTCGAAGAGGAGGACGGCGCGCGGCTGCAGGGAGAGTGGTTCGGAAGCTGGTACGTTAGTTGTTTGCCTTTTTGCCTTGAGCGCCGAAACCATGACGGCCCCTGACAGCGCTGCCACGACAGACACCACCGCTGAGGCGGCCGTGGCGGTGAGCACCGCTGATGAGGCTCCCACTCAGGGTCGCCCTCCATTGCGCGGAGCCAGTGCCGCCCTGGCCACGGCCACGGTTGATGAGGACGGGGTCCCTTCCGGTCACACCCCCAAGGCCGATGAGGGCCGCTTCCTGCTGAAGATCCTCTGGCTGCCCGACAACGTCGCCCTGGCGGTCGATCAGATCGTGGGTGGTGGTCCCAGCCCCCTCACGGCCTACTTCTTCTGGCCCCGGGAAGATGCCTGGGAAACCCTCAAGGGTGAGCTGGAAGCCAAATCCTGGATCACCGACAACGAGCGGGTGGAGATCCTCAACAAGGCCACCGAGGTGATCAATTACTGGCAGGAAGAGGGCAAGGGCAAGGCCCTCGAGGAGGCCAAGGTCAAATTCCCCGATGTCACCTTCTGCGGCACGGCCTGACAGGGGCTGTTGACGGGCTGAGCGTCTGATGGGAAGGAGGGTTCCATCCCTCCAGCTCTCCATTGGGGCGCTTTGTCCGGCCTGAAGGACCTGGCGGCGGCCCCTCGCCGGCCCCTGAACAACCTCGTGGGACGTCTCCCGGCTAGCGAGCCTTGATCACCCCCCCGAAGTCGCTCGCGATGATCAGGGCGGGAGTGCTGGCGGTGTCGACGGTGAACCGGCGACTTTCGCTCTGGACGCTGCCGTCGGGATAGGCGAAGGTCACCACGCCTTCGAGGGTGACACTGGAGCCCTCCTGGCCGGTTTCGCGCAGGTCGGACACGCTCACCCGCTCGAACTGGTTGAAGAAGGCGGGATCGAACTGATCCGCCGCCGCTCCCCCGAAGAATTGGCGGGCCTGGTTGTAGGCCTTGCCGCTGAGGGCGGCGTACAGACCCTGAACGCTGGCGATGGCCTGGTCGGTGTTGGCGGCCGGCGGCTGCGGCGGAGTGGTTGGCTCGGGCTCCGGCAGGCTCGGTTCCCGGGGTGGCGTGACGGGCTTGGCGGTGGTCACGGCTGGCGCCGGGCTGGGCCTTGGGGTGGAGGGGCTCTCCAGGTTGCTGCGGGGGGGCTGCTGCAGCAGCATCACGGCCCCCACCAGGGCCACCGCCAGACCGCCCGTGAGGAAGGCAAGGACACCGAGCAGGGCATGGCTGCCTCCGCCTCGACTGGCCGGAACCTGCACGGATGGAGTGACTGGAGCGGGCATCGTCTTCACCACCGGCTTCACCGGAACTGACCTGGCCGGTCGGCGTGCTGCCGGACTGCGTGACTCCGTGCTGGGCATGGGCATCGTGGCCGTCGGGGGGTCTGGGGCCTCCCTGGGTGGCAGGTCAAGCAGTCCTTCCACCACGCGCTCCATGCGTGTGCAGATGGCGGGATTGAAGACCTCCTCGAGTTCCTGCATCAGCCTGGGCAGCAACCGCGAGCCCGAGAGAGGCGGGCTCTGGCTGGCCGCACTGGTGAAGGCGGCCGAGAGCACCAGATGGCGCAGGGCTGGCAGCAGCTTGATCTGCTCCTCGCCGCAGAGGTCGCCGGCCAGCGCCTGCAGGCGGCGCCCCTCGGCGCCGCGGCCGTGCTGGAGATCGCTGAGCACCTGCTGCCTGAGGGCGGCTCCGAGCTGGTGGTCGTTCATCGGCGGGCGGGGAGATCAGGGATGGTCGGGGGTTGCCACTGCTGCTGCAGGGCAGCCGCGAGGAGCGGGCAGAGGCTGAGGGCCCCGAGGGCCTCCCCTTGCACCATCCCACCAGTGGCGGGATCGAAGCTGCTGGCGATCAGGGCCCCGAGGGGATCCAGATCGGCTCCGCGCAACAGCGGTGCTGCCGCCAGGCGCCCCTGGCGCAGCCCAGTGAACTGGCTGCGCCGGCTGCTGAGGGTGCCGGCGATGGCGCCGGCGGGGCCCTGGCAGAGCTGGTCGATCTGGCGTCGCACGGCAGCCGCCGGCGGTGACGGCAGGCTCCGCTGCTGCAGCCAGTACCAGCCCGCCCCGAGGCCGGTGCTGGCCACCAGCAAGGCCCCGAACAGGAGGGGTCTCCGAGCCGGCAAGGGGCTGGCCTTCATGGATGGATCGAAAGCGGGTGTCACCTCGCAGGGGGGGGAGAAACTGCCGTGCAGGGCCATCGCCACCGACACGTCGTCTCCGCTGCCCTCGCTGGTGATCTGATCCAGGTTCGCGCACAGCACTTCGCTGGCCCCGGCGGCGGGGGTGGCCATCAGGTGAGCGGCGAGCACAAGGAAGTCCGCGTCGGTGGCGCACGACTTGCGGATGCCATCGGTGCTCAGCAGCAGGCCGAAGCTGGCTTCCGGGGGGCTGATCGGCTCCAGCCCGCTGCGGAACAGCTGGGCGGCCTCCTCCAGGCAGAGGCTGCCTGTGGCCTCACCGCCGCCGACTGCAGCCTCTTCCTCGCTCAGCAGTGCCCCCTGTCCATCGGCGTCCACCCGCACCAGATCCCAGTCCCCCAGACCGGTGTAACCCCACCAGCGGGGGGCCATCACCACCACGCCCAGGGTGGTTCCATAAAGCCGTGACACCTCGGCCTCCGAGTCCATCGACTGCTGCTGCCCGTGCTGCCGTACCCGTGCCAGCCAGCGGCTGTGGATCCGTTCGGGCAGCTCCGCGCCCAGCCAGTGGGCCCAGGCATCGAGCCCCGGGGCCTGTGTGCCCTGCAGCGACCAGAGGCTCAGCTGCTCCTCCACCGCCAGCAGCGCCTGTTCACAGGCCAGGGCGCTGCCCACGTCGCTGAAGGGATAGTGCTCACCTCCATGGCCATCGGCCACAGCCATCACCTCAACGGGCTGGCCGTCGCGACTGCGGCAGCGGGCGACGGCGACCGCGTCCTGGCAGGAGCGGCCCTTTCGCTGGTGAGCCGCACCGACGCGCCGGGCCTGCAGCGGCGGCCTCCAGCCGCTCACCACACCAGGGGACCGACGTCGTCGGTGGGATCCATCAGGGTGGGAGGCAGATCCGGCAGGGGGATGTTGGCCTGGGGCCCCAGACCCGCCATGCGGCTGGCCGGCATCGAGGCGGCGCCCACCACGGCGGTGGAGGCCCACTGGATGTACTGGGCCAGGGAGGTGGCGTTGCTGGCCTGCAGGGGCCGGCGAGGCGAGCGGCCCGAGCGGTGCAGGGGCGTCTTCCCGCTGGCGCCTGGGATTTCCCCGGAGGGAAGCCCACCGCAGGGATCGCTGCCGATGAACTGCTGCAACACGTCGGTGTCGGCGTCGTGGCCCATGGCGATCGCCAGGCGCACCGCCTTCTGGGCCCAGGGCTGACGCATCAGGCTGGCCAGGCCGGCATCGAAGTCGTCAGTGGGCTGGCCGTCGGAGATCAGCACCAGCACAGGCGGCAGCGCCCTCTCCTCCATCGGGGGGGACCGCAGCACCGCCGCCACCAGCTCCAGCGCTTCGCCCATGGCCGTGATGCCGCCGGCCTGCAGATCCAGCCACTGCAGCCGCTCCACCTCCGTGGGCTCCTCCAGGTGCCAGGCGGCCCGGTCGGCGAAACTCACGGCCCGCACCAGCACACGCGCCTCGGGGTTCTGGCGGGCCACCGCGGCCATCCCCGGCAGCGATTGACGAATCGCCTGGTTCAGGGCCTGGATCTTGCCCTGGGCCGCCATGGAGCCGGAGCAATCGCAGATGTAGATGAAATGCAGGGGTCGGTTGGCGAGCCTGACGTTGGGGAAGGGCATCGGATCCGGGCGCGTGAAGAGGCTCAGGTGGGCAGCTCGACCGCTCCGGCCTGTGTGGTCAGCCGCACCAGTGGCGCGAGATTACAGGCTTGTCCAGACTCCACCACCACCACCCGGTTGCCGGCCCTGAGCTCGGCCTGCCAGGCCTGGCCGCTGAGGTTGCGCAGCCCGAGCAGGGAGCCATCGCTCGGATGGGCCTCCACCCGGGCCAGCGGCTGATCCAGCCTCAGGGGCAGCAGGCGGTCGAAGTGATGGGGATGCAGCTCGTTGCCGGCTGCCGCCGTCACCTGGCCGTGGGGCAGCCGCAGCCTTGTGGGCGGCGGTATGGGGCAGCCGCAGCTCCAGCACAAGGGACCTGGATCGCTCGCTGCCGGAAAGGTTTCCTGGCCGCAGTGGCCGCAGAGCTGACGCTGGTCGAGGGCCTCGGCCAGGGCGGCCATCCACTGGCCGGTGAGTGCCCGGCGCTGGGGCGCGTGCAGGCCGGCGCAGAAGGTCTGCTCGAACAGCCGCTTGATCGGCTCGGGATAGATCGGCCAGGTGATCAGGGCCGCGGCGTGCTCGATCGGGTCGGGACGGTTGCTCGGATTTGTGGGATCGAAGATGAACAGCGGGTCTTCGCCGTAGAGCCGGCGCCGGGCGGGTTCATCCAGGCAGCGGATCTCCAGTTCGCGGCGACCCCGCAGTGGGTCGTGACGGGTGAGCAGGCGGAAGATCAGCACCGCCAGGGAGAAGAGATCACTGTTGGCTCCCGGCCGGGCGATGCCCATCAGGATCTCCGGCGCCATGAACCCCGGGGTGCCCAGCACGCTGCCCAGATCCCGCCCATCCACATCCACGTTGTCGTTGTCGCAGATCAGGATGCGGCCGCTGGAGGGCTCGAGGAACAGATTGCCCAGGGAGATGTCCTTGTAACAGAGGCCCTTGAGGTGGAGGGCATGGAAGCCTTCAGCCAGGAAGAAGCAGGCCCGCAGCACCTGGAGCAGGCCGATGTCCAGGTGGCCGCCCACATGTTCATGGGCCCCCAAGAACCCCGGTGGGCGCAACTCCATCAGGTAGCCGAAGCCTGGTTCGCCAAGGCGCAGCAACGGCAAGGCACCAGGGCCGGGCGTCACCAGGGCCAGGGGCCAGAGGAAGGCCTCGCTGGGGGCCGTGGCGCGGATGCTCTCGCCCAGGCGCCGCTTCAGGTGGGGATCGCGGGCGATGCACGCTGGCAGATACCACTTCAGGGCCAGCCGCTCGCCGGCCACCTCCACCTCGAACACCTGGCCCTGGGTGCCGCCCCCGAGCCCGCGAAGCACCCGCAGCGGGCTGGAGATCCCCTCCAGGTCAAGACTGGCGCCTTCCGGCAGGATCCAGGTCACGGAGGGCTGGCTTGGGGTCTCAGGACTCCAGACTCTGGCCGATGGCCTTGCGGATCCCGTTGCGGTGGGACAGGGCCGTGAGCCGGTTGGCGAAGCTGCGGCGCTGGGCGCGGCCATCACGCAGCACCACGGTGAGGGTGTGCTCCTTGCGGGAACCCAGCAGGATCCAGCCGGCCAGGGCCGCCACTTCCAGGGGCCAGAACAGGAAAGGGAATGGCAGCAGCAGCAGCCCCCCCAGGCAAACCAGCAGCCACCAGCTGAAGATGTGGGGATGGCGGGGCAGGCTCTGCACGGTGGCCGAGCGGATCTGATCCAGGGCGATCTGCTGACCGCCGAAGTCGAGGCTGCTCACCACCGGCGCCACGGTTTTGGCCGCGGCCGCCACTGATTTGGCCGTGGCCACCACCGATTTGGCCGCTGGCTGGGCTGTGGCGGCGGGAGCCGGAGCGGCGAGTTCGAAGATCAGCACGGGACCGCTGAGTCCCAGCCGGATCTCGTCGCCATCGGCCAGGGGGCGGCACTTCTGGAGTCGTTCCCCCTGCAGAAAGGTGCCATCGGCGCTCTGCCAGTCGCAGACCACCCAGCTCTGATGGCTGCTGGAGTGGCGGACCACGGCGTGATGGGGTGAGAGCCCGGCTTGCTCAGGCATGCAGAGACGGTTGTTGCGCTCACGCCCGATGGTGAGGGGCCGTGCCGGATCGAGCCGGGCCACCTTGCCCGGCTGATCCCGCAACCGCAGCTGGGCTGCTGACGGGGTCATGGGTGTCCGCGGCGGCGGCGCCACCACAGGCGCCAGTCGTCCTGGAGATCGCTCCACCAACCGCCATCGCCCGTGCGCTGCGGCGTGACCCGGCCGGGGAAGAGCAGGGCCTTGCTGGCCAGCAGCAGGGCCACCAGCACCATGACCAGCAGAACCCAGCCCGGGATGGCCCCCACCCAGGTGGCGGCGAAGCTGGCCCTGATCGCATAGAGCCCGATCGTGATGGCCAGCCAGAGCCTGAAGGGCTCCCAGGGATCGCGCTGGCGCAGCACGGGGCGGGGACATCGCTGCGCGTAGCGTATTCCCGGGCACGTCTGGTCCTCCCCGCATGGTCGAGCGCTCCGCTGCTGAGAGTGCCTGCGAGCCGGTCTCGGGATCCAGCACTGAGCCCCCTGCCGAGCCGCCACGGGGCGGTGGTCGTCGTGCGGCATGGCGGCGTTTTCTGACCGCCTGGAGCCGTGGCGGACCCGACGGACGCCCCGCCGCCATCCGCTCGGCCTGGGGCCAGCTGCTGGAGCGCCAGGCCGTGGCGGAGCTCTGGCTGGGGGAGCGGCGGATCAGCCGAACCGTGCTGAGGGAGGAGCGTTATCGCATCGGCCGCGATCCGACCTGTGAGTTGCCGATCGAGGCCGAGAGCCTCAGCCGCGTGCACGCGATTCTGGAGAAGCCGCGCCCCGGAGAGCGCGATTTCGCCCTCGAAGACTTCAACTCCGCCAACGGGCTCTTCCACCGCGACCGCCGCATCCGCGCCATTCGTCTGCGCCACGGCGATCAGGTGCAGCTGGGTTCGCCCCTCAAGGGCTCGGCTCCGCGCCTGCGTTATCTGCACCCCCGCAGCCCGCTGGAGCAGGCGGTGCACCTGCTGGGGCTGGGCAGTCTGCTGGGGTCGGGGCTGTTGGTGGGGGGACTGCTGCTGGCCTCCACCGTCGGCGGCGGTTCCCGGATTCGCCTGATCTCAGGCCCGGTGAAGATCGTTTCGGCTTCGGGGCAGCAGATCGACGCCAGGGAGGGCTCCGCCACGGCCCTGCCTTCCCTGCAGGCCTATCCCCTGCACCTGCGCCAGGCGCTGCTGGCCTCGGAGGAGGCGCGCTTCGGCTGGAACAGCGGCATCGACCTGTTCGGCACCCTGCGCTCGGTTCTGCTGGGCAGCGGCGGTGGCAGCGGTCTCACCCAGCAGGTGGCCCGCATCTACTACCCCGAAGTGGGCACCGACTACAGCCTCAGCCGCAAGCTGCGGGAGTTGTGGGTGGCCCTGCAGCTGGAGGTGGGCTACAGCAAGAACCAGATCCTGAAAATGTATCTCGACCGGGCCCACCTGGGCCTCGGCACCGATGGCTTCGAGCAGGCGTCCAGGCTCTACTTCCGCAAGTCGGCCAGTGACCTGGACGTGGGTCAGGCGGCCTTCCTGGTGGGTCTGCTGCCCAGTCCCAACGGGTACAGCCCCTGCAATGTCAAGGACCCCACCGCAGGCCGCGAGCGCCGCGATCTGGTGCTCAAGCTCATGCACGAACAGGGGTACCTGCGCGATCAGCAGCTGATCGATGCTCTACGGCGTCCCCTCAACATCGATCCCTCGGCCTGCCGCGAGTCCAGCTTCTCCAGCTATCCCTTCTTCAGCGACTACGTGCTCGGGGAACTGGAGGGCACCCGCTTCGGCCTCAATCTCTCGGAGAAGGCTTCAGGCGGCAATTACTACGTGGTGAGCACGATCGATCCGACGCTGCAGCGGCTCGCCCAGCAGCAGTTGCAGCGCTTCCTGGAGGGGCCGGCCGCGCGGGTGGGCCTCACCCAGGGTGCCCTGATCTCCCTTGATTTCCGCAGCGGCAAGATCCTGGCCTATGTCGGCGGCGGCGACTATTCCCGCTCCAGCTTCGACCGGGTCCAGGCCATGCGTCAGCCCGGCTCCACCTTCAAGCTCTTCCCCTACCTGGCGGCGCTCGAGGCCGGCACCAGGCCCGACCAGCTCATCTCCTGCGCCCCCCTGGCCTATGTGGCGGGCTGCCGCCATGGAGCTGCAGGGGGCAGCGTCAGCGTGGCCAGGGGCTTCGCCGATTCCGAGAACGTTGTGGCTCTGCGCCTGGCGGAGATCGCGGGCCTGAAACAGGTGGTGCGCAAAGCCCGCCAGCTGGGACTCAGCACCCCCCTCGACCCCGACTTCAACACCATGCTCGGCGGCCGTGAAACCCTGCTGTACGAGATGGCCCGGGCCTATGCCGTGGTGGCCAACGGGGGTCGCAGCGTACCGATGCATGGCGTGAGCAGGATCTACGACCTGGGCATCTGCCGCTCGATCTACAGCCTTGCCAGCTGCCCGGAGCGGGGGGTGACGACCCCCATCGGTGAGCAGCCTCGCCAGCTGCTTCGTGGGGAGGATGCTGCCGTGATGGACGCTCTGCTGGCGGAGGTGGTGCGCAGCGGCACGGGACGGGCCGCCGCGGTCGTGGCCGATGCCCGCGGCAAGACCGGCACCACCGACAACGGTGTGGATGTGCTCTTCATCGGGTACTCCCCGGCGCTGGAGATCCTCACCGCCGTCTGGATGGGCAACGACGACAACCGACCGGCGCAGGCGGCCAGCGGTGCCCTGGTGGCCGAGTTCTGGGGGCGGTACATGGCCGCGATCGGGTCAGGACGCCAGACCTGAGACCAGCCCCTGAGGCCGGTCCTCACCAGCTGCTCATCCGCCGGCAGCCCTCGACTTCAGAGCCAGCTGGACCAGGGTCTCCAACCGGTTGACCATCGCCCAGGCCACCCCGAGCACCAGCCCCCACCACCACTGGCTGCTGAGCAGGCGATCGAGGGGACGGCTGACGTCGTCCTCGCTCTGGCGGGGCAGCTGCCAGCCCATCTGCAGGGCGCCGTACACCAGCAGCAGCACCCAGGTGGGAATGTCGATCGGGCCCAGGCTGAAGGACAGAGCCCGCCAACGCAGCAGGCTGGAGGCGGCCGCCAGCCCGATCAGGGCGCTCACAGCCCCGGCGGCACCATCCCAGTGGCGTTCCGTGGTGCGCCGCTCCGCCAGCAGCAGGGCCAGAGCTGTGGTAGCCAGGCTGGTGAGCGCGTAGCGCAGCACCACATCGGGAAGCGGCAACGGTGAGGGAGTGCGCAGGATCAGCAGCAGCAGCGCCACGTTCACCACCGCTTCGAGATGGTTGTGATGGATCCAGGGGGCCGTGATCCAGCGCCAGGCCTGACGGGGCTCGGTGGCATCGGCCTGCTCCAGGGGCCACTGACGCCGCGCCCACTTCAGCGGGCCGAGGCTGAGGGCCTGCAGCAGGGCCAGGGTGAGCGCCAGCACCAGCCAGCCTTGCCAGTTCCACGACCTGAACAGCCAGTGGTCGAGCTCGCCGCTGAGCCAGCGCAGCACCAGGGCAGCACCCGCTGCCAGGGCCAGGCCCGGTCCCATGGCCTGCAGCGAGTGCCAAAGAGACTCCCCTCGAGGCCGCAGGGCGGCAGGGGTGAGCTGTTGTGCTGATGAACCGGCCTCAGCGCCGGCCCCAGGGCCCTGGGGCCGGGAGAGCGGCACCCCCGTGGCGGCCTCCAGCAGATCAAGCAGTTCCTCCAGCACCGCCGGGGCATAGGTGCTCCCCAGCTGCTGGGCCAGCAGCTGAACGGAGGTGCTGCGGCCTGCCCCGCTGTCCTCAAGAGCCCTCAGCAGCAGGGGCTGGTCCGCCAGGTCACGCACGGGCCCCTTGAGGCGCTCCTCGGCCCCGAGCAGATCCACCAGCCGGTTGGCGATGGCCCTGCCGTTGTTCAGCCCCGGGCTGCGGGCCTCGTGCCAGGCCCGCAGCTGCAGTCCCAGCTCCCGTCCCTTGCCCTTCACCGCTCCACCAGGGTGGTGTCGGCGTCGTCCTCAAAGCGTGCGGCGGCGGCTTCAGTGGCGGCGCAGCTGAACAGGGCCGCTGCCAGCCTGGGAGAGAGGGTGAAGGTGGTCATCCCAGCGGCGGCAAGACGGCTGAGGTCGCTGGTGGCCCGCAGGCTGGCCACAAGCAGTCGCAGGCTCGATCCACTGCGGTCAACGCATTGCTGCATCGTGATCAGCTCCTGGTGTGCGTCCCGGCCCAGATCCTGGATCCGGCCCAGGTAGGGAGCGATGTAGCGCGCACCGAGAGCAGCAGCTACAAGCACCTGGGGCGGCTCGTAGCAGGCGGTGAAGGTGAGTGGAATGCCCTGGGCGATCACCTTCACCGCCGCCCCGGTGCCGGCCCTGGTGAGCGGAACCTTGACGGTGATCCTCCCCGGGGCCATCTCCGCAAGGGCCAGGGCACAATCCAGCAAAGCCTCCGGCTCACGTCCCCAGGCCTGCAGGTGCAGCTCCTGACAGCCGAGATCGAGAGCCTGGCCGGTGAGGGAACGCAACGCAGGGATCCGACAATCCTGGCCGGCCTGCCTCAGAAGCGAGGGATTGGTGGTGATGCCGTGGAACAACCCACAGGGCATCCACTCCTCCCAGGTGAGAGGATCGGCTGAATCGAGGAAGAAACGCAGGCTCATGGAGAGCCCCGCGTCCTCAGTTGGCGCGGGTGGCCTGGAGCCTCGCACGGGAGCGGGCCAGGTTCTGCTGCGCCTTCACCTTCTCGGTGCTGGCAGGCTGACCCTCAAAGTCGGCGGCCTTCTGCTCGGCCATCTCCAGCTCCTGCTCGGCTTTGCTGGCATCGATGCGCGAGCCGAGCTCCGCACCGTTGACCAGCACGGTGACCTCATTGGCCTCCACTTCAGCAAAGCCACCCATCAGGGCAATGCTGGTCCAGTCCTTGCCGGCCCGCAGACGCATCACGCCCACATCAAGGGCGGTGAGCATGGAGACGTGGCCGGTGAGGATTCCCACCTGACCGGAGGTGCTCGGCAGGATCACCTCATCGGCGGTGCCGTCGAAGACACTCTGGTCGGGAGCCAGAACACGCAGGTTGAGAGTCATGGGGGTGGGTGCTCAGGAAGGGGATGGGATGGTGAAACTCAGCCCTTCTTGGCTTCGGAGGCAATCTTCTGAGCTTTGGCCCTGACCTGATCGATCGTGCCCACCAGGTAGAACGCCTGTTCGGGAAGATCGTCGAGTTCGCCAGCGAGGATCATGTTGAAGCCCTTGATGGTTTCCTCCAGCTTCACGTATTCACCGGACTGGCCTGTGAAGATCTCAGCCACGAAGAAGGGCTGGGAGAGGAATTTCTCGATCTTGCGGGCCCGATCCACCGTGCGGCGATCATCTTCGGAAAGTTCGTCGAGACCCAGAATCGCGATGATGTCCTGAAGCTCCTTGTAGCGCTGAAGGGTGCTCTGGACAGCCCGGGCGGTGCGGTAGTGCTCATCACCCACCACGGAGGGCTGGAGCATGGTGCTGGTGGAATCGAGGGGATCCACAGCGGGGTAGATGCCCTTGGAGGCCAGGCCGCGGCTGAGCACCGTGGTGGCGTCGAGGTGGGCGAAGGTGGTGGCGGGAGCCGGGTCGGTGAGGTCGTCGGCCGGAACGTAGACCGCCTGGATCGAGGTGATCGAACCTTCGAGGGTGGAGGTGATGCGCTCCTGGAGCTCACCCACGTCGGTGCCGAGGGTGGGCTGATAGCCCACGGCTGAGGGCATGCGGCCCAGCAGGGCGCTCACTTCGGAACCGGCCTGGACGAAGCGGAAGATGTTGTCGATGAACAGAAGCACGTCCTGCTTGTTGACGTCGCGGAAGTGCTCGGCCATGGTGAGTGCCGAGAGACCCACGCGCATGCGGGCGCCAGGGGGCTCGTTCATCTGGCCGTAGCAGAGGGCCACTTTCGACTTACTGAGGTCCTCGGAGTTGATCACTCCGGATTCCTTGAATTCTTCGTAGAGATCGTTCCCTTCGCGGGTGCGCTCGCCCACACCGCCGAACACCGACACGCCGCCATGCTCCTTGGCGATGTTGTTGATCAGCTCCTGGATCAGAACGGTCTTGCCGACGCCGGCACCACCGAAGAGGCCCACCTTGCCGCCCTGGCGGTAGGGGGCCAGCAGGTCGATCACCTTGATGCCGGTCTCGAACACCTTGGGCTTGGTCTCCAGCTCGGTGAGCTTGGGAGCGTCGCGGTGGATCGGGGCAGTGAGCGTGGTGGAGACGGGACCCTGTTCGTCGACGGGTTCGCCGAGCACGTTGAAGATGCGGCCCAGGGTGGCTTCACCCACCGGCACGGAGATCGGAGCACCGGTGTCGAGAGCTTCCATGCCGCGGACCAGACCGTCGGTGGTGCTCATCGAGACGGCGCGGACCCGGTGATCACCCAGCAGTTGCTGTACTTCAGCGGTCAGGGCGATCTGCTGTCCGGCTGAGTTCCGGCCTTCGATGCGCAGGGCGTTGAAAATTTTGGGAAGCTTGCCTGCAGGAAATTCAACGTCCAGTACAGGACCGATCACCTGGCGGACGATGCCCTTGGTGCCGGTGGAGGCGCCGGAGGTTGCGGGTGCAGCAGCCATAGGTCAAGAAAAGGTTCGCGCAGCGGGTGCCCCCCGCCTTAAGCGGCGCAACCTTACCACTCCGGTCAGCCGGGCTCAGCGTGGACCCCGCAGCCTCAGGACCGGTGGCAACCGGCGGCGGCGGTTCGGTGACCCGCACAGGGATCTGATTGTCGCGGCGCAGGGCCTCCGCCTAGGTTGGCAGTCGACGGGCCCGAGTGCCAACTCCCCGTTGTCGTGGCGCCGAAGGCGTCACTTTGTCGCTTTTGCATGGAACCATGGCTGCTGTTTCTCTGAGTGTTTCCACGGTTAAACCCCTTGGAGATCGCGTGTTCATCAAGGTGTCCGATTCGGACGAAAAGACTGCCGGCGGCATCCTCCTGCCCGACACCGCCCAGGAAAAGCCCCAGGTGGGTGAAGTGGTGCAGGTCGGCCCTGGCAAGCGCAGTGACGACGGATCCCGCCAGGCTCCTGAAGTGAGCGTGGGCGACAAGGTCCTGTACAGCAAGTACGCCGGCACCGACATCAAGCTCGGCGGCAACGAGTTTGTTCTTCTCTCTGAGAAGGACATCCTTGCCATCGTCAACTGATCACCACTGCTGATCGGCGAAGTCAGGCCATCTGCAGATCGGTAGCCTGCCAGTTCTTCGCTTCATTTTCGTTCCCTTCAAAGAGATCATTTCTCCATGGCCAAGCGCATCATCTATAACGAGAACGCCCGCAGGGCCCTCGAAAAAGGCATCGACATCCTGGCTGAAGCCGTTGCCGTCACCCTCGGTCCCAAGGGCCGCAACGTGGTGCTGGAAAAGAAGTTCGGCGCCCCCCAGATCATCAACGACGGTGTCACGATCGCCAAGGAGATCGAGCTGGAGGACCACATCGAGAACACCGGTGTCGCCCTGATCCGTCAGGCCGCCTCCAAGACCAACGATGCCGCCGGTGACGGCACCACCACCGCCACCGTCCTGGCCCACGCCATGGTCAAGGCGGGTCTGCGCAACGTCGCCGCCGGCGCCAATGCCATCACCCTGAAGAAGGGTATCGACAAGGCCTCCGACTTCCTCGTCAAGAAGATCGAGGAGCACGCCAAGCCGATCTCCGACTCCAATGCCATCGCCCAGGTGGGCACCATCTCCGCCGGCAACGACGAAGAGGTGGGACAGATGATCGCCGACGCGATGGACAAGGTCGGCAAGGAAGGCGTCATTTCCTTGGAAGAAGGGAAGTCGATGACCACCGAGCTGGAGGTCACCGAAGGCATGCGCTTCGACAAGGGCTACATCTCGCCCTACTTCGCCACCGACACCGAGCGGATGGAAGCGGTGCTCGAGGAGCCCTACATCCTGCTCACCGACAAGAAGATCGGCCTGGTGCAGGATCTGGTGCCTGTGCTCGAGCAGATCGCCCGCACCGGCAAGCCCCTGCTGATCATCGCCGAGGACATCGAGAAGGAAGCCCTCGCCACCCTGGTGGTCAACCGTCTGCGCGGTGTGCTGAACGTGGCCGCCGTCAAGGCTCCCGGCTTCGGTGACCGCCGCAAGGCCATGCTCGAGGACATCGCCGTTCTCACCAATGGTCAGCTGATCACCGAGGATGCCGGCCTCAAGCTGGAGAACACCAAGCTGGAGATGCTGGGCACCGCCCGCCGCATCACCATCAACAAGGACACCACCACCATCGTGGCCGAAGGCAACGAGGTGGCCGTGAAGGCCCGCTGCGAGCAGATCCGCAAGCAGATGGACGAAACCGACTCCTCCTACGACAAGGAGAAGCTGCAGGAGCGTCTGGCCAAGCTGAGCGGCGGTGTGGCCGTGGTCAAGGTGGGTGCCGCCACCGAGACCGAGATGAAGGACAAGAAGCTGCGCCTGGAAGACGCCATCAACGCCACCAAGGCGGCTGTTGAGGAGGGTATCGTTCCCGGTGGTGGCACCACCCTGGCCCACCTGGCCCCGGCCCTCGAGGAGTGGGCGGCCGCCAACCTCTCCGGCGAGGAACTGATCGGCGCCACCATCGTGGCTTCCGCGCTCACCGCGCCCCTCAAGCGCATCGCTGAGAACGCCGGCGTCAACGGCGCTGTCGTGGCCGAGCACGTCAAGGGCATGCCCTTCAACGAGGGCTATAACGCCGCCACCGGCGAGTACGTCGACATGCTGGCCGCCGGCATCGTCGACCCCGCCAAGGTGACCCGCTCCGGTCTGCAGAATGCCGCCTCGATCGCCGGCATGGTGCTGACCACCGAGTGCATCGTGGCCGATCTGCCCGAGAAGAAGGAAGCTGCTCCCGCCGGTGGCGGTGGCATGGGCGGCGACTTCGACTACTGATCCCCTGGGAGGAGCGGTCACAACGCTCCTCCCTCACGATCGAACCGGGGGGGCTTGGCCTCCCCTTTTTTTTGGCCTGCGGTTGAGCGATCGGAGCTGACGCCGGTCTTCAGCCGGCCTTGAACTCCAGGGCCACGCCGTTGTTGCAGTAGCGCTTGCCGGTGGGTCTGGGCCCGTCATTGAAGACGTGGCCCTGGTGACCGCCGCAGCGGCTGCAGTGGTACTCGGTGCGGGGCACCAGCAGTTTGAAATCAGTCTTGGTGGCGATGGCCGAGGGAAGGGGCTGCCAGAAACTGGGCCAGCCCGTGCCGCTGTCGAACTTCGCCGAGGAGCTGAACAGAGGCAGGCGGCAGCCGGCGCACAGGTAGGTCCCCTGGCGCTTCTCGCTGTTGAGGGGGCTGGTGAATGGTCGTTCGGTTCCTTCCCGCCGCAGCACGTCGTAGGCGGCTGGGCTCAGACGCCTGCGCCATTCACTGTCACTGAGCCGCCAGCTGGGATCTGCGGCCTTAGAAGCCGCTTCAGCCCTCGCACCTCCCCAGAGCGAGCCGAGCAGAACGGCAAAGGTGGCAAGCAGGCCGCGGCGTTTGATCGGATCCACAGGCAGGAACGGAGGCGAAGGGAACTCGGACTGGGTACCTGACCTGACGGGGCACCGTCAGCGCAACCAGCCGGCACTGAGCACGATCGCCAGGCCGAGAAAGAGTCCGAGAAGGGTCCAGCTGATGCGGTTCAGGGTGGCCTCGGCACTTCGGGCGCTGCTGAACATTGAACCGCCGCTGCTGGCCAGACCGCCCATGCCATCCCCCTTGGGGCTATGCAAGAGCACACTGCCGATCAGCAAAAGGCCGACGGCAGACCAGACCCAGGACAGAATGGTGGTGAGCATCCTGACAACATAACGAACAGCTCAGACCTGCAGTGCCTGGGCGAAGGAGGTCTTTGGGCTCACCAGATCTAGTGGCTTCACCAGGGAATCGCCTGTCATGCTCGAAGGCTGGGGCAATCCCAGGATCTGCAGCAGGGTGGGGGCGATGTCGGCCAGACCGCCGCCCTGGCGCAGCTGGGGTGCGGCCCCGTGGCCACCGATCTTGCGTTTCTCCCCCTCCACCAGGATCACAGGCACCGGGTTGGTGGTGTGGGCTGTCCAGGGGCGCCCATCCTCCCCTTCCATCAGCTCGGCATTGCCGTGGTCGGCGGTGATCAGCAGGGTGCCGCCCAGGCGGTTGGTGGCTTCCACCAGACGGCCGATGCAGTGGTCCACCGTGGCGATCGCCTGCTGGGTGGCGTCCATCCGGCCCGTGTGCCCCACCATGTCTGGGTTCGCGTAGTTGATCACCACCAGGGAATACACGCCCTTGTTCAGGGAAGCGATGCAGTTGTCGGTGAGTTGCTCAGCCGCCATGGCCGGGGCCTGGTCATAGGTGGCGACGCGTGGGGATGGAACGAGATGGCGGTCCTCGCCGGGGAAAGGCTGCTCGATGCCGCCATTGAGAAAGTAGGTGACGTGGGGATACTTCTCCGTTTCGGCGGTGCGCAGCTGGCGCAGCCCATGGGCGGAGACCACCTGGCCAAGCAGGCCGTCAAGGGATTCCGGAGGGAACGCCACCGCCACGGGCAGTCCCAGCTCGTACTGGGTGAAGGTGACCACATGCAGGGGGCTGATGCGCTTGCGCTCGAAGTGATCGAAGTCGTCGAGCACCAGGGCGCGGATCAGCTGGCGCACCCGATCGGGTCTGAAGTTGAAGCAGATCAGCCCATCACCGGGCTTGAGCGAGCCAGGAGCGAGGCGCAGGGGTTCGAGGAATTCGTCGTTGATGCCCTGGGCATAGGCCTCCACGATCGCCTCTTTGAAGGAGCGAGAGCTGATTTCGCCCTCGTCGCACAGAAGGCGGTAGGCCTTTTCGGTGCGCTCCCAGCGGTTATCCCGGTCCATGGCCCAGTAACGGCCGCAGATGGTGCTGATCCGCCCCACTCCGGCCGTCTCGACCTGGGCTTCGATGCGCTCCAGATAGGAGACGGCACTCTGGGGGGGCGTGTCACGGCCGTCGGTGATCACATGGATGCAGACGTCGCTGAGACCGCGGGAGGCGGCCCATTGCAGCAGGCCACCGAGATGATCGATGTGGCTGTGAACGCCGCCATCGGAGCAGAGCCCGAGCAGGTGAAGGGTGCCACCGTCGCGCAGCAGCCGATCGGCCAGTTCGTTGAGGGAAGGATTGGCCGCCAGGCTGCCGTCACGCACGGCCTTGCCGATCCGCACCAGTTCCTGACGGATGATCCGGCCGGAGCCGATCGTGAGATGACCCACCTCCGAGTTCCCCATCTGTCCGTCAGGCAGACCGACATCCCCGCCGCTGGCCTGGATCAGGGTGTGGGGATAGGCCTCCCAGAGGGCATCCATCACCGGAGTGCTGGCACCCTGAACGGCGTTGTGACGCGCGTCCTCCCGAAAGCCCCAGCCATCGAGGATGGCCAGCACCACAGGGGCGACCGAGCCATCATGACCAGGGACCGAAGCTGACTCCCGGCCGGAGGAAAGGGTTGGAGATCCGGAGGTGGAAATTGCGCTCACCCTGACTTCCCGAATGGTCGTTCAAGCGTCTTCCAAGGTCAGGTTACTCCTGATGGTCGTTGAACCAGTCTGCAGTCCGGGGCCGTCAGCTTTTGGGAACATTCCCGGCTCCATACGATGGACTCACCCCTTTCGGTTCCCTGTGAACACCTCCACGGCGCCGTCACCGGATCAGCGGCGGGTCGAGATCCTCTCTGCCGACGATCTCGCCCGCACGGTGCGTCGTCTTGCTTCCCAGGTGCTCGAAGGAGTGGTCGACAGCCACCAGTTGCTGCTGCTGGGCATCCCGACCCGTGGGGTCGCCCTGGCGCGGGTCCTGGCCCAGCAGCTTGAGGAGCTCTGTGGTCACCCGATCGACCAGGGCAGCCTCGATCCCACCTTCCACCGTGATGACCTGGAGCGGGTCGGCACCCGCCTGGTGGAAGCCACCCACCTGCCCTCCGACATCGAAGGGCGGCAGCTCGTGCTGGTGGATGACGTGATCTTCACCGGCCGCACGGTGCGTGCGGCTCTGGATGCCCTGCACACCTGGGGGCGTCCCGATCAGGTGCGGCTGCTGGTGATGGTCGACCGTGGCCACCGGGAACTGCCGATTCAGCCCGATTTCTGTGGCCGTCTGGTGCCCACCAGTCGCCATGAGTCGATCCAGCTCTGCCTGCGCCAGACCGATGGTGAAGACGGAGTGTTCCTGATTCGTGCCGGTTGAGCCGGGTCCTCGACGAGCGGCAGTCCGGGCCTGGCCTCTCAGCCCACGGCTTCGAGTTCGTCGGAGCGGAAGTGGGCCCGGAAACGTCCGAATGCCACGATCACCGGCAGGGTTGGGCTGATCGGCTTGCCCTTCCAGTCGTCCAGGACCTGCAGCACTTCACCCCGTTGTCCGAGAAGATCGAAGGCCTTGCCGCGGTGCTCCGGGTGGGTGTAGACGACCACGCTCTGGCAGACCTTGACCTGTTCTCCGGGCTTCATGCGCAGGGGACCCTGTGGAAGATCCAATCCTGTCATGGGCCTCAGTGCTGAGGGCTGCCCTGCGCGCCTTCAGCGGCGGCAGGTGGTCTCCGGGCCCGCCTCCACCACCCGTCCGCCCAGCTCGGCACAGGCCTTGGTGAAGGCCGTCCACTCGTCAACGCCCGTGGCCAGCTGGCGCTGGACGGCGGCATCGAGGCTGGCGATCGGCACGCTGTCGAGCGGCTGATCACCATGGCTGTGGTGCTCCTGTTCCTTGCTCTTCAGCCCGGCGATGGCCTGATCCACCTGCTTGCACAGGGGTGCCGTCGCTGTGGTCCACCAGGGGTGATCGATCCGGTTGAGGGCATCGAGGGCTTCCCACCAGCGCTTCTCGGCCACGAACTTCACCGCCCGCTGCTGCTGCAGCTGATTCCGTGCCCAGAACTCCCGCAGGTTGTCGCCGAGGGCTGAGCCGTCGGGCCGGTGATGTTCTCCCATCGGCTTGAGCAGGGCGAGGGCCCCATCCAGGTCTCCCTGCTGGAAACGGGACAGGGCCCGGTTCTTGAGGTCCTGCTGCCAGGCCAGCAGCTGCTGGCGGTCGGCCTCGGTGCCCGCGACTGAATTGGCCAGCAGCAGTTGCAGCTTGAGGGCCTCCTCCGGTTTCTGCTGTCGCCAGAGCTGTTCAGCCTTGGCCCTGCGGCAGCGGCCCTGCTCAGACGGAGCACGCCCGCTCAACCAGCGCAGCGAGGCCAGCTGGTCGCTGTAGCGGATGCAGTCATCGAACCGCCCCTCGTTCGCGGCCCGCTCCAGCCGACGCGGCAACTGGGATTCCCACCACCAGGCACCACCGACCCCAGCAGCCACCAGGCCGAGGGTAAGAGCCAGCCAGAAGCGCGGAAGCCTGTGGCGGCGGATGGCCAAGATGGACAATCAATTCTGTCTCTCCGTTCTATGAACAGAGGGGCCCGGGAAGCACGTCGAGGGGGCAGCCGCCGTGTCGTCCACTGCCGCCGGTCTGGCGTCGACGGGTCAAGTCTTCAGCGCACCGGACCGAGCACCCTGGGGGCTGTGAGCGTGCCGACGATCAGGTCTTCACTTTCGAGCAGCAACTGCCCTTCGGCGTCGATGCTGAAGCGGAGTCGCAGGCGGTCGGTGCCGCAGCTGCCGGGGGGGTCGAGGGTCAGAGGGGCTGGCTGAACGCTCCAGGGCTCGATTCTGGCTTCGCCAGCGGGCCGGCGCCGCACCTGGGGAAGGCCGTCGATGAAGACCACCTCGCTGCGTTCCTCCTCGACCGGCTCGCCGAGCACCAGCTCCAGGCGGCTCTGCCCATCGCGGCTGCAGCTGAGCACCATCTCCAGGGGCTGGTCTGTGGGCCAGCTCTGGCCAGCCAGGAAGAGCGGGTGCCAGCGGTGCTCCCCTCCGCGCCGATCCCAGCAGCGCAGCGATACTCCCCGGGCCAGCACGTCCTTGAGCCGCACTCCGGGCGTGAGGGCGAGGGCCCCGAGGGCCACCGCTTCCACCGGCCGCTGGTCGCGCAGAGGGATGGAGCCGCAGCGGTCCGCCAGCCAGTCGCGGATCGTGGGCAGACGGCTGGTGCCCCCCACCGGCAGGACGGCATCGATCTGATCGCGGTCCAGTCCCTTCGCGCGTGCCGCTGCCAGCACCCGCTCCAGCAGGCCGTCGAGCAACTGCAGCAGCCCCCGTTCACGCAGCAGCCGGTCAAGCTGGGTGCGATCGAGGCGCAGAGCTCGGCTGTCGGCCTCTGCCGAGCTCCAGATGCCTGTCATCTCCTCGGCCTCGCTCAGGCCGCACTTGAGCCGCTCGCTGATCTCCAGCAGGCCGGGGTCTTCTCCAAGGTCAGGGGCGAGGCTCGCCGCGATCCAGCGGTCGATGTCCCGCCCCCCGAGGGCGGCGCCGGCCTTGCCGATCACCTCGGCGCAGCGCAGGGCCTGTCGCCCCCCATCGAGCTCCCGGCCACCGAAACGCAGCAACTGGGCAATCGGTGCCGCCCGGCCCTCACCGCCCTGGAGGGCCACGAGCGAGAGATCGATCGTGCCGCCGCCCAGATCCACCACCAGCACCCGGCTTCCCGCAGGCAAGCCCGCCCCGATGGCGGCTGCGGTGGGTTCATCCACCAGGGCCACTTCCTCCACGGGAATCTGGCTGCTGACCTGCTGCAGCCACTGCCGGTAACCCCGGTAGCCCTCGATCGGGGCGGTGAGTACGAGTCGGGTGGGCACCACTCCCGTGGGAAGGGCCTGCCACAGCCGGGTGATCAGCAGGCTGCCGGCCTGCTCCGGTGTGAGCGGTTCGCCGCTGGAGCCCGCGTGAGCCGTCGCCGGGCCGGGCTCGCCTGCGAAGGCGCCGATCCTGCGTTTGAAGTCGCGGCAGAGGCCTTCGCCGCCGCTGGCGGCCAGGCCCGCATCCAGCACCTGGCGGCCGATCAGGGGCTGATCGCTCCGGGGGCTGGCGAGCCAGATCAGGCTGGGGACCACACAGGGATCTTCGCTGCTGAAGGGTGGAATGGCGAGCAGCTCCGGTGCACCGCCTGCGCTGGGCTGAAAGGCCAGCACCGTGGTGCTGCTGCCCAGGTCGATCGCCAGGGTGCCGGTCACGGCCATGGATGGGGAGCTGCGGTGAAGGGACCTGTTGCGGCGCAGCTTGGCCGATGGGGCCGGGGTCCAGGCGACAGCTGAACTAAGGTGATGGAAATGGGTTCGCTTCGATGTACACCGGTCCGACTGTTCATCCCAAGGAACTGGCCCAGCGGGCTGAAAGTCTGATCGGTCAGTCGAGCAATCGTTACCTCACGACCGTTCGCATCGCCTTCCGGGCCAAGCAGCGCCGCTTCGATGATTTTGATGGCCTGCTCGAAGACTCGATGGTGAAGCCCGTGCAGCGGGCGATCGTTGAGCTCAGCGACGAGCAGGATCAGCCCGACCTGCTGCCCGGCTGATCCTTGCCCCCCAGTGGGTACAGCGCTGAAGCGGAAGGATGGCGCCTGGTCTGGGATCCGTCCAGGACCCCGTTTCCTGTGCTCATCGGCGGATCCGACTGGGCGGTTGAGCTCACCTCGGAGGAAGCGAGCAGCCTGCGCGCCGGCCTCCTCCGGCTGCTGGACCAGCTCGAGGCCATCTCCGATCAGCTGATGGACGACGAATTGATCAGTCTCGAGCTGGAGAGCGGCGGCTGGTGGCTGGGCCTGGATGGCGACCCGGGCCACTGGCACCTGCGCTGCATTCTGTTCCCTGCTCCAGGACTGAGGGGATGGGAGGGCACCTGGGCCCCGGGTGCTGGCCTTGAGCTGACTCGGGCCCTGGAGCCCTTGCCCCTGTGAGACAGGCTGCGGGATTGCGGAGCGATCAGCACTGCTGATTGCCTGACTCCTCCCCAGTCACGGCTCCGTCACTCCAGTGTTTTGCACAGGTTTTCCACAGGCTCGGGCTCCGGGACCCCGCTGGCGGCAGCTGTCTGGGGAGAACCGGCCTTTGCCGGACTCTCCCCTTGACAGGCCTCCTGTTCGGCTTCAAGGCCATCCCCCGCCGGGACTGCGGCTGGGCCGTGCTCCTGCGCTGCAGTCAGTCTCAGGGTTGGAAGGAACGGCCGCCCGGCTGGGTCAGTGATTTGACGCGGCCCCGGCGTTGTGGAGAAGTGGATGACATCACCAGCTCAACCTGTCCATGGACATCGCCCCGGTCATGACCGCTTCCGTCGTTGGGGTTGCCCAGGCTGCGCAGGCTGAGCCCGAAACCGGTGTGGTGAGTTTCCGGGCCGATGTTCCCGAGGCTCTGCTCAACTCGATGGCTCACTTCATCGATGCCCACCCCAACTGGGATCAGTACCGCCTGATCCAGGCGGCTCTGGCGGGCTTTCTCGTGCAGAACGGGGTTCAGAGCCGGGCCGTCACCCGCTGCTACGTGGCCAACATGTTCCAGCGGACGACAGAGGGGAGATCCGATCAGGTGGCGCCTGCCAGGCCTCCCCGGTCTTCGCTGCCGACGATCTCCCGGTAGCCGGCGGTCAGGCTGCAGAGGACCAGGGGCCAGGCCACCAGCAGGCCTGCAGCGAGGGGCCAGGCGATCAGGAGGGCAAGCCCCAGGGGGAGCAGAACGATCAGGACCAGGCTGAGGCTCAGAGCCAGCAACTCCCAGCCATGGGATGCCGCCAGGATCCGCCCATGGCGGAAGGTGGCCACCGGGGAGAGGCCGCCGGCCACGGTCAGCGGCAGGTGAAAGATCTGCGTCACGAACAGGGCCGCCAGCAACGTGGCGCCGATCAGCAACGGCGCCAGAGCCAGCAGCGGGTGGATCAGGCTCACCAGCCCTGCCGCCAGACCGGCCGTGGCCAGGATCAGCAGGTTCAGCAGCAGCAGCAGCAGTGCCACCGCCAGCAGACGGCCCATGGCCGCGGCCTGCCAGCGGACCAGCTCGGCCAGCCGGGGCGTTCGACCGTCAAGGGCAATCCAGGCACCCCGCAGCAGCCCCACATTCAGCCAGAGAAGGCTGCCCACGCTGAGCAACAATCCCCCCAGCACCAGGCCCATGGACACCACCACGGGATCCTCCCCCACGGCCAGGGCATCACTGGCCCGGTTCTGCACCGTCTGGCCCAGCAGTTGGGCGCCACCGCCCATCAGGGTGAAACCGCTGAACAGCCACGGAGCGCGCCGGTAGGCCCTGCGCCCCTGCCTCAGCCAGCCCCGGACCGCCTGAATCGCGACCAGGGCATCCCGAGCGCCATCCACCAGTCGGGCCCCGCGTCCTCGGGGCTGAGGGGTCATCGGCCGGGATCCAGCAGCTCCAGCAGGCGCAGGGCCGTGGTCTCGGGGACCGGCAGGATCGACAGGCGATTGCCCCGGCGCACCACGGCCAGTTCCTGCTCACTGAAGCTGCTGCGCAACTCTTCCAGGCTGAGAAGCTGGGGATAGGTGCGCCGGTAGGCCAGGCGGACGCAGTCCCAGCGTGGAGCTTCGCGAGTTGACGCTGAATCGAAGTATTTCGAGGTCGGATCGAACTGGCTGGGATCAATCAGCCCTGTTTCAATCACCTCCATCAGGCCGATGATGCCAGGGGGCTTGGTGTTGGAGTGATAGAAAAAAGCCTGATCACCGATCGCCATGCTGCGCATGAAATTGCGCGCCTGGTAGTTGCGGATGCCATCCCAGAGGGTGCTGCCCTCGCGTTCGAGATGGTCGATGCCATACACGTCCGGCTCACTTTTCATCAACCAGTAAGCCATCTCGCCTTGGGGAGCCCTGCTGGGCTGAAGGGTCAGGGAAGCTTGATTGTATCCAGCGGCTCTGTGTCGTTTGGGTTGGCCGGAGCGCGCTCCCTGCCTTAGACAGCAGCAGGAACAACCTGGCGAGATGATTGTGATGGGCCTGTCCTCAGCACCGAAGCCCACCCTCCAGTCGGCGTGGAACCTGTACGTGGCTCACTGGCGCACCTATCTGGCCCTGCAGCTCACCGTGCTGGCGCTGGCGCTGGTCTCAGTGGCGGTCAGTCTGATCATCACCGTGATCGCGGTGGCGGTGACCGCCGGTGTCTCCGCTGATCTGCGCGACAGCGTGACCCAGCTGGTGTCGTCTGTGCTGAACCTGCCTTTCTCGATCCTTTATCAGGTGGTGGCGGGGCTGGTCGGGGTGCTGCTGTCCGCTCTGCCGGCCCTCTGGTTCGCCACCGGGCACCATCCGAACTACCGCGAAGGCCTGGCCCTGCTGCGCGCCAATCCCCGCCGCTACGTGCTCGCTGGGCTGCTGGTCTCCGTCGCCGCCGGACTCGGCATCCTGCTCTGCGTGATTCCAGGCCTGATCGTGATGGCGCTCACCCCCATCTACGTGCGGCGGGTGTTCACCAGCGAGGAACCGCTCTGGCCTGCCTTCCGCACCTGTTTCAACGATCTCTTCTCAAGCCCCCACAGCTGGGGACTGGTGGGCTATGAAGTGCTTTCTGCATTGCTGATCGCCATTTCAGCCCTGTTCTGCCTGCTGCCGTTGCTGGTGACCGTCCCCCTGGCGGCGATCTTCATCCAGCAATATCTGGCAGCCTGGGAGATCGGAGCGCCGCCCCCGCCGACCGAGGAGGCCGTCACCGCCCTGCTGTGAACGGGGCCTGGTTCTGCAAGGGGCGTTCAGAGGGCGGCCACCAGGGCGCGGAAATGCTCTCCACGCGCCTCGAAGTCCTTGTATTGATCAAAGCTGGCGCAGGCCGGTGAGAGCAGAACCGTGGGGCAGCCGAGGCGGCGGGCCAGCTCCCGGGCCAGCGGAACCGCCTCAGCCTGGCCTTCCACCAGGTGCACCGTGCCCGGATAGCCGCTGCCGCTCAGCAGGGCGGCGAAGGCCTCCCTGGCCGCGCCGAACAGCACCACCGCAGCAGCCTGGCGGCCCAGGGCCTCGAGCCACGCCCCGGGGTCTCCCTGTTTGATCTCACCTCCAGCCAGGACCACCATCGGTCCCTCCACGGCCGTGATCCCCACTTCGGAAGCGTCGTAGTTGGTGGCCTTGCTGTCGTTGAACCAGCGCACACCATCCAGCAGGCGGATCTGCTCGAGCCGATGGGGCACTCCTGGAAAGCTGCGAAGGGCGTCTTCGATCTGGGAGGGCTCCAGTCCCAGCCTGAGCGCGGCGGCGGCAGCCAGCACCATGTTCTGACGGTTGTGAGCCCCTGGCAGGGCCAGGGCTGTGGCAGGGAAGAGGGGGCCGGAGGCTGCCGTCACCAGTCCACGGTCAATCCAGAGGAAGGGCTGCAGGCTGGCACCCAGCTGCTGGCGGGGGCCGGCGGTGACCCAGCTGGCCCGGTCCCAGCTGCCGGCATGGGCGCGCAGGTCGGCGTCGTCGGCGTTGAGCAGTTGCTCCCCGCAGTTCTCAAGCAGGCTCCGCTTGATCGCCCGATAGGCCTCCAGAGTCCCGTGCCGCTCGAGATGGTCGGGTGTGAGGGTGGTCCAGAGGCCCAGGCGTGGTGCCAGCTCCGGGGACGACTCGATCTGGTAGCTGCTCAGCTCCACCACCAGCCAGTCGGGCGGCGGGGTTCCGGCCTCGCGGCGCTCGATCAGCAACTCGGCGGCCGAAATCCCGACGTTGCCCACCATCGGCGCGTCGAGACCGGCCTGGCTGAGCAGGTGACTGAGCAGATGGGTGACGGTGGTCTTGCCGTTGGTGCCGGTGATGCCGATCCAGGGGATCCCGCCGCTGGCCTCCCAGGCCACCGACATCTCTCCGCAGACCCGGACGCCCCGGTCCCTCAGGGTCTGCAGCACAGGATGATCCCAGCGGATGCCGGGGCTCACCACCACCCGGTCGGAACCTGCCCGGAGCTGGGCCAAGGACCCGGTCGCCAGGGACTGGCCGAGCTCCACCTCCACGCCCCGGGCCCTCAGCTCCTCGGCCTGCTGCTCCAGCTCGGGATTGCGGCGGCTCTCCAGAACCAGCACCCGCTGGCCGCTGGCCCTGAGCAGACGGGCGGCACCGCTGCCTGAACGTCCCAGACCAATCACCACCGCCAGGGGGTGTGACGTGCTGGGCATACTGAACTACTGAGGCAGAGGATTCAGTGGGCGATACTGGAATCGAACCAGTGACTCCTACCGTGTCAAGGTAGTGCTCTACCTCTGAGCTAATCGCCCGGGTTCGGGAACAGAAAGTCCCGTCGGTGAGATCCCGGAATGACGTCCGCTCAGCGGTGCCATCAGGGTCGAAGCAGGCAACCTAGCAGTCGGCCTGCCTCCACTCAGTGGCGTTCCAGTTCCAGGCGCCAGCGCTCACGCTTGGTGGGCTGGATCGAGAGCACCTTCAGCTCCCCGCGGTTCTCGAGCTGGATGCGATCCCCGGATCTGAGCTCGCGGCTGGGGGTGGTCACGGGCTGCCAGTTCACGCGAGCGGCTCCACGGCGGACCAGCTCCGCCATGCGGCTGCGGGAGAGCCCGAACCCTGCCGAGGCCACCGCGTCCAGCCGCAGGGAGGCTTCCACGGTGGCCAGCAGACGTGGTTGGGGCCTGGTGGGAGGTTGCAGCTGATCCAGACCCCTGGCCTCCAGCTCCACCTCCACGCTGCGTACCCGGGCCGTGGTGCCCCCCAGGCGGGCGGCCAGCTGGGGGTCCACGACCACCTGGGCGCCCCGGTCGCCCCGCATCCAGAGATCACCCAGCTCCCCATCGAGGGCGCCGGCCGCCAGCAGGGCGGCGCGGACATCGCCCGGTCCGGCTGGATCGAAGAGGAAGTTGCCGCTGACGTCCAGGCCGGCCAGGGGCGCTGTCGGCGGGGCGGACGCCGTGGCCAGATCGCGGCGAAGCAGCAGCAGCCGGCAGCGTTCAGCCCGGGGTCTGCCGCCCTCAGCCTCCAGATGAAGCTCGCTGAGGCTGCCCAGCCGCTCGAGCGCCTCCTCGCGGGTCACGGCGGAGAGAAACCACGACCAGTGGGGCTGCCAGTCGCGCAGGGCCTGCTCGGCCAGGGCGATCAGGGGCTCGAGCGCGGCTGGATCACGGCTGCCGCGCAGCAGGTCGGCGCCGGGGGGCGTGCAGCTCATCCTTCGCCCAGTCGCACCACCGCCTGGGGACCGGCCTGCTGAATCACCAGCCAGGGAATCTCCTGCCCCGGGCTGCTCTCCACCAGCAGCAGCCAGCTTCCTTCCTCCAGCCGGTTGCGCAGGCTGCGGATGCGGTCGTCGGCCTCGGAGCGGACGCTGGCGGCGGCGGCGTAGCTGCCCATCCAGCCCGAGCCCATGCCCAGGAGTCCGCCGATCACCGGTTCGCCGTAGGTGCCGGCGAAGGCAAAGGTGTGAAGGTCGGTGATGAAGGTGAACATCAGCCCGGCGAAAAAACCGAACGGCATCAGCCAGCGCACCATGCTGCGCTGCCGCCGCTGCCGGGCCAGAGCCGGGTTGAGCAGCTCGACGGAATCGATGCTGCTTTCTCCTTCCCCCAGGATGGTCAGGACCCTGGGGGCGGGCTGGAGTTCAGTGAGCCGATCGCGCAACCGCTGCAGCTTGCGCCGGTCTTTCATCACCACCACCACCGACAGTCCCAAGATCCAGAGCCACAAAGACCCGATTCTCGGCGTTGGCGGGGGATGCCGTGGCCACCGCTCACTACACTTCACCCCCGGCAGCGTCTGGGATTCTCCAGACCCCCTCTCTCTCCGTCCCTGGTCATGACAAAGGTTCTGGTTTCTGATCCCATCGACCAGACGGGAATCGACATCCTCTCCCAGGTGGCGCAGGTGGATGTGCGAACCGGGTTGCCTCCGGAGCAGTTGCAGCAGATCATCGGCGACTACGACGCCCTGATGATCCGCTCCGGCACCCAGGTGACCGCCGCCATCATCGAGGCCGGCACCCGCCTGAGGATCATCGGCCGAGCCGGTGTCGGTGTCGACAATGTCGATGTCGAGGCCGCCACCCAGCGGGGTGTGCTGGTGGTGAACTCCCCTGAGGGCAACACGATCGCGGCAGCGGAACATGCGCTGGCGATGATGCTGGCCCTCTCCCGCCACGTGCCCCAGGCCCACGTCAGCACCATGGCCGGGGGCTGGGACCGCAAGAAGTACGTCGGCAACGAGCTCTACAAGAAAAAGCTCGGCGTGGTGGGGCTGGGCAAGATCGGCTCCCACGTGGCCCGCGTCGCCAAGGCCATGGGCATGGAGGTGCTGGCCTACGACCCCTACATCTCCGCCGAGCGCGCCCAGTTGCTGCAGGTGCGCCTGATGGCGGTCGGCCCCCTGTTCGCCGAAGCGGATTTCATCAGCCTGCACCTGCCCCGCACCCCGGACACCGAGAACCTGGTGAACGCTGAGCTGCTGGCCACGATGAAGCCGACGGCGCGCCTTGTGAACTGCGCCCGGGGAGGCATCGTCGATGAGAAGGCCCTGGCCGAGGCCGTCAGCTCAGGCACCATCGCCGGCGCCGCCCTCGATGTCTACAACAACGAACCCCTGGAGGCGGACTCGCCGTTGCGCCAGGTGGACGACCGCCTGATCCTCACGCCACACCTGGGGGCCTCCACCGAAGAAGCCCAGGAGAACGTGTCGGTCGATGTGGCCGAGCAGATCCGCGACGTGCTGCTGGGGCTCCCCGCCCGCAGTGCCGTGAACATCCCCGGCCTGACCCCGGAGGTGATGGAGCGGCTCAAGCCCCACCTGCAGCTGGCGGAAACGCTCGGACTGCTGCTCAGCCAGCTGGCTGGAGGCTCGATCCAGGACCTGGAGGTGCGTCTCCAGGGTGAATTCGCCAGCCATCCCTCTCAGCCGCTGGTGGTGGCCGCTCTCAAGGGCCTGCTCTCGAGCGCCCTGGGCGATCGCATCAACTACGTCAATGCCGGGATCGAAGCCCGCAGTCGCGGCATCCACGTGCTCGAGGTCAAAGACGACGCCAGCCGCGACTTCGCCGGCGGCTCCCTTCAACTCACCTGCCGAGGCGGCCAGGGCAGTCACAGCGTCACCGGAGCGGTGTTCGCCGACGGCGACCTGCGCATCACCACGATCGACGAGTTCCCGGTCAACGTGATGCCCACCCGGCACATGCTGATCACCCGCCACCGCGACATGCCCGGGATCATTGGCAACATCGGCTCGCTGCTGGGCGAGCACAACGTCAACATCGCCTCGATGCAGGTGGGCCGCCGCATCGTCCGTGGCGACGCGGTGATGGTGCTGAGCCTCGACGATCCGATCCCCCCCAGCCTGCTGATCTCGATCCACGGGATCAACGGGATTCAGGAAGCCCATCCGGTCACGCTCTGAGCCCTGCTGCCATGTCCCCGGCTCCCCGCTGGTGGCGTCTGGAGATGGAGGCTCCTCCCGAGCTGGAGGAATCCCTTCTCTGGAAGCTGCCCTCCCTCGGCATCCGCCGTGTGGCCATCCAGTTCAGCCCCGATCAGCCCGGTTTCCACCAGCTGGTGGCCTGGCTGCCGGAAGCCGACTGGCCGGAACCGGAGCGGCAGAAGCTGGCCCGGGAGCTCGAGTGCCTCACCGAGCCCTTCGCCATCGCCCTGCCTCCCCTGACCTGGGCGCTGCAGGACGAGGAGGACTGGAGCCTCAGCTGGAAGCGCCACTGGCAGCCTGATCCCGTGGGCGAGCGGTTGCTGATTCTGCCCGCCTGGCTGGATCCCCCCCCGGAGCACGCCGGCCGTGAGCTAATCCGGATCGATCCTGGCAGCGCCTTCGGCACCGGCAGCCACCCCACCACGCGCCTCTGCCTCGAGGCGATGGAGCGGCTGGCGCCGATCGATCAGCGGGTGGCCGATCTGGGCTGCGGCAGCGGAATCCTCGGCCTCGGTGCCCTGCGTCTGGGGGCCCGCTTCGTGGCCGCGGCCGACACCGACCCCCTGGCGGTGCGGGCCACGGCCAGCAACGCAGAGCTCAACGGCTGTCCCGTGCGGCCCGGCGGACCGCTGCAGGTGGTGGAGGGATCGGCCCTGGAGCTGGCGGTCCTGCTGGGGGAGGACGGACCGGCCGATCTGCTGCTCTGCAACATCCTGGCGCCGGTGATCGCCGAGCTGGCCGGCCAGTTCCGCACCCTGCTGGCACCAGCCGGCGTTGGCCTGCTCAGCGGCCTGCTGGTGGACCAGGCCGAAGAGCTCTGCCGGCTGCTGGCTCTGGAGGGCTGGAGCGCCGAGCTGGTGGCCTCCCAGGGCGTCTGGGGACTGCTTCAGATCCAGTGGTGCCGGGCTGCGATCCCCGGAGATGTCGCATAAATCACGCTTATGCGTGCTCAGCCTTTGATTGGGCTTCTGGGGCTGCGCCTCCAGGATCGCCGTCAACGCCCCTGTCCGATGTAGGACGGTGCGGTCCTACAGGCCCTGAACACTCAGGAGTCTGTGAGCCCCAATCCTTTCCATGGCTTCCTACAAGGTCACCCTCATCAACGAGAGCGAGGGACTCAACAAGACCATCGAGGTTCCCGACGATCAGTACATCCTCGATGCCGCTGAGGAGCAGGGCATCGATCTGCCTTACTCCTGCCGCGCCGGTGCCTGCTCCACCTGCGCCGGCAAGCTCACCACCGGCACTGTCGACCAGTCGGATCAGAGCTTCCTCGACGACGACCAGATCGAAGCCGGCTTCGTGCTGACCTGCGTGGCTTACCCCACCTCCGACTGCACCATCAAGACCCACGCCGAAGAAGAGCTCTATTGAGCTTCAGTCCAGGTTTGGCTTGAATCCAGATCCCACTTCTGCCACCCTTCGGGGTGGCTTTTTCATGCCCGCGTTGGTGGATACCCTGATGGAGCCCGGCAGTGAGCACTGCAGCCCTGGAGGCCAGTACAGCTTCCGGGTGCTGGGTCCCTGCTGTCGGCTCTTCGACCGCGATGAGCTGCCCTGGCCCTGCTGCCGTCTGGCCTGGCGCAGCAAGGAGCCCAGCTGGCGCCGCATCGGCCGGCGCTTCGTGGCCGATCTGGCCTCCAGGCGCTGTCCCTCCTATGCCGTGGAACTGCTCCAGCCTGGCTCCAGGCCCACCTGCACCGTGCTCACCCTGTTCCCCCAGCGCCTGTCCCCGGCCCTGCAGGAGTGGTGGTACAGCAAGCAGCCTGGAACCATGGAGGCCACCAATGTGAGCCCGCCCCAGCCTCCCGCTGCGGTGGCCTGAGCCTGGCCTTGGCGTGGCGTGGGCCTCGTGAG